>CP070728.1:1118428-1156752 GCA_020351025.1 Planctomycetota bacterium
ACCGAGTATTCGCACTTTTTTGGCGCCATCGACGATTTGTCTTCCGAGCGTACCGACTGCCTGATATCCCACAAACATTATCGTGTTTTCAGGCCGAGCGATATTGTTGACCAAATGATACTTTACTCTGCCGCCGGTGCACATACCGGAGCCCGCTATGACCATCGCGGTACCTTTTACATCGTTAATTGCCTTCGACTCATTGGCCGTCCCAGCCATTTCCAATCCCGGCAGGTCAAAGAGCGATTTGTGTCGCTTTACAAACTCTGTCATCTTTTCGTCAAACAGCTCAGGATGATGTTGAAAAACCTCAGTAATCCTCGAAGCCATAGGACTATCTAAAAAAATCCTCAGCTGCGGTATTTTTTTCTCAAGCAGCAATTCATTTACGTAGTATAAAACCTCCTGTGAGCGTTCGAGCGCAAAACTCGGGACGATAATATTACCACCGGCTTTTATCGTAGAGTTTATTACGTCAGCAATCCCCTTCTTTACATCTTCGGTGTCCTTATGGACTCTATCACCGTAAGTAGCCTCAATGAAAACATAGTCAGCTTTATCAAAAACGGTTGGGTCGCATACGATAGGCCTGTCGGGTCTTCCGATGTCACCTGAGAATAAAATAATTCTCTCCTGGCCGTTCCAGCGTACTTTTACCCTTATAATCGAAGAGCCGAGAACATGACCTGCATCATAAAAAGTCGTCTCCAACCCATCGCCAAGAGCTATAGCTTGCCTATATGGAATAGGTGAGAAAAGGGGGAAACAGGCCTCTGCATCAGTTGTAGTATAAAGTGGAAGCTCCGGGTAGGGGCCTTTTTTGCCTTCACGTTCGTGCCTTTTGCGCTTATGCTCAGCATCTTCTTCCTGTATCTTAGCTGAATCCAACAAGATGATTTTTGCAATCTCCGCGGTAGCAGCATTGCAGTATATCCTGCCAGCGAAACCCTCCTTAACCAGCTTCGGCAACAACCCGCAATGGTCAAGATGAGCATGAGTTAGAAGGACAGCGTTTATGCCGCTGGGCGGCACAGGAAAGGGATCCCAGTTTCTTTCTCTGAATTGTCGTTCCTGGTAAAGGCCGCAATCTACGAGAAGGCTGGTACCATTAGCCTGCAGGAGATGTCGAGAACCAGTGACATTCTGCGCTGCACCAAGAAACTTCAACTTTATTTGCATATTTCACCTCAAAAAATTTCTAAAGCTTAGCTTCAGAGACGACCTTTATCCTGCAATTTGGTATGGCAGTGAGGAATTTTTGCCCATAGGATTTGCTGAGTACTCTGCTATCGAGGACAACTACGATGCCGGTATCGGTCTTACTTCGAATCAGCCGGCCAAAGCCCTGTTTGAACTTGAGAATCGCAGAGGGCAACTGATAGTCGTAGAAAGGATTTCCACCCTGCTGTCTTATCTGCTCGAGGCGTCCTGCAATTAACGGCTGGTCAGGTACGGCAAAAGGCAAACGCACAATAATCACATTGCTAAGTGCTTCGCCGGGCACATCAACACCCTGCCAAAAACTATCCGTGCCGAACAAAACACAATTACGCTCGGTCTTAAAACGCTCCAACAAAACGGTTCTATCAAGTCCTGCGCCTTGTTGTAACAACTCAATCTCGTTTTCGATAAACCATTCCGCCAGCGATTGTGCAAGGATATCAAGCATCTCATAGCTGGTAAAAAGGACAAATGCCCTGCCGGCAGTCTGGAGTACGTACTTTTTAACGGCTTTAGCCGCAGGTTCAAGAAAGGCCGGTTCGTTAGGGTCGGGCAGGTGCTTCTCGATATAAACAGTAACCTGCTTTTGGTAATCGAAGGGCGAACCAAGCTTAACTGACCTAAAATCGTGCAAGCCAATTCGGCCGGTAAAGAAATCAAATCCTTCTTTGTCGTCGGCAGAGCCGCTGCTCAAAGTAGCGCTGGTTAGTATAACAGAGCCATATATATCAAACAGACACTTTTTAACATCCGGCCCGACATTCAGCGGCGCGCTCCTTAGTCGGATAGCGGCCCTGGCGGCAACAGCTTGCTCAACCCAGTAAACATAATCAGGCCTTTGCTGCAGCAAAAAGTCATTCAAATCCTCCACCAGTGCAGTACAACGGTCGACGAACCGGACGAGCTCGAATCTTTCATCAATGTCCTCAGCTCTTTTTGCAAGCTTTGCCAATTCTGCCCGCAAGTTCTTCAAGTGGCCGCTGATTTTGTCATCGACAAAATTTCTATAGCACCTGCCGTTGGTTTCATCCTTAGCCTGTCCGTACCAGTGTCGAACCTGCTTAAAGAAGGCATTTGCCCCGGCAGCGGCCCGGCTAACCATATCGATGGCCCTAACTGCATCCATATATACCAAAAGTCCCTTGTGCGCCCGCGGGTTGTAAAGACCGTCGAGGAGGAATTTGACTGTGTAATTGCTTATGTTTATACCGAAATGCTCTTCCGCCACATGCTCAATATTGTGCGCCTCATCGACAACAACATATCGATAATCCGGCAGGACCGATGCGCCGTGAGCTTTGAGCACAAGGTCGCTAAACAACAGGGCGTGATTGGCCACAATAATATCAGCACATTCAAGCCGCCTTCTTGCCCGCCAGTAGAAACAATCGCCGAAGTGAGGGCATTTCCTGCCTCGACAGTTGCCGTGCTCGCTCCTGACCGCATCCCAGACATTGCTCTTTGGCACAAAGGTGAGACAGCTCAGTGAACCGTCCTTTGTTTGGCTGGCCCAGTTCTTTACTGCCTCAAGCTCTGAGGCGGCTGCATCGAACAATCCTGCTTGTCTGCGCAGTACAAATTCGAGCCGTCGCTTGCAGAGGTAATTTCCCCTGCCTTTTGCCAAGACGGCTGTGAAGCCAGCCGGCAAACAATCAGCCAAAAAAGGAATGTCCTTGTTGATTAACTGTTCCTGCAGAGTGATGGTGAAGGTGCTGACAAGTACCTTTCCAGCGGCCTTACAGAGAAGCTCTATAACCGGGATAAGATATGCGAAGCTTTTCCCGATACCGGTGCCGGCCTCTGCAACCAAATGGCAGCCATCCGCAAATGCCTCTTTAATTGCACAGGCCATCTGCACCTGCTGAGGTCGCTTCTCAAAACCGGAAAGCTTCTGTGCAATAGGGCCTGTCGGGGCCAGAATCTCGCGGATATCCAAAGCCTTCATTTTGTGTGCTGTTGTAAAACTGGTATTCTCTAATGGTGTATTAACTCTTATCATCGATAGGGTATAAAAAAGCAGACAGCAAACAAAACATAGTCTTTCCTTTTCACTTTTCCTGTCCGCTATCTGTCATATGCTATATGCTATCCTCGATGGCTTTTTTAAGCGCGATTACCGTGGGCACCTCCGGCATCTTTTCGTAAGCGGCATTTATTGATTCTTTAGCTCGTTCGAGCCTTCCCATTCGGTAATAGATATAGGCAAGTATGAAATGTAATTCAAAAGCATCACTTCTTTGGAGCAATTGTTCAGCCTCAACCACACGGGTCTCGAGTATGTCCCTGTCACCTACCATAGCCACGATGTCAATATCAAACAGGGCGTACTCAGGGAAAATTTCCAAAGCCCGGGAAAGAAACAAGGCGCTACTTATATATTCACCGGCGGTAAATAGTGCAAGGCTTTTGGCTGCATAAGCAAGAGGGTCGTGCGGCTTATATATTAACGCCAAACTATAGGTATCCGCAGCCCTATAGTATTTACCCTGCTTGAGATATTCTTCTGCAGCCCGCATATTTTGATTGAATTTGTCTTTTGAAAAAGCAGCAAAGCTCTTATAAGGGCCCAAAATGGTTTTGGCTCTGGTAGCTAAATCAAGACCTGAAAGTTCATCCACCATTGAGGTTTCCCCTCGCAAATCTTCCCGGGGTTCCTGCTCAGTCGTTTTCCTGCGTTCTTCAAGCGTTTCTTCAGCCTGCTTTACAGCAGGTAATTCTTCCAGACTTTTTTGCAATTCGTAAATACGCTGCCTCATCTGCTCATAAACATCAAGCCGTTTCTCCTGAAGCTTTTGCTCTGCCAGCACCTCCAGCTCAAACGGTTGAAGCACATTCTTATCCACCTTTCGTGTCTGCCGGCCGGGTAAGTCCTTCTCACGTTGAGCAGTTTCTTCTTCCTGTTCCAGTTCCTGCTTTAATTTCTCCATCCAAAATCGCCGCTGGGCGGTTAACCTTTGCTCTGATATGTCAACGTCGGACGAAATCACCCGCTCGAGCTCATTCAGCGTCATCGCCAAAGGCCTAAGCCTCCGAAAAGTTAGTGTAGCCTCAGTGCCTGATAGAACCTGTCTGTCTGGAAGAGATGATAAAGCTCCGACAGCATCAGGGGCTTCAGCATGAGCCCCAAGCGATATAGTGGGTGGCCTAACCACACCGGGATGGCCGGGCATCGTAAGGGTTACTGTCCCGGTGGGCGAATAATATGGCCTGGCTTTGCCGGAAAATTGGCCGAAATCGTCTGAGCCGGCTGAATATCTTATGAAAGAATCAAGCGTGGATGAGCCAAGTGTCCCACCGAAACTCGAAGGTGCATGATACGGCACTACGCCCCGGAAGTGCCTGCCACCACGGACATTGCCGGTAATTATCAGATTGGTGCTGGTATCAATAGGGTTGGGGCTGCGAATCAGACCCGGGCGCATGCTGCTCGGCGGAACAGTCGCAGGACCAACAGGGTCGCCAATTGCCCAGCCGATACCCGACAGAGCGACAAAAAACAGCACTGAAATGGCAATAAAAAGGTGGTCTTTCATAATATTTAATACCATCTATTCAGAAGCATGTTCAATCAATTCTTTTAAAGCACTGACGCTCCATTATTTGCCGTTTATCGTATTGGGTCACTCTTATATTTCGGCTTTTCCGCCCAGCTTAGTTTACTGGCTAATGTGTCCCACTCTGTTCTGATTGGGTTATTTACGAGCAAAAAATCGTCCTGATACTTTTCAACCCTGACCACATCGTCAATCGACAAACTGTGCGAAATCTGCCCGTCAATTGAAACAGTAGTGCCCTCATTGACACGAATACCAAAAACTTCAACGGTGCTTTCGGCATTAATAACGATGGACCTAAAGCTGAGCGAATGGGGACAAATCGGCGTGATAACCATTGCCTCAATCCTTGGTGAAAGAATGGGCCCACCGGCGGAAAGATTATAAGCTGTCGAACCGGTGGGGGTAGCAATTATAAGGCCGTCACTGACACAACTGGTAAGCGGCTGGCCATCCACCAATATCTTCAGTTCAATCACCCTGAAGGGCGGCCCAGCTGTGATAAAAATATCGTTGATAGCTGCCGAGCGGAATTTTTCTTTTGGCCCGCTGAGAATTCTGCAGCCCAGCATCATCCTCTTTTCGATGACAGCTTTTCCAGAAACTATATCATCAAAAGCTTTCTTAAGCTCGGCGACGCTGAATTCCGCCAAGTAGCCAAGCTTGCCAAGGTTAACGCCAATAACCGGCACACTGTTGCTGCTTAAACTTCTTGCTGCTGAAATGATGCTTCCATCACCGCCAAAAACAACTGCATAATCACAATTTTCCAAAGCCTCAGGCATCGTGGAATCATCAAGTAAGCAGGTTGCAACGACCTCGGCTTTGCCTTTTATAAAGTCGTTAAAGTCCTTGATTACATCAGCAACATGTCCCTTTTTCGGGTCGCCGAAAATTATCAATCTCGGTAAATTGCTTCCGGCCATCTCAAATCACTTTCTTTCTTTTGCGTTTTTTCAGTCCAGCCAGTATTTCTTTTGCCGTTCGCGCTATTTTGTCGGCATTTACCCCGGCCTTGATAAGCTGGGTTCTGCGGGAATCGTGTCTTATGAATCCCCTCGGCATACCAAGTATATGTATAGCGTTCAGCTTGTAGCGTTTATCATATCCGTTATCTGCCATTGTTACCGCTGCCAATTCGAGCACGGCCGAACCAAATCCACAGGCAGTACGGTGGTCCTCTACCGTTATTATACTTTTGCCTTTCGGCAACAAAGAAATAATTTTCTGGTCAACAGGAGCAGCGAACCTGGCATTTATCACATCAACTGCAATCCCATCCTGCTCAAGCAACTGAGCTGCCTCGAGGGCCTCGGTAAGCACGTTGCCGTAAGCGACAATCGTAACATTGGAATTGGGGCTTTGTTTTACAACAACGCTCTTTCCGAGCTCAAACGGTTCGGCACAGGCGCTTCTGTCAAACCGGTCCGAAGGAAGAAATTCTCTCGGATACCTCAAACATACCGGTTTATTTTCAGCGAGGGCAAATTCGAGGGCCAATTTCAATTCAACCTCATCCGCCGGAGCAGTCAGGACCATATTCGGCAACACTCGCAAAAAACCGATATCCATCAGTCCATGATGAGTCGGGCCATCCGAGCCGACGAGGCCAGCCCGGTCAATACAAAAGACAACGGGCAGGTTCTGTAATGCCACCTCCTGAAATATCTGGTCGAAACTTCGCTGCAAAAAAGTTGAATAGATACAGACCACCGGTTTGGCGCCGGTCTTTGCAAGGCCGGCTGCAATATCCACCGCCACACTTTCGGCAATACCCACATCGTAGAACCTGTCGGCGAATTTTTCTCTAAACTCAGCCAGCCCCGTGCCGTCGCACATCGCCGAGGTTATAGCGACAATTTTATCATCTTTTGAAGCCAGTTTCACCAGATGTTCACTCAATACACTGGTAAAGCTGCGCCGAGATGTAGCAGAATCGGCATCGATGATGTCCCCATTCATTTTGAACGGCCCTGTCGAATGAAATTTACTGGGTTGTACACCAGCGGGTCTGAAGCCCTGTCCTTTCTTTGTGTAAACATGCAAAATCCCGGGATGATTCATATGTGACAAAGCCTCGAACAATTGTATAAGCGATTCAATATCATGGCCATCAACAGGTCCAAAATACGGAATATTCAAGCTCTCAAACATTTGACTGGCGGGCAGAACCATACGAATACTCTTCTTGATTCTCTCAATTGCGTCCTCGACAGTCTTGCCAAAAACAGGCATATGCTCGAGGATATTTCTGGTGGTCCTGCGCAAATCCTCGTAGGTCTGGCTTAAGCGGACTTTGGAGAAGTATTTCGCAACCGCTCCCTGGGTAGCATCGATTGCCATTGAGTTGTCGTTGAGCACGATAAGTAATTGCCTTTTGACCAAACCGAGATTATTCAGGGCTTCAAAAGAAAGCCCATTTACAATGCTGGCATCTCCAACCAAAGCGACAATCTTATCATTTTTTTTGGTTTGCATCTGCCCGAGGGCTATACCAATCGCTGTTGCTATCGAGGTGCCGGCGTGTCCAACAGCGAACTGGTCGTAGACGCTCTCATCCGGATTGGGAAAGCCGCTTATCCCGTTAGACTGCCGAAGGTGCCCGAATGCATCTTTCCTTCCGGTGATGATTTTGTGCGCGTAACATTGATGACCAACATCCCAAAGAAGCTTGTCGGTTTTGAAATCGAAGACATAGTGCAGCGCCAGCGTCAGCTCTACCACGCCGAGGTTACTGGCCAGATGCCCGCCGGACTTACTGACCGAGCCGAGAATAAGCCGGCGTATATCATCGGCCAACACCTTAAGCTGGTCCACAGATAACTTTTTCAAATCATCGGGGCTGTCTATTTGTTCCAATAATTGACCCATTAAAAAATTCTTCCAATTAGTTGTTTCTTTTTAGCATAGCTATAGCCAGCTGTTTAAGTATACGAGCTTTTTTCCCAAACGGTTTCAAGGCAGCTACGGCCTCATCGGCCAGGTTTTGTGCCAGCTGTTTTGATTTCTCTAAACCGATAACTGCAGGATAGGTAACCTTTCCGGCTTTAGCATCTTTGCCTGCGGTCTTGCCCAACTGTTCGCTGGAAGCACAGACATCAAGGATATCATCAGCAATCTGAAAGCCGAGCCCGAGCTTTAAACCATATTCACAAAGACAGTTAAACTCCCTTTTCTTTGCGCCGCCGCAGATAGCGCCCATCGCAGCGGCACATCGGAATATCTTGGCAGTTTTGTTGGTATGGATATATTCGAGAAGCTGCTCGCCGGCCCGGCTGTTTTCGGCCTTAAGGTCTGCCATTTGGCCTGAAATCATACCAGCAGGCCCGGCTGCCTTTGCCAGTTCTCCAATCAGCCTAACCGCAACAGTCGGCTTGTCAATCTGCTTTGCCAGAATATCAAAGGCAAGAGTTAAAAGAGCATCGCCTGTTAGGATTGCTGTAGCCTCACCATAGGTCTTATGGCAGGTCGGCCGGCCACGCCGAATGTCATCGTTATCCATCGCCGGCAAATCGTCGTGCACAAGCGAATAGGTATGCACCATTTCAATTGCTGCTGCTGCGATTTCAGCGTTGCCACAAACTCGGCCGCTAACAAGTTCGCAGCACCAGAGGACCAACATCGAACGGATGCGTTTACCCGGCCCTGTAAGGGTATACCAAAGGGCTTCTTTTAAATCATCACTTATCCCGGTCTGCTCAGTCAGAAGCTTTTGGAGGATATAATTGACGAACTGCGCCTTCTTGCGTAACTGAGTATCGAAATCTAAATTACCAGCTTTTGTTTTCGCCATATAAAGCTCTCAATCCCATATTGTGTTGCGTATCGCGTCTGTTCGCTGCTCAGTAGCTAAGATACATTGTTAACAGAATTTTGCGTTTTTTACCTAAGATGTATATTATATATAGTTTTGCGTGTGTTCACAGCAAATTATGAATACGAACAGGTTATTGATAGTCGGGGTAACTGCATCAGGGAAAGGTGTGTTGGCCTTTGATTTAGCCAAGCTAAATGATGCTGAAATAATCAGTATCGACTCGATGAAAGTCTATCGGCGAATGGATATCGGCACAACCAAACCACCCAAACAGGCCCGCGAGCGGATAAATTATCACCTAATCGACGTGGTTGAGCCGAGCGAGTCTTTCAGCGTTGGGGCCTTTCTTGAGATGGCTAACGAGGCAATTGAGCAGATAAATAGGCGCAAAAAGAAAATAATCGCAGTTGGCGGAACCGCCCTGTATATAAAAGCCCTTCTGTACGGCTTATTCGAAGGACCTGGCGCAAATGAACAAATACGTGCCGAATTGAAATCAAAAGCTAAAGATAAAGGGCTGGAACAACTTCATAAGGAATTGGCGAAAATCGACCCTGTTGCAGCTGAGCACATCAGTCCAAACGATTCCAAACGTATAATCCGGGCGCTGGAGATTTACAAAATCACAGGTAAAGCCATCTCAAGCCTGCAGCATCAATGGGATGAGCAAAAAACAAAACACAACTGGACTATAATCGGCCTGAGGAGAGAAAAAAGCGTTGAAAATAAACGAATCAACAAGCGGGTAAAGAAGATGATTGCTGCAGGTCTCGTTGACGAGGTCAAATCACTGCAGGCCGAAGACAAACCCTTAAGTAAACAAGCCCGATGTGCCATCGGCTACGCTGAGATAATTGCCTATCTAAACGGGAAGGTGAGCCTGGAAGATGCCATAGAACTGATAAAGAAGAACACCCGGCGGTTAGCAAAGAACCAAAGGACATGGTTTAAGACCTTTAACCATGTCAACTGGCTCGATATTGAGCCGGACGAACCAGCCGAAAAAATCCTCACTCGCACAAAGATATTGTTGAATAGTAAAGGTATTTTTTAGAAGCTAAACAGTTTGGAGGTGGCGTTCGGCTCGCAGGACCGCAACGGCATCACCGACAACAAGCTGCTTTATCAGGCTGGCCGGCACTAAAGTAATCCCCATATTAAATACCTTTTCCTCAACCATTGAAGCAATCGTCCGTGCGGTTTGGCGACTAACACTGTGCTTTGTGACAAGGTCGGCGACTATTCTTGACTTGTCCCAGCGAGACCTGCCGGCTGACTGTTCGGGTTCAAATAGTATCTGAGCATCACTAAGCTCTTGAATGTCAATCGAAACAACCTCGGTTCGGGAGCGCTTAAGCCGGCGCCCGAAGTGATGTTCACTGAGCGCAATTGCTGCCTCTTCATACTTCGTAGCCGCCAAAACCGCTTCGATAACGGAGAATATCTCGCTGCTTGTTACCCTGCGCCGCTTTTGTTTGTGATAAAGGAAATACGTTACCACCTCCGCGAGCTGTTCAGCAATGCGTGTATCTGCTTGACCGACCTCGGCAAGAACACAACTGATAGTGCCAATGACTTTGGTGTGCAAATATTCTTCAACACTACCATCCGCCTTGATGACTTTTAGCTGCATCCGTCCCCTCTTTCTTCACATCCTTGCTTCTCCAAAAGGTTTGGCCTTTTAGCAACACAGCCGGCAACAGCTGTTTTATCTATCAAGCGTCAAAGAGCTTAGGCTGACCAGTATCGGCGGGCCGGCTGATAACTTCACTGACTTCTTCAATTAGCTCGCCTGCATCCTGGAAGTCACGATAGACACTTGCAAAGCGAATATAAGCAACCTTATCGATCGAACGAAGGTGCTTCATCACACTTTCTCCGATGAAAGCCGATGAAACCTCCTTATCGAAGTTCCTGAATATATCCTCTTCGACCTTATCAGCTACCTGCTGAATCTGTTCGGCCGAGATAGGTCTTTTATAACAGGCCTTCTGCAGGCCTGCAATGATTTTATCTCTGTTGAAAGGAATCCGAGAGCTGTCCTTTTTCACCACATAAAGCTTAAAGCTTTCACCTATCTTTTCATAGGTTGTAAAACGCTTTTTGCAGGCCAAGCATTGGCGCCTGCGTCGGATTACTCTGCCGGCATCGCTCGAACGCGAATCAATAACCCTATCCCTATCTTCCTTGCAAAAGGGACACCTCACAAGTCAGGGCCGCCTATCTATGAAAATTATTTTGAAAAACCGTCAAAAAACAATCTACATTTCGACTTTTGTTATATTCTAAGCCCAACATATAGTATGTCAAAAAAAAACTTACTGAATTCTATAATTTCGCTGAACAGAAGGCTGTTAAATTTTATTTTGGTCGTTTCCAATCCAAGGCGGGATAAACAGTAAAGAAAAAAGCTTAAAAAAACTCACAGCCTTTTTTACCGATGAATTTTTTGTAAATAAAAAGGCCCCTGCACCGAAAGTACAGGGGCCCCAACTCGGAAAGAAACTTATATGGCCCCCCCATAGGGTTACTTAAAACCTTATGCATAACGCAAAGGTTTTAGTATCACTCCTGCCCTGTGGTGATATTTACCAACTTCCCCCCCAAGGCAGGAATATGTAGTTAGGCTTGATATCTTTAAAAGATTGGCTGCCAGGCTTAGGAAAAATCAAGCTGGCCCTGCCCGCTTTATTCGCCCAACCTTATGTAAAGTTTAATACAAAAACGGCAAAGATGCAAATCGAGATACCCACTTTTTTACTTTTTATAACAGCCCGATAAAACTCGTATCTAATAAATTATCAGGTACAACCGGTCTAAGATAAAAATCGAATCTCAGCTTCTGGCTTTTGCATACCAGTCGGGGTCCTTTGTGAGGTTTTCTCTGGCCTCGAGCGTCATCATTTCAAAAGCCTGGTGATTACTTTGCCAGGCCCGTTCGGTAAACGGGCTTTGCCTCATCTTCTCTACCTCTCTGGCTACCTCATCAAAATAACTGCCGTAGATATGCAGTGAATCACTTATGTCGACATACCTTCCCACTGTTACAGGTTTACTTGTCTTTTCAGAAATATTCTCAGCTATGATTCTTTGAAGGTCGGTAATCGCATAGACGTTCATAAACCAAGCTTTGTAAAGGTCACGGCTTCGCCAGTGCGTATTCATATTAAGTGACAGTTTGCCGGCATCATTTGCTACCAATCTACACCATATTCTCTGCAGGCAGGGCGGGTCATCTGTCCCTGGGTCAGCGGTAGGCATCCATGTTATCGCCTGAGCTCTGCGACTGTGCCCCGACTGGGCGAGAGTGTCGATAATATACTGAATCTGGTCGACTTTACTGAACGGCTTTGGGGAATAAGCATCCCGTATATTTTCAACCGGACAATATGCTCTTAATCGCTCATGATAGGTATAGGTCCACTTACCCGCAGCAGGGTCTATCCAGTGGTCGTGAATACCATCAACTACCTCCTGGCGATAGGCTTCAAGCTCTGCAGGGCCTCCGGGGAAGTTCTTATGAATCCGCGGCTCGCCGAGCGGATTATTGATGGTAACTATGACTGTTGCATCCTTGCTCGGTGGGTCCACTGACTTATCATACTGGGTCCTGACATCAAGGCCCTTATCCCAGACCGCTAAAACAGCTTTCTCCCACGCTTCCGGCAAGCAGTCGGCAGTTATTGCAATCACGGGTATATTAGCCGTCGATACGGAAGTGCCCATATATACCTCCATGTATTGTTTTGTTTTTTACTTAAAGAATCCTGTAAGGTCAATTTCTTCCTCAGTTATATCGTATCTTTTTCTATGTCTTTGCGGTATATCAGCAAGCATTCTCCGGGCTTTATAGTCGAATTCGCTGCCCGGGAATTTCTGAATTATCTCTCGGCAGGCATCAACCATTTTCTTATAACTGGTAATCGTCATACCCGGCAATCTGGCCATTTTTCGCTGCGCCAAAGCCCACTCGAACAGCCTGTCGGCTCCTGCCCGCTGTTCCGGCAAGAGCCCTGTAAATTGAGGCTTTGCCGGCTCAACTTTTTTTTCCGGCTCAGGGAGCTTTTTTGTTAAATGCTCCTGCTCGGCTTGTACGTCTGGTTCAGCCGTTGGCTCAGCACGCAACCTCTTCTCGTCCTCTTGCCACATATCATGAACAGTCTTCGGTTTAGCTTTTGGCTCAGATTCAGAAGACGAGAAGACACTTACCAGAATTATCAAGCCAACAACGACAACCACAATTCCGGCCACCTTCAACCAGAACGTGTTCACAATTAAGCCTCCAGGCCTCTTTCTAATTGATAATTGATTATTGATAATTGACTATTTATAATGAATTTTAGCCATAGCTGCTATTTTATCAATTGTAAACAGTCAATATTAAATAGTAAATTTCGGATGTTCACAGGGCTAATAGAAACAACCTGCAAAGTAAAATCGGCCCGGGCTGGCGTTGGCGGGATGCAACTGACCATAGACTTAGGCAAACTGGCAGAAGAGACCAAAATAGGAGACAGCATCGCCATAAACGGTGCCTGCCTGACGGTTGCCAAATTACAGGGCAACCTTGCCGGTTTTGACGTGAGCGGCGAAACGCTTGCAAAGTCAACACTTGGTCAATTAAAGCCGGCATCGCCGGTCAATGTCGAACTTGCCATAAGGGCTAACGGGCGATTGGGCGGGCATATCGTCCAGGGCCACGTTGACGGCGTCGCAACAATAAAGGCAATTAAAAGAACCAGTCAATTCGCCGATATAACATTTACAGTAAGCCCGGAACTGCTCGACCAATTAGTAGTCAAAGGCGCAGTTGCTGTCGATGGAATCTCATTGACTATAGCGAACATGAACCAGACAAGCTTTAGCGCAGCAGTAATACCGAAGACTCTGGAGAAAACGACGCTCGGTACAGCAAAAATCGGCGACAAAGTAAATATAGAAATTGATATAATAACCAAGACAGTAAAAAAACAGCTTGAGAAGATTCTGCCGACCGGTGAAAAGTTGACGTTAGAAAAACTAAAAGAACTGGGTTTTTGAAACGAAACCGGTGATACAAAAAAATGAACAAAAGCAGCGATAAAAACTCGATAAGCGAGCAGCTGGTGATAGGCGTAACGATGGGCGATGCCGCTGGTATCGGGCCGGAGGTTATTGTAAAAGCTCTGGCTGACCCTGAAATTCGCCGGGCCGCAAAGTTTATCATTTTCGGTATGAATGAGCAGCTTTGCTACACTGCCGACAAAGCCGAGATTGAACCGTTCTGGGGCCGACATCAGCACGAAAAAATCAGCAGAGACTATCCGCATAAAGTCGTTGTAGCAGATTACGATGATTGTTCTGTCCCTTCCTGGATAAAATGTCCGAGCAAGGTTGCCGGTGAGGCGTCAATACGTTTTTGTCTCGATGCGATATATGCCGCCCAGGTTGGGATAATCGATGCTGTAGTAACAGCACCAATCAGCAAAACAAGCTGGAAGTTGGCAGGTGCCAAATGGCCCGGACATACTGAAATGTTGGCTGAGAAGTGCAAATCACCACGAGCGGTCATGATGTTTTTGGCAGGGGCGTTAAAGATAGCCCTTGCAACAATTCACGAGGCACTTTTTGAAGTTCGGCACAAGTTCACAATCGGCTGTGTTTTCGAACCGATAGACTTACTCAATACCACGCTGAAGGAATATTTTGACATCGAAAACCCCAAGATTGGCGTTTCTGCATTGAATCCGCATGCCGGTGAGGACGGTCAATTCGGGGATGAGGAGCAGCGAATAATATCACCGGCGATTCTGTTAGCACAAGAACAAGGCATAAATTGTGAGGGACCTCTCCCAGCTGATACATTGTTTCTGCGTGCGGCCCGCGGTGAATTCGACGCTGTCGTTGCAATGTACCACGACCAAGGGATGATACCGGTGAAACTGCTCGCATTCGAGGAGGCTGTCAATGTTACTATCGGCATACCCATAATCAGAACATCACCCGCCCACGGAACGGCTTTCGATATCGCCGGTAAGAATCTGGCCAACCCAGCCAGCATTAAATCAGCGATAAAAACAGCCATTCAAATGGCTAAAACCAAAAAAGCCTTCCAACTCGCACAAGCAGAAATCCAAGCCAATGCAGACTAAGCAGCAAATCCAGCAGTTGCTATTATCGGCAGGCATCAAACCAAGCAAACGGCTTGGTCAGCACTTTCTCATTGACCTGAATCTGATGCGACTGCTCATAGATTTCGTGGATATCAGCAAGGACGATATTGTGCTCGAAGTTGGGTGCGGCACGGGTTCTTTAACTGAAGGTTTAGCGGAGAAGGCCGGTTACTGCCTCGCCGTCGAGCTGGATGAGCGAATCGCCAATATCGCTAAAAAAGAACTTGCCGAAGCCAAAAACGTCGCGGTTGTCAACACCGATATCCTAACAAACAAAAACACCATCAATCCAACCATAACAAGCGCATTGAAGCTTGCCCGCAAAAAATACTCCGGCAGGATGCTTTTAGTTGCAAACCTTCCTTATAACGTCGCCTCGCCCGTGATGTTAAACCTGATTATGACTAAGATAATAGTAGATGCAATGTATGTCACGGTTCAGAAGGAAGTTGCCGACCGAATGACGGCGGAGCCCGGCAGCAAACATTACGGCACGTTGAGCATTTTTTTAGCTGGAACCGGAGAAGTAAAAACAATAAAGGTTCTAAAGCCAACGGTCTTCTGGCCCCAACCGAAGGTTGATTCGGCAATGATAAGCTATGTCCGCAAAAAAGAGAAGGTCAGCTGGATTAAAAATATGGAGCTTCTTAGAGATACAATAAATCTTTTTATGCAACATCGCCGTAAGAAGGTAAAATCATGCACAAAATTTGCCACTGGGAACCTCGCAGAAATTCACCATTGGCCTGAAATCTTCGAGCGATGTGACATCGACCCTCACAGTCGTCCCCAACAGCTAAGACCGGAAGACTATGTTGCCATAGCAAACCTATCTCTTGCGTTTATAGATGCAAAAATTGTAAGCCCTCTCAGCCAAGACAACTAAATAACCGCCGGTTTATGTCGGTGGCTGTGGCATTCGATATTGACGGCTACAGGCAGTGAAGCAATATGGCAGGGGGCGGTCTCCACTAAACAAGCTAAAGCGGTAGTGTTGCCGCCGATTCCCTGTGGGCCGATGCCGAGCGCATTTATGCGCGAAAGTAAATCCGCCTCAAGCTCTGCGTAAAAATCATCAGCGTTTTTTGATGTTAAATCTCGCAGCAGCGCTTTTTTACTCAGCAGACAGCTTAATTCAAAATTACCCCCAATTCCCACGCCGACAACGAATGGCGGACAGGCGTCGGCACCAGCCTGTTTGGCAACATCAACAACCCAGTCAATTATCTGGTCCCTATCCGCTGTGGGTTTGAACATTTTAAACTGGCTTTTATTCTCACAGCCTCCGCCCTTAGTCATAACGGCTATTTTCAACTTATCGCCTGGGATGATTGAGTGATGAATTACTGCAGGTGTGTTTGAGTCGGTGTTCTTGCGATGATTTAGAGGGTCAGCAACGACACTTTTTCGCAGGTACCCATTTTCGCAGGCCGCCTTAACACCGGAATTTATTGCATCAAACAGCGTTGCTTGTGTCTGGTCGGCAGGCAGCTTAACAGCAACATCGGTTCCCTGTTCGACAAAAACTACCACAAGGCCGGTATCCTGACACAGCGGTATCGATTCAGTCTTTGCAATGCGGGCATTTTCGATGAGTTGATTCAGTATTCTCGCCGCACCCGGAGCGGACTCGGCTTTTGCAGCCTTTTCGAGAGCGGCTAAAACATCGTCGGGAAGTTCATAGGCAGCTGATATGCAAAGCGATTCGACAGTTTTAGCAATCTTTTCAAATTCGATATGTCGCACAATATTAATATCTCGTGGTTCGCGCTTCGTCCCTCAACCCACTAATCACGACCCACATTGACCTCAAAAGTTCTATACAATGTATTACCAACATCATCGCTAAGTTTAATCGCAATTACATGCTCACCGGTGCTTAATTGCTCCACTACGATGGAGAACTGCTCGTCCGTAGTATCATAAACTAAATCTTCCGGCACAGCGGCCTTCCACTCGGCATTACTGTCAACGGTATAATCCAATTTACCAATCACACTTAATTCATCCGAGACCTTCAGCTTAAGCGTTACGGTCTTGCCGCTGCTCTCGATAAAATAGTCTGTAATAGCAGGTGCAGTGTTATCAACCACCACCGGCTCACTTATCCTTGTGCCCGTTAATTTGGTCGTTGTGCTATTACTTCTTTCATCGCTGGCAGTTATTCTGATTTCGTAGCGACCATCTTCTACGGTTTTGCCGTCCCATTCGAAGGTGTTCGCTTCAAGCTCTTCTTCAAGTTCAATCCAGCCTGTTCTTCCAAGCTTTCTAAACTCTATTTTATAGATTAGTTTGTCGCCGTTGTCATCTGTGGTTTTATTATCGATTTTGAACACGCCGGTTTTGCCGGGCGACTCAACTCGACTAACGCCGACCGACTCAACCTTCGGGGCCAAATTTGGGACAGTACTGGCAACAGCGATTTCTCTAACGAGCGGACTTTCCCTGCCAGCTTCACTTTTCAAAACAAGTTTATACTGACAGAACCTCCCAAGCGGGCATTGCACCTGCATCGGTCCAGTAATCTCAGTCAACTTTGTCCATTCAGAAAAAGTCGGGTCGTTTACATCCTTAACGTTTCCACTGCGGGAAGCCGCCCAAACCTTACAGCCTTGCGGAACGTCCCCCTCGATTTGCAGCTTGCCCCACCTTGCTGGCTGACCAGCATCGATAAGGTCGGAAGTGTAAGTTCCCTCAGAAGCAAAAGCCCTGGACAGCTTTACCAACTTTGCAGGATTCGCTGTGCCAAGATACACATCTTCTCCGACTACTGTCACCGCAGTTATTTGTGACGCCTGCTTGTCCTCATAGATAACCGCTTCGGCCTCCAAGTCCGGTTCGATAGAGAAAGTACGGCCGTTGTTTCCTGTTCCGACGAGTAGATTCTGCTCTTGGGCAGCCAAGCAGAACAAAACCGCAGTCTCACTAAATACATCAGTCACATAACCTTCTTTGGTTATTTCATATATGTAACTGGCCTCGCTCGGCTCAGGTGGTTTGCGCGGCGGCATTGGTCTTTCTGGCGGCTCACTGCTGACGCTCTGCTTTGTATTGGGTATCTGCAGCTTGAGGCCACCTGCACTTTCACTGGCACTTTCACCTTTTTCTAACTGCGGCTCAGGCCGACCAGCCAAAGGCAACTGTGGGGCAAATTCCACCTCTGCCTGAGCAATCTTAGCCGACGTCGCTGCCGCATACAAATTGCCGTCCTTGGCAAACAATAATGCCGTAATCTCCGGCTGGTCGCTGTCGTATAGTACTGTTGCCGTCTTGGTGCGCGGGTCTATCCTGTAGATAAGTCCTCGGCTGTCGCTGCCCGCATAAATAAGGCCATCCCGTCCTATAGCTAAGCAGAGTATGTTCTTGTCACGGCTATCGTAAACAAGCTGTGGCTGCTTAGCAGAATAATCGAGGCAGTAGACCTTGCCCTGCGGTCCTGTTGCCAAATAAATATCACCACTATCATCCACAGCTATAGCGAAGATATATTTGGTACCCCCGCAAGGCGGGCTCCCTTCGGCGTCGTTCGGCTCAAAAATCACCTCCATCTTATCGGCTTCGAACCGCATTAGTTTGCATTCATCGCCACTTATTCCTGCCAAGAGGCCGCCGGTCGCATCCGTTGCCATTGCAAAAATGTGCTTGTTAGCCAAATATTGTTCTTGCTCAAATATATTTGCATCCCGGCCCAACTCGGCCGAAGTTGGCTCACTTGACTCATTTATACCTTGAGCCGCCGGGGTGGGCTGAGTTGGTGCGGGATAAATTTTAGTCAGTTTACCAAGGCTGTATTCATAAATACAACCGTTAGGGCTTGTGCCGAGGTAAACCGTACCATCCTTTAAAACGATACTGTTTATCGACCAAACGTCTTCAAACTCGCCGACGAGCGATTCAGCGGCCCTGCCGAGTTGAAGGGTCCCTTTTGAGCCAACTACAATGTCCTCGGTCCTGCCCTTCGACAAATCTACAGCACTAGTGTGACGGGTAATCTTACTGGTAACAGCCCAACAATATGTACCAGAGAAATATGACAAAAACACAAAGCCCAAAGCGCAAAAGCATAGCGGCAAATTCAAAGGTTTCAGGCATTTTTTAATTATACTTGTCCGTTTTTTATTTACCATCTCTTGCTCCAATTACTCTTCCACGATTACGCGCATAATTTTCTTGTCGACGATGACCGTACCGGTCGTCAAGCTGTTTTCGAGCCAGCGCGGGTATGGCTGAGTCCGCAGGGTTCTTTTAGCATCACGCAATACTAACACGCGAGTCGCAGGCAAATCAGGAAGTTCAGCCCCCTCTACTGCGATTCCCGCCGGCGGCAAAACCAAAAGACAATATAATTTATCCCTGCTAACAGTGAGAATATTATTCATCGCCTCGATAAGAGTCGCCAGATTTTGAGGAACAAATTTATACGGCGCGGCTTTCCTGAAGAACTCCCGGTAATCGTAGCCGCCACACACAATCAAATCATATACTCCGGGCGCCAACTCATCAGGAATCTTCAAACCGAACTGATATTTTTTCTTTTCTGCCAGGAAAGTTTCCACAACCACGGCGACATCAAGCTGCTGGCCGGCTTTGACACTTGAATCAGACAAATCAACCGACCATATTCTTGAAGAGATATTTTTCGGCCTCACACAAACATTAAAGTCGATTGATTCTATATCAGCCTCCTTGTACGGATTGTTCATAAGTATCGCAACTGAGCTGATGCTTTCGACAAGCATCTCTTCCAGACCAACGCTGGTTGAGACATTTTCAAAGGTAACAGGGTCAGCGTCTTCGACACCGATAGTCACCTGATACTCAATCATATGGTCAGGCGGCAAAACACCGAGGTAAAGAGTCGCGCCGGCAACAGCCAAGAGAAGTACCCGTGGAGTAAGCAGCCGATTATCAGCAACCTGACAGTTGTAGGGCCGCTTCTGGGCGTCATTGTAATGGTCCACTGTTATTGTCAGCGGAAACATTCTTGCCTTTGCGCCGATGTGTCCGCTGACCGCCGCTGCCTCGTCAATAGTTAAGGCACCGACTATTTCAATCGAACTGGCGAACTTAAAAGAACGCCTCATACTTGATACCACAGCATGCACCTGTCCGGTAGCCATTGGCAAATCTATGCGGCCATGACCGGTAAAGCTGTGCCCAAAGCCATAGACCTTGTCACTTTCTACTTCTGTTACTGTTCCTACAACCTCCATTTGTATATCACCGGTTATCAGGGGCACAATAAGACAGGCACCCGGTTCTAATTGCACGTCCTCGGCCTTGACGGTACCCGCGCTGCCACCGATACCAGGAACGACCATAAGCCCAAATGGCTCAACTAAGTCTCCCATCTGTTCACAAACTTCCACCGGCAAACCGGCGGTAGCCAACGGACAAGGCAGAAAGGTCAGACCTCCCTGAATATTTCTTTCTGAAACCCGGGCTGTGGTGATTTGTTCGTAAACCTTGGCAAAATCAAGGCCGGTAGAAAAATCAAAAACAAACCTTGCAACATCAGGCGAGTCGGTGACGCCGAGAGCACTGCCAAGCCGGCCTACTTCGATAATTTCTTTAATCGGTGTCACACCGTAAAGCGGGTCTTTGCTGTAAAGCCACGCAAAAGCAAGGGCACCGGCCAACCGGCCATCGATATAAACAGGGGAGCCGCTGCACCCTGCTACGGGACCGGTGTGGATAAAACGCTCATCCAAACCCTGCACCAAAATTGCATCTCTGCCCGGTCTTACATTGCGGACTACGCTTAGAACCTCCATCTGAAACTTTTCTATCTCAGCACCCTTGTACGCCGTTAAGCAATATGCCTCCATCCCGGGTCGGATTTCATCAAGACCGATATATTTGGCCGGGTCCCAAGCACCCTCGCTTAAATTTGGAGTACTGGTTTTATGCAGCTGCTCACCTGCCCAACAAAAAGTCCCCGCACAGACTAACAGGCAAAGCAGAAAAAATCCCATATCCGGATTTACGAAACCTTTCGACCTCAACATCTGGAACCTCTCAACTAATTATTAATCAGGATTTTAGCGAGCATTCGTCCCTATTGCAAGATAAAACAATCTTTGCTATAATTATACTTTTGAAAGTGGCGCGACTAAACAGGGCTACTGTGCCATAGAGCGTTAAAGGGAGTAAAAAAAATGAAATCCAAACACCGACACGAACTCAAAACCAATGAATTGGCCAGATGGATAGCCAATTCCCCGCAATGGGCAAAGAAAAATGCCAAACCGATTATTTACGTCTCCGTACTTGTTGTTGTAGTCGCAGCCGCATACTTCTGGATGACTTATGAAAAAACAGTAGTATCAGTTCAAAAGCAGCTCAGGTTAACAGAGCTCATCAGCCAACTATCGAGGAACAGAGCTCAGATTATCTATACCCAGGCTCAAGGAATAGATGCCTCGTATATGCTCATCCGGACTGCTGACAATCTCCAAGCCGAAGCCCAAGACATAAAAAACGACCATATGGCAGCTTTGGCACTTATCAAACAAGCAGAAGCCCTGCGGACGGAGTTGCATTACCGCTCAGGGGCCGTGCGCCCACAAGAAGTAGTTTCTCAGATAAACCAAGCAATGGCCAATTATAAAAAAGCAGTGGAGAAATGCTCGACAAACGCATCGCTGCTGGCGATGGCTCAATTAGGCCTGGGACTATGCGAAGAAGAACTCGGTAACTTTGAGAAAGCAAGACAAATATATATCGATATCACCACAAACACCGACCTCGAAAGCACTGTCGCTGCTGTCCAGGCAAAATTACGCATCGACACAATGGCCGAATACCAGCAAGGGGTCGTCTTCAGCCGAGCATCAAAAGCTGAGGCAGCTAAAGTTCTCAAGCCTCAGATTAGACTCGATACCCCACAGCTTCCGCAAACAGAAAGCAATGAAGTTGAGATTCCCGACATCAACCAAGCTGTCCAAATACCAAACGGTATATTTGAGGCCACCGACACCAACCTGCTTAGCCAATAACGAAAGTTAAGCGTGAAGCGTCAAGAAAAATACAACAGCCCCCTCAAACGCAATGAAGAACGCTTGAGAGGGCACCTATTCCACAAACAACCGCAAAACGGCGCCCCAACCAAGATGCAAGGTGCCAATTCCAGGCCCGAAGAGCAGACACTCCATGTAGGAAAAACTATCAAGGAGCGCCGAGTCGATAAATACCTGCATAGTCGATTCAATAATTACAGTCGTGTTATGCTCCAGGAGATAATCAAGGCCGGTGCCGTCAAGGTCAACGGCAAAACAGTAAAGCCCAGCTTTAAGCTAAGCACGGGAGATAAAATAGAATTGACGCTGCCCAGGTTGCCAAGCAAAGAAATTTTGGCTGAAGACATACCTTTGAATATCATTTACGAAGATGACGACATCATTGTTCTTAACAAGCAGGTCGATATGATTGTTCATCCTGCCCGCGGCAACACACACGGCACTCTGGTTAATGCCCTTGCATTTTATTCTGATAAACTGTCGAGCGGCCTGGGGGAATTTCGGCCTGGTATCGTACATCGGCTCGACAGAGACACCTCCGGTGTTATGGTCGTTACTAAAAACGACAGCGCTCAGTGGAAAATCGCCAAACAGTTCGAAAATCGGCAGGTTAAAAAAAGCTATCTTGCTATTGTTCACAGTACGCCGGACCTTAATGCCGACCGCATAAGCGCACCTTTGGGTGTACACCCAAAGGTAAGGGAAAAATACGCTATCCGCCCGGAAACAGGTAAAGAGGCAATCACTTTTTACGAAGTACTCGAGAGCTTTCGTGGCTTTTCTCTGCTGAAGCTAATACCCAAGACCGGCAGAACCCACCAGATACGCGTCCACCTTTCCTATATTAAGCACCCGATTGTAGGCGATGATATGTATGGCGGCAAATTCATCTGTCCCTGGCAACTAAAAGATGCTGACCCGACGGTCGAAGAACCAGTTATAAACCGTCCCGCCCTGCATGCCTCGACACTCGAATTCAAACACCCAACCACAAAAAAGATAATAAAATTCGAAGCACCCCTACCCGATGATATGCAAAACCTCCTCAGTATTCTCAGAAAATACCGAAAGGTTTAACCTATCAATTTATTGACTTTTACTACTGTTCTGCGTTTACCAAAATAATTATAGAACAAAAGCCCCACCTGGCTTATCACACACCAATCTATTCCTTCGTCAAAAAGAATTACCCATTGAAAAGGTGTCCTCCCTGCAAATTTGACCCTAAGTCTTACTTTCCCTTCGAATATGGATTTTAACATTTCAAGAATTCTTTTCGCGCTCCGCTCTGGACTTTGATCCATAAAAAATTCTCCATACCAACCATCACAGGATAAAGTAAACGTATCCTCAAAAAATTCACCAATCACATCAAACTCTGACTCCGATGATGCCAGGTAGCAAAATTCTAAAAGAGTCTTGCCGTCTTTTGTGTCAATTCGGAGATGCTCAGCATCTATGGGAAACTTCGAGTATCCCGATATCGATTTAAAAACAGCATGTAGCTTAGACCCTAACTTGTCCATTTTACTTTTGTGGCAGTTTTTCGTGAACAAACCAGCTCATTATCTTTAAGTACCAACTCCGCCATCCGCAGGTCGTCATCAGCTGTTTTTGAGCCATTGAACAACAGGCTCAACCTCCGGCTTCGTATAAATGAGAAAGCCCTTTCATACAATTACTCCTGAGGTAGTTTTGCGAGGTCGGCATCGGAGCCGGCAACCATGAGGATATCGTCCTTGTAAATCACGGTATTAGGCATAGGGACATTGATGATGCTGGCCTTTTCGCTTTTTCTGGCCTTGCTGTGCTCATCTCTTTTGATGGCAACTAAATTTACATTGTATTTCTGCCGCAGCTGCAAATCCATAACCGTCTTACCGTCGAAACTGGCTGGTGCCTTTATCCGAGCCAGACTGTAGCCCGGCGCAAAATCAATCTTCTCGCCGATTTGCGGAGCTATAAGTTTATACGCCCATCTTTGAGCCGATTCAATCTCGGGGTAAATCACGTCTGTTGCGCCCACCTTTGAAAAAACCTCGCCAGCAATCAAATCTTCCGCTCTCGCAAAAATCTCCTTTACGCCCATTTGCTTCAGATTCACCACCGTCAAGATAGCCGATTCAAAACCCTGGCCTGTGCCTTGTCCTATACCGATGATAGCAACATCTACTTTATCAACACCCTGGGCCTTGAGTGCTTCTTCATCGGTGCTGTCAAGTCGAACAGCATGACTTACCTGGTCGCGAATCAGCTCTACCTCATTCCTGTCTTTGTCAATTGCGATAACCTCTGCTCCGCTCATCGCCAGAGCAATAGCCAATTTCTTGCCGAACCGTCCCAACCCTATTACTGCAAACCGTTTCATAATATTAGCTCCCATTTTGGTTAAATGGTAATTGGTTAAATAAAGACCAATTACCAGTTACCAATTTAGCCAACAATGACCGCCTCTTGCGGATAATTATATTGAGCTGGTTTCAAGTTAAACGTAAGCGCCGCCAACAGCGTCAAGGGGCCCAATCTGCCTATAAGCATCACTGCTATGATAATCAGTTTACCGACGGTTGTCAAAGAAGGCGTTATACCCGTTGTCAAGCCAACGGTGCCCAGGGCTGAACCAGCTTCGAACATAATCTCCGCCATACTAAAGCCGTTTGCATTCTCTGTTATACTCAGAGCCAGCGTAGCAGCAAACAAAACCACAACAAAAAGAACTGTAACTGTAATTGCCCTGCCAACAACAACTATGCGAATAGAACGCTTAAACAACTCAACTTCCTCTCGCTTCCGAAGGGCTGCAACAACAGTCATTATTACCACTGCCAACGTTACAGTCTTTATTCCCCCTGCGGTCGAGCCAGGCGAGCCTCCAATAAACATAAGAACAATTAAAATAAACCTGCTCGATGCCGACAGTTTTGAAATATCCACTGTATTGAACCCGGTCGTGCGGGCTGTAATCGACTGAAACAGGGCATCACGCGCTCCAAAGTTTTCAACAGTGCCCTGGCTCGCGTAACGCTCAAACAAAAGTATAGACACCATCCCAAAAACTATAAGAAAGAAACTTACACTAAGAACAATCTTACTTTGCAGCTGCATTCTTTTCGGCGCTGCCATGGAAAGCCTGTATTGTTTATGAATTAGCCTTTTGAAGAAGCGCTTTATTCTATCTGCAGCAATATTAACCAAATCGTAAAGCACACTAAAGCCGAGCCCGCCCAGGACTATCAGGGGGCAGATTACCACATACACACGCAAGGTCCTGTTATAGCCGGCGAAACTGTCCTCGAATAAGCTAAAGCCCGCGTTACAAAAAGCACTAATCGAATGAAAGATACTGTAAAACCACCTTTGGTGTACATCGCCAATCCCGCCCGGTGTGGCGTCCCACATACCCAGCAAACTAACTGCACCTATAGCTTCGATGAGAAATGTCCCCGCAAAAATAAAAACTATCATATTGCTTATTCGACCAAGAGTGCGGGCACTTAACAAATCCTGCATTGCTACCCTCTCGCGTAAGCTAAGTGCCTGCCCTAAAAGCAGGGCGAAAACCGCGCCGAACACTACTATGCCCAGACCACCAAGCTGAATCAGCGCCAAAATGACCAACTGCCCCATTGGGCTAAAATCATTTCCGGTATCCTTTACAATTAGGCCGGTAACACAGGTCGCGCTGGTCGCCGTAAACAGAGCATCCACAAACCTGACACTCTCGGCAGCCGATGTTCTCGGCAGCATAAGCAGTCCAGCCCCGGAGACTATCAAAACCAGAAAGCTGGCAATTAACGTTCGAGTTGGGCTCCTGCCCGACGCCGCCAGGTTCACAACCGTTCTGCAAACCTTGATGACCACCTGTAGAACAAGATAAAAACCAACTGCGATATGCAGAACCACCTCAGAATCGACTTCACCAAACCAACGACCCGCCCCATGCAAAGCTATTGATAGTGCAAGCAACAACGGAATTTCAAACCAGTTCACCCGTAAGAACTCGACCTTTGAAGCCACGTTAAACAGCCGAACTATCTTCTCTGCGATAAATACACAAAGTAAGACTATCTGGACGGTATATAAAATCTTAGCCGGCAATAGCGGAGCATCAAAACCAAACAGCATAACGAAAGACGCCGCAACTGCCGCCGCCGTTAAAACGTTAATGCCGATTAGAACCTTCTCTAAGAGCTTACTTTTGTAAAACACCTGCATGGCAATAGCGTAAGATGTAGAGCGAAAAATGTAAAATCAAAACTTAAAATTTAAAACTAAAGGAAAAATAAGCCTTAAATTCTAAATTGTGGTTTTTTTCCTTTAACTTTTTTAAGCCACATCAGCCAATCCAAGGGAATCGCCAAGTTTAGCCAACAATGCCCGGCGAATATTCTTATGCTCAGGCCCGGTTAACGCCGGGTCTCGCAAGACCAACTCGAACGCATTTTTTCTGGCCAGAACCAGAAGTTCGTAGTCGTCAAGAATATTTGCAATCTTCAAATCCGGCAGGCCGTGCTGTCGTGTGCTAAATAATTCCCCAGGCCCACGCAGACGCAAATCACACTCTGCTATCTCAAAACCATCGTTACATCTGGTCATAACTTCGAGCCTGTTTTTAGCCACCTCGCTTTCAGTCTCAGCAAACAAAAAGCAATATGACTTATCTTCGCCTCTGCCGATACGTCCACGCAACTGATGCAACTGTGCCAGGCCAAATCTGTCCGCTCCCTCTATAACCATTATCGTTGCCTTCGGAACATCCACTCCAACCTCTACCACGATAGTTGTGACCAGTACATCAATTCTGCCTTTCCTGAATTCGGCCATAATACGCCCCTTTTGTGGGGAGGGCATCCGACCATGTAAAAGCTCAACAGTAAATTCCGGAAAAACTTTTTTAGCAAGATTCTTCCATCCATCAGTTGCAGCCTTGATGGTGCTATTTTCCTCAACGCTTGTAATCCGTGGATAGACAAAATAGGCCTGTTTCTTTGCCTTCAAACGCTCGCGGATAAACTCGTATGCCTTTTGTCGGTTGTGTGAATCAATCCAGCGTGTAATGACGGTGACTCTTCCCGGCGGAGAATGTTTTATAATGGAAACATCCAAATCGCCAAAAGCAGTCATTGCCAGTGTTCGAGGTATTGGGGTAGCTGTCATAACAAGACAATGTGGTGTAGCTTGCTTGCGCAATTTCAATCGCTGATGAACGCCAAATTTATGCTGCTCATCAATCACCACCAGACCAAGGTTGGCAAATTTCACATCTTTCTCCAATAATGCCACCGTCCCCACGACAATATCAATCCGGCCGTTTCTTATTTGCCCCAAAAGCTCCTTCCTTTTTTTGCCTGTTAATCCCCCCGTTATTAAGACTCTCCTGACTTTACTATTCTTCAAATATCTTTCCATACTTATAAAATGCTGGTCAGTCAGAATCTCCGTAGGCGCCATAATCGCTGCTTGTCTCTTGTTCGCAACTGCCAATAAAGCAGCATATAGCGCCACTACTGTCTTGCCCGACCCCACATCACCCTGCAGCAGCCGATTCATCGGCTCGGACTTTTGCATGTCTGCAACAATCTCAGAGATGCAATTGTCCTGGTCCCCGGTGAGCAAAAAAGGAAACCGTTTTCTGATTCGGCTGTCGATTTGGTTGGTGTAATTCATCGCTGCCGCTGCCGAGAAATGCTTGCATTTGTACCGGCGAAGCGCCAGGCCCAACTGCATCAGAAACAGCTCATCATACTTTAATCGGCGTTTGGCCAGAGCTAATTTCCCCTCGTCCGGCGGCAAATGTATCCAGGCAAATGCATCCGTTCTGCCAATAAGATTTGTTCTCTTACGAAAGTCCTCATCGTAAAGCTCATCTACAAGCTCAGATAAGTTATCAAGAACAGGTCGAATTATCCGCTTAATTTGCCTGCCGGAAAGCCTTGCCAATGCAGGATAAACACCACCGCCAAAATACTCAGCCGGTTCTAAGCAGCCCTGTTCAAGTACCATAAATTTCGGATTGGTCATTTGTACCTGATGCTTATATAAACTAACCTTGCCTGATGCCATTATCACCTGGCCGGGTTTTAGTTGGCCCCTTAAATACCCGCCGTGAAACCAGACAATCCTGCACATCCCCGTATCGTCAGCAAGCGCAGCTTCAAAAATCGCCGGCTGGCGGAAGCTTTGGTAGTCCACCGATTCAACCAGGCCGACAATGGTAGCAGAAAAACCCTCCTGCATTTGACCTATTTTTATGGCTTCAGGTACAAAGTTCCAGTCTCGCGGAAAATACTCCAACAAATCGCCCACGGTACGTACACCCAACTGCGCAAAGGCCGTGGCCCTTGCCGGTCCCACACCTTTCAGATAACGCACCGGCATCGATAAATCAATTTTGACCTGTTGCTTTTCAGTCGTCTTTCCCATGATTACTGCTTCTTTATGTCATTCGCTGAAACCATATTTGCCAAGCAGCTTAACAAACCGACAATCGCAAATTAATCTCCCCGTGATTTTGCCTTTTTTCTTTTCGCGAACCACCAGTTCCTGTACTCCTGCAGGACCAATCGGAGCGATAATCAAACCGCCATCAATAAGCTGTTCTACGAGTGGCTCTGGCATCCGCGGTACCGCTGCGGTAATGAGGATTCTGTCAAAGGTTTTTTGCTCCGGCCAGCCGCAGCTGCCGTCGCCAACGTAAAATTCAACATTGTTAATACCCAACCTGTTCAAAACTGCCTGCGCCGACTCAGATAGTTCTGCGAATCGTTCTATCGTGTAGACCTTTTTTACCAGCTTACACAGAATTGCGGTTTGATATCCACTGCCGGTACCAATTTCCAAAACCTCACAATCAGGATTAAGCCGAAGCTCTTCTGTCATCAAAGCAACAATATACGGCTGAGAAATAGTCTGAGCCAACCCGATAGGAAGCGGCCCGTCGGAATAGGCCTGCAACCGATATTGCCCCGGCACAAATTCTTCCCGCCGAACCTCTTCCATCACCCTCAACACATCAGGGTCGGTTATACCCCGGCCCTTCAGGTCCCACTCGAGCATATGTTCCCGCACTTTGGCAAATCTATCTGGCCTGCCCCTGCTACCCATAGCTGTAATAATCGCTTTTCAATCACCGTTTTGCAAATCAATTTTTAACACTATTAAGTTCACCCCGTTAGAAATCTCAAACGGGATAAGAATATGGCGCAAACTGCGAAGATTTCTAACGGGGTTTATTGCTATTGCCCCTGAAACATGGTACAATGTTTTATTAATACAGCAAATAAACAACTTTCAAAAAATTCTAAGGAGACGGAGAAATGAAAACCAAAAAATTTCTTGTTTATTTGTTAGCCGGCATTTTAGGCGGCTGTATACCTGTTATATCGCTCCATCCGCTTTTCACTGAAGAAGCCCTTGTCTTCGAAGAGAAGCTGCTCGGCACTTGGGTAGACGACACCAACTGCCCTAAATCCACGTGGGAATTTAAGCGCGCTGTAGATAGCTCTGAAGAAGACTGGGATTTACCGCCCGAAATAAGAGAAAAAGCCTATATATTAATTTTTACCAATGATAAGGGTAAAAAAGGCTCGTTTATCGCGGGTTTGAGCACCTGCTTCGAAAGACTTTTTCTTAACGTTTGCCCAAGTCAGTTCCCCTGCACACAACCGGACCCGAATGAAGACCGGGATTTGAACTCGTTTCTCTTCATAGCTGGCCATTCATTTATAATTATAGACTCCATCGAACCCAAGTTGAAGATGCGATGGATAACCAACGACGCAATGAGGGAACTGCTCGAAAAAGACCCCGGTGCAGTCAAGCATCAATTGGTCGAAGACAGGGTCATTTTGACGGCATCGACCCAGGAACTCCAGGCATTTGTACTCAAATATGTCAACGACAATAAAGTATTCTCTGCCGAAGTAGTCTTGGCCCGCAAGAAACCAAAAGAGTGTCCTGAGCCAAATTCCATCGACCCAAATCAAACAAAGCCGAACGCTATGGAACCAAAGACGGGCTGACGGATAAAAGTTTAATGCCAATTAATCTGAACCTGCCTAAAAAAGCTGGCCTTTTTGTAACCGGCACCGACGCCGGAGTAGGCAAAACATTAGTAGCCGGTGCTACCGCTAAAATTCTTACCCGTCAAGGCCTTAAAGTAGGCGTATTCAAACCAATCGCCACTGCCTGCAAGCACCGCTGGGAGGGCCTGGTCAGCTGCGAGACTGAGTTCCTGGCTAATTGTGCAAATAGCGACCTCTCGCTTTCGACAATAACCCCCGTCGGTTACATCACCGCGGCAGCACCTATTGTAAGTGCTGCTCGCGAAAACAAACCGATAGATTTTGACGAAATTGCAGCCGCATACAAACAAATATGTCAAGTCAGCAATATAGTTATAATTGAAGGTGTCGGCGGTGTCCGCACACCTCTTTCTGCGGAATTTGACCTTCTGGATTTGGCATCTGAATTCGACCTGCCTATGGTAATAGTTGCCCGCTCCGACGCTGGAATGATAAACCATACCCTTATGACGATTGACTGTATCCGGGCGACGGAATTGAAAATCGCCGGCGTAGTCATTAATGGCTATGACGCCACCAAAACAACAGTAGCCCAAGAGACTACTGAACAAGTACTAAGCCAATGCAGCGGTGTAAAGATACTTTCGATTGTGCCCTTTGACGAAACCGTTGATATCGAAAACCCAAACCTGGGAGAAGTTGTTATCGAGTCCCTGAGCGGCTGCAACTGGGCCAAGTTAGCTCAGCGATAAATTATTGATTATTTTACATTGATTAGTTAATGTTCTTATTGAGTATCGAGTATCTATAATCAAGGACGTTTTATGACCGACCAGACAGAATTCAGACGCTATCTGGTTGCTATTGACTCTATCTCAACGCACCAGCTCTTCACCGATTGCCTGGTGATAGGCGCCGGCATTGCCGGGCTCCGCGCCGCCATCGAAGCAGCCGAGCACTGCAATGTCATTGTCGTCTGCAAGGGCTCTCTGCAGGACAGTAACACCTGGCTCGCTCAAGGCGGAATAGCATCGGTGCTTGATGAAACAGATAGTTTTGAATCACACATAGTCGATACGCTTAACACTGGCTGCGGTATAAGCGACAAAGAAATAGTCGACTTAGTCGTTCGACAGGGGCCGCGTCTCATCGAGCAACTGCTCCGCTGGGGTACTGATTTTGACCTGACCGATGGACATATCGCCACTACACTCGAAGGCGGCCACTCTCACGCCCGTGTTGCTCACGCCCACGGAGATGAAACAGGCAGGATAATTACCGAAGTGCTCATAAAAAAGGCAAGGCAGAATCCAAATATAAAAATAGTAGAAAACTTTTGCGGCGTGGATTTACTCAGCAATGATGACAACAAGTGCATTGGAATAATCGGCCAGGACAAGCGCGGGCCTCAGATAATCTGGGCAACAAATACAATTTTGGCAACAGGAGGAGCAGGGCAACTCTACCGTGAAACAACCAACCCTGAAATTGCAACCGGCGATGGCATCGCTATTGCCTACCGGGCAGGTGCCGTACTGCAGGACCTCGAATTCATGCAGTTCCACCCGACAACACTTTACGTCGCAGGTGCCTCACGTGCTCTGGTCACCGAAACCCTGCGAGGTGAAGGCGCTATATTAAGAGACAGCCGCGGACGGGCCTTTATGAAAGATTACCACGAATCCGCCGAACTAGCGCCGCGTGACATTGTAAGTCGTGCAATCCTGGCACAAATGCTCAAAACCAAATCAACAAATGTCTATCTGGATGTTCGACACTTCAAAAGAGAACACTTTGCGAAGAGGTTCCCCACAATCAGTGAGCTTTGTGAAAGTTTCGGCATAGACGTCAGCCAGAATTTGATTCCCGTTCGACCCAGCGCACACTATATGATTGGTGGCGTAAAGACCGATGCGAAAGCTGCGACAAGCATCAAAAATCTTTATGCCTGTGGCGAAATAGCCGCCACCGGCCTGCACGGCGCAAATCGACTCGGTAGCAACTCCCTGTTGGAAGGTTTGGTATTCGGCAAAATAGCTGGGCAATCTGCTTCCCAACACATAAAAAAGCCAGGCGACTCTGGCATCAAACACCAGCGGATAAAACATCAACCCACTTATTCAAACCGAACTTTGTTGAATACGTCTGACGTTAGAAATTCGCTTCGAGCCCTTATGTGGCGAAATGTCGGCATTACCAGAAAGGCCCAGTTGCTTACCGAGGCACAGGAGATTATTGGATTCTGGCAGCGCTATGTCATGGACAAAACCTTTGACCAGCCCCAGGACTGGGAGTGCCAGAATATGTTGACCGTGGCACTATTGATGACCCAAGCAGCACAGATGCGAAAGGAAAGCAGAGGTGTACACCACAGAAGCGATTTTACTAACATCAACGACAAAAATTTCAAAAAACATATCGAAATCACCTCTGGAAAATAAAACGGGATTTGGGTATAATAAAACCATAGTTCGTAGCTAAATAATCAATAGTCAATAATAAATAATCAATTAAAAGAGTGGGTTGGGCGACCGCCGGTTGAAAAACCGGAGGAAAGTCCGGGCAGGACAGGGCACGGTGGTGGCTAACAGCCACCCGGGGTGACCCGAGGGAAAGTGCCACAGAAACTACACAGCCGATGGTCCCGACTTGTCGGGACTCAGGCAATGGTGAAATGGTGCGGTAAGAGCGCACCGCGGTACTGGTGACAGTTCCGGCTGGGCAAACCCCACCGCCTGCAAGACCAAGCGGCTGGTACTCGGCCCGGGTATTAACAGCAGGTAGGTCGCTTGTCGAAAGGCAGAGCCAACTGGTAACAGTTGGTCAAGATAAATGGCCGCCACCCGCCTTACGGCGGGAGACAGAACTCGGCTTACAGACCCACTCTTTTTTCTTTTCGAATAATAAGAAGCCTAAACAAAAACCGCCTGCCCTAAATGCTTTTTGAACAGGCGAGCTTTACAAACTGAGATTTCAAAAATTTCTTTTTGCCCTTCTGTTGTTACTGGCCTGCGGCTACTCTTCTAAAGCAAACGGGTCTTCTAACGTCCACGCAAGTGAACCTAACCTCACTTGAACATTCACAATATCGCCAGCAACATCCATTCGAATATTGCCTTTGCCAAGCGAAATATGGTCAACAGCAACACCATTAGCATCGCTTAGTGTTGATGCTAAAACAGGTGATTCATCCATTTTATGCATAACTGTTTGCAGCGTCTGATTGATTAACATCCCGCAAATATCAAGTGTTTTATTATCCTCGGCAACCTCATTTATATCCTTACGGACATTACTTAAAACCTGCTCCAATATAGCAATTCGCCTTGAGTTTTCGTCCGCGTAGGCTTCCTCAAGCACATCTGGTTCCAACACCATTTCGCTGTTAAATGTAAGGCTTCGCCTAGGCCCGACGAGAAAAGCTTTGCCCTTTTCGTCTACTACAAAGAAGTACTTTCGCTTTGCAGCGAGCTTGTCTTCGTCGAAGGAAACCATATTGAACCAAATCTGGTAGCCCTTTTTCTTCTGTCCCTGCGAAGCAACAACGCTTTTGCTTTGGCTAAGCAACTCATCATATTCCGGTCTGTGAATTATCGCAAGCACATCGGCAGAGGTACTTTCCTTCAGCTTTGTCTGATTATAAGCGATAGGAAGCTCCTCGTCATAGGGAGGTTCTTCAGATTCAAAGTACTCCACTACACCACAGCCACAAAAAGCAAAACAGCCAACGACAACCAATAATTTCAATGTTCTCACGGCATCTTCCTTATATTTTGGTATTTGTCTTTAAGCACTCAATCGAATTAAATCTCTTTCGAGTCTATCCACTCCATCATCTTCCGCAGTTTTCTGCCAACTTCCTCCAGCTGGCAGTCGTGGTCTTTTTCATACAGCTTTTTAAACTTTTTCAATCCACTCTGGTATTCATTTACCCATTCTTTGGCAAATTCGCCTGATGTTACCTCAGCGAGTATCTTCTTCATTTCAGCTTTGGTTTGCTCGGTGATGATTCTCGGCCCGCGGGTCAAATCCCCGTACTCTGCGGTGTTGGATATACTGTATCTCATATAGCTAAGCCCCCCCTGGTACATAAGGTCGACTATGAGCTTGACTTCGTGCAAACACTCAAAATAAGCGATTTCCGGCTGATACCCCGCTTCGACGAGTGTTTCGAAACCTGCTTTAATAAGCGATGTAAGGCCGCCGCAGAGCACGCACTGCTCCCCGAATAGGTCCGTCTCGGTTTCCTCCTTATATGTTGTATCAATAACGCCTGCTCTGGCGCCGCCAATCCCGTTTGACCAGGCAAGGGCTATGTCTTTAGCATCACCGGTTGAATCCTGTTCGACAGCTATCAGGTTGGGCACGCCGCCGCCCTTTTGAAATTCGCTACGAACCAAATGACCAGGCCCTTTTGGCGCAATCATCACGACGTTAATATCCTTCGGCGGAACTATATACTTAAAATGAATATTAAAGCCGTGACAAAAGCCAAGGGTTTGACCAGCCACCAGGTTAGGAGCAATCTGCTCGGCGTAAACTTTCGCCTGTACCTCATCCGGAACGGTTACAATAACGAGCGTCGCGCCATCCAAAGCAGTTTTTATATCCACCGGCGTAAAGCCATGCTCCAGCGCAAGTTTATAGTTGTCGCTCCCCTTTAGCTCGGCTACTGCTACCTCTATCCCGCTATCACGCAAATTCTGGCTATGTGCATGACCTTGGCTGCCATAACCAATAACCGCTACCTTCTTTCCCTTTAACGCATCTATCGGCGCATCCTTTTCGTAATAAATCTTTAATGCCATAGCTTAAACCACCTTTACTTCTTATACCAAAAGTTATCATCCCATAATGACTTTGTCCTAAAAGGCAACCGCTCATAATTATATTAAAAGCTTCTCGGCGAGCAAGAAATTTATACACACGGCATCAGCCGCACAGGGCAGCAGCGGCGGAAATCATAAGAACTTATGGGACCTATTATTACAAAGACAACTGCCTATAGAGCCAGCGGTCGCTAATTACAGCTTCTGTGTTAAACACACCCTTATTTGAGGCCGAAAAACAACATGGCTCACAGCGAAAATATGGGATAACAGGAACTGAAAGAATGGCAAAAGGAAAAAACGTACTGACAACAGGGGATGTTGCCAAAATCTGTAATGTTGCTCCTCGAACGGTCTCAAAATGGTTCGACAGGGGACAATTGAAAGGCTACCGCATACCCGGCAGCAAAGACCGGCGAATACCAGTCAGCGAGCTAATCCGATTTATGAAAACGCACAATATGCCTGCGACAGGATTTCCGGCCGGCAAAACCCGGGTTCTTGTAGTGGACAGTAACGAGGATGCAGCCTCGGCCTTGGCAGATGCTTTACAAAAGGCCAATTACGAAGTACAAACGGCTCACAGTAATTGTGAGACCGGCGTAATCACCCGAAAATTTATCCCCCATGTCCTGCTGGTGAGCCTCTTAGCCAAAGGCATAGATGCAACAGACATCTGCAAAAGCATCCGCTCTGATGAAGAATTACAAACAATCAAAATTATAGGCATTGCGAATCAGTTAAGCAACTCCGAGTCCGCTGCTTTAATGCAAAAAGGTTTTGACGGCTGCATATCAAACCCCGCCGATGTTACCGAAGTCGTAGAGGAAATTGAAGAAACAACCGCGATTATATGTTAAGGCTCCTCTTCTGCAAAATGGCTCCTTTATCCATACCGATTTGCACTCATCCATAAACGAGAAAGGCCAGTCCTCAAGGACTGGCCTTTCCAATACTATGATCGCTTTCAACATTCTTTAAAGTAGTTTTTTGAGCCAAAGCGGGTAGTCTTCCACTAGCGGGGCCTCCTCCGTATCGGTCATTCTATTCCAGTTCAGGGGCCACAGGTCCTTAATATGTATCTTCCTAACAGTGTAATCCATAAAGAGCATGTTTAGCCATCCATCATGTCGCAGGACAACAAAATGCGCCAAGTCATCGCCTGTAAAACCCTCAAACTCACCTGGATAAAGGGGAATCTTGTCGAAGGCTTCACCCCAGGCCTGGTCCCACCAGCCATCCCCAAGCAGTGGGATGGTAGATTGACCTTTAACATTAGTACTCCTCCAGTATTTAGCGTTATCCCCATACGTTGGCACTTCCCCTGTTTTGTATACTGGATTACAAACCCATTCATTCAGGCAATAACTTCCATAATAACCGTCAGGGAACCAGTCGGGACCCCAAGTTCCGTAGCTACCATAGCCCTCCCAGGGATTCTTTTCAGGGTCAGCGGCCATTGGGCAGCACAATAGAGCCCTGTTCTTGTAGTACGGCTCCAGCACTTCCCACCAATTCTGGCCGCCTATATTTCGACCTCCCATAAAGGAGCCGTGGAAATCATCCGTATACATTGAAAAGACAGAGCCCCATTGCTTCAGGTTCGACATACACATAGCCGCTTTTGTCATCCTCCTTGCTTTTGCCAGTGTGGGCATCAGTATAGACATAAGCAGCGCAATAATGGCTATTACCACCAAAAGCTCTATTAACGTAAACCCTTTTCGTCTGTACATACAAATACTCCTTCCTTGTTTATAAACTAAAGTTTCAAAACTCACATTTATCTTGCTGTTCTACTTTTCTAATTTATCTATATTACCACATCACCCCTTTCAATGCAAGCAACAAAATTGCTGATTTTAAGCCATCCTCATACCATTTATTTTGTTTTCTTCTGCAGCATCCGGGCCTGAAACTCTATCAACTCCTCAGCACTAACCGTTTGTTCACGCAAATCTGCGAAGATTACCTTATAATTACCATCCGAAAGCTTCCATTGTATCAACACTGCGTTACTATCCTGCGGGTCAATATTATCGCCATAATAGGCAACATCCTCACCTCTTTGAACCAAATACTGATATCTTGACTTAGCCACCAATACGTTGCTTTCTTCGGCACCGGCGCCCAAAAAGTATTTCACCAGCATCTTGCCATCCTTGTATAAACCATTGTCTATCGAATCTGGGCTCCGAAGAAAGCTGCCCCACAAAACCATTGTAATAATTATCGCCGCTGCTGCAGCTAATTTGCTCACCCTCAAATCTATGATAATATTAACAGTATCCATTCTGCCTTTGTGCGGCATAAGCCTGTGCGGAATTCGCTGCTTTATATCTTCAGCAAAGCCGGGGGTAACCGGCTCTGCTGTCACATCCGCTAATTCATTTAACAATTTTTCCAATTTTTCTTCTTTCACAACAGCTATCTATCCTCGGCAACGATTTGCTTTCTTAAAGCTCTCAATGCTCTACTTAGCCTACTTTTGAAAGTGCCTTCTCTGACTCCTATAGCTTCGGCGGCCTCTGCGATAGTCAAGTGCTGCATGTAATGTAAGACCACGGTCTCTTTCAAGTTCATTGGCAGGTTCGCAACGCCGTTTTTCAACTTTTCAAGCTGCTCTAAATGCCCGACTTTATCCAACTCGGCCTTGCTGCTGTCCGGCACATCCATTCCATCAATATTAACTGCCTTTTGACCCTTGTGCCTACGCCAGTGGAGTCTCGAGATATTGGCAGCAATCTGATACAGCCAGCTATTTAAGGCTTTTCCGCTTCTCAATCGACCTATATGCTGCCAAGCCTGGAAAAAGCTTTCTTGCGTCAAATCTTCACTGACCTGGCGGCTATGGCCAAGCCTCCTCATAAACAAATATATCCTCTCATAATATATATCAACGAGCTCTGCAGCAGCAGCACGGTCACCGGCCTTTAGCCGAGCAGCAAGTGAATCCTGGCTTTGCTGTGAAAACTCATTCATCCTTTTAATGTCCCGCTGCTCGATATAAAAGATGCGCAAAAACGGTGCTATGTTCCGTAAATTTTATATATTTTCGCACAGTTATCAGCCCAGTTTGGTAAAAAACCCAAACATATATTTATACCGTAAAGTTGGTGTTTCCACAATAGCAGAATGAGATAATTTGCGTAAAGTATTGTGAGAATTAGGCTTAGAGAAGGTATTTTGTTGGGTTGGGGGTGTGGCGAAGGAAGTAAAAGAGGGTTTTTAGTTGCGGGTTTTTGGCTTTGAGTGAGCGAAAACAGGTGGTGGGGCGGAGAGGAGGTTGTGCGAGGGCTTCAGAGATAAATGTTTGTAACTCTTGTTTAAAAAAGGGCTTACATTGACACAGTCGCGATTTCTAAGGTTGGAGATTTTTACACAAATGCGCTAGTTTTTGAGGCTTTGGAGAGGAAAAGTTGCCAAACGTAGCAAAGCTTTGCAAAACTTCGCCAAAATAGAGCAAAAGTTGCGCGAAACGGTGCAAAACTTATACAAAAAAGTGCAAAATTTTGCAGGTGTGTGAAGCGGAGCTCGACGGAGCGGAAAAGTTAAAACTTAAAGTGCAAAACCATAGTGTAAAATTCAAAACAAAAAACACAAAAAAAATTTGGGGGGAAGATGTAAATCGACAGCGGAGTCCGCACCCCTAATTAGGGGCGATGTTGCGCAACTGGTGCGAAAAATGCTCCTTTGGTTCGCACAGGA
>CP070728.1:1156852-1187157 GCA_020351025.1 Planctomycetota bacterium
GAGAAAAATACGGTGGCGCTTGGAATAAGGATTGAAGAAAAACCCTTGGATTTAATCATATCATCCTTTCTTACTTGTATTGGTGAAAAGTATATCGAAGCAAGCTGCTGCTAACAAGTTTATTTTTGCAGCCTGAATGACAATGCATCCCTATGCAATTTCAAAAACAGATTGACATGGCCACCAGCTGTGTCTACTATTAAATGTTATCGTTTTTTGTAGTACAGAGAAGCCAAATGGCAAGCCATAATTTAGCGCATATCAAAATAGATAAGCTGGAAATCATCGGTTATTCGGTCGCAGGTGAAGAGACTGTGGTTGCAATGCCGCAGTTGGATGTTTGCTTCGATATCGGTAGGGCACCTGGCAGGATTATTCCCATCAATAATATTTTGCTTACACACGGACATATGGACCACGCTGCAGGTATTGCTTATTACTTGTCGCACAGAAATTTTTGTGGCCAATCTCCGGGAACAATATTCGCTCCCCAGAATTTACTCGAGCCAATGAGGGAGATAATTGATGCCTGGTCGCGGCTGGACGGCAATAAAGTCCCTGCTAATCTGGTCGGTGTAAAAGCTGGCGATGAATACCAGATAAAGCCAAATCTTTTTACCAGGGTTTTTCCCACAAAGCATAGCAAAGGCTCTGTTGGTTACGCTGTGATCGAAAAGCGTAAAAAACTTAAGCCCCAGTACGCTGAGCTTACAGGGCCCCAAATAGTTGAATTAAAAAAGAAAGGAATTGAAATTGACTATCCGCTGGAGATTCCAATAGTTACCTATCTTGGAGACACACAGTACGTTGATTTTTCACAATTGAAATATATTGTTGAAAGTAAGATTTTAATCGCCGAGTGTACGTTCTATGAAGACGAGCACGCCGAAAGGGCTGAGGCTGGTAGGCATATACACATCAATGAGTTTGCGGAGCTCATCGAAAAACTTCAAAACGAGCATATTGTTATCACGCATATGACGCAGAGAACTTCTCTGCAGGATATCCGAAGGATATTAAAACAAACCCTGTCCCCGGAAAAATTTGAGAAGGTCATCCTCCTTATTCCCAACAAGCCGAGATAGTTAGGATTCAGGCTAAGGTGCTTTTTTCTGTTTCTTGATTGATTTGTTAATTTTGGTTTGTGCTTCCAGCGCTATTTTCAAATTTTTAATGGCCGAGGGATAATTCGAATTAAGTCGCAGCGCTTCTTTGTAATTTTGGATTGCCAGGTCATACTTGCCCAGGAGCAGATAGACCGATGCTAAATCATGGTATGCCTCCGGCCAATCAGGTGATAGCTGGACAGTCGCTTTAAATTGCTTGACAGCCTGATTAAGCTGACCTTTTCTTACATAAGCCACCCCCAGATAATAGTGTACTTGTGGCCAATCAGCCCTAGCATGCAGCAGTTCGCTAAAGACAGCGATAGCTTCATCATATTTGGCCTGTTCAAGAAGCACCTTACCTTTATTTTTGTGAGCCTCCGGATATAGCGGATTGATTTTTAGGGCTGCATTAAAGTGCCTGTTGGCCTCGTCCAGCTTGTCTTTCTTGAGTAGTTCCGTTCCATACTTGTTATGCATAATGAAGTTGTTTTCGGTTACTGCAAGGGCGTGGCTGAATAGAGTAAGGCTGTCTTGCCAGTAGCGCAGCTGCGCCCGTGTGAAAATCAGTAGCGCAGCAAGCACCATCCCCGCTGTAATTCCAAAGCCAATACTTCGATATCGCCATTTAGTACCAAACTCAGCAGCGCCCCAAGCAACCATAATGAAAGTTCCAATCAGCGGTATGTAAGTGTAGCGGTCGGCCATGGCCTGTGCCCCCACCTGTACCAAACCGATAACTGGCACCAGTGTCCCAATGTACCACAGCCAGCCCACCACGAGATAACCTCGCCGACGGGCCATATAAATAACTCCTACTGATATACCTGCCAATATTAAAAGCGAGACTATCAACTGCCATATTGGCAAGCTATCACCGGGGTGGGGATACAGAACCGACAATCGGCTTGGATAAAACATCTTTACGATATAGTTGAGATAAGACACAAGGGCGTTTGATATGCGCACGCTTAGGGGTGCGCTTGTTATGCGCATTACATCGATATCTGAAGGCATCTTGTCCGACAATATCGCTGGCATGGTGCTTAGCTGAACAACAAAAGTGATTGTGCTGAGAACTGCTACGACGATGAATAAGGGAATCTTTTCTGCAATCAAGCGCCAGAACGAAAATTTTTGAAGGCGGGCTCTTACTGATTGGAACTGTGGTAAAGCTTTCCGTTTACTTTGATGCTCCAATTGGAATCGGCACAACGGCCAATAGTCCAGTAGAAGCAGTACAAACGGCAGGGTAACCAGCATGGGCTTGGCCATCAATCCAAGACAAAGAGCAAAAACTATCAACAGATATCTTCTGACGCCCGGACGTTCTACGTATCGCACATAAGCAGCAATTGTTAGCATCCAGAAAAAACCGCTCAGGACATCTTTACGCTCGGCCACCCAAGCGACCGACTCTACATGCAGAGGGTGCAGGGCAAACGCTCCTGCAACAAAGGCACTGGGCCAAGCTGCGCCGGTCATCCTTCTCAAAACCCAAAATAGGAGCAGAGCATTCACAATATGAAACAACAAGCTGGTTAAATGATGCCAAACAGGATTCAATTTGAACAACTGGCAATCGACCATGTGGCTCAACCATGTCATTGGGTGCCAGTTGTTGGCATGGCCGGTGGTAAAAGCCCAAAAAACGGATTCTCCTGTTATTCCAGCTTTTACTTGTGGGTTCCGGGTTACATAAATATCGTCGTCGTAATTGACAAAGTCATTTAGACGAACCTGCTCGTAAGCAATAATGGTGGTCAGGGATAGTACCAAGTAAATTAGAAAGATGTATAGTTTGTTGTGGTCTGGCTTCATCAGCGGGGAAATAACCTTGATTTGCTTAAGTTCATTCTTGCTATGCGATACTTTATTGCGGTATATAGACAGCCAAAACCGTACTTTAAGCTGCGATGAAAGTTTATCGAGGATGCTTCCGCAAAGTACGAGGTGGGACAACTCACTTCAGCTATCTGGTAATCAAGCCACAGAATCTGAGCCAGCATCTGGTTATCAAATACGAAGTCATCCGAATTATTTTCCAGTGGTAGCTTTTCCAAAAGTTCCCGTGAAAAGGCCCGGTAGCCAGTGTGGTATTCTGACAACTTCGCCCCCGTCATGATGTTTTCCACCATAGTCAAAAATCGGTTCGCGATATATTTCCAAAAGGGCATGCCTCCTTTTAGAGCATATCCACCAAGAATACGTGAACCTAATACGCAATGATATAAGCCGTTTCCTATCATCGAGGCCATTGCCGGAATTAACTTTGGAGTATATTGATAATCGGGATGGACCATAATAATAATGTCACCGCCTGCTTCCAGAGCAAGCTTGTAGCAGGTTTTTTGATTCGCACCATAGCCTTGATTTTGAGGATGGGTGTGCACTAAGGTGCCAGGTAAGGTTTTAGCGATTGCTGTGGTCTCATCATCACTTGCGTCATCAACCACGATAACCCGGTCAACTATCTCTTGGGACATAACTTCATCATACGTTCGGCGCAGGGTCCGGGCCGCATTATAGGCTGGCATAATCACGATAACTTTTTTGTCTTTAAACATAACAGCTCCGATATTGGGTGTTGTAGCGATTTTTGTTTAAATTAAGAAGCAGAACCATGTGTATTAGCGTCGTTATCATACTCTATTTTTTCCGCTGGGAAACTAAAAGCCAGGATATTGAACGGGGCTTATAATTTTCACTCTCTTGGCCCCAACGGTAGACTGTCTCTTGCTGGGAAATAATGTCGATAATACCCACTATTTGGTAATAGGTATCATGGTATTGTTGGAACCATTTAAAAATCAATTTTTTCGAATCAGCTTGGGTCAGCCATGAAGTATGTACATTTACGAAAACTAAAAACTTGGGACTCCACGATTCTATCTCACGTATCATTTCTTCCTGCATCTTCGAAGCATAACCGTGGTCTTCCATCAATGCATAAGTATATATATGGCCTGTTGCAGAACGTCTGTTTGAATAAAAGTAAATTTGCGGCTCGGAACCAATAACTGCAATGCGTTCGTTTTTCTCAGAGTGTTCCTTGATGAAACGGCCGATTTCCGGTGATTCTGGAAACGGATTCAACCCATAGGTCTTGCGTGATGCTGTGGTTGGACTCATTATAAAAAAGAAATTCCACTGCTGGTAGATAGTATGAAACAGAACGAAAAAGGCCAACAGAATTGTTATAGCCCTTCCCTTTTCGGCCCATTGGCTCTTAGCGAGAAGAGTCTGGGTGGAACTGGCGCCGATGCCAGTAAGTAAAGCAATTGCCGGTAACAAAAGAATGAAATAGTGTGGGCGAAAATAAAAGCCAGGGCAGATAGCCAGAAACGAGAATAATAAAAAAACAATCACAAAGACACGACTCTTGCGGGCTTTCTTGTTCCACCACAAACTGGTCAGGCCGATACCAGCAAAAATCCAAAGAGCAATTGCTGATTTAACAATTAGGCTACCCCACATCTTGAGAAGTTTTAGCCCATCTGATAGTGGCATGGCTGAAACATATTCCCGGGCATAGTCAAATGTCCAGAACCAGAATTTTTCAAACACGCCGCACCACCACAGAACAAGGAAGGTTACAGCAAGAGGCAATAGCACCCCCACTAGGAACACAGTGCCCTTAGCGACAAGAGACTTCAAGCTAAATGGCCGGCGACGAATTTCGCTGAAGAGCAGGTAAAGACCGGCAAAAATAATGAATACAGAGCCATGCTGCTTCATGATAAAAGACAATCCAAGCAGTACGCCCGCGCCCAATAAAGACAACCATTTTCGGTAATCAATAGCATTAATCAAAAACAGGATACCACCGAGCGCGGGAAGGATTACAAAATGTTCGGCATTGGCGCTGAAGCCCAAAACCCGTTGTCCTAATGACAGTAGACCGAAAGCGGCCGAACCAACTACGGCGGTAGTGGGGTCAAATAATTTTTTGCCTATCAGAAAGAGAACAAAAATAGTGGCTGCATTGATTACGAGCAAGCCCATGTGAATGCCGTTGTGGGTCTGTCCAAAGATAGCCAGAATCAAAGCGTAGGCAACATAGATGCCCGGCATCTTCATATTATAAACCTGAGCATAGGGGGGAACGCCATCCAGTATAAGCTGGCCGGCATAAGCATACTCTCCCTCATCGCGTTCTAAGGGAACCTCCAATAAACGAATACGAATCGCTACTGTAAATAATATGATTGTTAAAAGTGAAATCCATATCCAATATCGGTTAAGTAACTCCTGCAATCTGGCTGCATACTTAATTCTATTTTCCCTTGTCATGTGTGGTTATCCCGCTTGAGTGTTTATTGTTCGGGTACTGTCCTCATTGACCCAGCCGTTTTTTGATAGTTAGGTGGCCGCTATTAGAGATAGCCATTGAAACAATTGCATTAATACATTAATATATACAATAGTAAGTAACTTCTGCAACATAATTTAACCATTTGCATTTTGGCTAATTGTAATGGCTGTGGATCGGCGTTTGAATGGCAAGCATTATTAGGTCTTTAATATGGTTTAGAAACAATGGCTGTTGACGACAAACAAGCTTCTCGTGGTTTAAGTCGGCGAGAGATATTAAAATATGGAACTTACACCAGCTTATTGGCAGCTTTATCCCCGAGCCTCTGGCTTAGTGGCTGTGGGAGAAAAAAAACTAGTGTAAAACAAACCAATGTCATACTCATCTCTATTGATACTCTACGTGCCGACCATGTCGGCTGCTATGGTTACCAAAGACCCACTTCACCTACACTCGACAATCTGGCCTCCGAGGGTCTATTGTTTGAGGATGTTACGTCAACTTCACCCTGGACCTTACCCGCCCACGGGTCTTTACTGACCGGATTGTATCCCAATCGGCACGGCCTAAAATCATATAACAATCGCCTTCCGAATGATGTTGTCACTCTGTCCGAAATTCTTAGCAAACACGGTTTCTCAACCGCAGCAGTGGTCAATTCGCTTTATGTCAGTCAGAGGTACGGTTTCAATCGCGGTTTTGACTACTTTACCTACGTGAAGGAAATCATTAATCTGAGGGTCCCCTCTAGGGTCGGGGATGAAGCCTTAAACTGGCTGGCGAAATACTGCAGCGAGCCGTTTTTCCTATTCCTGCATTACTTCGATATCCACAGTGATTATACCTCATTGCCTCGTTATGAAAAGCAATTTATCCGACCTTATCACGGCGTTGCGGACGGTACTACTGCTCAACTAATATACTTCCGCAGGGGTCAGGTACATCTTGACCAAACAGATGCTGTGCATCTGGTTGATCTTTACGATGCCAGCATCCGGCAAATGGACGACGGAATCGCACGCCTATTGAGGTTTCTCGAAACCAGGAAACTGCTTGATAACTCGCTGATTGTCATTACTTCAGATCACGGCGAGGAATTCCTGGACCACGGTGGAGTTCTGCACAGCAGAACCCAATATCAGGAGCTTCTTCATGTCCCTATCATTATGTGGGGACCGGGCGTCCCTAGCTCGAAACGCCTCAAGAACGTTGTCTCTCTTGTGGATGTCATGCCGACCGTACTTTCTCTGCTTGACATACCTAAACCTTCTTCGCTGGATGGTTTTGACCTGTCACCCTTATGGCAGCAAAGTGCTTCGCAGCTGCCCCCGCGATACCTCTTTGCTGAGGCCAGCAAAGACAGGATAATACCTGACGAACGTAACATAAAGCATGATATCAAACGTGCTGTCCGTCACCCTCGTTATAAGCTCCATTATGATAGGTTGACGAAAAAAATACAGATGTATGATTTGCGGAACGACCCATCGGAGAAAATTGATGTTGCCTCTCAGCATGCTTCTCTGGTCGACTCGATGTTCTCGCAACTGGAAAGTTTTATGACAATTAGCAAAATTGGACCTTCGATTCCACCACTGTCTCCGGAAGAGGTTCAGATGCTGAAAAGTCTCGGCTATTTATAGAAGCGTCTGGGCGCTTTAACCGAGACTTGGGGAATTTTATCTTTTTTGAGCTTCCCTGCGAAAGATTTCCTCATACACCTTTTCGTAATCAGAAACCATTCGGTCGATGGCGAAGTACTCTTCCACACGTTCACGGCACTTTTTACGTTCGATACGGTCAATTTTCCCAACGGCCTTTACTGCCTCGTCAATGTTGTTGACCAGGTAACCGGTTTGACCGTCTGCGATGACCTCGCGGCACGAACCTAAATCCATCGCAATCACCGGCACTCCCGCCGCCATCGATTCAGCCATTACCAAACCAAATCTTTCCGGAATGGTATTAAGATGAATAACTGTATATGACTCTTTTAAAAGTGCATCGCGTTGGACAGGGTTGACAGGGCCGATGTACTGTATAGATGAATCATTGATATGTGGCTTGATGAGGTTGTCAAAATAATCCTGGTCCTGGATTATTCCTGCTATTATCAGGTCTCTGCCGCATTTCTTGGCAACCTCGATAGCCAAATGTACTCCTTTATCGAGGTGTATACGTCCGTACGAGACAAGTTTGTCACCGGGCTTTTCTCGAAAGGTGAGATTCGAAAGGTCGATGCCGTTATAAACCGTCGCGAGATATGGCAGGCCGGGGTCTCTGTCGGCGTCGCTTATCGAAACGTAATAGCTATTTTTATGGTCATGGTAAACACGAAGTATATCCGGGTCGGAAAAACCGTGGATGGTAGTCAACATAGGTGTTTTTATAAATGGAAGGTAAGTTAGAGGTAAGTAATCGAAGTTGTTATGAATGAGGTCAAAATCATCAGCTCGTTCCATAACCTTGGAAATATGCAGGCAAGTGGAGACCAGAGGAATCTGACTCTTGTCTTCTTCATAACCTTTTTCTATCCAGCCCACCAGTTTTGCCTTCGTTATTGATTCTTTGGTGGCGAACAGCGTCACGTCTTTCCAGCCGCGAGCCACTAACCCTTCTGTAATATTGCTGGCAACAGTTTCCCACGCCCCATACGCCCGTGGGGGTGTCCGCCAGGCAACCGGTGCCAGAATTGCTATTCGTTTGCTCCTGATATCCATCTTAATTGTCTCTTGTTTTCTCTTTCACTTTCTTGCGTACCTCTTCTTTTATTCGCTGGATATGTCCTCGGCCTAAAGCTTTTACCTCACAGCCCAGTTCAAAATACCGCTGGCTCTTCTCATCATCCAGTATGCCGAAGCAGTCAATCACGGCCAGTGGTGAACCTGCCCATTCAACTATTTTATCAGGCTCAAGTTGCAAATAAGGTTCATGTGGCACAGCCAGAATAATTGCCACAGCACCGGAAAGTGCAACCCTAAGGTCTTGTTGAATATGGATGTTAACCAAATCATCTTGATTGCGGAAAAACCTTGCTAATGACCGACCCACTGCAGGATACGTATCTTGTTTTTCTAATTCATACCAGTGTTCGAGATACGGGTCGTGAACTCGCATCTCCGCCCCCATCTCGGTTAGTTTCCTTACTATGATTTCTGAACCGCTATAGCGAGTGTCACCAACGTCCTTACGATAGCTGGCACCGCAGATGAGCACTTTGGCGCCCGCTATTTGTTTGCCCATGTTTCGAAGTGCATCACGGGTAAGTTCAGCTGCGTGCAGACCTCGTGTGTCATTGATATCTATTGCCATTGTAGTCATCTTGAATATATCGTCCTCAAAGCCGAGAATGTGCTTGTATGCCCAGTATCCAAGACCACCATCCTTAGGCAGGCAGTATCCGCCAATTCCCGGACCTGGAAATATGATATTGCTGTGCGTTGGCCGAACTTTGATTGCCTTGATGACCTTAATCAGGTCCACGCCGTTGCGCTCCGCGAACAAACTCCATTCGTCAAGGAAAGCCAGTGTCGTAGCTCGAAAAGAGTTCTCAACGATTTTCGTTGTCTCCGATTCGATAGGTCTGTTCATAATGGTCAGCGGGTATTCCTCGGTATTTACCACTTCTCGCAGGAACTTTTCAACTCGTTCTCTTGCTGCTTCATTACAGCCGGAGCAGACCCGCCAGAAATCCCGTATCGATGATACATATTGTCTGCCGGGCATAACTCTTTCAAAACTATGTGCCAGAAGCGGTTCAGATTCTATTGCACGTGCAGCAAATGCCTTCTTCATAATCGGCCAGGCCACAAACTCCGTTGTCCCCGGCGCTACGGTTGTCTCAATCAGCGTCAGGCATTGGGGCTGCACCTTTTCACCAATAGTTTTTATTGTTGTCTCCAGTGCGCCCACCTCCGCTCTGCCGGTTTGCATATTGCCAAGGTCATTTTTCCTGTAATCGCACTGGACATCCACGACTACGCAGTCAGCTAACTTGAGGCAGTCACTATTATACGTGGCAACAAGTGTTTTCTTCTCAAGCACGCAACGCTTTATCATTGGCTGGACCTCAGGGTCCTCTGCTTTTACGGGCGAGACCCCTCGGTTGAGCAGCGGGATCTTCCAGTAGCTTCGCGTGCTCGGGCGCTGGCAGCCTATAACGAACTTACTCGGCTTGCCGCTCTTCTTATCAACGGTGTCGGCTATAATAGCAGCCATAACTGCACCGACGAAACCGACACCCATCACAGCTACTATTTCTTTGCCTTCACCCCGTGCCGCTTCTGCTAGTGATTCGATACGTTTAAACTCTGCACCGTACTCAGCTTGCTTGGGAATAGCAAACTTTTCACCTTCCGGACTTATTGAGTAATCGGACATTTCTGATACCTTTTATGTTTATGTTCGGCCTCTTTTCTTGATAACTTTACGCATTGTTCTATACAATATCCTTGTTGTCGCTGCAAGTTTACCAGTATTATCACCCGTATCAACGCTTTTTTATGTAGTTATGGCTTTACGAAAAACGGCGGCATTAAAACCCCCACACCACTTTATGATAAATCACTATATTACCATTTATGGCGTACCGGGTAGCCTCAGCATCGTCAAATCGACCTACTTCATAGTGCTTGTTGTCATTGGTGCGTAATCTTATATTGGAGTTCCTGATGTTGGTGTCGGAACCATTTGTTGTCCGACCAACTGCTGTAAAGTTTACACTTATGTAAAGGCTATCTTCGAGAAGCTTGCGAACGCCTGACCACCGGTCTTGACTTGCTGTCCTTAAGCCTATGATTTTGCTGCAAAAGCCTCATTGCTTTTTTCACATCAGCGACTTTTAAAACACCGGTTGTTCGACCGCCCTTGGCTCCCGCTGTGCAATATGCGTACGCAATATTTATGTGGTTCTTGGCCAGTTTCTCCACCACCGCCGCCAGAGCCCCAGACTTGTTAGTCAGGCTCACACACAACACCTCTGTCTCGTTATAAGGCATATTTAGTTTTGATAATACCTCTTTTGCTTTCTCCGAAGCACCAAAAACTACTCGCATAACACCGTGTTCTACTGAATCCATCATTGTTAGTGCTATAATATTAATCTTAGCTCGTGCAAATTCGCCGAGTACTCGGGCCAATACCCCCGGTTTATTAACCATAAAAATCGAAAATTGTGTCGCAATATACATACCTTGGCCCTCCTAATTAATCCTATTCAATCTGGACTTATCACTCTGATGGCGCTTTCCCTATCCGGAAAAAATTTAAAAAGCTTATCGAGATTGGTTATTTTGAAAATCCGGTGTAGTTGCGGATTTATCGCGCTTATTACAACTTCCCCGTCGTAAGCTTTCAGTTTAGCTCGTATGTCTAAAAGCACCGCCAATACCTGAGAGGAAAAAAATTTTACCTTCTGAAAATCAACCACCATTTTGTTCGGACGGCTCTCTTCAATAAATTCCTTTATTTTGTTGCAAATAGCTGCTATCTCGTCCACATTGCTTATTGAGGCTGCCTTGAAAACCACTAATGTGACCTTCCCTTCACGAGTTGTCTCTATATTGACCTTTGTGCTCATACTAATCTCGCTTTTTTGTAACCTAAAAAAGAAGTTTCACGCAATTATTGCAAATTTGACAACTCCGGTCGAGCTTTTTAATGACATTTCCAACAGGCAACAAAATGCCCCTTGCCATCGCTTTTTTCCCTCAAGGTCGGCCCTCGCTTTAGACAATCACCTTCTGCCAGCGGACACCGTGGGCTGAATGCACAACCGCCGGGTGGCTTCAAAGCACTTGGAACCTCGCCGCCAAATGCACCTCTTTGGCCTCGAAGCGATGGCTCAACCTGTGGTATCGCTGACATAAGGGCACGCGTATACGGATGTAATGAATTCCGATAGAGCTCTTCTGATGAAGCACGCTCCACTATTTTGCCCATATACATAACCGCCACTATGTCACAGAAAAATTCCACAACAGCCAAATCGTGTGCAATAAACAAAAAGGTCAGGCCAAACTCTTCTTGTAAATCTTTCAGCAGGTTCAGAATTTGCGATTGAATCGAAACATCGAGAGCGCTGACCGGCTCATCGCAGATAACCAATCTCGGCTCGAGCGATAATGCCCTGGCTATCCCAATCCGCTGGCGCTGACCACCTGAAAATTCGTGTGGATAACGGTCTATATGGTCAGCCGAAAGGCCCACTTTTAACAGAAGCTCTCCGGCTCGCTCGGTCAGTTCATTGCCTCCTGCTGCTTTGTGGACCTTCATCGGCTCACCTATAATATTGCCGACGGTCATTCTTGGGTTTAATGACCCGAACGGGTCCTGAAAGATAATGCTAATCTTTCTGCGAAGCTCGCGCAGCTTAAACCTATTAGCTTGTAGAACGTCTGTCTCATCGAAGACCACTTGGCCGTCGGTTGCCGGTACTAATCGAACTATGCTCCTCGCAACTGTTGTCTTTCCGCACCCGCTCTCACCAACCAGGCCCAGCGTCTGACCCGTCTTTATACCGAAACTGACACCATCAACTGCTCTGATGAAACCTACAGTTCGACGCAGCAAACCTTTCTTTATAGGAAAATACGTCTTCAGGTCCTCAACCTTCAGCAGATACCCATTTGTGCTTGCAAAATCTTGATTCATATTTTTTATGCTCTTAGCCTGCTTCATAGCCCGGTGCATGCCAGCAGGCAACGCACCGGCCAGGCCGGACTTCTTTTAATTTCGGTTCAAGCGTCTGACACCTTCTATCATTGCAGCCTATAGGACAGCGTGGATGAAATTTACACCCCGCTGGAAAATGTAACGGGTCCGGAACGATACCGGCAATTGTTTGCAGACGCTCTCCTGAAAAACCTAATCGCGGCAAAGACTTTAATAGCCCCTGTGTATAAGGGTGTAAAGGCTCTGCAAAAAGCCCTTTTGTCTCTGCTACTTCAACTATACGCGAGGCGTACATCACTGCAACATCATTAGCTCGCTCAGCCACAATGCCCAGATTATGTGTTATCATCAAAATACTCATCCCCGTTTGCCCCTGCAGCTCATCAAGAAGGTCCAGTATCTGTGCCTGAATCGTTACATCTAAAGCGGTTGTAGGCTCATCCGCTATTAAGAGTGTCGGCTCGCAGCTCACCGCCATTGCTATCATTACACGCTGCTGCATCCCTCCCGACATCTGGTGGGGATATTCCCGAACTCGCTGCTCAGGGTCCGCAATACCTACCTTCTCCAGCATCTCAACAGAGCTGGCCCAAGCCTCGCTTGGCTTTTTTTGCTGATGCAGCTCGATAGCCTCAGCAATCTGGTTCCCTACCGTATAGACTGGATTAAGGCTGGTCATTGGTTCTTGAAAAATCATCGCGATTTTGTGGCCTCGAATACCACGCATTTGCTTTTCACTAAGAGCCAACAACTTTGTTTTCTCGAAAATGATGTCGCCACTCATGATTTTACCCGGCGGCTCAGGGACTAATCGCATGATTGATAACGCCGTGACGCTTTTGCCGCACCCACTTTCGCCGACTAAGGCAAAGGTTCCCCCTCTTTTTACTGAAAAGCTCACTTCCTGCACCGCTTTTGCGACACCCTCTTCACTAAAAAAGCTGACACTCACCCCTTTTACCGATAATAAAACGCCATCTTCGCTCATGCCGCTTTCCTCAACCGGGGGTCAATCGCATCTCGCAAACCCTCGCCAACCAAATTATATGCCATCACAGTAAAAAATATTGCTAGTCCCGGAAACAGAGTCAGCCACCAAAGGAACCTGCCCGTCGTACTAACCCCCAAACTGAGCATTTGTCCCCAGCTCGGCGTCGGAGGTGCAACTCCAAAACCTAAAAAGCTAAGAGCTGCCTCAATGAATATCGCCCCGGCAATCCCGAACGTGGCATTTACTAATACTGGAGCAATACCATTCGGCAGCATATGCCTGAAGAGAATGCTGCGCAATGGCAATCCAAGTGATAGGGCAGCCTGAACAAAATCCTGTTTCCTCAATTTGAAAAACTCTGCCCGAATAAAACGGGCGTTTCCTGTCCAGCTCGTAATACCAATGATTATCATAATATTTAACAGGCTACGGGGGAAAAAGGCGACTATCGTGATAATAAGAAAAAACACAGGTATAGCCATCATTATTTCTACAATCCGCATGCCAACAAAATCAACCTTTCCCCCAAAGTACCCCAATATGGCTCCGACCACAACGCCGATGATACTCGATATCCCAACCGCCACAAAACCGACTGAAAGTGATATTCTGCTGCCGTGAATCAATCTACATAGAACGTCGGAACCAACATCGTCGGTCCCTAACCAATGCTCTCTATTGGGTGGTTGCTCCCGCAGCTTTAGATTTGTACGCCCATAGCCATAGGGGATTGGAGCAAAAATCGCGTCGGTTGCTTTGCCTGAAGCCACCATCCCTTTATAATCTGTAGCATCAAGCCTTCGAGGTATAAAAACAAATATCAATACCGTTCCTATCAAAATTATTGAACTACTGATAAATATCTGGCGCCAAAGAACTCTACCCCGAATAGACGGAGCTATCCGCCTGCGATTGCGACCGATTAACAGCAACTCAAATATACCTACAATCGCCGCAAGGAAAATACAGTAATCAGTTGACCGAAGGTTCTTGAATATCGGAAAATGCAACTGGCCGTTAATACGAATCAAAAATGGTTTATCGTTGGCAAGAAATGGTGCAAAAATAGCAACCAAAAACAAAAATATCACGAATATCAGACAAACCACATTAAGCCGGCTTTTGACGAACTCCCCCCAAACTAACTCGCCGTAAGATGTCCCCCACTTTGCCTTTTCCTGTGATTCTTTGTTCATGGCTTCTTACACAGCACTCTCGAAACTTATCCTTGGGTCAACGATGGCATAAGCTATATCTGCAAGCAAAAGACCAATCAGGTTCAAAACCCCCGCAATCGTCGCTACTGCCATCACTACGTTATAGTCACGCGTCGTAACTGCCTCAAACGCAAGCAGTCCCATTCCCGGAATACTGAATATCCGCTCAATGATAACCGAACCTCCAAACATCGCAGGAAGCAGCATAGCCATAATCGTTATCACTGGAATTATGCTGTTACGAAAAGCGTGCCTGAATATCACAACCACCTCTGACAAACCCTTCGCACGAGCGGTTCTGACATAGTCCTTACGAAGGTTATCCAGCATACCAGCCCTTACTTGCTTGGCAAGATATGCAAAACCCGTATAAGTTAAGCACAGCACCGGTAAAACAAGGTGCCAAAGCCTGTCCAGAAGCCAAGAGAAAAAGGGTAGCTGGTCGGCATAATTGCTCGACAGCCCCGCAGGGGGAAACCAGTTCTTAAACGTGGGTCCGCAAACATAACCTATCAGCATCTGGCCAACCCACATAACCGGTAAGGACCACAACATAAAAAGAACCACGGAGCTGGCCTGGTCAAAGAGTCGCCTATGCTTTACAGCCGCCAAAACGCCCAGAGGAAGGGACACCACGTAGATAATCACAAAGGCGATTATGTTTAGCGTTAGCGTAATGGGCAATCGCTCTTTAATAAGTGTGATAACAGGCCGATGATGTTTGATTGAATCTCCGAAGTCAAGTTGTACCACTCGACATAACCATTTACCGTACTGAACGTGAACAGGCTTATCCAGCCCATATAATCTCATCCGTGCCTCGCGAACGTCCGACGCCCGCTCAGCATCCATTTGTCCACCCGGCCCCATACTTAGACTAACCGGGTCACCCGGCGCAATTCGGCTGATGGCAAAAACCATCACCGTTATCCCCAACAGAGTCGGTATCATCAGAAACAACCGTCTTATTATATAAGTCGTCATCTATAAACTTCCAACACACACTATGAACTACGAACTATGAACTGTGAACTCACTTATATCTCTGCTTCTCTTTCGGCACATGCCACTCGTGATGGTCGAGCCCTAATTGATGAACGATAACATTCTCAAATCGCTTGTCCAGAAAACGCGGCTCGGGCCGAGCAAAAAGAAACGTATAAGGCTGTTCCTCGTGAAGCAATCGATGGAGCTTATGATAAAGATGGTAACGCTTCTTTTCATCTAATGTGCGTCTGGCCTCTTCAATGATCGCATCTGCTTCGGCATTTGTGAAGCTGATGAAATTGTTCCCTCGGCCCTTAATCTGGGAAGAATGCCATATTTGATAAGGGTCAGATTCTATAGTCCCGCCCCACATAAGTGTAACCGCATCAAACTCTCGCTTGTTCAATCGCTCAACAAAAATCGACCACTCCACCGGATCGGGTATCACCTCAATTCCAACTTTTGCCGCTTCATCCTTCATTAGCTTAGCTATTCTCTCAGTTGCAGTACCGCCGGGTGGGTATGAATACTTGAATCGAAAGGCAACGCCATCTTTGTCGCGAATACCATCCCCATCGGTATCGACCCAACCCGCTTCGTCAAGCAACAGCTTGGCCTTCTCCGGAGCATAAGACCAGGGCTTTACGTTAGGGTCACTTTGCCGACCATGTATGTAAAATGGACCGGTTACCACCGTCCCGTATCCCCTCAGCAGATGCTCTACCATCTCTTGCCGGTTTAAAATGTGTGTCATTGCAAGACGCACACGCCCGTCCTGAAAAAAAGACCTGACCAGGTTCCACCCAATGAAAGCATATCCTCCGGAAGGCTCCCAATACGATAGTATCTTAAATTCTTTCTTGAATTCCTCATCTGCCGACATTTCAGCAAACTGCTCACTTGTCGGCTCATAAAAGTCAACTTCGTGCGCCCGTAGCGCTTGAAGCGCGGCTGTTGGATTTGTTATGAACCTGAAGATTAGCTTTTCCAATTTAGCCTTCTTGCCCCAATAGTTCTCGTTACGTCTTAGAACAACTTGTTGACCTACATCCCACTTCTCGAAAACATAGGGCCCGCTCCCAATAGGGTTACTGCGACGACTGTTAAATGCCTCCGGGTCCTCAAACTCGTAGATATGTTTTGGCAAAACCTCGAATATCCCAACCGATTCAAGAGTCTTCCAGTAAACCTCATTCAAAATAAACTTGACTGTTCTTTCATCTATCTTGACAACTTCTTTGAAATTTTCATAATAATTGCGAATATTGGGTGCGTCTACACCGGGATTCATTATCGTTTCATAGGTAAAAACAACATCATCTGCTGTTACTGGAACACCATCAGAAAACCAAATGTTTGCCTTCAGTGTCACGGTAATCTCGATACCGTCATCCGATACTTCCATGCGTTCTGCTAGGACGGGCTCAAGCTTAACTCCATCATAATCAAGGTCATAATAAAAAAGCGTCTCAAAGATATTGAAATAAATGTGTCTCGCTCCAAGGTCACCCTCAACTGAAATAGGATTGAGTGTTCGCGGCTCTCCCCTCTCACACCACACCAGCCAGTCACCTTCGTCACCCGGATATTCTTCGCCAGGCAAATCTGTTGAAACCGCCTGCCTGTCTTTAACCACCCTGGCAGATGCCGCCATTTGCCATCTGTCTATGAGAGTATTGAGACGCTCATATAATCTGTCCGCCTGAATCATTGATAAAACCTGAAAAAGTATCATCACAGCCAAAAGCAAAAAAAGAAAAAACGTAACTAATCCTGAGCGACCGTTCATAAAAAACTCCTGACTTTTTATTCCATCATCTGATTTCTGTTTTCTCTTCTATCTACTTATTTATATCGCTGTTGTTCTTTAGGTACGTACCACTCCCAGTACTTGGGTCCCAGTTTATAGATATTAACATTTTTGAAACGCTTATCAACAAGACGAAAAGTCGGCCTGGTAAATAAAAACGTATAAGGCTGTTCTTCGTAAAAAATCCTGTGTAGTTTATGACAGAGCTCATTTCTCTTGCCCTCGTCCAGTGTTTGCCTGACCTCTTCCATTATATCATCTGCTTGTTTATTTCTAAAACCTACGTAATTAGAACCACCGCTGCCGATTTGCGAAGAATGAAATATCTGATAAAAGTCTTCCAGCACATCTCCGCCCCAGCCCATTACCATAGATTCAAATTCTCTGTCGGTAATTCGGTTGATGACCACCGACCACTCATAAGGCTCTGGAATAACTTCAATACCAACCTTCGCAGCTTCATCCTTCAAAAGTGTCGCCAGTCTTCTATACAAAGCATTATCACTTGAATACATAAACTTGAATCTAAAAGGCACGCCCTTTTTATCCCGAAGGCCGTCTTCATCACTGTCAATCCACCCGGTTTCATCAAGCAGTTCTCTTGCTCTATTTAGGTCATAAGGCCACGGTTCAATATTAGGGTCATTTTGGGGGCCGTTAATAAAAAATGGTCCTGTTATCGTCCGCCCCAGGCCCTTAAGAAGCTTGGAAACTATTTGCTCTCGATTGATAATATGCGTCATAGCTAATCGAACACGCCTGTCTGAAAAAAACGCCGTATCTTGATTCCATCCAATATAAAAAAAGGGAACACCTGGATTCCAGTACGAGAGACATCTGAATTCCTTGTTGAACTCGTCATCGTTAATAAGGTCGGCAAATTGTTCGGGCTCCGGGATAGCAATGTCTACCTCATGCGAACGCAGCGCCTGTACCCTTCCAATAGAATTGGGGATAAATTTATAAATAATTTTTTTCAGCTTTGGCTTAACACCCCAATAGTTCTCATTACGCCGCAGAACAACCTCTCTGCCTGTCTCCCACTTCTCAAATACAAATGGCCCACTGCCTACCGGGTCCGACACACGTTTATTAAACTCCTCAGCTTCGCTGAACTCATAGATATGTTTTGGAAGTATCCCGAAATCCCAGAAGCACAGATTCTCAAGGGCCTTAAAATAACGCCTTTTCATAAAAAACTTCACCACTCCCTTGTTAACTTTGACGGCCTTTTCAACATCGATAAATAGATTGGCTATGTTCGCAGCATCCACTTCCGGATTAACAGCCGTTTCATATGTGAAGATTACATCATCTGCTGTTACAGGCACACCATCTGAAAAATAAACATCGTTTCTGAGATGAAATGTGTACTCCAATCCATCGTCACTAATCTCGCATCCTTCCGCTAACCAGGGCTTCATCGTCAAATCGTCAAAATCATAAACCAAAAGGGGCTCAAAAATATACGGCACGGTAATCCATCGTGAGTATATATCATTTTCAGCGGAAAACTGATTCAGCGTCTTTGGCTCGACACCAAACCCCCATATCAGCCAATCACCCTCATTGCCCGTGTACTTTTTATCTAACGTCGATGGAGTTCCCGAGGCACGGCTGAATCTCCGCATAGAACCGAAGCTTTCAAATATCTCATCAAGTCGGTTTAAACCCTCGTAGAAGCGGTCGGATTGAACCATTGAAAGAATCTGAAGCAGGATGATAATCGACAGCAACAGAAAAATGAAAAATGTGACTACGCCTCCGCGACCATTCATAAAACCAAACCTCCACTGTTTGGGTACATTATCTTGTGACTTTTTGTAAAATGAAAATCAGTGTTGTAAAACCTGAGGTTGGCATTAAAACAGCATTTATTCACCTGCTTCAATCTTGGGAGGCCCCGGCAATAAAAGTGGTGCAGTCCGTTTGCTGTCGTCGGCTTTCTCACCGTAATCAAACTTTAACTCCACCGCCAGTTGGCCCGCTCTTGTTTCATCCCCGAGCAATCTGCTGTGCTCCTGCGTCAAAGTGGCAAAATCTCCTTCCTCTACTGCCTTTTTTATAATCGATTGGGCCATCCGCAGACGTCTGCTGATGCAAAGTATCTCTGTCTCCACCAACACCGAAGCCAGCTGTTGTTTCTGCGTACCATTTAGATAGTCCTGCCCCTTAACATACCTTTGGATTGCGTACGAATACAACTGGGCAAAACGACGGGCAATAGCAGGTGTGTTCTCACCCTCCGTAGGTATCTTATTGTCGAGAAGTTTCAAAATCGTGCCATCCAAAAGCTCATATTTCACCGTCCAGTCGGCGTATTTGCTTATTCGCATATCTGCTGCTTGCAGCAGCAAAGCTTCTGCCTGGGGTATGTCTACCTCAGCCGCAAATTCAGCTATCAAAGCTAATGTCTCAGGACCGACTTCATTAACCACCTTTTTGAGCTCTTTTGTGATGCTCTCTGCTATTTCCAAATTCGTCGTCGCTGTGGGATTCAACTGCTTTATAAAGCCGGGATTAGTAATAGAATGAACAGCCCAGTAGCGAATGATTGAACTGTCATTGTGTACCATTTTCGTACCCAGTTCTGCCAGCCGAATATCTTCCAAGCCGTCCACCAGAATTAAAAGATTAACAATCACTTTGTGTTTCTGTTCCTCCGGTATCAGCTCTTCCGCTTCCTCAAAGGCCTTCGAGATATATTTGTAGGCCGACTCGGAAAACTGCTCGGCATACTGAGCTGCGGCGCTTTGCTCACTGGAACTGCTCCGCGACAATATCACTGTGCGATGCTTGGCTATAGATGTAAAATCTCGGGTTTCCACCAGTTCCCGCACCGCCTCGGCAACAAAACTGTCGATAATCTTAAAATCTTTGCTGTCGAGCACACCTTTGTTGCGTACCCTGTCTATTTCGGCGGTATCGATGGCTTCAGACGTCGAATTCATCAATAGAAGAAGCAAAGACACCGCAAAAACGAAAAAAATTGCCCTTTTACCAATCATTTTTGTTCCAACATTCTTAAAAAAATCAGAATCTGCTTTGACTCGGGTTTAACAGTATATAAGGATAACGTTAAAACCGACTTGTGTCAAGCTTATTTGGACGCTGGTTTTTGTATTCTACCCTCGCCTATCAGGTAACTTTTCTTTACTACTTTGCGAGACTTTTTGTTTATAACAATAAAACTTGCTATAATAATATAAGCTATCTATAAGTTGTTGTTGAAAGGCTTATTTATGGCTGAAGCATCTCCAAAACTTGTTCGCATTGACCCTCTTAGGCTCTATATGGAACGCCACGGCCAGATGGTTACTGATGCAACCATTTTTGCTTCTCAGGCCATCAAACTTGAACCGGATGCGGTCCGCCAGCTTTGCGATGCCGCCTCTCTGCCCCCAGCCAAGAAAGTTCTTGCCACTGCTGATATACACGTCGGTTTCGGCGTGCCAATCGGGGCCGTTTTAGGGCTCGAAAATGCTATAATGCCTGCTGCTGTTGGATACGATATAAATTGCGGCATGCGACTCTTGCGCACTCCCTTTTCCAAAGGAGATATCGATACCGACAAAATTGCCAACTCTATTGCCCGAGATATTCCTCTTGGCGAAGGCAAGGCCAATTTACCCTTGGACAAAACCTCTCTTGAAGCAGTTGTCTACAATGGCGTTGCCGCTATACCAATACTTGAACAAAGAATTAACCATCGAGTCTGGGAAGCCTTCAACCCGGATGAATTTGCTGATGACCTTAATAGAATCGAAGAAAATGGCCGATTGCCTGGCGATCTCGCTGCCGTACCAAATGCTGCGTTGCAAAAAGGCTCTGCTCAGCTCGGGACGCTTGGTGGTGGAAATCACTTTATTGAAATACAATACGTCCAGAAGGTTTTTGAGCCTTCTTTAGCAAAGAATTTTGGACTTTTCAAAGACCAGATCGTCGTAATGATTCACTCCGGTTCCCGTCGATTTGGTTATGAAATCGCCGACCAATATATGGCTATCGCTGCCAAAAGACCCGAAATGGTTGAGCGTAAGAAGATGCTGAGTTTTCTCTCAACCCAGACAGATGCCGGTAAAAACTATATCGCTGCAATGTCGGCTGCTGCTAATTTCGCGTTCACAAACCGCCACATTATGGCTCTGCTTGTAAGACGTTGTTTTAATAGAATGTTCGGCCCGACTCCCTTAAAATTGGTTTACGATGTTACTCACAATATGGCAAAGCTCGAATCACACGAGGGTAACGAGCTTTGGGTACACCGCAAAGGTGCTACTCGTGCCTTCGGACCAGAACGTATGATTGCCACCGTTTTTGCTCAAACTGGCCAGCCCATAATAACACCCGGCTCGATGGGAACCGCAAGTTTTTTGCTCGTCGGAACCGGTAATTCCGAAGAATCTTTGTGTTCCGTAAACCATGGCGCAGGAAGAGTAATGAGCCGTACCGCAGCACTTGGAAAATCTCGCAGAGGAAGGGTTGTTACAACTGCTTTAATTAGTGACGACCGGTTTAAGCGCACTATGGCCGGTATAAAGCTTATCGCTGGAAACAGACACAAAATTAAGGAAGAAGCACCGGATGCATACAAAGATATCGAGGAGGTTGTCCGAATTGTTGTTGAGTGTGGCTGGGCAAAAGCTGTCGCTCGAATGCTCCCTTTAGCCGTCTTGAAGGGCTGAAATGCCATCTGACGTATTTACCCCTGAAGTGTTTCACGCTGAAATCAAAATTTTTCGATAAAAATACAATAAAAGCAGCTAACAAACTGTTGCACATACTGCTTAATCCTTTAGAATACTCGGGGAACTAATTTTGGACCGGAAAACCTACACCTATATTGCTTGAAGGGTACTAAAATGACCTTCATAAAACGATTTGCTAAACATAAAAAACCGTTAGCCGGAGTTCTTCGACTTCTGCAGTTTTTCTCTTTTTGCTTTATTTTCTTATTTATAGCTTCGCTAACTGCTGTGTTCTTTATTGCTGGCTGCCGGCAGGAGGTTACACCTGAACCTGTTGAACCACCGAAAGTTCAGGCACCAAAACTTGAACCACCAAAGGTGCAAGCCCGCCCCACAGTTTCTTTTCACGATAAATGTGCCGACATCTTAACCAACTATGTCGACGAAGAGGGAATGGTCGATTATAAAACGCTAAAGCGAAAAAGATTCGACTTGAAAAAGCTCCTTGATGAATTCGATAACTTAGACCGGGAGCTTTACAACTCCTGGCCTCAGGAGGATAAAATTGCCTTCTGGCTTAACGCTTACAATATACAAATGCTCAAAATCATTGTGGACAATTATCCTATTGAGTCGTCGCGTATCTATCGTCTCTTCTGGCCACCCACCAGCATCAGGCACATCAAAGACATATGGAACAAATATAAATTTGTGGTTATGGATGAGGAGTTTACCCTCGCCGAAATTGAAAAACGCCTCTTCCGTCAGGAGTTTGATGAACCGCGAATATTCTTTGCTCTGTCACAGGCCAGTATCTCCAGCCCACCCCTGAGAAACGAGCCTTATTATGGACATAGGCTCTACGAGCAGTTGGATCACCAGGTAAAAAAATTCCTGGCCGATACCCAGGGATTCCGAATAGATAGATACGACAAAACAGTTTATCTTTCTGCCATTCTGCAACCCACTTGGTTCGGAAGAGAGTTCTTCTCGAAATACGGCACAGACAAAAAGTTTAAAGACCAGCAACCTCCGACTCGGGCTGTCTTAAATTTCATCACAAATTATATCTCTGAGCACGATATAGCTTTCCTCGAAGTGCAAAACTATTCAATTAAATATATGAAATACGATTGGAGACTTAATGACGGTTCATAGCTTATGAACCTCGAATGAGGGCCAACTGCAAATGGCAAAAAAGGCTATCACTTATAATTCTAACTGTGACACCAATAAGTTTCTTTTTACCAGTGAGTCGGTAACAATGGGGCATCCTGACAAAGTGGCCGACCACATATCAGATGCAGTCCTTGATGCAATGCTCGCACAGGACCATAGAAGCAGGGTCGCCTGTGAAACTCTGGTAACAACCGGATTGGTCATTGTTGCCGGCGAAATCACAACAAAGGCGGTTGTTGACGTCCCATCGGTCGTCCGTGATACTATCAAAAAAATCGGCTACACCGACCCTGCGATGGGCTTTGATTATGAAAACTGCAACGTTATGGTCACCCTCGACAAACAAAGCTCTGACATCTCACAGGGTGTAACCGAAGGTACTGGTCTGCACAAAGAGCAAGGAGCCGGCGACCAGGGACTAATGTTTGGATTTGCCTGTAGAGAAACGCCTGCCCTTATGCCGATGCCCATTCAGCTTGCGCATTCCATAACAAACCGCCTTGCTAAGCTAAGGCAGAATAAAACCTTGCCTTGGCTAAGACCCGATGGCAAAAGTCAGGTAACTGTCGAATACCAAAACAGTAAACCTGCCCGCATTCACACAGTCATAGTATCTACCCAGCACGCACCTTCTGTTGCCTATAAACAATTGCGTAAGCAAATTATCGAAAAAGTTGTCCTTCCTATCCTGCCAAAACGTCTTGTCGACAAAAAAATCATATACCACATAAACCCGACCGGCCGATTCGTAATAGGCGGCCCAAAGGGCGATTGCGGCCTAACCGGCAGAAAAATCATCGTTGATACCTATGGCGGAAGAGGCTCACACGGGGGCGGCTGCTTCAGTGGCAAAGACCCCACTAAAGTTGACAGAACCGCAAGCTATATGGCAAGATACATTGCCAAAAATGTCGTTGCTGCCGGCCTCGCTGACGCTTGTGAAGTTCAGTTATCATACGCCATCGGTGTGGCTGAGCCCATTTCCGTTCTTGTTGATACCGAGGGTACTGCAAAGATTAGTGAGAAAAAAATAAGCCAAATTATTAGAAAGCTTTTCCCATTAACCCCCAAGAAAATGATTGCGCATTTAAAATTGGCCCGCCCAATCTTTGCCGAAACTTCTTATGGCGGACACTTCGGAAGAAACCTACCAAACTTCACCTGGGAAAAAACAGATATGATACAAAAGCTCCGAAAAGCCGCAGGCTTAAAACCAAAAAAATAATGTACCAATGTCATTCCCGCAAAACTTGTCCTGAGCGCAGTCGAAGGAGCGGGAATCTAAATCAAAACAAAAAGCCCGACTAAACATCGGGCTTTTTTAATATTTCGTGTTTTGTTCGTCTTGTATCAATGTTTAAAGTGTCGCTTCCCCGTAAATACCATCGCAATCCCGTGCTTATCAGCCGCAGCAATTACCTCATTATCCTTATTCGAGCCGCCTGGCTGAACTATTGCAACGACACCTGCTTTGGAAGCATTGTCAACATTATCTGGAAACGGGAAGAACGCGTCTGAAGCCATCGCGCTGCCTTTTGCCTCGTCACCTGCGTGCTTAAAAGCAATCAAGCCGGACTCAACGCGGTTCATTTGACCGGCTCCTACACCCAAAACCTTCCTGTCTTTAACCAGCACTATCGTATTGCTCTTGACGTGCTTGGCAACAATCCAACCAATCCGCAAATCTTCAAGTTGCTCATCAGTTGGTTTTGCTTTTGTCGGATATGTCAAAACATCCTCTTCCCAGCCAACCAAATCTCTCTGTTGCAATAGAAACCCCCCGACAACGCAGCGAGCATCAAACTCACCGCAATCAATCTTAACCCTGTCGATTGGACCCGTCTCCATCAACCGAACCCTGCTGCCCCATCTCTTCAATGTCCGGATTATTTCAACCGCATCAGCCTCGAATTCCGGCGCGATAATCACTTCAGCGAAGAACCCACTGGCCCCTCTCGCTTTGCCGAACCTGCTGTAGGATTCCATAATCGTCCGGGCAACTTCAGTGTCCACTTTTCTATTCAATGCAACGATACTACCGAACGCACTGACAACATCACCCTCGTATGCCTTTCTGTAAGCTTCACAAATGTCCTCGTCGACCGCACAGCCGCACGGGTTGAGGTGCTTAACAACAACCGCCGCCGGCTCAGAAAATTCCTTAACCAGTTCATAGGCCGCATTCGTATCTAAAAGGTTATTAAAGCTTATCTGAGTGTCAGCCTCCATCAGCTTTGCACTGCTTACTGACATCTCACCGCTCGAAGCCAGCTTATAAAACGCAGCACTCTGATGGGGGTTCTCGCCGTAGCGAAGCTCCCGTTCTTTACGAAGTGCTATCGAAAATCTCTCAGGATATTTAACTCCTTTCCTTCCATTAAGATACTTCGAAATCGCTGCATCGTATGATGCCGTCAGCCCGAAGGCAACCCTCGCAAAATCACTCCGCAGCTCTTCGCCAACAGCACCGTCATTTTGCTCCATTTGTTCGATGACCTTATCGTATTGGTCGGGATTTGTAACTACCGTTACAAATTTATGATTCTTCGCAGCCGACCGAATCATACTCGGTCCGCCAATATCAATATTTTCAATCGCCTCTTCCAGCGGGCAGTCTGCCTTGGCGATTGTCGCTTCAAACGGGTAAAGATTCACACATACCAAATCGATAGGCTCAATACTATGCTCAGCCATCGCAGCTGTATGCTCAGCCTTGTCACGAAGCCCAAGAAGTGCTCCGTGTATCTTCGGATGAAGTGTCTTTACCCTCCCGCCCATCATCTCCGGAAAACCCGTAACTGACTCAATCCCAATAACGCTAACACCTGCCTCGCTCAGTTTCTTGGCTGTCCCGCCCGTGCTGATTATCTTTACACCCATCTTGCTGAGCTTCTTCGCAAAATCAATCACACCACTTTTGTCTGACACACTCACTAATGCTGTTTTAATTTTCACATCCATTTGAACTTCGTCCCTTTCAAAAATCTCCTATTTATTACTCTGCTGGCGCCCTCTCCTAATACGCAATGAATTGACTAAATTCATCAAACTATGAATCACTGGCTACTCAATCGGCTTCAAACAAGCAATTCTGCCACTCACATCGGCAATGTAGATTTTCGAATCCAACACATTGGACACGTACTTCGAAACCCCCGCAAAATTGACCGAGTACAGCTGCTTCGCATTCTTATTATCCATCACTACCAGCTTACCCGCTTTTGTAATCACATAAGCCTTACCATCTGCCTCAGCTAATAAATCAACCACTCCAGATAGGTCCCACAAAAGCTGTCCGTTATCCTTACTTATCGCCACAAAACCTTCATCGCGAACGCGCTGGTAAACCACATCTCCTGTTACTCGAGGAGCTTCATCAAGTACCGCCGCCGTCTGATACTTCCAAACAAACTTCCCGTTCAGAACGTTAATCTTGTAAACGTTGGTGTCCTTGCTCGCAAAGAACAGTGAGTCTGCATCTCTCACCATTGGTCCTACAATGCCGCCCGCGGCAGCAAATTGCCACAGCTGCGTCGGCTTGTCCGGTCTGAAGCTGATGCAACGGCCGCTATCCGTGGCAAAGACGACAAAATCCTCATTTGCTAAAATCGCGCTAATCATCGAATCGTCCTCTGCAGCCACTTCAAAAACCTGAACCTTGTCTTCCGAGCGTAATGCGTGTACACGTCTGTCGGCTCCCCCAACATAAAAGTATGAACTGTTGCGAACAGCAGGACATAATACGGCAAACTTCAGACGCTTCATGCTGCGCTCCGTGCCGTATTCCGGACTCATCTCAACAAGTTTGTTGCCGAGTACGCAAAAAAGCTCATCCTCATAAAGCCCAAGTCCGACTATCGGAAGACCGACCTCCGTAACAGACTTGCTGAATATAACATTACCTTTTTCTCTGTGCAGGCTGACCATAAAATTAAGGTCCGAGAGTACATAGATGCGATTATCAAGAATAAATAATCGTCCTAAACTCTCACCCGGCTTCATCGCCAGCTTCCGCTCCCAAAGTATTTTCAGATTGCCCGCCTTCAGCAGCTCCGGCGAAACAAGACGGGAAGAATCACCTTCTGTACCTTCGCTCCACGCTGCAACACAAAAAACCGCCATACTCACAAATAGAATCGTTCTGTATCTCATCACCTTCAGCATCTTTTAATCCCTCACAACAAAATATCCTGTACTTTCATCGCCCACTTCTTCCTTTTCACTTTCACGTCCCTTCTTTAGGGTAAATCAACATAGTCGGACAAATCGACTTTATGCTCAGCCTCAAATTGCTGCAGCTGCTCTATCCGCTTGATATCGTCCTGTATCCGATTTGCCAGCTTGAATATATATGGCTTACCTGCTAAGCGGTTTCGCAGGTCATCCACCATCGGCTCCCATATCCCGTCATACAATTCCGACTTAAGCACGACCAGCATTTTCTGTTCGTCGCTTAAGCTCCTGACAAAATCACTTACAACTTTATTAACAGCAGTATCGCTGCTTTTTTCACTATTTCCAGCTGGCTTAGTCATTTGCCAAGACCTTGCCCCGTTAGAAGTAAGCCGCCTGTGGCCAAGCCGCCTACCGTTTGGTCTCCTGATTCCACCATTTCTAATGGGGCTTGTTTTGGCGAAATCCTAACCACCACCGGCTAAATTTGCAACTAATTTCCCCAAATTAAACTCTCATTATCTTTCATCACGCTGATATCCCTCGTCACACCTCATCCAAAATCACGAATGGCTCGCGGTAATCACGCTTCAAAAGCTCATTCGCCCAGCGCCCAAGACCAAATTCTTTGTCCACGACGAATTTTTCTTGCTCCCCGTCCATCTCGAGCCAAGGCCCTAAAACTGCCCGCGTTCTTGACAAATCAACCCAGTTGGCGAAAAGATGTTCTCTAAAACGCTCCAATCTTTCTACTGCTTGGGCTTCAGCTTTTATTGCCTCTTGTATTTCATCCCAAAGCGACAACCGACCAATGCGATGGGATATGTTCCCCATATGACACAGTGCACTGGAAATGTGCCCTTCGAGAATGTCAGCATTCAGGTCACTAACTTTGCGGCTGCGAACCGCCTTGATAAAGTTGGCTTGGTGGCTCGCACCGCCATCCCCCTTGAACTGCTTGATTTTAGTGCCCTCTTTGTCGTAGGCCCAGCCGCCGCCGCCGCCTCCGGCAAAGTACCCGCCCTCGCACTCAATCACCACCCCTATGCGAATACCACGGTAGTTATCCATAACTGTATCGTCCTTCTTTTGGGCTAGTCCGCGAACTTCAAAAATAAGCGGCGCTGGCTCATAGTCCAGAATTGCAATCTGTGTATTTGCTGTCTCGCCATCGTCCTCATACCCGAACCGCCCCCCGAGGCTCATCGCACGAGGCGCAAGACCATTTTGTCCAAGCGCCCATCGGCAAAGGTCCATCTCATGAATACCCTGATTGCCGATGTCTCCGTTGCCTGTTGACCAAACCCAGTGCCAGTCATAATGTAATCTCTCGCGCCTTAGCGGTACCAGCCGTGCTGGGCCGGTCCATAGGTCATAATCCACCGATTCCGGAAGCGCCTGTGGGCCGTCCACCTTCCCGATACTCTTGCGGCGTTTGTAACAAAAGCCACGCGCAACTAATATCTTGCCAAGGTTACCTTGACGGATATACTCGAACGCTTCTTGAAGACCCTCATCAGAGCGCTTCTGAGTACCTGACTGCACTATCCGTTTATATTTCCGAGATGCCTCAACTGCCTTTCTCCCTTCCCAGATGTTATGCGAAATGGGCTTTTCAACATAGATGTCCTTACCTGCCTGACACGCCCAGATTGTCAATAAACTGTGCCAGTGATTCGGCGTGGCCGTTACAATCGCATCGATACTCTTATCCTCTAACAGATTGCGAACATCAACATACCCAGCAACCTTTTCATTGCGACTGCTGAATTTCGCGACTTCTCCGTTCAAAATATCTTTGTCTGCATCACACAAAGCTACTACTCGCACTCCGTCAAGCTGATGAAATACATTAATATGATGCTTACCCTGGCCTCCAAAACTACTGCCCAGACCGACTACGGCCACCCGAACATCGTTATTGGTTCCTCGTACCTTCGACCACACAGTACTTGGCACACTTGCAACTGCTAAACTGCTCTTTATAAAATCTCGGCGACTGAGTTTACTCATAACTTCTCAATCTTTTACATTTAATAAAATTATATAAGTTTACTCTCAATTTGATTGAGAACTTTCATCGATTCTTCGGCAATTCTCTTGCCCCCGGGGGAAAAATCGAACACTTCGAGTGATATCCATTTGTCGTATTGTAAATCCTTCAATACCTGAAAAGCTTTCACATAGTCATTAACACCGGACCCTCCGCCAAGGTGTTTGCCGTCCATCTCCTGAACATGAATATGGAAAATATGTTTATGGAATCTCTTAATCAGTACGTCAAATGCCTCTGTTTCATTGCCTGTGTTGTGAAAGTCAAACATAAGCTCTATCGCCGGATGCTTAACACGCTTGACTATCTCCAGCGCCTCAGCCATTCTGTTAACAACATCCGTCTGACCCGTATCTAATGGCTCAACTAAGATTTTAACACCTCGACTCTTCGCATGGTCAGCCACTTTTGCCAATCCATCAGCGAAGTATTTCTTGGCTTCATCGATGGAAGTCCCGACTGTGCTGCGTTGTTTCGGTGAGCCGAATATCATAACCGTCCCCCCAACGTCACCGCAAAAATCAATCAGCTCCTCAAGATATTTAATTGACTTTTTGCGTGTCGGCTCATCCCCTGTCGTAAAGTGCAGTCCCTTTGGGGGTGGCGCTAATAGCCAGTGCAGTCCTGCGCATTCAATGCCCGCATCTTTCATTGTTGCTTCCATTTCTTTGCGATGCGCCGGTGTTATCTCTTGCACGCCTTCTTTGACTAAGGTAAATGCGGCGATTTCAATGCCTGTATAACCCGCGTTCGCAACAATCTGGCATTGCTCACCCCAGCTCTTCTCTCGCATACTTTCGTTACACATCGCATACTTAAAACCGTGCCATCTTGAAGGTTTAGGCGTCTCCTTCTCACCTGGCTCAATCTGTGGACAGCCCCCTACGCTGGCCCACAAAAGGGCGACTGTCGTTTTAAGAAAATCTCGCCGTCTTAATCTGCTCATCCTGCTTTCTTTGCTTTATATAATAATGTTGCTCGAATCAGTTCGGATTTGCTCCATCATCCTTGCGTTGCTTCTATAGCTGCGTATTCGCGATAATGCTCCGCTACATTAGCCTCCTTATCATTACCTTTATGAAAATAAAATCTATACCGAAAAGTTAAACTCTCA
>CP070728.1:1187257-1227931 GCA_020351025.1 Planctomycetota bacterium
GGAGCTTAAATGCTATTTGCAAGGCACTGTCACGCAGGGCAGGAGTCTGTGGGAACAACTACGGCAACCAAACAACTCCGTTGTCCTTGAAGAATTGGCTAAAAACCCTGATATTAAAAGCCGACATCTTGATAACAGTGTTCTACAGGCGGTAATCATCGACGGCAAATACGAGGGTTACATAGGCAAACAACAGCGGCTGGTAGCCAGTTTGCAAAGCCTTGAAAACAAGAAGATTCCCCCAGATTTGGATGTAAACAAGATTGCGCATCTGCGGGCAGAAGCAAAAGAGAAGTTGGCGGCCTTTAGGCCTGGCACACTTGGGCAGGCTTCTCGCATAAGCGGTATTACCCCGGCTGATATTACAGTAATTCAAATTCATCTGAAGAAATATTATAAATAGTTGATTCCAGAGAATTTTTTATCCACAATCTCCAACTGAGCTACCCAGCAGGAAAAAGGTTGGAAGGAACAAGTTATGAAATCAAACAGAGTCGGCAGGGTTGTAAAGATTTTAACAACATTGCAAGCAGGCAGAACAGATAGCGTACAAAAATTCAGCCTTAACAGTGACGGCTCAGCTACTATGGAGTTTCGCGTTGACGACCTGGGAGAAATAAGCCGGTGGATCCTCGGTTATGGCGACCAGGTACAGGCACTTTTACATGTTAGGGGCCTACTATTTCGTTGCCGCATCATACTGGGATAATCTCAGCAACACTTACACTTGCACCTTGTTTCTGGTGAACCTGCTCGACGAAAGCTTCCAAGCGGGTGGTCAACGTCGAATCTTCCTGGCCATCAAAGCTTAAATTCAAGATGGGCATATCCCCGCACTGAGCACCTATGCGCATGGTTTGTATGCCGACAACTGTGGAGGGCATACAACTAAAAGGCATCACATTAACCACACCACCAAAACCCTGATGATGATACTCTATGGTTTTGCCGATACTCAGTATTGCTTCGCCCTCAAATGAACGGTGCAGGTAAGGCTCAGCCAGCTCGATTACGTGCTCTATGGGCCCTTCAGCCAATTCGCCGAATCGGCTCTCTAACGGCCCAGCCAGTATTTTCTCCATCCTGTGCTGCACACGGTTCTGAACTACATTAGTAAACCAGTCGCGGATTTTACCTCGACGCCAGGCCATCCGGCTTCGTGTAAAATTCGTATAGTAAATCCACTCTGCCAGCGAAGCTAAATCGCAAACTGCGCCAAGCTGCTCAAGTCGTGCAATTACATTCATATTAGCAAATGGATGACTTCGGACATATATTTCCCCAACGACGCCAATCCTGGGCTTTTGGAGTTTAGTGTTTAGCTCGACTGCTGCAAAGTCATCAGCAATAGCCTGCATAAGCCGGCGCATCTGAGAGAAGCTCAAGCGATTCTCAATAGCTTGCGTCCAGCGTTTCACCGACAGCTCGTAAATTTGCTGTGCCTTTTGGGCGTCCTCGGCAAATGGCCTAAGCTGCAATATCAACTTTCTCAGTAAATCCAAACCTACAACCGCAACCCAGGCATCTTTCATAAAATTGCCTGTCGTGGCGCCGTCGATACCCCTGGCTAACTCCCTATAGAAACCGCTGTCCTGGTTAGGTGCAATGACAGGAACATTCTCCACCCCGGCATATCTTAGAATGAGTCTTTGCAGACAGCTATACATACCAAACCTGCACGGTCCTGATGCGGCGGGCATAAAGAAGGCTGCCCTGGCGGGGTCGAAGCCATCGGACCTTATAACTTTCAACATATCTCCGATGGTTATGGCACAGGGCAGACACTCTTTACCAGAAGTGAAAGCTCTACCCTGCAAAAGGGCCGCTTCATCCGCCAAAGGCATGACCTCAGCAGGCTGACCATACGCCCTAAAGCACGCGGCCATCCCGTAAGCACAATCGCCCATATATGGTATATACATTGTCCTCTGTCGGCTGATGCCGAGGGTAGCAACCGCTTTTCCTTGCGGTCTCCTTTCTGGCTCCCGTTTACGATAATGCTTTAAGCTCTCGAGAAATGCTTCAAGACGGGTAATTACGCCAGCATCAGCGGAATGCTCATCAAGCTCCAACTGCAAAGAGGGCTTCTCACTCATAATGTCTTTGAAAAACGTCAGCAAAAAGGAATCGGGGCCGCAACCAAAATTCGAAAGATATATTGCAAAAAGTCGAGGGTCGTCTTTGATTATCTCGGCGGCTCTTAATATCTTTTGGCCATATGACCAATAAACCAGCCGATGAAGCGACTCATCGCTGAGCTGCGCCTCGTCAAGTGCCAGCATATCCATTGGTATGGTCTTGACACCAAGGTCAGCAAGCTTTCTTGGCAGCTGCAGATTCAAACCTTCGTCGCAACCATTATACGGCCGGGAAATCAGGACAAATATCCTCTGGTCAGGGCCAACCCGGCTAAGAATTTCGCGGCCCTTCTCCACCAAAGCTCGCTCGAAAGCGGCCTGGGCACTGAGCCCTTCGTTAATGGCCTTGCGGGTCGCCAGCGAGGAAACATTTAATTTCTTACCAAGCGCAGCGAAGCTTTTAAGCAAAAGCTTGTGTCCCTCGCCCATGCGTATCGGAACAGCGAGGATTTTTGTTTTGCCAAGCTTGTCACCAAAAGCGGTTTTGGCCTGGTACGCAAGCGACTGGACAAAGGGACATAACTGATTGTGCTCGTTCTGAGGGAAGCTCGCTGTCATAGAAACGATGCTCGGCAGAAAGATATAGTCGACCTGCCTGTCAATCAACTCCATAATATGGCCATATGCAATTTTAACGGGGAAACAGGGCTGAGCGCTGACAGATTCAACGCCCCTTCGAATTATACGCCTGTCAGTTCGCCCCGAAAGGACTATTTCAAAGCCGAGCGACCGGAAAAAGCGGGCAAATAAAGGTAAAAGCTGGAAGTTAATCAGGGCCATCGGAATACCTACCGTTGGCCGGTCCGATGACTTAACGGCTTGGCAGTCTGTGTTTTCAGGCTTATGCAGCCCGGCAAACTCGAGCAATATTTTCTTGCGATATTCGAAAGCACCAAGGCTTTTAGCAGTTTTGTCTGTCTTCTTTAGATTGTATCTATCGCATCGCGAACCATAGTACAACGGCTCGGCTGCCAGCAATTGTACCTTTTTAACCTCGCAATGGTTTGGGCAGTGCTCACAGGTAAAAGATTCGACCGTATAATCTACAGAAACGAGTCTTTCGATGCCTCTGAAATTACTCTCGGGAGGCTTGCCCCTTTCATGAGCTTTACCTTTCATATACACGGCCGCTATAGCCGCTGCTCCTATCGCTCCGGTCACCTCATGGTGGTCGGGGACCATAATCGGCTTGCCGGTTACTTTTTCAAAAGCAGAGCATACCGACTTGTTAAATGCTGTGCCGCCCTGGAAGCAGATATTATTGCCGACCCTGCGCCTGCCAACTACGCGGTTAAGATAATTGGCAACAATCGAATAACTCAATCCAGCTACCAGGTCTTCAGTTTTTGCCCCTTGCTGCTGATAACATAGAAGGTCCGACTCCATAAACACGGTGCATCGCTCGCCGAGCTTTATCGGAGAATCGCTCTTAAAAGCCAGTTCCGCAAACTCTTCGTTAATGTTTATGTCAAGCCGTTGTGCCTGCTCTTCGAGAAATGAACCGGTTCCTGCGGCACAGGCGTGGTTCATCGCAAAGTCAACAACCACCCCATTATCGAGAGATATGAATTTGCTGTCCTGGCCTCCGATTTCAAATATGGTATCGACCTTTGAATTAACTATTGCCGCACCGGTAGCCTGGGCAGTGATTTCATTTATTACAATGTCAGCGCCGATGAAATCCCCGGTAAGGTAGCGCCCCGAGCCGGTGGTCGCTGCACCCAAGATTTTTACCTTGCCAGCCACTTTTCTGTGGACGATATCGAGGCCCTGACGTACGGCTTCCAGAGGCTTACCGGCAGTCATTAAATATGCCTTGGCAAGCACTCGCTTGTGCTCATCGATAACGGCAACATTAGTGCTTATTGAGCCAACATCGACTCCAAGATATGCGCCAATCGGCTCTGGCCGACTCAAAAGTAGCTGCTCATAAACAGGGCTTTTGGGGTATGGTAAACTGGGTTTGTCCAAGCGCTGTCGACGGGGGGCATCCTCTATGGAGGCAGTTCGCCGCGCGAGATACTTGTCAATCTTATCAAGTTGAATCCGAGGGATATCACCCGCCTTGCCAGCTTTGCTTTTAGCAACCAAGACGGCACCAATGGCTCCAGTAAAAAAATGCTGTTCAGGTACAACAAGCTCACCCTCAGCTAATTCAAGCACTGTTTCCAATGCCCTAACAACCCCGATATTAGCGGCCACACCTCCGGTGAATACGATTGGCTTAAGAAACCGTCTGCCACAGCCTATATTGCCTTTTAAGTTCCTTGCTAAAGCCAAGCATAAACCTGCTATGATATCGCAATTGGGTGTTGCCTGTTGCTGAAGATGGATCATATCACTCTTTGCAAAGACGGAACACCGCCCAGCCATGCGCGGGACAGACTTGCTTTGCAAGGCCAGTTGACCGAACTCATTCTCAATATCTGTACCCAGCCGCTGCGCTTGCTGGTCAAGAAACGAACCGGTACCGGCAGCACAGACGGTGTTAAGCTCAAAGTCTCGAATCCTGCCAGACTTACCGGATAAAAAGATGAGCTTAGTATCCTGGCCTCCCATCTCCATTATGGTTGCTCCTCGGAGTTGTGGGTACAGGTGCCATATAGCTGCGGCCTGGGCCGGCACTTCGTTTATAAAAGGAATACCTAACAGGTCAGCAAAAAGGCGGCCGGCAGAGCCAGTTGCTGCAGCAAGAATAATATCTGAAGTGCTTATTTGGTTAAAGACTTTATCTAATTGCAAGCGGGCCGTTTCTATGGGTCTGCCTTTGGTGCGTTGGTAATCACTGAATAAAGTTTGGTAAGATTCGTCAAGAACAACCACATCGCTGCTGGTCGAACCAATGTCGACTCCAAGGTAGAGTCTGCGCTTGCCCCGCAGTTTTTCAAGGCTATACTTCTTTCCTAGTCCTGTTGTTAATTTCTTTGCCTGAGCCCTCTTGTCCATCTTAAAAACCTCAAAGCAATCCTTGTTGGCAGCTCATTATAATTACTCAGCACAAAAGTGCAAGCTCACAATCAAGCCTGTTACGAGCCATGTAATACAAACAAAATAGTATACCTATATGTTGCCTTCAGGCAAAATTCCTCGCGCGACCTTATTCTCAACAGAGAATATATTAAAGGAAAACGGCCTACATATTACAATATAAAACCGTGGATAGGCTGTTAATAAAATTAATAAACCAACCAAAGAAGAGCGTGCAGCAATTGTCTCCCGTTGTCTTACGGTTGGGTTTTGGTACATAGCAACTGTTTTGTTAACAGGCTTTTCACTATAAAACTTTGTTGCGATATTCTTATAATTATTTAGCTGCTATACTCTTAAATAACCAAGCCGTTGAAAACGTAATAATTTCACAGTTTATAATACTACTATTAATATATTTTGTCTCTTTATAATATTAGTCTATTAAGAAAAAGCTGTGTTTTGTTTACCTGTCGAGACATAATAAACATAGCGTGCTAACAACCCCACAAAGGACGCTATTAAAATTGGATGTTTGTACGTTTTTTCCCAAAAAAAAGATTGAGGAAGGTGGTTGAGGGTTGTAAAATACGGTTTTATTTTACGGCTTAGAAGCCCAATAAGCCCTTCTAATAATTGCAATAAATAGAGGTGTGTTATGAAGGTTAACTTTAACAGGAGTGCGCTTGCCGAGCCTTTGAATCTGCTAATGTCCGTAGTACCCAGCCGAACACCCAAACCAATACTACGGTGTGTAAAAATCACAGCAAGCGGGAAAACCGTTCGCATCTGCGCAACAGATTTGGAGGTTGGCATTAATTGTTTGGTCTCCGAGGTTCAGGTTGAAGAGGAGGGTAGCATAGTTATCCCCGCAGATCGACTCAATGCAATTGTGCGCGAGAGCCTTGATGAGGTCTTATCTTTGAAAGCGGCAAAGAGCACCTGTGAAATACAGGGGGCCGACAGCCACTTCACAATTTATGGCCAGGAGCCCGACCAGTACCCGGCAGTGCCTGACTTTGATGGCGCGGCGGACATAGAGATTGCTCTAACTAATTTACAGAGCGGCATTGAGCAAAGTTTATTTGCTACCGCAAAAGAGAGCACTCGATATGCACTTAACGGTGTACTATGGGACATCCAAGGCAAAAAATTGACGTTGGTAGCTACAGACGGCAGAAGATTAGCGAGGTGCAGGGTTAGCCTAACATCGGCCCCAGCCAGGGAAGTCAAGCAAGCGAAGATAATCGTGCCAGCCAAGACAATGGCTTTGCTTGACAGAATCGGTGGCGGCAACAAGGAAACCGTTGCAGCTAAGCTGGTCGATAACCAAATTCTGTTTAGTTGTGCAAATGTAGTTATAAGCTCGAACCTTGTTGAGGGAACCTTCCCTAATTATGAGGATATAATACCAGCAGATTATGACAAGAAACTAACATTGTCAACCGAGGCATCTCTTAGTGCGGTTCGCCGCTCGGCGCTTTTGACAAGTGAAGAGTCTCGTGGTATCAAGCTATCAATTGGGAATGGGGCCATAGTGTTTTCCGGCAGGGCCCCAGAGGCAGGTGATGCACAGGTTGATATGGCTGTTGATTACAAAGGCGAGTCAATTGAAATTGGTTTTAATCCGCAATTCTTAATAGAGGTCTTGCGTGTTATAAAAACGCCAGAATTTGAGTTGGAGTTAGGCCAGTCAGATAGGCCAGGTCTCATTAAAAGCGGAGCAAACTTCCTCTATGTCCTGATGCCCATCAGTTTAGATTAACAGAAAGTAGCAATGCTTTTATATGGATTTCTTGATTTCTCAAGTCAGGGTTTAAGTTTTCAAGATGCTAAATGATTGTGAACAGCTGCGCGATATTGCAAAGTGGCGAAGAAAGCACCCTGCCCAAGCAGCTAAACTGAGCAGTGTGATACAGGAGCTTCTCGAGACCAAAATTTCGCCACTACAGACTAAATTTACGTTAATATCTGAGCTTTGGACTGAGTTGGTGCCGTTGGAGCTCCGTCAGCACTGCCGCATTGTCGGCATATCCGGCGACCGGTTGAAGGTGTTTGTGGACTCTCCATCCTTTGCAAGCGAGCTGAGATGGTATAGTTCGAGTCTTATTGAGCAGATAAAACAGCAGTGTCCGAGCGCAAGAATAAAGGATATACGGTATGTTGTCGGCCGTGAAAGACCATAAGTACGATGCAAGCAATATAAAGATACTTGGCGGCGTGGAGGCGGTTCGCAAAAGGCCGGATATGTATATCGGTGACCGCGGCGCAGGTGGCCTGCACCATTTAGTCTACGAGGTGCTGGATAACTCTATTGACGAAGCGTTAGCCGGATTTTGCGACAAAATATCTGTGCACATTCAGGCTGATGGTAGCTGCACGGTCGAAGACAATGGCAGAGGCATACCTGTTGAACAGCACAAAGAGGCCAGGAAAAGTGCCCTTGAGGTAGTCCTTACAACGCTTCATGCCGGCGGTAAATTTGATAGCGATAGTTACAAGGTTGCCGGTGGCCTGCACGGGGTGGGCGTTAGCGTGGTAAACGCCCTTAGCGAATGGCTTGAGGCTGACGTCTATCGTAACAGAAAGCACTATCATTTTGAGTGCGCAAAGGGCTCTGCGAAAGGCAGAGTTAAGGAAATTGGTCCTACAGACCAGCGCGGGACCAAAATATCTTTTAAGGCCGATGAGGGGATATTCGGCGACACAGAATTTGAGTATGATATACTCCTGAAGCGAATACGTGAGCTGGCTTATTTGAATGCCGGCCTTGAGATTACTTTTAGGGACGACAGGGGTGATAAGAAGGAGGTGTTCAAATTTGAAGACGGGATTAAGGCCTTTGTCAAGCATCTAAACGAAGGCAAGGAAACCCTGCACAGCAATGTGATTTATTTCAGCAGGGAGGACCCCGAAGCGCTGCTTCACTGCGAAACAGCGATGCAATACCACGATGGTTATACGGAAAATGTGCTTGTTTTTGCTAATAACATTCGGAATATTGACGGTGGCACACATCTCTCCGGTTTTAAGACAGCACTTACGCGGACAATGAATTATTATGCGCGTAGCAATAACTTATTAAAGAACGGTCAGGTCACCACGGGCGACGATTTCCGGGAGGGCTTAACGGCGGTCGTGGCGGTCAAACTTGCCGAGCCACACTTCGAGGCGCAGACAAAAGTGCGGTTAACCAATCCGGAAGTCGGCAGCTTCGTAGAAACTACCGTTAATGAGCAGCTTGGCCATTTTCTCGAAGAGCATCCCGCTGAAGCAAGGCGAATTCTAAATAAAGCCATACAGGCAGCGGCTGCAAGAGAAGCTGCAAGAAAGGCGCGGGAGCTAACCAGGCGCAAGGGGGCATTAAGCGGTGCCAACCTTCCTGGTAAGCTGTGGGACTGCACAAGCAAGGAAAAGACCTCCACCGAAATCTTCATTGTCGAGGGTGACTCAGCGGGTGGCTCGGCAAAAGCAGGCAGAGACAGGAACATTCAGGCAATCCTGCCTCTGAAAGGGAAAATTCTGAACGTTGAAAAGGCCCGGTTGGAGAAGATGCTTGCGCACGATGAGATTCGAACGATTATAAGCGCCCTCGGTACCGGCATCGGCACCGACGAGTTCAACCTGAGCAGGTGCAGGTACGGCAAGATAATACTAATGACCGACGCGGACGTCGATGGTGCTCACATTCGCACGTTACTGCTGACCTTTTTCTTCAGACAAATGTCGCAGCTATTCCTGAATGATATGGTTTACATTGCCCAGCCGCCGTTGTACGAAATTAAGGTTAAAGGCAAAAAGAAATCAGAATATATACTCAGCGAAAGCCAGATGCACAAACGAATGATTACTCGTGGTCTTGAAGGCACTGAGCTTATTATCAGGGACGGTAAAGCCGGCCAAAAGGGCAAAAAGACCAAGAACGTAACGGATAAACAGCTGTCCGGCCTCTTAAAGATTCTCGTCGATGCCGAACGCAGTATAGCCATCTTAGCCAGACGTGGTATTAACTTCACCGATTTTGTGCAGAGCTATTATAATGGTAAAGAGCTGCCGCGATTTCGTATCTTTGTTGAGGGTAAGGAAGACATTTTTTATGATAGGGCTGAGTATGAGAAACGGCTTGATGAGCTAACAGAAAGTACCGGCGCCCGCACTAAACCCGAAGATGAGGAATCAATTGTTGCCGAGGAATTTCATGAGGTAGCCAGGATTAATCAGATAAACGAGAAGCTCAGGAATCAGTTCGGTTTGGACCTAAGGGATTTTCTTTTAAAGACCACAAAGGCCGTATCCGGCGAGGCGGGGCCGACAAAGTTCCAGCTTACCTGCGGTGAGGACAAATATGATATCGCCTCGCTCGGCGATATCTGTGCCGGTATAAGGCAAATTGGCGGCAAAGGTATTGACATAAAGCGTTTTAAGGGCTTGGGCGAGATGAACGCCGAGCAGCTGTGGGAGACTACGATGAATCCGCAGACGAGGACGCTGCGCAGCATCAGGCTTGAAGATGCCGGTGAAGCGGACAGACTCTTTAGTATCCTGATGGGCAGTGATGTGGAGAAGCGTCGAACCTTCATTCGAGACCATGCCCTTGAGGTGCAGAATCTCGATGTTTAGCTCAGCCACAGGTAGCATGTGCACCGCTGAGGTGAGGCCTTACTGTAAGGATGAACGAAAAAAAAGTGGAAAATGGGGTTTAACAGGGCAAAAAAGCGGTTGGGGACGGTTTTAACAGTTGCGGTAGCAATACCGGCTTTTATTTCAGTGTGCTTTGCGGACACGTTTACACATCAACAGACGGGACAAGTCCTGCATGGATATGCTACCAGCCGAACAATAGACAACCAAACCGTCGTGCGTACCAGGGAAAAAGGCCTCGTTAAGCTTAATCTGGCCGAGTGGCAAATTACTGCCGACCGAGAAGGGAGAAATAATAAGGTAATCGTTTTCACGCTCGATGGAGATATTGCATTCCAGATGGAGACCGAGGCGTTTGAGCAGGCGATGGTTAAGGCGGCGGATGAAGGGCCTTTGTTTATTCTCCTTGAAATTGACACGCCTGGCGGAAGGAAAGATTTAGCTGAGCGGATTTGTGCTGCTATTACACAGACCAGAAACTGCCAGGTGATTGCCTTTGTCAAGGGCGGCGAATATGGCGGAGCCATATCAGCCGGTGCCGCCGTGGCGCTTGCATGTGATAAGATTTATATGGCCAATAACACTGCCATAGGCGCTGCTACTATAATAACGATTTCCGAGAAAGGTCCGCGTGACCTAAAGAGAACCTTCGGTGACCGAGTGGGTGAGAAATTCAGTTCCGCCTGGCGTGCGAAACTTGCCTCACTGGCAGAGCAAAACAACCGGCCCGGCCTTTTGGCAAGGGCTATGGTTGACCAGGACATCGAAGTTATAGAAGTATCCGCAGCCGGAGAGAAGCTCTTCGTTGAACCGATTAATAAAAAACCACAGCAAAATCTCGTACATACGTGGAGCAGAAAGGGCTCACTGCTGACATTGACCGCCGCCGAGGCGGTTCAGTGCAGGATGGCCGACAAAGTTGTCGATTCGCGGGCTGAGCTTCTCGGCGATTTGGATGCGGCTGACGCCAAGGTGGTGATGAATACCGACATCCAGGAAGCTCGGATGGAGTTAGATAGAGCTAGGGGACAACTAAACAGAATAAGAAAATCGATTGATTTTAAAATCAAACAGTCCGAACACCCACAGCCCGCGCGTAAGGTGCTCAGTATCCTGCGCAGCGCCAGCAGTGAATTTAAGACCCTGATAAAATTGGCCAAGAAATATCCTGATTTACATCTTGATATACAGGCTCTGGAGAGCGAGTTGAATTCCATCGAAGCGACCTATGAGAGCCTGAAAAGGCAGACGCGACGAAGATAGCTTTCCCTTAAATTAAAATCAGCAGACATTTCTTTTGCCACACAAAAAGGCCGGGATATTTAGCCGTGTTTTTTGATAGTCTCTTGCCAGTCAATCACTTGCAAGCGAATCTCCTTTTTTCAACAGGTCCCCGTCAATATGATAGTCGAGATACGGTAATGTTTTATTACAAAAAAACTTAATTTTTCCTTGCAAAGGTTTGGGCATCGCTGCAAAATGGGTGGGTATTCTATAATTAAACGGATATTCTTCAAGGATGAAGTTTATGCGCGTATCAGACAAAGGGGGGATGGTAATTTGATTGGAGGCCGAGAAATGAGGGTCAAATTGCAATTCGTTGGCCTTATCTTTGTAATTTTTGGCTTATTACTGAGTGGTTGCACCTTACCTGGGGGCATAAAAATCGGCAAGGGACAGAAGGCGGATGAGGTTAAGATTACACCAGAGGAGAAGAAAAAGGCCAAGTTATTGAAGTCAATCGACCGTAAATTTGAAAATCCGGAAGCACATTACGAGCTTGGCCGGTTGTATCAGGCTGATGGGCTGTGGGCGCGCGCTCTGCATCATTATGAAATTGCTTTGAATTTCAACCCTGTTCACCGGCAGGCCCAGGCAGCAAGGATAAAAGTATTGATGGATGGCGGTGATATGACCAAGGCGGAGCTGTTGGCAGAGGAGTATATAAGGCAGGCATCCAGTTCAGCGGCGGCTTCGCTCCAGCTTGCTCTGGCGTTTCAGGACCAGGAGCTTGATGAGTATGCCTTGACTTGTTATCAGCAAGGGCTTCGTTTGGCACCGAGTTCTGCGAAGATAAACCGGCAGATAGGGTACTATTATTTAAGCAGGAATGAGACAACCCTGGCACGGGAGTATTTGACGCGTAGTTTCCAGCTTAATCCCAATCAGCCGGAGGTGGCAGGTGAGTTAGGCAGGCTCGGTGTGCCTGTTAGAATTCCCCGAAAGACCGAGAAGAGCACGAAGAAGCTGGACAAGATAGTAGAGCAGTCGGAAAAATAGGTCTTTGACGTTTATAGATGGGTTTTTGTGGCCCTGTGGCGAAAGGATGCGCTGCGGGGCTTTTTTATTTTTATGGTTTTGTTGCGGCAGCCACAAAAATGTTGTTGCGTAATGTTAGGGGGGAACGAATAGGGTTTAGTGTGTGGGGCAGGGAAATCAAAGAGCAAAATTACAATACAAAAAACAAGAAGGTTTTGAGATTGCTTCGTGATGCTGGCACTGACGGACTCGTGGAACGAGGTATGGTGGGGGGATTTAGACTTGAGAAATTAGATTTTGGCGGGTGTGTGGAAAAAATGTCGAGACAAAAGGCGGAGGAGAAATTAAATTATTCCCTATGAGAAACACGCTGAGTAGATACAGGAATATTTTGGTTTGTGTTATTCTGGCGGGGGTGACGGTTGGGGTTTATTGGCAGGTTCTGTATAACGATTTTGTCAATTACGATGACCCGGTATATGTTACTGAGAATAAGCATTTGAAGGAAGGTCTTACGTGGCAGGGGGTGGTCTGGGCGTTTACGAGCGAGCGGGCGGACAACTGGCATCCGGTTACTTGGCTGTCGCTTATGCTGGACTATGAGGTGTTTGGTTTGGATGCGAGGGGTTTTCATATAACGAACCTGGTGATTCATATAGTCAATACGCTGCTTTTATTTTTGTTTTTGCGGGAGGTGACGGGTGCGTTCTGGCGGAGCGGATTTGTGGCGTCGGTATTTGCGCTGCATCCTTTGCACGTGGAGTCAGTGGCGTGGGTGGCAGAGCGTAAGGATGTATTGAGTGCGATGTTTTGGTTTTTGACGATGCTGGCGTATGTAAGTTATGTGAGGCGGGGCGGCGTGGTACGATATGCAGGTTTATTATTGCTTTTTGCTTTTGGTCTTATGGCGAAGCCGATGCTGGTGACTTTGCCATTTGTTCTGCTTCTTTTGGACTATTGGCCTTTATCGAGATTGCGTGTTGAGAGATTGTCTGGTTCGGATGTTGAGAAGGGGGAGGGCTTATTGAAGCTTTTTTTGGAGAAGGTTCCACTTTTTGTTCTGGCGGGAGTGTCGAGTGCAATAACGCTGATTGTTCAGCAGAGAGGGGGTGCGGTAATAGCTTTAGAGAAGCTGGTGTTTGGTAAGCGAGTTGTTAACGCACTGGTTTCTTATTTGATGTACATAGTAAAGACGTTTTTGCCGACACGTCTTGGGGTATATTACCCATACACCGGCGAGTTGCCTGTATGGCAGGTTATAGGTGTGGTATTTCTGTTGGTGTTGGTGAGCGTTTCGGTGGTTTTTTTTCGGCGGAGGTATTTAGTTTTTGGTTGGTTTTGGTATGTAGGGACGCTTGTACCTGTGGCTGGTTTTGTGCAGGTGGGCAGTCAGGCTCGTGCGGACAGGTATATGTATATTCCGATGACGGGCTTGTTGGTTATGGTTGGGTGGGGGGTTTGTGAACTGGTCGGCAGACGGGGATGGCGGAGGGTATTTGCAGCGTTTGTGTCGGGAGTCTGGATTTTGGTATTGATAGTTTTTACGTGGTTTCAGGTTGGGTACTGGCAGAACAGTTATACTCTTTTGACACATACAGTTTCGGTGACGAATGATAATTTTATAGCTTATTTGAATCTTGGTAATTATTTTGCCAAGGAGAGGAAGGAGGCGGGAGAAGCGATTGGCTACTACAGGAAGGCGATTCAGATTCATCGCAAGTACGTTGATGCTCACTATAATCTTGGGATAGCGCTTGGTCTGGAAAAGAGGTACGACGAGGCTATTGAGGCGTATAAGAGGGTGCTTCGATTGAGAGAGGAGCATTGGCGTGCACGACTTCGCTTGGCGGATACACTGGTTAAGAAGGGACGGCTCGAGGAGGCGATAGAGCAGTATAGCAGGGTTGTTGAGATTAAGCCGAGGCATGCTGAGGTGCATAACAATTTTGGTTTGGCCTTGGTGAGGAAGGGAGACATTGATGAAGCGATCAGACATTATGAGAGGTCTCTCGATATAAGGCCTGATTCGGTTGAGGTACTGAACAATTTAGGTAATGCGCTTGTGAAGCAGAAGCGATTTGAGGAGGCTGTTTTGTATTTGAAGAAGGCTTTGAGTCTGGATGCGAGTTTTTTCAAGACATATTATAATCTTGGCAATGCGTTGCAACAGATGGGTCGAATTGATGAGGCGGCTGAATATTATCGAGAAGCAGTCCACCTGAGGCCTGATGATGCCGATGCGCACTACAGATTCGGCTTAGTTCTCGACCGACCGGAGGAATATGATGAGGCTGTGGAGCATTATCAAAGGGCAATCAAGTTAAAGCCTGATTTTGCGGAGGCTCACTATCAGGTGGGGGTACTGTATGCCGAGCGTAACGAGCTTGATAAGGCGATAGAGGAGTTTCGCGAGGTTTTGCGTATTTATCCTGATGATGCGGATATGCACTGCAACGTGGGCGTTTTGTTATCTCAGAGGGGCAGTATCGATGAGGCAATAGAGGAATTTCGTACGGCATTGCGTTTGAATCCTGCTTTTTCTAAGGCTCGAGAGCAGTTAGAGGCTGCGCTGGCGAGGAGAGCGGCTGGGGAGTAGAATTTAGAGATAGATGTGGTCTGCCGAGATGGCAGATGAAAAGGTGTGTTGTTTGGATTTTGGCAGGTGGGGGCTTATTTGAGTTTTATGTCATAAGTTTGTTTTTAGCAGGTACTTGCGCTAATATGGTCTTGTAAGTGTATATTTGGCACGCTATTTGCTATGTTACAGGAGGTTTAGAGAAGATGGTATTGGAGTTACCAAAATTTGTTGAGTTCAACGTTGTTGCCAGCGAGGCGAACTGGGCGTGGCCTGCGGCGTTGCGAGATATATTTCGGCCAAGAGGTGTTAACCTGCTGGTGGCGAGGGACCCGGGCGAGTTTGTCGGTATTATCGAGCGAAGACGGATACATACAGCGATTGTGGATATGGATTCTGAGACCGGTGGTCTTGCTGTGGTGAGGATTATTCGGGTTGATTATCCGCTTTTGCCGTGTATTCTATTGACGAGTGGAGCGGGAGAGACTTTGCTTGGCAGGGCGCTGAAGCTGGATGTATTCAGCGTGATTGATAAGCCGGTGGATATGTGTATTTTGCGGGAGCAGTTGAACCGGCTTTTTGTAAAAAGATACAATAGTGAGATATTCAAATAAGTTAAAAGTTAAGATTTAGAAGTCAAGAGTAATGAAAGAGGTTTATTTGAAAGGAGCAGTAACAGATGAGAATTCGACCATTGGCAGATAAGGTGTTAGTGGCGCGACTTGAAGCGGAGATGAGGACGGCAGGCGGGATAGTTTTGCCGGACAGCGCCAAGGAGAAACCGCAGAGGGGCAAAATAGTGAGTGTTGGTGAGGGGAAGATGCTCGATGACGGGACGCGAAGGAAGATGCAGGTGAAGAAGGGAGACACGGTGCTGTTTACGAGCTATGCGGGGACGGAGGTGAAGATAGGCGGCAAAGATTATTTGATTATGGATGAGTCGGATATTATGGCGGTAATTGAAAAATAGCGTATAGCTTTTAGCGAATACACTGATTAAGAAGGAGATAGAGAAAGATGGCAGCTAAAAAGATAGCTTTTGGTACTGATGCACGCTCGGCGATTCGTGAGGGAGTTAATAAGCTTTCGAATGCGGTGAAGATTACTCTTGGTCCGTGCGGCAGGAATGTGGTTTTGGAGAAATCATTTGGCTCACCTACGGTAACGAAGGACGGAGTTACGGTAGCGAAGGAGATTGAGCTTGAGGATTCATATGAGAATATGGGCGCGCAGATGGTGAAGGAGGTAGCGTCGAAGACATCGAGCGTAGCAGGAGACGGGACGACGACGGCGACGATATTGGCAGAGAGCATTTTTGAGGAAGGGCTGAAGAACATCACGGCGGGTGCCAACGCGATGCAGGTGAAGCGTGGTATAGACAAGGCGGTGGAGGCAATTGTGGCTGAGCTTGCGAAGATGAGCATACCGGTTGAGTCGGGCAAGCAGATTGAGCAGGTGGCGACGTGCTCGGCGAACCAGGATGTTGAGATTGGCAAGAAGCTGGCGGAGGCGATGGATAAGGTTGGTAAAGACGGTGTTATTACTGTGGAAGAGGGGCAATCCTTAGAGACGACGGTGGAGTTAGTTGAGGGGATGCAGTTTGATAAGGGTTATCTTAGCCCGCACTTTATTAACAATCTTGAGAATATGACGGTTGTACTTGAGAAGCCGTACATTCTTATACACGAGAAGAAGATAAGTTCGGTGAAGTCACTTGTACCGCTATTAGAGAAGGTTGCGAAGCAGGGCAAGCCTTTATTGGTTATAGCCGAGGATGTTGAGGGCGAGGCGCTGGCTACGCTAGTGGTGAATAAGCTTCGAGGCGTGCTTCAGGTAGCTGCGGTGAAGGCGCCCGGTTTTGGCGACAGGCGCAAGGCGATGCTGAGCGACATTGCGGTGCTGAGCGGCGGCGAGGCTATTTTTGAGGATTTAGGTTTGCAGTTAGAGAACATAGAGCTGAGCCAGCTTGGCAGGGCGAAACGAGTTACGATTGATAAGGACACAACTACGATTATTGAGGGGGCAGGCAGCACGGAGGCGATTAAGGGCAGGCTTGAGCAGATAAAGGCGGAGATTGACAAGTCTACGAGTGATTACGATATTGAAAAGCTGCAGGAGAGGTTGGCGAAGCTGGCTGGTGGTGTGGCTCAAATCAATGTTGGTGCGGCGACGGAATCTGAGATGAAGGAGAAGAAGGCGCGAGTGGAGGATGCTCTGCATGCATGTCGGGCTGCGGTGGAAGAAGGGATTTTGCCTGGCGGAGGTGTATCAATGCTGAGAGCTCTGGCGGCGCTGGATGGAATCAAGACCAGTGGAGATGAAAAGATTGGCATTGATATAGTCAGGCGGGCGTTGGTAGCTCCGATTAAACAGATAGCGGAGAATGCGGGTCTGGATGGTTCGATTGTTGCGCAGAAGGTTATAGAGAGCAAACAGAGGAACTTTGGTTATGATGCGTTGCGCAAGGAATATGGCGACATGATTAAGTTTGGAGTAATTGTGCCGACGAAGGTTGAACGGATAGCTTTGCAGAACGGGGGGTCGATTGCATCGCTTTTATTGACGACGGATGCGATAGTCAGTGAGATTCCTGAGAAGAAGGAGGCGCCGCCGATGCCGCCGGGAGGGGGAATGTACTAATTCCGTCGCTCGTGCCCCGTGACTTGTGGATTAAGCAGGCTATGTGCATGAGATTTAAGGGATAGTTATGAGTTTCAGGTTTTATGCAGATGCCATATCTCAAGCGTCGAGGCGTGTTGCAGGGATGATATTTGTATTTGGGCTGGTGCTGATTGGTTTTGGTTTTATGATATACTTTTTGCCGCGGCTTTTTGCGACACTTGCAGCGGTGGTATTTTTTGTTGTGGGAATTGGCTGTTTAACTACAGGCGTTAAGATATTTCTGGCACAGAAAAAATTAGACCAAATCAATTCCAATGATTTACAGGGCCATAGCCCATTTTGCCATAAGCCTCAAAATGGGTTCCGAGAAAATGTTCAAATCCACAGCAAGGAAGAGGAAGACTACGATATATAAACAATCCGGTGATTAGTGTTGCTGCTGGTTGGTGTGTGTCGCTTTAAGTGACAACAGTCGCTTGCTAATACGCTCAGCAATGTCTTTTTGCCCTGTCGAAGAGGCGATGTCAATCGCCTTTTCAGCAGTGGCTATAGCATCAGCGAGCCGACCGGCAGCGGCATAGGTTGATATCAAAGCGTCCAATATCTGAACTTGCTCAAAACTGACAAGTTTAGAAGCCATCGCCTGTTCATACTCTGTAATGGCCTTATCGAACTGCCCGAGCCTGAACAGAGTAAAACCCAGGTTGAAGTGCGCCTCTGATTTTTCAGGAGCAATATCTACAGCCTGCCGGGCAGCAGACAAGGCCCCCTGCATGTCGCCCTTACTACTTATAGCACTTGATTTGATAATCCAGGCGATAGCTGATTTGGGATGTACCTCGAGTATGCGATCGGCCAGAGCCAGGGCATTGTCTGTATCGCCAGCGAGTACCATTTCTACACCATCCAGGAGAAGGGCTTTCTCGACCCCTGCTCTGCCATGTAGCAGAGCCGGGTTGTCCGGCAAAACACTCAAGCCTTCCACGCTGTACTTCAACTTGTCCAGGTCGTTAGTAGAACCACATGCCATAAACAGGTAAGTCGAAGCCTCACGAAGCTGCTGATAACCTTTAAGCCACTTGCTTTTTTCCTCTTCGCTGAAGCCGGTCCAGTCGATATGGTCATAAACAGAATTGGTTCTAACATCCATAACAAATTGCCTGAATATCTGCCATTTGGGCTCCTTACTATCTGTATTAAACTCAACGAAGGGGAAATAGTCGCTGTTTATGGAGAAGTCGGTAATATGCTTGCTTAAATCGTTTTCGTCGCCAATGTAACAGCTCAAAACATCCATACTTTTATATATACCTATTTCTGACAGACTATTGCGTACACCGTCTTTGAGTAGTTCATTTTCTATATGCTTTAATGAAAAATATTGCTGCTGCTCTGAGCCGACTATCACAACCAACGGTGCCGGATTAGTAGTCAAGTACCACAATGTGAAGTGGGGGAAAACTTCCATTGCTGTGCCAATTATGCTTTTTAATACAGAGGCTGACATATCATACGTTGGCAACCATGAGAGAAACAACCCTTTGTTCTTATTCAATCGCTGCTTGGCACTTTCAAAATATTCTTTCCCATAAAGGGAAGCGTTTTCAGCAAAATCCCTGGGGTGAATGGCATCATTAACGATTACATCATAGTTGCCGTCCATCAGATGAATATAGTTTTTCGCATCCATATAAATCATATTTACTTCATCATCCAGTTTGTCTCCTAAGTTAATGTGTCTGAAAAACTGCAAAGATACCTCAACTACTTCAGGAGCAATCTCCACACAATCCACCCTCTCGAGCTTGTGCTGAGCAAGACAAGCCGTGGTCTCGCCTGAACCAAACCCAACTGACAGAACCTTTTTGGCATCAGTTTTGAGCAGGACACCCAAATGCCCGAGTATTTTCTGGTCACCGCGCAGTGCATAACGATCGCCTGCTATGCTCTGGCCCGACGAATGCATATGTAAAGAGTCATCCTTTAAATCTCTATGCACGGATACTGTTGCGGTAACACCCTCTTTCATCGACAGAAGTACAAAGCCTTTCGGAAGGTTCGGTCTTAACTCAACCATTGTATTGAACAAATCTGAAGGTGCTTTCACGGTATATACAGTCACAAAAACAGCTACCCCCAAAAGCGCCCAGCGTCCAATAATTTTCGAGTTGTGAGCAAACAACAGCCACATAATGCCGGCAATCCATACCCCAATCAAACTAAGAATTGCGATGGAAAACTGCAATCCTAACAATGGTATAAGGACAAAGCCAGTTACAATACCACCTGTCACAGCACCTATCGTATTTACTGCATAAGCTGTTCCCGTGGATCGTCCCACCTTATGCATGTGATTAGCCCATGCCTGCAAAGCTATCGGGAAACCTATGCCCATAATGATGGCAGGTACCAGGAACAGAAATACACTCTGGACAAGCGGCTCAGCAGTATAAGAAGAAACCGGCATATGGGAGTATATTGTCTCAAATGCCCGCTTAACATACGGCATAACTGTTGAAGTCCAAAATATCAGCAACGAGAGATAAAAAGAACCGCACAATCCCAGCAGAGACAAAGTTACCGCAAATCCGGCAGCCGGTCTTTTCAAGCGTATAGCCAGTCTGCTGCCGATACCAGCTCCGATAACGTTTCCCAGCAGATAAACAGTGAGTACTGCGGAGAACACATAAGTAAAGCCACCGAGCAGATGAACGATGCTGCGCATCCAAAGCAGTTCATAGCCTATGCTTATCAGGCCACTCATAAAGAAAGCGAGAATCAATAGAAAGAATTTGCCATCTGTCTTTTTTGCCTCAACTACATGAGTGCTTTCTGCTGCTGCAGCAACGGCGGGCTGTGGTTCATCTGTAATCATGGAAAAGCGGGATAATGCCCATCCACCACAAGCCACCAGAAGATTTAGAACAGCTGCGGTGTATAATGCCCCCATAACCCCAATGGCACGGACTAAAATAAAACCGGCCAAAAAGCAGCCAGCCGCTGCTCCAAGAGTGTTTAGTGCGTAGAGTCTGCCTACTAAATGACCCGCTTGCTTCTCGATCGCGGTAACGAATCTACCCAAGAGTGGTAAAGTACTGCCCATCAGCATCGACGGCACAAGCAATACCATAGCCGATATTATCACCTGGACAATTAGCAACTGTGTATGGGTAGGATTATATGCCCGATAGAACCAAATATAAAAGGTATCGGCAAGTTTCAGTGCCCACGGTAGAGATAGCGCCGAAATTGTTACGAGTGTTTCCAATAAAGCATATAACTTCAGGCGCCTTCTGACACGATCGCAATACCGACTCATAATCAGAGCACCAAGCGCCAAGCCTCCCATAAATACCGATACCACAATACTCGACGCATAAACAGTGTTGCCAAGCGTCAGCTTCAGCAGTCGCACCCACACAACTTCATCGATCAGAGAGCATGCTCCTGAAGTAAAATAAATCAGCATTATCCAGTTGACACTTGCTTGCCTGGAAATAGTAAGGTTAGAACTGTTCGTAAACCGCATACTACCTAATCGAGACATATTTAATGCCCACTTTTACTCCTACCTATAACACATCCAACCCTGATTAATATCAACGAAAGCCATTCTGATAGTATATATATAGCAGAGCTAATGGTCAGCATTTTTTCCCTGGAACTTCAATTCAGGTATGTCCGAGAATTATCGTATTTTCAAAGTGGCAAGGGCGATGGCGGCGAAGGCGACGGCGAGGAGCCAGAAACGGACAACGACCTGAGGTTCGGACCAACCGATGAGGTGGAAATGATGATGTAGAGGTGCGCATCTGAAGAGTCGTTTTCCGCCGGTGTACCTGAAATAGAGGACCTGTAAGATTACACTGAACAGCTCTACGACGAAGATGCCGCCGATGATTAGAAGGAGGATTTCATTTCTTGTGACGAGGGCGCCATAACCCATAGCGGCACCTAAAGGCAGGGAACCGACATCACCCATAAAGGTCTGAGCTGGATGGCAGTTGTACCAGAGGAATCCGAGGACGGCACCAAAGACGGCCGAATAGAAGATGCTCATCTCGCTGGCCTGTGGTATGGCAGGCAGCAGCAGGTAACTTGACCAGGAGACGGGGCCGGTACGAGTCATCATTTCGGAAGCGACATAGCAGAGAACGACGAGAACGAGACTTACCATACCGATGCAGCCGGCTGCGAGTCCATCCATACCATCGGTGAGGTTTACGGCATTACTGGTGGCGGTTATGTAAAAAATAGCAATGAGGACAAACGCCCAATTTGCCAGCGGCAGGCCGTGTTTGTAGAAGGGCAGCCAGAATAGTTTGCCGTCGGTTATGTTGGCGAAATCGGCATATAAAAACCAAGCTATTATGATAGCACCACCGACCTGAAACATCAGCTTTTCCCAGGGCTTTAGTCCGTCTCTGCTTCGGTGTCGTGAGAGTGCGGTGAGTTTTAACCAGTCGTCGATGCCGCCGAGAGCGCCAAACCATATCACTAAGAAAACTGCCTTTTGTATAAATGGATTGTTGAGTTTTGCCCACAACAGGGTGGTGGTTAAACTGGCGAGGATGATTATGAGTCCACCCATTGTGGGAGTATTTGCTTTTTCTTTTGTTAACTCATTGAGGGCGGCGTGGTGGAACTCAGGCCGGTCGCCGATTTTTTTTCGGATGAGCCAGCGGATAATCTTGGGTCCGATGACGAAGGCAATGAGTAGGCTGGTTAGTGTCGCAGCTACGGAGCGAAACAACACATTCTGATAGGCATAGAAGCCCAGTCTGTGTGTGAAGATCTCTCGAAAGTGCCATAATAGATGATAAAACATATCTTAGAGTTAGAAGTTAAAGTTTACGAGAATATTTCTTTTAGTTTTTCGATGACCATTTCGAGTCTTGCCACGCGCGAGCCTTTGACTAATATTATATCGTCATCTTTTATGTAATCATGCAGATTATTACAAGCAGAGGCGGTATCTTTGAAAGATTTTATTTTGAGATTGTATTCAGCATTTTTCTTTGCGGCCTCGGCGGTGATATTAGCGAATTTTCCTACGGCGAGCAATAACCGGATATTGGCCTGCGGGACGGTGGTTCCGAGTTTTTTGTGCAAACCTTGTGTTTGGAGACCGAGTTCAGCCATATCCCCGCAGATGAAAACGAGTCGTCGTTTTTCGGCAGAGCCGAGATTTGCCAATATATCGAGGGCATTTTTCATTGAAGCTGGGTTTGCATTATAACAATCGTTTAGTACTGTAAGGGTTCCAATTTGCAGCAATTCTGTTCGCATGGTGACGGCTTGGAGGTTTTTGACTGCCCGTGTAAAGTCATTGATATTTATGTCAAATTGGCTGCAGACAGAGAAAGCGGCGAGTGTATTTTCGACGTTGCCGGCGCCGGGCAGGGGCAGGAGCACTTCGGTGCCATCGATAGTAAATCGGCTTTGTTTGGCGGAATAAGTTATGTTGTTTGCTTTTATATCGGATTGGTCTGATTTGCCGAAGGTTATGATTTTGTAATTGGTAATTGTTGATTGGTTATTTAACCATTTGAGCAGGTTGGAGTTAATTATGAGAGCGCCGTTTGGCTGGAGGCCTTTTGCTATGGAGAGTTTTTCGGCAGCGACGGTCTCAAGGTTACCGAATCCTTCGAGATGCGCGGGTTGGACGTTCGTGATAAGTGCGATGTCCGGCCGGGCGATTTTTGTGAGGTATTCGATTTCGCCGGGGTGGTTGCTGGCAAGCTCGGCGATAATTATTTCGTGCTGTGGCTCGGCGCCAAGCAGTGTTAGCGGCAGGCCGATATTGTTATTAAAGTTTTTCGGCGCTTGGTGGCAGCGATAATGTCGGCTTAGGACATGATAGGTGATTTGCCTTGTTGAGGTTTTGCCTGCTGAGCCGGTTATGGCGATGACCTTAAAGTTGCTTTGGTTGCGGTAGTTGGCTGCGAGCCGGCCGAGAGCTATTATGGTATCATCGACTTTAAGGATGCAGCGGTCGGCAAGTTTTTCTTCATCGGTGTCTTTACTGACGACGGCGCAGACGGCACCATTTCCGAAGGCGTCGAATACGTAATCGTGGCCATCGAAGTTGTTGCCGGTGATTGCGAAGAAGCAATCACCGGCTTTTGTAGCTCGCGAATCAGTACTTACGCCTGTAAGAGTAGCGTTTAGCTTATAGCGTTTAGCGCATAGTGGTTTTGCTTTTATTATTTGTGACAGGTCTGAAATTGGGAGTTTTTTCATTTTCTTTTTGTGAGATATTCCTCTGCTACTTTTTTGTCACAGAAATCGAATTTTTTTGTACCGATGAGCTGATAAGTTTCGTGTCCTTTTCCGGCTATGAGTACGATGTCACCTTTATTGGCGGAATTTAAGGCTAAGTGGATAGCTTTTTTTCTGTCCGGCTCGATTTTGATATTCGGTGAGTTTGGGTTTTCGAAGCCAGCGACTATTTCGGTTATTCTATCCTTGGTTTGTTCGGTTCTGGGATTGTCAGTTGTAACAACTATGAAATCAGCGAGTTGTTCAGCTACTTTTGCCATTCGTGGTCTTTTAGTTCTGTCTCTGTCGCCGCCGCAGCCAAAGACTACTATTAACTTAGCGGTGCATAAAGGCTTTAGGGTTTCGAGGACATTTTTGAGCGCATCGTCGGTGTGGGCGTAATCGATAATGACGGAGAAATCACCGCCCCAATCGAGTTTTTCCAGTCGGCCTGGTATGGTCTTTAGAGCTGTTAGTCCCTTGGCTGTCGTTTTGAGGTCAAGCCCTGCGGCGAGGCACAGGCCTGCTGCTGCGAGGTGGTTGCTGATATTATATCGGCCAAGCAAGGGCGTTTTTATGGTCGCTCGAGGCTTATTGTTCGTCGCACGTGTTTCGATGGTGAAAGTAGTTCCAGTTATGTTCATTGACTCGATGTGGGCGGTTAGGTCGGCGGGGGAATCGACGGCGTACCAGAGGATTTTGGCGTTGGTTTTTTCTGCGATGAGTTTTGCTTCTTTTGATTGTTTGTTAAGCACGGCTGTGGCGTCAGGTGATAGTGTCTGGAAGAGTTTTGTTTTTGCGGCGAGGTAATCAGTTTTTGTTTTATGGTAGTCGAGGTGGTCGCCGGCGAGGTTAGTGAAGGCGGCAGCTTTGAAATCTATGTTTGCGAGACGATTTTGGTCGAGGGCGTGGCTGCTTGCTTCGATGACCATATACTTTGCGCCTGCTTTTAGCATTTGCTCTTGCATTTGTGCAATGGCGAGGCAATCAGGTGTTGTGAGGTCTGCATCGCAGCTTTGCCTTCCTGTGTCGTAGAAGACTGTTCCGATGAGGCCGCACTTTTCGTTGGCTGTTTGAATACAGGAGCGGACGAGAAAGGCAACGGTTGTTTTGCCGTTTGTTCCGGTTACGGCGAGGTTGGTGAGCTTTGAGGCGGGATAGCCTGCACTTACCTGAGCTAAGGTTGCTGCTGCTATGGCGGAATTGTCAACGGTGACGAGTTCATGGCTCGTGATATTTTTTTGGGAGACGATGTATTTTGCGCCGTTTTTGATGGCCTGGTCGATGAAATCGTGGCCATCGCAGGCTGTGCCTTTTAGGGCGATGAAGATATCGCCTTTTTGGACAAGTCGGGAATCGGAGCAAAGCCGTGGCCGGTTTTGTGCGTCTTTTGAAGAAACGAGATTTAAGAGTTCATCAAAGGTCATAAGTTTTTTCTGTTGATTTTTTGCTTATTTTAGCTGAGGGAAGAAATATTGCGATGAAAAACTAAGGTTTTATGTTTATACTTACTGGGACGGCGAATCTTTTAGAATATTGGGAAGGTATTTGTGAAAGGGATTAGAGGATGAAGCTGCAGTATCTTTTAGGCATCTGCCTTGTCTTAGTAATATCCGGTTTGCCGAGATTTGCATTAGGTGAGACGGAATATTTTGCTGTATTTATGGAGGGCAAAAAAGTTGGCTACTCAATACAGAGTCGAGTGGTATCTGAAGGGATAGTAACCACTGCCGCAGAGGTAAGTATAACAGTGAGCCGGGCTGATGTTCCGATGAGCATGAACATTAAAGACACAAGCATTGAGACAATGGATGGCAAGCCATTGGGATTTGAACTGGTTCAGGACTTTGGTATTATGGCGGCGAAAGTGGTCGGGATAGTGGATGAGCGCGGCGTGGTCGGTGTTACGACTACGTCGATGGGTATGGAGCAGAAGAGTGAGTTTGAATGGCCGGGCGGTGCGGTTATGGCGGAGGGGCTGCGTTTGCTGCAGCTAAAGCAAGGCCTGAAAGAAGGTACGAGCTACACAGCAAAAGTGTTTGAACCAACGATGCTCCAAGCCATTGACGCCGAAATACGCATTGGACCCAAGCGCAATGTTGATATGTTTGGTCGTGTTGTGGCTTTGACGGAGGTTACCATTCGTCTGTTAGTGCCTATGGCTGGAGAAATTACTATGACCCGATACGTTGATGATGAGCTTCGAGTGCAAAAGAGTGTCGAATTTGCAGCAGGGATACAGATAGAGATGATTGCGTGTGGGAAGGAATTTGCGCTTGGTGAGAACGATGTCTTTGAATTCGTTGATAAGATGGTTTTGTCAGCTCCTGCGCCGTTAAGTGATTTGAGGTCAGCTAAATCCGTCAGCTATCATCTAAGTCCATCATGGAAGGGAGGGAGCTTTACGATACCCGGCAGCGACAATCAACGAGTGTGGCCAGTCGATGGCGGAAAGGTGGTGGTAACTGTTGAGCCGTTAGCAGCGCCGCGGAGAGCGGGATTTCCCTATAGAGGCAGGGATAAGGAGATATTAGAGGCGATGAAGGCGACGAGATTTTTGCAGAGCGATAGCGAGGAGATAAAAGAGCTTGCCCGCCGGGCAGTAGGTACGACTAAAGATGCCGGGGAAGCAGTTAAACGAATTGAGTCTTTTGTTGGGGAGTATATTACAGAGAAGACTTTTTCGGTTGGCTATGCGTCAGCGGCGGAGGTGGCAGCGAGCCGGGTTGGTGACTGCAGTGAGCATGCGGTGCTGGTAGCTGCAATGTGCCGTGCGGTGAGGATACCGGCGAGGGTTGTTTCAGGGATTGTTTATACGGATGAATTTGGAGGACGTGAGGATGTATTTGTCGGCCATGCCTGGGTGGAATCTTATATTGGGGATAAATGGGTCGGGCTCGATGCAAGCGGAGTTGCTGGTGGTTACGGGGCAGGACATATTGCTTTAGCAAGCGGTAACGGCAATCCTGAGGACTTCCTTGGTTTAATCAGCAGCTTGGGGCGGTTCAAGATTGACGAGGTGATGGTCAACAAAGGCAGGTAAAGGGCTGTATAGCAGCGAAGTCAAGCGTTATTCAAACTGGATGCCAGCAAGGACGAATTCGACATTTGTGTAGCCGTTATAGGTATTGAGCTGAGGCTGATATGCGACGTTGAAGAACTCCTGTTCAAGGAGTTTTTTCTCCAGATTTGCCATGCCAAACCCGATGCATCTGACGGCATTAGTGTTGTCGGTTATAGCAAGCTGTAAGTGGTCGTTTTTTATACCGCAGGTTCTTGGAGGGGCGGCGAGTCGGACGCCTTTCGTTGCGAAGATGGGTCTGGGGTTACCGCGACCGAAAGGTCCGAGCATCTGCAGCTCGGTGACTGTTTCTTTTTTGAACTGGATTAACTTTGCTGCAGCGTCGATGTACAGTTTGGCTATACAATCGCTTTCAGCCAGGTTATGTTTTGCGTAGGTTTCGAAGTCGGCTGCGAATTTTTTTATTTTTTTATTTTTTATTGTTATGCCGGCAGCCATTTCGTGACCACCGAAGCTAATCAGATGCTCAGAGCAGGCTTTTATTGCGGTGAGCAGGCAGAAGCCTTTTATGGAGCGTGCGGAGCCCTGGGCATTTGCGTCTTTGGAGGCATTGAACATAATAGCGGGGCGGTGATAGATTTCGGCAATTCTCGATGCTACTATGCCGATTACGCCTGTGTGCCAGTTTTGGCTTGCGAGGACGATGCTTTTTTGTTTTTGGTGGTCGAGTCCTTGTTCGGCAATCATTTCGCAGGCCTGCTTGAATATTTTTTGCTCGTATTTTCGTCGCAGTTCGTTTTGCTGTTTTAGGTATTCGGCGATTTGGTTTGAGTGGGTGGAGTTTTCGGTAGTTAACAGTTCGACGGCTAATCGTGCATGTCCCATTCTTCCGGCTGCGTTAAGCATTGGAGCGAGGTGAAAGCCGATACTGAAGCTGTCAAGTCCCTGTCCTGTCAGGCCGGCGGAATCGATTAGGGCCAGGATGCCGACGAGGTTTGACTGTGAGAGGGATTTGAGTCCGTAGCTTGTCAGGATTCTATTTTCTCCTCGGAGGTCGACGAGATCAGCGATGGTTCCCATAGCAGCCAGAGAAGTTGCATTTAGCATAAATTCTCGCAAGTTTGGCTGTAGTTTTCGGCCTTTATTGAATTCATTAGCGATTGCCCAGGCCAATTTAAAGGCGACCATTGAGCCGGAAGAATCCTGGTTGGCGTAAGCAGTGTCAAGGGCGGGGTGGACAACGGCGGCGGCTTTGGGTAATTCGGGTTCCGGTAAGTGGTGGTCGGTAATAATCAGGTCGAGGCCGAGTTGTTCTGCAAGCTGTGCTGAGTTAAATGCTGTAATGCCACAATCGACGGTGATTAAAAGTTTTGAGCTGGTCTTGGTAATGGTGTGGATGGCATCAGCGTTTAGGCCGTACCCTTCATCGATACGGTGCGGGATGTAGTAATCTACGTTGCCGCCGAGCAGCGTTATGAGCTGCCAGAGGATAGCTACGCCTGTGATGCCGTCGACATCATAGTCGCCGTAAATGGTGATTTTTTCGTTTTTTTTAATGGCCTGGTTTATTCTGCTGACGGCGGTTTTGACTCCGGGCATAAGTTCCGGGCTGATAAGCTCGGTGAGCTTCGGCCTTAGGAATATAGCACCGGCGTGTGTGTCAGTTATGCCGCGGTTGATTAAGACCTGCGCCAGAAGCGGCGAGACCTTTAGTGCTCTGGCGAGGTTGGGGGCGTGAGGGTGTGGCGGCTGGATAACCCAAAGTTTTTTTGGAGAGGTTGGGCGGACTTTATTTAGCTGCCTTAAGGCTGCGGTTCGTTTGGGCCTGTTTAGCGTCCATGCAGAGGTTCGCATGAGAATCCGTCCTATCCTTTATTTTTTTGATTTATTGCGTTGCTGGATAGCCTTATATACCAGAAAAGGAACTGATTGCAAGTATTGTTTTTGGTGTTATCCCAATTTGCAATCATCGTCATATGGCAAGTGTTGTTGGAAGTTTGTTGAGATTAGGCATTTGGCAGAAAAGCTTCTATATCTTTCAGCCTCTGCTGCAATTCTTTGACATCGATTTTGTGGGCGGAGGCATTTTTTTCAGCGGCGATAGCGGCGGCTATTCCGGCAGCTTGGCCCGTGATGAAGCATCCCGGCATAACGCGAATGGAGCCAAGGATATAACGGTCGCAACTGACGCAACGGCCAGCGACCAATACGTTGTTGAGGCCACGGGGTGTAAGGATGCGGTAGGGGATACCGTAACTTTGGCCCTTTTCATAGCGGAGGATTTTAAATTCCTCTTCAAACTTGGCGAAGGATTTTTCGTCCGGTTTTGAGGGGTGGATATCGACCGGATAGGAGTATCGGCCGATTTCATCTTCAAAGACGGCTTGCGTTTTGAAGTCCTGCAGGCAGAGGACATAGTCGCCGAGGATGCGTCTGGATTCACGGATGCCGAGCAGTGAGCCGGTTGCGACAAGGTTCATATTTTCGTAGCCGGTGAGGTATTGGGAGTAAAATTTTTTGTACTCGGACATACTTTTTCTGCCCCAGAGCAGCGCTTTTGTTAGAGATACTTCATCGGTGGCATCGACGCCGAATGTGTGTCCGATATTGCCGCCGCCGGTGCGCTCGCCGACCCGCCATATACCGGGAAGGTGACGGTCCGGGATGGTAAAGACGCCATCATTTATTGCCTGAAGGAGAGCTTTTTCTTTTTTGTTTTGGCCTTTGCTTCTGGCCTGCTCGACGGTTTCCCAATCGATATCAGCCCAGAGGCTGCAAAGTGTACCAGGCATCATGTTGCCTTGTTCATCGCCTTTTTCGAATGGTGCTCCTGCCCAGGCGCAAAGGTCACCGTTTCCTGTTGCATCGATAAAGGTTTTTGCCTTGACTGCAAATGTACCTCTTTTTGCGGAACAGATAGCATAGGAGACATTGGCGCCATTGGTTTGGACATCAATAAGATGAGTGTGAAAGGTGAATTCTGCGCCGGCTTCTACCATAAGGTCGTCGTAGACGCGTTTTAAGGATTCAGCGTGAATTGCAACGGAACTGGCTGGGTTATCGTTGAAGATTTTGGGGCCATCTTTTTTGAGTCTATTGTAGAGCTTTTGTCCTATTCCAGCGGCGAGGAAGTTGACGCCATCTGTAAACTGCATAAAGGCAGGCACCATACCGGCGGTACCCATACCGCCGAAGCAGGAGTGGCCTTCGGCAAGATAGACGCTACGACCCTGACTGGTCGCGGCAATGGCCGCAGCGACGCCAGCTGGCCCACCGCCGGCAACGAAGACATCAACGTCATAGCGGACGGGTATCGTACGCTTAAATGAAATGTTCGGACGTTTGGCGGTGGTCTTTTTACAAGGAGGTTGTTTAGCGTTTTTAATGCATCCGGGAACAATCATTGATGTTGCTCCGAGGCCAACAGTTTTAATGAAATCACGTCGTTTCATAACGATATCCTTTGCAAAAATTTCAAAAGTTTTATACTATGATTTTTTTAAGCTCTTATATATAGGCCGCCATTTACGCCGATATCACTGCTTGAGCCGGTAACTAAAACCTTTTTGCTCTTTAAACTATCGTAAATCATTTTTTTACATTCACTCGTTTTCGTTTTCTTCAGGTTCTTCTTGGATTTGGTTTAGCTGCATACCGAAGCGGTCGAGTTTTTTCTGACCTTCTTCGTACTGGCCGTATGCGTTTTTCAGATGCTTGCCGAGTATTTCCCAGCTTTCCCCGAAGCTGCCGAAGGAGGCGTTTAGCTTTTTGAGGTTCTGTCGGATTTCTGCGGCCTGTTTTTCGATTTTCAGGCCGTGCAGGCCCATCACGACTGTCATTAGATATGTGTATAATAAATTGGGGCTTACGGGGATCACCTTTTTGTCGAGTGAGTATTGAAGGATGTCCTTTGCATCCTCGGCGTATTTCACGATGGTTTCATAATAGATGTTCTCAGCGGGTATATACATAAGGGCAAAATCAAGGGTGCCTTCGGCGGGTCTTATGTAGTCGGAGGCGATTTTGTCGATATGAATGGTTACATCCTTCAGGAACTGTTTGCGAAGCTTTGCTTTTTCCTCGTCGGCTTGGACCTTCAGGATTGCCTCGAAGCTGGGCAATGGGAATTTTGCATCGATGGGGACGCAGTATTCGGGCATCTTTATAAGTGCATCGACCACTTTCCCGTCTCGAAAGGCGTATTGCAGCTCGTAGCTGTCTTTGGGCATGATATTTTCAAGCAGGTTCTTGAGAGACCATTCTCCCATCTGGCCACGGAGCTTTGGGCTGGTCAGGATGTTCTGGAGGCGTTCTACTTCGGTACCGACCTGGAGCATTTGTTTGTTTGTTCCCTGCAACTCGCCGATTTGTGTGTTTAGTCGGGATAGGACCTGCTGGCTGGACTGCAGGGACTGTGTGAGATTAGTCTGGCCTTGCTGGAGGGACTTTTGCAGGTTTTCTGAGGTTCTGTCCTGGGCGGCTTTTAAGACTTCGAGCTGCTGGGCGAGCAGGCCGATATTGGCGGAATGTGCGGCGGTTTCTTTTCTGGCGTAGAAGCTTGTGCCAATCAGCCAAATTAGAAGGGATAACACAACAACAATCAGAACTAAAGCAACTACAACTAAAATCAATTCCATCTTTATGCCCTCGAAAAAGTGCATTGATTATAGGTGTTCTCGCCACTTGCGTCAAAGAGCAAACTGGTAGTGGAAGCTTGCGTAAATAAATCTTGATATGATAGACTAAGGCAACTATTGTGGGCTTATGGGAAAGATAAAGGCAGTTATATTTGATTGGGGCGGAGTTTTGATAGATGACCCGGAAGAGGGGCTGATGCGGTGCTGTTCTGATGCCTTGGGGGTGTTGAAGGAAGAGTACACAAAAGCACATAAGAAATTTGCTCCGGATTTTCGCAGTGGCAGTATCACAGAGGATACTTATTGGGGGAGTGTTTGCGGTGAATTGGATGTGGCGGTGCCGCAGGGTTCGTTGTGGGGACGGGCGTTTGAAGCGATATACCGGCCTAAGGAGGAGATGTTTGCGCTGGTGAATTCGCTTGGAAAGAGCGGCTATAAGACTGCCCTATTATCCAATGCTGAGCTTCCAACGATGGAGTACTTTTACGCCCGGGGGTATGATATGTTCGATGTGCTTATATTTTCGTGTGCTGAGGGGACAAAGAAGCCTGAGAGGAGAATCTATGAGCTGGCCTTGGAGAGGCTTGGAACCAAAGTGAGCGAATCAGTGTTTATAGATGATAAAAATACGTGCATAGAAGGGGCAAAAGCGATTGGGCTCAATACGATACTTTTTGAAAGCATTGAGCAGGTTAAGACGAAATTATCTGCGCTGGGTGTAAAAATTTAACCCGGACGCCTGCGCTTTGCCGGAAGAATTTGGAATGGGATTTTGTGAATTAGTGAAAAGCGGAAACACGGTGCTTCTTGATGGGGCAATGGGGACGCAATTGGATAAGCGGGGACTGATGGGCCGCGGCAGAAATAATTTAGATGCGCCGGATGCGGTTTTAGAGATTCATCAGGAATACGCCCGCTGCGGATGCGATGCTTTAACCACTAATACACTGACGATGAACCGCATCTATATCGAGACGCACAACGTCGGTGTTGAAGTCCGGGACGTGAATCGGGCTGGTGCCAAACTGGCGAGACAGGCAGCAGGGGAAAAACAATATGTGCTGGGGGATATAAGCTCAACGGGTAAGCTGCTTGAGCCATACGGACAATACAAAGAGGCGCAATTTTACGCTGCGTTTAAGGAACAGGCTGAAATTTTATCCGAGGCCGGAGTGGACGCGTTTATTATCGAAACGATGTTTGATTTGCGGGAGGCACTGTGCGCTGTTCGAGCGTGCAAGGATAACTTTTCGCTGCCTGTGATCGCTTCGATTGCGTTTGCAACTAAGGAGAAAGGGGGCAGGACGATGATGGGCAACAGCGCTGCACAGTGCGCCGGAGAGCTAACGGATGCCGGAGTTGATGTTGTAGGCGCCAACTGCGGTGATATTGACCCGGCTGCGATGGCTGAAATAGTAGGCATGCTTAAATCGGCAACAACTGTGCCTATATTGGCACAGCCTAATGCGGGCAGGCCGAAATTGGTTGGGGCTCAGACGGTATTTGATATGGCTCCGGAAAGTTTTGAGGAAGGCATTTTTAAATGCATAGGGGCCGGCGCTAATATTGTGGGCGGCTGTTGCGGAACGACACCCGAGCATATTCTCGCTATAGTTAAAAACTTGAAGAAGGGATGAGGAAAGCGGATATGGCTTTCTTCGATAGGTTTAAATATTTTTATGAAGAAACCTTCAATTGGTGGTATGATATTTTCAGACAGTTGTAAGAGAAGTTTAGGAGGTTAAGGTTATGTCTGATAAATTAAATCGTCGTGGTTTTTTGAAGGGTTCACTTGCTGCGGGCGCTGCCAGCGGATTTGTAAGTCTTGAAGAAAAGATTCTGTTAGCGGCGATGGAAAAGGGGATCGACGTTGAGAAGGAGAAGCGAAAAGCCAAATCCGGCGAAAAGGTGCCTGTTGGCAAGATTGGCGATCTAAAGGTAAGTAGATTAATTCTTGGCGGCAATTTAATCGGCGGCTGGGCGCACGCGAGGGATTTGATTTATGTATCCAGTTTATTCAAGGCCTATAACACCGAAGAGAAGATTTTTGAGACGCTTGCTTTGGCTGAAGAGCAGGGCATCAACGCAATTGTGATAGACTGCAACCAGTTAGATGTTATCAACGAGTACAAGAAGCAGACGGGAGGGAAAATTCAGGCGATAGCATCGGTTAAGCCGCGGGATGATAATCCGAAGGCGGACATCGACGAGACGGCAGGTAAGGGTGCCGCTACGGTATATCTGCACGGCGCGGTTTGTGACTTCACTGTGCAAAGAGGGCGCATAGATGTGCTTGAGAAGGCCCTGGAGCACATCAGGAAGAACAAGTTATTGGCGGGTATCGGCTGCCATTCGCTGTATGTTCCGATGGAAGTTGAAGAAGTTGGAATCAAGCCGGACTACTACGTTAAGACACTGCACCACGACAAGTACTGGTCCGCCCACCCGAGAGAGAACCGCAAGCCGTTCAGCGTTGATGCCGAGCGTTATGCTGACCACAACGAATTTCATGACAACATTTATTGCCTTAAACCTGAAGAAACGATTGAGTTTATGAAGAAGGTGAAGGCGCCGTGGATAGCATTCAAGACATTGGCGGCGGGGGCGATTGACCCGAGGACGGGATTTAAGTATGCCTTTGAGAACGGCGCCGACTTTATCACGGTGGGGATGTTCGATTTTCAGATTGTGGCGGATGCGGATATTGCCAGAGATGTGCTGGCTGGTATCAAAGAGAGGCCTCGTCCCTGGAAGGCCTGAAATCGCTCACGTAAGGACAACACACGGGGTTATGGTAAATAGTCATCTGGTAATTTTGAAAAGGCCTTATTTGGATGCAATTTTAAGTGGGCGCAAGCAAATTGAATCGCGTTTTACCAAGGTAAGACGCGGTTTTTTCGGTCGGGTTTTTCCCGGCGATACACTATTCCTGAAACAAAGCAGCGGGGCGGTCTGTGCGGCAGCAACAGTTTTGGCGGTTAAAAAGTTTGAGGACCTGACACCAATCAAGGTAATCGAGATAAGAGAGCAATATGACGACTATATTGGGGGCAGTGATGAATACTGGCGGAGTAAAACAGACAGTAGATTTTGCCTTTTGGTTTGGCTCAAAGATGTCAGGGCGATTGAGCCTGTTCAAATCGGCAAGAGGGACTGGCGGGGGTGGGTGGTTTTAACGCGGAAAGAGGACTTCGGCCTTTTGAATATGGACAATGTACAATAGATGAGCGAAGTAATTTTGCGGAGTTTAGTTCGTGATTTGTAGCTACTTCCAATCGCCGGGGTAGTGGATATTTTCGGGGTGAATATCAAATTTTCTGCGCAGCGCTTCTATAAGGGCTTCGGCCCTTTTTATCTGGAAGTCGGTAGGGACGGAGGTTTTGCCGTTGGCAATAATGCATATTCGGATGGTCTGGCCTGTGCCGTACCAGGTTCTTCCCGGTATGATTGACCATTGTCTTTGCCATTTTTCGGTTGGCTGAATTTGGCCGTCATTGGCGCCGAGACCGTTGCATATAACAAAGTGACAGTTGATATCCTCCGATTGTGTCAGGCCGTTGAGGGAGACCAACTGCTCAATGTTGCCGGCTTTGGTGTCGCTGTAATAGATTTCGATGCAGTTCCAGCGGTTTGGTGATTGAGCAGCTCGGGAGGTGACAGTTTTTTCGACGGGGTCGAGCCGATAATAACTGGAAAGACAAAACGGGCCGGCGGAGGGGGGTTCATTGCTAAGGGCCATTAGGACAACAGCTCCGACAGTCATAGAAATCAGCAAAGCTGCCAATACTTTAGCCACCCTTGGCTGATTTGACATAGCTTGTTCCTGACAAGTGCTTAAAAGTCTTCACGGATGAATGCCTGATGGGACATAACCGTTTATAAAAGGAACATCGGCGGCCTCCGAGAGATTACTCCAATTTTTGCCGAAAAATTTTATCTTAAAGGCTATTGTGTCCCGAAGAGCTATAAAAGGCTTGGCTATATCCGTATGTTTTGCGATAAGACTTGTGGTCAGATTTTTGAGGGAAGATGATATTATGTCTGAACTTGAGATTGTGCGGGAACTTGCCAGAGAATCTTTGACGGCAGCGGCATCAACAGTGGAGTTGGGAGCTTTTCTTTGGGAACGAGCCCAACGATTAGTGCGTAACGCCGAATATATCTGCCAATTGCCGGAATTGGGCGAGGCGGGTCTGCAGGTAGACCGGTTTTGTCTGGTATCGGCGGCGTATTTTAGCGGAGCGGGTCTGGCGCGGTATGCAGGGGGCAAAGGGCTGGGAGCAAAGTCAGGGCTTAACGATGTTAACGATGATGATTTGCTGGAATTGTCCGTCCAGGTTGCTGAGCAGAAGCTGGCTGGGGCCATCGAAAAGTCGAGAATTGAGAAGATAACGAGGATTATCACCGAGAGCGGCAGCTATTTTACGAGGATGGCAGAGGCTATGGTACTTTCTGATGCTCGCAATTTGGATGATATGGGTTTGGTGGGGATACTTAATGAGTATGGGCGGTATATTTGCCGCGGCAAAGGCGTGAGTGATATTTTGAAGAGCTGGCAGAGGAAGAAAGATTATCGGTACTGGCAGGCACGGCTGGAGGAAGGCTTTCGATTTCCGCCGGTGCGTAAGCTTGCTGAGCAGAGGCTTTGTACGGCAGAGGAGTTTATGGACCATCTTAATATGGAGGCGGCAGGACGAGACCTGGAAGGATTGGTTGTACGGTCGGCGGATGGGAAGATAAGCAGGTAACCGGGTAGAGTTGCGGTTGTGGTGATTCTTTAACTAACTCTATCTGTATATCATCATAAGCTTTTGTATTTCTAATACGGAGAATTAGCTGTCATAAATATTGCATTTTTGAATCGTTTGTATTGCAGTATCAAGATGAGTAAATTATATTTTAGCCTGTATTGTTAGAGGTAAGCAGTGATTTTGCTGTAATAGCAGGAAAGAAAAAATAGTATCAAAACCTTCGGTTGTTTGGTTGCCTCGCTTAGATATTTGCCGGATAGCAGAAAAATCGATTTTAGATGGCACAAGTTAAGGAAGCATTTGAATTTGTCCGTATCGTCGGAAACGAGAGGCGCGTAGGTTCGACTTTGCAAAGCGTGTCCCGTCATTGGCAGGGCGAGAAGGAATGTTTTCTCTTTATCAGCCCGCACGACGACGATGTTGCTATTAGCGTCGGACTGCTCGTACAATTAGCCAAACGGGAAAATGTTCCCGTACACATAATCATTGTTACCGACGGCAGTATGGGCTATTGCGATATTGCTGAAAAAGAATCAATTTCCGGAATTCGCTGCGAAGAAGCTTTCGAGTGCTATCAGTCTCTCGATGTTCTGAAGGAGAACATAATCTGGCTTGGTTTTCCGGCTTGTTATGTTGATGCATATCGTGGTCGTCGGCCGGCCTCTACCAACGATAAAGTTATAATCAAGGGCTTTACCGGTCTGCAGAATGCTTTCACGTACTATTTGCGAAAGATTTGTCCCACACAATGCTTCCTGCCTACTTCGAAGGATTTACATCCAACTCATCGGATTGTTCACGAAGAGTTTCTTATTAGTCTTTTTCATGCCTCAGGTGCCATCTGGCCGGAGCTTGGTGAGCCTTTGGAAAAGACCCCATATAGCCACGAAATAGCGGTTTACTGTGATTTTCCGGAGCCCCCGCAGCTGAAAGTGCGTACCCCTTTATCTTTTCTTGAAAGAAAACTCAAAGCAATTGCGGCATTTGGCTCTCAAAGGCAGATAGGTTCAATTATTGATATTGTTAAACACACCGGGCCCGAAGAGTACATAAGGGCACTGGAGTTTAAGCTTTATAATCCGCATAGATACAAGGACCTTTTTGAAGAAAAGGGAGTAATAGATTTCACTCACAGATAAAATTTTAAATTTTTGTCTATCAAATAACATAACGGGATGAAAGTATATCTACTTTGTTCTACATCAAGCGTTTCGCTGTCTTAGATGCCTTAAATTTTTGAATGCTAAATCAATCACCCGGAAAACCAGCGCTGGGGTTGGTTAACGAGCGGCGGCTAATGTCTAAAGGGAAGGTTTGGACGGGTATATGCCGGATTTGCAGTGTTGACTTTCTTATCAAAGCGAGTATTATTGTTTTATTTAGGTCAGCAAACGTCAGAAGAGATATTCTTTAAAAAATAAAGTTTTCTTTTATTGGCTTATCAATCGTTTAAGGTCGTGTTTGAAGCCACCTTGTCCCAGAGACGCACTTAAAAATCTTAATATGAGGGGAATAAAATGACATCGGAATTTCGCCCATTATCTACCGAGGAAATCGCCAAATTAACAAGTCAGGGTTGTAGCTGCGATGACTGGTCCAATGTTCAGGTAGCAGCGGGTTTTGACCCGTCGAGGGTCCGGACCACTGATTTCACCGGTAATGTAAAGCTGGGTGTATTTGAAAAACAAGTGTCTTTTTTAGGTGGGGTTGCAAGGCCAGCTGGTATTAGTAATGCAGCGATTCACAACTGCACAATCGGTAATAACGTGTATATTAACCGGGTCAGAAATTATATTGCCAACTATTGTATAGAAGACGACGTTGTAATCGAGAATGTTGATTTACTTGCCGTTGAGGGGGAGAGTTCGTTTGGCAACGGGACGGAGATTGCGGTTATTAACGAGGCTGGCGGCAGGGAAATACCCATTTATGACGACCTATCAGCTCACACAGCTTATGTAATAGCGTTATATCGTCACCGGCCGAAGGTAATCGAAAATCTGCAAAAGATGATAGCGGACTACACTGCTTCGGTTACCTCGTCTACGGGCCTTGTGGCGAAAGGCGCTAGGCTTATCAATTGTCGAATCATAAAAAACGTCAAGGTAGGTTCTTCAAGTGTTATCGAGGGTGTGAACAGATTAAAGAACGGCTCGGTTAACAGCTGTCCGGAGGACCCCGTTTATATTGGAGCGGGGGTTTTTGCGGAAGATTTTATAGCGAGCAGCGGCTCTGAGATTACTGATGGGACGATAATAATCAAATGCTTCGTAGGCCAGGGTACGGTATTAACGAAGCATTATTCAGCGGAGAACTCGGTATTTTTTGCCAACTGCGGCGGTTATCACGGTGAGGCTTGTGCGGTGTTTGCCGGGCCGTACACTGTTACTCACCATAAGTCGACACTTTTGATTGCGGGTTTGTTTTCCTTTTTAAATGCCGGTAGCGGGACGAACCAAAGCAATCATATGTACAAACTTGGCCCGGTACATCAAGGCGTGGTGGAGCGGGGTTCGAAGACTGCCAGCGATTCGTATATGCTTTGGCCGGCAAAGGTCGGGGCCTTTAGCGTTGTGATGGGAAGGCACTACAGAAACTCGGACACTTCGGATTTGCCTTTTTCATACTTGATTGAGCACGAGGACGAGAGCATTCTTGCGCCTGGTGTCAATTTGCGGAGCGTAGGGACGGTTAGAGATGCTCGGAAATGGCCGAAGCGCGACAGGCGAAAAGCACCGGTGAAATTGGATTATATAAACTTCAAGCTCCTAAGCCCTTATACAGTTCAAAGAATGCTCAATGGTTACCAGTTGCTTATGAATCTTAAAGCAACAAGCGGGGAGACTTCGGATTATTTTTCCTATCACAGCGTCAGGATAAAAAGCTCTTCGTTAGACCAAGGTATTAAATTATATAAGATTGGTATCAGCAAGTTCCTGGGTAATTGTCTGATTAAGCGTCTTGAGAACAAGCATTTCAAAAACCTTGAGGAACTTAGAGCAGCCCTATCTCCTGAGACTACAATGGGAACGGGCAAATGGCTGGACTTGGCTGGTTTGTTTGCTCCGGAAGAAAGTGTGAACAAAATGCTTGAGGACATTGAAAAAGGTACAATCAATAAACTCGAGCACGTGACAGAAGCTTTTCGGTCGATGCATGAAAAGTATCCCTCTTATGAGTGGGCTTGGGCGATAAATGTTTTACAGCAACAATTGGGCAGAATGGTCGACAATATAACAGCTGATGATATTATTGAGCTGACTAAAAAGTGGAAAGAAGCGGTGGTGGAACTTGACCACAGGCTTTACACTGATGCGAAAAAGGAATTTGCCGCTACTGCACAGATTGGCTATGGGATTGATGGTGATGAGGAAACGAGGCATGCTGACTTTACTTCTGTTAGGGGGGCGTTTGAAGAAAATAGCTTTGTTAAAGATATAGAAAAGCATATAACCGACAAAAGCGCGCTGGGTGACGAGCTTATCGGCAGAATGGCAAAATTGCGTTGATAGAAGTGTTACTTAGAACAGGAGTTGGCTTATGAGAGTGATTATTGAACCGAACTATGAGATGGTATCAAGGTGGGCGGCTAATTATGTTGCATCGAGGATTATTAAATTTCGTCCGAGTGATTCGAAGGCTTTTGTGCTTGGTCTTCCTACGGGGTCTTCTCCGCTTGGGATGTACGAGGAGCTGATAAAGCTTAACAAGGCGGGGAAAGTATCGTTTACGAATGTTGTTACGTTTAATATGGACGAGTACGTGAGCCTTCCTGAGGACCATCCGCAGAGCTATCATTCATTTATGTGGACGAATTTTTTCAGCAACATAGATATTCAAAAGGAAAGCGTTAATATTCTTGATGGCAATGCGTCAGGCCTTGAAGCGGAATGTGCAGGTTATGAGGAGAAAATAAAACAGATGGGCGGTGTTCGTCTTTTTGTAGGCGGAATAGGTCCGGACGGTCATATTGCATTTAATGAGCCGGGCTCATCATTATCGTCGAGAACTCGGATAATGACTCTTACACAGGATACAATCATTGCCAATTCAAGATTTTTTGATAACGATGTTAACAAGGTGCCGAAAACGGCGTTAACTGTGGGTGTGGGGACTGTTATGGATGCCGATGAGGTTATGATAATAGTCAACGGCCATAACAAAGCCCGCGCTTTGCGGCATGCCATTGAGGGGGATGTCAACCATATGTGGACAGTCAGTGCCCTGCAGATGCATCCGAGAGGTATTATCGTCTGCGACGAAGAATCAACGATTGAGCTGAAGGTGGGTACGGTGAAATACTTTAAGGACATAGAATCGGCCAATCTTGACCCTGCGACACTATTAAAGGGCATAGGCTAAGTACGATTATTCGGTCGGCGGTTTATCTTCCGGTTTGTCGGGCTCTTCGGTTTTAGGTGTACCTTGTTTGGTCGTAGGGATAATGATGCTGCTGGCTTGGGGCTCTTCACCGGCCGGATAGACGATATTTGCCTCTCTTTTGAGCGATTCGAGATAATCCTTAGCGAAGTCGCCTTGTTTCTCGCGTTTTAGAATTCTTAGAACTTGGTCTTTGAGTTGCTCGAAGGTATCCCTGCGGTCAGTGACCTTTATTATATGATATCCGAAGCCGGTTTCTATAATGTCACTTAACTGGTTGGTTTCTAATGCGAAGACAGCATTTTCAAAATTAGGCATCATTCCCTTTCTTTCTAAGAAGCCCAAATCACCGCCATTGGGAGCTGACCCTGGGTCGGCTGAATCTGCTTTGGCCAATTCTGCGAAGTCGGCGCCGTCTTGG
>CP070728.1:1228031-1232408 GCA_020351025.1 Planctomycetota bacterium
TATTAAATTGGCTGTATGACTCATTTTTAGTTGTTCCATTTTGCTTTGAATATTCTCCTTGGGTTTCGGCCACGTAAACAAACGCCTTGCCGTAAAGGTAGTTTAGAAGGGATTCTTGGGAGTTGCGCCAAATATGGCGTGTGCCTACGATTTGTTCCCCTTTCAAGGAAGAGGATTTATGCCTATAACGCTTTTAGGAAGCGGCATTTCAAGTTTTTTGAAAACCTCTTTCGCCTCTTTTGAAACCTCATTTAATCGGAAAAAGACGTGATCCGGTGTCTGGCATTCAGTCACCTGGAGTTGTTGCAATATATGACGGATCCTGGGCCAAGGCATCTGGCATGATAATTCGGCGACTCTCTGAATAAGAAGTGCAAGGACACAAATCCTGACATGAGTTTCAATACGGTGAGGTAACCAATGATACATTGGAGTCATCTTGACCTGAGTCCGTTTCAACGAGCGAAAGCATTGTTCAATTACCATAAGACCTTTATAACCGCAGGCAGCGTCCTCAAAGTTTATCGTATCATCATTTGTCTCAATTACCCATTTGCCATCATACCGTTCTGCCCCTTTAATGGCTTTGCGGTCCAGTTCTACACGATTGCCTTTCCCTATTCTTAAATATCGTTTGTAACGTCGAGAGGCCAAAAGCTCGATCGCCCACTGCGCCGTGGCCTTATTATCCTTATGCTGGCTCAATAGGTCCTCTAGCTTTTCAACTATTTTCTCACGATGTTTTTTTTGACGCTCTGCCTCTTTGGGATTGTAACAAAGTATATAACGACGTCGGCGCTCACCATCTCCCACAATCACCTCTTTGGCATGCAAATTTTCTTTGATCTCTCTGTATTTACCACGTTTGCTCAGTACTTTATCTTTCACCTCTGAAACACTGGTCATCCGCGTAGCTAAAAGATATTTCCCACAAGCCCTGGAAAGTTCGGCTCGATTCTCTTCTGAATTAATACCGCTATCAGCTACAAAAAGCGCACGGCCAAGCTTCCAACCTCTCAAATCCTGACGAATTTTCTTGATGGTACTTACATCAGGAGTATTTCCGGGAAACACCCAACAACGAACCGGTAATCCTTCACGGGTTACGGCTAAGGCTACAACCACTTGAGGACTCCATACTCCAGCTTTGGAATGGCCATATTTGCGAAGACCTTCTGCCAAAACTTCTATTTCACCATCAATTTCGAGCTCTATATCTTCATCCTCTTGATCAATATAAAAAGAAGCTGTCGTTGTATCGTAGAAGATCAAATCCACTTCCAGGTTAAAAAGATTAGCGGTATGAAAAAATACACTTTTTTCAACCTCTTTGGTATGATCATAGAGATAGTCCATACTTTCGTACATATGGTCCAGTTTTAGCTCATCACCGGAGGGAAAATATACTTTTGATAGCCATCTATCCCAGACACCCAATTTGGACTCCGGTTCACAGAGACGGTTGGCTGTCATCGCCAATAATGCCTGTTCATAAGAGTAAGATCCCGGGCACCCTGTCTTCTTCTTATCTCCAATGGTGCGAAGCACTTCACCAATCCCTAATTTTTCCCATAGAAACTTGATCACCTCAACCGTACCGAATTCCAGTGTCTTGATAAATTTAACGGTATCAAATAATTTTTTCGCTTCATCATCCTTCTGCTTATTTTTCTCTTTCTTCCACTGTTCAGAAATATCGAGCACTTTTAAGCCACATACACGGGCGATTGATTTGCATAACCTCACCAGGGAGTCTTTATCCACTTGATCGGCTCTTCCGAAGTTGTGAATGATGTGTGCTACGGGCTTTTTGGTGCTGGGATCGCGTTTGTTATGAGCCAGTTGGTAATAATGAACTTTTTTGTCGCCTTTGTTTTTTCGTGTTACTTTTCTTAAATACATTTGTTTACAATTTTAGCATGTATGCTACTATTTGTCAACCCCCAAATCGAATTTCGTGTGCCTACGGGTTTTAAGGCAAAAACGGAGACGAAAACCTCAAAACAGCGATCTGTAAAGGGTTTTATTTTTTATGTCAGCTATTTTTTGCCTATTTGGCCGAAACCCAAGGTATATTTTTACGAGTTTAGTCGATAAAAAAAGAACATTTTGCGAAGCTATTTGAAGGTAAGCATCAACCGGCATTATTTGCACCCTCCTTAATCATCCGGTCGAAATCCCTTAACCGGTAACTGGGACCATCGATGTTGAAAATGTTAGCTTTATGAAACAACCTGTCAAGGATGGCTGTGGTGGCCATTTCATCGCTGGCAAAGATATCCACCCACTCTTTGACCGACCGATTGCTAGTAATGATTGTACTTCCTTTCATATAACGGGCAGAAACAAATTGGAAAAACAGATGAGTTTCATGTCTTTCCAGGCTCTGATAACCAAGTTCATCTAAAACAACAAGAGCATTCTTTACGTAGGCTCTTCCTCTCTGCTTGGCTACCGGGGTTTGCGATCTCTTCTTTAATTGCTGCAACAATTCCTCTACTGTATAGTAGATCACGCTGTAACCCAAATGGATCGCTCTCACCCCGATGCCAACAGCAAGATGCGTCTTGCCCACGCCAGGAGGACCAAAAAGCAGTACATTTTCGTGATTGCGAATGAAATCGCAAGTGGCAAGATGATCGATGCGGGCTTTCTCAACCGATGCCTGAAACAAGTAATCAAAATTATCCAGATGCATACCCCGAGGTAAACCGGACACCTTCAAAGAGGCGGCTACCCTACGTTCCTCTCTGGCTTGTATCTCCAGGCTCAGTACATTCTCAAAAAAGTCAGTCAAACTACTCTTTGTGCTTACGGCCTCACCCAACAACTCCGGTATTAAATTGGCTGTATGACTCATTTTTAGTTGTTCCATTTTGCTTTGAATATTCTCTATACTCAATTTATCCCTCCTTGAGTGATTTCATGGTATATGGATATCTGACGCCTCGCTACTTCCAATGCCCATTCACGAACTTGTTCGCTGATGAACAGCTTAGAATCTGTGAGTGCCTTCTGAGAAAGCATGACCATACCCCTGGTTTCCGGTAGATAAGGGAAACGTCCTATCTTACGCCCATCGCGAAATATCACGATCTCTCTGCCTGTATTAACGTATGAAGGCATAATACTTGTTTGCCGATGTATTTGCCTTCAACCTGGTAGTAATTCTTGAGAAAATAAACCGTCCCATCGTTGCGAACGCGGGTATATTTCTCCTCGATAGGCAATTGAAGAAAAACCTCTGGCAGAGGCTTGAGAAATTTCTTTTCATAAGCAAAACTCTGTGCCACACTTAAACCGGTGGCCCCACAGCGCCACTCTTGCTCCAATTCTTTCAATTTAGCATCGACATACTCCTGGAGATCCGTTATATCTTTGTATACCTTATGCCAGATGTCCAGGCGGGAAAAAATATCCCTGATACGTTTCTCAACTTTGCCTTTATCCGTCGGTCTGCCGGGGCGACCGGGAAACACTTCCATGCCCAGGCGGGTAATGTATTTCTTATATTTCTCATTCAATTTCGATTTGCTGCCGCGCCACTTTAATATCGCCGTCTTTAAACAATCCGGGCGAATTACCATTGCCAATCCGCCAAAACGACGAAAAGCCTCTTGATGACCGTGCAAAAAGGCGTCTATATCCTTCTTATCCATGAATATAATAACTACTTTGCGGCTAAAACACATAGTCAGTATCAACGCATGCAATTTGACATAATTGCCTGCCTCAACCATTTCTACATATACATCCTCCTTCCAGTCTACCTGGATCAGTTCACCCGGAGGGGTCTCTATCCGCAATTTGGCGTTCTTCTTGACAAATTCAGGATAATTCTTCCGCATGTAGCGCCTTACGGCATCATAGGAATTCTTATATCCATGAAAATCACGTAATCGTTCGTAAAGTACCTTGAGTACCGGACGTTGACGCTTATCCTTGTATTTATCTACCCATCGAGAAATCACTGACAAATATTTATCTAACAGCGACGGTTTATTTTTACGACCATCCGGTTTGCCAGATTTATCTCTTTTCAGTCGATAGCGGATCGCACCTTCTGATACGCCAAGCTTTCTGGCTATCTCACAATTACTGTATCCCAATTTACTCATTTTCATGACAAAATCTACCTCGTCGGCAAAAAGTCTTTTTTGGCCCATCCTTTCCTCCTTTCATTTTTTTACTAAAAGGAAAGGATGCCCTTTTTAAGTCATTTTTGCAACCCTCTAAATCCATTTTTTCCATTCGGGTAGAACTAACAATAACTCGTAAATTTATGCGCCGATTCTCTCGTAGTTTATCACGCCTCTTAACACATCAATAGGGCAAAACCGTTTCCAGGAAATTATTTCCGGAATTTTTGTCAGTTAC
>CP070728.1:1232508-1252524 GCA_020351025.1 Planctomycetota bacterium
CCGCCTTCAAAGTACACAGCATCTCCCGGGTCAAAATCCACGGTGTTTACCTTGCTAATCGTTTTCCACGCCTGCGCTGGTGAAGTTCCCGAATTGTTGTCATTCCCATCGGGGCTGACGTAGTAATCGACAGCGTGCGATGCACTGCTGAAACCAAGAAGCAAAACAAAACTCATTAAACATACTAATTTCTTAGACATAATTGACCTCCTTCAAAAGTTATTAAAATTCTTTACGGCCCTTTCCCCTTCTCTTTGTTTTTCTCGCCTCCTTTCCTGAACAGGGCCAAATGTTGTAGAAATCGTTTATTGAATTACCTTTTATGCTTATAACTCGCTGAGCGTGCAAGTTTTATACCAAACTTGAAATCCGTAGAGCGTATAACGCCCGATATATCCCCTTTTGTCCAACCATAGATTTTGAACTTATGCTATAAGCTCCTTTTGGTGGATCCTCTGGGCTACTCTACCCTATATATATTATCCTACCGAGGATAAAACTTAGAGACAAAGACAGTTGTTAGTAGTCTAAATTGGATTGCTTTTATGTAAACGCCATTTTGCGTTTTTCTTTCCCCATTTTGCGTTCTTTTGATTTGACTGGAGTCGGTTTAAGGATTATAATTGGTTACCTCTGGTGAGCTTGGCATGCTATGGCCGCGGAGTAGTGGATAACAATACGGCTTTGAATTCTATAAAGTTATGATAAAAATTCCGAAAGTTATATTGCGGATTGAAACCTCGGTTGGATATGGCCGCGGACTCTTATTGGGAATCACAAAATATGCTCATCTCCACGGCCCCTGGGCATTCTATAGTGAGCCGGGAGAGGAGCAGACAACGCTGCCTCGCTTGGATAACTGGGGTGCCAGCGGCATCATCGCACGCGTCGCTGACGCAAAAAAGACCAAACAGTTCATCGAGGTAAAATTACCTGTCATTTTCGTCCCTCTCAAAGAGAAGATTCCGGGCTTTGCCAATATCATTGACGATTGTGCGACGGAAGGGAAAATGGCCGCCGAACATCTGCTTGACCGGGGCTTTCGGAACTTTGCCTATTGTGGGTTTAGTGATATGCATTGGTCGCGAGGGCGTCGGGGAAGTTTCTGTAGAAGAATTGCCGAGGCTGGTTTCGAAGCATACTGTTACGACCGGCCAAGAGCAAGGGTGCTGCGTTCCTATGCAAAGGAACAGGTGCTATTAGTCGGTTGGCTAAAGTCGCTGCCGATACCGGTCGGGCTGATGACCTGCGACGATGAGCACGGCCGACATGTTATCGAGGCTTGTAAAGTCGCAGGCTTGCACGTGCCGGAGCAAGTAGCTATTATTGGCGTCGATAACGATGACCTCGTTTGTGCTCTATCCCAACCGTTGCTTTCGAGCATAGCTGTTAACACCGAAAGAGCCGGATACGAGGCCGCAGAGCTGCTTGATGAACTAATGACTGGCAAAAAGGTTCAGAACCACGACGTAATTGTCCAACCGCTGCACATTGTTACCAGACAATCAACCGACATCTTGGCAATTGAGGACCGCGAGGTAGCTAATGCTGTTCGCTTCATACGTCAGCGAGCCAAAGAGCCAATTCAAGTAACTGATGTGGTTAATGCAGCAGCTTTGTCACGCCGCCCCTTGGAAAAGCGATTTCGCAAGGTACTCAACCGTTCAATTCTCGACGAAATCAGACGTATCCGTGTCGCACAGGCCGTCAGGATGCTGGTTGACACAAATCTATCAATATCACAGATCGCATCAGCTTTGGGCTACCCTACTGTCAAGCACATAGCCCGCTCCTTTCGGCATGAAATGGGGATGACTTTGCTGGCCTACCGAAAAATGTATGGACAAAAATAGCTGAAAATATCTATACAGGGGCAGTATACTTAGTTTCAATATTTTCAAGCTGTTGCAAATACACTTTTTGGTAGATTATTTCTAACAAAACCCAGCCCCTTACCCTTTATCCTCAAAAAACAGCCCAACCCTGATAAGCAACATCCATCTAACATCTGCCGCTTGGCTTCTACTTTACTGCAACCGACTTACCTCGTATACCTTGCCTCCCTGCGGGCTTATGGCTGGTACGCTTATTCCCTTGTGTCCTTATCTGTTCCCTCCGGCTGTGACGATACGATGTACCACCCATCTCTTTTTTATCTCCTTCCTTCCAGTAGGATTTTCATCGTTTCTGGCAAAATTAAGAAAACGTTTAAGATTTGTATTTGTAAGCACTTAAAATGTTTTATCGACGCGAAATAGTACAAGCCTGTCAGAAAGCTTCAGGCAGGATTTTCCTGGTGGCATCACGGAGATAATTTGAGATCTGTCTCTCAGAGTTCATACCGAGTATTTTTCTTACTACGGTATTGCAGTCTTCTATTGTAACAGAGCGAATAATCTGTTTTATCTCTGGTATCATCGGTGGAGCAAGTGAAAGGCTTCTAACGCCCAGCCCCAGCAACAGCATAATATACTCAGGGTCAGAGGCCATTTCACCGCAAACACTAAGGTCTATTTGTGCTTTGTGTGCATCTTGAATAACTGTCCTTATAAGCCGTAGCACCGCAGGGTCCGCCGACGAATATAGAGTGGAAACCAGCTCGTTACCCCTATCAACGGCCAGAGTGTATTGAATAAGGTCGTTTGTTCCGATACTGAAAAAGTCAAAATCCCTTGCAAGCGTAGAAGCCATCAATGCTGCAGACGGTGTCTCAATCATAATCCCTATCTGTATGTCTTTGTTGTATGCTATTGATTCTTCATCGAGGTCTTCCATAACATCGCGCAAAATCATCTTGGCCTGCATAGATTCCTGAATGTTTGTAATCAATGGGAACATTATCTTGACCTCACCAAGGACGGAAGCCCGCAAGATTGCGCGCAATTGCGTTTTGAACATCGTAAGGTTTTGCAGGCAAAACCTTATGGAGCGAAGGCCCAAAAAAGGGTTCGGCTCAGGAGCAAAACGTTTACTTTGGGTATATTTGTCTGCTCCGAGGTCAACTGTCCTTATTGTCACAGGCCGATGCTTAAAGACACTGACCGTTTCTGCATAAGCTTGATAGTGGTCTTCTTCCGTAGGTTCGCTTGGCCTGTTAAGGTACAGAAATTCTGTCCGGTACAACCCTATGCCCTCACCACCTTTTTGTAAGACCAGTTCCGCTTCGTTTGGGAACTCAATGTTGCCTAACAGGGTTATCTTCACGCCGTCCCGAGCTATAGCAGGCTTTTGTTTTATCTTGTCAAGTCTGTGCTCAAGCTCAGCGAATTCCTCGCTATATTGCTTGTATTGGTGGATTGTTTCGCTGTCCGGATTTACAATAACGATACCTCTATTGCCATCAATAATGACGATATCGCCTCCACCGACACTTTCAGTAAGGTCTTCGAGAGCAACAACGGCAGGAATGCCGAGCGACCTTGCAACAATAGCTGCGTGGCTTGTTCGGCCGCCTGCATCGGAGGCGATGCCTTTCACAAATCTTTTGCTAAATCCGGCTGTTTGTGTGGGGCTCAATTCGCGTGCAACAATTGCGACCTCTTCTGTTAGGTGGTCGACATCCTCACGTTTTTTGCCGAGAAGCTGTCTAAGCAGGCGTCTTTCAATATCATAAATGTCTGCCGCCCGCTCACTGATATAGGCATCCCTTACCTTGGTGAAATGGGACGCTATCTCTCGCAGCGTTGTAGATACGGCGTATTCGGCCGTTACCGATTCCGAATAAACCAAATCCGTTATTTTTTTTCGCAAGCTTCTATCGTGCAGAAAACGCAAATGAACGGCAAAGATATCTTTTATTTTACGCTGCTCGATTGTCTCCTGCTCTGTTTGAAATTGGCTTAACTCATCGATTGCGTCAGTAAAAGCGTTTCTTACACGTTGGATTTCTACCCTTCGTTGTGAAGAATGTATTGAACGTCGAGGAATCAGATAATCTTCCGAATCAATAATCAGTGATTTAGCAATGGCAATTCCCGGCGAGACAGCTATTCCTTTTTTTATTTCCATCCTGAGCTACTACCAGATTTCAACTTTTTTTCTGCTCGCTTGGAGTTGGTTCATCGAAATGCCTTTTTTCTACAAGCTTTTGCAAAGCGTTGATGGCCTCTTGGGCATCGGCACCTTCTGTTTTAATTTTTAGTTTCGTGCCCCAAGTTGCAGCTAGCATACTCATCTGCATGATACTTTTGCCGTCTACAGTATTTTCACTGTTGCTCACAGTGATATCACACTCAAACTTGTTTGCAATATCAACAAACTGCATCGCAGGGCGCATATGAAGCCCATCTGCGTTTTGTATCTCGACTTGTGTTTCGCAGACTACTTTCTCCAATGTGTTTTCTTCTGCCTGCATATTTAGGGCCTATGTCCCCTGCGTCATGTCCATCAATTAATATAATTATAAAGACGGATTTTCATCGGCCTCTCTAAGAAGGTCCTCAATCTCTTCGCTCGTTTGCGATTGTCTGAGGAATTTACGGAATTTTTCCTGCTGTAGATGCTTGAAAACACTCTCCATTGCTTGTAAATGTTTGTCGGGGTTGTCAGCAGGGCTGATTAAAAGTATTATCGAATAAACGAGCTGTTTGTCCAGCGAAGAAAAATCAACGCCGATGCTGCTTTTTCCAACTGTGGCAACTACGTCTTTGACTGCAGTGTGTTTCACATGAGGCATAGCAATACCCTTGCCCATTCCCGTGCTTGCTTCATTTTCTCTTTTTATAATTGCCTTAATAATGTCTTCGCAGTTGCCCTTACCAAGCCAACCTGCTTTATCAAGTGCCGAAACGAGCTCTGCTATTACGCCGTTACGGTCTTTGGCTTGCAATTCGGCAGTTATTGCCTCAAAACAGACGAAGTCGGCAAATTCCATCTTTTCCTTCCAGAATTATTCTGCTGCTGGCCTATCTAACTGAACCACTATCACAAATTACTGTTATTGAAAAATGTAAGCTAAGTTTGCTCTGCACTACCTTAGCGTTTTGTTGTCGCGCTCCTTGCCCTTTTTCCTTCTAAGCTGCCGTTCAAGTTTGCGCACGGCTGTATCGATACAGCGGTAAGCATCCTGGTCTGTTTCGTTAACGACAAAAAGCCTGCTATGTTCGCCTCTTGCGATTATCTCAACGCTGATATTGCCTCCCGGCTCGCCGTCAATGATTACTTCAACCTGATTGATGCCACCGTAATATTTGGGAAGCTTGGAAGTTTTGTCCTCTGCGTGCCTTTTAATAGCTTCGGTTATCTCTATATGTTTACCAGTAATAGTAAAAAGCAAATCCAACTCCTTAAACTATCTTTGAGCAAAATCCGTTTTTATTTTTCTTCTTCACTTTTCAAATGAGCTGGCGGCAAAGGTGCAGGGTCTGGGTTGCTTTGTGGGGCTATGACTCCTGCGCTGACTGCGAATCTTAATGCTTCTTCTATTGTCATATCCAGCTCGATAGTCTGTTCTTTAGGTACCATTATCACAAAGCCGGTGAAAGGCGTTGGCGAAGTTGGTATAAGGACAGTGAGGAATTCCTTTTTGACGTTGTTTACTAATTTTTTAAGACCGGAACCGGTTACCAAGCCCATCGACCATATCCCCTTTCGTGGATACTCGACCGCAACAACCCTTGAGAACATCTTTTTTTGCTGTTCCTGTGTCAGCACAAAATCGGTAATTTGTTTCACGTAAGGGTATACCTGTTTTAAGAGCGGTGTGTTCATTATGAACTTTTCAACCGTCCGCCACAGCGTTTTGCCGACGACACTGGCTAACAGTGCTCCCACTATGCAAACGGAAGATAGAGCAACAAGAAATGCTGCTACGGATAAGGCCACATTTATCCAGAATTTATCCAGGTTCTGTTCAACGAATTCCTCACCCGCCATAGCCCTTATTAGCCAGTCCAACCCCTCTTTTATGTAGATACTTATGTTGTCCTGGATAAAGCGGTAGCCCCAGACGAGTATCCAGATTGTTACAATGGTCGGCAGCAATACTGCCAGGCCACGCAAAAAGTAGTTTCGAAAGCGTGTTCCAAGTTGCATATTTTTAACAATAAGTTCTTTGATGTTATGAAGTTACTGTTTTCAGCCTTTTATTGAAAGCCGGGTATAAAATACCATCTTACCCGAAAAACATAAGTTAATTTATGGGCTTGTTATAGTCAATAAAAAACTCCTTGGGTAAATGCGCGCCAATCAAGTGTATCACCACTCCGGGCAAGGAGCCGACAAGCAAAGTGAACCGCTGGCACAGTGCCAAAGCCAAGATGTGCTCATCGGAGACCATCGATACACGGCTGAACATAACTTTCAGGCCGCCTTCCATTATGCCTAATCCGCCTACGCTTATGGGTATCGTTCCCAATAGCCAGGAGACTGGGAAGAAAATAAAATAGTACTTCGTATGTACGGTCATACCGAGTTCTCGTCCGGCCAGCCACATTCCAATGATGAATACACCCTGGCAGCAAAACGTAAGCAGCAGCGCAAAAGCAAGAGCTAATTTCTTGTTATAATATACTCGAATTGCATCGTGGACTTTGCTCATTGCCTGTGTGCCGCGCAGCCGAACAAAGCCGTAGCCGCCGCGGAGTAGACCTCGACCTTTGGCATTTGACATAAAGCCCACAAAAACAGCTCCGAAAACTGCCGCAATTGTCAAAAGAGTCCATCTGTGTTGATTTAGCAGTTGAACTGGGTCGAGCTTGTAAGAAGGCTCGAATAATCCTTCTTGGCCCTCTGCCGGTATAAACCAATAGCAGGAAAAGGCCATAATGAACATACCGGTCAATCCAACGGCCCTATCAACGAATACACTTAGGGCAGCTTCGAGTTTCTTGTCGGTGTGCCTGGTGACATACCAGGCTCGAAGAAAATCTCCTCCCACTGATGTTGGAAGACAGTTGTTATAAAAAAGCCCTAATAGGTGCAATCTAACAGCGGACCAAAACCCAATTTTGATGGATTGGACTCTCAGCAGCATATTCCATCGCGCAACAAAAATTAACTGGCTGACAAAAAAGATGGCGAGCACAGCGGCTAAAACCCATAATTTCAATCCTAAGAGGACTTCTGCCACTTGCCCTAAATCCTCCCCTCTAAAGGCTATGTAGAGTGCTATCGCAGCTACGCCAAATCGCAATGTGTACGATATGTACTTGTTTTTCTTTCCTTTAGCCTTGGCTATCAAAATACTTTGCCCTAAAAAAACTTGTTTTCGAAGATAATAACGGGTAAAACCTTTTCTGGCAAGAAGCTTGCAACACGTTTTGCAGAAAGATTTAAGATGGTAGCGTCAGACGATAACGATTTGGGAGACCCGACAAATGGCTCCGAAGCAAAGTATTGAAGAAGGCTTGGAATTTACACCGAAATTCGATGAAAACGGCCTAATACCAGCCATAGCCCAGGATGTAAAGAGCGGTGAGATTCTGATGGCAGCTTTTATGAATCGTCAGGCACTTGATTTGACGATTCAAACGGGCTATGCCACATACTTTAGCAGGTCACGACAACAATTATGGAAGAAAGGTGAAGAAAGCGGCCACCTTCAAAAGGTCGACCAAATACTTGTTGATTGCGACCAGGACTGTATTATCCTCAAAGTGACTGTTGATGCCGGCCAATGTCATGTAGGCTACCAATCCTGTTTTTACCGAGCATTAAAAAAGGGTACCTACACAGAGCTTGAGTTTATCTCAGAGAAGGTCTACGACCCCAAAAAAATCTACAAGAAATAGAACAAAAACCTTGCCTACGCGAACGTACCTCTCTGATATGAAAGAACTTACTGAATTTGGTCCCCGATGTTACACAGGCACCTTGTATTTTTGGCGGCCCGTTTAAAAAAAACTTCTATCGTCCGATAATTCTCTTGACTTCTATTTGGCAGCTTATTAGCATTAAACAGTTCTTTGGCAAAGAGCAAGCGAGAGTATAGTTACTTTATCGAGCTTTTCTCTTGCCTTGCGGCAGTACAGAATTGTTTTTAGAGGACATATCAAGCTGGGGAATAGTTGTTGCGAGAACGGGTGTTTGATAATAACGGCAATCTGGGAGATTTGGCAGGCTCACCGTCTGTTAAATATAATGATATAACGTGATAAACTCATACATTTCAGTAAGGAGGTTGTGGTTATGAAAAAGATAATTTTGATAAGCTTGTGTGTCCTGTTTGTCGGTCGCGCGACGGCCTTTGCAGCTTCATACAGCGTATCCGGCAAGGTCTATTACAAAGATTCAGGACTGACCGTCAATATGCCAAGTGTTACACTAACCAAGACTTGCAGCGGCCAAAGTGCCGGTGGCGGTTGTGCAAGTGACCATCTGGGCAATTATTCTGGAGGCTGGACAGACTGCGGTTCGTGTGGTTGTGTAGGTAGTCAAATGACTTTAAGGGCCACTAAAGGCAATTACGCAGGCAGTGTTACCTGGGTAGCTCAATCAGGCTCAGAAACCAAAGATATATATATATCTTCCACTGTTGCTATCAATCCCGATATAGGCTGTGGAACACAACCAAGCCACTTTGTTACTCCAGATGTTCAGACTGCAAATCTTGCCTGCGCTTATGACAACACCGGAAGCGGTACAATAGAAGTCACCGGCTTTACAGCTCAGTTGGCATTTGATTCCAGCAAGATGATGTGCTACGGCGTACAGCCATCCTCGAACTTTCCACAGGGCTTCGGCTTTTTTATTGGGCCCGATACGGTTGAAGCATGGGGAAATATACCGCCTGCAAATTCACCTGTAATATTAGGGGATGTGAACAATCCAACAGAGTTATTTAGCGTTGGATGGAATGTTCTGGAATTTGATAGTGCCTCTCTTACTTCGGTTATATTGGATGATGCAAATAGCGAGTTTACTACTCCGGCTGGGCCGAACAGGCCTGTCTTTAATCGTACCGATTACGTCATCGGCGAACCGACCTGTAAACCTACTCTTAACATCGAAACTGCGGAAGATTGGGAAAACGCTTTGTTGGATGGACATGTTCGCCCAATGGACCCATGTGGCTGGACCAACTATATGTACGACTGGCAGAATTACCTCGAGGAAGGGGAACCCTATCCTGCAGTTGATTTTAACGTTAGTCAGTTGTATGTGTATGAAGGCAACGGTTCAGGTGGTTTAGAGCCAAATGATGCTGGGCTCGTGATGAGATGGGGTGACCAGAATTTGGCAGATGGCGACTATGCAAGTGGCTGGACATTCGATTATAACCTCGACCCGGACCTGCGGAATTCCATAATACGAATAACGGTCACTGCGCCACAGTTCGGTGCAACCGGGCAGCAGGTGACTGCCGTGTCATTCGGAATTAATGACAACCTCGGCCTAAGACGCCACTGGTGGTGGCAGGTTGGCAATCCACCGGCACCAATACAATGGAATACTCCAACTACGGTTACCATTGATACTTCGAAGATAGGTGTTAATGCAACCACTCCGATAGCGACGGGTTATATGAATATGCTCGGCTTTAACTTGGCCCAGGCACAGAGCTTCGACGTCGACGAGAATTTCCAGTGGGTCTTTGGGCAGGTACCGGTTCCACCCCCGGGACAGCCGACATTTGTGGGAATGTGGAACTATTGGCACAACCTACTCGTTACCAAGAAGAACCCTTCTGCTACTGCGAAGTATTTTGTAAAATGGAGTCAGAGGCCCAAGGTACTTGACCCAAATGATGACCCGCCGGTATTCTGGGGCTGGGATGAGAAGTCGGATTACAACTCACCGCCGATATTGGCGGATGATTGGAAGTGTACCGACGACAGGCCGGTAACTGACATTCACTGGTGGGGTTCGTTCATCGGATGGAATCAACCGTATCCTCCGCCGATACTACCGCAGGTCTTCCACCTTGGTATCTGGACCGATGTACCGGATCCAAACCCAGCTGAGCCCTCTGTATACAGTCATCCCAACGAAATGGTTTGGGAAAACTATTGTGATAACTGGGTCTGGAACTTTGCAGGTTACGACTGGGACCCCCACAAGGGTGACCCAGACCCATGCGAACATAATGAATATAGTGAGACCTGTTTCCAGTTCAACCAGCTTCTTTCTGAGGACGAGTGGTTCCAACAGGAGGAACCTAATGACCCCAATGGCACCGTATACTGGTTAAGTATTGCTCCGATTTACAATCCTAACGACTACGCCGACCCGAACTTTTATCCTTGGGGCTGGAAGACGCGGGAGCACTTCTTCAATGATGATGCGGTGCGTATTATGGGTACCTTCAATCCCATCAATGGAACGGTCTGGCCGCCAACCCCCCCAAAAATTGGGGCTAAGTGGACCAGTGGAAATCCAATCTACTGGCCTGACCCATGTAACAGCTGGGACTTGGCATTTGAGTTGACTACAAATAAGCCGGCATACGCTGATGACCCCATTCCTGGAGACTTGAATGCCGACGAGGTAATTGACTTCTTGGATATTGCTATCTTGGCTAATAATTGGCTCGTAAGCGCTCCGTAGTTTTCACGGCTTGGGCAAATAGTTGCATCGTGTAACGTTGGTTGCTGAAGTACTGTCGGCACTTGATTCTCAAGGGCCCCGCAGGTTTGCAGTTCTACTGTAACTGCGGGGCCCTTTAAGGTGACAGTTCCCCCACAAAAAACTAAAAACGCCTTGGAATTCCTCTGCCGATTCATTTTGATTCTCAATCAGGCTCTGATACTTGCATACGATGCTTATTTCTCGTAACTCAAGAAAAAGCTTAGTAAGAGTCGATATAGATATTTGTACGATGATAATCCACAATGAACATTAGGAGCTGACAGTTGGCAAGTACTATTGAAAAGCGCCTTTCTTTGCACAAAAACTTGGCGGAACAACGGCTGCAAAATGAAGCTTTGGAATCTCAGATGACCCGGCTCCAGGCCCTTGCTAATATCGGCACCGCTACCTATATGGTAGCCCACGAAATTAATAATTTACTTACACCGCTTGCTAATTTTGCGACTCTGGCGCTGAACAACCCCGATGATAAAATTCTGGCAGAGAAGGCGCTTCGCAAAGCTATCCAAAATTGCGGGCGCGCCTCCAAAATTATGGAGAGCATGCTCGCTGTGGCAAATGGCCAAACGCAGGAGAAAAAAAACACGAGCTTGATTGTTTTGGTCGAGGATATTTTCAACTGCCTTTGCCGGGATTTTTCAAAAGACGCGATAACTGTTGATATTCAGATTCCTGAGGATTTGTTGGTCTGGGCCGTTCCTGTTCAGATTCAACAGGTTTTAATGAATTTAATTCTTAATGCGCGCGAGGCTATGTTGCCTCGAGGTGGTGTTCTTACCATAAAAGCCGAGGATATTGCTGATTCGCTTCAGATAGAACTTGCCGATACCGGCAATGGAATTGAACCAACTGATTTAGAGAAGATTTTTGAACCCTTTTTCACTACGAAAGTAGATAAGAAATCGCCATCCCAATGTTCAGGCTCAGGACTTGGCCTTGTTTTTGTTAAGAGAATAATCGATATTCACGGCGGCGCCATATCGGTTGAATCCACACCGGCCAAAGGAAGCACATTTAAAATAACCCTGCCCAAACCATAGTATGGTATAATAGCTGACAGTGTCGCTAATTTACCAAAATCTTAGCCAAATTGTCTTGATGTTGCTCTTGCTTTGCGGTTCAGCTTTTTTTTCAGGGGCAGAGACTGCCTATTTTAATCTCTCACGCAGGCAAATAAATCTGCTCGCCAAGTCTGAGCACCGACTTCAAAACTTGGCGGGTAGACTCTTAACCAAACCCAGGCAACTGCTTAACTGCCTTTTGTTTGGAAATATGATGGTTAACGTCTTGTTTTATGCCGCCGCCAGTATTGTTATAGTAAGGCTTAAGCAACAAATGGGGACCGCCGCTGCGGTAGTTACCGCTTTTGTTACCTTTTGTATGCTTGTGCTGTTCGGTGAGATACTGCCTAAATCCCTTGCTTACGCAAATTCAAAGACTCTCAGTGTTAGCGCCGCCCTGCCGGCCTTTCTATGTCTTACCATTTTTACGCCTGTTGTGTCGGTCTTTCGGTTTTTATTGGTAGAGCCGACACTTCGCTTGTTCCTTGGGCACGCGAAACCTGCCGAACCAATAACTGCAAGCGAATTCAAGTTGCTCATCGACCAAATACGAAAACGAGGACTCATTACCACAGATGAAAATAAACTATTGACCGAAGTCATCGAGCTTGGCTTTCTAAAGGTTCGCGATTGCCTCCAACCACGCGTAGATATGATTGCCTCTGCAGTTACAGAATCACCGCAAAGAGCCCGTGAATTGATGCTGAAAAATCACCTGACGAAGCTGCCTGTGTATGTAAAAAAAATAGATAACATCATTGGCCTGGTGCACCTCCGTCAACTCCTGCTTAGGCCTGACACATCCTTGGATAAGCTTGTGCAGCAGGTCCATTTTGTCCCTGAGCAAAAGACCGTGGAGTCCCTCCTGGAATTTTTTCGTAGGGAACATACGGACACTGCGATAGTAGTGGACGAATATGGTGGCATTGCAGGTTCCGTTCGTTTGGAGGATATCGCCGAGGAATTGATCGGCCCGATTGAGTTTACCGAAGGGATTGAACCTATTGAACAAATAGGGCCTTTTGCATATCGGCTGGCTGGCAACCTGGCTATTCACGACTGGGCTGAGGCGTTTGGCGTCGACCCTGTAGAAACCCGCCTGTCCACAATTGGAGGCTTGGTGACTGCCATCTTGGGTAGAATACCAAAAACCGGGGATGTTGCTCGACTGAAGAACTTAAAGTTTACCGTCGAGCGAGTGCGAAAACGTCGAATCGAAACTCTCATTTTAACTCTTGAGCCGCTTCCGAACAATGGTTAGTAGTGTTGTTTTGGTATTGTTAATTGTTGTTTGTGTGATTGTTGCCGGCCTTTTCGGTGGCGCCGAGACGGGTATGTACCAGCTAAGCCGCCTTCGCTTGCAACTTGGTATTGAGAGGAGACAATTGTCATTTCTTATGCTCGGCCGGAGTTTGCATGACAGCTCTGCCCTGCTGCTTTCGATGCTGGTAGGTTCCAACATCGCACACTATGTTACTACAAGTATTGTAACTTTATTATTGCTGAGACAACTGCAGGTTGAACACGCTGCGGAAGTCTTTGCAACTGTTTTAACAGCTCCACTATTGTTTGCCTTCTCTGAGCTAATCCCAAAGAATATCTTTTTTTATCACGCCGACTCACTGATGCCGTGTTTTGCGCCCTTCTTATTCGTTTCACATAAGCTTTTTGTATGGTCTGGAGTAGTGCCGCTGCTCAAAAATCTTTCCCGTTTTTTTGCCCGATTGGCACAATTACCTCTGCCGTCCGAGACAGCCACAACCACTATGCGTCAACCTCACATCAGAGCAATCATCCAGCACACAAGCGAAGAGGCTTTCCTTAGCACTGTACAAACTGATATAATAACTCGTTTGGCAGGTATCTCACACCTTACTATAAAGTCTGTGATGATTCCGATTAACAGAGTGCAAATGGTCGACGCAAATTCTGATAAGTCAGCCCTGCTTAGCAAATTAAGCAAATGCGGTTTTACTCGTCTGCCGGTTTATGACCGCGCGCAGGCAGATATCGTTGGTTTTATAAATATCTACGAAGCTTTAAGCTCACCGGAAGGCTTTACTAATTTACAGAGTTTCATGAAGCCTATACGAAAGCTTTCTGCGAATACTATTGTTTCAGATGCCATAAACATTGTTCGAAGTGAAAAGCAAAAAATCATATTGGTTACAAGAGCTGCTCACGCCGGCCGAGACAGGCCTATCGGCATCGTAACAATGAAGGATTTGGTTGAGGAACTGCTCGGTGAGTTAGCTGAATGGTAAACTAATCCCAGGCCACCTTCTAAATGTGAATAGTTCAATGTCGAAAAAAGTTATTAATGGCATCGTTATTCTAACGCTTGTGGTCCTTTCACTTGCGCTGCTGGCAAACAGTATGACCAAGAGACTTGCTCATGATGAACAAATGTACTGCACCGGGGCCGTCTTGCTGGCTCAGGGGAAAATGATTTACCGTGATTTTTCTTACATAGCCCAAATGCCGTACCACCCCTTGCTTTGTGCTGCCTTATTCAGGATATTTAACACGACCTGTTTTTTGCTTGTAGCCCGGTTACTTTCTGCCTTCTGCGATATTCTTGTGGTGGTGTGCATTTTTGGAATATATTCGCGCATCTTTGCTTCTTTTCCACCTTCCAGAGTGCTTTTGGGTTTGGGTGCCGTTGTTCTGTACGTGTTTAACCCTCACGTCGATTACGCCAGTGGCTATGCCTGGAATCATAGCCTTGTAGTCCTTTCTGTTTTGTTTTGTCTTTGGTTATTTGTATCTACAGATTTTAGGCGTAAATCAAAATACTGGTGCATCGCTGCTATCGGAGCCCTTCTGACCTTTGCAACGTGCATGCGGATAACCACAGGTCTCGTGCAGCTGTTATTCTTCGTTTTTCTACTGGCCCAGCCTGCCGATTCAATAAAGCAAAGATTTAAAACAATCCTTCCATTTTTGATTGCCACCGCTATTGTGTTAATTTGGCCTGTTTGCACTATAGTTCTGGCACCGAGAGCGTTTTTCTTAAACATGTTCTGGATACCTAAGCTCAACAGCGAATGGCTGCATCAAATGAATATGTTTCATGACAAGCTCAATTTAATAGTTACCTCGGTAACAACGCCCGGCTCTTCTGTACTTATTGTGATAGCGTTTTACCTTTGCCTGATAGCTCTGCCTCTGCGTCGCAAATTAACTATACCTGACAGCAGAAATCTCTTACTTGCCCTCCTTTTGTCATTAGTTTTCTTTATAATCGCTCTTGTCCCACCCACGATGTGGTGGCAATACCTTGCAATACCGGTGCCTTTTTTGCTAATCAGTTTTGCCTATCCGTTGTTATATATAAGGAAAATTGGCGACGGGACACGCCCAGGTATGCATTTTAAGATAGCACGTTGTTTAGTAATTGCCTGTGCGATTATTGCAGTGATTTTTCGCCCGGTTGTTTTGCAGAGAATTCCAAAGCTCTTCAGGTTACAGAACTGGGTGCCGCTTCGCTTACATAGGATTTCAGAGGATATTGCTACAAAAACTAAGGAGCCGAAATTAATACTTACCATGGCACCTCTTTATGCTCTCGAGGGTGGTTGTGATATTTACACCGAGTTTTCGGCTGGTCCGTTTGTTTACAGAGTTGCTGACCGCTTATCTGTGTGGAATCGCGAGATTACGCATGCTGTAGGCCCAAAAACACTTGAGGGACTGATTAAAAAATCTCCGCCTTCTGCCTTGGTAATTGGCGTAGAACCACAATTTCTTGAATTTGTCCTTTTTGAGGCGACTGAGATTGATCGGAAAGGATGGGATGTAAAGGCTTATGGCACAGGCCCTGTAGTGTATTTCAGACGCTAATATTGGAGTTCCCACGGAGACCGGGAACTAACTTTGCAATATCCCGGTATGTAGTTATTATTGTTGCTGTTATTGCTTATTTTTCTCTTAGTCTTGCCTCGTCATATTCGATCTCGAACAGTACCTTGTGCCTGGCTTCTTCCTCAGCTATTGATATAAGCGTTTCACGTGAATTTTTATCATCAATTATGGCGGCTAAATCGATATAAAGTCTTAATGATTTCTTTTCCTTTTCAATCGCCATGATAAGCAGGTCCTTGTAGTTCATATCCGGCTTCACGGCGAAGTCCACCATATAATCAGCTGTCTTAAACCCGGCCGTTTTTTCCACCGGATGAAGAACCTTACCCCTCTTGAAAACTTCCAGCTCCAGTTTGGCCTTGTGCTCCAGCTCTTCTTTGGCAAATTCTAAAGATAGCTCACGCATCGCAGGATTTTCTAACCGCACCGCGAGTTCCATATAAAGCTCGTTGGCTTCCATTTCTCTGGCAATTGCAAATTCCAGAATCTCGTCAGTAGAATCAGATTCACCCATCGTTTCTTTCCCTGCAGGTTGCCCTCAATCGCTTTGTTTTGGCAGCTTTAGTCTCAATAACAGCTCTGTTCATCCAATCTGTGAAGGCTTTTGGTGATTTCTCTATACTTCTATTCACTGTCAATAATTGCTTTTGCAACGTCGTTGATTGCAGCACGTGTTCCATTATTTGCCATATTAGCCAGGACCGAAAATACATAGTCGCCCTTTGCAGTGCTGCATATCCCTGAAAATGATTTAACGTTGTCGATGTAGCCGGTCTTGCCAAAAACTTTGCCTTTGTATTTGTCTTCCTTAAAGTATTTTGCGATTGTACCGTCTATTCCTCCTATCGCGAGCGAATTTTTATAAAGCTGCCAATTCCTGCCTTTATAGACATCCAGTAATACTGTTGTTATAGCGTTTGCGCTAAGCTTATTTTGCCTGCTTAGGCCGCTGCCGTCATCAATATAAAATTCTTCTTCCTCTATGCCCAGCTCCAGTAAATACTGTCTGATTAATGCTCGCCCCTTTGCCCAGCTGCCGTTTTTCGTATCGGGCGTAGCACGGGCCGCCATAGTTTTTAAAAGTGCTTCTGCAGCTAATTGCAGGCTGTTCTTATTGCACCTTGCCAGGCAGTCGGCTATGGGTGTGGTGTATTCAGCAATTTCCTTGAAATCGCAGTCCTGACCGACTGATGTTTCAAGCAATCGACCATCTGTCTTAATGCCTGCCTTATTCAAATTCTCCGCTAATAGATAACCAAAAAATGCTGCAGGTCGTTCAATCGCGACGTCAAAGGGTCCCACTTGCTGTTTACATTTGCCCTTTACGATAATTTTATTAGGTTTTTGATTTCTATAAGCCCCTACTGCACTTTTGCCCTTTTGTATTGCTGCAACCTTATTTACAATTTCTGTGTAGCTTGTTTCCGGCTCGATAGTAATAAACGTTTTATCCTCGATGGTTTTAGCGCTTATCGCTATACAATTGTCATTGAAATTCAGACCGCTGACTTCACAGGCGTACCACCGGTTCAATTCTTTCTTTGGCCAGTTTGGATGAACCCGCTCATCATCAAATATAGTGCTGTCGACAATAATATCCTTGATCGTTTTTTGTCTATTCCGCAGCAGTTTTGCTGTTATGTCTTCAAATATCCAGCCCGCCTCTTGCCTCCTTTTGCTATCCGTGACTTTGTCTCCCAGAAGCGGGTCGCCAGAACCTATTACGGCTAAACTATTGCCGCAAAGACCGACCCTTGTTTTATATGCGTAATTTGGTCCTAAGTATTTCAGTGCTGCCGCAGTGACGATTATTTTCATATTTGAAGCTGGCACCATCGCTTCTTTTACATTGTGGCTGTATATGGTTTTGCCCGTATCAGCCTTCACAATATTAATCCCGAATTGGACCTGTTTCTGCGAGGCTTGGCTGATAATGACATCAATTCGCCTTGCCAAATCTGCCTTTGCAAAGTTGCTAAAATTGATGCTGAGAAGTGCTATTACGCATAATGTCTTTTTGCTGGCCGTCATAATGTGTCAATTTTTAACATAAATACGTGGATGATTCAAGAAAGAGAACCATTTAAGCGCGATTATCCGCTGTATAGTCCAATTTAGCCCACAAATTTTTGTTGTATGTACTATAATTTTCTTGACGGCTCAGCCCAGGCGATGTAGGATATAAATAGTGTTGTTGGGAGGGCTGGTGAGAAGATTGGAGGCTAAACTTCACCTTTTCTCATCCAGAGGGTCGGGTAGGATGTTTAATAATCTTCTCCAAATACTAAGCAGGAATGGATAGGAAAGGATTCGAGCAAACGGCGAAATCGGCAGAAATAAAGAAGCTTCTTGGTATTTGAAAAAGCTGAAAAATTATTCTTGACAAGTCGGTATAACTCCTATATAGTATGAGCTATGATATATAATGGGAGATTGCCGGATTGGCGGATTGGGGGATGTGTGATGAAAACGCTAAAAATAGCGTTTGTTGCTGTTGCAATAAATGCCATAATATGTAGCAGTTCGGCACAGGCCGTCGAAATCAATTGGCCGGAACCCAACTGGCCCGATATCTTTGAGCCAAATCAGCTTCTCACATTAAACCTTGAGATGGCCGCTGCCGACTGGAACCTGATTAAATTAGATGGTCTTATATGGAACGATGTCAATCAGGCATACGAAGTTAATTCCGCTAACCCTCTACCATATGAAATTGAAGTTCCCGCTTGGTTCTGGATGGAAGGTGAAGAGGCAAATAAAATTGTTGTGGCCGTCAGACAAAAATCCTGCGACCCACTTGGAGATGCAAACGACCGTTATTTCAAAATCAGCCTCAAAATTGACATCAATCAATACGAAGGCATAGACCCAAATGCAGCATCGAATTGGCATGACCTCAAAAAGCTCAGCCTTGAAAATGCCGACGATATGGATCCCATCGCAGAAGGCATGGCCTGTAACATGCACAATATGGGCTCCGGGCCGTTAGGTTACGACTATGGTAGCGGTGCGTATTATGCAAACTGGGCCAAGCTTTACGTCAACGGCGTGTATCGGGGGGTCTATGTAAATCAGGAACAACGGGACAAAACGTTTATGCAACATCGCGATTCGTACGTCCACGGTGAAACCTGGCTGTATCAACACACTGGCGGTGATACATTCGAGATCCAGGTCGCAGATGATGAGCACCCTACAAGCCCTGCAGTAAAGGCGCTATGTTATGTACCTTTTGTTTGTCAGTCCTGTGGAGTTCTTACCCCTCCAGGTGTCCCTCCAGCTTGTCCCACTCCAACCGATGCCAATCTGGTTGCCAGTGTGGATGAGTGGGTTGAAATTAGAGGATTGCTGGCTATGGAAGCGATAAACGCTTTTGTCGCCCAGACCGACGGCCTTTTCACTCATTACCAGAATGTATTCTTTCTGGATTATAATCTGCCGGACCCCTGTGAGACAAGAAAGAGGAAGTATTTTGCGTGGGACCAGGACTCATCATTAGGCCAGGTCGATATGAATATTTACAACTATAACAACACAAATTGGCAGCAAGTCATCCTTGGCAACCCGACCTTCAGGTCTCAGTACAACCAGATACTAAGAGACCTTCTTGACCCCAACGGCCCCCTATCAGAAGCCAATATCCACGCTTTCCTTGATGACGTTAATACTCCCGAGTTAAGAGCTGCTCTGGCAGCCGACCGGTTCAACCAGTTTGACTCGCCAGGTGAAGCAGGAGTAATTGAGAGGTTCATTCAAATCAAAAGCTGGATTTCCGATAGAATAGACAATGTTCTTGGTCAGGTCGATTTTGATGAGCCAACCCTGCCACCGGGTATTATCCTTCTGCAGGATGGTTTCGAGGGAGCTATCTGGGATGCAAACTGGGTGGCTGGTCATAATTGGCAATCAGACCCCACTACTTATGCTCATGGCGCACCTGCTGCTAAGGCACCAGAAGAGAGCGGCGGTTACTTTACCTGTAATGCTTTGGATACCAGTGATGCATCTGCAATCCACATAGACTTCTGGTTTCAGAAGGATAACACCGACGAGGTAGAAGATATCATCCTTTCGTATTATAACGGCACCGGCTATGTCGACGTTTGTGACCTTGGCACTCTTGGAGCGAACGACGAGTGGCTGCACTACACTCATACCATCGCAGACAGCAACTTCTTCGTCTCCAATTTCCAGATACGCTTCAACGCTACTCCCGAAAAGAAGGAAAACGTATGGGTCGATGACGTAGTCATTACTAAGGAAACGCCGCCGACAATTTCAGGCCATATTCTCGACCCTGGTGCAACACCGGTTGAGGCTGTAACAGTTGATGCAAATAACGCCGGTGGCTCCGATACGACCGACCCTAATGGATACTACGAACTGCAGGTCCCCTTTGGCTGGTCTGGTTCCGTTACGCCGACTAAGACCGATTATACCTTTAACCCGACCAGTAAAGCTTATTCAAATCTTATTACAGACCACACAAATCAGGACTATGAAGCTACCAGCATCTACGACCTTTATCCTGATGGTGTTATTGACTGGCGAGACCTTAATGTGC
>CP070728.1:1252624-1253892 GCA_020351025.1 Planctomycetota bacterium
AGTCAAAACTAAAAGGCTGTTTGGAAAAACCTCTGCAAAAGTTCGACCTACGAGGGCAAAGGTGGGCCAATCCATCTGATAAGAATGAATGAACTGAACAAATATACCATCTTCGTTAAGTCCATCATTAACAAGGTCAAAGAAATCACGTGTAAACAAGGTGGCAAGGCCGGCCATCCAGGGATTAGACGGCTCGGAAATTATCACATCGTATTTCTGTCTGGTCAGTTGAAGATGTGCCCGCCCATCCTGAATAATCATGTTCGTCCTGGGATTGGAAAGAACATTATTATTCCAGGGGAGGAAGAAATCGCTGGCTGTAACAACCTCCTGATTTATGTCAATAACATCAAGCTGCTCAACCGGATAATACAGCACCTCACCGGCAGTTATACCGCTTGCCAAGCCCAATACCATAACCGTTTCGGGGTCCCGGTGAAAGAGCATCGGAAAATGGGCTGAGAGTGCCTGAGTTTTCATATCTGCATGTGATGAGGCATCCGATTTTCCACTGATTATCATCGCATAGTGAGGACTACCAAGGGGATTCGGATATTTTAACACTGTGGTAAAACCGCCAATACCATCACCATAATACACAAGCTCGCCATGGTGTGACCTACTCAGTATTCTCGCCCCGTATAAAAGTGCTTTCAACCAGCCTGTATCTCTTATGGCTGCTTGTATTTCACCAAAACGATGATATCTGCCGAAAGAAAGTAGCTGACGATTCCAAACAGGAAAATAAAGGCACAAAACTACACCCGCCAGAGCTGGAACTGCCAGCGAAACCCAACGCAATATTCCTTCCCTGCCTCTTATAACAATAATACCTGCAATAACCAGCGATGTCAGAAGCTGCAGGCCAACTACCAGACTCAAACTATTCTCCTTGCCAAACTGAGGGATAAGTACAAATCCAGCACAAAATGAGCCTAATACCGCTCCAACCGTATTTATCGCATAAGCAATGCCTATGGATTTGCCTACCTTAGAGACAGACTGTGTGTAAATCTTACCTACCAAAGGAAAGGTCGCTCCAAGGCAAAGAGTCGGTAAAATCATAAAAATAAATAAAATGACCACCTTCGATAAGCTCAGTAGTGCAAAATGCTCCTTAAAAGTAAATATCACCTTACTAAAAAACAATTGACTATCGCCCAAGAACTGGCTGATACCCAATACAAGCAAACCTGCTGCAATCTGAGTGGATATAAGAAGCCAAATAGGTCTTTTGGTCTTATCACCAAGCCAGCCGAAAAGCATAC
>CP070728.1:1253992-1257613 GCA_020351025.1 Planctomycetota bacterium
GTAATGCTTCGAGAACTGGAGAAAATGATACCGGCATCAGAGAGGGTGAACTTAGGAAAAGTGAAACTACCGCAGGACAAAAGCGTTATTGACTGCGTCGATGGCGATGTATTGGCAGGTTTAAGGCTTCTGAGTCTGGCGGGACTAAACGATGTTTTCTGCATCGTGAACGAAGTGAGCAACTTAAGTGACGGGCAGCGGTACCGTCTTCGATTGGCGAGAGCGCTTGCATCAGGTAAAAAGTTTATTTTTGGGGATGAATTCTGCTGTGAATTAGACCGAATCTGCGCTTCTGTGATTTCCTACAACGTACATAAATTTGCGAAGCACAGTGGTGTGATATTTATCCTGGCGTCAAGTCACGAAGATATGCTGGGTGACCTTTCGCCGGATGTTATTGTTGTCAGGCAATTATCAGGCACAACGGAAGTTATTTATAAAAAGGGAATAGTGGTTAGTGCATAGGATTTAGTATAGTATTTAGTTGGGGGAAATTCTAAAGTTGTGGAGGTGCAGTGTTACCAAAAAGTTGCAAATTGTCCGCGGCTGTCTCGAGGATTATAAGAAGCTTGCGCGATATCACTACCGTGACAGTCATCCTGGTATGTTTACAAAGATTTTTGCCATCCGGCCGGCTAAGGCTTTAGGTGCACGGTTAGGCACAAAGACCATCGGCGTCATCGTCTACACATTACCGACCGCTGGGGTGGAGCTTCGAAACATCGCCACGGACAATCTCTTTGCCGGCCTCGACAGAAGTACACAGCTTGCTCTTATCGACAAAAACATCCGCCGTATCAGCAGGGTGATTATCGAGCCCAGATTCAGGGCCCTGGGTTTAGCGACTCGATTGGTGCGCGAGACTATGCCTGAAATGGGTGTCCCCATCATCGAGGGGATAACAGTGATGGGATTAGTGAATCCGTTCCTTGAAAAAGCGGGGATGAAGGCTTACCGAGGCACGATGCCGGTTCGATGTTTGCAGGTGTTGGAGGCACTTAGCTTAGTCGGGATAGAAAAAGAGGACTTAATTGATGCGGAAAAAGTTCAGGGCAAACTTGATGAGCTTGAGTGTAGCAGAGGTGAATTTATCGAGGTTGAAATAAAGGGGTTTTTGTCCAGTTATGGGAAGAGGCGTTATATGGAGCCTGGTTTAGAGCGGACAAGATTTTTGTTAAGTAAGCTAACAAGCAGACCTGTTTACTACATTTGGTTCAATCCTAAATTGCAGTTGCTGACAACTTAAAGGTGAAAATATGACAAATGTAATTCAATCAATCTCGCTGGACAAACTCATCGCTCATCCAGACAATCCGAACAAGATGAGTAAAGTCAATTTTGCGAAGCTTTTTCGGAACATTGAGCGGACGGGTCGATATGAGCCGTTGATAGTTCGGGCAAGCCCTGAAAAGGAGGGACATTTTCAAATAATTAACGGCGAGCACCGATTTAAGGCGTTGACGAAGACAGGGCGCAAGCGAGCTGATTGTATAGTATGGGACGTTGATGATGAGCAGGTAGATATTTTTCTTTCGACACTAAACCGGCTGGGTGGTTCGGATAACCTTGCTAAGAAGCTGAATCTCCTGAGGCGGTTAAGCAGCAGAATCAAGACGCAAGAGCTTGGGAAACTTTTGCCACTGAGTTCGAAACAAATCGAGCGATTGGTAAATCTTCGAAAGCCGAGCGGGCCGGCGAAGATAGATACGAGGAGTTTTGCAAATCCGCTGGTGTTTTTTGTAAATAATGAGCAGAAGGAAACGATAGAGGGTGCGCTTTTATCTGTCGCTGAAGCTCAAGAAGAAGAGACGCGGACAGGCAGACGTGCGGCGGCATTGGCGCATATAGCCGAGTATTTTGTGGAGCAGACAAAGGCCAATTTAGGGGATTTGAGGAATTATGGGCAGACGTAAGCGATTGACTGCAAGGCAGTTAGCGGTTTTAGACGATTTATTCGGCAGCGAGCTCGAAGAGTCGTCTGTACTTGAGAAGCATGGTGTTCGGCGGAGCACCTACGACAGGTGGCTTGGTGAGAAGGTTTTTGGGGAGCGTTTTAAGCAGCACCTAAACGGGCTTAAGCGTCGGAGTGAGCTTTTGATGGCGAAATACAGCTGTCTTGCGGCAGCGAAGCTGGTCGAGCTGACGGCATCAGGTAAAGAAGAGACGGCGCGGAAGGCGTGTTTAGATATAATGACTATGCCGAATAAGATTTCGGATGAGGTGGGGCAGGTGAACAGAACGGAGGGTGGTGAAGGTGAGGAACTTTCGGAGCTATCGATTGAGACGGCGAGCAAGCTGTTGGCGGTGATGGCGGAAGAAATTTGAAAAAAAAGGAGAAAAAAGATTTGCAATTACAAACAAGGCTTTGTACTTTAGTTTATAATTATGAGTGCAAAAGGGAGACAGAGGCCTCTTTTACCAGTATAGTATTTGTCTGGCCTGTCTCCCTTGCGCGATAAATCATCGCGGTATTCTTACCATCATCCCTCCGCGAAGTCAGCAGTTTGTTTTAATTATTATCTCTATTTAAAATATAACTCCATTTTGAAAGGGGGACAAACAAAGTAAGAAAAAAAATGATAGTTTTTTTGGGTACACTCCATATTAACTTAGAAACATTGATACCAAAGTCATAGTCTGTGAATAAAGTCAAAATTAATTGCGGGGAATGGCTCAATAACTATAATATTGAAGCAAATCAAGGGACAATTATGAAGATAGCGATTGCATCAGACCATGCGGGTTTTAGGTATAAAGAACAAATAAAGACGGTTTTGATTGAGCAAGGTCACGAGGTGCGGGACTTCGGGACACATTCGGCGGAGTCTTGTGATTATCCTGATTTTATTCGTCCTGCGGCGGAGGCGGTGGGGAGGGGCGAATTTGAGCGTGGGATAGTATTAGGCGGGTCAGGAAACGGGGAAGCAATGGTTTCGAATAAGGTGGCTGGGATACGCTGTGCGGTATGCTGGGACCTCAGGTCCGCAAGGCTAAGCAGAGAGCATAACGACGCGAATATGCTGTCGCTGGGGGAGCGGATGATGTCAATTAACGAGGCGCTGGCAATCGTCGATTTGTGGCTGAGGACGCCCTTTGCCGGTGAGCGACATAAACGGCGGATAGAAAAGATTGAAAAACGTTAATTTGACATCGCAGTGTCGGTATTTCAAAAAGAACAGTCAGGAGGCAAGTGGCAAAATGAAAGGCATAATTTGTATTGTAAGCAGTTTTTTGGTTTTGTTTTGTACCGGTGTTTGTGGTGCTGAGACGGTGCTTTTAGAGGCGGAAAGTTTCGAGGAACTGGGTGGCTGGGTAGTTGACCAGCAGTTTATGGACCAGATGGGCTCTCCGTACCTGCTTGCGCATGGATTGGGTGAACCGGTTGAAGACGCCACGACAATTGTTGAATTTACGAAAATGGGGAGATATCACGTGTGGGTGCGGACGCGGGACTGGGTCGGGCCCTGGAAGGCACAGGGTGCACCGGGGAAGTTTCAAGTGTTTATCAAGGGTAAGCCCCTTAAGAAGATATTCGGTACTGAAGGGGCTGAGTGGCACTGGCAGGATGGGGGGACGGTTAAGATAACCAAGAAAAAGTTTGAGGTTGCGCTGCACGATTTG
>CP070728.1:1257713-1277755 GCA_020351025.1 Planctomycetota bacterium
GAAAAAAGACCCCGATGGGATAGCAAACGGCGCATCCCACAGGGCAGGCGTCCCCCTTAGTAGGGCGAACATGCGCGATTGTGTCGAAAAATCATGTATTTTTCGGATGGTATAAATTTGTAAATACTTACAGAGAAAGAGATAGAAAAATTTTTAAAAAAAATGGATTTTTGGTTTCAGGTATATGCGCATTTGGTTGAAAAATCTCCGCTGGCCGCGGGGGCTTTGGGATGATTGGCGGGTGAACATTTTCTTACGCGGCAGCGGTGGATGGTGATATTGATACCTAAGATACTTAGGTATTCTTTTAAACAAGCTCAGTGCAGGCAAGTCCAACTTGGTTGGACTTTCTATAAACCTGACTGAAACGATTAACACTGTTATTTTTTGCCACGGAGGACTCAGAGGACACAGAGTTTTTTACACAGCTTTTGCATTCACGGTTCGGGTTTTGCTCAATGCGAGCATTTGCGCCAACCCATCACCTTTGTCTGCCGGGCCATAGAATTATGTCCCGCTGATTAAGCTGTGTAAGATTTCATTATTATGTGCGGGGATTGTGGGTTAGGGATTAGGGGGTAATCAGGCTGTCAGTTATGATTCGTGGATTACACCGCGGAGGACGCTGAGACCGCAGATATTTATCTTTGTTAATTAAAGACGTTTTTCTTAGCCACAGAGGGAAAAGAGAATTCAATACTATTTAACCACGGATCCATTCGACTACTTCGACTTGGCTCAGTATAAATTTGCTCAGGACAAGTTCACACGGATTTCGCGGATTAACACGGATTTTCAGTAGGAGATTTCCGGCTTGTGTTTGGTGTCTTGGTGGCAAAGCAGGCTTACTTTGTGGCTGTGCACGATTTCTTTATTTGCTCCAGCAAAAAACAGCAAGAAGGGCGATATTAAAAATCCATACAACAGGTGACAACAAAAATGCCCATAACATCAACCAAGGCAAGTATTTTATAGACAATTTTATTTGATTTAGCTTACGATCAGAGCCATCATCGAATCTGCCCCTAATGAAAGCCTTCATTGCATTTACCTCTTGTTTGCTCCGAAATAGTCTTCGGCGTCTGGGGCGTTCATAATCGTCAAATTGTTTTTGAGTTTCAATAGACTTTTGTTTCATTCGTTCGAAATGCTCCTTGGCATATTGTTCCCCCTTAAAAATTCGCAAATAAAGTCTGTAAAGCACCAAGACAACTATTCCTACAATTAAAAACAGAGTTGGTAACTGAAGCCAGAGGCTAAAAGCGTCCTTAAAACGATTCGGTCTGAACCATATGACTAATGCAAAAATCGAAAAGATAATGCCAAGGATAAGCATTGTCCCTCGATACTTAGAACTGGCAGGATCGCGGGCATAAACTCCATCGGGATCAATTTGTTTGGCTATATCAGGATAATTTTCCCAAATATATCCGAAGTTACGGTATCCTATTGTTCTGCCCTTGAACAGAAATAGACCGAGTGCATAAAACATTATGCCTAAAATAACCGAAGCCATATGTGCAAATGGCAGTAGAAATGCGAAAGAGAGCCCTTTTTCCGGCCCATAAAATTGAAACACAATTGTAAGCACTGAATTTGTGAAGCAGAATAAAGTGAGAAACGACAACCATATAAAACAAAGTTTCAAAAGGTTGATCTCTCTAAGTCTCATATCCTTATCAGATATCAGCCCATCTTTTAGGTTTAAAATACCTGGCATTTTTGAATCCTCTCAACTCGCATTATGGTATATTTACGGGCTGTTTCTGTCAAGTTGTAGCTGTAGGGTGGGCTGAAGCCCACCCTACCAATTCATTTCTCTGTGTAATCCGCGGTTTAAATTTGTGTTTTTTATTTTTTCGTTACTTTGCTTTCAATTGTTTTTTCTCTGGCGAGTTCAGTAATTATGTAATCTTCTATTTGTACATCATCCAAATTTTTTACAAGCAGGCGTGTTCTTTTGTTTGTTGTGATGGTGTATCCCCGCTGGAGGACGGATTTCGGGTTCATAGCGGCTAAACGATTGGCTATAGCAGTTAACTGAATTCTGCTATTATTAAAAACAGCCTTTATTGATGTATTTGTTCGGCTTTGTAGATTATTCAGGTCAACTGTTTTCTTTCCCAAAAGACGATGCGGCTCGATTTTTCTTACCTTCTCTTGAATTGCGTACAATTCCACGCGTGTCTCAGCAAGCATTTGTTTTATCGAGCTTGTTAATCTTGTCCAAAGCTCATCAGCTTGTTGCTTGGCATTATTGATAAGCAATTTAACTTTAGAGCCTAATTTCTCGTTGAGATAGCCCAGTTGCTCTAAAAGTTCCTGCATATCGGGGACAGCTACGACACCGGCTTTGGTGGGTGTTGAGGCTCTTGCATCGGCGACGAAATCTGCGATTGTGGTGTCGATTTCATGGCCAACTGCACTTATGACGGGTATTTTGGAATCGAAAATTGCTCTTGCCAATACTTCTTCATTGAAGGCCCACAAATCTTCGAGTGAGCCGCCGCCTCTTCCGACGATTATGATGTCGAGTTTTAGTTTATTATTTCGTTTATTAACATCGCACAGGGCGGCAGCGATAATGTTAGCAGCTCCTTCACCCTGTACGGGGACGGGATAGAGAAATAATCTTGCGCAGGGCCAGCGGTTCCAGATACTGTCTTTGATATCTTCGATGGCTGCCCCTGATTCACTTGTTAATATCCCGATTCTCTCGGGATATTTTGGAATCGGCTTTTTATGAGCTTCATCGAAAAGCCCCTGTGCCTGTAGCTTTTTTACCATCTGCTCGAAGGCGAGTTGGAGTGCACCAATGCCGGCTGGCTCTATTTTTTCAACGTAAAACTGGTATTTTCCCTGTGGGGAATAGACATCAATGAAACCTTTACTTAAGATAGCCATTCCATTTTCCGGCTTGAATTTTAGCTTTTGGAAATTACTTTTCCACATAACGCAGGGAAGCAGGGCGTTTTCGTCCTTTAAGGAAAAGTAGCAATGGCCGCTGTGGTGAAGTTTGAAATCGGTTATCTCGCCTGTGACGGTCAACCGGCCGGGGAGATTATTTTCGAGAATCTCTTTGATTAGTAAATTGACTTCGCTGACCGTATAAATTTTGATTTTGCTGTTTTGCATCTTAGCAGCAATTATATGTGCAAAAGCGCCAATCATCAATTCTTAAGGTGTTTTGCTCTGTCGTTTGTGGCGTGATTATTTTTCACAGAATACAGATAGATATGAGCTGTCATTATCATTTAACACATATTTTCTTTAATGTGTTAGTTAAAAAGGGGATAATTTTCTTGAATTGGAGGTTCTGATTTGATAGAATAAACATTACTAATGGAGGGGTTGGAATGAACCCTTGGCTTGAAACTATCGGCGTTATTTTAGTAATCCTGTGTGGGGTTTATCTTGGCAGGGTGTTTTCCCGTTTTCGAAAGGCCTATTGGCTATTGGGTTATTTTTTATCCATGCTGCTGATAGCCTTGTTGGTAATGGTAAGATGCAATCAATCGCTGGTGTTTGTGCCGTCTCTAACGTGGGTGACGGCGGGAAGGGCGAAATTTGTTATTTTGGCTTTGGCAGCGACAATTGGTGTGATAACGCCAATGTCTCGTCTTCCACGTAAGGGCGAGAAACTTTTAACGTGTCTTTTGCTGGGCGTGATAGTTGTTTGGTTTTCGGTTTTGCCATTTCTTTTTCCTGCTTTGATTAAGGGGCGACTGGCGAATCTTAAAACAATGGTTGATACCAACGGTATTTGCTTTCAAAGTACCGATTACACATGTGGTCCTGCTGCTGCGGTGACGGCATTAAGAAGGTTGGGGCTATCGGCTGATGAGGGGGAAATGGCAATACTTTCTCGTGCAAGTCCTGTGGCGGGGACGCTTCCATGGAGTCTTTGCGCAGCACTTAAGAACCGCTATGGTGCGTACGGTCTGAAATGTCAGTACCGCCATTTTGACTCGATTGCACAACTGAAGGACGCAGAGGTAACATTGGCTGTTGTAAAAGACACTTTTCTGTCTGACCACTGCGTTGCTGTTCTTGAAGTTTCGGAGCGGTTGGTTACCGTCGCCGACCCTGTTGCAGGCAGGAAGTTGATATCCCATGAGGAATTCGAGAAGATTTGGCGATTCACCGGCATTATCCTGGAGCGAGAGCTAACGGAGAGTATCTAATATTTAACCGAATTGCTGTCAGCACTTATTACCGAGGCGACAGATTTTTTTGCTTGTTTTAGCCATTCCCGAATTACTGTCAAATCACCTTAGCTGTATCTGAAATAAACGCCAGCCTTGGGAAATCGCAAATTTTTGTCTGATTTATCCGATTTTTTTCACAAGGTGTGACATGCTGTTGTCACAGTTCGAAAAAAAATTGGAGAAGTTGCGTGTCTTAAGAGATATTCTCGAGACAGTCCCAGGGAGGAATGAAGCCGGTAGTAGGGTGATAAGGACCCAACCGGGCTAATTCCAGGGTGGAGCCCGGCTGGATTGGTTTTGAGTACCTGACTACATCTTACGGCTTTCGGCCAGGTGGGGGAGCTACTATCAGGTTGTTGTTTAGTTCTTTTGAATCTGTCCCTTGGCGAGCTCATCAAGAAGTTGGCCTTTTACATCATAGATGTAAACAGCAAGCTTTTCTGCATCATCAGGTATCGTGAGGCCCTCAGCCAATTTTATTTTAGAGAGGATAAGGGGTTTAAGCGGAGTAACAGGCAGTTCGGCTGAAGCTTTTTTAATCTCGTTGTCATCTTTGTCAAGAAGGACCAAGCAGCAGCTTCCCTTGTAAAAGATTCCATAGCTGCCATCGAGGACGAGTTTACCATTGCAAAGCTTAGCCGATAGCGGCTTGCAGGTGACGCCGATGTCGTTGCAAGCTGTCACGTCAGAGCCAGGTGGTACTTTGGCGGTGTACCAATCATAGTGGAATGTGTAGCTCTCACCGGGCTCAAGCGAGGCAAAAGGACTCAGCACCTCGCTTTCCATCAGATAAGCTGTATCGTCGGGCATCTTTTCAATCTCACGGCCCCAGGCAGCAATCTCCCCCGGACCGTTCAGCCAAAATTCAACCGAGGCATTATCGGGATAGGCCCTGCCGGGCTCGTAAGTAAAACGATGGACGAAGACGTACCCGTCGGTTGCATCAAGGGTTGCAAGCCAGCCGGCCGACGAGTCCATACCGATTTTCCCGACCCGGTAGTCGTAATGAACACGCATCATCCCATTCTCATAGTCAGGTTTATATGACAGATGCCCGACCAGGCCGAACATCGCGTTATAGCCCTTGTGATACATACTATCGGGATTAATAGGACAATAAGCCCAATAGTTTTTATTGTGACCATCACCGTGCCTGTTGCTCGTGTCAAACTGTGTAACCACCCATACTCCCCACCGGCGCGGCTTCGTGTCAATATTTTCCATAGTGGCCTCAATACTGACACGTGTGCTATCATCGAAAATCTTAAACTTGCGAGAGAACTGGATACCGCTTCGTTTATCTTCTTCGCTGGTCAGCTTTATAGCCGTGAGCTTGTCATTTTCCTTTGTCAGTTCTGCGGTATATGGGCCGCCGTCAAGTACCGGGTCAGGCGGCCCCGGCCATCGCTGCTCATTGTCTTGCCCCTGCGGTGCTGGCCACACCTTGTCACCACCGTAGTTTAGCCATTCACCATTCGGACCAAGACGGCTTTGAGGTATTTTTTTACCAGCGAGGTCCTCATTGACCCAGAAGAAGCTGTAGTCTCCGAGTTTATACTGGATGACCCTGCCGCCTATCTTCGGGACGACCTGTATTTCGATGATGTCATTTTTGAGGTTAATGTAATCCCAGCTTCTATTTGGCTGCTGGTTGCCTGCAGCGATTAAAACAGCACCGCTTATAAGAACCAAGAGCCCAAATTGATAAATCTTTTTCATTTTTTCCCCTTAAGCATGTTAGTTCACATGACACGGTTGCAGGCAATTTTATTCGATGCGTTTTCTATAAAGCCGTGTTTCCAAAGGTTTTTGATAACTTGTCCAGTTTGAATCACTTGATTCGTTATCAATGGCTGCGGTTACCTGATTTATCTTTGCATCGAGGTCGTCAATATAGTTGACCATAAATGCTTCAGGCGTTGCGGGCAGCTTAGGCGAGCCGAATTCGTATTGGCCGTGGTGCGATAGGATAATGTGACCAATCGCATCTAAAATGGGCTTTTCAATAGGTGTTCCTTTGGCTGCAAGTGTATCGGCCTTTTGATTTACCATAACAAAACTTTGAACGATATGTCCTATTAGCTGGCCCGAATCGGTGTAGGAGAAGGCTATATCGTACGTCAGTTCTTCGGTTTTGCCGATATCGTGGAGGAAAATCGCCGCCAACACCAAATCAGCCTGGACATCGGGATAAAGCGGCAATATCGCGAGAGCTACTCGGAGCATATTGTGGGTATGCTCTAAGAGGCCGCCGAGATAGTTGTGATGTATGTGTGCTGCAGCAGGTGCTGTACAGAATTTCTTCATCAATTCGGTATCGCCCAGGAATTCATCGACCAGTGCCTTTAGCTGAGTGTGCTTTATCTGCGATACCGTTTTTTTTATCTCCTTGAACATTTGTTTTGTGTCTTTGTTCGTGTGTGCAAGGAAGTCTTCGAGGTTAACTTTGCCTGCATCAACGACGCTGACATTATTTATGATAATTTGCAGACTGTTTTGGTAAAGCTCGCTTCTTCCCTGTATATGTAAAAAGCCGGGTTTAGGCAGGGAGTTGTAGATTGCTTCAGTTGTTTGCCACATCCGTCCGTTAAGTTGGCCTGAGCGGTCGCAAATGTGCATTGCTATATATAAATCGCCTTTTGTTGTGCTTCGCAGAATCGGCTCTTTTACCAAATAGATATCATTGATTGTTTGTCCCGGCTCAATTTGATTGATGAATTTGTGAGTCATTGTTTTCTCCATATTGATGTTTTGCGGCTGAGTTTTTGATTTCCGAAATCATACTGTGTTATCCGTCTTTATGCAAGAAGTGATTTCTTGCAGCTAATGCTATGAGCAGTGAGCAACCGGAAATATAATCTTGCAAGGCCTTGGATTTTGGGCTATAAACATTCGCTATATGTTCCTGGATGTGTTTTGAAAGTAGGGGCAGTGATATGCGATACAGCAGGATGTTGATACCGACGGTTAAGGAGGTACCCGCCGATGCGGAGATTGCCAGCCATAAATTAATGATACGGGCAGGTCTTATGCGCAAGGTTGCCAGCGGCACGTACACATATCTGCCGCTGGGATGGCGGAGTCTGCTAAAGGTGATTTCAATCGTCCGTGAGGAGATGGACAAGGCTGGCGCACAGGAAATTCTGATGCCTGCCGTTCAGCCGATAGAACTATGGCAGAAGACCGGCAGGGACGTTGACTATGGGCAAACTCTTGCGAAATTTGAAGACCGACACGGTCGTAAAAATGTCCTTGCACCGACCGCCGAAGAGGTTGTTACAAGTATTGCTGCCAGTGAGATAAGCTCATATAAGCAGCTTCCGATGAACATCTATCAGATTAGCTTTAAGTTTCGTGATGAGTTTCGTCCGCGATTCGGCGTTTTGCGCAGCCGTGAATTTATTATGAAGGATGCTTATAGTTTTCATACTGACCCTGAAAGTCTCGATGAGACTTATAAAGTGATGTATGAGACGTATGAAAAGATTTTCAAACGATGCGGGCTCGAATTTGTGATTGTTGAAGCTGAATCCGGCGAGATGGGCGGTTCCGGCTCACACCAGTTCACCGTGCCCTGCGAGAATGGTGAAGATACAATTATTTATACGAAAGACGGTTCTTACGCTGCAAACCTCGAAAGAGCAGCAGTTGACCCGCTACCAAAAGATAAAAGCAAAGGCAAAATTCCACCGATGGAAGAAGTCCACACACCTAACATCGGCAGTATCGAAGCTGTCTGCAAGTTTCTCAAGACCAGACCGGAACAAATGGTGAAGACGCTTATTTACTCAGCCGATGATGAGGCGGTGGCGGTGCTTATTCGTGGTGACCATGATGTTAATGAGGAAAAGCTAATACAAGCTGTTAGCGGCAAACATATTGAGCTTGCAGATGAGAAGACTATCGAAAAGGTTACCGGTGCGAAGGTAGGTTTTGCTGGACCTATAGGTATAGTTCAGAAAGTCAATACGATACTTATGGACCACGCTGTCGCTGCAATGCCAGTTTGGGTAACTGGAGCAAACAAGACTGACCATCATACAATAAATGTTTTGCTGGGACGGGATTTTGACGTTGAGACTGCTCAATTGGTTGATATTCGTTATGCTGTTGAAGGTGATACGCATAATGGTAAAAAGCTGCTGTTTAAGAAAGGTATAGAAGTCGGGCAGGTCTTTAAGCTGGGAACCAAATACAGCAAGAAGCTTGGCGCAAAGTTCCTTGATGAAAAGGGAAAAGAGTTGCCGTGCTGGATGGGTTGCTATGGTATTGGTGTAAACCGAATTCTTGCCTCCGCTATCGAACTCGGTAACGATAAAAACGGCATTATTTTTCCCGTTAGCATTGCGCCATTTGAGGTTCTGATTAGCTGTGTCAACCAGAATGATGAAGTAGTGGCCGGCGTGTCTGAAAGAATCTATCAGGCGTTGCTAAACAAAGGTGTTGATGTGCTGTTAGATGACAGGCAGTTGCGGGGCGGGGTGAAATTCAAAGATGCCGACCTGATTGGGATACCGGTAAAGGTTACCGTTGGCCAAAAGTCAGTAGCCGAGGGTAAAGTTGAGATAAAGCTGCGGCGCGAATCGGAGAGTCAAAAAGTCTCTATTGAAAAGGCAACAGATAAGGTTGTGGAACAGGTCGGTTTACTTAAAGAAAAGTTAAGCGTATAGTGCCAACTCAAGAGTTATAACTCGAAACTGTTTTATGTGGGAGTTGAAAGAGCCCAAGCCGGTCAAGCTGTTCGTTGGGATTTTGGCAGCTAATGAGGATTGTTTGCAAGCTGCGATAGAGGCGCTGACGTCCGAGTTTGGTAAAGCGGATTTTTTAAGTGATGTTTGGCCTTTTACACAGACCGATTATTACAACCAAGAAACAGGAGAACATATTTTAAGGCAGTTTGTCAGTATTGAGCGGCTTATTAAGCCAGGTGAATTGGCAAAGATTAAACATCGAACGAATAAGCTCGAAAAAAAATTGGCTAAAAGGTTGAACGTTGATTTGGCCAGACCTGTAAATCTGGACCCCGGTGTCATTGAGCCGTCAAAGTTGATTTTGGCTACAACAAAAAACTATTCCCACCGTATATATATCGGCCAAAAAATGTATGCTGAAGTGACACTTATCTTTGACAGGGGTAATTGGCAGAGCTTACCATACACATACCCGGATTACAGGCAAGAGTGTTATCATAATTTTTTCGACAAGGTTAGAAAGCGATTACTGGAGCAGTTAAAATCAATACATTAACTATATTAGCGATAATTTTACTTGCAGGTTCATTTTTCCTGTCGGTCGTTTTAACGGCCTTGGTAAGAAAGATAGCTAGCCGAGTAGGTTTTGTTGCGCATCCTGTTGCAGACAGATACCACCGGGCGATTATTCCTCTTGGTGGGGGCATTGCAATCTTTTCTACTATCACGGTCATTTTGGTTGCTGCGGCGGTTGCGATAGCAATTCTGCTTGTTCCAGGTTACTTTGATTGGGTAACGGAGTCAGCTAACATCGACCCTGCCGATTTTCTGGGCAAAATTAACCAGCTTGTTGTTATATTAGCGTCCTTATCTATATTGTTTGTGCTCGGCTTATGGGATGATAAAGGGCATATTGGGCCAATTGTCAAACTTGCCGTTCAGTTTGCGGTAGCGATGGCTGCTGCCGGCTTTGGTGAGGTTCGCGTCGAGCTTTTTATCGAGAGCAAAATAATCACCACCGTCCTCTCAGCTTTTTGGATAGTTTTGGTTATTAATGTGTTTAACTTTCTTGACAATATGGATGGTGCTGCCGCCGGTATTGCCATCATAGCGACTTCGATTTTGTTCACTGCTGCTGTTATAAGCGGCCAGGTTTTTGTAGGTGGTCTGGCAATTGTTTTTATAGGGACACTGTTGGGCTTTTTGGTATTTAATTTTCCGCCCGCCAAAATCTTTATGGGTGATGCGGGCTCGCTGGTGGTGGGCTTTGTTTTGGCGTTTTTGACTTTGCGAACTACGTATTATCACGAAGCGCGAAGTGGGCAGTGGTATTCGGTTTTTATGCCGGCTTTGGTTATGGCGGTTCCACTCTATGATTTTATCAGCGTGACGATATTGCGGATAAACCAGGGCAAAAGCCCCTTTATCGGTGACACTCAACACTTCTCCCATCGACTAAAAAGGCATGGATTGACCGATACACAAACAGTTCTGACGTTATATTTGGCTACGCTCTGCACCGGCCTTGGCGCAACTTTTCTCTATCAGGTTAATTTGGCCGGTGCGATTCTAATCTTCATTCAGGTAGTTTTAGTGTTATCCGTTATCGCTGTATTTGAAAGCACGGTCGCCGATGATAAGGGACCAAATTAATTCGAATTTTCCCAAAGGCAGGGCGCTTGTAATTTTAGAATATGTGCTGCTTGGTATCTATCTTTGTGTAATTGCCCTTCGCACGACTTTGACTGAGGGTCCAAGCGTTCAATTGGCTAATCAATCGATTGATTTGGGTGGCATTGTATATAGCTTATTGATATCGGCGGTGTTGATATTGTCGTGCATTGTGTGGTTTGTGTGGGGCTTTTGCAGTAAGAGATTTTGCTACCGCTTCACCGGTATGGAAATCGGCTTGTGTCTATTTGCAATAGGTGCTGTTATTGCTGGTTTTGCGGCTGCGAACAAAAGAGCCGCCCTTTCCGATGTTGTTTTTCTCGTTGCTCCTGTATTGATGGCGATGTTGCTTGTACAGATATTGGATTCTCATTCGAAAGTAAAGCTGCTGCTCATCTGTATCGCCGCTTTGGGAATAGTCTCGGCCTATCAGTGTTCTCAGCAGCTTTTCTTTGCTAACCAGGCAATGATTGACCAGTATGAAGAAGCTCCGTGGAGTATGCTTGAGCCGCTTGGTATAAGGGCGGGTACTTTGCAGCATTTTCTTTTTGAGCATCGCCTTTATTCGAGAGGCGTTCATGGTTTTTTCACGACGGGTAATTCCGCTGGTTCCTTTGCGTTGTTGGCCTGTTTTGCTGCTGTTGCTTTATTTTTAGAGAAATTTAAGAATCGCAAGTTGCCCGCGTCTGGTCCTAAAGGCATTTTTACCTGTGGCATAGGCGCCGGGGTTGTTATTTTTGGCCTTTCTATTACGAAGAGCAAAGGAGCGATTGCTGCAGCGGTGTTTGCCGCAGCGATGTTTGTTGTCTACCTTTTATTTGGCGAGTGGGTAAAGAGGCACAGAAAGGCTATTTTGATAGTCTGTTTACTGTTGGCATTAATCTCTGGCGGCGTGGTGGTTTTATATGGAATGTCTCACGGCCGGCTGCCAGGCGGACAATCAATGCTCGTTAGGTGGCAGTATTGGCAGGCATCGCTCAAATTGTTTGCCGACCATCCCTTGACTGGAATCGGGCCAGGTAACTTTGCCCACTTTTATACCCGATACAAACCTGCTGCGGCTCTTGAAAGTGTAGCAGACCCTCACAATTTCCTACTGAGTGTGCTTACACAGTACGGCCCGGTCGGCCTTGTTGGTTTTTTGGCTCTTATATTGGCGCCGTTATCGAGAGTGATTTCGCCCCGTGCCGAGAGATGCTCACCAGAAGCTGGCGAATCTGGCCCGACACTTAGAAAATTAATCTGGCCCTTTGCGATGGTGATAGCAGGTATTCTGCTGCTTGTCAGGTCGATAATTATGCCTATTGCCGGTGGTGTTGCTCCTGATGTGCTTATTTTTATGGTATTCTTTTTGTATATTGCACCGGTTCTTACTTTTATTGTTGGCATTTGGCTTTTGGCGGCAGGCTTTTACAATACACAGTCCGCAAAGCACGATACGAACATCATTATCGCTTCTCTTTTTTGTGCTTGTTTGGGCGTGCTTTTGCACAATCTGATAGACTTTGCTATTTTCGAGCCGGGAGTCTTTATGACTTTTTGGGCGGTGATAGCTTCTCTTATAGCCTTAGATTTACGTGAAAAGTCACGGCGCCAATTTGTTCTAAGACCGGCGGCTTTTGCAAAAGTGATTGTAGTGGCAGGTGGGGTGGTAATAACCTGGACTTATTTGAATTATTGCTTAGTTCCGGTAGTAAAAAGCACCTCTAAAATCAAAAAGGCGAGCCAGGTTGCTGCCGAAAGCAGATTTACGCAAGCTTATAATCTCTTAAATAGTGCTGCCAAGGACGACAGTTTAAGTTCTCTGGCTTTATCCCTAAATGGGCGTCTTTATTTTCAGAATGCCTCGAGCTTAGATACAGGACGAAGGGATTTACTGATGCGTTCGGAAACCGCCTTCCTTGCTGCCATACAGCGTAACCCGGCGGATTTCAAAAACTTTGAGCGTTTGACTAAAGTTTATAGTTTACTTGCTGAAACATCGCCCGAACAGGAGAGAAATAATTGGCTGAATAAAGCATTTGATGCCGCGTGGACTGCTACAGAGCTTTATCCCGGCTTGGCTCGCCTGCGGCTTGAACTTGCCGGAATTGCGGATAAGTTAGATAAAACCGATATTGCCATTAGCCAGTATCACAAGGCAATCGAAATCGAAGATAGCTTCCGCATGCAGTTCCAGGTAATGTACCCGGGGCGTAAAATATTCAGCCGGTTGGGGGAAAACGAATATGACTTTGCAGTCGAGCGTGTGAACGAACTTTCTGAGAACTCAAGCCGTTGAAACTAAATCATTCAACGTTGCTCATTACCTCATCGGGTATGTCAAAATTGGCATAGGTGTTTTGAACATCATCGCAATCTTCGAAAGATTCCATCAGGGAGATGATTTTTTTGGCTGTTGTTTCTTCATTGACCTGCACGGTGTTCTGTGGAACCATTGAAATCTCTGCCACTTCGGTGGGTATCTCTTTTTCTTTCAGGACCTCTTTGAGCTTTTCGTAGGCGCAGGTGTCACAGGTTATCTCGAAAACTTCACCCATATTTTGCATATCGTCTGCTCCTGCATCGAGGGCAATTTCGAGAAGCAGTTCTTCGTTGACTTCGGAAGTTCGGACAGTAATAAGCCCCTTTTTACTGAACATCCAGTTGACACACCCGCTTGTTCCTACCGACCCACCATGTCTTTCGAATAGTCTTTTAATTTCCGGCCCGGTTCGGTTACGGTTGTCTGTTAATGCTTCAACCATTATAGCGACACCGCCCGGCCCATAGCCTTCATAGAGAACTTCTTCAAAATTGACCGACTCAATCTCTCCCGTTCCTTTTTTGATTGCCTTCTCAATTGTGTCTTTAGGCATGTTAGCTGCTTTGGCCTTGTCGATTGCATATCGCAGAGGCAGATTCGCAGCTGGGTCGCCCCCGCCGGTCTTCGCTGCTACCATTATCGTTCGTGCTAATTTGCTCCATGTTTTGCCGCGCTTGGCGTCGACGATTGCCTTTTTATATCTTATCCCTGCCCAGTGCGAATGACCTGACATATATACTCCCGATAGCTAAATACTAATAATGAGTAATGAACAACTTGCATATTATACCTTATATTTCCATTAGTGAGTACCGTTTTTTCCGTAACATTCGTTTGGGGGGCACTGTCATATCTTACAAATCTATCTAAGACGGTTTTAGCAAACTTTAGCTTAGTTACTGTCATAGGTTTCGTCGTTGCTAACTGAATCATATGAATAGCCTGACTTCAACAGGTTGTCAACACAACAGGTGAAGGTCTCGCTGATTTAGTTTCTTGCCGAGTTGAAGATCCTTTTACCTCTGCTGTTGGTTGTGCCGGATACAACATCAGAGTGAGTAATGTTTCCCGTCAGCCAAGAGAGTGCATACTTACCCATTATTATGAAATATTCTATGTCTTTTTGCTGGCTGAACTTATAGCATTTTTTGAGGTTTATAAAGCCGAAATGTCTTTATTTTGACAATATATTTTCGATGCAGGTCTTTAGTGACCATAAATTGCTCTGGTTTGTGTGTTTTTTTCCTTGACGCGTTGCGGAAAAGCCTGTATTATCATAGTTGAAGTATAGAATATAGTGATGAAGAAGATTGTGGGCCGTCCAAGAAGAATTTGTCGCAGTTAACCTTCAGTGTAAATGGACGGGAAAAGAGAAAGGGCTTGTAGGTCTTTTCTTGAACAGTGGTTAAGTTACAGAGAAGCCGTTGATTTCCGTTGTGAGGGGCCCGTTAAGTTGTAATTCAACGCTCGTTGCGGCGGATAAGAAATGAACTTAGAGGGAACGAAATCTTCTTGAAAAAACATTTGGCTACCAGCGAGGGACTGCAGGTATTGAGCATAAAATGGGCGAATTTAGTGAGAGGTAATGAGTCTGTCAATCCCGAGGATATGCGATTACGTGTAATTTTGCCCCCAACTAGTTGATTTGGTGCTCCGGCGAAAAGGATTTCGTTCTTCACTGCCATTTCTTTGTAACTTTCCTGCTGTAAAAGCTCCAATCTTGCAACTTTGGGTGATTTGTTTTGAGTCTTTACAATGGGAAAGGTGGCGATATGTATACCATATTAATGCAAATCGGGGAGGAAATGCAAAGCACATATTCTGTCGGTATGTGGATTATTATTGGTTTTTTTCTCGGAGTCGGATTAGCTGCAATCGTTGGTCAGATTATCAGTAAAGCAAAGGCCAAGACCTTCGAGCAAGATCTGGAGCGACAAATTGAAGGTGCAAAAAGGGAAGCCGAAAACATAATTAAGTCGGCTCAGATTGATGCAGCGGCAGAGAGCATTAAGAAAAAGGAGCAATTTACATCTGAGACCAATAAAATTCGTGCTGAGCTACACGAGACCGAAATGAGATTGAATAAGCGTGAGGACACCCTGGAGAGGCAGACTGAGCTGGTACAGCGACGGGAAGAGGCGTTAAAAAAGCAAGAAAAGGAAGTTGATAGGAGATTACACAATATCGGTAGTAAGGAAAAGCAACTTTCTGCTTTGATGGCGCAGCAAAAAAATCAACTTCTTAAAATTACTGCAATGGATGTCACTGAGGCTAAAGAGCTGCTTCTTAAGCGGCTTGAAGATGAGTTTGAGCACGAGATGTCGACGTTGATTGCACGCAAGGTTGAAGAGGCAACTGAAACTGCTGGTGGCAAGAGCAGGGAAATAATCAGCACGGCTATTCAGCGATACGCTGCTGAGCAAACCTGCGAAGTATCCGTTTCAACAGTTGAGATTCCGAATGATGATATGAAGGGGCGAATCATTGGCAGGGAAGGACGCAACATTCGTGCCTTTGAGAAAGCAACCGGCGTAGATGTTATTGTCGATGATACGCCTGGAATGATAGTCGTAAGTGGCTTCAATCCTGTCAGGCGTGAAGTTGCCCGTCTTTCGATGGAACGGCTGATACAGGACGGCAGGATACATCCGTCCCGCATTGAGGAACTTGTGGCTCAGACAAAAAAAGAAGTCAATCTTAAGGTGTTGCAGCTCGGCAAAGATGCTGCTGTTGAGGCCAACGTCAGGGGTCTGAGTAACAAAGTTCTCAGTTTGATTGGAGCTTTGAACTTTCGAACAAGTTATGGTCAGAACGTGCTGCGTCACAGTATTGAAGTTGCTTTTCTGTCGCAGATTATGGCCGATGAACTTGGTCTTGACGGCTCGATAGCGAGACACGCGGGACTTTTGCACGATATCGGCAAAGCCATTGACCACGATGTGGAAGGGAGTCACCCTGATATAGGCGCGAATTACCTCAAGCGTTTTAACGAGTCCCCAACCGTTCTCAATGCTGTTGCTGGACATCATGGTGATATTCCTGCAGATAATCCTTATACACCGTTGGTTGCTGCTGCCGATGCGATTAGCGCATCTCGACCTGGCACAAGAAGAGAGACGCTTGAGAGATATATCAAGCGATTGGAGAAGCTCGAAGAAATCGCCAGCAGTTTTAAGGGTGTCGAAAACGCATACGCAATTCAGGCTGGGCGTGAAATCCGCGTCATTGTCAGTGCGGAAAAGGTCGACGATGAATCGGCGATGAAAATTGCGAGGGATATTGCCAACAAAGTTGAGGCTGAAATGACCTATCCCGGCGAAATCCAGGTAACCCTGCTGCGTGAGGTCCGGTGCATCGAGTACGCCAAGTAGAAAATCGTAATTTGTGAACTGTCTCGATTTACTGGGGCAGGCTACAAGCAACGAGCAACAAAGATGCGATTAAATTTTCTTTGTATTGGTGATATAGTTGGTCGGCCAGGCAGGCGTATTGTTGCTGAGAAGCTAAAGCCGCTGGTAAAAGAACTGAATATCGATTGCGTGATAGCAAATGCTGAGAACGCCGCCGGGGGTTCTGGCCTGACACCGCAAATCTATAACAAACTGCTAAGATACGGTGTGAATCTGGTTACACTTGGTGACCATACATTCCGTAAGCGGGATATAATCCAGACGCTGGAAGTGACGGACAATTTAGCCCGGCCAGCGAATTTGTCCGAATATGCCGCAGGCAGGGGGGTTGGTGTTTACAAAACCAGCAAAGGACCAACCGTAGGCGTTGTGTCTTTGATAGGCCGTATGTTTATGAAGCCTGCCGACTGTCCCTATAGTGCAGTTGACAGAATTCTACCGTCACTTCAGCAGCAAGCTGATATTGTATTTGTTGATTTCCACGCCGAGGCTACCAGCGAGAAAGTTGCAATGGGCTACTACCTTGATGGCAGGGTAAGTTGCGTATTCGGCACTCATACTCACGTTGTAACGGCCGATGAACGAATTCTGCCTAAAGGCACCGCATATATTACTGATATTGGGATGACCGGTGGTCATGATTCGGTTCTCGGCCGAGGAGCTGAAAGTGTCCTAAAGTCGTTTAGAACACAGATGCCGTTTCCTTTTGAGATAGCAACTGGCGATGTGAAAATTAACGCAATCCTTGTAACCGTTGACAGCAATAGCAAGAAAGCCGAGCGTATTGAGCGTATCAGACTTAATGCGGAGTATAAAGAGTCGACAAGTTACGACAGCGACGATGGTAAACCGGAGTACTTCAACAACAACTTCTAAGAATCATAAACCGCCTTGGGGGCAAGCTTTTGTGGTCGGCCTGAACGATAAAAGCAGGTGTATCGTCATTGTAGGAAGGGGTTATTTGCTTTTTCCTGTGCTATTGTTGTTATTGGGCCGTGGCCCGGATAGACGATAGTTTCCTCAGGTAGTGTTAAAAGTTTTTCCCTTATACTCTTTATGAGCTGTGTCATATTACCACCCAAGTCTGCTCTGCCGACCGAACCAGCAAACAAGGTATCACCGACAAAAACAATCCCCTCATCGCGTGAATATAAGCTGATACCGCCCGGCGTATGGCCGGGTGTATGGAGTACCTCGAGCCTTATGCCTGCCTCTTTGATTGTGTTTCCTTCTTCGATGAGTATATCAGCAGGCTGGCTGTTAGATTGTAGGCTTGTTAGAGTTGATAGGTTGTTCTCGGTTCCTGTTAACATTTCTGCATCAGATCTGTGGATATAAACCTGTATATTGGGAAACTTAGCTCGCAATAGTGCCAACCCGTTAGTGTGGTCTACGTGGCCATGGGTTAGGACCACAGCAACCGGATTTAATTTGTGCCGATGGAGAAAATCAATAAGCTCTTGCGCCTGCAAACCGGTGTCGATGATGAGGCAGTTTTTGGCAGCTTTGCTGTCGCGCAGGATATAACAGTTGGTTTCGTATTCACCCAAAATTAAACGGTCTATTTTCATTTAGCTGTTCCCTTAAAAGCCTGGCAGTTTAATTAACAGAAACAGCACCGGCAGTCAATAACCTTTAGCCTTGACCGGTACGCTCGAGTTTGTTAGCCTGTTTGGGCTGTAATTGGCAGCAGCTTGATAACAGTGCGTATGGTGCGAAAAACGAAGCCTCTGCGTACTTTGCTGTCCACTATAGGCAATATATAGGAGAAGTTTGTCTAATGAAGGCATTTAAGCGAGTATTAAGGTATGTCTGGCCGCAATGGCATAGAATAATCGTCATCTTTACCAGTGCGATTTTAATAAGCTTGCTGTTTGCATTCAGCATAGCAACGGTCTTGCCGCTTTTGAAGGTGATGATGGGTGAAGAGGGCCTGCATGGCTGGGTTGATAGGTTGGTTGTAAAGGATAGATACGGCATCAGTTTTTATCTCCCGGACAAGATAGATTTGTCCACAGCGGAAAATCTTAATGTTATGTACCATCTTCGCGTCACGGATGTCGAAGAGAAAACGCCTGCTGAGGACGCAGGTTTGCAAAGTAACGACTTGATTGTTGGTGTTGGAAGTAACCGTATTAGCCCGAGTTCTTCTGACATCGACCCTTCGAGTAGGCTGCTTGAGGAGCTTGCTCTTACGGGTGAAGCAGGTGAGATTGTTATTCAGTATAAGCGCCTAAGTGCAGAAGGGCAATTAGAGCTAAAAGAAACTAAAATCGCTGCAGCCCCAAAGCCCTTCTATACAGACTTTTTTCAGAGTATGGCAAACATTGTTCCAAGACAGCAGAGCAGAGCAAATGCTAAACGCGCTGTTATTTTTATTATTTTGATGATAACCGTTGTGACGGCAATTCGCTGTTTAGCAAGATTCCTTCAGGACTATACCGTCCGCAAAGTCGATCACACCGCTGTGGCTCGTCTGCGTGAGGATGTGTTTAGACATTCACTCGATATACCAACGGGTTTTTTTGACAAACAGGGAGCAAGCGATACTGTTAGCAGGTTGATACGCGATACCGAGGGTGTTGGAGTTGGCATCCATATTTTGTTTGGCAAGGCGCTTCGCGAACCGCTTAAGGCCCTGGCAATATTAGGCGTGGCAATGGCCATTGATTTCAAGCTTACTGTTATGTTCTTGTGTTTCGCGCCGGTTTCCTTATATGCGCTGAACAAGCTTGGTAAAAAGATAAAACGAGCTACTACAAAGACGTTACTTAACTGGGCAGTAATGCTTGGTAAACTGCAGGAGGTCATCAGTGCCGTAAAAGTGGTAAAGGTTTATAACCGTCAGGAGTACGAGGGGGGGCACTTTACCGGTATTAACCGAAATCTCCTAAAGCAACAGTTCAAAATTGCAAAGCTTGATGCAATTACGAGTCCAATTCTCGAAACTCTGGCTATGATAGCAGGGGCCGTTGGTTTGGTATATGGAGCTCAATGGGTATACGAAAACAGAATGGAGCCGAGTGAATTTTTTGCGTTTTTGATTGCCTTGGGTGCTACAGCAGAATCGCTACGGAAAACCGGAGATGTATGGAATAAGGTCCAACAGACCAATGCTGCTGCGGAGCGTGTTTTTTCTGTGATTGACCAACGTCCGGAGATAGAAAGTTCTTGGGCTTTTGAACTTCCGCCAATGAAAGATAAAATTGAATTTGTAAATGTTGTTTTTACATATCCGGGAGGGGAAATTCCGGTATTAAAGGGCATCAGTCTTTCCGTACAGGCAGGACATAACGTCGCTATTGTAGGACCTAACGGCTCAGGCAAGACAACGCTGGCCAATTTGATACCCCGCTTTTATGACCCTGATAGCGGTAAAGTCTTGATAGATGGAAAGGACATTCGTGATGCAACACTGTTTAGTTTGCGAAGCCAGATTGGGATGGTTACACAGAATGTGGTGACGTTCAATGATACTATAGCAGCGAATATTGCGTATGGTAAGCCCGGTGCAACCGTGGAAGAAATAATAGCTGCGGCAAAACGTTCATTTGCCCACGAATTTATTGAGCTTTTGCCTGATAGTTATAATACGATAATCGGCGAGCAGGGGACCGGTCTTAGCGGGGGGCAGTTGCAGAGAATTATTATAGCCAGAGCTATTTTGAGAGACCCTGCGATTTTGATTTTTGATGAGGCTACCAGTCAGGTTGACGCCGACAGTGAAGCCAAGATTCACAAGGCCATTGAGGAAATT
>CP070728.1:1277855-1279882 GCA_020351025.1 Planctomycetota bacterium
CAAGAATATGCAGCAAATGAAATAAGTAAGAGATTGAAACAATTAACATCAACTGGCCGTTGGCAAACAATGGATGAGGTACGTAAACCAACTGCTTTGCGAGCATCAATCAATTCAGCGAAAGCCAGAGCCAGGGCACAACTTAGACGTGAAATGGAAAGAGGTAAAATATGACAGTCTCAAATCAAACAGCACGAACATCGGCAGTAGGAAGCGGCTCAATAGGCCAGCAGATACCGTTTAGCTTTCCGATCAGTCAGAGTTCCGATCTCGTTGTCAAAAAACGAGTCACCGCCACAGGTGTCCCATCTACTCTTCAACTGACGACGAACTACACGGTGAGTATTAATGGTACGTCTGGCGGTACTGTAACGACGGTTACAGCCATCCAAACGACGGAGGAAATCCACATCGAAACGCACCCTCCGCGAACACAAACGCTGGATCTTACACAGGGCGGCACCTTCAATGCCGAGAACGTTGAAGCGGCCCTTGATAGGATCGTTCGTCAGGTGAATGATCTACAAAATCAGATAGATAGATGCGTGAAATTTCCCTCAACCGATGCCACTGCGCGCAATCCCGAACTGCCATCAAGCATTGACAGGGCCTCTGACAATCTTACCTTCGATTCCAATGGTGACGTGGCTGCTACCGCAGCGGCGACGACGACAGTAAATTTCAGTACCTTTGGCGAGAATCTCGTAGATGACGCCAACGACATAACAGCCCTTGGGACTCTATTCAATTCGTTGACAAATGCAAATAGGCGTACATGGAAAGGTAATGTTAACCTGGATCATGCTTATGATGTCAAAGACTTTGGTGCTACAGGTGATGGGACCACCGACGATACATCTGCTTGCCAAGAGGCAATGGATACCTCAGCAACAGACGGTGTAGCCATCTATCTGTCAAAAGGCACCTATCTCGTAGATGAAATCCGCGTCAAGGCTGGCAGCAAAGGCATAATAGGACCGGGCACATTGAAAGGTAATAGTTCTACAACGGAAGGTGTTGTAACAACTAATGGTGCATACTTTGGCGGTGGCAATATAGATGATATTATTCTTCAAGATTTTTCTATTGATATGAATACGACAGGGAAAGTTGGTATATTTGCCAGTTCCCTTCGTTTCAGTACTATTAAAAATATTACAATCTGGAATTTCGAGACTACATCAAGCAGATATGGAATCCGTTTGTATTATGGATGTAACAGAAACTGCGTCATAGGTAATCATATAACGCTCCCATTAGATAGTCCATACGGAACGGTTAACTCGGTTGTAGGTATTCAAATCAATGCAGAAATAACAGATGGTTATGGAGGTTATATCACAAACGCAGATGGTACGTTTACTCGCCAAACACTAACAAACTATTCCAATCGGATATGTGATAATTATATATATGGCGGAACACACAACATTGGTATTGGTGGTTCACGCTATAATATTATTAGCGAGAATCGTATACAACAGGGAACCCATCGAGGTATCATTCTGTCGCCAGTTGCAGACTACAATATAATCAGCAATAATAACATAACAGAGTATGGTTCATCAGCGATTCATCTTGGATGGGGTAGTAGTTATAATCTCGTTATTGGCAATAAAGCAGTTAGTGCAGTATGTGTCAATGGGGACAATGGGGCACTGCAAGCTTATGTTGGCGCAGAGAACAATACCTTTGTAGGTAATTATGTTGAAGGTAACTTTGAATATGGTGTCTATTTGGCAGTTGATGCCGATTATTCAGTTATCACTGCCAATACAATTGTATGTACCGGGACATCTACTAGCGGATTCCATGTTGGTATCGGTGTTGAAACGGATTGGAAAACATCACCTCCGGCAGGATCAACATATACTCATTCGCGTACATGGCCTAGTGGCGGGGCGGCCTACAATGGGATGTATGATGTTACGATTAAAGGTAATACTATTTCGTTCGGTTCAACTGAAGCTCAATGCGGCATATATCTTGCGCAAATAAATAGCGCTGCATATACGATGCAATTTATT
>CP070728.1:1279982-1290357 GCA_020351025.1 Planctomycetota bacterium
ACTCTCGAAGACAAAGCGATTATTTGTGCTGATGGCACAACCGTATATCCGCTTTTGTATGCTCAGGAGCTCAAAAAGCGACGAAGGGATATCAGAATTGTCTCATCACACGCAAAGAGAAAAAATCCGGTGCAGTTCGATGAACTAACTATCCCTCAGCTGTTGACGGAGACATCTATTTATGTGGTTTCACCAGCCCCGGGATACTGTCCGGATTATCTGCTTAAGCGCTATGATTTCGTTAAAGCAGGGTCTATATATCGGGTGCTGGATGTGATAGTTGAAAAGAAGTAAGGCGGGCAAAATTATTCGGCGGGAGACTTCAATTGCCTTAGTAAATCTTTGAGCTTGCGAATAAATACCGATGGAGTATCGTAGCCGAGGTGAGGCCCAATAAGGTCATTGCTATCCGGTGGTTTGATGTAGTGGGTAGGATAATAATCAATATTGTAGCGTTCGGCGATTTCAGGTTGTTTATCAACGTCAATTAGAATGGGAATAAAATTAGCCTCAACATATATAATGACATCAGGGTTATTATAGGTATTTTGCGACATATCCGAACAGAAACGAGTATGTTGTTTGTAGAAAGCAAGTAGAACAGGTTTGTTTTGCAGTCTTGCCATTTTGATTCCGGTTCCATAATCTTCGACCCAATCGATTGCATTTCTATGTTTGGCCAAGAATATAATCGCAACGAAAATAAAGAAGACAACAAAGAGCGTCCATAATGCTCGATAATGTTTTTTTCCAGAGGGAGGTGTGATATTATCTGGTTCTTGCCGGATTGGCACACCTTTGTTGTTGCGGCCTTGCTCTGCCATAGTATTGCCCGAAAAAATTGCTTTTTTAAGTTTTAAGCATTAATATAGATAGAACTTAAGGTTAGTCAAGGTTTACGGACATATTTTTTTTCAGATGCAAGTGACGTTTAAACCAGATAAGGCTATTTTACATAGCAGTATAATTCTATGGTACCTGGTTGTACTGACTATGGCTGGGGCGTTTTATGTTTTTACCTGTGCGCCGACTGTTCTGTGGCAGGACAGTGCCCTGTATGTTTATCGAATCTGGCACAACGATATTCAGGGTAATCTGGGTCTTGCGCTTGCTCATCCACTTTATATAATGGTAGGTATCGCCGTCAAATACATACCCCTTGGTGAATTTGCGTACCGGGTGAACTTGATTTCTGCTATTGCTGCGGCGGTGGCGGTTGCAAATCTCTTTTTGCTTTTGTGGCTTTGGCTTGGCAAGAATCTGCCGGCCATAATAGCTGCAATTACCCTTGCTGTTTCCTGGACTTTTTGGCAGCACGCTGTAATTGCTGAGGTTTATACCTTATATACAGCCCAGATGCTGGGTGAGCTGGTAGTACTGTTATTATATATACGCACAAAGCGTGTCCGATATCTGTATCTTTTGGGGCTTTTTAACGGCCTGGCAATTGCCAACCATATGTGGGGGGTGTTTGGTTTTGTCTGCTATACAGTATTCTTGATTGTCCTGTTGGTTCGCAAACAAATCGGCTTGAAGCATTTTAGTATTATTGTCTTGCTGTGGATAGCAGGTGCTGCGCCCTATGAATATCTGGTAATAAAGAACATTATTCTGTCGGGAGATGTGCAGGCAACACTGGCCTCGGCGATGTTTGGAAAGCTGTGGAAAGGGCATGTTCTTAATGTGTCTATTTCAATGAAAATAGTATTGGAAAACATAATGTTCATCCTGCTTAATTTTCCTACTCCCAACTTAGTATTTTTCTTTGTGGGGCTGTGGGCTCTGCGGGAAAAAGCTCCGAGCCGAAGCTTTGCCAATATTATACTTGCACTGTTATTATTGTATTTTTTATTTGCTTTTCGTTATACTATAGCATACAGGCATGCATTCTTTCTCCCGTTCTACGTTATTTCCACAGTGCTTATCGGATTGGGAGCGGAAGTTGTTCTGAAAAGATTTGAACACAAGGCGCTGGTATGTATAGTGCTGGCGTTTGCCCTACTGCCGATACCGACCTATTGTGTTACTCCAGCCGTTGCAAGAAAAATGTATAAATCTCTTGGCCAGAGGAGACAGAGGCCCTATCGTGATGAATACAATTATTTTCTTCAGCCATGGAAAACAGGCTATAGGGGAGCGGAAAGATTCGCCAACGAGGCTCTGGATATAGTTGAAGAAAATGCAATAATCTATGCCGATACTACTACCGTCCATGCCCTTTTGTATGTACAACAGGTCAATGGCAAACGCAGGGATGTTAGAATAGTGTCAGAATATGATAGTAGTGAAAATGCTCCAGCTCTTACTGAAGATACTATTGAGCAATTAATACAGGACTCGCCTGTATATGTTGTGTCTGCATTGAAGGGCTATTGCCCACAGTTCTTGTTGGAGCGATATGAATTTGAGCAAGTAGGAGTTCTCTGGAAAGTCGGTGACCCTATTTTATAATAAAGCTGGAAATGTAGCTCTTGGTTAATTGACTCAGGATTTGTCAATCTTCTTTGCGAATTGCCCCTCTCAGCCCCTCCATTTTCAGATAACCTTTCTTCCATACAACTAATCCCGAAATCCCAAAGACAAAAAGGTGCACAACTGCCGCGTATCTTGTCCTTATCTGGCTCATTGCCAAGCCAATTAACGCGTAAATGCCTGCCAGCGCATAACAAATTGCAACGGTCTTTTTCAGGCGTATTCCTCTATCCACCATCTGGTCGTAAATATGTCCGCGGTCTGAAACGAACAGTGGTCTGCGATTAATCAATCTCCTCGCCAGCGCAACAGCGGTATCGAGAATTGGCAAGCCGAAGACAACGATCGAAGCTATCCACCATCGTGAAATTCCCTCGGCAAACAAAATCATCAGTGCGGCTATCGTAAAGCCAAGGAGCATACTCCCGGCATCACCCATAAATATCTTGGCTGGATAACGATTAAAAGGCAGAAAGCCGCAGACCCCTCCTACCAGGCCAAGACAGATTATAACCCGCACAGGGTCGCCAACTTCACTGGCCCCCCAAGTTGCCAAATGTACTGCCAGAAGCAGCATAGCAACAGTAATAATTGCTGTTACACCTGCGCAAAGACCGTCGAGACCATCAAGCAAATTTAATGAATTTGCTGCGCCAAGAACGAAAAATATCACAATCAGAACCTGAAGAATTATTTCGAGATTGTGTGGTAGCGGCCAACCAAAAAAATCTGTAATAGACCGTAAATTTGGAACAATACCGACTAACAGCAAAGCAACCGCTGCGACAATCTGTCCGAGGATTTTTCTTGATGGTTTTAAGTCGAATATGTCATCGGCAAGCCCGACAAAACATGCTACGGCCCCACCGGCTAATATTCCGAGCAGCCATTTCACTGCTGGACCAAAGGCCTCTTCGCCTCTCAAGTGGCTGATGCCGGTCAGTATGCCGACTGTCAAGCCAATGAGTATGCCTATGCCGCCAAGATATGCTATAGGTTCTCTGTGTGTTTTAACCAGAGCGTCCGGCTTGTCAACGATTCCCAATCTAACGGCAATTTTCTTACACAACAAAGTGGCTACCAGCGAACCAGCGAACGAACTCAACAATATGGGCCAAAAGTCAAATACCCACGTAACCGCTCTGGCTGGTCCGATTATATTATCAAATACCATTTCTCATCTCTTCTCGTTAAGAATTTTTCAGCCAGACTTCATCATCATAGCGAAGCATAATTAGGTTGTCTTTGAAACCATCAAACCGTATATTTCTTTTTTTACCGAGCAGCTCCTGCAGTATCCATTTGGGAAAATTCGCACCCGCTTTTATTGATAAAGGCACGCCGCCTCCAAATCGCGGATTTATCTCAATGAATTTTACCTTATCGTCGTCTGTTACAAACAGTTGCAAAGTTATAACTCCGGGACCGGCACCAAGCGTCTCAACCAATCTTGCTGCTTCTGTCATAATGTGAGGGTGCTTAACAATCTGGCCCTTGCTCACCTCGCCGGCTCTTACCTCGATGCGTTTTCTTGGAACAACGCAGCGGACTTTCATACTAAAATCAACATAAACGTCACAGGTATATTCTATTCCCTGAATAAATTCCTGACAAATGGCGTTCGGTATCCTCTTTGAAAAGAATAGTAACTCTTTTCGGTTGTACACTACAGCATTACCTCTGCTGGCATAGCCATCCCGGGGCTTGAGAAAACAAGGCCACGTGAGTTTCTTTTTTGACAGTGCAGTTGCTACACTCATAGTAACAGGAGTATCAAAGCCTTTTTTGCGCAGGAAGTGGAACGTCTTAAATTTGTTCTGACAAATATCGACAGCTTCCGGTGTCGAGACAAGCACCCAACAACCTATTGCTGTAAACTTCGGTTTATTTTGCGCCAGCAGCTTCAAGTCCAGATCAACAGTCGGAATGACTAACTTTACCTTTTTGGTTTTGACAATGGTCAACAACTGTCTGATATAATGGGTATGTGTTATTGGCTTGACGAGATAACCTTTGTCGCACAATTGCAGGGCCGAACTTAGTTCGGTGGTATCTGTACCAAGCAATGAAATGTTTATTTTCAATTGTTTCGCTGCCCTGCGAAAGCTATTAAGCAAGGAAACTCTTCTACCAATACAGGTAAACAGAATGTTCGGACTATCAACTACCAATCTTGATTTTGGCATTGTTCATTTCCGGTAAATAGCCGCTTTTCTTATTTCCCGATTCACCGCTTGCGACTATTAATCATAAATCCTAATTCAGAAATAGTCAATTGACTTTTAGACGTTATACACCTAAACTGCTGTCTTGATTTAGCTAATCGGCCAAAGTCAAATGCCGGTTTAGATATTGTCAGAAAAGTGAATGATTTTCGGCCTGTTTTCTATGTAAAATCAACCTTAAAGATAAGATAAGAGTTGTTGTAAAAGTATATCTATGACTGAATGGGAAACAAAACTTAAAGCCAAAAAGGTTACCGTTGGTATTTTGGGACTTGGCTATGTTGGTCTGCCCTTGGTAAGAGAGTTTGCTTCAGCGGGTTTGAAGGTGATTGGTTTTGACCTTGACGAGAAGAAAGTCAGGGTTCTTAATGCGGGCAGAAGCATTATCAAACACATTGCTCATTCCCAGATTAAGCAAATTGTGAATGCTGGCCTGTTCGAAGCAACAACCAATATGGCTCGTCTCAAGACCGTCGATGCTATATTGGTGTGTGTACCTACTCCGCTAACAGAAAACCGTGAGCCGGATATGCAGTTTATCATTGGCAGTAGCGAAACAATTGCCAAATATCTCCGGTCCGGACAACTAATTGTTCTTGAGAGCACGACTTATCCTGGCACTACTCGTGAGCTGGTCGCACCAATACTTGAAAGCAGTGAGCTGAAAGCAGGCAAAGATTTTTATCTGGCATATTCGCCGGAGCGTGAAGACCCTGGTAACAAGAACTTTACAACTAAAACAATCCCCAAGGTGGTTGGTGGCTTGACAAATGAGTGTCGTGATATGGCCTGTAAACTTTACAGCGCTGTCATCGTTAGAACGGTACCTGTATCAAGCCTTGAAGTAGCAGAAGCTGCAAAAATTCTTGAAAATGTCTATCGCTGTGTCAACATTGCTATGGTCAACGAGCTAAAAATGGTCTTCGACAGGATGGGTATCGATGTATGGGAGGTTATCAATGCGGCAGGTACTAAACCGTTTGGTTTCAGTGCGTTTTATCCAGGCCCCGGTCTTGGTGGTCATTGCATACCGATTGACCCATTCTATCTTACTTGGAAGGCCCGACAATATGGAATGCCGACAAGGTTCATCGAACTGGCTGGGCAAATCAATACCAATATGCCGCACTATGTCATCGCAAAAACAATGGAGGCACTAAATGAACATGGAAAAAGCTTAAAAGGTTCAAAGGTTCTTGTACTGGGCCTGGCATATAAAAAAGATATTGATGATTTGCGGGAGTCCCCTTCGATAGAGTTAATCGAACTGCTGCGCCAAAAAGGTGCAAAGGTCGACTATAATGACCCATATATCCCTAAAACTCATAAACAACGAAAGCACGACTTAAGGATGAATAGTAAAAAGTTGTCAGCTAAGATGCTGGCTGGCTATGATGTGGTTTTAATTTCGACTAATCACAGCGATTATGATTATAACTGGATTGTTAAAAACGCCAGACTTGTAATAGATACCAGAGATGCAACAGCCAAGGTTTGTACAGGACGTGCGAAAATTGTAAAAGCGTAATTCGGTAGTTATTAAGGCATCAGATATGATGTGAGATTATGCAGTGTGGTTTGAATACGTTGCTGAAAAGGTAACTTGATTTGCGGATTAGGGGTGAGTAAAGTTGCTTAAACCGGACGAAAATCCATCAATTATTTGGCCTGAAGAAGCATCGATTCGCGACTTTAGCGGCCTTTGGTGGGTTGCTCATACCAAAAGCAGAAATGAAAAAGCCTTAGCCCGTGACTTAATTAACAAAGATATTAGTTACTTTCTTCCGATGAGCTGGAAGGTTCGCAGGCAAAGAGGCAGAAAAATACGTTCACTTTTACCTTTATTTAGCGGGTATCTGTTTTTTTGTGGCGATGAAAACCAGCGTCTTGAAGCCTTGAGGACAAATCGTGTGGCGAATATAATTGAAGTCAAAGACCAGGAGAAATTACTCAGCGAACTACTTCAAATTGAGTATGCGATTCGGGCCGGCGCTCCTTTAGTGCCGCACAAGTACATCAAAGCAGGCCGGCACTGCCGGGTTATAGCAGGGCCATTAGCTGATTTGCAGGGTATTGTTGTCGACACAAAAAGTACCACACGTTTGGTTTTACAGATAGATATGCTCGGACAGGCGACAAGCGTTGAGATAGATGCTGATACGATAGAGGTTATTGATTGAGTTGTTAGGAGAAGAAAAATGGACACTGTTGTTAAAATTGTCGGTGTGGTTTTTGTTGTTATAGGGATAATATACCTGATAAAACCCGGTGTTATAAAAAGTTTAATGGAGTTCTTCAAGCAAGGCAAACGCTTATACTTTGCAGGACTTATAAGGTTTGCCTTGGCGATTGTTTTTTTACTCGCTGCTCGCGAATGCGATATTACCTGGGTAATAGTTGTCTTTGGGATTCTTTTTATAATATCGGGATTGTTGATATTTATACTCGGCCTTGAAAGACTAAGGTCAATGATTGATTGGTGGCAAAAACAGTCGTTATTGCTTCTTAGAGTTATTGCTTTAATTACCCTGGCGCTTGGAGCAATAATTCTCTATTCAGCGTAGATGTTTGCTACTTATGTGGCTACCTATTTATCCGGTCAGAAAACTACCGATTTGATAAACAATAAAAGTTATCGCATAGGCCACAACAGTTAATACTGCAAATTGAAGTATCGCCCAGCTCCAGGAGTGTGTTTCCATCTTCGTCATTGCAATTGTCGCTACACACGGTGTGCTGATTAGGCAAAACAACATAATGCAAAAGCCTGTTAAGGGCGTATAGTTTGCTTGCAATTGTTCTCGTAAAGTTTGGAGCCCTTCTTTTGCACTGCCCACTGCATACACTATCCCTAAATGGGAGACGAATACTTCTTTTGCTGCAGTAGCACCAATAAGAGCTGTCCCAATTTTCCAGTCGAAACCGAGTGGCTTGAGGGCTGGTTCTATTGTTCGGCCTATCCTTCCGGCTACCGAGTAAGCAAGCTTCACTTGTTGGGCCTGCTGAGAGTTCAAGCCCGTTAGAGACTCCGGTCTTGGTTTTGGGTAGCTCATTGCTGCCCAGAGTATAATCGAAATGGCAAGGATTATGGTGCCCGCTTTTTTCAAATAAAGCCAGCCTCGCTGCCATGCATGGATACAGATTCCTTTTGGTGTAGGCATACGGTAAGGCGGCAGTTCCATAACGAATGAAGTTGTTTCGCCTTTAAGGATAGTAACACGCAGAACTTTGGCACTAATAATCGCCAACGCTATTCCTATCAAGTAAATAAGCCATAGCATCGGGCCACGCCATTTCTCCGCGAAAAAAGCCGGTATTATCAGTGTGTAAATCGTCAACCTTGCGCCGCAGCTCATCAATGGCATCACCATTATCGTGGTGAATCTGTTACGTCTGTTCTCAAGTATTCGCGTCCCCATAATAGCTGGCACTGAGCAACCAAAACCAATAAGCATCGGTATAAAGCTCTTGCCGTGCAGGCCAATCTTGTGCATTATGCGGTCCATAATAAATGCTGCCCTGGCCATATAGCCCGTATCCTCAAGTATTGCAATTGCCAGAAAAAGTAACAGTATATTCGGCAAAAACGCAACGACGCCGCCGACACCACCTATTATGCCGTCAATCAGAAGAGATTTGAACCAATGTTCAGAAGCCATCGGCCATAAACCGGCAATCGCTCTACCTGCCCAGCCGAAGAGCTGCTCCAGCCAGCTCATTGGATATGTCCCTATAGTAAATGTCAGTTGAAAGACTAAATACATTAATATTAGAAAAATTGGCAATCCCAACATACGATTTGTTACTATAGCATCTATCATATCGCTTCTGCTGTGGCGTGATTCAACAGTGCTTTTGATGGTTTCCTGACATGCACCCGATATAAAACCATAACGTCGGTCTGCCATTATGATTTCAGGCTCGTCACCAAATATATCTTTAATGTGTTCGGCACCGCCCTTGGCGACATCGAAAACTTCTTGGCTCTTTACCTTGCTGGTTATATCCTGGTCCTCCTCCAGCAGCTTTATTGCTAACCATCGACAGCTGTATTTTTCTGTTAACTGGCCCTCGTTATCATTAACAATTGTTTCGATTTTGGCTAACTCGTCTTCTATCTCCTCACCGTAACTTATCCTATGAGTTCGTTTTACCTTGCCCTGTTCGACTGTTGCAATAACGGCATCGAGTAATTCAACTTTGCCTTTGCCTTTATTGCCGATTGTTGGTACTATCAGCGCCTCCAAAAGCTCCGAAAGCTGCTCAAGATTAAAAACCAAGCCTTTTCGATTTGCAATGTCGCTCATATTAAATGCCAGCACAAGAGGCACATTCATTTCAATTAGCTGGGTCGCAAGATACAAATTGCGTTCAATATTGGAGGCATCGACAATATCAACCACAACGTCAACTTGCTCGTCGATTATGAAATTGCGGGCAACAAGCTCTTCAATCGAATAAGCCGTCAAACTGTACGTTCCAGGCAGGTCGACTGCTGTTATTTCATATCCTTTGTATTTGCACAGTCCTTCTTTCTTCTCTACTGTTACTCCGGGATAATTACCGACGTGTTGGCGGGCGCCCGTTAGCATATTGAATATCGTGGTTTTTCCGCTGTTAGGATTACCTGCTATTGCTGCGGTGATTTTCTTCATAATCGTGCTATCCGCTTTTTAGAAACGTCAGCCCGAAAAAGTTAGGCGTTCCGAACTATGTTCTAAAAAAAATACAGCCCTAAAGGTTAACTGCTAAGTTTTATAATACCATAATCTTATGAGATATACCTTTGCCTAACATCATCTTGCAATCTTTAACACTTATCACAAAAGGACCTGGATGTCGGTTGTTTACGACCGTTAACTCCACATTGGGCACAAGTCCCATTGAGGCCAGCCGGCTATTCAAAGCCTGCCCCGCGTTTATACTGACTAACGTAACCGTTTCACCAGCTTTGACTGATGATAAGGGCTTCAAATGTTTTTCTTCCATTACTTTAACTTTTTGTTTTTTTCACTTTTTGCAATTTTTGTAGAATTTTTTGAATTTGTTTGCCCAATCGTAGCCTTTTGCATTATGTTTCGTAACAAATTCGATAAAACATAATAATCTACTGATAACTTCTGCCCCCAGTGTATGTTCAGCTTTGCAGGCGGCTTGGTGGGCAATATCTGTTTCTATTCCCAGGACATTGATAAAAAACGATTTGAGAATATTATGCTTTCTGGCGATTTCGGCAGCTGCTTTGCGACCGGTTTTAGTCAGTGTTATAGAATCATATGGCTTATAATGGGCCAGCCCCCTTTCCTTCAGGACTCGAAGTGCCCCGGTTACAGATGACTTGGATACCCCAAGCAATTTTGCTATGTCCTTACTACGAGCCGTGTTAAATTCACCACTCAGATTGTAAATTGCCTCAAGGTAATCTTCTAAGGAGGCGCTTAAGTTGTTATTTTTTGCCTCAGCCATAGACCTTTTGTCCTTTTGTAATTAACTTATATATATTATAGTTAGGCTTGCCTAACTTTGTAAAGTGTTTTTAGACAAAATTTTATCCGGCTCCTCAAAAAAGCAAAGACACAATATATATTTTTTTGTTATACTTCTTTTTTAGCAAGGAATATAGGTACAGGAAATGACTGACGAGCAAGTTTCCCAAAGCTCATCTAATAGAATAATGC
>CP070728.1:1290457-1292010 GCA_020351025.1 Planctomycetota bacterium
GTGGTGGTGCCGTATTCGTTGCCCTTGTCGCGGATGTATTGGCCTGTTTCATTGTCCTGCTCGGTAGGGAAGGGGCCGGAACCAACCCTTGTTGTGTAGGCCTTGGCAACCCCGATGAATTTATCTACCAGTTTGGTTGGCACACCGCAGCCGGCTGGCATACCGAGTGAGCTGGAGTTTGAGCTGGTTACAAATGGAAAGGTACCGTGGTCGATATCCAGCAGCGCGCCTTGGGCGCCTTCGAAAAGGACAGATTTCCCCTCAGCAATTGATTTGTGCAGAAATTCGGTTGTATCAGTTATAAAAGGCAGGAGCTTGTCGGCATAAAATTTACACTTTTCAAAGATTTCGTCAGCACTTATCGGCTTGGCGTTATAAACAGCCGCAAAGACTTTGTTTTTGTATTCGACAATAATTTGCAGTTTGGCCTCAAGTGTTTCGAGGTCCCTTAGATCGGCCATACGGACGGTATAGCTTCTGCCGACCTTATCTGCGTAACAAGGGCCTATGCCTCGAATGGTTGTGCCGAGTTTGTTTTTGCCGAGAGATTCTTCGCGTAATTGGTCCTCTTTTTTGTGATAATCCAGGACGACGTGGGCGTTTTCACTTATAAAGAGCCGGCCATTTAGTGAAATATCTTTTTGGGCGAGTGTCTCGATTCCCTTTATCAGGACCTCCGGGTCGATGACTACGGCATTCGCGATTACGCAGATAGTATTTGGTCGAATTGAACCGCTGGGCAAAAGGTGCAAGGCAAATCTATCATCACCTACGATAACGGTGTGGCCGGCGTTCGCACCGCCGCTGTATCTCACAACAATATCGCTATGCTCGGCAAGGATATCGACAACCTTGCCTTTGCCTTCGTCACCCCATTGTAATCCGACAACACAGGTATTCATTCTCGTCCCTCGCGAACAAGTGCCTAAAATTTGAAATGACTAAAGCGCCGAAAAATTTTTGTCATTGCGAGCGAAGCGAAGCAATCTCAAACCTGAGTAATAAGATTGCCATGTCGCTGCGCTCCTCGCAACGGCACTCCGTGTCACTTTAGCTCACTTTAGGCACTTTACACTTTAGGCACTTTTTTTAAGTGATTTGTGCCACCACATGATCCAAAATAGCCGCTAAATTATCGTATGTTTGACTGCTTAGCTTGCGATCGACTTCACTGCCGTCTTTGTCTTTGTATGTTATTGCAAAAAAGCCTTTCTTATCGAAGTGGGTTTTATCTATTTTTTGTATAGAATCATAAGAAATTCTTTCTTTGTCGCTGATTATAAGTTCGTTTTCGTCGGCGACAATTTTCCTATTTTTTACTGTAAATAGATACACACCTAAAAGCACAGCGGCACCGATAAAAAATGGTGGTGACTTTCGATTAAAATTCATTGTAGGGGTAGGTTTGCCGTCATTATCAAGAACGTGCTTTTTGTAGAAGTTATAACGTTTTGACCACTTATATTTACTCAGATAGCCGTCATAGGCGAAAATAATTGCCACAGCGATGCAAATAACCATGTAGATTTTGAGGTTGTTTTTTTTGAATTTGC
>CP070728.1:1292110-1293697 GCA_020351025.1 Planctomycetota bacterium
TTCTTCGGCGATGGCTCTACCAATTGCGGCAGCTTTCACGAATCTATGAACTTAGCTTCCTCGCTACATGTGCCGTTGGTTGCGATAGTGGAAAACAACCTTTATGGAATGAGCGTTCCGTTTTCAGGTTCGTCGATTGAAGGAACTGTTCGGGCAAGCAACATCACTGATATAGCCGACCGTGCATACGCTTACAACATACCGGCGATGATTGTCGATGGCCAGGATGTTGTGGCTGTGTATTTGGCGGTAAAGTCAGCAGTCAAGATGGCACGGATTGACAACCAGATGATGTTAATCGAGGCCAAGACGTATCGTTGGTACGGGCACAGCCGGAGCGACCCGCGTGCATACCGCACCAAGGCCGAGGAAAAGGCCTGGCACGATAGGGACCCAATTATTGTTCTGAGTAACAAACTGCTCGACGAAAAACTCTGTGACCAAGACCAGTTAGATTATATAAAGGACAAAGCGTTTAATACCATTGAGACAGCAACAAGGTTCGGACTGGATAGTCCGTGGCCCAATCCTGCCAATTTAACCAACGATGTGTATGTGGATGAGCCATACCCAGTTGAATTAATCAAATCTGAAAAGGCCGCATCTGCGAAAGTAATGGAGGCAACCGATGCTTTCAATGCAGCTTTAGCTTCATCGACCGCCAAAACAAAGAAGGAGGCCAGCGAGCAAGCCAAGGCAGAAATCAAGTCTCAGTTCGGTATGGATATTATGACTATTGCCCAGGCTGTCTCGGCTGCCCAAGCTGAAGAGTTGAGAAGAGATAAGAACGTCATCGTGATGGGTGAGGATGTAGGCTTTTACGGTGGAGCGTATCAGGCAACCCGTGGTCTGTTAGCTGAATTCGGTACCGACAGAGTCATTGATACCGCAATATCCGAAGCTGCTATTGCAGGTGCTGCGGTCGGTGCTGCTCTTCGCGGGATACGACCTGTGGCTGAGATTATGTATGTCGATTTTATTACCATAGCAATGGACCAGCTTGTTCACGTCGGTGCTTATAATCGTTATATGTTCGGCGGCAAAGCCAGGGTGCCGATGGTTCTCCGGACAGAAGGTGGCGTTGGCAGATGTATCGCCGCCCATCACTCTGAATCGCTCGAGGTCTGGCTTATGCATCCACCGGGCCTGTTCGTAGTAATGCCCTCAACACCATACGACGCAAAAGGTTTGCTCAAGGCTGCTATCCGCAGTGATAATCCTGTTGTCTTTATCGAGCACAAAGCAACCTACGGCCAGCTCGGTCCGGTGCCGGAGGGTGATTATGTTATTCCACTGGGTTTGGCAGACATAAAGAGGCCCGGCAGGGATGCGACCATTGTCAGCTACAGCAGAATGGCTATGCGGGCACTGGAGGCAGCTAAGATTTTGATTGAACAGCACGGTATCGATGTTGAGGTAATCGATGTCCGAACGCTTAAACCGCTGGATATATCTACGATAGCCGAATCTGTTCGGAAAACCGGGCGACTTGTCACTGTAAGCGAAGGCTTTGGTACGTGTGGTGTCGGCAGAGAAATAACCGGTCAGTTGATGGAATATGAGTTTGGTGATGGCAGCCACGGCTTC
>CP070728.1:1293797-1342882 GCA_020351025.1 Planctomycetota bacterium
CCCAATATACAATGAAGTAAGCACCATAACGTATACACTGGCTCGCAACTCAGATGTAACTATCGAAATCACCGACCCTGATGGGAGCTATTTCGGAACTTTGCTCGATAACGTATTCCAGACAGCCGGCCCACAACAGGTAGTCTGGAACGGAAAGGATGATACTGGCCGATATGCCACAACCGAAGGTGATTACGCCGTCACCATAACAGCGGCAGACCCCAACCATGCTGAAATCAACACAGAAAGAACCGGTTCAATAATAGCTTGCAGATAGTAGTATTAAATATGAGCAAGAAAACAATAGTTTCCGCTTCAATTGCTATCCTGATTATGGCTGCAGGTTGCCAGGTGCCGACAGGAACGATAGTTTTTTCCCGACTAACCGGAGATTATTGGCAAATTTGGACTATGCAACCTGATGGCAAAGCAACTAAACAGATTACGACATCTCCATCGGATAAACGATACCCGATATGGGCTGAAGATGGCAAAAAAATACTGTTTCGGACAAACAACAACAAGGCTTTTATCGTGGATGTAGACTCCCGCGAAGAAAAAAAAATCCTCGAATCGTTTGGCCTTATCGGCAGTCTATCCGAGTCACCTGACGGCAGCAGGGTGGTGTTCGTCCGTTACAAAGATAACTTTAAGGATAGCAGTAACCTTTGGATAAGCACGCCGGGCGCAAAGATGCAGAAGGTTCTTACCAGAGACACAGGTCTGCAATACGACCCTGCCTGGTCACACGATGGGAGAAAAATCGCATATGTCTCAGGGCATGGTTTCCAAACCCATGAGTTATATATGGTGAATCCTGATGGCAAAAATAAATGCAAGATTACCGACAACAAAGCATTGGAAGTGCTCCCAGCATTTTCTCCCGATGGAAACAGTATCGCTTATGTTTCAGACATAACGGACGATTTCGAAATATGGCTAATGGATATCGATGGCAGCAATACCAGACAGATTACTAATAGTTCCGGCATTGATACAAGGCCCTTCTGGTCCCCGGATGGAGATAAAATTGTGTTTGTTTCAAATCGTAGCGGTCAGCTGCAGTTGTGGATTATGAATAAAGATGGAAGTAGTGCACGCCAACTCACCAGCGGTGCGCCAAGTATGGACCCTGCATGGAAAAAGGAATCTTTTTAGTGGAAAGTGTGATAAGTTATAAAACCATGACCCTGCTCTTGTTACACATTCTTGTCGTGTTTCTAATTCCAAATGGTGCCGTGGGACAAAACAAAAAACCGCTTACAATCACAAAAGTGGCACTCGATACCAAAACTTTTGACCCTTCAAAGGGCGAAGCCGTTAATTTGAGTTACGAGATTAACAAGCAAACTGATGCAAAGGTGTCCATCTTTGATGTCTTAGGCCAAGAAGTAAAATGTTTCAACCTCACTGGTCTTGAATCTGGCAGGCACAGTGTAACATGGGATGGTCTTACTGCTAATGGCAAACAGGCCTCTGGAAACGTCTTTTTATATTCTATCGAAGCATCTGACGGCCAGAATAAGACCACCTACAACCCCGCTGCAGAAACTGGGGGGGGGCTGGTTAAGCCGTGGGAATTTATCTTTGACAAAAAAAGCGGCAAAGTCGAATACGTCTTGCCAAAGGCTTGCATGATCAGGCTGCGAGCAGGTTTAAATAATGGCATGATGGCTCGTACGATTTTCGACTGGCAGCCCCGTCCCGCCGGCAGACATACTTACAAATGGGACGGCAAGGATGAAGCGGGATTGATGAATTTATCAAATCACCCAGAGTTGGACCTTCATTTAAGCTGTTATACTCTTCCATCGAACACCATTATTGTAACAGGGCAGATAGTACCTTTGAAATCTTATGGTAAAGACAGCAAAGATAAAACAGCAACCAACAAAGAATCTGACCCCTGGGCAAGAGCGGGCAAGTATCTCCACTATACGCATAACCCTCGTAACTGCCACGAACCAAGATTTACTGTTAAGTTTCCGAACCGCAAAGATACTAACGAACAGAGCGACCCTACAGTTTCAGGTATAACTCAAATTAGAATCGAGTTGGATAAACGCGACGCCAACTATCTCATAAACAAAAGATTTGAAATAATATTATACGTAGACGGAATATATATTTTTGAAATGGAAGAAGGTTCAGCTCCCTTTACCTTCAATTGGAATACCAAAGGTTTAACAAAGGGACCCCATATATTAACTGTTAACCTTATGAGTTATGATGGCCATATTGGCGTTGTAAGCCGCAGAATTTTAGTAGAGGAATAAAAAAATGACCTTAATGAAAATATTGAACAAGCGCAGTCTGCTGATTGTTGCGATGATACTCGTAAGTAGCTGGCCAAATTTAACTTTTGGGGACTGCTACCATCCTTTTAAGGCCTCGGAGGGTGTAAGCCCGGGTCTTTGGGACAGCGTTAAGGATTTTTGGGATGGCCTTAAGGATTATATCAAAAACCTAAGCCAAGAGGGGGACCCCGTCCATCTCAGGGGCGGTGAATACTATTTGGATGCCCAGGACATTTCTGTTCGTGGACGGGCCCTACCTGTTGTCATAAAGCGGCGATACTCCAGCAGAAGTGAATATAACAGCCGCTTCGGCTATGGCTGGGACATAAACTATAACATCAAGGTCCGCAAACTTCATGACCCCAATACAATTACTTTGCTTAATGGTGAAAATCGCATCCTCGATTACACACTTGACCCTAATTCTGAGCCTAACGAACCCAGATACCTACCACCAGCGGGTCTTTATAATTATCTGGCCGAGAATCAAAATGGTACATACACACTTATCAAAAAAGATAAAACTGAGTTTGATTTTGATATCAATGGGAATCTATCTGCCATCACCGACAGAAACGGCAACAGTATCACCTGCACCTATGATGCTAATGGGCTATCGCCCCTAAACGGTTCATCGGAATACTTTGTCGGACAAGACTACGGATTGATAGCAATGGAATACATGCTTAAAACCATCACTGACGACCTGGGACGCGAAATTAACTTGACCTATGATGCAAATGGCCTGCTGTCAACTATTACTGACTTTGCAAATAGAACCTGGACTTACACTTACGATTCCAACACTAATGATTTACTTACCATAACAAGGCCCAATACGCCCGAGTATCCTTCCGGACTTACAACGACATATACATATGATGATAAACACAACCTTCTAACAATTTCCGACGCCAATGGGCAAACCTGGCTCACAAATAATTATGATGCAAACGATAGAGTTGATACACAAATATATGGAGATGGTACCTACACATTTGATTATGACTCTGATAGTAATGCAGTCACAGTAACTGACCGCAGAGGATTTAATAGCACAACAGTTCTTAGTGATACCGGTAGCCCATTGAGTTATACAGTATATACCAACAACCTAAGACCAAACGAACCCAACTCCTACACAACAAGCTACGAATACAACTCAAATATAGAAATAACAAGAACCACCTATCCTGTCGGCAATTGTATTAATTACACATATGACTCCAATGGCAATGTCTTAAGTATATTCAAACAACCTGACCCAAACACAAATGACCCAAACATCACAGTCACCCACACCTATGAGCCAAAGTTCAACTTTATAAAAACGATGACAGACCCAAAAGGTAATGTGATTACCTATACCTACGACTATGAGGATGCCAACTATATCACAGAGGTAGGTAATTTAATGAAAATCACCTATCCTACAGTATCAACGCCCAATGGCAACGCAAGCCCCGTGCTCAGTTTTACATATAATGACTATGGACAGGTAGAAACCTCTACCGCCCCTGATGGAATAGTAACAAAATACCAGTATTATGACGATGTCAATGATGCCAATAATTATGGCAGACTTTGGAAAGTAATTTCGGATTATGGCCAGGACCCTAACTATCTGAATATAACCACCGAGTATAAATATGATATCCTCGGCAGAGTCGTTGAGGCGACCGACCCAAATGGAGCTACAACACAGTTCACACACAATAACCTTGACCAGCAAACCAAAACCATTGAACCATCTCCCTACAGTTATGTGACCTATCTTTCGTATAACAAACTCAATAGGCTCTCTCGACTGGAAAATGAAATCAGCGGCCCAAATCAAATAACAACCTATGCCTACAACATACTGGACAACCTAATCACAACCACCGACCCGTTGGGCTATAGTACTACGAACAGCTATGACAATAGCGAAAACCTCTCTGATGTAAACGATGCCGAGAGCAACAAAACACATTCCGATTATGATGGACGAAACCTGCTCTGGAAAGTTACCGATGCGAAGGGCAACGTGACTGAATACCGATACACACCAAATGGTGATGTCAACGAAATCAAAGACCCTAATGGCGCCATAACCAAGTATGAGTATGATAGTTTCGACAGACTCATCAAAATTACTTATCCTGATGATACAAATGAGATTTTCGGCTATGATAAAAACTCCAATGTCACAAGCAGGAAAAACCGCAAGGGTGAGACGATTTACTACGAATACGATGCGTTGAACCGGTTAGTGGTCAAGAACCAGCCTGGCGAACCGAATATTACATACTTGTACGATATCGCCAGCCGTGTGGTCGAAGTGAATGATGGCGGAGATGTAACGCAATACTTCTACGATAGAATCGGCCGACTTACGAACGCCAATGACTCCGAAGATAGAACCGTCGGCTACGCATATGACGACCGAGGTTTACGAACAAAGCTTATCTATCCGGACAATACCTACATAACGTACAAGTACGATGCTTTATCTCGGCTCAGAAAGATAATAGATGACAGTAATACAGTACTGGCCGAATATACCTATGATGAACTCTCCAGAAGAACGCTAATCACGCTTGGAAACGACACCAACTCCGTTTATGAATACGACATTGCGGACAGACTAAAAAAGCTAACCATTAATTTTAACGATACCAGCAACATAGTCTTCAATTACGAAGATTACGATAAGGTTGGTAATCGGCTAAGTGCTAAAAAAGATGATGCAAACACCTATGTATATACCTACGATGAGATATACCAGCTTATCTTCGTGGATTACAACGATGGTAACAGCACAGGTTACTCATATGATTCCCTGGGCAATAGAATTGATGTTAACGAAAACGGCAATGTAACCAGTTATAGTAAAAATTCCCTGAATCAATACACGTCAGTAGGGGGGACCACCTACAGCTACGATGATAATGGAAACCTAATCTTCGATGGCACGAATAGATACTATTACGATTCCGAGAACCGCCTGATTGATGTCAACGACGCTAACGACCTTCCTATAGCAACGTACATTTACGACTACGAAGGCAGACGCGTATCTAAAACTGTAGACGGAAATACAATTAAGTATTGTTATGACGCCGACCAGATAATTGGAGAATATAATGAAAGTGGCGCTTTATTGCGAAAATTCGTTTACGGTCCAGGCATAGACGAACCAATATGCATGATTGACGTCGCCGATGGCAACAGTATCTATTATTACCACTTTGATGGCCTCGGAAGCGTTGTCGCTCTCTCCGATGTTAACGGCGTCGTGGCTGAGAGCTATTCTTATGATGTCTTTGGCTCTCCCACTACAAACAGCAGCGTAGGTAACCCATATCTTTTTGCAAGCCGATGTTATGATAACGAAACCAACCTGTACTATTGCAGAGCAAGATATTATAACCCCCATATAGGCAGATTCCTGCAAGCTGAACCGGTAGGCTACAATGATGGCTTAAACCTGTATACATATTGCGGCAATAACCCGCTCAATTTCGTAGACCCATATGGTCTATGCAAGGAAAAGATACAAAGCGCAATCGTCAACGCTATCCAAGACCTCCGGGAAGGATTCAATCAGCTCCTGGATACACATCCTCGTTTAAAAAAGTTTTGGGAAGGTAGGTATTTCGGAACCGGTTTCGGAGAGAAAGCACTTCACCGTTATGTTCATGAGTATCTGGCTGCTGATACTCAGGCTGGCAAGCTATGGTATGGTACATTGGGAGTTCTTTCTTCGACTTGGCAGCCGGAATCGTGGAGGACCACAGCTCTGGTTCTAGGCCCGACAGCCACAAAAATGGCAAAAACAGCAATCACACAGGGAATCGCAAAGGGAAAAATAATATACTCAAACTTCCACATGGTTAAGGAAACTAACCGCCAACTTCAAGAGTGGTTCCACCACGGGTTTAAGTATAAGACCAAGAATATCATTCACTACGGCATTCGAGAATCAGGAAAGCTCGGTGACCCAGGGGGCAGGCATCTGGGGCTATTACCCAGCACTGGGAAAAACGCCTTAATTCACCTTTATTGGAACAGAATGTTCTTCTCCTTAGGTAAAGTGAAGTTCACATTGCACCATCTCGAGTCAATGGCGATTTACACGGTTTACTACGTAACCACTAAAATAAACAGTAATTGATTGAGAATTTGATAGTTTCGAAGCCTGTAAAGACATTGAAACATCCCCCCATATGGACTTGCCGCGCCGATAGTAAAAAACATGATATTTAAGTTCCGATAAATCATATCTTATCCGTCAAATAAGTTGTGCCCACTGTGGAGTGCTCAGGACAACAGCGAAATTAACATTTAAGTTGCGAGAGGAAAAATCCGATAACAGTCTGTCCAAAGTGAAGAGGTTTGAGTTGTCGGAGCTTTTTCCCAAAACCGCACCACAAATTAAGGTGATGATATTGGATAGTAAAAGCAAATGATTACGGAATTACCGACCGCGAGCTAAAGAGTGGCTCCCCTAAGGGTTTTTTTAGGATTTCTTATCTGTTTCAGAATTAACCTTCTAACAGTAGAAACGTTTTGATAATAAAATATGCAGACTAGGAAAATACCCGCCGGAAAGTAGTCAAAGGGAGCAATATCTCCTGAGGCTAACGTCGGTTCTCACAGATGTGCTTTCTGCAAATACGAAAATCCTTATTAAGGGTAAAAAATTATGAAAATTTTAATTGTAATCAGCATTATAACAATCCTTATCATACGTTTGATATATGTCGAAAAAAAGAAAAAAAAATTCATTGCTGAATTTTTACCCAAACTAAAAAATCGAGTAGGCGAAGAAAAATACTCTGAGGCACTTGAAATGCTTTATCAAATACCTGTTAGGCTAATGATAAATAAATTGGGGCCGGAACATAGAAGCGATATAATAGACTTAAAACTAAAATGTTTAGAAAAATTAAATAAAATACCTGAAGCTGTTGTCTTATTGGCAACATCTATCACCAGCCAATATGACATTGGTTCGTGGCCAAAAGAGCTTTTAGAGAAATGGATTTCCTTATATAAATCATGCGATCCTATCCCTATTGAAATGTTTTATTTTTGTAGGGAATGTGGCTTAAGCCCCGAGACTAAAGAATTTCTACAATACATTATTGAAAAAGAAGGTTGTGACCCACCTTTAGGATTTCCTGGTAAAGCAGGCTCAGTAGCTGTTGTACATTTCTGACGGCAAAAAACTTGAAAACGTAGAAGAATAACCATTTAACAAGGCAATCCAACTGATCTTACTCGTCGCTTCCCGGCTAAGCCTGGCTGCCATACTTGGTAACCTATAGCTAAAGCTACCACCTAATTTACAATCACTCCATAAACGAATAGAATTTAACTGTAAAGCGAATTTTTTCCCGTAGTAGCTTTACAAATTTGTTGCAGTATGTTATAAAACCCGAAAATTTTACCAGACTAAGGAGGTAGCTATGATAAAGCAAACAGCCCAAATCGTGTTGTGCTCAGTAGTGACATTATCATTTGCCTTTGCCGGCTGCAGAGGTAAGGAACCCGTGCAGGAGGTTGTAATCTATACGTCTCTTGATAAGGTTTTCAGCCAACCTATTCTTGAAACCTTCGAAAAAAAGACCGGTATTAAGGTTCTGGCCGTTTATGATTCTGAGGCAACCAAAACCACCGGCCTGGTTAACCGCCTTATAGCTGAAAAGGCCTCCCCACAGGCTGATGTCTTCTGGAACTCTGAGACCGGCAGGACGATTGTCCTGAAACAAAAAGGCATTTTGGCTAAATATATTTCACCCTCCGCCTCAGACATCCCGCCGCAATTCAAAGACCCAGAAGGTTACTGGACCGGCTTCGCAGCACGTTGCCGGATACTTATATACAATACGGATTTATTAAAAAACGAGGTCTTGCCAAAATCCATCTTTGAATTAACTCGGCCCAAATGGAAGAGCAAGGTTGCACTTGCCTATCCGCTGTTCGGCACAACTGCCACACACGCAGCCTCGCTCTTTGCAAATCTTGGTGATGAAAAAGCCAAAAAGTATTTTGAGGCCCTCAAAGCCAATGACGTAATGATTACAGACGGCAATGCCTCTTCCCGAGACCGAGTTGCCGATGGCACCCTGTCAATAGGTTTCACAGATACCGATGATGCCTTCGTTGCAATCAAACAGGGCAAACCCGTAGATATCATATGGCCCGACAAAGAAAGTATCGGCACCTTGCTGATACCAAACACCGTCGCACTCATCAATGGTGGTCCCAACCCCGCAGCAGGTAAGAAACTGATAGATTTTCTTTTAGGCCCGGACGTAGAGGAAATGCTTGCACATTCTGACTCAGGCCAGATACCTTTAAGAGTTTTTATTAAACACCCCGCTCATGTGCCGACGCTTGACAAAATAAAGGCTATGAAGGTAGACTACGAAAAAATAGCTGAGTTGATGGAACCAAGTGGCAAATTTCTACAGAAGTTATTCATCAGATAGCAGCAGACTTAGAGAGGTATCAATGGCTTTTCGCAGGCAGTCGCTTTCTTTATTTATCGCTGCACTGATTATATTCGGCCTTACTGCAATATTGCCGGTTGCATACATGCTGCCACAGTTTATTTTTAAGTCACTCAGCCAGCCATCAACTATAACAAACGCAATTGTTGATAGCCGACAGCTGGTGCTGATGGGTCGCAGTCTTACAATCGCCTCCTCGGCCGCGATGATAGCCCTTTGCCTGGGCTTGCCGGTTGCAATTATCTTGGCTGCAAAAGACCTGCCTTGTCGAGGATTATTTTATTTCCTGGTCCTAATCCCAATCTTAATACCGTCTTATGTTATGGCTGGTGCCTGGATTCACCTGCTAAGTACCACGGGAGTGATCAATAAGAAACTGGCCAGTCTCTTCGGGCCCGCCACAAAACTCACACCCTTTTCAATGGCAGGATGTGCGTGGTGCTTGGGCATCTCCTTCTTCCCTGTTATTGCCATTATTGTCGCTGCAGGTCTGTCTAAAATCGATAGAAATCTTATAGATATTGCCCGTCTATCGACCAATCGATGGGGTGTTTTCCGCTATTCCATTCTGCCTCAAATTTGGCCGCATTTGATAGCATCTATATGTCTGGTTATAATATTTGTCCTCGCCCAATATGGTGTTCCTTCACTTTTAGGAGTCAATACCTATCCGGTAGAAATTTTCGCACAGTTCAGTGCTTTTTATGACGACACTGCCGCCTTTGCTACAGCTTGTCCGTTGATAGGGCTGGTCGTTTTTTTAATCCTTCTGCAGCGAAGGATTATGCGCGGCCTTGATTACGTTCGCATCACACCAAGTAGCGAAACAGATAATCCAATAAGGATGAATAACTTAAAGTACTATGCTATTGCCTTTTTGATAAGCCTCTTCATAATAACTACAGTTTTCCCTTTTTCCAGTGTACTCGCACATACCCAAAGCTTCACCAAAGTCTGGCTCACGTTACCCACTTACAGTGATTGTTTTGTAACCACAAGTATACTGGCGCTACTGGCTGCTGTTATTTCTACAATCATTGCATTCCCGATAGGACATTACCTGGCATACAACCACAGCCGTTTTGGCAGAACAATTGACATTATTTGCTGGCTTCCTATTGCTATCCCAGGAACAATAATCGGCCTTGGCTTGGTCAAACTACACAGCTGGGCACCTGCTCTACAAAAAGCTGACTCATTTGGATTTCTGCTGCTTTGTGCACATATTGGCTTGTTTAGTGCTTTTTCAATCCGTATTTTCGAAGCAGCCCATAAACAAGCAGACCCAAATGTTTCTGAAGCTGCTGCAATAGACTGCCGCCGATGGTATCAGCGCTGGTTCTACATCGATATGCCCATTCATTCGCCCGCTATAACTGCATCGATGATTGTCGTTTTTGTATTGGTAATCGGTGAATTAAATGCAACGGTCCTCTTGATTCCTCCGGGCAAAACAACCCTCGCAGTAACGATAGATAATCTGTTACATTATGGCGCAAATGTACAAGCTTCAATTTTGTGTCTGGCTGAAGCCGCTCTTGTAGTACTGGTCGTTGGTGCCGGATTACTTATTCGGTATCTTGCGAAGAGAAAATAATAATGAAAGCGATGCTGCTGACAATCCTAATCCTGACTGCAATAGCGCTGGTAGCATTTCTTTTAAAAGATAGCCAGATACCTCCAGAAAATGCAAAAACGATTACAACTGACCATATTTATATATCATGGGATATTATGGAATTCGACAAATGTGTGGCTGCCTGGCTTATCAAACGTTTCATTGACAAAGACGCGAAGTTTCGCTTTGTACCAAGTGATACTGAAATTACAGAGGGTACTCCTTTTGACGTCCCCGGGGCCAACTGGTCACGCAAGCATCGTAAATGTACTTCCCAGTGCATACTCGAATCAATCGATAAACCAGACCCTGCAATTGAGCAAATAGTTACTATTGCCAGCAGGACAGAGCTTAACTTCTGGCAACTCGACCGCTGGCCGGATACCCAAAAGTACTTCTATGAAGTAAAACAAATAATGGACCAAACACATAATCTGAATCGTTGCATCGAAAAAACAAATATCTATTTTGACAAACTATACACCAATCTCAAAAAAATTAGCTCTAAAAGTCACTATTAATAAAAATATTTATTATTTAATAAGACTTTTTAAGGAAATAGTGCCAATGAAAAGAATATCACTAAGAGGAGTCTTACCGGTTTTTATAACTTTATTATTTTACAACTCTGTACAAGCTCAAGAATATCTTTGCGATATAGAGGATGTAGGTACATTGACACCACATGAATCCATCGCTAAGATAAGCCTGACACATGTCTGGCAGGGCGCCTGGGGCGGAGTACGTACAAACAATGCCGACCGAATAACCGGTCTGTATGATTTCGATTTGTACTATTTGTTATCTGCCAAACAGGCTGCAAATCAGGATGGCGATTACACTCTCTTAGTCTGCTCGGTCCAATCATCTTTTGGCAAGGGATTAAAAGACAGTAAGCTCAGCAGCTTTTTTGAATTAAATGATGCAGCTAAGGGCTATAACGAAGTCCTAATAGATAAATTGTTTGTTCAGTTTACTACCCTTAACAGAGCCTTAACGGTCGATATCGGTAAAATCGAAATCAAAGACCTTTTTGATGGCTCTGCTGTTGCCCATTGCGAAAAGAGCCAGTTTATTGCCGAGCCATTAGTACACAACTTGGCTGTCCCATGGCCCGGCCATGGGCTTGGGGCAAGGGTACTTCTGAAACCCACCAATTCTTGGTATGCGCAAGCTGCCATAGGTGATGCCCAAGCAGTAAAAAGGGAAACAGGCTTACGTACCGCCTTCCACGATGAAGATTACTTTTTCGGTATAGCCGAGATTGGTATCAAACCAAATCTCGCTGACCTTCATGGAACATACAGATTCATGCTGTGGTATGACCCACAAAACAAGTCATATCTTGATGGAAGCGCCAAGGTAAACAGAGACGATCTTGGCATGGCTGTCAGTATTGACCAGCAGGTTAACGATAGGGCAACTGTTTTCTTCCGCTATGGCTGGGCAGATGATAAGGTAAACGAATTAGAGGATTTTGTCAGCTTTGGTGGACAAATCGAGGGACTAATTGAAGGCAGAAACGAAGATATCTTTGCTGTAGGTTACGTACGTGGCCTCCGCAGTCCTCACGGCCTTCCAGCCAGGGGCGAAAGGCAGATTGATTTAATCGAGACTTACTATAAAATCAAGGTAAATGATAATTTGCTAATATCACCTATCGTGCAGTTCGAGATGGACCCTGGCGGAGTTAAAAATGAATCGCCAGCTATTGTTTTCGGCATAAGATGTAGACTGAAATTTTAAACAGGAAGCGTTTATGGCCCAAGTGTTGCTTGAAAATGTCACAAAGCTCTACGATGGTAACGTTACTGCCGTAAACAACTTAAATCTTGAGGTCGCCGACCGGCAGCTTATGGTTATTGTAGGCCCAAGCGGGTGCGGCAAGACCACCATCCTGCGAATGATTGCCGGTCTGGAAAAGCCTACCTCTGGAACTGTTGCCATTGGTGATAAAATCGTCAACGATATCACTCCCAACAATCGCGATGTCATTATGGTCTTCCAAAACTACGCGTTGTATCCACATATGACTGTATTTGAAAATATGGCTTTTGGGCTAAAAATCCGCAAATACCCAAAAAATGAGATAAAAAAACGGGTCGCGGAGGCAGCCATGCTCCTTGATATTGAGAACCTCTTGGACCGAAGACCAAAGACTCTCTCTGGTGGCCAACGCCAAAGAGTCGCCGTCGGAAGGGCGATAGTCCGCAAACCAAAGGTCTTTTTGTTCGATGAGCCTTTAAGCAACCTCGATGCCAAGATGCGCACAACCGCAAGGGCAGAGCTAAAGGCCATGCACAACAAAATACAAACAACTTCGATATATGTCACTCATGACCAGGTTGAAGCAATGACGCTCGGCGATAGAATTTGCGTTTTGTATAACGGCATTGTTCAACAAATAGCCCCACCACAGCAAGTTTATAATAAACCAGCGAACGCCTTCGTTGCGGGTTTCTTCGGAACACCAGCTATGAACTTTCTGGATGGATTGATTCAATACAGGAACGATAATGCCTATTTCATCACTAACACCGAGGCCGTTTTACTTCCACCACGGATGAAAACTCTCTTAGCAACTTATAAAGACCGGCAGGCTGTTTTAGGTATCAGGCCTGAGGATATTTCATCACAGCCTATCAGTGGCCAAAACAAGAATGCCATCGCCTGTACGGTTACAGTAGCAGAGCCGTTAGGTGTCAGGACAAATATCTACCTGAAAAGCATATCAGGTAGAAAAATAATTATCACGGCCAGCCCTTATACCAACATTCGGCCCGACCAAAGAATTACGATATACCTGAATCTAGAATATGCCCATATCTTCGAGCCGGGCGAAACGGGCAGGAACATCAGTTTAGACACCTGAAAGAAAAGTCAACAGCTACAAACATTTCATCAAGACAGGGAACGAAATTATAACTCGGCTTGATTTATACTAATGGGCGATACAGGACTCGAACCTGTGACCTCACGGGTGTGATCCGTGCGCTCTAACCAACTGAGCTAATCGCCCAATGCCCCTATATTAAAACTGCCAGTCACGCCGCCTGTCAACATTTATCGTTATAATCTAAATCCCGCTTTATTCGAAGAAAGCCTCCTGTAGTCTTATACCAATTGCAGTCGAGCTCGCAGCTTTCTCACCCCTCTTCAGGTGCAATAAAATTGATGCGTCCGAGCTTGACTCCCTTAACACTGATTATATTCTCCGCCACCTTGTTAATTTCGCCCACACGCCCTCGCAGCACAACCACCTCCAGGCAATCATGCTCGCTAAGGTGAATATGAATGGAAGAAATAGTCTGTAGAATATGCGAATGCTGTAAGGCCGTTAGCTTCTCCATCAGCTTTGTCGTATGATGGTCGTAAACCAAAAATACCGCAGCAACCGCTTTCATCTTCGGATTGCTCAGGCGTTTATTGCTTAGTTGCTGGCGTATCAAATCACGTATGGCTTCAGACCGGCTTTGATAACCCTGTTGAGAAATAAGTTCATCAAACATCGAAAGAAGCTTCTTATCCAGCGACACACCTACACGCTCAATGCCCTTCATTTTGCCCTCCTGATAGCAAAAGTACCAACATAATGGTTTATTACTGACGAAATTTAAAAAGTATTTTATCCGTTAAAAAAACTTTTGAAAGAACCAAATTTTATATTGACACGGTAGCACGATTTCTATATTTTTATGCGCAGCTTTGCATGCTCTCTTTTTACAACGAAAGGGTAAAAGTGAAAAGAATAGGGATTTGGCTGAACATCACAACCCTGCTGGTACCGGTGGGAGCCTGTCTGGCCAGCAGCGAACAGGCCGGCACCGAAAACACCTGGGAAAGAGAAATTTTGACAGACGGTTTTTGGGGACTAAACGATGAACTGGAAGATATGGGGATAGAAATAGGCCTCAGCGTTACAAGTATTTATCAGCAGAACGTTCGCGGCGGTATCAGCACACATCGCAGGGCAGGGCGATTCTCCGGTAGCTATGATTTGGAGCTCTCGGCAAACCTCGAAAAGCTATTAGGCATTAAAGGCGCTAGCCTTTTCATGCTCACCGAAGGTGTCTGGTCAAAATCTGCCGGCATTGATGAACCGTCGGTTGGCAGCGTGTTTGGCGTAAACGGAGATGCCCGCAACAGACGTTCAATGGACATTTCCGAACTCTGGTACGAGCAAACTTTTGCAAATGAAACAATTCATCTTAGAATCGGCAAGATAGACCTTACCGGCGGCTTCGAGCACCACAACTGCCCAGTTTCATTTGATTGCAGCAACTATGCCAATGATGAAACCACCCAGTTTCTAAATGGCGCCTTGATAAACAACCCGACCATACCATTCCCAGACTATGGTCTCAGTGTAGCTGTTCACTACAAGCCGACCGGCCCTTGGTATGCAACAGCAGCTCTATCCGATGCCCAGGCAGATATCAGAGAAACCGGCTTTCGAACAACATTCCATGATGAGGACTATCTGTTATATATCTTTGAAACCGGAATAACGCCAGAGTTAAACGCAGCAAATGGGCCTCTGCAAGGTGCTTACCGGGCAGGTCTCTGGTATGACCCGCAACCAAAAGCAAACTCAGATAGAACTAAAAACTATCGCGATGACATTGGTTTTTACCTTACCTGTGACCAGATGTTGATTAAAGAAAATCCAGAACAACAAGACCAGCAGGGTCTGGGGGCATTTTTTAGATATGGTTATGCAAACAGCAAGAAAAACGATATTGTTGATTTTTGGAGTGTTGGTTTTCAGTACCAGGGGTTGTTGGAAGATCGAGACGATGATATCCTGGGCGTGGGTTTCGCACAGGGTATCTTCAGCAACAAAGCATCCAAAACCTACACCGATGACTACGAGAGTGCATTGGAGCTCTATTACTGTGCTGCAGTGACTCACAGGCTGAATGTAAGCCCGAGTATTCAGTACATCGCCAATCCGGGCGGTGACAAAACAATAAGAAATGCTGTGGTATTAGCTGTGCGTGCTCAAATGATTTTCTGAGTGCCAAAATTCTGAGTCGTCAGAGTAAAAAACTAAAAGCTAACAAGGAAGATTAGGAGAATTTTATTATGCATATGGCTAATGAATTACTATCGGTCCCGATTGCAACCGGCACGCTGGCAATAGCCGCTGCAGGCCTGGCCTTTATCTGCAAAAAAGCAAGGCAGTTTATTGCTTCAGATAAATTCCCTTTGATGGGTATACTAGGTGCGTTCGTTTTTGCCGCACAAATGGTCAATTTCCAGCTTCCCGCAATGCCTGGAACGAGCGGACATATGGTTGGCGCCGTGCTGCTGGCTATCATATTAGGACCACACTTAGGAGCAATAGTCATATCTTCGGTAGTAATTATTCAGTGCCTTATTTTCCAGGATGGTGGCTTATTGGCTCTCGGTTGCAACATCATCAATATGGCAATTATCCCAAGTTACATCGGCTACTTTTTGTATAAAAGCTTTACCATAGGACCTTTCAGCAGCTTGCGGACATACATCGGGGCTATGATGGCTTGCGTAATTGCTATTGAAGCAGGTGCAATTCTTGTCCCGATAGAGGCAGCTCTATCCGGCGTACTTGTGGTTCCGTTCTCGACCTTTCTGATAACAATGCTCGGCGTTCATTTTTTGGTCGGCTTTGCTGAAGGCTTGATTACTTTAGCTGTATTGGGATATCTACAACAGGTCAGGCCTGATATTGTCGTGGATTCTCTGCAGGGCAAAGTCAGATTAAGTAGAAACGCGGTCTTCATAACACTGGCGGTCTTTACCGTCGTTATTGGAGCAGGGCTTTCGCTGGTTGCCTCCGGGATGCCTGATGGCCTGGAGTGGAGCTACGCTGAAAGACCAGACCAGCCAGACTTCAAACCTATCGTCTCCAACGTCGAGCCCACAGTTTCAGCGGTAGATGATTTTCAAACCAGGTACACGCCAATGCCAGATTATTCCATCAGGACATCAAAGCTGGGGGAAACCAACGAAAAGGAACAGGAAATAAAGACCTCAGCGGGCTGGACAAGTTTCGCGGGAGTGGCCGGCTCCGGCTTAACTATGTTGTTCATCTGGATGATAGTGTCGTTCCTGAGAAAAAAGAAGTCGCTGGAGGCATAACGAGAAACACGAGATACGAAATATGCATCACGCATATATAGATAAATTTGCTTATCAGGATTCGCCCATTCATCGGCTTGATGGCAGGGTAAAGTTTATAGTTGCGCTCACTTTTACCGCTGTGGTTGTTTCTTTGCCCCGCACCTCACTAAGCATTCTGACCTGCTACGCCGTCGGACCCTTTACGATTCTCGTATTAGGTAGAATCCCGTTAAGATTTGCCTTCAAACATATACTGCTGGTCTGCCCGTTTATTCTGGTCCTGGCTCTGACTTGTCCATTATATGATAGAACGCCTGTTAACGTTGCCTTTGGACTATTTTTATGGCAGACCTCGCTTGGCTGGATGAGATGTTTTACCATTCTCGGAAAGTTTATCGTTACAATGCTGGCCCTGATAGCTCTGGTTTCCACCACACGTTTCAGTAATTTACTCACGGGCCTGCATAAGCTCGGCGTACCAAAGCTACTAATTATTCAACTTGGCTTCCTGTACCGCTACATATTTATTCTTATTGACAGCGCCCATCACATACTACGGGCAAGAGATGGCAGGAAACTAACCAATTTGGGATTTACAGCAGAGCTCAAAATAGCAGCCGCTATGCTCGGCTCCCTGCTTATCCGAAGCATTGACAGCGCTGAGCGCATAAATATTGCGATGCAGGCCCGTGGCTTCGAAGGAAAATGGCGAAGCATCTCCAAGCTTAAGTTCCGCCGCTGTGACTTACTGTTTACTTTGTCCGCTGCATCTTTCCTGTTTGGACTGCACTTTTTTATAAAACCGATTTTACTATAGGCCCTTGCAATGTCGAAAGCGATTGAAATAGAAAATTTTTCATACGAATATCCTGATGGCACACTTGCACTATGCAACATATGCTTAAACGTAGAACACAGCCAAAGACTGGCCTTGATAGGACCTAACGGTGCAGGCAAATCAACATTGCTGCTCGCAATGGCTGGCTTTGTGAAAGGCACAGGAAAAGTCTTCATTGACGGCCTACAAATCAACAAGAAAAACTTCAAAAAAATTCGAACTTTGCTTGGCTCCTGCTTGGAAAACCCTGATGACCAATTATTTATGCCAACTTTGTTCGATGATGTGGCATTCGGGCCCCTCAATATGGGCATTGAAGCCGAAAAGGTAAAAAAACGCGTAACTGAAGCACTCAAAACCGTCGGCCTGGAAGGAATGGCTGACAAAGCCCCACATCATCTCTCAGCCGGGCAAAAGCGGGCCGCCGCAATAGCAACTATTCTCTCTATGGCTCCTAAGATAATTACACTCGATGAGCCTGATGGCAGCTTGGACCCAAGAAACCGCAAAAATCTTATAAAACTGCTCGCCGCCTTACCCCAGACCCTAATAATAGCAACCTGTGATATGAATTTTGCAGCCACAATCGCCGATAGAACTGTTCTTCTCGACGAGGGCTACATTATCGCCGACGATGATGTTAAAAAAATAATGTCAGATTCAAAACTGATGACCGAACACGGCCTTGAAGTGCCCACACAGTTTAAAAACGGTAATTATCACAATTTCAAAAGTTAACACATTCAGTCCGTGAAAAAACAAACCCACAAAAGCCCATGCGCCTTTGGAGTAAATTTAGCAAGAGCTCGTATTATCGGTCTTATCCTTGCACAACAGCTTCTAAAACACAGCTTTTTTGTGTTCTTTAGATTATTTCTTATAGTTTATTATAGAAGTGATGGACACGGTAAAGCCGTGCAGAGCCCTTAACGGGCATTTCAAAATCAGGAGGGGATAAAAATGACTCGCCGTAAATACCGCAAAGGAGCGGCACTTCTGGTATCAATGATAGTTTTAGCAATGCTATCAGCATGGGCCGCTGCAATCTACTCAATGTCCGGAGCCAACATTCAACTCGCCGAAAACCAGCGCAAAGCTAACCATGCAAGAGCCTCCGCTGAATCCGGTCTTGAGATTATACGCCATTGGGTAAGCTATGTCTCAATACCTGGAGAAACGCCACCCAATCAGAGATTCCCTTTAATCGCAAGTTCCTTTCTATCGGCAGCCAACAACATCTCAGGTATTATGCCAACTTACGATGGTTCAAGCATAACAGTCCCAGACATTACACTAAACTCCGCAAAGGGACAAGGTTTTAATGTGCAAATAATACCACTGCCAACATCAACTGACCCAAACACACTGCAGGTGGATGTCTTCGGAACCTATGGCCCGGTTACGAAAACGCTAAGAGTAAATTACTCTTTTGGGACAAGAGCAGATACAGCCTTTGACTATGGTGTGGCAACAAAAGGACCCCTGAACTTACTTGGTAATATAGACCTGGAAGGTGTAAATGTCTCCGTTGAATCAGATGTCTACATCGTGAGCGAAAACGAACTTCTGGCTTTGTCCATAATAGGAAACTCTCAAATAGCCGGCGACGTGCACATTGCAAATCCCCTCGGAACTGTCAACTTAGAAGGTGGCCAGGCTTCAATAGGTGGCGAAACTGGTCAGGATGCTATAGACAATCACGTTACATTTGGCGTCGCACCCACGGAATTCCCCGTCCCAAACCCAGAATATTTCGAACCTTACACTACCAATATAATAGATTCTTCAATAGATACCTCTGCTGATGCAACTTTTGAAAACGTAAGGATTGTAGCCGGAACCAACCCTACTTTTTCAGGCCATGTAACATTAAATGGCGTTGTATACATCGAGGTCCCCAACATAGTAACATTCACTGGAGATGTAACTATAACAGGTGTCGTAGCCGGAGCCGGCGACATAGAAGATGATTCCGCAACGAATCAGATCAATTTCCTGGGTAACGTTTACAGTAACTCCGTTAGTGAATTACCCCCCGAAGAACAATTTGCCGGACTCGAGGAAGAAACAGGCACATTCACTATCGCTCCTGGCTTTCTCGTGTCCTTCGGCGGTGATTTCGGCACCCTTAATGGAGCAATAGCTGGTAACGGCATCGAATTCTTCGGCAACGCTGGTGGATTGATTAATGGCTCCGTAATCAACTATTCCGACTTAACAATGGACTTAACCGGAAACAGCGACCTTCTATTCAACCGCTCCGGTACAACAGAAATACCCGCAGGCTTTATTCCAGAAATAGTATTAAATTACGAGCCTATATCCTATTCGGAAGTTGTGCTTTAATCTTTACTCGTTACGTAGACTACCTGTTCGGAAAATAAATTAGAAGCGAATCTTACCGGCCCAAGACGCCTCTTGCCCAAGGGAATCCTCTTTTCTACCTCGACCCCCAGCTTCTTACAAAACCTATCGAAATCTTTCAGGGACAAAAAGTGTATGTTCGGCGAGTCATACCAACTAAAAGGTAGCTGCCTCGTTACCGGCGCCATCCCACCAAGCAGCAGCTGAACCCTGCACCGCCAGTGAGCAAAGTTCGGAAAGCTAACAATCACCTTCTTGCCAACTCGAAGTAGCTCCTTAAAAACCTTCTCAGGATTCTTAACCGTCTGCACCGTCTGTGATAGAATCACGTAGTCAACACTCTTATCAGTATAATCCTTCAACCCCCGCTCAACATCACGCTGAATAATCGACAGGCCTCTCCTTACACAAGAAAGAACTAAGTCCTGCTGAACCTCAATACCTTTGCCCTCTATGTTTTTGTCCGCCGCCAGATTTGCCAATAATTCCCCGTCCCCACAGCCAATATCCAAAACCGTGCTGTTCGGTTCTATTATTGATTCTATTAACTCATAGTCAACACGCGTCCGCTGCGCCTGCTCAAATCGGCTGACCGAGCGCTCTTTTTTAACTAAGCCCAGATCGCCCGCACACCTTACTCCAGGATGATGAGTCGCATCTAAAAAACCGGAAATAAATGAACCAAGCGTCTCAGGCTCCAGTAGAAAAGCGTCGTGGCCGTAACCCGATGCAATATTACAAAAACTCACATCTTTACCGTTGGCAACCAGGGCATTAACTATCTCCTCCGATTGCGAAGGCGTATACAGCCAGTCGCTCGCGAAACTAATTATAAGAAATCGCGACTTCACTTTCGCAAAGGCTTCGGTTAACGACCCGTAGTCTTTTTGCAGGTCAAAATAATCTGCCGCCTTGGTTATGTAAAGATAACTGTTGGCGTCAAATCTTTCCACAAAAGTCTGTCCCTGATGGTCAAGGTATGTCTCAACGGAAAATTCACTGTCAAAATCATAAGTGTACTCATCGGCGCTCCGAAGCTCGCGCCCAAACTTCTCCCGCATGCCCTCTTCTGATAGATATGTTATATGTCCTATCATCCGAGCAATTGCCAGACCTGCATCCGGACCCTTTTTGCCATGATACTGGCCGCTGGAAAAATTCAGGTCGCCCAGTATTGCATTTCGACCTACTGCATCAAACGCAATCGACTGTGCTCCAAGATGAGTTGTTGTTGCAACTGCTATCGCTGCTCTAACAAACTCAGGATACTCAATGGCCCACTGCAAAACCTGCATCCCGCCGATAGACCCACCAATTACCGCCAAAAGCTTTTTTACGCCGATTTTGTCCAGCAACAGCTTTTGGACCTTGACCATATCCGAAATGGTTATAATGGGAAAATCCAGACCATATGGCTTGTCTGTCTCCGGATTAATTGAAGACGGCCCCGTCGTTCCGCTACAACCGCCCAAAAAGTTTGAGCAAATGACAAAATATTTATTCGTATCGATTCCTTTACCCGGCCCCACCATAACATCCCACCACCCGGGCTTTCTATCCTCGGAACTATGGTAACCGGCAACATGAGCGTCGCCGCTCAGAGCATGGCATATCAAAACAGAATTATCGCCCCCCTCATTAAGCTCCCCGTATGTCTCATAGGCCACATCAATCGGAGCCAATATCTTGCCGCACTCCAGTTTCAAAGGCTTATCCTGCTCGATTACCCGAATCGTTTTTGTCTCGACAATACCTACAGAACTCTCTCCAATTTCTGCCATAGCAACTAATAAGTATACCGAAAAACATTTCCTTGTAAAGCACAACAGCAAATCAAGATGGTGTTCAAAGCCACCCCACCAGCTAAAAACCCTTCAAGATGCATCCCGCCTTAAAATTACCAAAAAAACTTGACACCACAAAATACCACCTGTAGATTATACTGCACGTAGCTGCAATAAAAAGCAGAGGGATAAAATTTAGACGATAACACTTAACTAAGGGGAGTATAAAATGGCCAAAAAGAGAAAAGCCAAAAGGGCAAAAAAGGCTCCGAAGGGACTCTGGACAACACGCGATGTGAACCTGCTAAAGAAGCTCTTCCCAAACAACCCAACCTCCAAAATAGCTAAGCAACTTGGCCGTAAAACTGACGCAGTAAAGAAGAAAGCATCCAGAATGAAACTGCGTAAGTCGAAAAGATACCTCAAGTCTATCGGCCGGGCTTAAAAGCGGCCTGCGATTTGGCGACATTGAAAAAATCTCTGATATTACACCAAACCACAGTGGCATCAGTACGCTTGCTTACAAACTAATAAATCAAAGGGCTGCAGGCGTGAGCCCACAGCCCTTTTGTCAAATCCTACAAATACTCAGCTAAAATTAACCTTTGGCCTTATCTCTTGGGGGGTGTCAAAAGCCGATTGGTATTTCTATTGTCGTTAGTTGAGTTGCTGTCTGGAGGACCATCTTCGCTGGCCAGTACGTCCAGCGAATCCTCGAGGTCATCGACGCTTTTTTCCACTAAGTGAATGGCCTGCTCTTCGCTCTGTATCGCAGAATGTATTTCGCGTCCGGCCTTTCTAATATCACGCTTGTCGAGGTAACCGTAATCCAGCTCGCCGAACATGCCACCAAGAATATTCACTGAAGCATCTTCCCTCGCCAGAGCCTCTAAAATCTCATCAAGAATGTTGAGCTTAATCTCTAAAGCTTCATTCACATTACGCTCGAGAAGCCCTTCCAATGTACAAATTCCCACCGGCGCATTGGAATCGACCCAGTTGGGGTCGGAGTCGTCGATATCGGGCGCCGAACCCAGTTGGCCATTGTTGCCATTGCCTGATGTGTCATGCGCAACCTGCCCTTCGCCCTCGTCAAAGTTCCAGTAGCCAACCAGATTAGGTTCATTGCTTTCCGGCTGCGTGTGCATGCTCATCTGTACCTCCTCCGCAGACAACGCACGGTCGTAAATTCGAACGTCGTCGATTGCTCCATTGAAAAGCCCTGTGTCCCGCAATACAAAATAAGTGATATACTTATGCCTTCCTATATCCACACAGTCTATACCGGTGACGTAGTCTCCGTTCTGCTGGTTTGAAGTTCTGTTGACCTCAACACCATCTATATAAAATATGAAATCCTCAGAATCAACGGTCATAGCATAATGGTGCCATTCACCATAGGGCTGCCGTGTATATACGAGCCTTTGAATTGCGCCGGAACTACTTCTAATAGTAGCAGATGCGGGCCCATCCTCAATCCTTTCGGTCATAAGTACCACGGCGGAATGGTTGTCGCCGATCGAGTAATCTCTTTGAGAAAAGATGGTGTTCTGTTTCCAATATCCCCCTGCATGGCCATAATGATTTGCCCAGGCAGCAACGGTGAATTGCGTTGTCGTTACAGCATTCTCCGAAAGGGCTACATAATCATCCACACCGTCGAATTGCAGTGCGTTGCCTGAGGGGCAGATTGCGAAGAGTGAAACCGGCTTGTTTGCATCGAAGGTATTGCCGTCTTCGGTGTACTGGGCGGTTATGGTAACAGCCTCCGGCTGGAATATCTTCTCGGTGGTAAGCAGCCCCGCCTCGATATCCGCTATTACATTAGGCTCAACCGACCATACGGCCAAATCGGTAACGTCTGACGTACTGTTGTTGTCATAAAGGGCAATTGCAGAATACTGGGTCTGGGAATCCTCGGCCACCTCATCAGGCCCGGTCACCTCAAGGCCGACCAAAGCCGGAATGATTACTTCTGCGTACACATCATCGGCAAAATGGCCGTCAAATTCGGGCAGAGAATAGTCGTTGTAAATATCTTCATTAGCGTTGACGCCGATTATGACAAAATCCGTATTAGTCGGCAGGGCCAACTGGGTCTGGCCTTGTTCCCATGTGGCGGGGTCGCCGTCGCTATAGACAAATCCATCTGCGCGAGCGAGCTTACCACCGTCAGGAGAGGTTTCCCACTGCCAGGGGAAAGAACTTGGTTCGCCTGCATAAGCGAAGATAGAGACATAAAATTTAGTGTCCGTCTGGGAGTCTCCGGCGATACGATTGAAATAGGCGGATGCAGCGACTGAGACTTTCCCAACTGAGATTTCCTGTGCGTAAGAGCTTACATTGATTATCTGGAAGACCTGGCAGGAGTTTGCCGAGCCGCCGGAGCCACCGTGAGACGAGCCGAGGAACTTTAGCATTTTTGAGCCTTCGAGCGGTATTATTCCAGCAGAGGCTCCTACAATGGAAGAATAGTCACCGTTCCAGTCGCCATAGGTAGAAGGCCAGCCACCGCCGGTCGTCTCGGGAGTCTCGAAACCCGGGTTTACGACCAAATTTTGCGCGTTGGAAAGCGCAGAGACTGCAAAAATGACCGCCAGCACAAACATCACTTGTTTTTTCATTTTCCTCCCCTTTCAAAAAAGTGTTTATATTAACCTGATACAAAAATGACTGTAAAAAACGATGCAACATTGAAAGATTCGTATTTCCTTGTCCCGCTACTAAGTTTGACAGACTTTCAATATCGCATTTCCTGATACAAACTCCGAAATGTGGCAATATTATAACCTAAATTGCTATTATGTTCAACTTCAAATCCACCACTTTTACCAATTCCCCAGACTTCCAAAAAAACCACAACAGAGATTTCCTTCAACAAAGCCGGTTCCTGTAACTATGTGCACCAAACCTGTGTACTTGTTACACTTTTTCTTTGTTTTTTTCCAAAAAATGCGAAAAAGTATGAAAATTGCGACAAAAGTGCGCAATTTTTATCAATTTTTACAAAAAAATACCAATTTTTCTCCATTTTTCTGACGCATTCGCACGCAATCTCTTTCAATTTGCGTCAAACTGAAAATTGAACTTATGCGATTGTGCGCTTATGACTCGTGCCCCGGTTCACCAGCCCGCGCAACCCACAACACGCCACTCTATTCCTCCAATTTACCCACTCAGCCAGCACAAAATTCCACACCCAAAAACCTTGACATTCCGCCGAAACAGGGTTATTTTTAGGTGGAATTCGCATCTTAAAAGCGAATCAAACAATTTCCAGGGTTTTCCCTAAATGTCAGGAGACAGATATTGCGAGTTCTTTCAGGAATACAGCCATCCGGTAAATTGCATATAGGCAATTACTTCGGCGCAATGCGACAACACCTGCAGTTACAGACCGAACACAACTGTTTTTATTTTATTGCCGACTATCACGCCCTCACCAGCAATCCAACACCGGCTGATGTCGCTCCGTATACTCTTGATGTCACAATGGATTATATCGCTCTGGGCCTCGATACCAAAAAAACCGTCTTCTGGCGACAATCCGACGTACCTGAAGTCACCGAACTAACCTGGCTGCTTTCCTGCGTAACGCCAATGGGGCTCCTACAGAGATGCACAAGTTACAAGGACAAAGTCGCCCAGGGCATGAGTCCTAATCACGGCCTGTTCGCATACCCCGTCCTCCAGGCAGCTGATATCCTGATTTACAACAGTGATATTGTCCCAGTAGGCGCCGACCAGAAGCAGCACATCGAGGTCACCCGCGACATCGCCATCCGATTCAATAACAACTACGGCCAAATCTTCACCGTGCCAGAGGAATACATTATACAATCCGTTGCCGTAGTCCCCGGTACTGACGGCCAAAAAATGAGCAAAAGCTACAGAAATACCATCGAGATATTCGAGCCGGAAGAAAGCATCAGAAAAAAAATTATGAGTATCGTTACCGACTCTACACCTCTCGAAGAGCCAAAAGACCCCGAAAAGTGCAACGTCTTTGCACTTTTGAAGCTGGTCGCCTCGCCCGATGAGTTAGCTGAGTGGGAAAGCAGATACCGAAGCGGCGGTATGGGTTATAGCGAGGCCAAAAAACGACTCGCCGAACTGATGATAGACCATTTCAAGCCGTTCCGAAAAAAAAGAACCGAACTCGAAAACAACATTAATTACGTCAAAAAAGTCCTCGCCAACGGCGCCAAGCATGCAAAAGCCGTTGCCGTTGAAACCCTCGCCCGGGCCCGAAAAGCCGTCGGATTGGGAACTTAACCATGGCCAACAAACTTGTTACAATTGCACGGTTTGCAGATTCAGCACAGGCTGATTTGGCAAAACAGTTGCTTGATGATTTTGGAATCAAATCAGTTGTAACCGGCCGAAACGCCGCAAATATATATTCCGGAATCCCTGCCATAGCAGATACACAGTTGCAGGTCCTTGAAAACCAAGCTCAGCAGGCACAAGAAATCTTGGAATCTCAAAAAAAACAGGAGTTATAACTGGCTGATTATCGCGTAAATCTTGACATGTTCGCGGGACCTTTGGACCTGCTGCTGTATCTCGTCCGCAAAGAAGAAATCGACATCTACGATATTCCCATCGCAAAAATAACCCACCAATACTTGCGCTACATCGAAATGCTGAAAAAACTTGACATCGATTTGGCCAGCGACTTCTTGGTAATGGCCTCAACATTAATGCAGATAAAATCGGTGATGCTGCTTCCAAAAGCAGAGCCCGAGCAACTGCAGGCCGATGATTTGACCGACCCGAGAGCAGAGCTTATACGCCAGCTCCTCGAATACAAAAAGTTCAAAGATGCTGCCAATTTGCTCGGCACCGCCGCAGATGAGACAAAGAAACGTTTCGCCAGGCCCGATACCATTATCCAAAAGCTAAAACCCGATACCCAGCCACAAATTGATATCGAGCAGGTAAACATCTGGGACCTGCTCGAAGCCTTTGACTCTATCATGGAGGCCACGGGCGCTCATATTGACATTAGTCACATCAAAGATGATACCCCCATTGATTTGTATCAGATAGAAATTCTGCGCCGTTTGCAAACTGAAGGAACAACGACTTTTAAACAAATCTTCGAGTCAAGACCAAACCGCTTCGTAATGATTGGATTATTCCTGGCGATTCTTGAATTGATTCGGGAAAAACTTATTTGTCTTGAGCAGCCAAAATCCTCCACCTGCCTATATTTGAAGGCACTAACCGATGAGCCCGCCGAGCAGGCCGTCCAAAAAGCCATCCTTGAACTCGACGAAATTAACATTGAACAATCAGCTGAAACTCAACAGCAAAAACTGCAACCCATTCCTATTGCTGAATTGACCCCAAAACCTGAGACTTCGACTGAAAAATACAAAAAAGTCAAACACACCAAAAATTATAAACACCAAACAGAAAACTAACTAACTTCGTAACTGAAGTAGGCCCAAGCATACTCCTCGCTTAAAAAACGAAAAACCTAAAACTATTTCACAAAAGAAGACTACTCACACCCGCCTTCTATAGGTCCGTCTTGCATTTAAACTTATCTTCGGTGATTAACCTTCAGTACCAAATCGTAACTACAATATTGGGCTCGGTTTTTTTCGCCTGGATTTCACCCACAACCGTATTGGTTCGTTTTATAACAATGCCCGGATTGTTACGCAGCCAATTGGTGATTTGCTCATCAAGAAAAGCTATAGCGCCTGAATGCAGTTTTGTAAAAAAAGTCTTTACGCCCGTGATCCGTTCCGAAGAACTTGCTGTTTCAGCCGGCTTGCTTGTAACCGGTGTCACAGCTCCAGATACAGCTTCAACCTTTGGTGCTTCTGCTCTACTGCCCCCACCCAAGTTTAATGGTGAATGTGAAACATTCGAACCACTTGTATCATCATCAAAAGGGTTAGGTTTGTTAAGATTATTGTCAGAAGAAACCCCACTGTTACTTAAGTTATCCATAAACTTTCCTCCACGAAAAATCAAATCTTAATAATGCCGCCCGGTTCCAACGCGACCTGTCGCTAAACAAAAATGACAACATAATTTAATCAGATATTTCCTCTGCTTCCCGTATTATTTCCATCCTTCTCTGCCTTAGCTTCTGCTTCTCAACCTCAAATGCCGGTAGTAGTTAGTATACATCTATGTTTTGTATCTGCAACTACATTCTACAAAAGTAATCTCTTTGCCTCTTTGCTAAATTAAAACATTAGACCATTTCGTACTTTTTTGCTACCTTTTATTGAACTATGGCAATGAAAATCTCCCCAAAACCTGTAACTGTCGGTTTTATAGCGCTTGGATGTCCCAAAAATATTGTCGATAGCGAAAGGATGTTAGCCAAAATCGCACAGGCTCATTTTCTGATAACCGCCGAGCCCCACAATGCCGATGTCATTGTCATCAATACCTGTGGCTTCATTGCGCCGGCCAAGACCGAAGCCCTCGAAGAAATAAAACACGCTGTAGAATGTAAAATCCGCGGAACTGTAAAAAAAGTAATAGTCGCAGGATGTCTCCCGGAAAGATTAGGAAACGACCTATTAAACCAGGTTGATGGTATTGATGCAATTCTCGGTCTTGCTCACCGGGATGCAATAGCCCAGATTATAAAAGAAACTCTTTCGTCCAGCCGGCCTGTTGCTTACCTCGACCGGCAACAACAAACAATCCTAGACGACAGAACCAGATTACTTATCACGCCACCCCACTGGGCATACCTTCGAATCAGTGAGGGCTGCAACCATATGTGCTCGTTTTGTACAGTCCCTGCTATCAGAGGCCCATTCCGAAGCAAACCTAAAAAACTCGTCCTCGCCGAAGCTACTGAGTTAGTACGCGCCGGTGCAGTCGAATTAAATGTCATTGCACAGGACACCACTTATTACGGCCACGATTTGAAACTAAAAAAAGACCTGGCCGCACTTGCAAGCGAGCTTGAAAAAATTGACGAGCTGGTATGGATTAGATTGATGTATCTATACCCAGCAGGAATCAACGATAAACTAATCGATACCATTGCAAAAAGTAAGAAAATCCTCCACTATATTGATATGCCAATCCAGCACATAAACGATAAAATTCTAAAAGATATGCGACGGCCTGACTCAAAAAAACGCGTCTCCCGACTAATTGAAAACTTGCGACAAGCCTGCCCTGATATCATACTGCGAACAACTGTAATAGTGGGTTTCCCCGGCGAAACTGACCAGCAATTCAACGAGTTATTAGAATTTATCAAATGGGCTGAATTTGACGCCTTGGGCTGCTTTAAATACTATGCTGAATCCGGCACCAAAGCTGCCAAAATGCCCAGCCAGGTCCCGGATGAAATAAAACAACAACGCCTCGAAGAACTAATGCTGACCCAGCAGAAAATCGCCTTTGCCAAAAACGCTGAATACATCGGCTCAACTCTTACTTGTCTCGTCGACTCCGTTGATAATAAGGGCACCGGCCAAGGACGCTTTTACGGCCAGGCACCTGATATCGACAGCGTTTGCATTATAAAAAATTGCTCAGCACCCCACGGCAAATTCATCGATTCTAAAGTTATTGGCACAAAAGATTACGATTTAGTTGTCGAGCAAATTTAGTATTGAATTATATCACAAATAAAGTAAACTCGTCACCATGCTAAGACTCATTCCGAATATTCTGACTTTTGGAAGGCTCATCTTAACTCTCGTCTTTCTGTTTATGATTCTCTACTCCCCTTATCTCGAAAACATATCGTTCTTTCTGGATATTGCCTTCGTCATCTTCGTCATAGCCGGCCTCAGTGATATTGTCGATGGCATAGTGGCACGTAGCCTCAATGTCACCAGTAAATTCGGCAGAATGATGGACCCGCTCGTCGACAAAATCCTCGTATGCGGTACTTTTATTTGTCTCGCAATAATTGGTGAACCAAAGCTTTTTAACTTACCTGAAACTACAATGACAGTAATCCACTGGTCCGTGGCGGCTATACTAATCTTAAGAGAAATCTACGTTACTGTCCTGCGTCACATCGCAGAAGCTCAGGGCGTTAACTTTGCTGCTACTTTCTCCGGCAAAATCAAAATGTTCCTGCAGTCTTTTGCCATAGGTACAGTAATAATAAAGATGGCCCATGTCCAAACAGCTACTTGGGGTTACTGGTTCACAACGGTAACGTTTACAATCATGCTGGTTGTTACTGTCGTATCTGGTATAAGGGCAACCCAAAGATCATCCTGGAAACAGGCCTCGTCGGATTAAACCGCTAATTTATTTTTTATCAATTCAGCAACTTTCTTTCCGGACTTTAACATACCCCCAAAAATAGGGCCCATTCTCGGTAGATTATAAACATCGCATACAGCCATACCTGCAGCATAAAGCCCAGGATAAACTTCGCCTGTTTTCTCAACAACCCCGGCCTCCGATGTCTCCACGTCCATAAAATATTCCTGCAATTCATTTCGGAAAAGTCCCGGCTTCCTTCTCTTGAGCATACTAACCAGTTCAGCCGGATGCCCTGTCGCATCAATCACAAATCTCGCACAAACACAAAATGGGTCTACATGCAATCTTATAGCTCGGGCGCTCGCGTTATTAACCACTACCCCTTTAACTACATCCTCCTTGAGAACAATATCTTCTGCCTCTGTTAAGTTAAAGATTACCGCTCCGGATTTCTTAGCCTTATAGCCCAATGCCGTCGCAAATTCTATGGCATCTGCTATATACAGAGCTCCCTTTTGCGTTACAGACACACCAATTTCATCCAAAATGTCCTTATCTTCGAAAGTAACAACATTATAGCCGGCAGCACCTCCCCAGATCCCTCCACCTATCGAAAGCTTCTTTTCAATTATGGTCGTCTTGACTGCCGAACCCGCCAGGTAATAACCGGCTGCCAGACCGGCAGGACCAGCACCAACTATAACAACATCGTTCTCAAGATGCTCCGACAGTCTACTGCTGTATGCTTCTATAATCGCTCTGGAAATCTCAATCTCTTTCATTCTTGTTTCCTTTCATTGCAATTTATTCAGCCCATCGTTAACAAAAAAGCACTCCCGCAAAAGGAGTGCTTCAAACTTTCATAGTTGCCTTCCTTCGCAGGTCTTAACCTGTTCAGGTTCTTAGGGTCATCGCCTTATCGACGATTTCTCAGCTGTAGCCCAAACTCACGTTTGGTCTTTAGCTCCCCTGGCTTATCCAAGCTTTACTTTCTGCATTCTAACACCCCACAGTAATTACCTCAAGCTTTTCTTTAAACTTTTGCATTCACACTAATAAATACACAAACCGCACATTGACATAGTCAGGCCCGCGGCTTATTATGTATATCCTGACCGTAATTTTAATGGACAATTTAAACTATGGCTAATAAAGCATTTACGCATCTCCACCTGCACAGCCAATATTCACTCCTTGACGGCGCAATTGCCTTCGACAAATTGCTAAAGCGATGCAAAGAGCTCCAAATGGATACCATAGCCGTTACCGACCACGGAAATATGTTCGGCACCGTCGAATTCTACACTAAAGCTCTCGATGCACACATGAAGCCTATACTTGGCATCGAAGCCTACATCGCACCACGCACCAGGTTCGACAAACAAAAATGCTCTATTACCGATGCCGCATACCATCTGCTCATCCTCGCCGAAAATAATACCGGCTATCAGAACCTTCTAAAGCTCGCAAGCATCGGCTTCACCGAAGGATTTTACTACCGACCAAGAATTGACAAAGAAATCCTTGCCGAACTAAACGAAGGGCTGCTCGCCACTTCAGCCTGTCTAAAAGGCGAGATTCCCACCCTGCTGGCCAACGGCGACGAAACAGCTGCCGCCAAAGCCGCAGAAAGCTACGTAAAAATGTTCGGACCGGACAGATTCTTCATCGAAATCCAAACCCACGAAGAAGACAACCCAAATATTCAGCAGGCATTAGTTAACCTCGCTAAAAAAATGGGACTGCCCTTAGTCGCAACAAACGATGTACACTTCTTACATCAAGATGATTATGAAGCACACAATTGTTTATGCTGTATAAGCACCGGGAAAAACGCCGACGACCCCTCCAGAATGATATACCCAAGAGATGTCTTCTTGAAAAGCCCTGAACAAATGTATCATCTCTTCACAGAAATTACCGAAGCTTGTGATAATACCTTGGCTATTGCAAACCGATGTAACGTTGTGCTTGACCTGAAAACTCGTCACGCCCCCGTTTTCAAATCCGCCGATCGCTCAACTCCTAACCAGCTCCTAACCAGATTGTGCTACGAAGGAGCAAAACAGCGATACGGCAAAATCACCGAACAAATAAAAAACAGACTCGATAGAGAGCTCGACGTGATAGAATCAAAGGGCTTTGCTAGCTATTTTCTTATCGTCTGGGACTTCTGTAACTACGCACACAAAAATAATATCCCTGTTGGGGCAAGGGGTAGTGCCGTAGGCACGCTTGCCGGATATTGCCTCGGCTTCTGCGACGTTGACCCAATCCGATACGACCTGCTTTTCGAACGCTTTATGGACCCCCATCGCAACGAAATGCCCGATGTTGATATCGATATCTGTCAGGCTCATCGTGCAAAAATTATCGACTATGTCCGACAAAAATATGGCCACGTCGCGCAAATCATAACCTTCGGAACAATGAAAGCACGCGCCGTTATTCGAGACGTCTGCCGAGTACTCGGCGTGCCATTACATGAAGCAGACAGATTAGCAAAGCTTGTTCCCTTCTCTCTTGATATGACCCTCGATAAGGCCATAAAAACCGAGCCGCAGCTAAAACAAGCATACGAACAAAGCGAGCAGACCAGAAAAGTTATTGACATCTGCAAAAAGCTAGAGGGCCTTACCCGGCACGCTTCCGTTCACGCCGCCGGCGTCGTCATTGCTGACGAGCCCCTTACCAATTTTATTCCCCTCTATAAAGCCCCTGATTCCGATGACATTATTACCCAATACGAAGGACCCGTTGTCGAGAAAGTAGGACTGCTAAAAATGGACTTTCTCGGCCTAAAGACCCTCAGTGTCCTCGAACGGGCCCAACAACTCGTAAACAAAATTCACAGCATAGACATCGACCTGGAAAAACTTGACCTTACCGACCCTAAGGTTTTCGAACTGTTCTCAAGTGGCAAAACAAAAGGTGTTTTCCAATTCGAGTCCGGCGGCATGCAGGACCTACTAATTAGAATGAAGCCGGACAGAATCGAAGACCTTATTGCTGCAAATGCGCTCTATCGACCGGGCCCGATGATACTCATCCCCGACTACATCGAGCGCAAACACGGTACAAAATGGCACCTGCCGCACCCCATTATGAAAGAAATCCTCGACGAAACCTACGGCATTATCGTCTACCAGGAACAGGTAATGCGCATCTGCAATCGACTCGGAGATATACCGCTCCGCGAGGCCTATACTCTAATCAAAGCTATAAGCAAAAAGAAAGCCCGAACTATTGCAAAAGAAAGGGAAAGATTCATAGAAGGCTGTGTCGATAAAGGACTAACAAAAAATCAGGCAAAACAAATTTTCGAATTCATCGAACGCTTCGCTGGATACGGCTTCAACAAAAGCCATTCAACACGCTATGCCTTCATCGCCTATCAGACCGCCTATATGAAAGCCCATTGGCCAGTAGAGTTTATGGCTGCCTTGCTGACCTATGAAATGGACAACACCGACAAGGTCGTCGATTATATCGCCGAGTGCACTGAATTGGCTATAGAGGTCAGGCCCCCCGATATAAACGAAAGCGGCGTCGATTTTACACCCCTCTATAAAGGTACAGGAAAAGACAAAAAAGGCGTGATACGTTTTGGGCTCGCCGCCGTAAAAGGTGTTGGCGAAAAAGCCGTCGAACAAATTACCACAACCCGTGAAAAAATCGGCCCTTTCAAAAGCCTGTTCCATTTCTGCGAAAATATCGATTTAAGAATTGTCAACAAACAGGTGCTCGAAGCCCTGATAAAAGCTGGAGCCTTCGACAGGCTCGGTGGAAATCGCGCACAAATGACCGCTGGCCTCGAAAAAGCAATGCACATAGGGGCTAGACTCCAGGCAGACAAGCAAAACGGCCAAATGAACTTCTTCGGTCAACTCCAACAAGATAGCGAATATGCAAAAGACGCAGAACACCTGCCAAAAGTACCACCCTGGCCTGAAACTCAAATGCTGACTTACGAAAAACAGGTCCTCGGTTTCTATATAACAAGCAACCCATTAAGCCACCACGCTGAGACAATTAACCTTTACTCAACGCTAAACACTTCACAATTGACCGACTTCCACCAGGACAGACAAATCGTCATCGGCGGAATGATAACAAAAATAAGATACAATCTTACAAAGACCGGCCGAAATGCAGGCTCAAAAATGGCCGTCTTCATACTTGAAGATTTGCAGGGTTCGGCGGAAGTGGTAATGTTCCCGGATGTCCTAAACAGATACGGCAATCTACTCGTCAAAGACACAATCGTGTTTGCAAAAGGAAAACTCGATTTCAGGAGGGAAAAACCAAATATCTTAGCCGTCGAACTGATAACCCTCGAAGAGGTAACCGAAAAATTAGCCGGCAAAGTCAAAATTTCGCTCAATGCAGAAAATGTTACTAAAGAAAAAGTCGCCGAGATTAAAAGCATCTGCCAGCACCACAAAGGCCGAAGCCCGGTCTACATAGCAATAAGAACCAACAAAGGAAAAGTTTACGCAGCCGCCGACAGACAATTATCAGTCAACGCCAACCTGGATTTTTGTAGAAAAATGCGACAGCTCGTCGGCCCCGAAAACTTCCAATTAACAAAATAACCAAAGGTCATCCTGAGCGAGGTGAAGGTTCTGGCCTTCATAAGATAAATATCTTAGGATAAGTTACTACGAGGCTTGAAAAAAGATGAACGATAAATTTTCAGGCAAATTCATCGCCCTCGATGGGCCGGACGGCTGCGGTAAAACTACGCAAACTAAACTTCTATCTCAATGGCTAAAACAGCAGGGCGTTGACGTCATAACCTTCCGAGAGCCCGGTGGAACCGCTATCGGTGAAAAAATCCGCCAAATCCTGCTGAACCCCGAACATCTCAATATGAGCACGTCAGTAGAAGTCCTGCTCTATATGGCCGCCAGAGTCCAGCTCTGGACCGAAAAAATAACACCAGCACTAAAAGAAAATAAATGCATCATCCTCGACAGATGGCTTTCCAGCACCTGCGCATATCAAGGCCATGCCGGCGGATTCGGCATAGACAACGTCATAAAACTTGCAACTGATTGCCTTGAAAGACCCTGGCCGGACCTTACTATTATCCTCGATGTCGACCTTAAAACCGCAGCCCAGAGATTGAATCGCGACCTTGACAGAATGGAACAAAAAGGCGATGGATATCATCAAAAGGTCCGCCAAGGTTTCCTCAAACTCGCTAAAGAACGAGATGATTTTGTCGTAATTGACGCTGCCGAAGATATAAAAACAATCCACAAAAAAGTAATAGAAATTGTTGAAAATACATGTTGACCATGGAGAAATACAATTTCTCTTTTTTTTGAACTTTGATTTTTAATTTTGATTTTTTAATTTACTACGATGTCACTCAAGGCGATCTTTTGTCAGGATAAAGCCGTCTCTATTTTACAGCGGGCCTTCGCCGCAGATAAAATGCCTCATGCATATATCTTCGCAGGTGCAGAAGGCATCGGTAAATTCAAAACCGCCTGCGAATGGGCCAAGCTGCTGCTTTGCAAAAATCCCCTTATAGAAAACGGTTTTGCCGACAGCTGCAGCTCGTGCCAATCCTGCCAATTGTTCCAGGCCGGCTCACATCCAGACTTCGACCATATTTACAAAGAATTGCGTGAATTTACTAAAGACAACAAAGGAAAAAAAACACCCGTCGATTTGCCAAAAGATGTCATCCGAGAGTTTCTAATCGATAAAGTATCCATCAGGCCAACCCAGTCAGACAGGAAAGTCTTTATAATCAGCGAGGCTGAAAAACTAAACACCGCTTCCCAGAACTCGCTTTTAAAAGCTCTCGAAGAACCACCTCAATATTGCTGTATCATCCTGATTTGCACCCGCACCGAAAGACTCCTTCCAACCACCAAATCAAGATGCCGGACAATACGCTTTGGACCAATAAATGAAGATAGAATAATCGACAAATTAAAAGAAACAGGCCTCAACGAAAAAAAAGCCAAATATTTCACCCGCCTTGCACAGGGCAGCTTAGGACAGGCCTGCCATTGGGCTCAGCTTGAACTGGCAAATGCAAATCTTTACCAAACCAAAAAAAAATTGCTCCATTCCCTATCAACCTATGAGTATGCCGACAGCTTAAACCTGGCTCATTGGCTTCTGGCAGAAAGTAAAAAAATCGCCGACATCTGGGCCGACATCCAAAAAACCACCAGCAAAACCGACATCAACCGAAGAGCCGCAAAAACCCTCGTCCAAATAATCATATCCGCACTACACGATGCGATGAAACTAAACATCGCAGAGTTACAAAAAATCACCAATTTCGACCAAAAAGAACAAATAAAAAAGCTCGCCATACGTTTCAATCCTCAACAAACCATCAAAAAAATCTCCGATGCTTATAAAACAATCCGCTGGATTGACTCCGCCGTAAATGAAAAGCTTATTTTCGAGCAGCTATTGTTAAACCTCGCCACTCCTGATATAATAAAGGTTTAGAAACAGCAATGCTAACACGCACTGTAAAGTAGACTATTGCAATGGCAAAAACCGCAGCAATAAAGCCTAAGCAGGCAAAATATAAAAAATATATGCTGGTTCGCTACGGCCGAATGAATACCCTTGGCTTCTTCGAGCACCACGAAACTCAAATACCAAAATTGCCCAGCCGCGTCGTTGTAAAAACCGATAGAGGCCTCGAATTAGGGGAACTCGTCGGACCGCTCTGCCCCTACAAGGCAGGACAATTCAAATTAAACCAACAACAAATCAAAAAATATTTTGATGACAGCAATATTGACATCACCATCGAGCCAACAGGTAAATTCATCCGTTATGCAACCGCTGATGATATAAGTGAACAAAGGCATCTCCAGAAAATCGCAAAACAAGAAATGCAGTCCTGCAAGCAATTCGTAAAAGAACTGAACCTCTCAATGAAAATAGTCGACGCAGAGCACATCTTCGGTGGCGAGCGCATCATCTTCTACTTCATGGCTGACGGACGAGTCGACTTCCGTGAACTCGTAAAAAAAATCGCTCACGAACACCAGACAAGAATCGAAATGCGACAAATTGGCTCACGCGATGAAGCAAAGCTACTTGGAGATTATGAAAGCTGCGGACAGGAATGCTGCTGCATAAGATTTCTTAAAGCCTTAAAACCCGTCAATATGCGAATGGCTAAAATGCAAAAGGCAACTCTCGACCCTTCAAAAATCTCCGGCTACTGCGGCAGACTAAAATGCTGCCTCCGATATGAAGACAAAACCTACACCGAGCTTAAAAAGAGCCTGCCCAAAAAGAACACCTGCGTAAAAACAAAACACGGCGAAGGGAAAGTCGTCGACACCCAGATACTAACTCAACTGGTCGTCATCGAACTCGGCGAGGGCGCAAGAATCGCCGTTGGCGCCGAAGAAATTGAGGTAATCCCCCAAACGACAAAAACAGATGATAAACAAGATACCAATGCAGATGACCAAAGCCAAGACAATAGCGAAAATAAAAACCAGTAGTCGTTAAGGAAAACTATGACCCGTAAAATCATTGTAACATCAGCCCTGCCCTATGCAAACGCCCCAATACATATAGGCCACCTCGTTGAATACCTCCAAACAGACATCTGGGTTCGCTTCCAGAAAATGCTCGGAAATCAGTGCCTTTACTTTTGCGCCGACGACACTCACGGTACACCAATTATGATAAGTGCTTTCGCCGCCGGTATAACCCCCGAACAGCTAATCGAGCGCATGCATAAAGAGCATAAAACAGATTTCGACGGCTTCTTTGTAGAATTCGATAATTACTACACAACCCATTCACCCGAAAATAAGTATTTCAGCGAACTGATTTTCAATTCGCTAAATAAAGCTGGCTCAATCGTTAAAAGAACCATCGAGCAGGCCTATTGCCAAAACTGCAAAATGTCCCTGCCCGATAGATACATCCGCGGTACCTGTCCCAGATGCGGCGCCGAGGAACAATATGGAGATTCCTGTGAGGTCTGCAGTGGAACGCATCAGCCAACCGACCTGATTAATCCCTGCTGCGCAACCTGCCGACAAAAGCCGACGCGCCAGACATCCGAGCATTACTTCTTCAAACTTGCTGATTACGAAGAAAAACTAAAGGACCTTATCATAAAAGGATATACCCAAAAATCAGTAGCAAACAAACTCGATGAATGGTTCAAAACAGGTTTGAAAGACTGGGATATATCCCGCGATGGTCCCTATTTTGGCTTCAAAATCCCAGGAGAGGAAAATAAATTCTTCTATGTCTGGCTCGATGCGCCCATTGGATATATGGCTTCAGCCAAAAACTTCTGTGATAAAAACAAACTCGATTTTGATAACCTCTGGAATAGCAATGAATACGAGCTTTATCACTTCATCGGCAAGGACATTATGTACTTCCATGCGCTATTCTGGCCTGCAATGCTCATCGGTTCCGGCTTCAAAACCGCTGATAAACTTTTCGTCCACGGCTTCTTGACCGTTAAGGGCGAAAAAATGAGCAAATCACGAGGAACATTTATTAAAGCAGCCACCTACTTGAAATATCTCGACCCCGAATACCTGAGATATTACTACGCAAGTAAACTAACCGCTGGCATCGAAGATATAGATTTGAACACTGACGATTTTATAAACAAAATCAATTCCAATCTGGTCGGAAAATTTGCAAACCTTGCTTCACGCTCCGGCCCAATGCTCGCAAAAAACCTTGATTCTCAACTTGGCCAATTAGATGACCGCGGCAAACAATTAATCAATAAACTCACCGCCGCGAAGGACCAAATCATCCAGGACTACGAACAGTTAAATTACGCCGCCGTCGTCAGAACAATCAACGCCCTCGCAGACGAATCAAACCGATATGTCGAACAGAACCAGCCATGGGCAACCATAAAAAACGACCCCGAAAAAACACGAACCACCCTTACTGCCACAATAAATGCCGTTCGCATCCTTACGATTTACTTAAAACCCGTCTTGCCAAAATTCGCACAAAAAGTGGAAAAGTTCCTAAACGCCCGTGAATTAAGCTTCAACGGCACAGAAACCATATTGCAAAATCACAAAATAAACAAGTTTGAACGATTGTTTGAGAGAATCGATAAAAAACAGGTGAATACAATGATAGAAGAAAGTAAAGAAACTCAAAGTCCCCAACCACAGCCCGCATCTACCATCGAGCCCATCAAACCAGAGTGTTCTTTTGAGGATTTCGAAAAGATTGATTTGCGAATTGCCAAAGTAATAAAGGCCGAGACCGTCGAAGGCGCCGACAAACTCCTGCGATTGAACCTGGATGTAGGAGGCATAGAAAAAAGCTGTTTAGCTGCCATTGCACAGGCCTATAAATCCGATGAGCTCACCGGCAAAACCGTAATATATCTGGCTAATCTAAAACCAAGAAAAATGAGGTTCGGCCTCTCCGAAGGCATGATTCTGGCCACCGGTACCGGCGGAAAGGATATCTTTATGCTCTCTGCAGACCACGGCACAAAACCCGGTCAGAAAGTCCTTTAAAACTCGAAAGTTAAAAAAAATTATAGAAAACTAAAACAAACATAAATAAAAAATGTAAATTATATCCTATGAGCTTCCTGTGAAACCTCTGGCAAAAAACAAAAAATGAAAAAAAAGCTTGAAGATATCGCCATAGAAGACGGACGATTCAGCCCAAACGCCGTTAAGTTCATCTATGAGGGACTCGGTTACACCGCAAAAAAAATTGCCACTGAGCCTGCACATGTTACCGGACAGGCACTTTGTGAAGGATTAAGAAAATTAGCTCTCAAAAAATGGGGTAGATTGGCAATGTTAGTACTAAATAACTGGGGAATAAAAACTACACGTGATTTCGGCGAAATCGTCTACCTGATGATAAAACACAAATGGATGAGCGCCCAGCCAACTGATTCAGTCGATGATTTCGATAATGTATACAACTTCAAAACCGCCTTCAAAGACAACTTTAAATTCTAAAGCCTTCTCCCCATCCTTCTTTTGGTAAACACGGCAAACAGCCTCAGGTAATTATCAACGGTTTGCATACTTTTGGTATAAACGACGAATATAGTGAACGAACTCCTCTGAAAATCGCAGATGCCAACCCTTAAATGGGCACCGCCCCGCCAAAACCGCTAAATAAAACACCGCTAAAAATAAAACTTCAGTGAAGTACCAACCACATTAATACCCGTCCACTTTCCACTGGTTCTGCTCGACTGCCACAGGTAATAAACATCCCCTTTTATATTCTCTGAAAACTCGACAGAAACTCCCCCATACAACCTGTTTCTGTCAATATTATCATCGCTGACCGTAACAAATACCTCATCCGCCACATAAGGTTTCAGCTTAAGCTCAGTAAATTCAAGCGGCAATTTCAACGTGAGTTTGTTCCTATACCGCCAAACATCTTTGTTGTTTTCCCTGTCCCGGTATTCCAGCCTCGACCTGTCACTCATATCAAGACCAAAGAATTTGCCTCTCAATGTAAAATATACGTTAGGCTGATGTTCCTCGCTCCACTTACCTCTGCTGTCTTTTTGATACGCCTGTCTATAATTAAACCCAAAATCCAGACAATCCGCAAAGCCCCTGTAGACAAATCCAGGTTCAAAATGGTGATAGGATAGCTCCCCGGCATCATCACCTAACCGAAATTCCTCCTCAAAGTTAAATCTCCAGTCTTTATTAATATCAAAGTAAACTCCTGCTTTGCTCCAGTATTGAAAATCTTCATCATCTGCAAAGCAATCCCCACCGCTCATTACCGCAGCTGTCAACACTAAAACGAAAATCGCCCATTTTTCAGCTTTCATCGATATACCTTCGCTCCAAAAATTAATTCTTCATATAACCTCTGCCAAAAAGGCTGCTGAACCCAATCTGCCTTTAAAATATCCCGCCTATACCAACATCACCTCATTAATTAAAGTCTTTACGGCTCACGCAGCCTTAAGCGTCTTTACAATCGTCAGTATACCCAGTGCTATTGTCAGTAAAGCAATCGCCAACTTCAGCTTTTGGTCGCTTATCAATTTTACGCTCTTGGCCGAAAGAGGCACCGAAAGAACCGCACCGACAACAATAAAGGGTGCAAGCCTCCAGTCAACCGGATTTTTAGATATCAGAACGTATGCAATTACTCCCACCAGACAGGTCAACCCTTCCGCCAAAGATGTAATACCCACTGCACTTTTGCCCTCTACTCCTGACAAAACCTGTCCGCCGGTTACCACAGGCCCGTAGCCACCGCCGCTCATTCCTTTATTAAAAGAGGCAATCAAACCCAAAAGGGTAATCTTTTTCCACGAAAACTTAAAATTCTTGTTGAAACATATCAAAATAACTATCCCCATCGACAAAACTAAACAACCAATGTAGAGCTTTAGCCAAAACTTGGGAATGTTCACCGCAACGAAAACCGCCACCACCGTACCCATAATACTGCATGCTGCCAGCAATAACGCTACCTTCAGATGTAATGGCACTGTCTTTCTAAAAGTCTCAATATAACCTAACGGGCTTAACATCTTGCTTATCTTAAATATATCTGCTGACTTCGGCTTCAAATCCACATTGCCCTCACGATGATGAAAAAAACCCGCTAATACACCGCTCACTAACTCAGACAGCAGAATTGCCGGCACAATTTGCATCGGAGTAAACCCCATAAGCAAAAATACAGGTGTCAGCGTAGTGCCGTACCCCATCCCAAGCGTAGAGTCCAGATACTCACAAAGAAACGCAAATACAATCAACGCAATAATAATCCCAATACTTAACTCAAACATCTTCGTTTCTCCTCACATTCACAACATTAACCTAAATAATTCTCCTCAATAAAAACGCTATACTAAATCAGCAAGAGTCAAAGTTTCCAACCTGCCGGATACATAGTCGCGTATTTCCTTAAATACCTTCACAATCTTCTTTTCCTTACCCAAAGGTGTATCGGAGTAGAAATATTTACTCACCGATTCGGTCGGCGCCAGCGCACCATCCATCAATCTTATGATTTCCGCAACAGTTACTTCTGACGCCGGCCTTGCCAGCTTGTAACCACCACCCGTCCCGCGCCTGGTTCTCACATAGCGGTTCTGCCTTAAAGTCGTGAACAGAAGCTCCAGGTATTTCTTAGATATAGCGCAACGCGAGCAAATCTCCTCTATTTTTATAAAACCCCTCTTCTCATTACGGGCAATATAAATCAATGCCAGAATCGAATATTCGCTCTTCGTAGTCAGTTTCATAAAAACTCTCCTTATCCTTATCCATTTTGTCTATATACATTATAGACAAGAGGACGCCTCTTGTCAACTTAAAATTTCAAATTTCTCGACAATCCTTCAACTTTACACAATATCCCTTTGACAAATCGCCTTTTTTTTGTATTATTTCAGCTTTCGCCACTTCCGATAATCTCAGATAGGCGAATTGAAAAACCCGATTTCGGCACAAAATGAGAAAAGATTTGAAGGAAGTGATAATGGAAGTTAAGCCGTTCAAAGCATTTAGGTTCGACGAAAATGAGGTCGGAAACGTGGGTAATTGTATTGCCCCCCCTTATGATGTTATCAGCCCTGAACAACAGGAACAGTTGTATAATAACTGCCAATACAATATCGTGCGAATAATTGAAGGAAAAAAGTCGCCCTCTGATAATAATGGCAATAATAAATACTCAAGGGCCGCCGATTATCTTAACTCCTGGATAAAAAAGGGTATTTTAAAGCAGGATTCGGCTAAGGCTATCTACGCTTACATACAAAATTTCAAACTAACCGGCACCGAATTCCAACGAACAAGCTTCATTGCTTTGGCTAAACTCGAAGAATATGGCAAAACCGTAAGGCCTCACGAAAACACCTTCGAGGAACACATAATTGACAGACTCAACCTAAAAAGAGCAACCGCCGCCAGATTCGGCCTCGTTTTTATGCTGTACGAAGATAAGAAAAAAATCGCTGATAAAATTATTGAAAACGCAGCTAAACAAAAACCACTCGTCGATTTCATCAACGACCAAAATGTCAGACACCGACTATTTACCATAACCCACAAAGATGACATCCACGCAATCACAAAAATGATGAACAATAAAAACTGCATCATTGCCGATGGCCATCACCGTTACGAAACAGGCCTTACCTACCTCAAAGAAACCTCTAACCCCGAAGCCGCTTACCAAATGATGGCCTTCGTCAATACCTGCCAGGAAGGACTGGTTATACTCGCCACACACCGCCTCGTCCATAATCTCGAAAACTTCAACGCCGAAAAACTCATTGCAGACCTCAAAAAGAACTTCGTTATCACAGAGTATACCTTCAACTCACCTCAAACAAAAAAAATTGCAAAACAAAAAATGCTCACGCATATAAAAGAGGAACATTACACCAACAAAAATGCCCTGGGAATCTATAGCGGAAACACTGCCTTCTACGTGGCCGTCCTCAAAAATAAACAGGCAATGGATTCGGTCGCTCCCGAAAAAAGTAAACCCTGGAGGGACCTCGACGTCGCCGTCCTCCACAAACTCGTCCTGCAACAACTGTTGGGTATCACTCAGGAGCAACTCAAAAGAGGCAGCAATATCGAGTATATAAAAGATACGGATAATGCAATTGATGAATCAATCACAAAAGTTGACGCCGGCCAAAAACAAATCGCCTTCTTTATGAACCCAGTAAGAATGGAACATATAAAAAACGTAACCGCTGCCGGCGAAAAAATGCCACACAAATCAACTTACTTTTACCCGAAAATTTATACCGGCTTAACCATTAATAAGCTCTAACTGCTCTCACAGGAGATAACTTATGACAAATTGGAAAAAACCACCAAGACTATTCATCCCAGGACCGGTATTGGTCAAAGACGATGTCCTGCAACAGCTCGCTCGACCAACTCTCGGACATCGTTTAAAAGAATACGCTCAACTCCACGGCGAAACGACCCAAATGTTGAAAAAACTCCTCTTCACCGAACAAAATGTCTTCCTCTCTACTTCCTCGGCTTCAGGAATCTGGGAAGCTGCCATTCGAAACTGTGTCGGACTAGATGAAACCGTCCTCTGCACTTGCTGCGGCGCATTCAGCGACAAATGGGCAACAGTAGCTAAAAACTGCGGCAGAAAAGTCCATGAGATGAAAGTCGATTGGGGAAAACCGGTCCTGCCCGAAATGCTCGATGAAAAACTCGCTGCCGGAAAATACTCCGCCGTCACACTCGTACATAACGAAACAAGTACAGGCCTGACAAACCCCGTTGAACAAATAAGCCAAATGTTGAAACAAAAGTACCCCGACGTGCTCGTACTTGTCGATTCCGTCAGCGGAATGATAGGCTTACCCTTGAAATTCGACGAACTCGGTTGGGACGTAGCTTTCGCCTCCGTCCAGAAGGCCTTCGCAATCCCCCCCGGATTGGCCGTAGCCGCCGTAAGCAACCGTGCCATGGAAAAAAGTAAAGATACCCCCAACCGCGGTTATTACTTCGACTTTCAGCTCTGGGCAAAATCCAACGAAAAAAACCAAACCCTCGTTACGCCCAATATCCCACATATTATGGCCCTGAACTACCAGTGCAAAAAACTCCTCGATGAAGGCATCGAAAATGTCTGGAAAAGACACAAACAAATGGGCGACTTTGTAAGAGCCTGGGCAAAAGAAAATTTCGACCTCTTCTGCGACCAAAAGTACGCCTCTAACACCTTAACGGCAATCAAAAATACAAAGGGCATCAATGTCGCTGAAACCATAAATGCAATGCAGGAAAAACATAATACCGTCTTCGGAAACGGCTATGGAAAGCTAAAAGAGCAGACCTTCCGAATCGCTCATATGGGTGATATCAACCTCGAAGACCTCAAAGAACTAATCAGCTGGATCGACGACGAAATCAGATAAAAGCTTTGCCTTTGGCATTAAAAATATTAAGTCCCCCAGCCAAAACCTATCGGCTTGGTTATTAATCTATTCTCCCAAATCGTGACCAGTCCTTGGCTGGGAAGTAGAGATAATCAGCCCTGCCTTTAATTGTAGCCAATGGCACAGGTCCAAAGTGTCTGCTGTCACGAGAAAGATTGCGATTATCTCCCAGTACAAAACAGTGGTTTTTAGGGATAGTCGTTTCTGGAAAATTGGCAATAAACTCCTTTTTCTCCTTGTCGATGTCGGCTAAGAAGATTTGATATTCAGCCTGACCGTTTTCCTCTAAGAACAATTCACCCTGCACCGTCTCTTTCGGGCTGTCACAACTTGATTGGCCTACGCTTTCTCTCTCGAGTTTCTGCCCGTTAATATATAGCTCATTATCTTTCATCTCAACAATATCCCCCGCTATAGCTACGACCCTTTTAACCCAATTCCACCTGCGGTTCTCAGGAGATTTAAAAACTATTACATCGCCTCGTTCAGGGTCACTCTTATTGTAGGCAATCTTGTTTGCCAGGAATCTGTCACCATACGCAATTGTTGGATGCATAGAAACTGCTGTGACCCTGAAAGCCTCAACAAGACTAGACCTGACGTTAAAAGCTATTTGCGTTGAACTCCCCGTACTCATCAGTATCAAAATTATATACACATACCATCTGTTGTAATCTTTGAGCGCATAACTGTCTGCGGTACGCCTTGCTGTATACCATGAGTCAATTATTGCAACCAGCCACACCACCAGAGATGCAAATAATGATGCGATTATCACCACAATCCGAACTGAAGATTGGCTTACTGATAACGTGCCGAAAATTACGGGAATGAATATAGATGAAAGAAATGCCAGGATTATCCCTCTCACTATCCTCCCGCAATATACATGCCCTAAGCCGGGCATAATCAGGGAAAGTACAATAGCCGTTAAAGGCTTTCTTCTATGTTTCTTGTCTGCTGTTAACGCCGTCATTTCAAGTCTCCTTTTACCTCAGGAAGCTAAAAACATGAAAACCACAAATGCAATCCTAACAAAACCAGCTATCCCTGCTGCAGCTACAAGCACGACCCGTACAAGCCGATGCGAATATATAAACTCAACTATCTGCTGCCTGTCAAAAAGAAGGCCTCCCCTCCCTTGTTCATATTGATATATCTTACACATTACTTCGTCTGAGAAGCTCTCCCGAATGTCAATGCGAACCTTTTCGTCTTTCCAGGCGCCATAAACTTCGTCGATCTTCATGAAATATCCCCTTTAAAGACTTTAAAGGATGTCCTCAGTCTCTTTTTGGCCCTGTTGATTCTCGACTTAATCGTCCCTACTCTTACTCCCTCAATTTGTGCAATTTCCTCATATGGAAGTTTTTCTAATTCAGCCAAAACAAAAACTCTTTTCTGTCTGGACGGCAGCTTCGACAATGCCGAATCCAACCTCCTAAAGAATTCCTTCTCAGCTACTTCATCATAAGGATTATGCGAATCGCCCTCCTCTGGCAATTCGCTCATCGAAAGCGCTCTTTTCTTCTTCATTGCATTTATGCTTTTGTTCCTTGTGATGGTAAACAGCCACGTTGAAAAATTACCGCGCACAGGGTCAAATGATGCCAGTTTCCTGTAAGCTGTAAAGAACACGTCCTGAGCAATATCCTCACAGGATTCTATATCATTGGTTATATTCCTTATCATCCGAATAACCGGCCTTTCGTACCTTTCAACCAATAACCTAAATGACTCAGTATCACCGTCTAATATTTGTCGGATAACCTCTATTTCCTGTCTCATTACCTAAGATCCGATTCAGCGTTAAGCCTCTCTAACCTGTTATACAACTGACAAAAGTATAAGTTCCACATAATTTCGCGCTGGTTTTTCTCTCGTTTATTGTTTGCTGGTGGTTCTTTTGTCTGAAAAAACCTTTGACGACCTGAACACACTAACTATAAAATCGTATAAAAACTACCGAAATTACTCTTCAATAACGTCTTTTTACCGGCTCTTATAGCCACTTTGATTAACTGAAGAATTCGGAGGTCAAAAATGAAGCTTTCAAGGCTAAAACACAACAAACGCGCCACGCACAATTTTACAATCTCTACCCTTCTTATATTCTTGCTCTTCTACACCCCTCTCTCTGCTATCGCCGAGGATGAAAATAGCATCGACACCCTGCGCAGTATGGGTAAGGCCTTTGCTCAAATCGCTGAAAAAAACTCCCCCGCGGTAGTAAGTATAAAGGCTCAGAAAATCATCACCCGTGACTACCCGTCAATGCACGATTGGCCGTTTGGTGAGCAATTCGACCCGTTTGAAGATGATTTATTCGACTTCTTCTTCCGTCGTCAGCGCCCGCGTCAACGCTCACCTCAACAACGAAAATATCGCCAGCAAGCTCAGGGCTCCGGCTTCATCGTTACGCCCGATGGATATATCCTCACAAACAACCACGTCGTCGGTGATGCCGACGAAGTCACAATAAAGCTCGTCGATGGCCGGGAGTTCACTGCAAAAAATATCAAAACAGACCCAGAATCCGATGTCGCCGTTGTAAAAATCGATGAATCCGACCTGCCATTTCTCGAGCTGGCCGATTCCGACGCCCTCGAAGTCGGAGAATGGGTACTCGCCATCGGAAACCCCTTCGGACTAAGCCACACTGTTACCGCCGGAATCGTAAGCGCAAAAGGAAGAAGCGGTATAGGCCTCACCGCATATGAAGACTTTATACAGACTGATGCCGCTATAAACCCCGGTAACTCCGGCGGGCCTCTTGTTAATCTTGACGGAAAAGTAGTCGGTATTAATACCGCTATCGTCGGCCAGGGTGGTAATATAGGTATCGGATTCGCCATCCCTATCAATATGGCAAAAGCTATCTATGACCAGCTCATTGGAACCGGAACCGTCGTCCGTGGATTTCTCGGCATCTCAATGACCGAACTCACTCCTGAACTCGCCCAAGCCTTCGACTTGAAAGATACTAAAGGTGTGGCAATCGCCGAAGTCCTGGAAGACTCCGCAGCTGAAAAAGCTGGTCTAAAACATAACGATATCATCGTTGAGTTACAAGGCCAGACCGTTGAATCCGCCAACGACCTCCGCAATCGAATCGCAATGTTAAAACCCGGCGCCAAGGTCGAATTAGTTGTCCTACGAGATGGAAAAAGAAAAACCTTTACCGCTGAACTCGGCGAAAGACCAACAAAACCCCTGCTCGCAGCCCAGCCGGAAACGCTCGAGCAGTTAGGCTTCTCCGTCCAGAATCTTACTGATGATTTAGCCGAACGCCTGGGCTACGAAGGCCAATCAGGTGTTGTCGTAACACAGGTCGAACCAGGCTCACTTGCTGAACTCGCCGGTATCTCAAGCGGCACTCTAATTATTGAAGTCAACCGTGAGCCTGTCGAAAACACCGATGAATTCAACGAAGCTATGGAAAAGGCCGCAGGGCAGGGTACCGTCCTGCTTCTAATAAAAGACAAACGTTACACACGCTTCGTAGTCCTGACATTACCCGAAAAATAACACCTCGCTAAAACCTCTGCCATAAAATCTAAGCCCCGCTGAAAAAGCGGGGCTTTCGCTTTGACTACACTCGCAACGCACCATAAAAACCGCCAGAACAGTAGCGCTAAATAAATTATTGTCACCCCCACAAAAGACCGTTAAACTTGCACCTTATGATTAAAAAGCTACTGTCTTTTTACACAAAGTACTTTGCCGCCTGGATTATTTTGTTCGGTGTCGTAGCTTTCCTCTTCCCCGAACCCTTCGTTGCTTTAAAAGATTATAACAAGCACTTCTTCGCTCTTACAATGTTCGGCATCGGAGCAGTTCTGGAGGTTGAAGATTTCAAACGCATCTTACAAAAACCAATTATCGTTTTAATCGGCTCTTGCGCACAGTTTAGTATTATGCCCTTGGGAGCTTTCATCCTCGCAAAACTCTTTGCCTTCCCTCCTGAAATTGCAGTAGGATTGATTCTCACAGGCTCCGCCCCCGGCGCTATGGCAAGCAACGTTATGAGCTATATCGCAAAAGCCGATACCGCCTACTCAGTCTCGCTCACAACTGTATCTACTCTGTTATGTCCACTATTAACACCGGGCCTGACATTGCTTTTGGCAAGCTCACAGCTCGATATCCCCTTCTGGAATATGGTCCTTGATGTACTCTATATGGTCATCTTGCCTTTGTTCCTCGGCTTTGGAATCAGGCACTTTTTCAGAGAAAATTTAGAAAAGCTCTTGCCGATTTTCCCCGCAATATCCGTAACATTCATAATTTTTATCTGCTCCCTCGTCATAGCTCTAAACAGAGATTATCTGCCAAAGGTAACTGGCCTGATTCTCGCAGCCGTTATAATATTAAACGTTTATGGAATGTTAGCTGGCTACGGCGTAGCTTCTGCCTTTCGCATGAAT
>CP070728.1:1342982-1351500 GCA_020351025.1 Planctomycetota bacterium
ATTCATTTAAGCAAAGAAACCCGTAAAGCAAATGCTGCAGTTGCGGGATTTGGAAAAGGCCGGCGGGTACTCTTGAGTGATACCCTGCTTGAGAACTTTTCGGATGATGAAGTTGAAGCGGTATTGGCTCATGAGCTGGGGCATGTGCAGATGCTGCACGTCTGGAAAATACTCGGGTTCAGTACCGCCGCTGCACTGATTAGCTTTTATTTGGCATATTTATTATTCGCCAGAGTAACGGCTGCTCTTAATTTCAGTGAGATTTCGGATATTGCGGGCTTTCCCTTGTTAGCCATAGTGTTGATGATTTTAGGGCTGGCATTTATACCGGTGCAGAACAGCTATTTGCGCCGCCTGGAGAAAAAAGCGGATATTTTTGCAGCGCAACATATAGACAGTCCCAATAGTTTTATTTCTGCAATGACAAAACTGGCCGAGCAAAACTTAGCTGACCCCAACCCTGAAAGGTGGGAGGAACTCTTATTTTACGACCATCCGCCTATCTCAAAGCGGTTGCGTTATGTAACTACCAAGAACAATAAGGGTTAATAGTTCTCTAAAAGTTCTATGAGCACACCGAGTTGCTCTGCGCTGTCGAAATAAGCATAGCAGCCGCCTGTGTGGGCAGTCCATTCGCCGAACTGGATCAATGGCATACCTTTCTTCTCGAGGTTGGCTATCTGCTCGTTCATGCCCTTGACCTCGAAGGCAATATGATGGACACCTTCGCCATTAGCCTTAAGAAAATCCATCCATGTGCTTGGTTCTCCTACAGGTTGGATGAGTTCAATTCGAAGGTTATCCATTGTCAGGAAGGCAAGCTTGGCCCTGGCCTCGGTAGGCTGTCCTCGATAACGCGCGTTGGAATCTTCCAAAGGGTCCGTCAGGGACGTTTTTGGAACTTCCAGGCCGAAAAAATCAGCCCAAACCTTGGCTGCCTTCTCAACATCCCGCACGATTACCGCGATCTGAACCACTTTACGAGTGGGCAAGGGTTTTGAACCACACTTTGTCATCTCAGTAGCCTCTTTCTTTTCCGCTGGCTCTTGGGCAGCTGCAACCATAAGCAACGCCGCCAATACCGCAGCGACTATCAAGACTTGTTTGTACATACGATTCTCCTCATTATTAAGAAAAACAAAACTGCTATGTATTCTACCTTGAACTTATCGGCAAAGTCAATGAAAAGCTGATTATGACTGCTTTTTTTATTAACTCGCGCATTATTTTCTTATAGTATCTACTCTTTTGTTTTCTGATATGTTCTATACGTCTTCAAACAGGTCAAGAATCGTTTGTCTAAAGCCGGCTTATTTGGTAAAATCCTCCCTGAAACATCGATGCTTGTAAGGAGAGTATTATGTTTATAGTCCATGTTTTCGCCCATGTTAAGCCCGAAATGGTTGAAGACTTTAAAACTGCCACACTTGAAAATGCTCGTAACAGCGTACAGGAACCAGGTATTGCGCGGTTTGATGTAATCCAGCAACAAGATGAGCCTACCCGCTTCATACTCGTTGAAGTCTATCGAACAGCAGATGACCCAGCAAAGCACAAGGAGACTGCACATTATCAGAAATGGCGCGATATTGTGGCTGGCATGATGGCCGAAGCACGTACAAGTATTAAATACACTAATGTGTTCCCTGACGAGCAGGGCTGGAATTAGGTTTTGAATCCGGCTTTTAAGCAAAACAAACCATGAGATTTGAATTTGCTACCGCCGCACGGATTATCTTTGGCTCGGGGACAATCCAGGAAGTTGCGCCTTTAGGAGCTGAACTTGGAGGCCGTGCCTTTATTGTAACAGGCCGTTCCAGTGAACGGGCCAAGCCACTTCTCGTGCAGTTTAAAAAACACGGAGTTAAATGCGTGACCTTTCATGTAGCTGGCGAGCCAACTACGACTTTGGTAAAGGAGGCAATGAAAAAAGCTCGTCTGGCACAAAGTGACATGGTTATTAGCATAGGAGGCGGAAGTGTTCTTGACACGGGCAAAGTGATTGCAGTGATGCTCACCAACAGAGGAGACCTCGAAGATTATCTGGAGGTTGTTGGTCTTGGTAAACCACTTGCCAAAAGTCCTGTACCACACATTGCTGTTCCAACGACTGCGGGAACAGGCGCTGAAGTAACACGGAATGCAGTGCTTGCTGTGCCTGAACATCGGGTCAAGGTGAGTATGCGCAGTCCGTTGATGCTGCCACATCTGGCAGTGGTGGACCCGGTGTTAACTCATTCAATGCCGCCGGTTCTGACAGCCAGAACCGGTTTAGATGCTTTAACCCAGCTCATCGAACCTTATGTTTCCAATGAAGCAAATCCACTCACGGACAGTATCTGCCGAGAGGGCCTAAAACGTGTCGGGCGTTCTTTACGACAAGCTTATGAAGATGGTAGTAATTTAAGTGCCCGTGAAGATATGGCCTTGGCAAGCCTCTTTAGTGGGTTAGCCTTAGCCAACGCAAAACTTGGAGCGGTGCATGGTTTAGCTGGGCCGTTGGGTGGTATGATTTGCGCTGCCCACGGGCTTATATGCGCAAGGCTTTTGCCGTATGTTATGGCAGCAAATGTGCAGGCACTACAGAGTCATAAAACCGACTCACCAGCATTGACCAGGTATGATGAAATTGCTCAGACTTTAACAGGAAAAGTCACAGCCCAGGCGGTTGATGGAGTTAAATGGGTGAAAGGTCTTTGCGCAGCATTCAAACTGTCATCGCTTGATGAGTTTGGGTTGAAGGAGCAAAATTTCCGGATAATAGCGGCCAAGGCCCGGAAATCGAGCAGTATGAAAGGTAACCCCATTGCCTTGACAGATGACGAACTGATGGAAATCCTGAAAAAAGCCACCAAACAAATAGTATAATGTTGCGGTTCCTTTAGTTTTTCAAAAATCAATAAGCTTCTTATAGGTGATTCGAAGAGGAATTTTATGCGTTCTTCCGGCTTGATGTTAAGATTTTACGTAGGGCTACATGAAGAAAAGATTAGCTTAAAAATTTTATATTTCATGTATTGCGCCAGTCTTGCAGCCTGGCAGCCCTTACTCGCCGTTTACTTCAATGAAGTAGGTATTACGGGCTTGCAGATTGGTATCATAATGAGTATTCCACCGATAATGGTCTTCTTGGTACAGCCTCTCTGGGGTATTGCTGCTGACCGCTGGGGACGTCATCGCACTTTACTTTTTGCAATGTTTTTAGCTTCATTTGCCATATTGGGTTACGTATGGAACGGCGGTTTTTGTTTTTTTTTGGTTTGGATGGTACTTCTTGCATTCGTGACAAACCCAATTGGCACTTTAATAGACAGTCTCATACTGGATTATGTAAAAAAGAGACAGGATTCATCCTACGGACGCTTTCGTATGTGGGGTGCCATAGGGTGGATGATAGCTGCACCAATGGTAGGACGTATTATTACAGGACGAAATATAACTCTAATATTCCCTATCAGTATGGTGGTTATGTTGTTGGGTTGGCTCGCAGGCTATCTAAAACGTGAGAAAGGGAAGGTTAAAGGAACAATAAAGGAGGCCTCCTGGGAAAATCTTTTCCAGGTCCTGCATAACTGGCGGCTTATTGTCTTCCTGGCTGTTGTCTTCTTTTATGGGGTTGGAAGCGCCTCTGTATGGACTTTCTATGGCGTTTATCTAAAAGATATTGGAGCTTCAAGGAGCTTAATGGGCATAGCCTTTGGCCTGCAGGGGGGAATTGAGTTGCCTTTTTATTTTTACTCTAATGTCTTTGTCAAACGTTTCGGTTCGAGCAGAGTATTAACTTTCGCATTTTTGATTTTCACGATTCGTTTGTTTCTCTATTCATTCATTTCCACACCTGTACTTGCAGTATCGGTTGAACTATTACATGGGTTGTCGTACTCACTCTTTGTCGTTGCAGCAGTGGAGTATGTAAATGAGCTTGTACCTTCGGCTTGGCGAGCTACAGGGCAATCCTTGTATGCAGCCGCATGTTTTGGCGCAGGAACACTGGCCGGAAATTGGTTGGCAGGCTATCTTTACGACCAGATGCCGCTACAGCAGGTATACCGATTCAATGGCTGGCTTATTCTAATCGTTACCGGAATCGCTGTGTTGGTTTTGCGTAATCATTTTAAGAATCCGAACACAAAAATTAAAAATGCGGATAATTTGACGCAGTAAATATAGGGAGTAACTTGTGACCTTACGAGAAAGACTTATGACAGTATTTCGTGGTGGTAAAGCTGACCGGGTTCCATTGACGATTTATGACTGGATATTAGAGGCAGCCTTGCCGGGAAAAGGTAATCCTTTTGAGAAACAAGGACTCACACTTATTGGCGTAGAATCCTTATTCAAAGATAGGCCCGATGATACCATAACAATTGACCAAAAAGAAATTGGCAGCGGCAAAGACAGGCAAATCATCACAACGATAGAAACCCCTGCTGGCCAGGTTACCGAACGTGCCGGCTTTGACCCTTTTTTCGGCAGCAAATGGATAAAAGAACATTTTATAAAGTCGTTAGAAGACTACAAAGTAATGCAGTATTTTTATGACCATACCACAACTGAACCCAAGTTTGAAGGATTTGTCGCTGCGCACAAAAAAATGGGACAGCGAGGCATTATTGTCGGAGGAATTCACCCAATACCTGTGGCGTGGCTTATGTTGGAAATTATGGGAACCGAGACCTGGTGCGAAGGAGTTATGCTTCATATCGACGAGTATAATGCCCTTCAGGAATCATTAACCAGAATTTACAAGAGGCGGCTTGAAATAGCTGCCGATAGCCCGGCAGAGGTCGTTTGGTATGCTGAAAGTCTTACGGGAACTATAGTTTCTCCCTCGTTGTTTAATAAATATTGCAAGCCCATCTATGATTACGGCAGCAAAATTCTAAAACAGGTAGGAAAGCTCACATTCTCACATTACGACGGCACGAATCTACCGTTGAAGGACTGTATCGCCAGTGTTGATATTGATATTATCGAGGCTTTTACCCCGCCTCCAATGGAGCAGATGACAGTAGCACAGGCCCGAGCAGCTTGGCCTGACAAAGTCTTAAGCATCAACTTTCCTGGTACCCTTTTCAGTGAGTCAAGTAAGGTTATCGAAAAATATGTCTGTGAGTATATGGAGCAAGGAGGTAATGAAGGCAAATTCGTGGTTGGTTGTACGGAAGAGTTTGATTTTTCGAGATTTGAACATACCTTCTCAGCCATTGTCAAGGCGATGGAACGGTACCAGGCAGCAAGTTAATAATTAAAAATACAAACCAGTACTAAATGGGTGATTGGTTGCGGCTTTGGTTAGCATTTTTTTGCCCTTGATAAGTGTGAAGTCCTAACCTATAATTCAAATAAGGTTGTAGTATACATCAGAGAAGTTTCCTCAAAATCTATGTACATGATTAAATAAGAAATTTGGAGAGGTGGCCGAGTGGCTGAAGGCAACGGTTTGCTAAACCGTCCAGTGGGTATAAACCCGCTGCGCGGGTTCGAATCCCGCCCTCTCCGTTGTTTTTTTGAGGTGTTTTGTAAGTGCTTAGGAATGCGTACTTTGAGAAAGTGTTTGTGAGACGTGTAGACCTGACTGTCCTGGAACTGTCCTATTTTCCGGTTTTTCACTGTTGAAACTCAAACTGTTCATTGTCCGCTGTCTTTGTCGATACCGTACAGGTGGCGGCAGGGACGTACTCCGAGAACATTATGCTGAAAGGCGGTGTTGTCGTTATCGGCGCTGGCCCGTCGAACACAACAATAGACGGCGGTGCTACCGGTTCGGTGGTGATATCTTCCGGCTGTGGTCCTGATACCGTCCTCAAGGGCTTTACTATCACCCATGGCGAGGCTCTCTACGGCGGTGGGATGTGCAACTCCTCCAGCATAACCGTCGAACTTGAACAACATAAAATTGTAGTTGCGACAAAGCTTCACGAGCATATCGGTACGAGCCCACTTCTTCTCAGGTGTGTCCTCAAATCCGTCCGGACTAAGCTATATCCCGAGTCGACAGCCGAACGACTTGGCCTTCTCATAAATTGGCTCAAAGCCGTTTGGGCATTGTCTTTTGAATCTCTCAGAGTCCATGCTCCCATAAGTATAGCCGACACTGCGCGAAGATACTCCAAAGAGCATCAGAACGGTAAATATGATGCTGGCTTGGATAACTATCCGTGTGGTGTTTCCTATTTCAGTCATTCGAAAGTCCTTTTAAAAGGAAGCTATAATTTCAGCCAGTTTAGCTTTTATTTCAGAAGAAGGCACCTTGGGTTTAAGTTCCGCGTACTGCATAGTTTTCTCCCGCGCCAGTTGATAGGTGTCTTTAGCCCCTTTGGCTTTCCAGGAGTCAATTGGGCCGCTGACCGATATCCGGGGCTCAATATATTCATCGGAGCGGAGCCAATTCAATGTATGGTCGGCAGTAAGGTATGTTTCGCCCTGGGGGCCGATTTCTTTTATTAGGTCCTTGGCAATAGTCTGGCGGTTGACTTTGATTCCAGCCTTAATTCGCTGGGAAATAGCGGACATCTGGTCATCCATAATTAACTGCTCGTGGCTGAAAGTCATTCCTGTTGCAAACATTCCGCAATTAACAATTAAGTCGTTACCGGCAGCAACGGAACAAAACAGGCTGAAGGTTTTTTCCCATGCGTTCTGTTCATCGTGTGCGTGGTTGTCTGAGTTTGGCGCTGTGGTATGAGAGGGCACATTATAAAAACGGGCTAACTGAGCACCGGCAATACGACAGATAGTCGTCTCTGTTGAGCCGACCAGTGCTGCACCTGTTCTCATATCGGCAGTAGTCCAGGAGTTGGCGTACATCACTTTCGTGCCGGGCCTGAGCATCTGTATCATAATTAGTCCGGCGAGACATTCCGCATTATTCATTGTCAGTAAGCCCGCTAAGGTATATGGCGAGGATACTCCTGCTATGGGTTCCGGCAGCACAGCTATCGGGACTCCAGTATCAACGGTCTCTAAAATTATATCGATAACAGGTCCTTCCCAAAACAGCGGACTTGTTGGTGATACCTGGCAGATTCCATATACCTGTGTTTTGATATTGCCGGCAAAAGCCGCTTTCAAAAGTTCTATGCAATATCGATTTTCCTTTGTCGTATAGCTGGAAAAATAAACGGGTTTTCGACAGTTTTCTATACAGGCCTTCACCCCGTGAAGTAACGGCGCTGTCGGGTCAGGAACGTCCTGCGGCATCACTGGAATGCCAATTACATCAATATGCTCTAACTCTTCGCAAATACGTGCGCAAAGTTCGACATCTGCAACCGTAGAGGGACGTGTTTTACCTGTTTCGGTATCAACCCAGAATACGGCATTATGCCCGGCTGCAATTTTCGGATTGCCATCCCCTAAAACAAAGGCAAAATCTCCTTCACGATTATACACTTCGAACTGCGGTGGAATTGAACTAAGGGAATTTTCAATGCAACTACGGGTAAAACGTACGATTTGACCGTCCATTTCGACATCAAGGCCTTTTTCTTTGAGGAATGAAAGCATTCGCTCATTCAAAATTTTTACGCCACATTGCTCAAGAATATCTATTGAAGCTTCGTGGATTTTTTTTATATCACTCTTTGAAAGAACACACAGCGTTGACAATTTCATAATGTTAATCTCCTATTGTTACCAGAAAATTGCGAACAGTGCGATAAAGACAATCAGTAAAATCACCCACCACATCAAAAGCCTCTTATACCAGGGGTAATTTCCTGCGGTTTCGGCTTCGGGCAAACGTAACATTGAGGGTTTCCACATCCACTTATCGATTTTCTCCTGACCGGGAGCTGGTTTAAGATAAGCCGTTACAATATGAAAAGCAGTGACAGGAATAAGAAGCAAGCCAGCCATATTAAAGGCATTAAAATTAATGTCGAAACGATGCAAAAAGTAAGGCAATAAGGTCAACGGCAAACACAAGAGCAACGTTGCAGTAGCAGAGAATTTATTGGCTCTTTTCCATAACAAAGCAGAGACAAAAACAACCACAATTGGCACGGCCATGAAGAACCAACATTCCTGAAAGTAACCAAAAATCGACTCCCAACTGGCTACGACAGGTGACCACAATACACCTATCATCAATACGAGTGTCGACGATATTCTTCCGAATCGAATCATACTCCGCTCACTTGCGGATTTTCTCCAGTATCTTTTATAGAAGTCTATTGTAAGGACCGTGGAACAGGAATTTACCAGTGAATCTATGGTAGACATAATCGCCCCTATCAAGCCGGCAAAGATTAAACCTCTTAATCCAAAGCCAAGCGGACCAACCAATGCACTGACTACCCGCGGGTAGGCTTCGTCGGGGTTCTCGAGATTTGGAAAAAGTCTATACGCAATCAGCCCTGGAAAACAAACAGCAAGGGTGAGAAATATCCCGAGAAAGGCAGAGAACAAAACGCCCGCGCGAGCGTGCCACTCGTTCCTCGCCCCTAAAATACGCTGGTTGATATATTGGTTGGTTGCATAATACCAGACGTTGGTGGATAAAAAGAGCACCGCC
>CP070728.1:1351600-1352876 GCA_020351025.1 Planctomycetota bacterium
AGCAACTTTGTCTCCATCGACGCAATGTACAAGAATGCCGAGGCATGCATACCATAGAGGCTCTGTGACATCTCCGCTGGTAGTGCGCATCATGTCAAGCTGAGCGCAAGAATCCGCTATTTTAGAGGCACTGGCCGGAACACTCTTTTGATCTAAACCTGCAAAAAAATCAGAATTTACGTCACTGGAAGACTTCGGTTCTTTAATCTTTGTTACATTTATTTTTTTCTTCTTGGCAGCTTTGCTCAAAGTACGAACAAAGTCCATGAAAACTACCGGCTCAGATTCTCTGAGCAGGACTACTCGCTTGGGTTGTTTCCCTAATTTTCTGTTGAACGTGCCCGGTACCCTCAAAACAGACGCACAATCAGCCGTCCTTGAGGAATCTCCACCTATCTCAGGTGAATACTTGGCTACTACATCCTTCAATATATAAGCGACGGTTCGCCACTGGCCGGCAGGTATTTCTTTTTTAAGTATCCAATGAGCATAGAGCCCGTTACCGGAACTAACCACTGTAGGGAATGGTAGATTAGTATCAGCAAGAAATTTCCTTAAAGCGGTTACGCCTTCTTTCTGATTTTTTATTGGCCACTTCTCGCCACAATCAATATCCAAAAAGAAATTTTTTAAATGTGTCGTATTTACTTGGCCGCGAAGAACTTTCCTTTTTTGCTTATATTCTTCGAAGGGGAGTCCTTTTAAAGTTCCATTAAATGCTTTAGACCCATTTATTTTTTGCTGATCAAACGACGCCTGCGCAATGTAGACTGTATGCCCTGCTCTGTCTAAGGCGTATAATCTTTCTTGCGCAGTGCTTAACTGGTTAAAAAAGAAATGCTTGAACCCTCCGTTTGGGTTAAGCATAGCTACGCAGTATACACCTTTAGAAGGGAGTAATTTCGATAAGAACATAGGAGTCCTCAACTGTAGTTTATATTGAAGACTCTTTTATGATTCTACGGAGCGCAGCTATTCTCTCGTCTTTTTTAAGTTTATTTTTTAAAGGTAACTTCTTGTGATCGAGGGCTTTCTCTACCCGTGCAGCCATCGTCAAAGCAAAATTTACCCTCAGCCGGTCAGTGGCCGGCTTCCCATCCTTCCAATTATATAGTGTCGTTCTGGATATATCAGTAAGGGTCTGGAAATCAACCAGCGAAATTTTTGCTTTTTCTAAAATAGGAAATATATCTTTGACAGTCATCTTGCTCCTCAACAGTTTAAAAAGGCACCAGCTTAAGTACCGGTGCCTTTGATTTCCCCCAGAATACGTACT
>CP070728.1:1352976-1370267 GCA_020351025.1 Planctomycetota bacterium
CGCGAAAATACCGAGGACCTTTACGCCGGCATCGAATTTCAAAAGGGCAGTGACGACACCGCTGAAATCATTGACTGGATAAATAAACATAGCAAAAGGCAAATTACTCCAGATTCCGGCATAAGCATAAAGCCGATTTCGGTCACAGCAACACAACGAATAGTCCGGTTTGCCTTTGAATACGCCCGCAAGATGGGACGTAAAAAGGTAACGAGCGTTCACAAAGCTAACATTATGAAATTCTCGGATGGCCTGTGGCTTGATGTCAGCCGACAGGTCGCAAAAGACTATCCTGATATCGAATTTGAGGACCGCATCGTTGACAATATGTGCATGCAGTTAATCCAAAAGCCAGAGCTTTATGACGTTATCGTCTTGCCAAATCTCTATGGTGATATAATAAGCGATTTGTGTGCCGGCTTAGTAGGCGGATTAGGTGTAGCGCCGGGTGCGAACATCGGTGATAAAGTTGCTATCTTTGAGGCGACCCACGGCAGCGCTCCGAAATATAAGGGCCAAAACAAAGTAAATCCCACTGCCCTGATACTAAGCGGCGTGATGATGTTAAGGCACATAGCTAAAATGGCTGAGGCTGACAAGCTTGAAAAGGCCGTCGCTGCCGTAATCGCTGAGGGCAAAAACGTAACATACGATATGAAGGAAGACCGCAACGACCCGACAGCAGTCGGCACAAGCCAAATGGCCGACGCCATTATCGAAAAAATGGGTAGTTCGTAACTGTGCCCTGTTTATACAAAAGAAGCTACAAACTACGAACTATGAACAATGAACTCCCAACTATGAACAACCAACAAGCTTATCGCAGATTAATATCAGGCCAGACAACTGGTTTGACCGCTGCTTGTTTACGTTTCTTTTTAACAGCTGGCTCAATTGTTTACACAGCAGTTATTAGATTCCGCAATTTTTTATATTGCAGCGGATGGTTAAGAATTCATACTGCTTCTGTACCAGTTATTAGCATCGGTAACATAACAACCGGCGGGACCGGCAAAACTCCTCTTGTAATCTGGCTTTACAAATTCCTGCAACAAAAAAACGTTAACTGCGCCATACTAACTCGCGGCTACAAGGCAATTCAAAACTCAAAACTCAAAACTCAAAATTATATTGATGAGCCTGCTATTCTTACCGAAAGCTGTCCAAATGCCAAAGTAATCGTTAATCCCGACCGTGTAGCAGGTGCCGATGTCGCTATAAATAAATTCAATGCAGATGTACTGATTTTGGACGATGGTTTTCAGCACCGAAGATTAGCAAGGAATATCGATATTGTTACAATTGACAGCACACGGCCTTTCGGCTATGGGAAAGTATTGCCAGCAGGCCTGTTAAGAGAACCCCTCCGGTCTCTGGACCGTGCCGACGCTGTTGTTTTAACAAGATGTGCTCAGACCTCTGAAGCCGAGTTAACTAAGCTTGAAGACAAACTTCGACTAATCAACCCAAATATCATAATTGCAAGGTCAATACATGCTCCAATCTGTGCAAAAATAAAAAATGGTGAAGAAATCAGCATTGATAAGCTAAAGGATAAAAAGATATTTGCATTTTGCGGCATAGGCAATCCCGATGCCTTTTTAAACACAATAAAGAAAATCAAAGCTAATTTGATTAGTTCTAAAGTTTATAATGACCATCACCGTTATACAGGTGCTGATATTACTTATATTTGCGAAAACGCCCGGAATTTGCAGGCCGACTGCATCCTTACAACACAGAAAGATTGGACCAAAATCTCATCTCTGACCTTACCTCAGATAGACATACCGTTTGCATATCTGACAATTGAGCTGAAGTTAACAGCCGACGAGGGCAGATTAAAACAGTTGATTGAAGATGCTTTGGCGGGTAAAATCTCATAGCTGAAATGGCATTATTCAGTGGTAAATAGTAGCCGACTAATCAAATGCATGAAAAGCTCTTAAAAACAGTAACTAACCTTGGCTCACCGAAAGTCCTAGTGGTGGGCGACTTTATGCTTGATACTTACATCTACGGCCATGCACTAAGGATAAGTCCCGAAGCGCCCGTGCCCGTACTGAAGGTTGCCAACACCGAGTATACCTGTGGCGGTGCTGGCTCAGTCGCTGCCGACCTTGCCGCTTTAGGGGCTACGGCTCTTTGCGTAGGGGTTATCGGTGATGACCAAAACGGCAAAACTCTTATAGATAGGCTAACTGAAGACGGCGTCGACGTCACCGGATTGCTGCCTGTGCCTGACCGGCCCACTATCACCAAACAGAGACTTATCGGCCTTGCTCAGCATCGCCATCGCCAGCAGTTAATGAGAATTGACCAGGAGTCTGACGCACCTTTATCTAATAAACAATATGAAAAGATTTTGCGCGCCTTTCAAGATAAATTACAACAAGCTGATATCGTCTGCTTACAGGATTACGATAAAGGCTTACTGCGTTTGGATATTTGCAGGAAAATGATAGAATTAGCAAGAAGCCAAGACAAAAAGGTCCTTGTTGACCCCTGCTTGTCCAGTGACTACTCAAAATATGCCCGCGCTACGCTGATTACGCCAAACCGCCAGGAAACCTTTGTAAATGTTGGCTTTGAAATTAAAACCGCAGACGATGCTGCCGGTGCCGCAGAGAAACTGTTGAAAACATTAATGCTCGAAGCTGTAGTAATCACACTCGATAAGGAAGGTGCGTATCTTAAAACCAAAAAAACTTCCGAGCTTATACCAACCAGACCTCGAAACGTCTATGATGTCACCGGTGCCGGGGATATGGTTTTGGCGACCCTTGCCATATCTCTGGCTGCTGATTGTGATTATAAAACAGCTGTGCAGCTTTCAAACATAACAAGTGGCATTGAGGTTGAAAAGTTCGGAGCTGCAACCGTAACTATCGAGGAAATCATAAATGAAATTGCCGGCAAAAGTGATAAACTGCGCTCGAGCGATTCTCTAATCAGGCGGCTGGCTGAAAGGCGAAGCCAAAATGCAACCATAGTTTTTACTAACGGCTGTTTTGATGTCCTGCACAGCGGACATATCGAGCTTCTAAAATTCTGTAAATCCCAGGGCGACATTGTTGTTGTGGGATTAAACAGCGATAGTTCCGTAAAAACTATAAAAGGCCCTGACCGACCGGTCAACAACCAGTACGACCGGGCTGCGGTGCTTGCCGCACTCGGTACCGTCGATTACATTACTTTTTTTGAAGAGCCTGACCCGCTGAATCTCATAAAGAAAGTAAAGCCTGATGTAATCGTAAAAGGCCGGGATTGGGCTGGCAAAACTGTCATTGGTGCCGATTTTGTCAAGTCTTATGGCGGCAAGGTTGTACTTGCCCCGCTCGTTGACGGTAAAAGCTCAACTGCAACAATCCAAAGGATAAAAGCGCTGGGGCGACATTCTCCTAAGCCCAACAAAATAAAGTCCGTCGAGGGAGAGACCTCTAATGGATGAGAACACAAGAAACCAAATTTTACAGGCTATAGATACACACAAAAACAATATTAGTGAGTTCGAGGCCAGAGGTATCGAAACGCTCGCTGCTGCCGCTCAGATGATAGTGGACGTGTTAAAACAAAATGGGCGTGTTTATATTTGTGGCAACGGCGGCTCCGCTGCAGATGCCCAGCATATAGCTGCTGAGCTTGTCGGCAGATTTGCACGGCAGCGTCAGGCGCTACCTGCGGTTGCATTGACAACAAATACCTCCGTGATAACATCAATTTCAAATGATTATAACTATGAAAGCGTATTTGTCAGGCAGGTTGAGGCCCTGGTCAACAAAGGCGATATCTTATGGGCCATTTCGACCAGCGGCACTTCGCAAAACGTCCTTGCCGCCGCTGAACTGGCTAAGAAAAAAGGCGCTTCTGTCCTGGCCTTTACGGGAAGAAAAAATACCAAACTTGAGCACATAGCTAATATTTGTTTTTCTGCCAATGACGAATCAACCGCGCGCAGCCAGGAGATTCACCAGCTCGGCTATCACATAATTTGCGACCTTGTAGAACGCAGTTTCACAGATAAGTAAATTAAATTCAGCCAAAGATGCCTAGTAAAGCAATATTTTTAGACCGTGATGACACGTTGATTGAAGACCCAGGCTATATCAATCATCCCGACCAGGTGAAACTGTTGGATGGTGTCACCGAAGCGCTCGCTGAGCTTAAAGCTATGGGATATAAACTCATTGTAGTCTCTAATCAATCGGCTGTTGCAAGGGGTATTGTCTCCGAGAAGGTCCTTGGCCAAATTCATGACCGACTAAAGCAGCTGCTGGCCGAAAAGGGAACTTCTTTAGACCGGATTTATTATTGTCCCTATCATCCCGATGGTGTTATTCCAAAGTATCGTAAAGAAAGTGACTGGCGAAAGCCTAACCCTGGAATGTTACTCACCGCCGCTGATGAATTAAACCTTGACCTCGGTCAATCTTGGGTCGTTGGCAACAGCGACTCCGATATACAGGCCGGTTTAAGAGCCGGATGCAAGACTATACTCATTGACCATCCTTCACATTACAAGCGACCCGAGAGCGGAAAGTCAAATCCAGACTATCGGGCCGTAAATATGAAAGAAGCGGTAAACATCATAAAAAAGCACCTACGTTCATCCGGGGACCACACTATTCAGACACAGCCAGCCCCCCCAGAGCCTGGAACTATCTCTTCCAACCACAATACTTCCACCGACAAAACCGAACGGTTGCTAAACAATATTCTTGAACAACTTAGGGCCATGCGGCGAAATGAAATGTTCGGTGAATTTTCCGCTATGAGATTAATGGCTGGCGTTGTACAGGTTATTGCGCTGTTCTGTCTGCTTATAAGCATTTGGTTTCTTATGAGCCCAAACAGGCAGGATAATTCCGTTCTAATTGCACTTGGGTTTACCATCGTTCTTCAGCTGATGTCACTGACCCTTTACGTAATGCAGAGGAAAAAATAGTGACGCGTGAAACGTGTCTCGTGAATCGTGGGTAGTGGATTGTGAGTAGCGAATCGAACCACGAACCACGAACCGCGAAACACAAACCACGAGATACGAAATGCGAGATACGAGATACGAGATATTAGTCTGGCTTCCTTCACCTATGGGTGATGCTATCCTTTGCACGCCGGCTCTCAGAGCCATTCGCCGGTACTTTAAATCGTCCCGAATAACATTCTTTGCCAATTCTGTTGTCCGGCAGCTCTTATCGCCAAACCGTTTCAGCGATGCATGGCTTCTGCATCACGGCAAAAATCCATTTGCGATTGCGAAAATTCTTAAGGAGCGTAAGTTCACCCATGCAATTCTCTTCAAGAATTCATTTGCATCCGGCTTGGCATCTTTTTTAGCAAAAATACCATCGCGTATCGGCTACGCTCGTGAAGGTCGTGGCTTTATGCTCACTGATAAACTCTATCCACCCAAAGCAACGGAGGGCAAATTTAAACCGATTTCCATGATTGACTACTATCTCGCAATTGCCTCTTGGCTTGGCTGTGATACTGCTGATAGGAATCTTGAATTGCTTATCGACCCAAAAGATGAAGAAAAAGTAAAAGCTGCTCTACCGGAACTTACCAATCATGTTGACCCCATTGTCGTTATTGTCCCGGGGGGAGCGTTTGGTCCAAGTAAATGCTGGCAAAGCCTACGGTTTGCTCAAACCGCAGATTGGATGATTAATAACTATGGTGCGCGGGTTTTTATTTCCGTCTCATCAGCCCATACAGAAAAGAAAATCGCAAAAGAGATTTGTAATTCAAGTGAACACGAACTTCTCAACTTGGCAGACAGACCCATAAGCGTTGGCCAGCTAAAGTCGCTTTTTTCTATTGCGGATTTGGTAATAAGTAATGATACCGGCCCACGCCACATTGCTATTGCCTTGCACCGAAAGCTCATTACCTTATTTGGGCCAAACGACCCTGCCTGGACGGATACCGGCTATGAAGAAGAAATTCAAATAATCGGCAATGCTCCTTGTGCCCCCTGCCAAAAGCCAATATGCAAAGAGAAACAGCATTTATGTATGAATTCAATCTCCGTGGAAATAGTCTGTGATGCTGCAAAGAAATTACTCGAAGACAGTCAAAAAAATTCCGCTTTAAAAGCCGACCTAAAATTCGTGGAAATGTCAAAGTCATTTTTTGTCGACTCCGAATATAAAACCGAATTTAACAAATTGGGTCTTACTTCTGTTGATGCGGTTTTCTCCTTTAGCGACGCTTTGAATCTAACCAAGGAAAATCTCGCCAGCTACCGAAGCCGATGGCAATTCGAAACGAATTCGCCTCCAGCAACGCTATTTTTGAAACGTTATGACTTACCACCAGTCTTGGTCCAGCTGAAAAACTGGCTCTTGTCACGCAAGCTGATAAGTTGTGGCCTTCGTGACCGTGATGCCGCAAGCAAGTTGGCTGCAGCGGGCATAAACACACCGAAAACTATTTCTTATGGCGAGAAATGGGGTACATTCCTTGAGAAAAGAAGCTTTATAATAACTGAAAAAATCCCAAATGCTCAGTCTCTCGAACGCAGGTTACCTGATTACTTCAACAGCCCTATTACACCAGAAAATCTAAAGCTCCGTAGAACCTTTATCACCAGATTGGCTGCTTTTATCAAAAATTTTCATCAGACAAAATATTGTCATCGTGACCTTTACTTCTCTCATATATTTTATAGTGACAACGGCGAATTTTATCTGATAGACCTGGCGCGCACATTTAAGCCTTTCTTCTTTGCCCGACGTTTCAGAATAAAGGATATTGCTCAGTTACATTACTCCGCACCACGTAGCTCTTTTTCGAGAACCGACAGGTTGCGCTTTTACCTTGGCTTCGCCGGTCGCGATAAGCTGATACAAAAAGATAAAATATTTATCCGTAAAGTGGTAACTAAAGCAGAGCGAATGGCGCAGCACGATACGAAGCATGGCAGACCTGTCCCTTTTGCAAACTGCCAATGTTAAGATTTTACCTGTAATGCAAATAAAAATTGCGATTATAATAGAGCGTGCAAATATTGTCCTCGGCGGAGCAGAACGCTCCGTACTTGAACTGGCCACTGGTTTGTCCTCGCTCAAGCTTGATGTGCACATACTTGCCGCAAAAGGACAAGCAAACGCAAAAAGCATACATCTTCTCTGCCAAAATACCCCAGGTAAGCGAGTTTCCTACTTCACTTTCGCCAGAGAGCTTAAAAAACATCTGTCGCAAAATCATTATGACATAATTCACAGTGTCTTACCGTTTGCTTTTGCTGACGTTTATCAGCCGCGAGGTGGAACTTATGCTCAATCTATCTTGCGCAACGCCGCCAGTTACCAGAACAAGTTTTTTGCATCTTATAAAAAAATCACCGCCTTTGCTAACTTTCGCCGAACGATACTCCTGCGGGCAGAAAAAAAACTATGCAAAGACCAAAATGGACCCGTAATCGCCGCACTTTCTCAGTATGTAGCTGACCAATTCAAACGTGAATATGATGTCGGTGACCACCGCATAGTTGTTATACCAAATGGCGTCAAAATAAATAAAGAGGTCGATACGGCAGCAGCCGACAGGCTCCGCTCGCAAATACTGGCTGGATTAAATCTTAAAGAAGCTGACAACCCAATCTTCTTTTTATTTGTTGCCAACAATTTCAGATTAAAAGGTCTGGGTCCATTAATAAAAGCACTACACCTTGCAGCGACTAAGCACACTGCTCGTCCAGTCTGTTTAGTCATAGCCGGTAGGGGCAATTCACGTAAATATCGTCACTTGGCCAAAAAACTCAACGTGCACAAAAAAATTGTGTTCCTTGGAAAAGTCCGACATATTCAGAACGCCCTCTCTATAGCCGATGTTGCCGCCCTGCCTACTTTCTATGACCCATCGAGCAGATTCACTCTCGAAGCAATAGCTGCTGCAAAACCCGTCATAACCACAAAATTCAACGGGGCAACCGACTTGTTTGTCGATGGTCGCCACGGCAAAGTAATTGATGCTCCGGAAAATATCCCTGCATTAGCTGATGCTATTAAATACTTCTCTGATGTAAATAATATACAAAAGGCCTCAGATGCAATTGTTACTGATAATCTCAGCGAGAAAATCTCCATAACCAGAGCTGCTAAGCAGCTCATATCTCTCTATGAATATATTCTCGAAAAACGGAGACAACAATGAAATTTGTGTTTTTGATTATGGGTGCATATCTGCTCGGCTCAGTTCCTTTTGCGCTGATTATCGCTAAAGCCCACGGCAGGGATTTGCGAACTATCGGTTCTGGCAATGTCGGGGCAACAAATCTAGCGCGAGCGCTTGGCAGAAAATGGGCTTACTTGTGTTTCTGTTTGGATGTGCTTAAAGGCCTCCTACCAATGTTAGCTGCAACTGTCGCTTTATCCTCTCCACCAACAATCATTCAGCTTTTTCTTGCACTTGCTGTCGGTTGTGCTGCTATATCAGGCCACATATTCCCGATATATATAAAATTTAAAGGCGGCAAAGGTGTCGCAACCAGCTTTGGCGTGGCCCTCGGTCTTTGGCCTTTTTATACACTTTGTGCCATAGTCGCCTTTGCAGCCTGGGCAATCGTTGTTTTATTAAGCAGGTATATCTCACTTGCCTCAATCGTTGCCTCTGTTACTTTTCCAATCTCCTTGATTCTGGCGATAGTGCTTATACCAAACTGGGATTTTGCCAAACTATGGCCGTTACTTTCCGCAGCAATCGTAATACCTATTATGGTTATTGTCCGACACCGCCAAAATATAAAAAGACTTATTGCAGGAACCGAAACCAAAATCTTAGCCAAATAAACTAACACTCACTTATGCAGACACAAAGGCAGATAAAGGCAGATGTATCAACAACCTAAGACCGCTTGCCTATGACTCTACACGGCCGACGCCGGAATAAGGCACAGCAATTTCAATACTGAATCCCCCTTATTCTTAAATCGGTGTTCTGTACCACCAGGCACAAATATCACATAATCCTTACCGAATTCGTGTTCCTTCCCCTCATATACAAAGACACCCTCCCCTTCAACCGCGAATATTTCATGTTCGTGCGGATGGGTATGTAGCGGCGTATAACCACCCGGCTTTATTTCAAACATCCGCATCGAAAAGTTCTCTGCCCCATCTTCTTTGGAAATAAGCCACCTTATCTCCGTGTCTTTTGCACCTTCCACCTCTACAGGTACCTTTGCAATATTTTCACTTTTCTCTATTTTCATCCTTACACCTTTACGTATTTTTGAATCTGATCATCCCAATTTCTTATCGAGAATTTCCGATACCACCTTCGGGTTTGCCTGCCCCCTCGTCTTCTGCATAACCTGTCCCAACAAAAAACCATGTGCCTTCTTACTTTTCTTTCCCCCAATTTTTACATCCTTAACTGCTTTTGCGTTATCCGCAAGCACGTGTTCAACTATTAACTCCAATTCCCCCGCATCACTTTTCTGAATCAGGTTAAGCTCCTCAGCTAAAATATCCGGCTCCTTGCCGGTCTCTACCATTGCCTCAAATATGGAAACTGCCGCGCTCGAACTAACTGTACCCGACTCAACTATTTTACTTAACTCTGAAAGGCTCTCCGCCTTGATGCCCAAATCACACACACCGCATCCTCTCTCTTTCGCTATTTTCAGGCCCGTTTGCGTCAGCAGATTGCACACTCGTTTTGGCTCGCCGCCTGCGGCTACAGACTGTTCAAAAAACTCCGCTGTAAAGCGCTCCGCTGTCAAAACTCCAGCGTCATAATCACTCAATTTATATTCCGTTACATATCGAATTTGTTTATTTATAGGCAGCTCGCACAAATGCCCGCGAATCTCCGCCAGCCATTCTTTTGTCAATTTGACCGGTACAAGGTCCGGCTCGGGAAAATACCTGTAATCCGGCGCCTCCTCCTTTTTTCTTTGCAGAACGGTTACCTCCCTCTCATCAACCCAGCCACGCGTCGTTTTATTGCCCGTCTCAATCGTTTTTCCTGTTTCCGCAAACTCATCGAGCTGTCTTTGCACCTCATACTCTACACTTCGTTCCAGCGCTCGAAAACTGTTCAGGTTCTTGACTTCGGCTATCGGCGTTTTATATTCCGCACCGTTTTTCGTGATTATCAGGTTGATATTTGGCTCAAAACGCATATGGCCTTTTTGCATATCACCTTCCGAAACGCCTAAGTATCTTACTATCCGCTGCAGTTCTACCGCCAATGCACGCACTTCAGAAGCACTATTCATATCAGGGCAAGTTACAATCTCTAATAGTGGCGTCCCTGCCCTGTTTAAGTCCACCTGTGAAAAATTCGCTTCCGAGTGTACATTCTTCCCCGCATCTTCTTCTAAGTGCGCCCTGATTATTCCAATTCTTTTTGTCTTTCCCCCTTCAAGTGGTATCTCAATAAAACCATTGGCCGACAGCGGCAAATCATACTGGCTTATCTGGTAATTTTTCGGCAAATCCGGATAGTAATAGCTCTTTCTGTCCCACTTTGTAAACTCCGCTATTTCGCAGTTAAGTGCCATCGCTACCATAATTGCATACTCTAATGCTTGTTTATTCATTACCGGCAGCACGCCCGGCATTCCAAGGCAAACCGGGCAAACCCTGCTGTTGGCTTCCTCACCGAAACTTAACGCACATCCGCAGAACATCTTTGTCTTCGTACAAAGATGTACGTGAATCTCCAACCCTACTACCACCTTATAATCTAACTCAGCCATTTTCCTACTTAATTGCTAATTCGTGGTTTCTCTTTATGCCAGTCGGTTTCTCTCTCATATATCCTCGCTGTCCGAAGCAGCTTCTCTTCACCGAAAGCTGGGGCAAGTATCTGCAAACCAATCGGCAATTTCTTCTCATCGAATCCGCACGGAACACTGATAGCCGGTATACCTGCCAAATTGGCCGCTATCGTATAGACATCCGAAAGGTACATCGCAAGCGGGTCATCAATCTTTTCGCCTATCTTAAAAGCTGTTGTCGGTGCAACCGGCATCATAATACAATCGCACCTCTCAAACACCTTGGCGAAATCGCCGCGTATTAAGTTCCTCACTTTGAGCGCCTTCAGGTAATATGCATCATAATATCCACTCGAAAGCGCATAAGTCCCCAACATTATCCGCCTTTTTACTTCTTTGCCAAAACCTTCAGCCCGCGATTTAGAATAAACCTCGATATAATCCGCCGGTTCTTCAGTTCGGTGACCGTAATGTACACCATCGTAGCGGGCCAGATTACTCGATGCCTCAGCCGTGGCAATTACATAATAGGCTGCAATAGCATAGTCCAAATGAGGCATATCTACTTCTATAACCTCAGCACCTAATCTTTTATATACATCTATCGCCTTGGCAATTACCTTCTGCACCCCACTTTCAGCCCCAGCATTAAACTCCGGCACAACTGCGATTTTCAAACCTTCAATTGGCTCATCGAGTTTACCTAAGCAATCACAAACAGGAGCGGTTTTCTCATCGATACTCGTGCTATCAGCCGGGTCATGGCCAGCTATAACATTCAGCAGCAATGCACAATCTCCCACCGTTCGGGTTAACGGCCCAATCTGGTCCAGGCTCGAGCCAAACGCAACCAAACCGAAACGGGAAACCCTCCCGTATGTTGGTTTTAGCCCCACTACTCCGCAGAAACTCGCTGGCTGCCTGATAGAGCCTCCCGTGTCAGAACCAAGCGCTGCGTAGCACAGCCGTCCCGCAACTGCTGCCGCCGAGCCGCCGCTGCTGCCGCCGGGAACCCGGCTTTTGTCCCACGGATTAACAGTTTGCTTTAGACCCGAGTTCTCCGTACTTGAGCCCATCGCAAACTCATCCATATTTGTCTTGCCGACTATTACTGCATCAGCTGCTGCAAGTTTTTCAACTGCTGTGGCATTATAAGGGGCGTGAAAACTCTCTAATATCTTCGAAGCGCAAGTAGTGGTCCCAAAACTTGTACACATAATGTCTTTCACTGCAACCGGCACACCGGCCAATTCCCCTACTGTCTCACCGCTGGCAATTTTTTTGTCAATCTCCTCGGCCTTGGAAATCGCCTGCTTTTTGAATGTGCTGATATAGGCGCCGATTGCCCCTTCATATTTCTCTATTGCCTTAAATACCGCCTCGGTGGCTGCAACACTTTTAACTCGCCCGCTTGCGATGCCGTCACGCAGCTGCCTGCAATCCATATTTAGCAATTCATCTTGCATAAACTATTCGCTATCCGCCACTACCATCTAATATTTTAGGCACTTTGAAAAATTCCCCATCTCGTTGCGGTGCATTTGCCAGCGTCTTTTCAGTGCCCAGCGACTCTTTAATACAATCATCGCGAAAAACGTTGTTAATCGGCAGGCAATGTGCCAGCGGCTCAACGTTTTCGGTATCCAGTTCGTTCATTTTCTCTGCGTAATCAAGGATTGCGCTTAACTGCTCTGTAAACTCCTCTACCTCTGCTTCGGTCAAAGCAAGGCGGGACAGCTTTGCAACCTTTCTCACTTGTGCTTCATCAATTCTTTTTGCCATCATTTAGTACCTAATAAAAAGCGAGGCGAAAACCACCTCGCTCATTTTTGTGTGTAAGCTGCGTGCATCTGCGCTTCGTTGTCTTTATGCACTTTGCTCTGAGGGTTTGTAATCTCGCTTAGTTGGTTTTTGAACCAGGCCCATATGTATGGCCTTGGCGGAAACCTTGATTCTGCATACCCTACCGTCAACAACAGCTCGGATCTTTTGTATATTTGGCTTAAACTTCCTCTTGGTAATACCTGTAATCTTTCTACCAACACCCCCAAGGTGCTTCGCTTTACCACGTCGGGTGATACTCCTGCCCGCCACAGTTCGTTTACCTGTAAAATAACATACTCTCGACATTCAATACTCCTATTCTGCTCTCGATGCAAAATCCACAAAACACAATACACGATTGTATGTAAATTGCAAGCATAAACCCAGCTACTCTGTCGGCGGACTCAAATATTGAAAAAACTCCGAATCGCTCGGCAGGATAACCGTTGTATTTAGCTCAAGTGACTTCTCGTATGCCTCCAGAGTCCTCACAAATGCGTAAAACTCCGGGTCTTTCTCAAAAGCCTCGGCGTATATCGTAATCGCCTCCGCGTCACCTTCACCTTTTAGTTTCTCAGCCTGCCTGTAGCTTTCCGCAAGCAGGATTGCCCTTTCCTTATCGGTAATCGCCCTGATCTTTACCGCCTCTTCCTCACCCTCGCTGCGATATTTCTTGGCAATCCTCTGCCTCTCGGCCCTCATTCGCGCATAAACAGAGTGCGCAACCTCAGCCGGTAAATCAGCACGCTTTATACGCACATCAATCACTTCGACGCCGTATTCTCTTGCCTTGATGTTACACTGCTCGTGCACCTTTTCCATTATCGCCTCACGATTTACAGAGACAACTTCTGTCAGCGTATGTCGCGCAAGTTCCTCACGTATCTCCGAAAACACGATATCATCCAGCCTCGCCTGTGCCCCTGCCTCATCACGTACCGTCTGATAAAGCTTCAGCGGGTCTGTAATTCTCCACCTCGCATAGTTGTCAATAACGAGGTGTTTCTTATCGCTGGTAATGATTGGTGCCGCCGCAGCGTCGTATTCCAGAACCCTGTCTTCAAACCTGTGCACAGTTTGAATAAAAGGAATCTTAAAATGCAGACCAGGCTCTGCAGCCGTTCGCACATATTTACCTAACTGCGTAACAATCCTTTGCTCCGTCTCATCCACGGTAAACACCGCTGCTGCCAGAACAATTAAAGCTACTGCAACCAAAACAATTGTAATGATGACCTTCGGGCTCATTTTGCACCTCCTTCCTCAAGAGGTAAAAACTGCAGCAGGCTTCCGCCCGCCTCAGAGTCAATTATAAATTTGCGTATCCCAGGCAGAATCTTCTCCATAGTCTCCAGATAAAGCCTCTTGCGGGTCACATCCTTCGCCTTCTTGTATTCTTTCAAAACTGAAAGGAACCTGTCAGTGTCACCCTGAGCGCGCTTTATCCGTTCTGCCTTATAAGCCTCAGAGGCTCTGATTATGCTCTGAGCCTTCCCCCTCGCCTTCGGCAAAACATCCTCACGGTAACCCTCAGCCTCTTTGATTAATCTATCTTTGTCCTCCTTTGCGCTTACCACATCGCTAAACGCCGCCGCCACTTCCTTAGGTGGACGAACCGTTTGCAGCTTTACCTCTATTACCTTTAAACCGCTGTCATACCTGTCTATGATTCGCTGCAAAAGCTCGCGTATATCAATCTCAATCTGCAGTTTTTCACCTATCAGCACATCGTCAATCGGCCTTTGACCAACTACTTGCCTCAGAGCTACCTCTGCTGCATCCATAAGAGCGCCTCGCTCAGCTTCCAAGCCCCGAACATTGAACAAAAACTTCTCCGGGTCCTTGACCTGGTACTGAACTATTATTTGAGAATCTACTATTTGCTCATCCCCGGTTAGCATTAGCGACTCTTCCGGCATAAATTTATACCGTGCTGGCGGCCCCGGACTGACCGTCCGAAAGCCGATTTCGATTCGCCGAACTTGCTTGACCTTTACCTTATCTACACGCTCAATTGGCTGGGGCAGGTGGTAATTCGGCCCAGGCTGTGTCACTCGCACCGCCTTGCCGAACTGACGTACAACTCCTTGTTCATCAGGCCGGACAATGTATATCCCCGACAAAAGCCACAACACAACTAACGCAGGGATTATCAATTTAAGCCACTTCCAATCGAACTGAATGTTTGGAAACGGGCCCCCGCCCTCTCTATCTTCCCACTGCTTATAATATACCCGTGCCATAATTGCACCTTCCCATGAAAAAGATATTATTCCTGATTAAAGATTTGATTATAACGTTGACCATACAGGCGTCAAGCAATACATATTCTTTACTTTACCGGCCGAAAAAAATTACCACACTTTTAACACGGACGTGAGCATCTTAATTGCACCTCGAACACGGCTTGTTTGTTGCACTTTTTAGGTATTCTATTTCTGAACCGCTCAATCTTCTGTATTTGCCCACACCAAGTCCGCGAAGATTTAATTTTCCTATGCTGGTTCGTTTAAGCGAAACTACTTTGTACCCCACCTTTGCAAACATCCTGCGAACCTGGCGATTAAGACCCTGCCGAATCGTTATTTCCACCAGCGATTCTTTGTGGCTGCGCTTTAATATTTTTGCTGATGCCCTCCCCGTCTTGCCTTCAGCCAACCAAATCCCTCTTTTTAACTTCTCCAGACGCTCGCCGCTTACCCCGCCTTTGACCTTAACAACATAGGTCTTGCCCACTCCATATCGCGGATGTGTTAACCTGTTAGCCAATTCGCTGTCGTTAGTAAGTATAACTATTCCTGTGCTGTCGGCATCGAGTCTGCCAACGCAAAAGATACGTTCACGGCTTGGAACTATATCTGTCACCTTCTTTCTGCCCGCAGGGTCGGAGCTTGTACAGATAACCCCCTTGGGCTTATTCAAAACATAATACACTTTCTGTGCAGCGCGGATTCTCTTGCCGTCTACTATTATACTGTCCCTTTCCGGGTCAACAAAAGCTGGCAGCTTATCCACCACTTTGCCATTTACCCGGACTGCCCCGCTAAGGATTAACTCCTCACATTTTCGGCGCGAATCAACACCTGCCGAAGCCAAAACTTTTTGCAGTCTCTGTTGAGCCATAATTGTGCGGGCTTTGCCCTTCTTGTGTATCTTATTAATATGCCCAGATACCCCCTAAACTGATGCCGAGCTTGTTGGCATAAATAATGCCGATACAGGATAAAACCCAAAGGGCAAACCCTATCTGAAATGGACGGTCGCGCAGCGTTAGCTCTACAGGGCCTGAATACATGCCCTTTTGTATCAACGCACTGAAACGAAAAATACAGTACAAAACCAGCGGAGTCGTATACACCAGGTTGTTAGTCCCAAAAACTCGCAGCGTTCTCGCATCCGTCGCATATAGCAAAAAGCATACAATTGCAAGACCGCTTGTTACATCAAGCATATGGGCCAGCAGCTCAGGTGTATAGCCTGCCAGAGTCCTGCGAAAGGCTTCTATATCTTCGCCGATTTGTTCCACTTCGCTCCGCCGTTTGCCAAAACCCAGGAACAAACACAAAGCAAATGTGCAGATAATTAGCCACGGTGAGATGAATACCCCAACGACTATAGCGCCGGCAACTGCCCTGAGGCAAAAGCCTATCGATATCGTTATACAATCCAGAATCATCATTCTTTTTAGTATAAGCGAATATAATAACATTAGCCCAATGTAGGTAACGATGACAATCGATAAGCTTCGGGCTAACATATAGCTGCTGACAATCGCCACGAAAGCACATATTGCACTTAGGACAACTGCCGGGCCGATGGGGACAACCCCGGCCGCGATCGGCCTATTACATTTCTCAGGATGAATCTTATCCGCATCACGGTCGATTATGTCGTTGATGATATATATAGACGCCGCCGCGAGAGAAAAACAAAAAAAACCGCCAAGGGCACTGCCGATTGCCAAAAGCACTTCATCAACCGAACCTGCAAGCTTACCTCCGAATATTAAACCTACAAAAACAAAAATATTCTTAGTCCAGTGCGACGGACGCATTATCAAAAGATAATTTCTCATTCTTATCTCCCGCAAAGACGGTCCACCATAAAACGAACTTTAACCTCATTATTGACTTTTGTCCACAGAAACCTTAATATACTTACCAAAATATGAATTCACAAGCACCAAAATCCAAGGTCGCTGTATTAAAAACCTCACCAGAGTCGGTCTTGGACACCTGCCGGGACATTATGCACCTCGCCGAATATGAAAAGTTCATCTCTAAGGACACCGATACTCTCATAAAGCTCAATCTGTCTTGGACAAAATATTTCCCCGCTTGTTCATCTCAACCCTGGCAGCTTGAAGGCTTGGTTAGGACCTTAATTGAGGATGGTTTTTCAAAAGAGAAGCTTCTGCCGGTCGAGAACAAAACCGTCGTTACTAATCCTGTCAAAGGTGCCCAAAATAATAAATGGCTCCCTGTTTTGGAGAAATACGGCCTGAATTTTACGCCCTTGCCCAACGTTGAATGGGTCAAATACAATTTTAAGCACCAGCTTCTTAAATTAAATGAAATTTGGCCCGAGGGTGTCGAGATACCAAAGATATTCCTTGGCAAAAACATTATCCATCTTCCGACACTAAAAACGCACGGCCACTCGCAGACCACAGGGGCAATCAAAAACGCCTTCGGAGGCCTGCTTAAGGAAGTCCGCCATTATGCACACAAATATA
>CP070728.1:1370367-1412429 GCA_020351025.1 Planctomycetota bacterium
TAGAGTACATCTTTATACAATCCTCAATGATATTGCTAAGAAGCAAAATTTTAGCTGCGTTATTTGCGGCTGCAATTTCGATGACAAAGACGATTTTCGACCCGGCAATCGAGCAGCCGAGGTCTTTCGTGTCCGCTGCCCACTGGCCGAAGCAAGGCTAACCAAGGAAGATGTCCGCCAGTTAAGCAGACAAATGGCTCTGCCTACTGCCGATATCCCCGCCTCACCCTGCCTGGCCTCTCGAATCAGCTATGGTATGGAAATCACAGAAAGCAGGCTCAAGCAGGTCGAAGAGGCAGAAGAATTTTTAAGACAATTGGGTTTGGTCGAGTTTCGAGTTCGGCACCACGACGACGTTGCCCGAATCGAGGTACAGCCAAAGGATATTGAGAGAATTACGACAGAACCCGCCCGCTCGCAAATAGTCGAAAAATTAAAATCTCTGGGTTTTAAGTTCGTAACCGTTGACATGCAGGGCTTTCGCTCCGGCTCGCTAAACGAACTGCTCACCGAAGACCAAAAGCGAAAGAACCGCTAACCCGATTTTAATTTACCCTCATCATAAGCCTGCTTCGCAAGAGCGGCGGCACCGATTATGCCGGCATCTTCGCCGAGCGTGGCGAAGCATATCTCGACAGGCTCTTTCCTCAATGCCCATATATGCTCATTAAAGTAATCTTTTATTCTATTTAGCAGTATTTCACCTGCGCCAATCATTCCGCCTGCAAAGACTATGCGTTTCGGTTCTGTGATGTGCAGCATATTTATACAAACAATTGCAAGCGCCATAGCTGTCTCATCTGTTATTTTTTTAGCCAGCTTGTCGCCCGCTTTTAGGTGTTCATAGACGTCTTTGCAGGTTATTTCATCATTTTCATCGAGCACCTTTTTTAGACTTGATTTAGCACCGCCTTGAACAGCTTCGGTTGCTCTTTTCGCTGTTGAGTTCGCTGAGGCATAAGCTTCCACACACCCCCTCTGTCCGCAGTTGCACATTCGACCATCGGGATGGATTATGATATGTCCAAGCTCTGCGGCATTGTCACCACAGCCGTGCACTAATTTGCCGTTGTTGATAATACCGCCGCCAATGCCGGTACCGAGAGTAAAAAAGACCATATCTTCCACACCTTTGCCGGCTCCGACGGCATATTCACCCCAGCAGGCAACGTTCGCATCGTTTTCAAAAACAACTGGTTTTCCGAGGCGTTCGCTGAGCATCTTGCGAAAAGGGATATTTTTAAATTCTGGCAGGTTGGTAGCAGATTCCATAATCCCCTCTCTGTATTTAGCCGGCCCCGGGCATCCTAAACCTACCGAAGGCACCTCCTGCAGAGAAAGTCCCGCATCAGTCAAGAGCTTTTCTGCTGTTTGCGCCATTTTGTCGGCGACCGTATCCGGGCCCATATCTGCACGGGTCGGAGTGGACGTTTTGCGGATAAGTTTGATGTCGGAATCAAAACAGCCAATTTTGATATTCGTTCCGCCTAAGTCTATACCGATGAAGATTTCATTCATAGTTTTTATCCGTTTTGTTTATTTGTTGCAGATTTCCGGTTGCTGTAGCTGGCGGACCCAGATGTTGCGATATCGAACCGGATGACCATGGTCCTGTAGCAGAAGCGGCATCTTGTCAGCGTGGGGTTCGTACTTTGCGCGTTTCTTCCATGCCGTCTTGCCTTCAATTTCGAAATTGTCTTGTATCAATACACCATTTTGCAACACTGTCATGATTGCAGGCTTGACAACCTTGCCTTTCTTGAAAATCGGGCGGTGGAAGATTATATCGTAGCTTTCCCACTGTCCGGGTGGTCTGGATACATTGACTAATGGCGGATTCTGGCCATATATAGCACCAGCCTGGCCATCAGCATACGTCCTGTTATTATAAGAATCCAGCACCTGCACCTCGTAGTTGCTCATCAGATAGACACCGCTGTTACTGCGGTCTTGACCGCTTATTTTGGTTTTTTCCGGCACAGCCCACTCAATGTGCAGCTGACAATCGCCGAATGTCTGCTTGGTGCAAATATCACCGGTCTTTTTTACAACCTCCATATAGCCGTTTTCAACCTTCCACTTGGCACGGCTTCCATCTTTTGCGGATACCCAATTGGATAAATCCCTGCCGTCAAAAAGAACAATGGCATCGGATGGCGGCTGACATGGTTTTTCACCGGGAGTAACTACCTCCGGCAGGGGGCGGTTCGTATCATGTACTGCCCAACGATGCTTTTTTGTTTTGCCCAGGTTGATAATTTCACAACCTGTCACAGTTGCGCACAACATAACATAAATGCCTAACAACGTTAATTTACGTTTCATTTTTGATACCTCCATCAATCAGATTTTGTCGGCTTGTCATTTGCTACTTATCCAAAAAACTCGTTCCAACTCCTCAATTTGGATAACCATCAGGGTGTTTGCTATGCCATCGCCATGCTGTTTCAACTATTTCTTCCAGCTCGGATACCTCTGCTTTCCAACCGAGTTCATTCATTGCCTTTGTGGCGTCGGATGTTAGTACCGGAGCATCACCTGGCCGGCGTCCCTCAGCCACAACCTTAAAATCCTTCCCAGTGACTTTCTTGACTGTTTCGATTACCTCTTTGACCGAATAGCCTTTACCGTTGCCTAAATTATAGACCAGCTCACAGACTTCCTCTGAGGTTGCCTCTAATTTGTTCAATGTCAGCAGATGCGCTCTGCACAAGTCCTCGATGTGAATATAATCGCGAATGCAGGTTCCATCCGGCGTTGGGTAATCCGTTCCGTAGATTGGAATTTCGCTGCGTTTTCCCATTGCAGCCTGTATGGCCAGTGGAATCAAATGTGATTCAGGATGATGATCCTCGCCCAGGCTGCAATTATTTCCCGCACCACAGGCATTAAAATATCGCAGTGATGCAAACGCGAGTTTGCCCGTTTGGCTTTGATGGTGGCACATCCTCTCAGCTGCCATTTTGGTTTCACCGTAAGGGTTGATTGGCTCTTTTGGTGAATCTTCAGTGATAGGTACCTGGTTGGGAATGCCATATACCGCTGCAGTGCTGCTAAAAACAAGTTTATCTACCTCCGTTGCTTCCATTGCCGATAGTAAATTCTGCGTATTGCAGAGATTATTGTGGTAGTATTTCAGCGGCGCCTGTACTGATTCGCCAACTTCAATCAACGCAGCGAAGTGCATTACCGCCTCGACCTTATATTTCTTAAGTGTCTCAACGAGAAGTTCGTAATCAGCTAAATCGCCGTGCACAAACAATGCCCCCACGACCGCCGACCTGTGGCCTGTAACAAGGTTGTCAAAAACCACCGGCTTATGGCCTTCGGCGCTTAGCATCGCTGTCATATTGCTGCCGATGTATCCTGCCCCGCCACAGACCAGTATTCTCATAGCCTCTCTTCCTTTTGTAGGTTGGAGATTCTCACTTCAACACGCTTCAAAATCTTTGTTGCAAGCCTATCGTCTTCTCCTACGTCTACCCAGCCCATACCGCTTTTCTGTGCCGGCTTGAGTACAAGCTTCTGTATCGACGGGCAGCTTTTTGAAAACATCCCGTATGCCTGTGAGCTGCTGCTGATTTGACTCTCAGGTAAGCTTAGTTTTTGTGTTTTCACATTACAGCCGATGCATAGTTGTTCACCCTGTTGGTTTATATCTAATTTTACAGTTCTTCGGAGGCTGTGTAAATTTGCTTCGGCACTATTGAAGGCCCCGACGTTGTCGCTGCGCCAGAATTCGAAGGTCTGTGCCCCTGACAATGGCCTTGTTTTTATCTGCCCGTGCTCCACATCCGTCTTCTCGATTGTAAAGTGCATTTCCCCGAGAACATCTTCAACTGCCTGCATCGCCTCAGGCTTGCTTATATCTCCGACACAGATTTGCTCGACCACCTTAAATTGCTGTGTTTCGGCACAGCCTGGTGAAAGAAGTAAGGCCACACAGGCTGCGAAAGCAAAACAGAATCCTTTAGCTTTGTTTATTCGCTGTCTCTTCATTCATCACCTGTTTCTTTTTGCTCCCATAGAAGTCGACGTATTCCTTCTGAAAGGATGGTTTCAGACCGATTATATGTTTCGAAGGACCTGACCTCAAGCTCAATTTTATTATCTTTACATATGGTGGGTTGTGATTAAAGCTGCCTCGATTTTAATGCCGATATATAGTGTTGTACGATATACTCGGCCAGACATTTTGGAAATATCGCAATGCCTTCGGCACAGATACAATCCCTTAATGAAAAGTTGCCCTCCGAGCCTTTGGGGAAATGTGTTAGAGATTTTCTGAATTATCTGACTGTTGAAGCGGGTCTTTCCAGCAATACCATTCTGGCCTATGGTCGTGATTTGAAACGCTTCTTGGAATTCTGCCAGGCCGGGAAAATCAGTCGGCTAAAACAAATAAGACCGGCTCTTGTGCAAAACTATCTGCAGGTTCTTACTGAAGACGAGCAAAAAAGCGAGGGTTCGATTAAACGTTGTCTTGTTGCTATAAGAATGTTCCTGCGATTTGGTAAACTGGCTGGTCGTCTCGAAGATGACTTCGCTGCGGTTCTGGAAAGCCCAAAAGTATGGCAAAAACTGCCAACTCTTTGTAGTAAGCGCCAGGTTGTTGACCTCCTTAATGCTCCTTGTCCGGACGAACCCTTTTATCTGCGTGATAAGGCGATGCTTGAACTGCTTTATGCCACCGGAATACGAGCCGGCGAACTGGCCAGCCTGAAATGCTCTGATTTGAATCTGGACATCGGCTACTTACGCTGCGTCGGCAAAGGCAATAGAGAGCGGGTGATACCGATTGGCAAAGCAGCCATCGCGGCGACAGTTGCGTATCTGACAGAGATGCGCCCAGGGTTAACCAGGCCACAAAGCTTAGATTTTCTCTTGCTCTCTCGAACAGGTCGCCCTATGGGGCGTATTGAAATCTGGAGAATAATAAAAAAGTATGCTATTCGTGCTGGTATGCCTAGAAATCTAACTGTGCACACTTTGAGACATTGCTTCGCAACGCATTTATTGGCCGGTGGGGCCGATTTGCGAAGCGTTCAGGAAATGCTCGGACATGTTAGCATTGCAACTACCCAGATTTACACGCACGTTGACCAGGAAAGATTGCGGGAGATTCATAGAAAATACCACCCAAGACCATAAAAACGCCAGTTGACTTTAATGCAGGTTCGGGATTATTATGATAAAAAGCTCATTTTACAATTTTTTGCAAATGCGAATCCTTGTCGGATTAGTACAGGTCTCTATATCTAAGGCTATCGGAATGACTTCAACGCGTCATATAGAAAAAGCTGGCCGTAAGAAATGGTGTTTTTGGGCAATTCTCGTTATCTTGCTCGTGGCGATTGGGTGTCAGCAGGCTCGTGAGGATATATTAGCACTGCCAAGTGACGGGGCAATCGCTGAGGCCGAGCTCAGTAAACAGTTGAAGATAAACAGAGATGCTTTGTTCAAAGGCTCAAACGAACGCATACGCCTCGATGCAGCAAGTGTAATGCTGTTTACTGAAGACCCTTTAGCCAGAAAGATTCTGCTCGAGGCACTGAAACAATCTGAAAGTGTGGTTGCTCGCGTCGCTGTTTGCAAGGCATTGAGTCAGGCTAGAACCGGACAAAAGCCTATAAGGAATAAGGAAGACTTTATCCAGCCGCTCTTTGATATCTTAAGAACGGAAACCGACGCCAGTGCCAGATTGGCCGCGGAAGCTCTGTTAATTTTCGAGTATGAGCAGATAGCTCAGCGGCTGGAAGAGGTCGGAACTGATGCTTCCCTCCCTGTGCAGGTTAGATTAAATGCAATTTATGCATTGAGACTTCAGCCGGATATGAGGGCAATTTTTAAGCTGATAGACTTGCTTGACGACCCTGAGAGCCTGGTAGCTGTCGAGGCCGAAAATGCCCTGCGATTGCTTGGAACGCCCATAGGCAAAGATGCTGAAGCTCGCAAGCAAATTAGAAGTGAGCTAAAACGCAGAGGCAGAGATGAGTTCTTCAGAGATTTGTTGATCCGCCAGGAAGCCAAGATGCGCGAACTAAAAGCTGAAAGGCAACAATGGCAGGAACGCTATCTTTCTGCCTTGGATGAAATATATGATGGTATCGATGATGATGCAACCAAAAGTAAATTCTTAGCGGTGCATTTAAGTGGTTCCGAAGTGATTGTGAAACTGTGGGCGTTGGAAAGAATTTCTCAATGGCGGGTAGGCACAAGGTCAGAATTGCCCACTGATGAACTCGGGCCCATTTTAGTCGATTTGATTTCCGACCAGGATAGAAACGTTCGCCTAAAAACAGCAAAACTCTTATCCTTGATGGGTGAGTTAAATTCAGCCGAGAGGCTCCTTGAACAGCTCAATGTTGAGCAGGATGGTGAGGTCAGAGTGGAGTTCTTCGTCGCACTTGGCGGAGCATGTTACTACGCCTTTTTGCCAAATTCAGGAATTAGCGTTGGGCCGGATGTAAGAAAGCAGACTTTGGAGTTGGCATCTGAGTACCTATCCAAACAAGACCCCGAAAAGGCGCAAAAAGGTGCGGAAGTTATAAAAAAGCTGCTCGAGCAGGATGGATTAGCATCGGGCGAGGTTAACAGATACCTTGGTTTGCTTGCGGAAAGATATAGTCGTCAGGCAAGTGAGTCCGAAGGAGCCCTCCGTGGGGAATTACTCAGGGCTATGGCTGGTTTATGCGGGCAGAGCGTTTACAAAGCTGAATCCACCAGGCTTTTTAGACCTTTATTTGAGGAAGCACTGCGTGACGAGACCGACATGGCCAGGGAGGCGGCGATAGATGGGCTCATTTACATTGACAAAACAAGGGCCCTGAAAATATTGAGAAAAGATTTTGTCAATGATAGCAGCATTATAGTAAGAGAGAAACTGATACAGCTTGCCGGTGAAGTAGGTGGTCAGGATGACTTGGCTTGGCTGGCTGAAAAAATAGAGCCAACCGCCGAAGGCGAGCTGGCTTGGCAGGCAATGCTAAAAATATTCAGAGGTTCTGATGCCACCGTCTTGGACAAATGGATAGACAAATTAGACTCACCAAACACCAAGGCCAGGCTATCTGATGAGCAGATGCTCTCTTTTTTAGAAATGGCCGAGCGAAAGGCCGTCGGTGAGGGTAAAGCAGATGTGATAAAGAAAGTTAGGGGGAAATTGGCTTTACTGTACAGAAAACGCGGAGAATTTGAACGAGCTGCTGAGTATTGGGGGATGATACGCGAAGTTGCCGCTACACCCGAGGAAAAAGAAGCGATTTTGGCTGAGTTGCTCGATGTCTATTTGAGGTGGCCAAATTTCGAAGCCGCAACCCAATTGGTGCGTAATTCCTTGCTGGAAAAGGACTTGGAACCAGACAATGTTATTGTGCTCTCGTTAGATAATTATTTTGCAGATCCACCTGCTACTGCTGACCCTAACGCTATCTTAGAAGCCCTTGTCGATATAAACACCTCCTTGGATAGGCCGATTTGGCAGCAACAAGTGGGACGGTGGACTAAGCGTTTAGGTCAAGTACAGGGCTCAGATGAGTAAAAAACGGGGGTTGTTAACATGAATTTGCTTAGCAATTGGTGTTATGCTCTTGTAGTATAAGAGGCCTTTGTTACATTAGGTGATTGATTTTTGGCAAAAGAAGGAGAAAAATTGAAGATTTTTTGCTTTTTTTGCGTTTTTATGTTTGCACTTTGTTGGTTTTTTCTATAAATTGCATTGTTTATACTAATAATAGTAAAGTTGCTGGAGGTAATAAGTTACTGCGCCTAAGCTTTTTTTAATCTGGCGTAGTAAACAGGGGATAGATGTATAGGTGCGGTTCTTAGATTAGGTAGCGTTTGATTTTTTGCTCTTTTAGTTTTTTTGGTTTGCTTCTCAGAGCAGCGAACGGTGAAATTTGTGGTTGCTGCTGTAGCTCAGTGGTAGAGCGCGTCCTTGGTAAGGACGAGGTCATGGGTTCAAGCCCCATCAGCAGCTGAATGTAAACAGCTCAGGCCGAGATTAGTTAAGGGGCGTTTATCGGCAGATTTGTTCATTGGTTACTTATAAAGGCTTAAAAGCAATCTTTCGTACATTAGATTGGATATGCAAGAAAATAAATACTAAACCAGCAAATTGGAGGTTTAAATTAAAATGGCTAAGGCGGTATTTGAGCGGGTAAAACCCCATATCAATATTGGAACTATCGGTCATGTTGACCACGGCAAAACGACATTAACGGCTGCAATCACCATGCGCCTGGCTCACGTAATGGGTGGCGGTAATATCAAGAGATTTGAAGACATTGACAATGCGCCAGAAGAAAAAGCGCGTGGCCTTACTATAAATACCGCGCACGTAGAATATGAGACGAGCAAGCGCCACTATGCGCATGTTGATTGCCCAGGACACGCCGATTATATCAAGAATATGATTACCGGAGCAGCCCAGATGGATGGTGCTATTCTGGTAGTGGCAGCAGGTGATGGACCTATGCCCCAGACACGCGAGCACATTCTTCTTGCTCGTCAGGTTAATGTGCCCAGGATTGTGGTCTTCTTGAACAAGGTGGACCAGGTTGATGACCCCGAACTGCTGGATTTGGTTGAGCTGGAGACAAGGGAACTACTCAACAAATATGAATTTCCTGGCGATGAGATTCCTATTATTAAAGGTTCGGCTTTAGCAGCGATGGAAAGCGAAGGTAAAGATGATGGAGCCTGTAAGTGCATTGACGAGTTGATGGAGACGGTGGATAACTACCTACCGGTTCCTGAACGTGATGTTGACAAGCCGTTCCTTATGCCAGTTGAAGATGTTTTCAGTATAAAGGGGCGAGGTACGGTAGGTACAGGCCGGGTTGAGCGAGGGATAGTCCGTGTTGGTGAAGAGATTGAAGTCGTTGGGCTTGCAAAAGAGACGCGAAAGACTGTAGTTACCGGTGTAGAGATGTTTAACAAAACGCTTGATGAAGGTCGAGCCGGCGATAATATTGGAGTGCTTTTACGTGGTGTGGAAAAGAAGGAATTAGAAAGAGGACAGGTTGTTGCAGCACCCGGTTCTATTACGCCGCATACGAAGTTTCACGCTGAAGTCTATGTCCTGACCAAGGAAGAAGGTGGACGTCATACGCCGTTTTTCGCAGGATACAAACCACAGTTCTATTTTAGAACAACCGATGTTACCGGTGGGGTTAAAGCGTTAATGAGCCGCGAAGGTAAGAGCGCCGAGATGTGTATGCCGGGTGATAATATAGCGATGGAAGTGGAGATCATTTCCCCGATTGCAATGGAGGAAGGTCTTCGCTTCGCTATTCGTGAGGGCGGCCGAACTGTCGGCGCCGGAGTGGTAACCAAGATACTCGAATAAACATGTCTCTGAATGGCCGTTGAATTCTGTGAGTCTCGAGGGCAAAGGTGCTCGCATCGGCTAAGCGTGAATTTGTTGGCTACCTACAAGGCGGGAAGCTTCTCCGGTAAGAGAGTCTGCAGCGCAGGATACATTTTATGGCTAAAAAAAAGAAGAGCAAAAGAGAGTATGTCTGGCTCGAGTGTAAAGAATGTGGTCATAGGAACTATCGTACAAGTGTTAATGTAGCAGAGGGTGCGCCGAAATTAGAGCTAAAAAAGTTTTGTAAAAACGAGAGGAAGCATACTGTTCATAAATTGCGGCGAAAGTAGAACTGCTCCAGCCTTGCAGTGACAATAGAATAAAAATAGGCCAGTAGCTCAATCGGCAGAGCGTCGGTCTCCAAAACCGAAGGTTGGGGGTTCAATTCCCTCCTGGCCTGTTTTTAAGATAGACTGGTAGGCGAAAAACTTGGAAAACCAGGGTGCAGAAGGTAAAAAACAAGACGGTGCATTATGGCATTTGATATTTATAAGAAAGGCCAAGGCAAATATACAAGGCTCTGTAGCGCTTTTGGAGCAGCGATAATTGTTGGATTAGGCTGCTTGCAGCTTTACAAGAAATTAGATGGCGCTGACTTGGGACTGTGGGTGAAAACAATGGTTCCTTCAGGGTTGTTTGTGGCCGCAGGTTTTGTGATTTTCTGGTTAGTAAATAAGGTTTCGATTGCGGATTTCATGATAGCTTCCGAGGGCGAAATGAAGAAGGTAAGCTGGTCGAGCAGAAAGGAAATAGCCGTTTCAACATTTATCGTTATTATGGTTGTGATTATTATGGCAGTGCTTCTTGGTTTTACGGATCTTAACTTTAAATTGTTCTTTATGTGGCTGCTCGGGTAGGATTGGGCCGGCGTAGAATTAGAGCAAGAGGTGGAGAGGAAGAGGAAAACTATGTGTTGGACGGTAACAGGCGACATTTTTGACCTTTAGGTTTATGGGCAATAATATGCGGTGGTATGTCTTACGAGTTGCGGCAAATAAGGAAGAACAGGTGAAAGAAACTCTCTCGCAGAAAGTGGAGGGTGGAAATTTGAGCGATATTGTTGGTAGGATAGAGGTTCCCGTTGAGCAGGTCAAGCGCATACGAGGCCACAAGCAAACGGTTCATAAACGGAAACTCTACCCTGGTTATGTTTTTATGGAGATGGAGCCGACGGAGGATGGACGGGTACCTGAAAGAGCTTGGTTTATAATCAAGGAAACTTCCGGCGTAGGAGACTTTATCGGCACGGAGGGAGTTCCTACTCCAATGCGTGATACTGATGTAGCCAAGATGCTTCTCGAAGCGGAAAAGCCAGAGGAGGCACCAAGTATCAAAGTCGAGTTTACAAAAGGTGATATGATTAAAATTCGAGAAGGTGCTTTTGAAAATTTTGAAGGTACGGTTGATTCAATTGATCCCGAGCGCGGGATTGTGAGGGTAATTGTTGAGATATTCGGCCGAAGTACACCATTGGATATAGAGTATTGGCAAATCGAAAGATTGTAATGCAGTTGTTATCTAAGAACTGAGAGTAAAAAATGGCTAAAGAAGTTGTGACAAAGATCAAGCTTCAGGCGCCTGGCGGACAGGCGACGCCAGCTCCGCCAATAGGACCTGCGTTAGGTCAACATGGAATTAATATTGGTCAGTTCGTTTCTCAATTTAACGAACGAACCAAGGACCTTAATGGAACTATTGTTCCGGTAGTAATAACCCTCTATAGGGACAAAAGTTTCACCTTTGAGGTCAAAAGTCCTCCGGCAGCGGTTCTGTTGAAACAGACCGCAGAAATTGCAAAGGGAAGTGGCATCCCGAATAAGGAAAAGGTCGGCAAAATTACCAAAGAGCAACTGCGTAATATTGCTGAGACCAAGTTCAAAGACTTAAATGCATATGATTTGGAACAGGCTGAGAAAATTATTGAAGGAACTGCCCGGAGTATGGGTATAGAAATCGAATCTTCTGAGTCGCAAAACGGGAATCTTAAACTGTAATACCAGAGCTGGGCTAGGGCTTTTATGGCATTTAGGGGCAAAAGATACAAGAAAGAGGCCGAGCAATTGGACAAAGAACCAATGGGCCTGGTTGAAGCGGTCGAAAAAGTCAAATCGTTTAGTTCAGTTAAATTCGACCAGAGCATAGAATGTGTGTTGTTTTTGGGTATTGACCCGAAGCAGGCCGACCAGCTAATCCGGGGGTCTGTATCTTTGCCCCACGGGATAGGTAAGCAGAAAAAAGTTATCGCTTTTTGTGAGGACTCTGAGGTCGAGGCGGCGCGAGCCGCTGGTGCTATTGAGGTCGGCTGCGATGAGTTGATAAAAAAGATATCCGATGGCTGGTTGGATTTCGATGTGGCTGTTGCCTCGCCAAAGGTAATGGGTAAGGTGGGCAAACTCGGCAGAATTCTCGGGCCCCAGGGGAAAATGCCTTCGCCCAAAAACGGCACGATAACTACTGATATTGCAACCGCAGTCGCTGAGTTTGCCGCAGGCAAGGTCGAGTTTAAAAACGATGCCGGTGGCAATGTTCACGTAGTGGTCGGCAAACAGAGCTTTGAGGCTCAAAAACTAATCGAAAATATCGAGGCTTTCATCTCGCATATAAAGAAGATTAAACCAGCAACAGCGAAAGGTGCCTATATCAGAAAGATGTGTATATCCGCAACGATGAGCCCGAGCATAACAGTCGGTATTTAGAAATTATTTTATGTTTGTTGGTTAGCAATTAGCTAAAAGCCATAAGCTGTAACAGACTAAAGGCGAAGAGATGAGCAAATACGTAAAAGGATTGCTGCAGGCAGAACTCGAGAAGAAAATTAGCGTCGAAGGTATTAAGGATTTTCTCGTCGTTAGCACCAAAGGCGTTAGTGGTGTTGATAATAACTTGATGCGTGGCGAGTTGAAAAAGAAAGGTGTCAGATTACTGGTGGTGAAAAATTCACTGTTCAAGAAAGCCATGCATAACTGCCAGATGGGACCGGCTGCAGCTTTGTTCAGCGGCCCGTGTACGATTGCTTATGGCGGCGACAGCATAGTTGATGTTGCAAAAGAGTTGGTGGAGTGGGGCAAGAAGGTACCAGTAATAGAAATTAAGGGCGGGTTTTTTGAGGGTTCGGCATTGGATACCAAAGCAGCAAAGGGGCTTTCAAAAGTGCCAACGCTAACGGAGTTACGAAGTGAGGTTGTCGCTATAGCACAATCACCGGCAGCGAGGTTGGCTAGCACCTTTGGTTCAGTTGCCTTTATTATTGCGGGTTGCGTAAAGGCTATTGCAGAAAGGAGCGAGAAACAAGCGGCTTAGAAAGAGCCGTTGTTAATTGCATATAGGAAAGCAAAAGCATAAAGGTTGAGTATTATAGGTTGCTTGTATGGTTGCCTCGATAATGGGTTAAACGAAACGGTGTAGTTTCGGCTACCATCAGGTGCTAACTGATAGGAGTTAACAGAGATGGCAGAGGAAAATACTAAAGAAGCAAAGCAGACCAAAGAGACGGACGAAAATAAGAGGACAAAAGGGGCACCGGAGGCTAAGCAGACAAAGAAATGGGGCAGTGAGGTCAAAAAGCTCGGTGACAAAATAGTTGGCCTGACATTGATGCAAGCCAAAGAGCTTGGTGATTATCTCAAGGACGAATATGGTATTGAGCCGGCTGCCGGTGGCGCCGTTATGGTAGCAGGACCAGCCTCCCTAGGTTCTGAACAAGCTGAACAAGCGGAGGAGAAAACGAGCTTTAATGTAGTTCTAAAAGAGGTAGGCGATAAGAAGATTCAGGTTATCAAGGAAGTAAGGGCTTTGACGGGATTAGGATTGAAAGAAGCCAAGGAGCTTGTTGACAGTGCCCCGAAGGCGGTTAAAGAAGGCCTTGGCAAAGAGGAAGCCGAAAGTGCCCAAAAGCAACTTGAGACTGCGGGGGCAGTTGTTGAATTGACGTAAATGAAAATGGTATTTAGTGATTGCAGATGAGAAGCGAGAACTATTTGCTATCGAATAATTAAGGGTATATCAAATGGCTTTAGAAAACGTTCGTAATTTTGGTAAGGTTCGTGATGTCATCAGGATAGCGGACTTGGTAGCGATACAGAAAAGAAGTTACGAGCGATTTCTGCAAAAAGACGTAGCACCAACGCGAAGACAACGCATCGGGCTCGAAGGTTTGTTTCATGAGATATTTCCTATCGTGAACTATGACAAAACAATGAGTTTGGAATATCTTTACTACGAGCTTGAGAAGCCACGTTACAGCACCCATGTGTGCAGGCAGTTGCGGCTGACCTATGCATACCCGTTGAAAATCTGTTGTAGATTACGCACCAAAGAAGGTGCAGACTTGACCGAACAGTCAATATACCTGGGCGAAATGCCCGTTATGATAGGTGGCGGGGAGTTTATCATCAACGGTGCCGAGCGTGTTATTGTCAGCCAGCTTCATAGGAGCCCAGGGGTTGATTTTCTTATCGAGAGTAAAGAAGGCGATAGAGTGTTGCACGGCGGAAGAATCATACCCGAAAGGGGTAGTTGGATTGAGATAAGTGTAACCCGAAAAGACATTCTGGTAGTCAAAATCGACCAGTCCAGCAAGATACCTGCAACCGTTTTCCTGCGAGCTACAAACCCTGCTTACGGCACCACTGAGCAGGTCTTACGCCTCTTTTATCCAACAAAGACTGTCTCGACTGCTCAATTGACACCTACTATGTGGGTAGTCGGGCCAATTGTAGACAAAGATTCTGGCGAGGTCATAGTCAAAGCTGGCACACAAATTGGTGATGGGGTCTCTTTAATACAACAAAGTGATATCAAAAAGGTCGAAGTTATTGACAAAGTACGAGATGCTATCATCTTAAACACTATTGCAGAGGATGATTGCCAGAGCTACGAGCAGGCCTTGCTGAAGTTTTATATGAGACTGAGACCCGGCAATCCGCCCAATGAAAAAAAGGCAAGAACTTTTTTTACTGAGAAATTTTTTGATCCTAACCGCTATCGTCTGGGCAAGGTTGGTAGGTTCAGATTGAATCGTAAGTTCGGGCAGTCGGTAGATGAGAAGGAGATGACGCTAAGGCCCGAAGATTTTCTCAATACAATAAAATACATAATGGCTTTGCGCAACCCTGACATTCCTCCTGTCGGCGGGGTAAAGGCAACGATTGATGATATTGATCATCTCGGCAACAGGAGGTTGCGAACCATAGATGAGCTGGCGTCTGACGAAATCAGAAAAGGATTGCTCAAACTTCGCAAGACCGTCCAGGAGCGGATGAGCTTAAAGAGAGACATCGAGGAGTCTCTGCGAATAGCAGACTTGGTTAATTCGAAGAGTGTATCCAGCAGCATTAACCACTTCTTTGGTCGCGGCGAGTTGAGCCAGATTGTTGACCAGACCAATGCTCTGAGTCAATTGACACATGAAAGGCGTCTATCAGCTCTTGGCCCTGGAGGGCTAAACAGAAGGCGAGCCGGATTTGAAGTTCGAGATGTTCATATCAGCCATTATGGTAGGATCTGTCCTATTGAAACACCCGAAGGAACAAACATCGGTTTGATTTCATCACTGGCAGTTTTTGCAACAGTTGATGAGTATGGTTTTTTGTTGACTCCGTATCGCAAAGTAAAAAAAGGTAAGGTTACTGAAGAGGTCGAGTATTTACGTGCTGATGAAGATATGAAAGCTGTAATTGCAGCACCAGCTACTGTCGACCGCCAGACAGGTGGTATTCAAAAGGGTATGGTCTTGGCCATGAAAGGCGGCGAACTGGCCCAGGTTCCAAGTGACGAGGTTGACTACGTCGATGTTTCATCCAAACAAATTGTTGGCGTTTCTGCGTCTCTCATTCCGTTCTTGGAGCACGATGATGCAAACCGAGCGTTGATGGGTTCGAATATGCAGCGCCAGGCTGTTCCGCTGCTCGTTACTGAGTTGCCTTTGGTCGGTACCGGTATGGAGGAAATAGTCGGCAAAAACTCAAGTATGGTTGTCCGAGCCAGAGGCAGTGGTACAGTTACTGATGTGGATGCTACCAGGATAATCATTAACCACACAGATGAGTATAAGCTTGCCAAATTTATTGGTTTGAATGAAAGAACCTGCCTTAATCAAAAGCCTATGGTCAAGCTTGGCGAAAGGGTTACGAAAGGCCAAATCATTGCAGATGGCGGCGGCACCGCCAAGGGTATATTGGCCCTGGGCAAAAATGTGCTTGTTGGTTTTGTTTCTTTTGATGGTTTTAACTTTGAGGACGCGATTATTGTCAGTGAAAGGCTTGTCAAAGACGATAGTTTTACAAGCATTCACATTGATGAATTTACAGCCGAAGTTCGTGAAACACGACTCGGCAGGGAAGAGTTCACCTGTGATATACCCAATGTCAGTGAAAAGGCGCTGAGGAACCTTGATGAGCACGGAGTAATCCGTGAAGGAACGAGGGTATTTCCAGGCGATATTCTGGTAGGCAAAGTGGTTCCCAAGAGCAAGACGGAACTGACTCCTGAAGAAAAACTACTGCATGCTATATTTGGCAGAGCTGGCGAGGATGTCAAAAATGACTCACTTGAACTTCCCAGCGGCTGTGAGGGAGTCGTTGTAAAAACTGAGCGATTCACGAGGCGTGGTGCCGGGGGTGACGAACAAAAGAAGGCCATCCGGGCTCAGATAAGACAATTTGACAAACAAATGCGAGCTAAAGAATGTGCCGTCTTTAGGCAAATGATCGAAGCCATCCGCAAGAAATTCGATATTAGTATCGTCGATTCATCCACTCGCCAGAAAGTCGGAGCCAGCACGGATGATGAGGTAATTTATGAGCAGGTGGAGAACTTTAATATTAAGTGGATCAGACCTGCCTCCATCCGCGATGATGTGCAGAAGATTGTGGATAAATTCTGGAAGAGAATCGCTGAAATTCAGGAAGAAAAGAATCGCGGGGTTGAGTCTTTAAAGCACGGTGATGAGCTGCCCAGTGGCGTGCTGGAGATGGTAAAGATTTATGTCGCAACGAAAAGAACATTATCAATCGGCGATAAAATGGCGGGCCGCCATGGCAACAAGGGCGTTATTGCCAAAATTATGCCTGAAGAGGACATGCCGTTCCTTGAGGATGGTACGACTCTGGACATATTGCTGAACCCTCTTGGTGTGCCGAGCCGAATGAATGTAGGTCAGATTTTGGAAACACACCTTGGCTGGGTTGCAAAGGTTTTGGGCTTTAAGGCTATTACTCCGGTCTTCGATGGTGCTTCTGAGAATGATATCCAGAGGCTCACAGCAGAAGCAAATGAGCTTATGGGCAGAAGGGCCGCGGAACGCAAAGAAAATAAACAGTTGCCACCTGATGATGAGTTCTTCGTGCATATCCCACCGACATTGAAGACTCAGTTATATGATGGCAGGACAGGCGAAGCGTTTGACCAGTCTGCCACGATAGGATACATATACATGATGAAACTACATCATCTTGTAGATGACAAGATCCACGCCAGGGCAACGGGCCCGTATAGTTTGATTACTCAGCAGCCATTGGGTGGCAAGGCCAGAACTGGTGGTCAAAGGTTCGGTGAAATGGAAGTTTGGGCCCTCGAAGGTTACGGGGCAGCTTACACGCTCCAGGAGATGCTGACCGTCAAGAGTGACGACGTTGAGGGCCGAACAAAAATCTATGAATCAATGGTCAAAGGGCAGAACAGGCTCGAAGCAGGTACGCCCCTTTCCTTTGACGTTTTGTGCAACGAGATAAGAGGATTGGGACTAAATATTCAGCTTGAAAAAAAGCGGCTTGGAAGTGCCGTTCTGTAAAGCGGTGCAAGGCAGGTTTTGACTTGTGCTCTTATAGAATTATAAAATAAGGAGTTAGCATTAAATGTTGGGAAGTATTTACGATCGTATAAATGATTACGGTTCGGTGAGGATTTCGTTAGCCAGCCCAAACGATATTCGTAGCTGGTCCTTTGGCGAAGTACGCAAGCCCGAGACTATTAACTACCGTACTTATCGCCCGGAAAAAGACGGTTTATTCTGTGAGCGAATCTTCGGGCCGGAAAGAGACTGGGAATGTGCTTGCGGCAAATATAAAGGAACGAAGTTTAAGGGGATAATTTGCGACCGCTGCGGAGTTAAGGTTACGCATAGTCGTGTGCGCCGTAAGCGAATGGGCCACATTAACCTTGCAGCACCAGTCGTTCATATATGGTTCTTCAGGGCCATACCAAATCATCTTGGTACCTTCTTAGCGATGAAAACTGCAGACCTGGAGAAGATAATTTATTTCCAGGACTATGTGGTTAGTGACCCTGGTCAGACTCCCTTGAAGTTCTGCCAACTGTTGAGCGAAGAGGAATTGCGTGAAGCAACCAACAAATACGGCAATGCATTCAAGGCGCTGATGGGAGCCGAAGCCATTAAGGCCCTGTTGTTAAATTTTGACCTTGAAGCGCTTAGCGCTGAGTTAAAGGCCGCCATAGCCAAGTCTAACAGCACCCAGAAAATCAAAGATCTGACAAAGCGTCTTAAAACAGTTGACGCGGTTAGGAATAGCAATAATAAAGCCGAGTGGATGGTCCTTGAGGTTATTCCCGTTATCCCCCCAGACTTGCGTCCTTTGGTACTTCTTGAAAGTGGCAACTTTGCCACGAGCGACCTCAATGACCTTTACAGACGGATTATTAATCGTAATAACCGCTTAAAAAAGCTCATAGACCTCAATGCTCCGGAGGTGATTATTCGCAATGAGAAAAGAATGTTACAGCAGGCTGTAGATTCGTTGCTGGATAATAGTCGTTGTCGCAGACCGGTCCTCGGCAGCAATAACCGGCCGCTCAAGAGTCTTACCGATATGATTAAGGGCAAGCAGGGCAGGTTCCGCGAAAATCTGCTCGGTAAACGCGTGGACTACTCGGCTCGTTCGGTAATTGTGGTGGGACCTAATTTGAAGCTCTATCAGTGTGGCTTACCAAAGAAAATAGCTTTGGAGCTGTATCAGCCGTTCATCATTCGAAAGCTAAAACAGCATGGCCTCGCCGACACGATTAAAAGCGCGAAAAGGATAATTGAACGCAGGGATGAACGGGTGTGGGATATTCTTGAGGAGGTCATTCATCAACATCCGGTCTTGCTCAACCGTGCTCCCACCCTTCACCGGATGGGCATTCAGGCATTCGAGCCGATTCTTGTAGAGGGCAATGCCATAATGCTGCACCCGTTAGCCTGCAAGGGCTTTAATGCTGACTTTGATGGCGACCAGATGGCGGTACATTTGCCTCTGAGTGTTGAAGCACAGGTTGAGAGTCATACCTTGATGATGCCAGTTAACAATGTTTTTTCGCCGGCCAATGGTGCTCCAATGGTCGGACCTTCCCAAGATATGGTTATGGGCAACTATTATTTGACCTGTATGTGCGATGGTGAAAAAGGCGAGGGAATGGCGTTTCGGGATGCTTTTGAGGCAATCATGGCTTATGAAGAAGGCAAAATAACTTTACACGCGAAGATTAAAGTCAGAATCAACAAACCGGTAAAGCAATCAGAAGCCGAACCTTCGAAATGGTTAAATGACAAGGCAGTGGATGCTTCAACTAACCAGCTATCCACGCAAATAATCGAGACAACGGTAGGGCGGTGTATATTCAACGATATACTTACCGATGAAATGCCATTCTACAATATGGCAATGTCTCAGACGAAGCTCAGTCGCGTTATTAGTGACTGTTTCGAACTGGCCGGCAGTGCAAAAACCATTGATTTGCTCGATAGGATAAAAGATTTAGGCTTCAAATATGCCACACTTGCGGGCTTGAGCTTTGGCATCACGGACTTAAAAATCCCCGGAAAGAAACGTGAGATTATCAACGAGACAGAGAAAAAAGTCAATAAAATCCACGTTAACTATAGAAACGGTGTTTTGACAGAGGGAGAAAGGTACAATCAGGTTATTGATGCATGGACGAATGCCCGTGTGGCAGTAACTAATGAGATGATGCGTGCCCTCAGGGAAGACACTAAGGAGGACGGCTCTGCGTATCTAAACCCGATATATCTTATGACCGATTCCGGAGCAAGGGGCAGCGTCGACCAGATTCAGCAACTCGCAGGGATGCGGGCGCTAATGGCTAAACCCAGTGGTGAGATTATCGAGACACCAATCAAGTCAAACTTCCGTGAGGGACTGACTGTTCTTGAGTACTTTAGCTCAACTCACGGTGCGCGTAAAGGCTTAGCTGATACGGCCTTGAAAACTGCAAATTCGGGCTATCTTACCCGCAAACTCATCGATGCGGCACAAAATGTAATTATCACTCAGCGTGACTGCGGAACTTTACAGGGCATTACCAAGAGCACAGTCAGTAAAGGTGAGCAGATTGACGTACCCCTTTCTCAGCTTATTATTGGTAGAACCGGCAGAGACAATATCCGCAACCCGATTACAGACGAGATGATTGTTCGCGAGAACGAGATTATTACACCTGAGGCAGCAGCGAAAGTTGAGGCATTGGGGCTTGATGCAATCAGGGTCAGAAGCCCTCTGACCTGTGACAGCCCATTCGGTATTTGTGCCAAGTGTTATGGGTGGGATATGAGCACAGGTTGTCTTGTCGAAGAGGGTTCTGCGGTTGGCATTATTGCTGCCCAGTCAATCGGCGAACCGGGCACCCAGCTGACGTTACGTACATTTCATACAGGGGGGGTGGCTTCCAGAGCTATTCTTGAGCGCGAGCAAAGAGCCACGCAGCCAGGTGTCGTTCAGTATCGCGATATTAATGCTGTCTTCTTCAAGCAAGATGACGGCACTAAGCAGACAGTATCGCTCAAGCGCAATGGCGAGATGGCCATCCTTGACGCAAAGATGCGGGAACTTGATAGGTTTAGAGTACCCTACGGTGCTACCGTCGCGGTCAAAGATGGCCAAAAAGTTAAAGCTGGCGTCTGTTTGTTCAAATGGGACCCACATCGTACGCCAATTCTGGCGGAGGTCTCAGGCCTAATCCGCTTTGTGGATATCATAGAAGGAGAAACTATTCGCCTTGAGGAGGAGCGAAAAGGTCAGGTTGGCAGGCCCGTTGTAATCGAACACAAAGGAGATACACATCCGCAGATTATTATAGAAGATACCGATGGTAAAATTCTCGATGTCCACTATCTTCCTGCAGGAGCCAGAATAGAGGTGATTGAGAGCCAGCAGGTCCAGGCTGGGCAGCTTCTTGCTCATCAGCCAAGGGCTACCGGCGGCACACAGGACATCACAGGTGGCTTGCCAAGAGTTACCGAGGTATTTGAGGCGCGAAAACCCAAAGACCCTGCTGCAATGGCCGAAATCAGCGGCCGTGTCGAACTGCGAAGTGATAAGCGCAAAGGCAAAATGACAGTGACAATCCGCTCCGAATCCGGAATGGAAAAAGAACACCATATCCCGCGCGACAGACACCTTAATGTTCACACTGGGGATATGGCTGAAGCTGGGGATTCGTTGACAGATGGCCCATTAGTTCCTCACGATATCCTGCGGATTAAAGGTGAGGAAGCATTGCAGAGATATTTGATTGCAGAAATTCAAAATGTCTACCGTTCGCAGAATGTCAATATCAATGACAAGCACATTGAAATTATCAGTGCACAGATGATGCGCAAAGTTGAGATTGAATCTGTCGGTGATAGTTCGTTCCTGCCAAGTGAGGTTGTTGATAAATTCTTATTTCGAAGAGAGAATGAAAGACTGGCCAATAGTGTCAAGATTACTAACATCGGAGATGCCACTGATTTGAAGGAAGGCCAAGTTATCAGCAAAGATGAACTTGCCAGCGTCAATGAGAAGATTGAGGCGCTTGGTGGTACGCCGGCCAAGGGCAAAAAACCAAAGCCCGCAACTGCCAAGACATTGCTTTTGGGAATAACGAAAGCTTCTCTGCAGTCTGAAAGCTTTATTGCAGCTGCCAGCTTCCAGGAAACTACAAAGGTCTTGACTCAGGCTTCTTTGTCTGGTAAAAAAGATGAATTGTGTGGCTTAAAAGAAAACGTCATCCTCGGCCACCTGATACCGGCAGGCACGGCTTTCAAGCCACATCTGGAATGTAAGGTAAAGCACCTTGCAGAAGCTCCATTGCCGAAGGAATTTGCGGCAATTAAAGAAGTTAAAGAGGAAGAAGCAAAGGCAGAATCGAAAGTTAAGGAAGCTTTGGGAATCAGTTGATTATAACATGAGAAATAATTTATCGGAGAATTATGCCTACTATAAACCAGTTAGTTAGACGTCCGCGAGCGAAGTCGAAAGGGCGAAAAAGGGTATCTGAAATTAGCGGTTCACCGCAGAAAAGAGGCGTCTGCTTAATTGTCAGGACGCAAACACCTAAAAAGCCAAACTCGGCACTGCGAAAAATTGCTCGTGTCAGACTGACCGATGGCAAGGAAGTTACTGCTTACATACCTGGTATTGATCACAACCTGCAGGAGCACAGCACGGTTATGATTCGCGGTGGCAGAGTCAGGGATTTACCAGGCGTCAGATATCATGTTATCCGCGGTGTGCTTGACTGCGCCGGTGTGGCTAACCGCAGGCAAGGCAGAAGTAAATACGGTTTAAAAAAGGCAAAATAGGTGATTTCCGGTAGTAGGCAGGGCATAGTTGCCAGGTGGTAAGGAATAGTAATGGCGAAAAAGTTTACAGCTTCAAATCAACAGTTAAAACCTGACCCTGTGTGCAACAGCAAGCTGGTCGCAAAATTTATTAACTGTTTGATGTGGGACGGCAAGAAAAACATTGCGCAAAAAGTCTTTTATGATGCTATGGATATTATATCTGAAAAAATGAAGAATGTCGAGCCTTTTGAAGTGTTCGAGACCGCCGTTAATAATGTCAAACCAATGCTTGAAGTTCGTAGTAAACGTATAGGTGGAGCCAGTTATCAGGTTCCAATGCAGGTAAGCCCCAAACGCCAGCAGTCGCTTGCATTTCGGTGGATAACACAATCAGCCAGAGCCAAAAAAGGCACGCCTATGTGCCAGCGTTTGGCCTCTGAATTGATAGATGCTTATAACAGACACGGTGGCGCAATGACCACCCGAGAAAATGTACACAGGATGGCTGAGGCAAATAAGGCGTTTGCTCATTTTGCCTGGTAATTTTATCGCGGATAGCGTGTAGCGGATAGCGTAAAGTTTTTCCTATCCGCTATTTTACTATCTGCTAAATGCTATTTTTATGCCGAGTACTTTAGAAAAATTGCGCAATATAGGGATTATGGCTCATATTGATGCCGGAAAAACTACGGTTACCGAACGCATACTCTATTATACGGGCAAAACCTACAAGATGGGGGAAGTACACGATGGCACCGCTGTTATGGACTATATGGAAGTGGAACAGAAAAGAGGTATTACCATTACCTCCGCTGCAACCAAATGTCCTTGGAAAGGTTCCGAGATTAATCTTATCGATACGCCCGGACATATTGATTTTACCGCTGAGGTCGAACGGTCTTTGCGTGTTCTGGATGGTGCTATAGCAGTGTTTGATGGCAGCGAAGGTGTCCAGGCACAAAGTGAGACGGTCTGGAGGCAGGGACGAAAATATGACTTACCTTGTCTTTGCTTTGTGAACAAAATGGATAAAACAGGCGCTGATTTTGAAATGACTGTCGAAAGCATTCGTGACAAACTCCTCGCCAATCCTCTTTGCTTGCAGATTCCTATCGGAGCAGAAAGCTCTTTTAGGGGGATAATAGACCTTATAAAGATGCAGGCTGTTTTTTATAAGGCCGAGGAATTAGGCGCGGTCTTTGAGGAAACTGAAATCCCCGCCGATTTGCGGCAGGTTGCTGAGCGTCAGAGAAAACAAATGCTTGAGCTTGTCGCCGAATACGATGAAGAACTGATGGACGCTTATGTCCACGACAGGCCGGTCGATATTGAAATACTTAACAGGACCATTAGAAGGGAAACTCTAAACAACAGGCTTCACCCGGTATTTGTCGGCTCAGCTCTCAAGTATATTGGCGTGCAAAGGCTGCTCGATGGCATCGTGGCTTATTTGCCTTCCCCTTTGGACAAACCTGATATAGATGGGCATAAACCCACCGACAAAGATAAAAAAATATTAGTTAAATGCGACCGAAATGCCAACTTGGTTGCTCTTGCGTTTAAAATTACCGCCGATATGCATGGCGATTTGAATTTCCTGAGGATTTACCAGGGGACTTTAAGGTCCGGCACAAGAGTCTTAAATGTAAATCGCAACAGACGCGAAAATATCACTAGGATATTTGAAATGCACGCCGATGAGCGAAAAATTGTGGACTCAGCCGGTGCCGGTGATATTGTCGCTGTCGTAGGACTAAAAGAAACCCTTACCGGTGATACGATTTGCGACACTAAAAAGCCGATCAGTTTGCCAAGTATTACATTCCCCGACTCGGTTATGAGCATGTCGATCGAACCCAGAACAGGCACCGAAGCAGCAAAATTGGCAGATGCACTTGCTGGCTTGAAGCGGGAAGACCCAACTTTTGAATGCAAGGTAGATAGCGAAACAGGCCAGACAATTATTAGCGGAATGGGTGAGTTGCATCTGGAGATACTGCAGCACAAGCTGATAAAAGAGAGAGGAGTTAACATCAGGGTGGGCAAACCAAGGGTCGCCTACAAGGAAACTATCACCAAATCAGCCCAGGCAGAGGGCAAATTTGTCCGTCAAGCGGGTGGTCATGGGCAATATGGACACGTGGCCTTGATTGTTGAGCCATTGTTGTCTGAGGATGGTCGTTGCAGCCGCAATATTAAATTTCACAGCACAGTAGCAGCCAATGCGGTGCCGAAGGAGTACGTTCCCGCTGTGGAAAGGGGGGTTAAAGACGGGTTGAGCAGTGGTGTGTTGGCGGGGTATCCCGTTGTGGGAATTAAAGTTAGGCTGATCGACGGCTCCTTCCATCGCGTCGATTCGTCGGATATAGCCTTTGAAAAAGCTGCCGCAATTGCTGTAGAAAAGGCCGCAAAAGAAGCAGGGCCGGTCCTGCTTGAGCCGATAATGTCTCTGCAAGTAGTAGTGCCCGAGGCCAATTTTGGGGCTGTTCAGGGCAATCTGCTCGCAAAAAGAGGCTTAATTACAAATTGTTGGATTCACGGAAATATGCGGGTAATCGATGCAAAAGTACCCTTGGCTGAGATGTTTGGCTATTCCAGCGAAATTAGAAGTGCTACAGCAGGTCGGGGAACATTTACTATGGAGCCGTTAAGCTATGAAAAGGTTCCAGAGCAGATTGCAATGCAGATTATCCTGTAGAAACACCCTTATTTTTTTGTACTTAAGGCAATATTTTTGTCGACATTTTATTGACAAGGGTAAATTTGCAGTATAAAATTCAGGTTTTTACAGTCGTAGCGAGCATTGTCAGGGACGGCATTGCGTTTACGAGTTGGGCTGTTGCATGTCATTGTAGTGGTCAAGGATGGTTAATGTAAGTACTCTGTTGGACTTAGAGTACAAAAAAGGGACCGAACTGCAATGTGGTAACGTATCGTAAAGAGGCCCCAAATTCTTAAGGAAGGCGAATTTACTGACTCGCTGTCCGGGTTTTTACCTACGATAGCGTTTAGGAAAGTCAGTAAAAAAGGCTTTTCCTGCCAAAAATAGAGTGGATCGAAAGGCTTCGTGGTATATGCAACGGGGGGAATTTTTTTTACTTTGCTTTGGACTGTAAGTTGATAACTTTAGGGTCTTATAAAATTTAGGTGGCAATTTACAATAAAGAGGTAGCTTATAGCAAGTGCAAAGGAAACTATGGCTACAGAAACCGAAAGAATAAGAATTAAGATGGAAGCCTATGACCATAGGACGCTTGATGCATCTGCTAAAGAGATTGTAGAGCATGCCAGAAGAACTAATGCCCGTGTCAGTGGTCCGGTACCCTTGCCTACGAGGATTGAAAGGTACACCGTCTTGCGAAGTCCACACATTGACAAAAAGTCGCGTGAACAGTTTGAGTTGAGGACTCACAAGCGATTGATAGATATTCACGAGCCCAATGCACGGACAGTTGAGGTGTTGAATCGCCTCGTGGTGCCGGCTGGTGTTTTTGTCAAGATAAAAGCATGAATTGCAGGGCGTGGAGCGAAATACCAGATGCGCTTCACGAAGGTACGAGCTTATGGTGATGTTGCTGGGCAAAAAAGTAGGAATGACTCAGGTGTATGACCAGGCTGGTAAACTGCTACCGGTTACAGTCATACAGGCTGGTCCCTGTACCGTTATGCAGCTAAAAACCGTCGATACAGATGGATACAACGCCGTGCAGTTGGGATATGATGATCTAAAACCATCACACAGAAACAACCCGCAGATTGGACATGCTCGCAAGGCTAATACGATGCCGAAGAAATTTGTCAGGGAGATGCGTCTTCCCAAAGATGTTGAGCCGGAGTATAAAGTTGGTGACTGTCTTACCGTCTCAGTTTTTGCCGAAAGCAGTTATGTAGATGTTGTGGGCACTAGCAAGGGCAAGGGTTTTGCTGGCGTGATGAAACGTCACGGCTTTCACGGCTTTCCTGGCTCGCATGGCACCGAGAGAAAACACAGAGCACCGGGCTCGATAGGAAGTTTTGCTAGTGATGCCGGCCATGGTGGTAGGCCCAAAAGAGGTAAAAAGATGGCAGGACATATGGGCAGCTGTAGAGTAACAACTAAAAATCACAGCGTAGTGGCTTTTGATGAGCAGAGAAATTTGTTAGTAGTCAAAGGTTCTGTTCCAGGCCCTGCCGGTAGTTTTGTCATAGTTCGAAGCGTTAACAAAGCCTAATGCGTCAAGCTGGTTGCAGAAAATGATAGATTTAACCGTTTACAACAGAGATGGTCAGGAGGTCGACAGCTTAAAGGTCGATGAATCCGTTCTTGGCGGAACGGTCAGGTATCCTCTGCTTAAACAGGCGATTGTTATGTATCACTCTAACAAGCGAGTCGGCACGGCGGCAACCAAAAACAGGTCTCTTGTAACCGGCTCAGGAAGAAAAGTATTTCGGCAAAAAGGAACTGGAAGAGCACGGATAGGGAATATCAGAACTGGCAAACGTGTCGGTGGGGGTGTCACTTTTGCGAAGGTTGTTAGGGATTTTGGTAAACGTATGCCCAAAAAGCAAAGAAGATTAGCCCGAGACTCGGCATTATTGGCAAAACTTTTAAATAAGAACGTTGTGGTTGTTGACAAGCTGGATTTTGAGAAGCCCCGAACGGGGGATTTTGCAAATATCTTAGGTAATTTGAAAATTGAGCGTAGCTGCCTTGTGGCGATTAGGGCTATGGACGACAATGTTTACAAGTCGGCAAGGAACATACCAAAGGTAGTTGTTATGCCGGTGACTGAATTGAATGCCGGGGATATCTGTAATCATCACAAGATACTATTTACTAAGGAGGCGCTTTTATCCTTCATGGATAAAGGCAAGACGAGTGAAAATTAACGACAAATGCTTGATGATTATAGCATAATAATTCGACCATTGATTACAGAGCAGGGGATGCACTTTGCGAATACCAAAGGTGCATATTCCTTTGAGGTAAACACCAAGGCTAATAAGCAGCAGATAAAAAACGCTGTTGAAAAGGTATACAGCGTTAAAGTCAGCAAGGTTAGAACAGCTAACCAAAAGGGCAAATATCGCCGCAGGGGCAGAACCTTTGGGAAAACGCCGAACTGGAAAAAGGCAGTTGTGTATCTGGAATCGGACTATCATATAGATTTGTTCTAAAAACAAAAAAGCATATGGAGCAGTATTATGGGTATCCAGATTTATAAACCAACAACTCCCGGACGTCGAAACGGCTCTGTGAACGATTATGCCGAGCTAACGGCTACCAAGCCGGAGGCTTTGCTGTGCAGGCGTATTAAGAAAAGCAGCGGCAGAAATCACCATGGTGTCATTACAAGTAGGTTTAGGGGCGGTGGGGCAAGAAAGATTTACCGTCTCATTGATTTTAAGCGTAATAAAGATGGTGTCGCTGCAAAAGTAGCGACCATTGAGTACGACCCTAACAGGAATTGCTTTGTATCATTGCTGCACTATGTTGATGGTGAAAAGAGATATATATTGGCACCACAGGGCATCAAGGTGGGGGACCGCGTGGAAAGTGGCCCATCTTGTGAGCCTAAGCTCGGTAATGCTATGCCCCTTGCAGCTATTCCTGCAGGTCTCGATATTCATAATATCGAAATGACCGCAGGACAGGGCGGAAAATTGGTTAGAGGCGCCGGTAGCGCCGCAAAAATCGTCGCCAAAGAAGGCGACTGGGTCACGATAGTATTGCCAAGCGGTGAAATGAGAATGGTTCGAAAGGAATGCCGGGCCACAATTGGGCGACTGAGCAACCCCGACCATCAGAATATTAAGCTCGGTAAGGCCGGCCGAAAACGTCATATGGGACGCAGACCCCACGTCAGGGGTAAGGCAATGAACCCCGTTTCCCACCCGATGGGTGGTGGTGAGGGTAGAGCGAACGGGGGACGGCATCCCTGTTCCCCCACTGGTGTTCTGGCGAAAGGTGGAAAGACAAGAAGTCCAAGAAATCCAGGTAATAAAAGAATCATCCGAAGACGCAAAAGTAAAAGGCAGGGACAATTGGTCCTGTAAGTGAATAGGGTCCTTAAACAAGACTTTGATGAGGAAATTGAATGGGAAGATCTCTTAAAAAAGGGCCGTATGTTGATGAAAAGTTGTTTGCCAAGGTCAACAAGCAGATTGAGTCTGGCTCTCGTGAGCCAATAAAAACTTGGGCAAGAAAGTGCACGATAATTCCTGAATTTGTTGGTTTTACCTTTATGGTTCATAACGGCAAAATTTTTAATAAAGTCTTTGTTACCGAGGATATGGTTGGTCATAAGTTAGGTGAGTTCTCACCTACGAGGGTTTTTAAAGGACACTCGAGCAAGAAGATAAGATGATAGATTGTGCAGTGTGCAATATATATATACGTGGTATGAGATATGTTAAGCGCCGATAAATTAAAAAAGCTTTGTCAGCAGCGACAGATAAGGCTCGAGCAGCTGGCTGGGCAGATTATCAGAGCGGGGCTGAACCAGCGGCAGGCAGAAGCCGCTATCAGGAACTGGCAGAAAGGTCTTTTTAAGCCTATTCCTTGCAGAGAGGATATCCGGCGCCTGGCAGCTGCTTTATCTGCCGAGGAAAACGATTTAGTTGTCTGGCGCTCTTCATGCCGCTTCGCTCCAACCTCGGCACGAAAGGCAAGATTGGTTACACAGTTGATAACAGGCCACAGTGTCCGGGAGGCAATAGATATCTTGAAGTTCGCGAGAAAACGGGCCGCTCCTATGATTGACAAAGTTCTCAAAAGTGCTGTTGCGGATGCTGATGAGCAACAGGCTGACGTTGATAATCTATACATCGCTGAAGCTCGAGTTGACGATGCCGGCGTTCGTGTTGGCACCAAAAGGTGGATGCCAAAGGACAGGGGAAGAGCTCATCCTATTAGCAAAAAGGCCTGTCACATACATATAACGGTGGCAGAAGTATGATTTTTTGGGTAAAAGATAAGAGTTAGAAAAAAGTAATTATGGGCCAAAAAACATCGCCAATAGGTTTTAGAACAGGAATAACTCTTGGGTGGCAAAGCACATGGTTTGCCTCAAAGGCCGACTACGGTAATTTTCTCGTCGAAGACCAGAGGATCCGCGAATATGTTGACAGAAAATTTAATCGTCAGATGCCCAAAGGTGCTGTCGCAAAGGTTGAGATAATTCGAACGCGTAACGAAGTGAAAGTAACGTTGCACAGTGCTCGGCCCGGTGTGGTCATTGGCCCAAGAGGTGGTGAAGTCGATAGATTGCGTGAAGAGCTTGAAGAGATAATAGGTAGGAAGGTGAGCGTCAATGTGGTTGAGATAAAAGAACCGGACCTCAATGCTACCCTAGTGGCAGAAGCAATTGCTGAGCAGCTAAGTAAGCGTGCCTCTTTTAGGCGGACAATGAAGCAGTACTGTGAAGCGGCGATGAACACCGGAGCTAAGGGTGTCAAGATTATCTGCTCCGGCCGATTGGCAGGTTCCGAAATGGCTCGCAGGGAGACGCAGAAGCTCGGTAGTATCCCGCTGCAGACCTTAAACGCAAATGTCGATTATGCCGTAGCAACCTCCAAGACGACATATGGAACAATTGGTGTTAAAGTTTGGATTTACAAAGGTGAATTCGGTGAAGAAGTTGAGGTAAGGCATATTCGTCGACGCCGTTTGCCGAGACGAACCAGCAAAGAGCCGCGACTTAAAGCCGTCTCGGGGCCTAAGAAGGTAACCAACGGTGAGGTTAGTGCGGTTGCTTCACCGGCTCAAAGTGATGGAAAGGGATTAAGTAGCCCCGAGCCGAGTGGTACCACATCCGACAGCGGATAGAAAAGCACTTTATGCCAAGTGCCATACAGTTTTTATTTAGAGTCTGAAAAAAATGGCAATGATGCCAAAAAGAGTTAAGTACCGTAAAAGCCAGCGAGGCAGAATGAAAGGCAATGCTTCGAGAAGCAATTTTGTTGCTTTTGGCGAATACGGCTTGCAGGCTTTGGAAAGCAGGTGGATATCCGCCAGAAATATTGAAGCCGGCCGGGTGGCGGCGACTCACTTTTTGCATCGCGAAGGCAAAGTATACCTGAGAATATTCCCAAATAAGCCGGTAAGTGCCAAGCCGTTGGAAACGCGAATGGGCAAAGGTAAGGGTGAGACGGGATTCTGGGTCGCCAGAGTCAGGTCCGGCATGATTATGTTTGAAATCGGTGGCGTGAGTGAAAATGTGGCAAAACAGGCGATGGTCAGGGTCTCCCATAAAATGCCGATTAGATGTAGGTTTGTTAGACGAAGACATTCATTGTAGGGCTCCCGTCGTCTTTATTGTAGCCTCGAGCCCCCGTGTAGGGTACTTAAAAGATGAAAGTTCGCCATTATCGTGAAATGAGTCAGGATGAGCTCGAAAGTAAACTTGAGGAACTACAAAGACATTTGTTTGATTTGCGCTCGCAGGCGGTCACTGAAAAACTGGAAAATTCTAAAGCTATGCATAATGTCAGGCGTGATATTGCCAGGATTAAGACGATAATGCGTGAAAGGCAGCAAGCCTGATGTCTTGATTGCGAAGGCCTGTGTGAGATAAAGGATATGCATGACCGAAAATTAAAAACTATGACTGGAGTGGTGATAAGCCGTAGCGGTGACAAAAGCATGAAAGTTGCCATTGACTTCAAGGTGAAGCACCCGAAATATGGCAAATATATAAAGCGTAGGACAAAACTCAGTGTTCATGATGAACACAATCAGGCAGGCTTGGGTGATGTCGTTGAGGTTGCTGAATGCAGACCCTATAGCAAAACCAAAACTTGGCGTCTTGTGAAGATTGTGGGTAAAACGGTTCGGGATGAAAAGCAGTGACCCGTTTTGTGATTTACGTGCAATGGGAACCCTGCGAAACTAACCTAAGCTTTGGCCTATAAAGGTATAGAAGGTGATTCAGCAGGAAACAATGTTGGACATAGCCGATAACTCAGGTGTTAAATCGGCATTGTGCATTAAAGTTCTTGGAAGGGGTGCAGCCCGCAAGGGTCAAAACCGACCGGTTGCCGGCATCGGTGATGTTGTCTGCGTTGCTATAAAAAAGTCGTTGCCGAACTGTCAGCTCGATGACAAGAAAGTGCATAAATGTGTTATTGTCCGAACCAAGTATCCCGTGAAACGCTCGGATGGTAGCTATGTAAGGTTCGACAGCAACGCGGCGGTGATGATTGATAACGAGGGAAATCCGATAGGGACAAGGATTTTCGGTGCGGTTGCTCGTGAGCTTCGTGAGAAAAACTATATGAAAATTATTTCGCTCGCAAGTGAGGTTGTATAAATGGCATATAGCGAAAAGCTAAATGCACTGTGAGTTACAAAATGACTATTCATATAAAAAAAGGTGATATGGTTGAGATTATAGCTGGTGACCATAAAGGTGCTACTGGTAGAGTGCTGCGTGTCATACCGCAAGAGAATAAGGTAGTGGTCCAAGGTCATAATGTGGCGAAAAAGCATGTTCGGCCCTCGCGAAGAAATCCACAGGGCGGCAGAATCGATGTTGAGCAGCCGATTCATATAAGTAACGTCCTGCCGCTGAACCCAAAAAGCTCGAGGGGCAGCAGAGTTCATTATCAGATAAATGACGACGGCAGTAAAAAGCGGCTTGCAACAGATGGCTCTGAGATTGGTATTGTTAAAAAGGCAACTGAGGGTTAGCAGTTGAAAACCACCGGTCAGGAACCGGCGATTTTGGTTATATTTGTGCTTTTTGCATTAAAGTAGGTTTTTATGGCTCGTTTGAATGATTTATATAAATCAATGGTAGTTCCAGAGTTGACCAAGGAGTTTGGTTATAAAAATCCTATGGCCGTGCCGCGAATGGAAAAGATTATTATTTCTATTGGTGTCGGCAAGGCGACGCAGGACAAAAAGTTTCTGGAACTTGCCAAGAAAGACCTGATGATGATTACCGGCCAAATGCCGGTCGTCTGTAAAGCAAAGAAAAGTGTCTCAAATTTCAAGGTTCGTAAAGGTGACCAAACCAACCTGAAGGTAACCATCCGCAGGGCCCGTATGTATGAATTTATGGACAGATTAATCAATCTTGCAATCCCACGGGTCAGGGACTTTCGGGGCCTTAACCTGAACAGCTTTGATGGCCGTGGTAATTACTCAATGGGCTTGGCTGAACAAAGTGTCTTTCCGGAAATCAACCCTGCCAAAGTAGAGTTTCAGCAGGGTATGAACATAACTTTTGTAACGACGGCGCACACCGACGAGGAAGCAAGAAAAATGCTGTCACTTTTTGGTATGCCGTTCAGGGAGTCAGCTGTTGCGGAGCATTAGTATTGAGCAATATAGGTTAAACAAAACAATTGGTTTGGAGCACGTGGATGTCGACTAAGGCGCTGGAAAATAAAGCAAGAAAAAAACAGAAATTTAGAGTTAGAGAGTATACGCGTTGCCTGCTTTGTGGAAGATCCAGAGGTGTTTATCGTAAATTCAAAATTTGCCGGATTTGTTTCAGAACCTTGGCCAACCAAGGCAAAATTCCAGGGGTAAGAAAAGCCAGCTGGTGAGTAATTTAGCGTTTCATCTCGAATGAGATAAAGGCGGTAAAGTACAGGATGTAAAATTATGAGTTTGAGCGATCCAATAGCTGATATGTTGACAAGAATTCGCAACGCTGTGCTAATAAATAAGCAAAGGGTTAATATTAGGGCCTCGAAAGTCTGTGAAGGTATTGCAGAAGTGCTTAAAGGGGAAGGTTACATTGAGGACTTTGACCGAATCGAGGATGGCAAGCAGGGAATACTGAGAATTATACTAAAGTACGACCAGGATGCTAACCCTGTTATTAATGAAATAACAAGGATAAGTAAACCTGGCAGGAGAATCTATTCTACAGTTGAGCGGTTACCACACGTGTTAGATGGTATGGGTATAGCAATCGTTTCAACCAGTAAAGGCATAAAGAGCGATAGAAACTGCCGCAAGGAAAACGTCAGCGGCGAGATACTTTGTACGGTGAGCTAATGAGTCGTATTGGCAAAAAACCAGTTACTATCCCTGGGGGCGTAAAGGTCGAGCAGCAGGGCCGGTGTATTAAGGTTTCGGGCCCCCTCGGCAGTTTGCAGTTGGATTGTCACCCCCGGATAAAGCTAAAGATTAACAATTCCGAGGGGAAAGTACTTGTTGAAAATGAACATCCTCAGTTGCGCCAGAACAAACGGTTACACGGCACAATACGGGCCCTGATTTCAAATATGGTAACCGGTGTCAGCAAGGGCTTTGAAAAGAGAATAGAAATATACGGCACCGGCTACAGCGTTAAAGAGCAGGCCGGCAAACTAATTTTCCAGGTTGGCTTTAGTCATCCGGTAGAGAAAATAGTCCCGAAAGGTCTTAAGGTGCATATTGAAAGCGGTGTGACCAAGGGTGACGAAGTTCCCGCCAGGTTTACGCTTTCGGGAGTAGATAAATCTTTGCTGGGGCAGTTTGCTGCGGAAGTAAGGAAAATAAGACCGCCAGAACCTTACAAGGGCAAAGGTATACGTTATGCCGGTGAGTTCGTAAGGCGCAAGGTTGGCAAAGCGTTCGCCTCGGGAACGGTATAATCGGACTTTGGGTTTTTATGAGAGCTGACATAATAAAAAAAGCGGCATTGAGGCGTAAATATCATGTGCGAAAGAAGGTCTTTGGAGTGCCCGAAAGACCGAGACTATCTGTATTTCGCTCCAATAGGCATATTTACGCACAGATTACAGATGATATTGCGGGAGCAACGCTTGTTTCCGCTAACTCAATTGCTAAAACATTGCGTGACCAATTGGCCCGAGGCGGTAACAAACAAGCAGCGCAAAGCGTAGGCGAGGCAATCGCAAAGCAGGCACTTGGCGTTGGCATTAAGTGTGTTTGCTTTGATAGAAATCGCTATAAGTTTCATGGCAGGGTCAAAGCCCTTGCTGAATCAGCGAGAAAGGCTGGGCTGGTTTTTTAGAAGATTTAGAACGAAAGCTTGGAGAAAAAAGTGGCGGTAGAATCAGTTACATTATCTGCTCAAGAAGAACAACCGTTGGAAGAAACGGTAGTAAAAGTGTTTCGCTGTGCCAAAGTAGTTAAAGGAGGCCGGCGGTTCAGCTTCGCAACATTGGTTGTGGTTGGTGACCGTGCAGGCACAGTCGGTGTTGGGTATGGTAAGGCTAATGAGGTCCCTCTCGCTGTTGAGAAGGGAATCAAAGATGCCAAGAAAAATCTGCGAAAAATACCTTTGATCGGTCGAACGATTCCACATCGCATCGATGGCAAGTATCGGGCTACAACAGTGACACTGGTTCCAGCCAGCCCCGGCACCGGCGTTATCGCTGGCTCCAGTGCCCGTGCTGTCCTCGAATTTGCCGGTGTCCAGAACGTACTTACAAAAGTTTATGGAAGCACCTCCGCTAAAAATGTTGTCAAAGCTACGTTAGATGGCTTGTTGAAGTTGCGAAGTAAAGAAATAGTTGAATCTCTTCGTGGCGTACAGGTTGAAATGGTAAAAAGGTGGTGATGATTAAATGTTAAATCACGAGATAACTTCTCTCGCAGATAAACACAAAGCACGAAGACGGATCGGTAGAGGATCAGGTACAGGCCGTGGCAAAACCTGCGGCAGAGGGCACAAGGGAAGCCGTAGTAGAGCAGGTGCCTCCTTAACGTCCCTTTATGAAGGCGGTCAGATGCCTCTGTTTAGACGTTTGCCTAAACGTGGCTTTAGTAATTGTAAGTTTCAAACACGCTACGAAATTATCAATGTATCGCAATTGGAAAGGTTTGATGAAGGCACCGATGTGGGTATAGAACAGTTATCAAGTGCCGGATTGATTGATAGCCTGAGAAATAAAGTCAAAATTCTTGGAGATGGTGAACTGACGAAAAAGCTGCAGGTGACAGCTCATAAATTTAGCAAAGCTGCTGAGCAGAAGATTATGGCTTCAGGCGGTACGGCAAAGGTGATAAAGTAATTGATTGGGTTCTCATTATGTGGGCTGTTGTGAAATAAAGTCGGTTTGATTATTGCAAAGGTAAAAAGTTAGAGGCAAATATCAAAATGTTTCGAGCAGTATATAATATGTTCAAAATTCCGGACCTGCGCAATAAGGTTCTTTTCACTATTGTGCTGCTGATAATATATAGAATTGGTTTTCATATCCCTATTCCGGGTATTGACCAATCAAAGATAGAAGCTGCTGTTGCCACAAGAGATACGGAGAGCCCCTTAGGCAGGGCTGCTGAATACATGCAGATATTTACCGGTGGAACCTTGGATAAAAGCAGCTTATTTGGTCTGGGAATTATGCCATATATTACCTCCTCAATTATTCTTATGCTCTTGGGTGAGGTTGTGCCTGCCTTGAAAAAATTGCGCCAGGAAGGTCAAACCGGCTACAAAAAAATACAGGAATATACCCGCTACTTGGCCGTCCTGATATGTGTAATTCAGTCGATGATGTTTTTGAAGATGTTCGTCGGAGGCTATGCCTATGCCGGTATGCACACACAGGCCATGATAATGGGGGTTGTTGGTATGACGGCCGGTACCATCTTCTTGATGTGGCTCGGTGAGCAGATTGACGAATACGGCATAGGTAACGGTATTAGTTTGATAATTATGGCTGGCATTATTTCTCGAATGCCCTGGGCAATTCAAATGCTTTGGCAGAATGTTGACTTGAGAGTCGGTGCGTCCGTCGGCAGTGTGGGCCCTGCCCAGCTGTTGTTCCTAATTGCTGCCTTTGTATTTGTCGTCGCTGGTGCGATTTTGATAACACAGGGCCAGCGCCGAATTCCGATTCAGCAGGCAAAGCAGGTGCGTGGTCGACGGCTTTATGGTGGACAAAGACATTATTTACCATTAAGGGTCAATCACGGTGGTGTGATGCCGATAATTTTCGCTTCGAGTTTTATGATATTTCCGGCTGTGGTAATTGGCCAGTTGGCAAAAATCAAAAATTGGGTATTTCTGGATACTTGGGAGAGAGCTTTAAGACCCGGTGCTTATACATATAATATCTTATATATGTTATTGATATTCTTATTTGCTTACTTTTGGGTAACAGTACAGTTTCAGCCTAAGGAAGTGGCCAAACACTTACGGGATTCCGGTAGCTTCGTCCCTGGCCTTAGGCCAGGACGAAGAACCGCTGAATACTTGGAAGCGGTTATGACCAGGATTACCTATTTTGGAGCCGCTTTCTTGGCTATTATTGCTGTTGTACCATCAGTCGTTTCAATATTATTAGGAATTGACTGGCGAGTAGCAACATTCTTGGGTGGCACAGGATTATTGATAGTTGTCAGTGTCTCGCTGGACTTGGTTCAGAAAATTGAAGCAAGCTTATTGATGCATAGCTATGATGGTTTCAGTGAAACCGGCAGGATAAAGGGAGCTTATGCATGAGAATAGTTTTATTGGGCGCCCCAGGGGCAGGCAAGGGAACTCAGTGCAAACGAATCGTTGCCAGATATGGTCTGCTCCATCTGTCCAGCGGAGATATCTTACGCCAGGAAAGAGCTGCCGGAGCTGAACTTGGCAAAAAAGCTCAGAGTTATATGGATGCAGGTACACTTGTGCCGGACCAAATAATAGTTGAGATGATGGTTTGTGTGATAAAAAAATCGCCAGAGACAGGTTTCGTTTTGGATGGTTTCCCAAGAACTGTTAATCAGGCCAGGCAGCTGGACCAATCGCTGGCTTGTAGCCGCCAGAAGATAGATATTATTCTGAACTTGAAGGTTGATAACCAGGTGGTGATTGAACGATTGACCGGCAGAAGAAGTTGTCCTAAATGTGGTGCAGTTTACCATATCAAAAATCTGAAGCCGAAAGTTGAAGGAATATGTGATAAGGATGGCACTACACTCGTTCAGCGAGCGGATGACAACATCGAAGTGGTGGAAAATCGACTTAAGGTCTACCGACAGCAGACAAAGCCTGTCGTGGATTATTATAAAAATAGTTACGTCGTTTGTGATATTGATGCTAATAGAAATGCTGATGATGTAACTGCTTTAGTTTTTGAGTGTTTGGACTCCCTCGTCGAAGTGTGAAGCGAGGTATGAGATATGAAGTTAAATGGATATAACGCTTCGTAGTCGCAGAGAAATTGAGTTAATTCGCAGAGCAGGCGCAGTTGTAGCCGACGTTCTTTCAAAATTGAAAGAGATTGCCGAGCCGGGTGTAACTACCGGTTGCCTGGATGCCGTAGCTTCGCAAATGACTGCTGAGGCCGGAGCGAAGGCTCTCTTTAAAGGTGTTTGCAGCCCGTATGCTCGAACTCCGTTTCCCGCTTGCGTTTGCACCTCGATAAATGAGCAGGTCGTGCACGGTATACCCTCCGAGGCTGTTATACTTAAAGAAGGCGATATTCTCAGCATCGATTTCGGCGTCAGGCTTGATGGCTATTGCGGTGATGCCGCTGTTACAGTGGGCATCGGTGAGATTTCTGATGACAAACGTAGGCTTTTGGACGTGACAAAGCATATTCTTGACATCGCAGTAACCAGAACCGCGCCAGGTATTAAGTGGAGCGAAATAGCTGCAGAAATGCAGAATTACACTGAATCAGCCGGTTTTTCGATAGTAAAGGATTTCGTCGGGCATGGTATCGGCAAAAAAATGCACGAAGAGCCAAGAGTACCTAATTTCGTCAACGAAGAGTTACTCGCCGGTGATATTATTTTGACCGAAGGTATGGTTCTGGCGGTAGAACCGATGGTTAATGCTGGAATCAGTGATGTGCGTACGCTAAAAGACAAATGGACTGTCGTAACAAAAGATGGAAAGTGCTCAGCTCATTTTGAGCATACAATTGCGGTCGTTAAAGATGGTTGTGAGGTGCTGACGGCAGGGAGTACCCTGCGACAGATTACAAAATAGAAACCGAGTAGATGGCATATGGTAAAGAAGGACGCAATAAGATTACAGGCCAAGGTAATTGATGCATTGCCCAACGCGATGTTTAGGGTGGAATTGGAAAACGGCCATAGAATCTTGGCCCATGTTTCAGGCAAAATGAGGATGCATTTTATTCGAATTTTACCTGGTGATACTGTTACAGTTGAAATGTCGCCGTATGACTTAAACAGAGGCCGGATAATATTGCGTAATTAGCAGTTGCTGATAGTGTGCGAATAAAAGCAAGAAGGATAGTTGGCAAAAATGAAAGTTAGAAGTTCTGTTAAACGTATATGTGAAAACTGTAAAGTTGTCCGTCGCAAGGGCACTGTGCGGGTAATTTGCACAAACCCGCGGCACAAACAGCGTCAGGGTTAAGTTGGTTTATGAGTTTTTAGGATATAAATTAAACTGGAGAGCAGTAATTATGCCGCGTATAGTTGGTATCGATATTCCTGATAAGAAATCAATATGGATTTCATTAACTTACATCCATGGTGTAGGCCAATATACCTCCGAGCAGATTTTAAAAGAGGCCAAGGTTGAAAAAACCACCAAGGCTGGCAAACTCACCGAAGATGAACTTAGCCGAATAACACAGGTTATCGACCGAAATTACATCATCGGGGGCCAACTACGCAGGCAGACCGTTCAAAATATCGCTCGATTGTGTGATATCAGCTGTTATAGAGGTATTCGACACAGAAAAGGTTTGCCTGTTCGCGGTCAGTGCACGCAGAGCAATGCCCGGACTCGCAAAGGACCTCGCAAGACGGTGGCAGGCAAGAAAGGTGTGAAGGAAAAGCGATAAAAGCGTATTTTTATTGCGAAGAAATGATAATTTTTGTTATTTAAGGGTTTCTTTAACAGTGGCGAAAAGTGCAAAACGAAAGGTCAGGAAAAATGTCGCCAAGGCCATAGTTCATATAAAGGCAACATTCAACAATACGTTGATTACCGTTACGGACTTAGATGGCGACACAATTTGCTCAAGTTCTGCCGGCTGTGTCGGCTTCAAAGGCTCGCGAAAAAGTACACCTTTTGCTGCGCAGCAGGCTGCCCAACGTTGCGCCAGTACTGCTGTGCGTAATGGCGTGCGTGAGATCGAAATCAAGGTTAAGGGCCCCGGCTCTGGGCGTGAATCTGCAATCTCTGCCCTGCAGCAGGGAGGGTTACGCATAGCCTCGATTGAAGATGTCACACCGCTGCCGCACAATGGTTGCCGGCCGCCAAAACGCAGACGAGTATAAAACGAAGGCTACTCCGAGTTTTTTGGGAGATAAATAAAAAAATGGGACGTTATCTTGGTTCATCTTGTAAATACTGCCGCCGTGAAGGAATGAAGCTGATGCTCAAAGGCATCAGGTGTGAAACAGCTAAGTGCCCAGTCGAAAAAAAACAACGGAATTTGGGCCCGGGTATGCACGGCTGGCGCAGAGGAAGAGCAAGTGAGTATGCTATTCGTCTCCGGGAAAAGCAAAAAGTCAAGAGGTACTATGGTCTTATGGAACGCCAGTTTATGAGGTATTTCCACGAAGCAGAGAGAATGAGGGGTAATACCGGCGAGGTCCTATTGCAGTTGTTGGAAAGGCGTTTGGATAATGTCGTCTATAAATTGAATTTCGCGCCGTCCCGTAAAGCAGCCAGACAGCTCATCGCCCACGGCCATATTTACGTAGAAGGCAGAAAAGTTAATACCAGCGATTACACTGCTAAAGTCGGAGATAGAATTTCTGTCAAAGGTTCCCAGAGAAGTATAAAAAAGGTAAAGCAGCAGTTGGAAAGTAACCCCAACTTTACTACGCAGAATTGGCTACAACTGGATAGTAAAGAACCCGAAGCTGCTATTGTCGCACTGCCATCAAGGGACGATATTCAGATTCCTGTTGAAGAGCAATTGATTGTCGAGTTCTGTTCGAGGTAGCTGCATAACATTTATTAGGTTTATGGTGTCGAGTTTTAAAGAGGACCATTTTTGCGACACATTGCGAAATTGAGACCCGGTTTGCTAAGAGCTTAAAAACTCAAAACTTACATAGGAGGTTATATATGCGAGTTACGTGGCGTGGTTTGGAGTTGCCGACTAATGTTGGACGCGATACAACAGTATCAAGCGACAAATATGGGCGATTTTATATCGAGCCTTTTGAGCGTGGTTTTGGCACAACCGTTGGTAACAGTTTAAGGCGGGTGTTACTTTCATCCTTGGAGGGAAGTGCTGTATCCTCTATCAAAATAGCTGGTGTCGACCATGAATTTACTTCCATTGATGGAGTAATGGAGGATGTAACTGAAATAGTTTTGAATGTCAAAAGTCTTGTCATCCGGCTTCAGGACCAGGGCCCAAAGACTATAAAAGTTTCAGCAAACAAAGCTGGAGTTGTAACAGCGGCTGATATAGTTGCAGACCCTGCCATAGAAGTGATAAACAAAGATTTGGTCTTAGCTACTTTGACGAAAGATGTAAATTTTGAAATGGAAATGGTGGTTGAGAACGGTCGCGGCTATTTCCCAGCTTCAGAACGTATTGCCGCTGCTGAAAGGTTTGACCAAGAGATTGGCAGAATACAAATCGACGCAGTATATTCGCCGGTTACAAGAGTCCGCTACAGCACCGAAAATACCAGAGTCGGCCAGAAAACAAATTATGACAAGCTCATTCTCGAGATTTGGACCAACGGAACGATTACTCCTGATATAGCTCTCGTAGAGGCTGCTAAAATATTGCGTAAGCACATCAATCCATTTGTGCAATATTTCGAGCTTGGAGAGGAAACTATTGCCGAGCAGGTCGCGCCAGAGGAAATGGCAGAGGAGGGTGTTGATGAAGAATTGGCTAAAAAGCTAAGTACTCCTATTCAGGAATTGGAGTTGTCTGTAAGAGCTGGCAATTGTCTCGAATCAGTAAAGGTTGACACAGTTGGCCAGCTGGTGAAGATGACAGAAGGCGACTTGTTGAAAATTCGAAGCTTTGGTAAAACAAGTTTACGCGAGGTCAAAAGAAAACTTGCCGATATCGGTTTATCCTTGGGAATGTCGGATGTGGATGATTAATTTAAATGGATTGGTTTTTATAACGCTGCCGGATGGTAGTACCGTATAATAAGAGGAATTTGAGAACATGCGTCATAGAGTAGCAGGGCGTCGGTTAAGTCGGACACGTGAGCATCGTTTGGCTATGCGGCGAAATTTGGTTGCTTCGCTTATACAGCACGAAACAATTTCTACGACAATCGAAAAGGCCAAAGAGGTAAAACCCTTTGCCGAAAAACTGATTACTTTGGCCAAGAATGGTACGTTATCTGCCAGACGTCGTGCAATTGCAATGCTTGGAAATCGTGACATTATCGATTTAGAAGATGGCGAGGCAGTTAAAAAAGGCACGCTAATTGGGAAGTTATTTAGCGAAATTGGTCCTCGATATCTTGATAGGTCAGGCGGTTATACAAGAATTATACGTCTGTCTTTAAAGAGGTTGGGTGACAATAGCCAGCTTGTCCTCTTGCAGCTCGTAGGCGAGGACGAAAGTGCAAAAAAAGAACTAAAGGCCGCTAAAGCTTCCGGCAAAAAGACCAAGGAAACTATTGAAGTTGAAGAACCCCCCGAATCCGATGATACCCAAACCGACGAAGCTCAGCAACAGTAATCTGTCCTATGGAGCATAACATAAAGTGAGTTCAGATGATTGTATTTTTTGTAAGATAGTAACTGGACAAATCCCGGCTACAAAGATTTACGAAGACGAAGTCATTCTTGCTTTTTTGGATATTGGCCCGGTAAGCGATGGACACACCTTGGTAGTCTCCAGGAAGCATTTTGAAAGGTTGCACGATTGTCCTGAGCAGTTCCTTGGCCAAATCAGTTCAAGTCTCGGCAAAATTGCCAAAGCCGTCGCTTCCGCTATGGATTCTGATGGCTATAATGTATTATGTAATAACGGCAAAGCAGCAGGACAGCTTGTCGACCATCTGCATTTTCATATAATTCCTCGCAATACTGGCGATGGCCTGTTTGACCGTTGGCCGGCTTATAAATATGAGCAGGGCAAAATTGACGAAATTGCTGCTAAGATTCGCGAAAACTTATAATTTGTGTCTTTTGTCTTCTTGATAGAGCTTACCTTTTGTGCTATTCTAAATATAACTTGAGGCTTCGAGCCACGAGATACGAACGACGAAATACGAAGATTGACCGCGGGGTAGAGCAGTCTGGTAGCTCGTCGGGCCCATAACCCGGAGGTCGC
>CP070728.1:1412529-1482707 GCA_020351025.1 Planctomycetota bacterium
TTTAAAATCATCTGGATTTTGCCGGTGTCCCTGAGGAAATTGGCGAGCCATTTGATATTCCAGATATCTGCGCAAATGGTTAAAGCAACATTGGTTGCGCCAATTTTAATTATGACAGGTTCGGTACCGGGGGTGAAATATCTTCGCTCATCGAAGACGGCGGTATTAGACAGACGACCTTTGCGATAAATTTTGCTTAAGCGGCCTGATTGCAATACGGCGGCGGAGTTGTAACAGGCACCTTCATAACTTTCGGGGAGGCCGACAATTATGGTTTTTTCCGGGCAGTCAGCAGCGAGTTTCTCGACTGTTTGATGACAATCGTATAAGAAATGCTTCTTTAGCAACAGGTCTTCGGGTGGATAGCCGGAAACAGCGAGTTCCGGAAAAGTTAGTAAATCCACATTTGAGTTAAGTGCGTGGCTGTAAATGTTTTGCATTTTTTGGGCGTTGCCGGTTAAGTCACCGACGACAGGGTTGAATTGTCCCAGGGCCACACGCATTGGCTGTAAACCTTTATAAATAGGTTACTTATGGAGGCTTTATTAAACAAATCGAAGACGATAAAATCCAAGCCGGGCACTTTTGTTGCATTCTATGAGTGAAAGATTAAAACACAAGCCTTTTTTGTGCAATTAATTACGAGCTACGATTAGACAAGAGCTGCTTACGATTTCACGATACGTGCAGAGAGTATGTTAAGAATAAATCAGGTAAGTTTGGTAAGGTGGGACATGTGAAAAACGCAAGTTTTTACATACTTTTGTGTGAAAAGTAGCCAAACGTAGCCAAACGTAGCCAAACGTTGCAAAACTTCGCCAAAATAGCGCAAAAGTTTCGCAAAACGGTGCCAAACTATGTCAAAAAAGTGCAAAATTTTGCAGGTATGTCTGCTATTAATCGCGGATTACACGGAGGATTAAAATTGGCTACAAAAAGGCACAAAAGACACGAAAAGATTAACCACGGATTACACTGATTAAGCCAGATTTATTTGGCCATAAAAAAGGCCCTACCATTTGGCAGAGCCCATTCGGTTTTCAAGCTGCGTCCCTGGTTAGGAAGGGATCACATTCGTCGCACATGGACCTTTTTTGCCTTGTCCGACTTCAAACTCAACCTTTTGGCCTTCATCAAGCGATGCATAACCACTCATTTTAATCTCCGAGTGGTGGACAAAAAGCTCCTGACTGTCATCATCCGGGACAATAAAACCAAATCCCTTACTTGAATTGAACCATTTTACTTTACCTTTACTCACTTGTACTTCTCCTTGGCCTGTTTATAGGCCACCTAAAAAATATCTCTCATTTCTAATTTATTAGGGGATACTCCTGAGAGATGGAAGAATAATCACCGCTAAAAAAATCAGCATAAGATAATAACCGATGTGACGCAAGAAATAAATTAAAAAAATTCATTCTTTTCAAACAAGAAGCTATTGATGCCGACTGCATCCCAAAAACCCTCAAAATTCCATCTACAACACCACTTCCACTACTTTTGTTCCCCATAAACTCAATCCAAAGGGCTTTGTGGGGGTGTGATGTATGAGTGCAAAAGAGTTAGAATAATTAGTTGTACTACTGAACCAGGATTTGTATATTAACTGAAATGTGACTTAGCGGTGTAGCTGGGCTGGTATAAGTTGGAAGTCCCAGAATAATATATACAGGAAGGTAAAACAGAGACTTTTCACGATGGGAAAAGGTGTACCAGTCAAAGCATTAGAAACTATTCTGATCCCTAGTAAATCACACATTGTTATTCCCGGTCCAAGCAGTACAGGTGAGACACTATCATGCGACTATATCTCATCAATCCGTCAAATCCGCTTGTGAGCATCGTCAAAGTCAAGGAGAGCCGTTGGAATCGTTACCGTGTATGGAAACCACTCAGTCTTATGGTTCTGGCGGGCCTGACACCACCGTCGTGGGAAATCACGATCGTAGACGAGAATCTCGGCTTGCCGGACTATCCGGCCATGCCTCGGCCGGACCTGGTGGGCATTACCGCTTTCACCTCGCAGGCGAACCGCGCCTATAAAGTGGCCGCTCACTTCCGCAATATAGGTGTACCCGTGGTCATGGGCGGTATTCATGCAACCATGTGCCTGGATGAGGTCATGGAGCGTGTGGACTCCGTCGTCACGGGTGAAGCCGAGGTCATCTGGCAACAGGTTTTGGACGATGCCCTGCATGGCAACCTGAAGCGTCGTTACGAGGGAGGGCTTGCCGATATAAACTATGTCCCGTTAACCCGTCATGATTTGCTAGCTTCGTGGTATACCTTCGGAGCCATTCAGACCACACGCGGCTGTCCTTTGAACTGCAGCTTTTGCAGCGTGACGGCGTTTAACGGAGCCCGCTACCGGCAACGCCCAATTCCGGATGTCGTGCGAGAGTTCCAGTCGATTCGTGAAAAACGTGTTCTGGTGGTGGACGACAACCTTATCGGCACGCGCCCAGAACACATCGCCCGTGCCAAGGATATGTTCCTCGCTATGGCACAAGCGAACCTGCGAAAGGAATGGATTGCCCAGGCCACCATTAACTTCGCCGATGACGAAGAACTTCTAACGTTGGCCTCAAAGGCCGGCTGTAGAGGCATCTTCATCGGCTTTGAGTCCCTCTCGCCGGAAGGGCTTCAGGAGCTCGGCAAGAAATTCAATCTTCTCAAAGGCCGGGATTTCCGCGCCTCAGTACGGCGCATACAAAAGCACAACATTCTGGTAGTAGGTTCGTTTATCATTGGTTTGGATATAGACGAAGCTGGCATCGGTAAACGTATCGCCGAGGCAGCCCGCCGGTACGGCGTGGACAATCTCAACGTGCTGTTTTTAACTCCCCTGCCCGGCACACGCCTGTGGGACCAGCTGAAATCGGAGGACCGCATCGCCCTCAGCACGTTCCCCGAAGACTGGAAATACTACACACTAACCTTCCCGACAGCTCGGTATAAGCATTTGTCTCTGGATAGCATCATCGAAGAAATGCTTGGGTGCGAGCGGGACTTCTATTCCATACCGCACATTCTGCGCAGGGCCTTAGGCAACTTATGGCATCGCCGCCAGCCGCTGATCAGCCTGGTGAGCAATCTCTCTTACAGGAGCAATCTCAGACTAAACAGTAAGGCATACGCGGACTTCAAGGGTTACTGGGGCAATAGGCACAATTGTTTGAAGCAGACCTGAAGAACCGAAGCCGAGGGATCTTCCGAAGGTTTTTGAGAAAAAACGGACACGGACTGACACTGATTAAGCCAGATTTATTTGGCCAAAAAAAATAAGTACAGATTAACACAAATGAACACGAAATGATTTACCGCGGAGAAAAAAGTCAGGCACTAAGACGCAAGGCAGAGGATTAGAGTTTGGTTAAGTGTTGAGGGTTTGGAAAGGGGAAATAGCGTAGAGCGGGTAGCGTAGAGCGGAGGACAAAAATAGCGTGGAGCGTATTGCGTATAGCGTGTAGAAACTGGATTCCTGCTCCCTTTGGGACAGGTTTCGCAGGAATAACAAAAGAGATTGCCGCGCATCGCTTCGCGCTGCTCGCAATGACGAGGGGGGCCTGGTCGCAGGGTAGTCGATGCGGGAATACGGGGAAGCGTTAATGCGTAGATGCGTAGATGTGTGGAGGCGTTGGTGGTAAGAAGTGTAGAGATTGCCTTGCTTGGCCGGCAATGACAGGAGAAAGAACATCGAATATTGAACAAGGAATATCGCAATACGCAGCGAGACTCCCTTGCCGGCAGCATTGCTGGCTCCTCGCAATGCCGTTGAACGTTAAAGGCAGCGCCGGACAGGGCTGGTGTTTAAATATACACCGTTATTGTTTTGTTTCGAGTGGTTTTTCGGCCTCGTCGAAAAACCGGTTCTGCAGGTTTTGAACCTTTTCGTCCTTCTTGACGGTCCGAATCATCTTTGTCAGCTGGTCAACCTTGCCATTAATGTACAGCTCGCCAAGCTCAGGTGTGGCAAGACTCCCATCGCCTGCGTAGTGATTCGGAAAGCTTGCATACCACCAAATACCGACATAGGTGTCATTTAGCTCGTTTAGTCGCTTCTGGTCTTCTCCGCTTTGTTGTTCGGCCTTTTCAAGATGAACGAGTTCGGGGCGATGAGCCATCAAAACAGAGGTTTCGAGCTCGCATGCGTGGCCGCTGGTGTCGGTCTTTCTTAGCTTTTTGATTTTGTCTTGGAGTTCGGGGTCATCTTTCGGTGCGAAGAGGTAGACGGCATAATTAGTGCGTTTTTCCAGCTGGGCTTGACAGAAGAATCTGAGGAAGTGATTATTTCCGCCGTGACCGTTTACAATGATGATTTTCCTGATGCCGTTGCGTGCGAGCTCATCGCAGGTTTCCTGAAGCAGGTCCCAGATGAGTTTGTGGTTGTACGCGATGGTGCCCGGCTGATGCTTTCCTTCAGCTATCTGGCCGAAATAATATTGTGGAAAGACAAGCGTATATTCGGCCTTTGCGGCCCTTAATGCGATTTCTCTGACATCGAGCAAATCGGTACCGAGGGGAAGGTGTGGCCCGTGTTTTTCGAGGACTCCGAATGGAATGATGCAGGTGCCGGCCGATTTTCGCACGGCAGATATAAATTGTAGTGCGGTGAGCTGCTCGTATTTGACGGGCAAGTTTTGAACCGAAGGGTCGGCCTCGGGTGCGGCGAACAGGGCTGCAGAGAGGACGCTCAGTAGGGCTGACAGTAGTAGTAAAGAGGCAATTAGCTTTTTCATTTTTGAGTTCTCCTAAAAATATATGTTTACACGAAACACAACTGCCAGGCTTTAGTTTAGCAGAAATCATGACCGTCAGACAGGTATTTTTGAGGTGGGCAATTCTATGACTCGTGGCATGTCGGTCTTTGCATGGGTTTTGTCTCTCGTCAAAGGTATGTCGAGGAAGTAAACATTCAAAAGTTAAAGGTCAAAAGGGCAAAGATAAGATTTTTGTTCGCAGGTGAGATGCCCGCACGCGTTGGGTAAACTTGGGGTATTGTTGGTATGACAAGTTAGTGGAGTTTCAGTCTTTGAGAAGTTTGATGTTTCGGATTTCAATAGTCGAATTGAGGAGGTCTTCGTTCTCGAGGCTTTTTTTAATGTAGAGGGTTTTGACGCTGGCCAGGACGTTTGAAGACTGGACATTACGGAGGAGAGCAATCAGCTCTTTAAGGGTTACATTTTGCAGGTTTAGCTCGACAATCGTTTCAGAATAGCCGGATTCCGGCTGGATAAGGTTCTGCTTCATTGATGCGACTTTATTTTCAAGGTTAGAGCTGCGAATTTGGGATTCCAAGAATGGGAGCAATTCAACACCTTCCTGCGAAGCCATTTTTGCGCGCAGGCTGTTTAGCCTGTCGCGTATAGCGATAAAACGGGCACTTTTTGAGCGAAGCTGGCGGAGCTCATCCTGCTTTTGCGGTATGACCCTACTTAGGGTTTCTGCGCGAGCAAGCGAAGGGGAAATGAAAAAAGCATAGAGAAGCCAAGCAATTAAAAAGAGAACTAAACAAACAGCAAGCAACTTTTCTCTATTTGTCAGGCGCATTATATTTTCTCCGAAAAGCCAGGATTTATGAGGATGGTAAATCGTATGCTGCCTGATTGGGACAGCTTTTGGACATCCTGGACGTCGACAAGTTTAAATTGGGGGATTTTCTGCAATAGGCTTTGCCAGTGGTAGACAGTTTCAAAAGAATCGCAGGTTCCATTCAAGCGGATGGAATCGTCAGTTATCAACAGGTCGTCAATCCTGATAGCGGTCTTTGAAGGGATGCTTTTGGTTATTGAGTGAAGGGCTTCGAGCGGGTCAAGGTGAGCCGGGTCTAAGGGAGCGAAGAGGCGGTAATCTTTGTGCAAAGATTGGAGCTTTTGCTCTAACTGGGCAAGGGGACTTACAATATTTTTTTCCTGTGGCAAAGTACTCTGAAAGAGCTCTTTAATTTCATTTTTGACGTTTGAATACTCGTCTTCGAGGCGTGACAATCTCAAGAGCAGGCCAAGGAAAGAGACAGCAGCAATAGCAGCGAGAAGTATTGCACAGATGGTGAATTCCTTTTTTAGATTCAAGGGGTGCTTTGCCTTTGCGGTATCAGCTTTTAAGAAGTTAGTAGCTTCGGCCTGCTCCGAAACCAGAGCGCTTAAAGCCAGGCCTTGAGCGAGAGATATATCAGCAGTGCCATTGGAGTCGGGCAGGCGTGTAACCTTTGCATAAGGATTAACAACGGTTATTTGACAATTCAGATTTTCCTTAAGGATTGCCAAGAGGTTCTTAGGGAGATTGTGGCCAGCGGCCAAATAAATACAAGTGCTTTGGTCAAGGGGTGCTTGAAATACTTTTTGCCAGGTAATTTCTACCTCGCTTGAAAGGAGCTGGGCGATTTGTTCAGTAAGAGCGTAAATATCACCATCTGAGCGTGAAAAGTTTGGGATGTTTCTAACGAGCAGAACATTGCTATCCTCGATAACGGCCAAAGTAATGTACGAGAGGTCAATATAAACAATAAGAGCTTTGCCGGTCATAGCTTGCGGATGATTAACGGCAACGGTCAAACGAACTGCGAAGATGGGAGCTTCGACGAGGTTCGGCTTAAGGTTTGCCTCAGAGAGTGTGTTTAGTCTTTCCTGCAGCGATTCTTTTTTTGTCGCTGCTACGAGGACAGAACACTTTTGGTCAGGCATCTGACGGTATGAACATACGTGGGCGACACTTTCAATCGGTTGTATTGGAAAATGATGCTCTAATGCGGCTGAACCAGAGGAGGAGAATTGTTTTATGGAGTCAACATCAGTGACTAAACTCCGATAGAAAACGGAATTGTGCGGCATAGAAATCGCAACATCGGCACGACGGTCAAACCCACGTCGGGTGGTGAGGGATTTGAGTATATCCGCCGGTGAGTCAGTACTTCGTCGAGTTTGTGTGGTAAAGACTTTTTCGACGTTGAACCTTCCATTGGTGCGTGAGAGCTGCACCGCACGCAGGTAGGAAGAACCAATATCTATGCCGATACATCGCTTAGGCATTTTCCTTTTTCGGTCGTTTTAACATAAACACTTTATTCAGATACACTTAGAGCTCTTTATAAAAGAGCACTTCAATATTTTTGGTATTGGTATTTTTTCTAAGAACTGCAAGTATGGTACGGCTCATATGGTTGACAGTTCCTTTCGAAGTTACGTGATAATATCCATCCGAAGGGCTTACAGTAACTTTCTCTTTAATCGCGGAATAGATAGCATCGGTCATGCCGGGGACATTCTGCACTTCTGCTACACTATTGAAGGGTTTGATTTTTCGCTGGTCGATAATTATTTTTGCCAAGGCAGGGTCCATTTTTTGCGAGAGAGACTCAATGACTAACTTCGAGGCAGAGTTAATATTAATTTTTCCATCGCCGTAAACGGTTACATAATCATAAATCCGCTGAAAAACATCCGGTGTCAGGCCTTTGATGAGGAGTAGCTCTTCGGTCGTCTTAAAAGAGGCATTGCTACAGTTGTAAGGTTCAGATAACTTTTGGTAATAAGCCGATTCAGCCCCCAAGTTTTTGTCTTTTATATAGTGCAGGTGAGCAACCTGGTCGTCGGCGTCAGTCCAATCAATAATGGCGGGGACTATGCCATAACCGATATGAGGGTGCTCAATTTGTTTTTGATTGAGCAGGTCGATAAGCCGAAGCAACTGCTCTATTGCCGTTCGGTCCGGTTTATCATTTTTGTCTGTGAGGAGATTGACATTTAATTTGCTGTTTTCCTGGTTGATTGTGACCGAGCATACTGCTTCAGCAATATCAAAAGTGTGTTCCGGTGAAAAAAGAGATTGTAAGGTTTTATTTGTAAAGATATCGTCATTAGTTCCGATAGCAGCAATTGCAATATTCAGTCCTGCTCTTGCAGAATTAAGAGCGAGCTTTGATTTTTTGAAGTGGTCTGCAGCTTGGAGGCATAATCGAGATTTATAGTTGAAGCCGAGGAGCAAAACGGTCAGCATCATCAGGATAGCTAAAACGACAACAACTACAAATCCTTTTCTCTTTGTTTTTGTTCGTTTTCGTTTCATTGTTTTTTGACTAACACTAATGGACGGAATCTGATTTTGTACTTTTAGCATTGTTGCAACTTATATATGCAGTGGTGGTGTAGCTGCATTTTTGATAATTTTTGTCGACACAACTGATTTGAATTTTTGCAGCGTAGGGCAGGATTTCACTATCTTCGAGGTCCCATTTTTGGAGCCACTTTTGACCATCAAAAAATTCCAATTCGACACTTTCAACGTTTTTTAAGAGCGGCTGCCAATATCTACTTCTGTTGAGGCTTTCAGTTGTGCCGATGAACTTTTCCTGGTTTAATAAAAGGACGTTTTTGGTTTTGTCAAATTTGTAAGTGACTACAAATAAGCCATCGGCGGTCTGCTGTTCTGTAAAAATTCCCCGGGTAGTTACGAAACGTAAAATTTCTCCGTCGGGGTTCAGCGGGCTGCTCTTAAAATAATCGATTGCACTTTCAGATACGTCCTTTCCCTGCTGGGAAGCGGTGGTTTGTGAATTTGAACTGTCGCTGATTCGGCTGACATATGCGCAACGTATTTGCCGTGCCATCTGGTCCAGGGCGCTACGCCCATCTTGTAGGAGAGATAGTTTAGCTTTGTATGTATGAGTTGAGCGTGACGTTGCGAAATAGCTGCCATATACCATAGAGATAACAGTAAGGATTATCGCCATAGCGACGAGAATCTCAACAAGTGTAAAAGCCTTTTTGTCAGAGGTAGTGTTCATGGCAATTTTTTATCAGCAATATACGTTGACATTTGCAGGTGTTTGCGGCCAAGAGCCTGCAAGGTGACATCCACAGATACTTTTCTCAAACGATTAACATCCGCATCATGCAATTCCGGCACAGTCAAGTCTGTAACTTCGGTCTGCCATTTCAGCGTCAAACCGTTGTTTTCCACGGAGCCGGCGTTTGTCCCCACTTCTGGGTAGTCGAGGGCCAGTGTTTCAGCAATTTTCTGTTCTGCCAACAAAACAGCTTGAGTATTCATCTCTGCCGAGTCGGCCATAGCGATGCTACCAATATGGAGCCTAAGCAAGGCCAAGACAGAGATTGAGGCAATGGCGAGAGCTATAATAACCTCAATAAAAGTGAAGGCATTCGGGAGTATTGTGTGCCCTGCTGAACGCTTTTTGTCGTTGTTGATATTATTCGTGCTCATCGAGATTCCAACTTTCAATATCAGCATTATCTTCGTCGCCACCATCCTCCCCATCTTTGCCATAAGATTCGAGGTCGTAGTCTTTATTATTGGCTCCCGGGGAGATATAGATGTATTTGTTTCCCCAAGAGTCTACAGGAACGTTATCAAGATAAGCGTCAGAGTTATAGCCTTTTACGCCTGGGTTCGAAACGAGAGCCTGAAGGCCTTCGGAAGTAGTCGGGAAGCGCCCTGTGTCTGTTTTGAATAATGCCAAGGCAGACTCGATATTTCGTATATCAACTTTCGCTTTTATTCTTCGTGCCTGCTCCGGCCTGCTTAATATCCTGGGCATAATCACAGTAGCCAAAAGCCCGAGAATAACGACCACAATCATAAGCTCAATCAAAGTAAATCCCTTAGATATCGGATAGCGTATAGGGCAGAGCGTATAGTTTGTTTTGTTTTGTGACATTTTACAGAGCTCCATTAAAGGACGTTATTTATTTCAAAAATAGGCAGTAAAATCGCCAATACTATAAATCCGACCACAACGCCCATAACAAGGATTATCGCAGGCTCAAGGATTGAAGTGAGGGTTTTTGCAGCGGTCTCAACCTCGCCGTCATACATATCAGCAATACTAATTAGGCCATCTTCCAAGGTGCCGGAGGCTTGGCCTGTAGCGATGATGTGAAGGACAATAGGCGGAAACAGACGGGTTTTTCTAATTGCGCCGGCAATATTATCTCCTTTGCTAATTAAGTTCTTTACATAATCTATGGCGTTGGCGATAAAGCTGTTTTGAACAACGCCTCTGGCAGTTTCCAAAGCACTAAGAATTGGTAACCCACTAATAAGAAGAATCCCAAGCGTCCTTGCCAGACGCGCTATTTCGAGCTTTAGAAACAGTTTACCAAAGAGCGGCAGTTTCAATTTAGAGCGGTCCAAAATTACTCTTGCCTCTGTTGTTCTGTAGGCGGCTGCAATTGCACAGAAAAGGGCGCAAATCAAAATTACAATCAGCAAGAAATAAGTTTTTAGAAAAGCACTTGCTGAGATAAGAAATCTTGTTGGCCAAGGAAGTGAGCGATTCATCTCAAGAAAAATCTGCGTTATACTCGGCACGACATAAGAGAGAAGAAATATTACGACTGCGGTGGCCACAGCAAGCATCATTAGCGGATAAGCAAGAGCGACCTTAACCTTGCCGGCAAGAAGCAGGCGCTTTTCGAGGATTTCGGCCAATCGTAAGAGAACTTCTTCCAAGGTTCCAGTCGCCTGCCCGGCAGCTACCATATTTACAAAGAGAGGCGAAAAGATATCCGGATGTTCTTTAAGTGCATCAGCCAATGAAGTACCCTGGTTAACGGCGTCAGCAACGTGCTCTAAAACGCCAGCAAGAGGCTCATTTCTCAGCTGCTCAACTAATGCTGAGAGAGCAGGAACAAGCGGCATACCAGCGTGCAAGAGGGTAGCCAACTGACGTGCGAGTCTGCAGAGGTTTTTTGTGCTGATTCTTCGAAAGACGTCCGGTTGATATATTTTTGTCACAGTAACAGCACAATTATTGTTTTCGGCTGCTTTATGCACCGAAGGTTGTTTTTGACCTAACAAACTGGATTCAAGCACCGACACTTTCAGTTACTCCAATATTTGTCTGGATACTGTCCTGGGTGACCCTGTAAACTTCTTCAAGAGTTGTTTGAGAAGCGAGGGCTTTAGTTATCCCGTCCTGTCTCAAAGTGTTCATACCTTTTTCGACGGCCACATCTTTTATGACGTTCGAACAGCACCTTTGATTCATTAGTTTTCTGATATCATCATCAATAACCAACATTTCAAAGATACCGGTTCTGCCTCGGTAACCGGTTTTGATGCAATTTTCGCAGCCAATTCCCTCATACAATTGGTTATCCGAAGCTGCTATTGTGTCACCGAATAGAGAGATAATTTGCTCTTTTGGCTTGTAGGGCCTTTTGCAGGATGTACAGATGAGTCTGAGGAGCCGCTGGGCCATTACCGCAACAACGGATGAGGAAATCAAGTAAGGCTCAATACCCATATCAATCAGCCGAGTTACAGCAGATGCCGCATCATTCGTGTGTAGCGTACTTAAAACAAGATGGCCTGTGAGGGATGCCTGAATTGCGATTTCAGCAGTTTCAATGTCTCGGATTTCTCCTATCATAATTACATCAGGGTCGTGCCTCAGAATGTGACGGAGACAATTAGCAAAAGTAAGTTTTATCTTTGGTTTTACCTGCATCTGCCCAATGCCTGGCAGCTGGTACTCAATGGGGTCTTCGACGGTGAGGATGTTTCTCTCCTGGTAGTTAAGCTCGTTCAGAGCGGCGTAGAGGGTGGTTGTTTTTCCACTTCCTGTAGGGCCTGTAAGTAAAATTATACCATGCGTTAATCCAATCAAGTTCCTGAATCGGTCAAGTACATCGGTAGCGAGCCCAATTTCATTTAACGTTAGCTTTCCGCTGCCCTTGTCGAGTAGTCTCAAGACGACGCGTTCGCCCCCTAAGGTTGGGATGACGGAGACACGGATATCCACCAAGTTTCGGCCTATTTTAATTCGGCTTTGACCATCCTGTGGCAACCTGCGCTCTGCGATGTTTAGATTTGCCATAATCTTCAATCGCGAGAGAAGAGCCGGGATATACTGCTTTTGTAAAGTAAATACGTCGTGCAAGACGCCATCAATTCGAAAGCGTATTCGGAGGTGATTTTCGTAAGGTTCAATGTGGATATCGCTGGCCCGGCTATGAACGGCGTGGAAAAAGACCTTATTGACTAACTTTATGACCGGAGCTTTATTGGCGATGTTTAAGAGGTCCTCTGCGTAGGTTTGAATGGAAGTATTATCAAGACAGGCATCATCATTTGGAAATTCATTTTCATCGGAGCCGTCGCTCATAGCGGTATTTTGATAGTAACAGCGACTGATAGCGTGTTCTATTTCCGATTCAGGACAAATCACGCGAGTGCACAGTCTTTCCAAGACAGTAGAAATTGCGTCATAGGCTTCTACATTGAGTGGGTCTGCCAAGGCAATTGCAACCTGGCCATTTTCCAAAAGAAGAGGAATAGCACACTGTGCCTTAAGAAACTCAAGTGGTAGTTTCCTTACGAGCTCGGGCTTTAATTGCTCGGGCGCTATAGTGTTCAAAGAATAATTTTCAGGGCTCATTTTGGAAGACGCCGCAAAATGGGACTTTTTTATTATTTGTCCGTTCAATTCCGTACCCACAAGTTTCTCTTTCCACAATCAGTACAAAGGTCATTTAATTTTTAATTGTCGCTGATTTTATTCTCAAGTTTCTCGATTTCTGAATCCATTTCCTGTCTCTTTTTATCAGTTATTCGGTCCAAGTCCTGCTGACTACCAAGAACATAGGGTGTTATAAATATAATTAGATTTGTTTTCTGCAATTCGTCTTTTTGAAGTCTAAACAAATCCCCAATGAGTGGGATATCAGCAACGATGGGGACTTTTTTCTCGATAGTTACTTTGTCATCTCGAATGAGGCCTCCGATTACAACAGTGGAGCCACTATTCATAGAAACGACAGTCTGAGCCTGACGTTTAGCTGTTGTAGGCGTATCCTCGGAGAGTGTAGTGACGGTCTCAACAAGTTTGGTAAACTCACTTTCAATTTCAAGTCTGACCAATCCACCCTGGCTAATATGCGGAGTTATCTCAAGTGTGATACCGACATCTTTGTATTCAAATGTTTTTATGACAGTCGGCGTAAGAGGGTCAGATTCGGTAATTCTTGACTGGGTAACAAATGGCCGATTTTCCCCTACTATTATCCGCGCCTTGTTATGGTTTGAGGTCATAATATGCGGCGTTGAAAGAATATTGACGCCGGAAATTTTTTCCAAAGCGTGTATAATTGGCCCGATAGTGAGATCGGAGCCACTTCTTTTCCAAGCACCGACGCTGAGTCCCTCGAGGTCGCCGGCGGCAAAATCGACACGCGGGCCGAAATTAGTTGCACCAAAAAAGCGGACACTTCCTGTGACAGCCTGATCAAGTGTAGCCCAGTCGATACCTATTTCCTTTAAGCTGTCTTCACTAACCTCGACGATGAGCATTTCAACTAAAACCTGCTCCCGCACGATATCGAGCTTTTCTATAATCTCTGAGATGACGTCAAAATCCTGCGCCGAGGCGGTAATTATCAAAGCATTTGTACCTTCATCAGCAGTAACCTGTATGCGCTGGGCGTCATCAATTGCACCGGCAATTCTTAAGTCAGTAAGTGCTTGGGTAAGAGATTTGGCGGTTTCGTTTGCAGGTGCGTTTTTAAGGTAGACCACGTGAACAGTATTTGTCCCGCGAGGCCTTTGAATATCCAGGTTTTCAGTCAATTTTTTGATTGCCTCGGTATCCTGAGGATTAGCGACAACAATAAGCGAGTTAGTTCTTACATCGGGGAGGATTTTGATATCGGTCAGGCTCTGTGGCGTCTGCCGGCTATAAGCAGCATTTGAGGAAGCGGCTTTTGTTTTTTCCATAATGCGAGCAATCTGGTCACTGAGCACCTGGGCAGAAGCGAATTTTAATTCAATGACGGTTACGTGCTCTTTCGAACCAGTTACGTCAAGCTTTTGAATAATCTTTGCAAAATGATGGATGTTTGACGATGTGTCTGTAATGAGAATGGAGTTAGTCGTTGGGTAAGTGGCCATATGTGAACCTGCAACCAGGAGAGGCTTAATAATGAGACTTACCTTTTCAGCATCGGCATATTTTAAGGGAATAATCTGCGTAACAATAGAATCGTCTTCTGGTATTTCTGAAGGGTTACTACCAATTCGAACCTGTAAGTTTCTTTTTACGGCTTCTGTTCTTGGTACTATTTTTACGAGGTTTCCAGCAGGTACAGCGGCATACCCTTTGACTTCGAGAATTGATTCTAAAACCTTGTAAATTTCGCCAAGACGTATCTTTGTTGGTGAGATGACAGTAACGGTGCCTCGGACACTATCGTCGATAACAAAATTAACTCCGGTGATATCACCGACGGTTTTAAGCATGACCCTAATATCAACCTGGTCGAAGTTCAGAGATACAAGCTCATCAGCGATACCTGGTTTGGTAAGTTTAGGCAAGTTTACGGTTGTCTCTGAAGGCAACGGCTCTTCAGCTGTGGCAGTTATACATAACGCGCAGATAAGCATCAAAAGGCATCTTAGTAGCATTTGCTTTTTCTGTGCACCAATTATGTTAAGACTTATTAGTGACATCTGTATAACTTACCGCAAAGAGAATGAAAGAGTTTCAATTTCGCCATTTCGTATTAACTCTAAACGGACAGAGGGTTCGGACTTTGCCTTTTTAAAGACCTGGTAAGCCTTCTTTCTGCTTGTTAAGCGGTGCCCATTGACGGTGTGAATAACATCACCGTTCTTTAAGCCGAGGTCTTTTGCCGCTTTTATATTTTCTATACCCGTTATTTTAAGTCCCTCTGTTTGGCTATCAACGACATAAGGCTCAATCATCGCTTCATCTAAAATTGTCTCCATATATCTTTTCTTAGTTTGAACTCCGAGGAGAGTCTCCTCGTCCGGCAAATTAGTTTTGACAGCTTTGCTTACATCACGAGCGGTCTGCGAAGAAAGTGGCTTAACACCGTTGTCGCTGTTTCCGGCAGAACGTAGTATATCGAGCTTCAGCACTTTTCTTTGTCCATTATGAAGCAAAATTACGGTATCAGACTCTATACTTTCGATGCGAGCCTCTTCAACGGTCTGGCCTACTCTGTAGAGGTCAAGCCCACCAGTTTTAAGAGTCTTTATAATAGCCCTTGCAACGACGGGGTTGCCTGATATAGTGCCAATCAAAGCCAAGCCTAATTGCTCGGATAGATAGTCATCGGCGCTCAACGAATTTGTCATTGATGTCTGTTGGTTTTTACGCATTTGCTTTTCAGATAAACGAAACGGATTTCTTTCAACGATTTCAGCGTAGTCGTCAAGGAGCAAAACCGGGGCGTCAGTTGCTTCAGTGGCAGGTACTTTTTCCCGGGCAAGAGCCGAGAGCGGCGACAAAGTGACTTGCATATGCGCAGGGAGCATTACCAACTTGACGGCCATAAACAAGAGCACGGAGGTAAGTGCTAACTTACCTACAAACAATGCCTTACAAATGTACAATTTACCACCTTTCTTCATCCGAACACACTGTCACCACCTGAAAATTTATCGTCTTGATACCCCCTTCACTTAAGCGTGAGCGTCGCATTTTGGAGGTGCACAGCTACTTAAATGTGTAAGGTTTTAAGGCAATTATTATAGGGCTATGTGTGCAGTTTAGATGACCTTGTACGGGTCTAAAATCGGTCTTATTGGGGCCTTAAGCAAGGACTGCTGCGATTACACAATAGCAGGTATTAGCGAGGCCATGGAACAAAATAGGCGCAATTAATACCCTTGTTTTGACAAACAGCCAGCCACAAATTAGAGCGGGCAGAAAGGTTAAGGCCGATGTTATCTGACCTTGTACAATTATATGAGCAGCGGCAAAACATCCGGCCGATATGCTAATACTCAACCACTGTTGGAGGCTGGGTCGCAGCCATGTGGCTGCGTTTGTCAACCGCTGAATATTACGCTGCACATAAGCCCTGAAAAATACTTCTTCAGCAACGGCAATGTACATAAACTGATAAAATAGCCAGCAGAACCAATCCTGATTTTTTGGAGGCACGGGCCTCAAAGGCATCTCTAATCCATACGAGCCCAAAACCCACAACCCAAAGAACATTGCAGGAAAGAGCACAACGGAAATCGCACAAACCAACAAGAGAGCCTGTTTGAGTTTTTTAATGGTTAAGCCAATCGCGGCCAATTTTCTGCCTTTAATCGCTGTCGGAATAATCGCAGCAGAGACCCAGATAGCTGGGACAGCAAACCAAGCAGCTGGGGTGATGGAGGCTTGATAAATAAGCTTAATCACCAAGATTGACGCAATTGTCACTAAAGCGGTCTCTGTGAGCAACGACATATCGAGCTGCTTTAATCTATCTTTAAAAAAAGGAGCTAAGATAGCGTTCGGCAATGAATGAGCAACACTTAACTTACTGGATAAAGAGTCTGCTTTCATTCGTTTTTTTGAATATTGGAAGCTATGGTATTGGTTCTGCGTTTATCTTTTATTTTTATTATTATCATGACGACAGCCAGTACTAAATACGGCAGGAGGAAGTCACCAAAAGTAGCTTTCCCAGGTTCGGAGAAGGAACATCCGCCACCACCGCCCCCTCCGCCAGCGGCGGCGGCAGCACCTCCAAGTAAGAGGTAAAATTGCGTAAAGTGCGTAGTTTTAAAACTCAGTGCATTCAAGTTCGAAGATATAAGGATATTCTGAACATCGGTTATTCCCTGTTGACTAAGCGCACCGGTCAGGGAATTATACCAATAGGGCAACGCGGAACCACTGTCGGTTGAAGCTGCATAAGGTATTGTTACAGTGACCGGCTGGGTGAATTGTATACCACTTGGTCCGAAATCAAAACTGCTCAAGGATTGCATAGCAAAAGCCTGTGGATTTTCAACTTTAGAGATTGTAATTGTTGTATCACACAGGCATGCGGCTGGGGGCACTATAACGGAGACATTGTTTAGATTATTGATAGCTACGGGGTCAGTACCCACTGTAGCTCCGACGGAAGCGGAGACATTTTCTGAGACCAGGGCAGTAGGGTTCATAAAAGTACTTGCGGCATAGTAGATATTGTTGATTAAATTTCTGTCGTCAACCCACACGAGATAAGGATGGCCGTGTCCATCTATACTGATTGCCGGCTCTATTTGACTTGCATTTGTGCTATCATCACCTACAAAGATATTTGTTCCGGCAGATAAATTGATTTCAGTAAAATATATATCGGTATCCCTATTATCGCTATCAAGATTCCTCTCATCCTGCCAGCATGCAAAAACCCTTAAGGTATTACCCGTGGTACCAGAGACAGCAATGGCCGGTTCCAACTGGTCGGCACCGGTGGTGTCATCAACAATGCTACTTCCAGTCAAAGGAGAGCTTGGCAGGCCGCCCGTGGTTTTGGCATAGAAAATTTCATCATCTCCTGTCGTATCGTCAATCCAAATGAGATGCAGGATAGAGCCGGTAGCTTCAGCAGCAACAGCAGGACTTTTTTGCTTATCATCTTTGCTTACCACCGCCACATTGGTCCAAGGGCCGTTATTTGAGGCTGCACCATAAATATCAAGCGAACGATTTCTGGCATCTGTCCATACTACGTAAACGGTGTTGCCAGAATCCACGGCAATGGCTGGTTCGGTTTGATCTGAACTATCAGAGGTTATTTGCGAGAGTACTTTTGTCTCAAAATCGGTGCTTGACGAAGCAATATAGATATCCTGATTACCCCCGCGGTCATCCTGCCAAACGATATATGCATTAGCCGGTAAGGAGCCGTTAACAGCTATTTCGGGATTGGTCTGATTATCGTTCGAATCAGTGACAAGTCTTTCAGTCGAGAAGTTTATCCCGTCAGATGAGGTTGATATGTAGATATCCCAATCACCGTTTCTATTATCCTGCCAAGCGACGTATAGCTTACTATCGGCATCTATAGCAATAGCAGCATTAAACTTGTCACCAAAGCCGTTTGTTAGCTGAATGCTACTATCGAAATTGTCCGCTGAGGCATTTAGTTTTCCAAGATAAATATCCCTGCTGCCGATAGGTCCTGCGTGCCATGCCACCCAAATATTGCCACTACCGTCCCTTAGTGTTGCAGGCCTGCCTTCAGTGATGTTGTCCGAGACGGAACTGACTTTCTTATTTTTAGCGAAGGAGCGCATTTCGGTATGGAAGGAATAGCTTAGCTCTGCCATTGCGTTATCCGCAAGGTCCGTGGCATTTACTGTAACGGAAACACTTTGGTCGAAATCAAACAATTCGCTGGCCTGGTAGATAAATGTATAATCAGCTTTTGTGCCAATCCTGTAGCAATGACCTGATGTGCTATTATAATCAGCTGTATTACCTGTGTATACAACGTCGCTATTGACTTTAATGTTCACTGAATTTGCATCAACACCTTTGCCCGAATCGACAATATGTAAAGTTATCAGATTATTCAAAGGCACCTGAATCACACCATCGGATGGTGAAGTACTGGAAACAGTTGGTGCTAAATCATCAAGATTAACAAGTATTGCAATCGTTTCAGAATCCTGAGCCTGGCCATCACTTACAATAAAAATCACCTCGTGACTACCTGACTGGCTGTCGGCTGGTGTCCAGCTAAAGGTTTGATTAGTCAATGTGGCGCCGCTGGGCAAGCCCTGCGCCGAATATTGTAATGTATCACCATCAAGGTCAGTCGCATCGACAGTAAAGGTTAATGTCTCATCTGCATAAACGGACTTATTACCGATAGGACTGAGAACGGGTGCTCTGTTAACATTGTTAACCGTTATCGTTATCGTCTCAGAATCCTGGTCCTGTTCATCGCTTGCAATAAAAGTAACTTGATGAGTTCCAGCCTGGGTATAAGCCGGTGTCCAAGTGAATGTCTGGGTGGTAAATGCAGCTCCAGATGGCAGGTTTTGTACCGAATATGCAATTGCATCAGTATCAGCGTCCGTGGCAGTGACTGAGAAACTCAAGAGACTATTTTCATTGACGGACTTATCGCCAATTTCAGCAAGTACCGGCGGACGGTTGGTGTTACTTACAGTTATTGTTATGATTTCGGAATCTTGGGCTATGCCGTCGCTTGCAATAAATGTAACTTGATATGAGCCGGACTGAGTATAACTCGGTGTCCAGTTGAAGTCTTGCCCTAACAAAGTTGCCCCTGTTGGCAGGTTTTGAGATGAATAGGCAATAGTATCTCCATCAGCATCAGTAGCATTTACAGTAAAACTCAGAAGGGCGTTTTCATTTACAGTTTTGTTGCCGATTGAGTCTAAAACAGGAGTCGAATTATTAGGGTCCGATTCAACATATTCGTAGCAACCTGCATCTGGTAAGCCTACGCGCGTGTTTCCAAGGATATCTGTGGCTGGAGCATGGTCAGAATCACCGAAGTTGATGGCTACGGAACCCGCTGCGAGGGTGAAATCATCGTTGTCGTAATCAGTAAAAAGACTCTCAAATAACTCGTTATTATTTAACTCAACGGTGTTTGTGCCTTGCTCGTACTCTGGTGGCACATGTATCCACCATCTGTTGATAATGTTATAATCTTCACCTTCAGCACTCGCCCCTTCAAGGTCGACCTTGTAAAATATATTATTACACATTTTCGTAATTTCTATGCCGACTCTAAACCAAATTCCAGTAGGGCCTGTATTATTTACAAACTGTAGATTATTAACTTTATATGCCATAAGACCCCAAGCCCCTGTGCCTGCCAAGTCAGGTGCGTACATTAAATTATTTTCAAAAATAATGTTTTCCGCATGGCCATCTCCTATGAAATTTATCATCACAATTTGAACGCTGCTGTGATGCATTTTATTTCTTCTTATTGTAAGGCCCGTTGGAATAACGCTCTCGTAGGGCGTGCTAATTTGCAAGCAATCGTTATGGGGACCGCTGCCATCGGGTCTTATGGTATGATGGAGATGATTATCTTCGATAATGCTGTTCGACAAACCATTTAACCAAAGAAGGTCAGCAAGACAGTCGTGCATATTGCAATCCCAAACATGCCAATTATCACCCATATAAGCCTCGACCGCCGTGCCGCAATCTTTTATTTCACAATTATAGATATTTACATCGGTACACTCCCGTATATACATACCGAAGTCAAAACCGGGGCCATATGCCTTCTCAGTTACTTCACTGTAATGTGGAGCGTCTCCGGTGCCAAATATTGTGCAGCCTGATATGTGTATATTACTGGATAACTGGGCATATATACCGCTTGCCGGATAGCTTAGTGGCGCTTTTTTATTCTCGAATCCAACGCCCTCCATAGTGCAATCTATAAATCTATAATAATGAGAATTATATAACTTAATTGCCGATTGGTTTGGTTCATTGACTTCTATAGTGAGGCCCTCGAAGTGAAAGTATTTATCGAATGAGCCGGGAGTTTTCCCCATTTTCATAGCACAACCAAGACCTGAATCATAAGAAATCACCGGTGAATGTCCAGTATCAGCCTTGTATGTAATCCAATCTGTGTAGGTATCTTCATTGTACGCATCAAAAGCACCGTAATCACCATCTCTGAGGTAAACGGTGTCTCCTGAAACTACCGTTGATATAGCCTTATCCAAAGTCTTCCATGGTGCATCGCTGGTGCCGAGGTCGGTATCATCACCGTTAATGGCATCAAGATAGTAGGTTGCTGCAGTTGCTGTACCCGTAGTCAAGGAAAGGCATGTCACGTTTACCACAATCAAATAAAACAGGTAAGAGACACATGAATGCAGAGCGTGTTTCTTACATCCTGGGCGAAATATACCCACTACATCTGCCATATAGATGTTCCAACTCCTAAATAAGAATATTCTGCCGTATGTTTTTCTATTATAAATTGTAAAAATAAATTTGGACATAAGCAAACATGATATTGGCGGCTATGTATCTATTAAATTTACAGATATAGCAGCTTGAACGTTCGTCCGATAAAAGGTTTATAAAAAAAGCAAAGCGGGATTTTCATGTATAGTACCGATTAACCGGAGAAAGATATTTTAACAATATAACGAAAGATACGGCTTTTTTAGGAAATAGCTGCCGTGCTATACGGTCATGAAGGCCTTTGTCAGTCTGATTTTCAAGCCATTATTGGGGATTATTAAGATTTTTTTTGATTTCGGCTACTTTGTGAAAGAAAAGACTTGACATAAATCGGCTGGCTGATAGAATTTCTTTATCTTTCTTTTACGTATGTTTTGGCATACCTCACATGGACGGAGAGGCCATGTCTAAATTAATCTCAAAGGATTGTTTTAGATAGTGGTACAAAAGCAGCACCTTTGCTTAGAGTAAGTCTGCAGTTGGCAGACCAAGCATTGTGGGAAAAGACATCAATGTTGTAAAGGAAGATATTTTTTTTGACCATATGAGTACTACTAATGGGCTATACACTTTGAGTTATTTAATAAGATTTCTTTTTACAGGACTGCATAAGAAATAATCTACAGTAGGAATTTCCGGCATTGGATTTAGCGAAAGTTTCAAGGTTGGGGAGAATTTCAACACCATTTGTATGGGTTCTGGCAGTCATCCTGCTAATACTGTCGGGAGTAGGATATCGTATTCTCGCATCTCGATTAAAACTTGTTGTTGAAATCCCTATCAAATTGTCAATTCCATTAAGTGCCTTTCCCACAAAAGTTGGCGATTGGACCGGCAAAGATGTCCCAATTCCTCAAAATATTCAGCGTGTTGCAGGCAATGATGATTTTCTCAATCGCTTATATATCAACAAAACGAACACAGGATGGGCTAATGTTTATATTGCTTATACTGCACGGCCGAGAACTATGTTAGGTCATCGGCCCGAGGTGTGTTACATTGGCGGCGGTTGGGTACAAGATAGCGCGAAACGCACGGAATTCATATCCTCTTTCGGCAGGCAGATACCATGCAAGATATTCCGCTTCCACACACCAGGCTTAGAGCACGAAGAAAGAGTGGTTCTGAATTACTACATAGTTAATGGTCAACTTACCTCTGATGAGAGTGTTTTTTCCGGCGTAGGCTGGCGCACTCCAAACATCGCAGGCGACCCAGCCCGCTATGTCGCCCAGGTTCAGATAAGCTCAGTATTAGAGAATTCCGTTCGAACGGCAGCTACAGATATGACAGATTTAATACTCGATTATTTCCCCAACCAATCAGGCAAAGTAAAAGCAGCGGAATTCCATGATGCAGAATCCACTGTTTTGAAGTAAGCCGGAACCGAACCGGCAAGTAAGCATAAAAGCGACATAATTGACGCTTTTGAAAGAAGTTACATTGATTTTTCCAATGCAACCGAGGGGGACGGAGTGCAACTGGAATCAAAGCAAATTGACCTTATATAGCGCGATAACCAAAGCAATTCCTAATAATAAGATCATTGCACTTCGCGGCGATAATCTTAAGGCACGGTGTGCGCGCAGCAGCATTGTGTTGGGAGTAGGGGCGATAATCGCGAAGGGATCGGGTTTTGCCAGCAAGGTTATTCTAACCCGGTTGTTGGTGCCGGAGGTAATGGGGCTGATGGTGCTGATTCTGAGCATAACAGCTTTGCTTACGGTTCTCACGGAAATAGGAATAAAGCAGTCAGTGATCCAAAATAAAAACGGTGCTCGGTTGGAGTTTCTTAATATGGCCTGGTGCTTCCAAAGTCTGCGGGGAATAGGTCTGTATGCGATCGGTTTCTTTGTTGCCCCACTGCTGTGTCGTTTCTATTTTGCCGACAAGCCCGAAATTGTAACTCTTTACAGCATGCCCGAATTAGTGGCATTGGTTCGGACGGCATTTCTTGTGTTTTTGTTTGGGGGTATAGTTAGCCCACAGGTTCACGTGCTGGAAAAGCAATTTCGGTTTGGTAAGGCAGTGTTTTTGAATCAGGGCAGCACCGTTTTGGGAAGCGTCGTCACTATTGTCTTAGCCTTTGCTATGCGAAACATCTGGGCTGTAATAATCGGCTTTATTAGTATGAGTGTGCTGCGAAGCCTGTTCTCTTATATTCTCTGCCCATTTCGGCCAAGGCTAAGTTTTGATAGGCCCAGCTTTAAAGAAATTTCAAAGTTTGCTCGAGGCATGCTCGGCCTGCCGTTTTTGACGTACATCGCTTTTAATATCGATATACTGGTTGCCGGTAAGATGGTTTCGGCGGATTTAGTCGGTATGTATGGAATGGCTTTGGTTTTGGCCCTGGCACCGCAAGATTTGTTTAATCGTATAATTCGACCTGTCCTGTTACCGGCATTTGCCGAAAAGCAGGACCACAGAGAAGCTCTTTGCATAGCGATTGTGAAGCTCACCAAATTTACAGCATTATTCGGCCTTCCGCTGGTAGCGCTGGCAATAGTATGCAGCAAAACGATATTGTCCCTCGTTTTTGGCGAGCAGTATTCAGCAGTTGCGGTTCCGTTTAGTCTATTATGTATTTATGCACTGCTCCTTATTATAGGAACAATACTGGGAAATGTGCTTTTTAGTATCGGACAGCCAGCAAAACACCGTCTCTTTGTTGGGCTTCGTGCCTTGATTCTGATTGTATTTATATATCCGGCTGTAAGATTATTTGGGCTTACGGGTGCGGCTGCGATTGTATTGCTGGCAAGTTTTATTGCCATGTGTGCGCAGGTCGTAGTTATGCATAAGACAATTCAATTGAAGATTTTCGACTATGTCATTTCCTGGATTCCCGGCTTGGCCCTTGCCTTGCCGGTCTTGGTAATTATCTGGCTTTTGCAATATTTCAGCCCTGGTTGAGGAGCTTGATTTGCTAATAACAAACGAGCGTGATTCATGACTAGAAAGGTTCTGATAATTGGCCTCGATGGGGCGACATTTGATGTAATCAAACCTCTAATGGAAGAAGGTTGGATGCCTAACCTGGCGAAACTCGTTGAAAGAAGTGTTTCCGGACCTATGCGCAGCACGAGCCCCCCCCTAAGCGGCCCCGCCTGGTTGTCATTAGCTACAGGCATGAAACCAGAAAAAACGTCAGTCTATGATTTCTGCAATAGAAAAGACAATAGTTACCGACTTCAAGGCATCACTTCCGCTGATTGTACAGGGCGGGCAATTTGGGATTATCTAAGCAAAGCTGAGAAGCGAGTAGGAATACTCAACTACCCTATATGCATACCTCCTTATGCGGTTAATGGCTTTATGACTGCAGGATTTCTTGCTTCGCCCAATAGTGAGTTTACCTTCCCAGTGGACTTAAAGCAGGAATTAAGCAAGGTAGTGGGTGGAGCATATGAGTTGAGTGTCCCTTATTATGATGCGCGGTACGATGATACGGACCTATTCCTCAATGATATTCACAGGGTATTAGATAAAAAGCTTCGGGCTACCGCCTATTTGCTCAGGAAGAAACAGTGGGATTTGTTCCTGGTGGTCATCTCGGAAACGGATTGGCTCCAACATATTATGTGGCGCCATCTCGATAAGAATCATCCACTCCATGAAGGAAAGAGGAGTGTGAGATTCCACCAGAGATTCAAAGAATTCTGGCGTCGGATCGATGATGCCATCGGTGGATTCAACAACGTTGTTGGGAAACAAACCAATATAGTGATACTTTCTGATCATGGCTTTGGCCCGAATGATGAAGTTTTTAAACTCAATGTCTGGTTGGAACGGGAGGGATATTTAGTATGGCGGGAAAGGCAAAACAAGGCATTGAGTCGAGCGAAAAAGCTGGTCTGCATATTTGGGAAAGCAACAGCCAAAGATATCAAGTTACATAGACTAGCTCCCAAGCTCTACAAGTGGGGTCGTGCCGCAAGGGTTAAGCTAACCGAGAAGATAGTAGACCAGATTGACTTAGAAAGAAGTATAGCATTCGACCCTGGACATACTATACCTTTTGGGGGGATTTATATAAACGACAGACTTGTAGATGTATTCCAAAGGAAGCAACTGATTAAGGAGATTGCCGAGAAGCTCCGCAGTTGGGGAAAGAGCAATAATGTGAACGTGACAATATGGCAGAGCGAAAATTCAGTTGGTGAAGCAGTAAACACTGCCCCGGACCTGATGGTGGGAATTGATGACTGGCGGTGTGTAATGCCAAAAGGTCGGTCAGACGGGGAAATATTTGAGCGAAGACCTTATTCTTCGAGACACACAGGTTCCCACCGGATGAACGGAATATTTATCGCTTCCGGTCCAGATATTCAAAAAGGAGTAGTAGATAATGTTCACATCTGTGACATCGCGCCCACCTTGCTTTATTTATTCGACCAGCCTGTTCCTTCTGATATAGATGGGCAAGTCATGAAGGGTATTTTTACTGCCGAATATTTGGCCAACCATCCTGTCAAACTCCAGACTAATCCGCAAGACTACAAATGCCCGGACACAACTAATGCTTCCAAGACGCTTACAGCCGAAGAGGAAGACAGCATCCACCAACAACTAAAGGATTTGGGGTATATGTAAGGTAGTAAAGGATGAAACAAGAAGGGAATAAGACGATAAAGTTCAGTAGATCATAGTGAAAGGGACTATTGTTTTTTCAGTTGGCAGGATTGTTATTATAGCTTTATTTGCAAGGATTTTTTAATACCGATATTGAACATGCTAAATATTTGCTTGCGGATAGTATTTGTATGGAAGTAGTAAGGCATTTAGAGCCCAATAACAAACGCTATATTATCATATTCGCATGTATAGCGCTGTTAATCACAATATACTTTTATTGGGGAAGTTTTAATGTAGGCCTTTTTTGTGATGATTTAGGTATGCAAAGTTTTGCAATGGAGAAAGTTGAGACTGGATCGTTATATGCTTGGGAAGGGAGAAGTTTCAAATTTAGGCCTGTTCGGGATACTATCTTTGTTTGGAACGCTGCTTTATTCGGATATGATACCTGGCTGCTACGGGCACTTTCATTCATAAGTCATTTTTCAGTTGTAATCTTGACAGCTTTGCTGGCATATCGTTTAACAGCGAATAAATCAATTTCATATACCGCAGGATTTATCTTCCTGTTCATGCCAGCCAATGCTGCAGCTATGTACGGGAATGACTGCTTCCAAGATCCCCTTTATATGGCGTTGGGTTTTATCTTGTTACTTTTCATATTACCTAAATATAAAGTTCGTTTAAATAGAGCAAACAAATATGCAATGCTGCTGAAATTGCTATTTGTATTTTTACTAGCCTTTTTTATGCTTCTTGTAAAGGAAACATCTATAAGTTTTATTCCTCTTTCCGTTCTCATAGTTTGTCTCACAAAAAATTATTTTGAAAATCGTAGGTCAAAAATCTATGCGTTTAGTCTTATTTTACTGTTGTCGCTGGCAGTATGCCTTTATTTTTACCTTAGAAGCCAAACTTCCGCCAATATGGGCGAGCCTTATTCTCGCTACAGTCTTTCAATAGGGAAAAATGTTGTTGTAAATTACTTCAAGATATTTTTTGCCGTTTGTATTCCAACCGCATCACCTCATGTTTTTGCGGCCTTGAAAAATCTTAACTTTAGCAATCTTATATTCCTATCCTTTACAGGTATATGTGCAGTCCTAGTAGCCATTACAGCTTTGATGGGTGCGGTTTCGCTTTGGAGGAGAGGTGTCAAAAAAAATGTTGTTTTCTTAGTTGTGGGCATGTTTCTTTTAGTAGGGCCCGTTACACTATTGCAAAAGGTTTCGGATTTATACCCTTATTGTATCACTCCTCTTTTTGCCATACTACTAGGAGCTGGTCTGTATGTACTATTTGAAAAAACCAAAGACAAAGGCTTACAATTATTATTAGTTGCTGGTTGTGGAATAGTTTTGGTCACTTCAATCCATGCAATGAATATAAAGAAACAATACCATATTCGAAATGGAAACATTGTCAGGTCAATTGACGAAGCAGTCAAAACGGTTGTTATGAAGTATGGTAGAGATAAGAAAATCGCAGTCGGGATGACAACACCGGACCCCGTGTTTTATTCAACTTATTTATTCAAAGAGCTTTACGGCATGTACCGTACAACACTTACTGTTTCCCGTTTCGGCTTAGAAAGCGATAACCTAAAATTGATTTCAAACGATGGATTCGATCCAGACATTACATTATTATGGGATAATGGTAAAGTTAAGACTATCTTCAATGATAATAACAATGCCAGGTAGTCCTTGTCTAACCTGAATGGAGTTTTATATTTGTTACCTCAATACCTTGTTCAGAGAAAGACCCGCAATAAAAGGTAATAGTACAATATGGTGATACAGTGGAAGGCGTAACTTTATTTCTTGCAGCAGCAGGCTGCCTGCTGGTTCTTTTCCTGCGACCGGTTCTTGGGCTGGCCGTATATGTAGTTTTATCGATGTGGTATCCTTACTGCGTTGGGACGGTTAGTATAGGAACCGTAGATTTTTCGGTTGGCAGAATTGTTATTATAGCTTTATTTGTAAAGATTTTTCTAAATACAGATCTCGCAAGCAAATTCAAAGTTGTATGGCTCGACAGGCTCGTAGTTATTCTATTTGTAGCAGAAGTAGTGGCTGGCCTTGTGACAGTAGAATCGATGAAGCTTCTTGAATATCGCTCTGGTGATTTTTTTGATATGGCACTGCCTTATTTTGCCGTGCGGTTGATTATAACAAACAGAGGCCGGTATATTACATTATTGAAAGCCATTTGTTGGTCTGTTGCCCTTTTAGCTGTTTTTGGCTTTTATGAATCACTAACTGGCCACAATTTAGTCAGGTTTGGGCGGTACTTAAATGCACCCGAAATAAGGTTAAACTATTTCTACAGAGCACAATCGACATTTCGCCGTTCAATATATTTTGGAGTTTTTTTAGCAATGGCAGGAGCCCTCTGTATGGGTCTTGTCAAAATCAAAGGCAATCCATTTGTATATAAAATATTAGCAGCTTTGGCGTTTCTGGGAGCATTTTCATCAATGTCCAGCGGAGGACTACTCGCTATGGTTGGAGCAATCGGGTTCATTGCCTTTTACCGATACAGACGTTGCTGGAAACAGGGCATTGTCGGGTTAATACTAATGTGCGGGCTGGTAGAAATAATAAGCAATCGCCATTTCTACCATGTTGTTGACCGATTTACCTTTAATAGCGCCACCGCTTGGTATCGCACCCGGCTGTTTGAAGTTGCATTCTTCGAAGGGGGGATGAGCGATCACTGGATTACAGGGTATGGATTTGAGGACCCGATGTGGAGCGAAAAGATTGATATGAGAGACCATACCGATATGGTCAACCATTATTTGATGAAGCTATGCCGTTATGGACTGGTTGGTTTTATCCCGTTCTGTGCGGTAATTATTACAGCGATAAAAAAGCTATTTGAAGGTTTTTGGCTGGTGAAAAATGATGAGGATACTTGGCTTATATGGTGCGTAGCCGCCGGCTTGGCCGGTGTGCTTTTGGCCTTTAATTCTGTATCCCTGTTTGGCCCACCGATGACAATGCTCTTTATGATGTTTGGATTTTGTTCAAATATGGGTGCGATTACTGTTAAGGTGTAGCCCTCCGCTTGGAAAATAGTCATTATCAAAATGAATTGCAAGCTTGAATGTGTTATAAAGTTAATCGAAATTTAATAGGGGGTATTTGATATTTAGTGTGTTGCCCGAGACTATAATATTACTCGTGAACAGTTTCGAGAATTGTATATGATGCAGAATTTTCTTATTAATTTGATCAGGCTCTTATGTCGTTCATATCCATTCGTGAGTGGACAACATCGCGTATCCAATGGTTGGCTCGTCAAAAAAATTTGTAGCGGTAAAGGTATCAAGCGGTGCAAGCTGCCTTGTGGTTCCGTGATTTACATAGATTTAGATGACGCTGAGGGACGTCCGGTTTTCTTCATGGGTTGTAACGATGCCAAGGTTCAGTGGATAATTAATCAAATCCTCAGGAAGGGCGATACGGTTATTGACATTGGGGCAAATCATGGTGAACATAGTATAACTAGCTGCCAATTAGTTGGGCCTACAGGATTTGTTCATACCTTTGAGCCTAATCCAAAATTAGCCGAAATGATTCGCAAGTCCTTTAAAGCTAACAATATCATGAATGCTAAAATCCACGAGCTTGCTTTATCCGATATGGATGGGAAATTGTTTCTTTATGTGGATCCGCTGTGTTCTGGAGCAGGGTCTTTAGAGATTGATAACTCTTCGAGCACAGAGGGAGTCGTTGTGGAAGCTCGTAAGGGAGATTCCCTTTTTGCAGAACTTGGCCTTGAGAAAGTCCGTTTAATGATAGTAGATGTTGAAGACCATGAGAAAACACTTTTTTCTGGCGCTAGAAAGTTTCTTCGGAATGTCCAGCCTGAGGTAATATTGTTTGAGTCTAGGGAATATAATGTGCCCTTCTTGAAACGCGCAGCAGTAAAAGCTATTGAGTCATGTGGAGAGTACGTTTTCTACGGGATTCCCAAAACATTTATACGAGTGAGGGTGAAGCCTATCAGTCTCGGGAAACCTGATACAGGCTGTCACGACTTTTTAGCTATTCACAAAAATTGTCGCCATGAATTAGAAGCACTTCTACCAATAACAGAGAACTATTAAATTACCTATTCATCCTTGGTCAACCTATGACAATGCTTTTTATGATGCTTGGCTTTTGTTTGAATATGGGTGTGATTACTGTTAAGAGGTTTGGGTAAAGACTCAAAATGTGTTCTCCAAACTGACAGGAGTCCTTTATGGGCAGAGTTCTCTTCTTTAGCAATTTTGTAAGTTCTTCGAAGAAAAGGCCAATAATGATACCGTGTCAGCATACAAAGCATGTGTATGACATTATTGGGCCGGGGCGATGGAGAATTGATCCGTCTTCAACGTATTCAAAGAAGAAACGCCTCGGTATCAAAGAGATTCTGCTTCTTCTAATTGCATGTGGTAAGGTTTGGATACGGTCGATTAGCCGCTATGACGTATTGATAACGAGCGGTTGTTGGACGGTTTTGCTGCTGGGCGGATACAGCTATGTAATGAAAGGTAAACGAAAGCTGGTAGCTGCCAGTTTTAATGTTCCCAAGCGGAGGCACCGGCTATGGCGGGTCCTCACTCGTCTCCTGATTAGAAAAATAGACATAATCTACGTCCACAGCAAATATGACATAGGTCTCATAAATAGTCTCTATGGTTTTCCGCAGTCTAAAATACGATTCTACCCACTCGTGAGGCCAAAGCCCCAACAGGGCAAATCCCTTGATGAGTACAGGTTTTCGGATTCCCGAGAGTATATTATCAGTTTTGGAGGAAGTGGAAGAGATTACAAGACGTTTTTTGAAGCAATATCGGGAACCGATTTGTCCGCGCTGGTTGTAGCTAGTAAGCGGAATCTAAAGGGGCTTGCCATTCCGGACAATGTGAAGGTGCTTTATAACATACCATTGGAAGAGTGTGACAAGCTGGTTGACGAATGTAAATTTGCAGTATTTGCTCTTGACGGTTCAGAGCCTTCGTGTGGCCAGACTTGCATAGTAACCTCTTTGATGTTGGGTAAACCTGTAATTTGTACGGATTGGGTCGGCACCAGAGATTATATAACCGAGGGCAAGAACGGATTATTGGTTCAAATTCGTAACCCAGTGGAACTGAAAGAAAAAATGCTGAAGTTGGCCAATGATTCGGACTTGTATAAAACACTCTCCACCGGAGCCATTCAGTGGGCAACTGAATATACAGATCCGTTCAAGGTACAATCGCATATCGATATGACTGTAACGCAAGTGTTGAATGAATGAGTAAGTATTTTTATGATGTTTGGGTTTTGCGTAGCAGTGCCGGTGGTAGAGAGCTTTGTTATAATAATCAAAAAAAGACAATATACAAATGTAAAATAATGTGATGTTGACACACTTCAAGAAACATTACATTGTAAAATAGGGTCAATAAAATGGAATACGACGTTGTCATAGCTACGCGGAATCGTCCAGAGGCGTTAAAATTGTCAATTCCATTAATTTTGACTCAAGAACGTTCTCCTAAAAAACTAATCATTGTCGATGCGAGCGATGACCATCAATTGATTTGTAAAACTGTTAAGGAAGCAGTTGGTACCTGTCCGGTCGAATTAGTAATTTTGAATTCCCAGCCAAACTCAGCCGGTCAACGTAATATTGGTCTCAAATACGTTGAGTCACCAATTGTAAAGTTCCCCGATGATGATTCGCTCTGGTTTCCCGGCCACGCGGAGGCCATAATGCGAGTTTACGAAAGGGATACAGAAAAACACATCGGTGGAGTGTGTGCTGCCGACGCGAAACAACCGCCTCCAGAAATTGGCTTGGTAGGGTGTAATACATATAAGATGAGAATATCACATCTTCTTGACGCACAAATCATGCGCACTAGAGCAAAACTTCGTGAGGCTCGTTTCCGGCCCAATCCCTTCCAAATACACGGACGGTCAAGGTGGAATGTCCGTCCTGTACCCAAATGGTTGCCTCATGAGAACTGTGTTCTTGTTGAGTATATGGGTGGTTATAAAATGACGTTCCGGACTGAGGCTATTCGGAAGGTAGGTTTTGACGAAGACCTTGGAGTCTATGTACCCTGGGCAGCGAATGAAGATATTGATGCTTGTTTTGGTGTTATGCAGCATCGTTTACTTGTTGGGACACGCAACGCAAAAGTATACCATTACAAATTTCCCAGTCGTCGGATAACAAAATTTGAATCCACATTCATAGTTCAGTTTAATGCAACTTATACTTTGTGCAAATATTGCACCGAAGGTTACAAGGCACGTCTTGTTTTCAAAAAAAGAAGTATTGGCAAGGTGCTAAAGTATATACCAAGGTGCTGTATTGCATCAGGGCGCGAGCAATTGAGAGGTCATTTGTTGGCGGTCAAATTCATGAAAGAATTATGTAACACTCCTCCAGATTGTTTGCGTCAGCGCTACCTTGAACTATGCCAAACAGCATTTTGCAGCTAATGTGCCATACAAAGCTTGCGCTTTACAAGATGAAGATTGTCTCTGGAATATGATATAGAAAATGGATTATGATGTAGTTATAGTTACGCTGAATCGGCCTAAGATACTTAGTGTATCGATCCCGCTGATTTTGCGCCAGGAACCTCCACCACACAGTCTGATCGTCGTGGACGCAAGCAACTCTGATGTTCATGAGCAGGTGCAGCATTCTGTTAATCAGGCCGTGGGAGATTCTGGAGTGTATTTCGAGATTTTGCGTTCGAAGCCTAATACAGCTCATCAACGCAATGTTGGCATGGAGCGTGTTCGGTCACCAATAGTGATGTTTCCTGATGATGATTCGTTGTGGTGGCCAAGTGTCGCGGAGGCAATCATGCGAATTTACGAGCAGGACACAAACGATGATATTGGAGGTGTCTGCGGAAGAGAAACCGCCGAGCCGCCTCCCGGAACCGATATCGCAGCAAGGGCTGGCTACGAAATGAATAAATCAGACCATATCCGACAGAAGCTCCAATCCATACGACACAAGTTCGACTACAAATTCTGCCCCGATCCCCTCTGGATACACGGCCAGTCGCGATGGAAGGTTCGGCCCTTTCCGCAATTCCTGCGGAATATAGACTCCGCACTGGTGGAGTTTATGGGCGGATTTCGAATGTCTTTCAGGACTGAGTTAATTCGCAAATATGGCTTCGACGAAGAATTAGGTAAATACGCTGGATACGCTGCATATGAAGATGCTGATGCCTCCTTCAAGATTCTTCAGGAAAAATTGCTTGTCGGTGCCCATGATGCGCATGTTTATCATTATAAAGCACCCAACAAACGAGCCAACGGATTTGAGCTTGGATTTATACTCCTATTCAATCGTGCTTACATAATATGTCGCTATTCACCTCCGGGATCAAGAGCACGACGTTCGCTCAAAGGGTTTGGTAAGTATAAATTAATGCAGTATCTGTTAGGTATGACATCGCGATATGGGCGTGAGCGAGTTCGCGGTACATTAGCGGCACTTAAATCAATGGATGAGTTATTGAATTGTCCTGCTGACCGCTTGCGAGAAAAATATCTGGGAATATGTGACAGAGAAATTAATCGAAATTCTCCCGACAACAATGAATGATAATAAACCTCAAAACCAGAAGTATCTGGTTGTCAAAGCAAAAGGTGGTATGGGTAACCGCATGTTGTGTGCCGCTACAGGTATTATATATGGAAAGGTCACAGATAGAAAAACTATTGTAGATTGGCGGGATGCATCCTATTCCACTGACGGTTCTAATACGTTTTCGAGGTTTTTCGAATGTCCGAGCGTTTATCCTGAGACGATTTTGCCGAAAGATGTAACAATCCGTCCGAGAGTATGGGAAGGAACGTTGCACAAATCGATGGGTCAAATGTTGCATAAATATGACCCGGACAAGCACAGCAGTATAAGGATTCATCGCAAATATTCGATTGATGTTCGCAGGGTGGATTATGATGAGGATATTATTGTGTTCTGGCATTATACTGGTCGGATAAGAAATCTCAAGCCACATTTGCGTAATGGATTAGATGGTTACGGGGGACTGGAGGTCAACGGAATAATCCGCAAGGTGCTTAGCGAGAAGATGGTGTTACAGCCAGATATTCGTCAGCGAATCGATGACTTTAAGGCTAAATACTGGTCTGAGAAAGTTATTGGTGTGCATATCCGCCATACGGACAGAAAGATAAATCTCGCCAAATACGAAAGGCATTTGCGGCGATTTTTGAAACGATTTCCGGACGCTCACATATTCCTGGCAACCGACAACCAGCAGGTAAACCAGGACTACCGTGAGCGTTTCAAAAGAGTTTTCTCGACACCGAAGTGGTATCCAGAGGGTATAGCATCCATGCACCAAAATGTCAATTGTCCGGATAAGGTTGCTAACGGGATTGAGGCCCTGGTAGATATGTACCTTCTGGCAGAGTGTGACTGTCTTATCTATTCGGGCTATTCGACTTTTTCGCTTATCTCTCGAATCCTTTCAGATGCGCAACCGGAAAACATCGCTGATATAGACCTCTTCAATCCTATCGTACGGCTGAAGCGATTGATACGAGAGTTAGTGGCGTGATCATCGGGTTCTTGTAATGGATGTTTCCATAGTTATAGTTAGCTGGAATACTTGTGACATTCTTAGAGATTGTCTTGAGTCAGTGTATTTGGAAACTAAGGGAGTGCAGTCTGAAGTTATTGTTATTGACAATGGTTCAAGCGATGGCTCTGCAGAAATGATTAAGAAAGAGTTTTCTGCGGTTAATCTAATAGTAAATGAAGAAAACAGGGGTTTTGCTGCTGCGAACAATCAGGGTATGGCAATAGCCCAGGGACGATATGTGTTATTACTCAACAGTGATACGATAGTTCTTAATAATGTTATTAGTAAGACAATTTCTTTTGCCGACAATCACCCTGAAGCGGCCGTTGTAGGCTGCAGGGTTATGAATCCGGATAAGAGCTTGCAGCCCACCTGCTTTATGTTTCCATCAATTCTAAATATGCTGTTGTCAGCAAGTTATTTATATAAACTTTTCCCGAAGAGCAAATTCTTTGGACGTGAACAAATGACTTGGTGGGACAGAAGTGACATCAGAGAGGTCGACGTTGTTACCGGTTGTTTTATGCTGGTCCGACAGGAAGCTATCAAACAAGTCGGCACGATGGACGAACAGTTTTTTATGTATGCTGATGAAACCGATTGGTGTTATCGGTTCAGGCAAGCAGGATGGAAGGTGCTGTTTACACCTGATGCTGAGATTATCCATCTGGGTGGAGCAAGCAGTAAAAGCTTAAGAGCTGAGATGATATTACAAACACGGGCCAGCATTCTACTGTTCTTTCAAAAACACAGAAGCACTTTTTCTTACCGCTTGGCTTGCTTAGCTTTCTCAATGCATGCTTTGATCAGGATTCCATACTGGTTATTGCGAGCAATTTTTGAGGTTAAAAATCGGGAGTCGCACTGGATTAGAGTCAAAACGTACACCTCGGGAATACTTAAACCTTTGGGCGGTTGGAGAAAACTTTGTCATCCTTCGAGGCAATTATGAGAAGTATCGATGTTATATGCTTTGGTGGAGAGGATTGGTGGTACCATAATCGTGGGCACATTGATATGCAATTGATGCGCCGTTTTGCACGAATGGGCACGGCACTTTACGTTAATTCAATTGTTATGCAAAAGCCTAATCTGCGAAAAGGCACCAGCGAGGGAACAAGTTTCACCAAGAAACTCATTCGCAAGAGCAAGAGTATTTTCCGCGGATTGTGGAAAACCGATGCTGGTTTCTGGGTTTATAGTCCGCTTTCGCTGCCGGTACATCATATTGGCTGGTTAAGGAAGCTCAATGAGATCATCTTGCGATTACAACTGCGTTTTGTAATGCAACAACTAGAGATCCACAACCCGATAGTGTGGGTTGCTTGCCCGGCGGCCTGTGATGTGGCGGTGGGGATGAAAAAGAATAAGTTGGTTTATCAGCGAACGGATAGGTTTGAAGAGTACCCCAATGTGGATGCAGAGATAATCAGTCAATATGACTGGAAGTTAAAGGCCCAAGCCGACCTGGTGGTATATGTCAACCGCACTTTATATGAGCAAGAGATGGGCCAATCGCAAAAGGCCATTTACCTTGACCACGGGGTCGATTATGATTTGTTTTCGTCAGCCCATAAAGACGCAAAAAAGCCAGAGGACATTGCTTTGATACCAAGGCCAATAGCAGGTTACTTTGGCGCTGTGGAAGAACTGAAACTCGACACAGATTTTCTCAGAGACATAGTCAATTTGCTTCCGGATATTTCCTTCGTTTTCGTAGGCAAGGCAACAGCCGCCTTCTCATCACTTGGTGCCCATAAAAATGTGTGGCTTCTGGGCCAAAAACCCTACGAGCAGATACCACATTATGGGAAATGCTTTGATGTAGCAATCATACCTTGGCGAAATAGCCGATGGACAGAGGCAGCCAATCCAATAAAATTGAAGGAATACTTAGCCCTTGGAAAGCAAGTGGTAAGTACTCCTGCATTTACTGAATTGAAAGAGTACCCGGATGTAGTCTACCAAGCTGAAACCACTGAAGAGTTTGCGGACTGTATAAAAAAGGCTTTGGTAGAAAACAATCCTGAGCGAGTTGCTGAACGAAGAAAAAAAGTTCAGACATCCACGTGGGACAGCAAGGCAGAACTATTACTGGAGGAACTTTTTGGAAGAAACAACTACTTTCCGGTATCAGACTGATGACTAAAGGCAAAGAATACTTGCAAATTTGCTTAGCTGCATCAGCAGGAGGGCATATTTCTCAATTGCTCAAAATAGTAGATAACTGGAACGGATATAGCACTTTTTACATAACAACAACAGAGGTCATGCGAAATAAGCTTAGAGAATGCAGCAAGGTTTATGTTGTTGGAGAGTGCAATCAGCAGTATCCGATACGAGTGATCAAGGTTTTGGTGCGATGCATTAAGGTAGTGCTCAGAGAGAGACCTGATGTGGTAATTAGTACGGGCGCAGCGGCGGGCTGCATCGTATGTTTTCTTGGGAAGTTGTTGAGCGCAAAAATAGTCTGGGTCGATAGCATTACCAATGTGGAGCGGATATCGTTGTCAGGGAGAATGGTCAGGTACATTGCGGATCTTTTCCTGGTCCAGTGGCCTGAACTTGCCCAAAGGTACAGTAATGTTGAGTATGTGGGTTCGGTGATATGATTTTTCTGGCAGTGGGTACACAGTTTCCATTTGACCGTTTAGTAAAGTCCGTTGATATAGCACTCGGTTATGATGGTAGTGAGAAAGTAGTTGCTCAGATAGGCAATAGTTTATATCAACCAAGAAGTTTTAAAGCAGTTCCGTTTTTGGAAAAGCATCTCTTTGACAAGTGTGTACATGAAGCGTCCTGTATAATCAGTCATGCTGGTATGGGTATAATAACTATGGCTTTAGATAATAATAAACCGTTGCTTGTAATGCCTCGGCTGAAAAGGTATGGCGAGGTCGTTAATGATCACCAAATAGCAATTGCAAGAAAGTTTGAAGGGCTTGGTCATATATTAGTGGCATACAGCGTGGAAAATTTACCTGAAAAACTCAGACAGCTTAAAACTTTCGTCCCAAAACCCAGACAAAGTCAAGCAAAAGCAGTAGCCGAGAGAATAGGGCAATTCCTTAGCCAAATCGGTGCTGAAAAGTAAGTTAGATGAAAAACAACTTTCATATGCTCATTCATCAAATAAGCTACTAAAGCTCTTACCTCCTATATAAGATTTATTCTTTTCCTTGGGCTTGTCATTTTTAAAGTTTAATCATATACAGAATGTCGGATACAAAAGCTGTAAATAATCAAAAGATAAAAGTTGTTATTCTAGCGGGTGGCCGTGACTTTGGTCGCTGCCCGTTGGCGTCTCAGCTACCTACAGCTTTGTGGCCGGTATTAGGCAAACCAGCAGTCAATCACTTGTTGGAACAAATCCGGCATCAAGGAATAAAGAAGGCAATAATCTGTTCCAACGGAGATGGTTCACTGCTTCAACAATCGATTAATGCTTGTGGTGACATCGAGCTGGAATTTTTAGACGAACAATTGCCCGTAGGCACAGCAGGAGCTATTCGTAATGCCGTTGCCAGTGAAGCAAAGGCATTACTATTGGTACTGCCAGCAAGTATAATATGCCCCCCGCAAATCGATATGCTGGTAAAGGCTCACCATGACGGCAAGTCGGATATGACGGTGATGTTGAATCCCAGCGACACGAATGGTGGAATGTTGGAGCAGGCATCAGGCATCTATGTCTGTAGTCCAGACGTTTTAGAGCATATCCCAGAAGCAGGCTATTTTGATATCAAGGAAGGTTTAATTCCAGAAATGCTACGTGCTGGAAAGACTATTCATACGGCGACATTGCCCAATCACGCTGGGAACTTTCGAGACAGGCAGGGATATCTCGAAGCTATTACCAATTACCTCGAAAGTACGGCGAAACTAAACACGGGTTTTAAGCTCTGGAAGCAAACTGACAGACAAACTATATGGAAGGCAGCCAATTCCAGAATTGAACCGGGGGTTCGGATTTACGGGCAGGTTGTCATTATGGAAGACGCTATAATTTCGGAGGATACAGTTATTTTCGGTCCAACGGTGATTGGTCGTAATGCACGAATTGGCAGAGGTAGTCTGATAGTCAATAGCGTACTGTGGGATGGCGCACAAGTGGGCCCAAATTGTAAAATTCAAAGGTGCATAGTTGACTACGGAGCAGTCGTGCCAGCCAACACAGTTGAGGAGGAAAAACCCATACTATTGAAACCAAAAGGTCTCCTGGAAAGTTCGGTAAACAGTGCATTAAAAATTGTGAAAAATAACACGAGCAGATTACAGCATGCATTGCAACAGGATGTGGGTACAGTCAACAAAAAGTTGCCAAACTGGATACAGATTGACACAACAAAGATAGCTCTATGGATAGCGGCTTGTCTTGTTCTAATCGCTTTTCTCTGGTCCTATTGGCCCGGCTTGGTCGGCCTTTGGAGGCTCTGGCAGCGAAGCGACGAATATTCCTCTGGTCTTTTAGTTCCTTTTCTGGCCATCTATATCCTGTGGTCGAGACGCCATAATATTAGTCAGTGTGAAATAAGACCTTCTGTGTGGGGGCTATTAGCGTTTATAGCAGCACAAAGTGTCAGGTTATTCGGGCTGTTCTTTATGTATGGGTCAGCGGAAAGATTGTCTATTGCTCTAAGTATAGCTGCACTGGTATTATTTTTGTTTGGCTGGCAGCTTTTCCGAAAGGTATCTACGGTGTTGCTGTTTCTGTGTCTGATGCTTCCCTGGCCCAATCGGGTGCAGGCGGCTGTGGCGTTGCCACTTCAACGATGGGCCACTTCGTCAGCGGTGTTTTGCCTGGAGATGATGGGCTATGAAGTATTTCAGGAAGGCAACATTATCCACATCGGCCAGGCCTCCGTAGCAGTGGCCGAAGCCTGCAACGGCTTGAGAATGGTCATGGCCTTTTTCGTGATCACTGGTCTGGTTGTTCTGCTGGCAAGGAGAGCATGGTGGGAAAAACTAATAATCCTTGCTTCAAGCCTGCCAATTGCCCTGCTTTGTAACACAATCCGACTGGCGATAACAGCGGTTGCTTTTACAATAGTCCGTGGGGAACACTGGGAAAGAATATTTCACGATTTTGGCGGGTACGCCATGATGCCAGTAGCCCTTGCGTTGGTAGTGGCTGAACTCTGGCTTTTAATGAGACTTACGACAGTTTCTACAAAAGAGGAAGCAATAATAATTACACGGCAAAAGTAGTCAAAATAATCAGTATTACAAACCTTAAGTTAGGGAAAATCAAAAATGAATGAATTAGAAAAATATCATGAACAGGTACTCGAACAAAGGTATCCTATTTTCGAGACGGAAGCTGCAGCGAGTGGAGAGACCACAGCCAATTTAGCTGCTTCGATACTTCGCCGCTGGTACATCATGCTACTGATATTTCTTGTAACGTGCGCGATAGGGATTCCCGCAATATGGTTCTTAATCAAGCCTCTATATAGTGTAACCGGAGCAATAAGGGTTGCTCCCATTTTACCAAACATTCTGACGGGCGAGGCGGACAAAGGAGAAATATCAAATTACCAAAACTTTATGAATACACAGGCAGAGATGATTACCAGCACCCAAGTGGTACAAAGAGCAGCAGACAATTTGGCAGACAAGAACTTATCTTTTTTTGAAGACGAAGGCGCTGACCATTTCACAAAACTTAAACAGGCACTAAATAACACCAAACCAAAGCCTGACGTAGCAAGTATATTGAAGCGGTCGATTTTCAAGGGTGTCATCACGTCTATTGCCGACCGCGGCACAGAGCTGATAAAAATTACTATGCAAAACACAAATCCGGAAGAGGCCAAACATGTAGTAAACAGCTTTATCCGTGCTTATATGGCCGTCGAGGTTTCTAGTTCCGCCCAAGGAGAGGACAGGAAACTAACCGTTCTGGAAGACGAGCGGAACGTGCTCGCTGAGAAGTTGCAAAGGCAACGCGAGGCAATCCACCAACTGGCTCAAGAATATGGAACAACAGCCTTGGCTGACCGTCAGGATATGATGCTGCAACGTGTGGCAAGTCTATTGGCTGAATTGACTAAAATAGAAGCACGTAGAATTAACCTCGAAGCTCAGTTGCAGTTACTTGAGCAAACGAAAGAACAGGCTATTGCGACGGAGGAATTGCTGAAAATGCGTCAGGATTATATAAATGGAGACCCAATGGTAAACGTGCTCACAGCAAATATTGCACAAATGGAGCAAGCTCTCATCGTCGCCAAGCAGACATTAGCTCCCACGAATCCGGAACTCAATCGCAAATCTGAACTGTTAGAAGCGCTAAAAGCACATCTCGAGGAGCGTAAAGATGAGACAGGTAAAGCTTTCGATGATTTGATGTCCAAGGAAGTCGCCAGTGCCAACAAGAAAAACTTAGTTAATAGACGGACAGAACTGGAACAAACCAGAGCGTATGAAAACCGTCTTCGCGAGATATTATCGAAAGAAGATGCTGAAACCATTGGGCTCGGCCGGAAGCAACTGACCATCTTAGATTTGCAAGATCAGTTGAACTTGACGAAAGAAATGTACGATACCGTTCGCCGGCGTATACAAGAAATGGAAATGGAACGAAAGCAACCCGCAAGAATTTCGGTAGCCTACAATGCTGACATTTCTCACATTCGTGATAAGCGCATCCAATACACATTTGCCCTTATTTTCGGCGGGATAGCGTGTGGAATGTTATTAGCTTTCCTGCGAGACAAAGCGGACCTCAGCTTGCGTACCCCTGACGATGTGGTGAGGCGCATCGGTATCCGAATAATCGGGACAACTACCAATCCTTATACAATCAAAAAAACACTTTTGCCAAAACAAGTGGCCGAAGACTATCAGACTATCCGAGCTAACGTAGGTTTACTCGATGGTGGAGGAATGCCCAAGAAGGTGGCTGTTACAAGCCCGGGGATGCGAGACGGGAAAACTACTTTTGCCGTTAACCTGGCAATCAGCATATCCAAGTCTGGAAAAAAGGTTTTGCTAATAGACGGTGACTTGAGAAAACCGGATATTGCCAATCTGTTAAATCTCCCAAAGAACTCAAGAGGTCTACAAGATGTGCTTCTCGGCAGGGAATTTGACGAATCCGTTTATTCTACACCTTCAACCGGGTTGGATGTATTGGCAGCAGATTCTCGGAATACGACGGACGCCTACGAACTGTTAGCTTCAGCCCTTGTGGCTGAGCGCATTAATAGGATTAGCCAAAAATACGACCACTTAATTGTTGATACACCACCCATATTGGCGTTTCCAGATGCCTTACTTTGGGCCAAGATTTCAGATGCCGTCATATTGGCCAGCTTCGCCGGCCACACTACAGCACCAGACCTCAAAGAGGCAAAGGCAAAGCTCGCCGAGATAAACGTCAGAGTACTCGGAACCGTTCTAAGTAACGTACAGGTCAGTCACAGTTACTATCGATATGGTTACAATTATTATGCTCAAAAAGCCCAATCAAATAAAGATAGTAAGCGAACGAGGTCAAAGACCCTTCTGCTGCCGGTAAAAGAACTCGATAAAACTGCTGAAAATTCAAAGCCTTAACAACAAGCCCCGCCCAAAAGCCTTTTAGGAGAAAATGTCAGCTTTTAACAAAACCATGAAGTTGAGCATTATATACAAGAGTAGAAAGTCCTCTTCTTGTAACAGCAGCAATTTACTCCGAACAGCCATATGCAGTGAACCTTTGAGGAGAATCACGCTTAGCTACTTAGAAGGGAACATTAAATACAACAAGAGGAGTTTTGGAACGCGCTGCAAAATTAACCGTCGAGGTAATAATAATGTCATAGCAATCCCGCAAGATTGGGCTGTGGAAGCTACCAATGGTAAACGAGATATAATATATTACAATGAAAACTTACGTGTCCCCTCAGAACTCACCAACCAGGACAAAACAAATCCATGGTTCATTATCTCAAATGGAAGATATGCCACTGAAATAGACTATAAACAGCTCTTTAAGAAGCTGGTCGAGTTTCAAGGTGATGTATTAACAGTCAACGTTGTTCCTCAGTTACAAGCAGCCTGTGAAAAGGTACTGATTAGCTCACAGAACAAACTTGTTGGATTTCGGCGGTTTTATAACGATTTAGCCTTACCAGCACCAATTCCCGATGACTGGCCCCATTACCTTTTCATTAAAACCGCTATTTTCAAAAAACTGCTGGTTGACGGCGCTTTGCCACTGGTTTTTTCTGAGTTTGTTAATAGCTGTTTTTCAAACTCATTTACGGTACGCAGTATAGATATCGGTGGTGCTGTGCTGGACTTAGAAACAGAGGCAGGTTTACTTGGCTTTGTTACAAGTAAACTCAACTCATCGAGGCAGAAACATCTTCGTATAAATAATAAACGTGGGAAGCTTGCAAGCAAAGGTAATATTACAATATCTGACAGTGCAAGATTATTTGGAAAAGTGTTGTTTGGTCAAAACGTTAGTATTGGTCAAGATGTAATTATAGTTGGACCAACAATAATCAGTGACAATGCTAAAATTGGGGAAGGGGCAGTTATCAAAGCATCAATTATTGGTCCTGATATTTCAGTGCCCAAGAATCATTTTATCCAGAACCGTGTTTTTACGGGTTCCCGGCACCATCAAAAACAAAGAAAGCAAAACAAAACAGATGGCATGACAGCAATCGCTAATGGCAGAGGTGTTCAGAAAGAGCCCAACTTAAGCAATTTCCGAATATGGCCGAGATTTTCCTATGCCAGATGCCTTAAGAGAATGGCTGATATTGTCGCAGCAATAACCGTGCTGATTCTCTTCGCACCTGTAATTCCCATAATAGTTTTGGTAATAAAACTCACTTCACCTGGCCCGGTGTTCTTTAAAGATACGCGGCAAGGTCGACATAGCAGAATATTCAACTGCATTAAATTCAGAACGATGCTCATAGGTTCTGATAAGGTACAAGACAAACTAAGAGTTTTGAATCAGGCTGACGGTCCACAATTCAAGATGTCTAATGACCCAAGACTTAGCACTGTCGGTAGATTTCTGCGGGATACATATATCGACGAAATACCTCAATTCTTTAATGTTCTGCTTGGCCAGATGAGCGTTGTAGGTCCAAGGCCATCCCCTGAACAGGAAAATACATTGTGTCCCTCCTGGCGAGACGCGCGATTGTCGGTCCGGCCTGGCATCACCGGACTTTGGCAGGTTTGTAGAACCCGCCAACGGATGAAAGATTTTCAGGAATGGATTTATTACGACATTAAATATGTTAGAGACCTGTCACCTAAGATAGATTTATGGATATGTTGGGAAACAGCCAAGAAAATGGTTAAAAATTTCATTCGCCAATTCTAATGCAATGTGTGAATAGGAAAGGATAAGTAAATGCCAAAAAGATACTTTAACTGGAAATTAGCAATTGTTCTGGTAATCGGCTTTGTTGTTTTAGGCGTAACAGCCTATGGTTTGCGTCAATGGCAGAGAAGCAGAAGAGCCGAACGCGGACTTGCCCTTGGCAATAAGGCATATGACGAGCAGAAGTGGGAAGAAGCAGTCGGAAATTTAGGTCGCTATCTTGCTGTGGTACAGGATGATGCGCCAACAATGCTTAAGTATGCTGATGCGCATCTTAACATCAGACCTCTCAAACGCAACAATGTTCAACAAGCCATAGCAGCGTATAGAAGTATTTTGAGAGCAGACAAGGACAATTCTGAAGCCGCTAAGCAGCTTACAGGACTATACTTAGAGATGGGTATGCCGGGTGAGGCAGAGCTGATTGCACGACGAGCACTTGAGACGAACGAATTGCCAGAACTTCAAAGAATGATTGCAATTGCTCTGGCCCAGCAACGTAAATTTAAAGAAGCAGGACAAGAATTAGAAACCATCATTAAGAAACATCCGGAGCAAATATCAGCTTATGAGGTATTAGGCCAGCTTACTGAACGTCGTCCAGAAGAATTCTTACAAGATGCCCAGTTTTGGTTTGATGAAGCCATAAACAACAATCCATCCTCAGCAGAAGCTTCTATTATTCGTGGAGCTTACTATTTAAGGCACAATGAAGGAACCAAGGCCCTTTCGGATTTAAACCAAGCAGAACAAAAAGATTTATCAAATCCAGTCACAAGATTGCGACTCGCTGAGCAATTCATTAATGCAAATGCGTTGGACAAGGCACAAAAGCATCTTGAAGCCGTCCAAAGCTTAGAACCTTCTAACCTGCTCCTTTGGCAAATCTGGGGGCGGTTTGCACTAAGAACAAACTCAAAATCGATAATGCTAAACGTTGCTGAAAGCGGATTGAAAGAACTCTCTGCTCAACCTTGGGACTTTATGCCGATGGCAGCAGAGTTCTTTGTACTATGCGGTGAACTTGACCGGGCTGATGAGTGCATTGCCAAACTACGTATAAAGGATATTGCCCCAGCCACCACCGCATTCTTAGAAGGTCTTTTAGCCGATAAAAGGGGACAGGGCTACGAAGCAGTTAAATGCTGGTATCGAGCAATACAACTGACAAGTGACCCTACGAGAATTCGCTTGGCATTAGCTGCTAATCTGTCACGGTTAGGCAATAAACAATCAGCTATCCAGCAATTACGTACATTGATATCTGAGCAACCAAATTTCCCCATCGCACGCCTGAATCTTGCAAGATTGCTGAGCGAAGTTAGAAACTGGACTGAGGCGGCGGAGCAAGCCCGCATAGCCATGCAAATTTCTCCGGTCAGTCTCGACGCAGCACTACTGTATACTCAAGCCCGTATACAACTGCTTGCGGAAAGCCAAGGAGATGCAGATTTATTGACATACGAGGATATAGAAAACCTTTTGGCGAGATTGGAAGAAGCAACTGATGGTGCTCTTGAAGTCAAGCTTTTGCAGTTTCAGCTTGCCATACAACGGAGCAATTTTGCAGGCGCTGAGACATTGCTCAATGAATTAAAGAAAGCTCATCCTTCACAAATAAAAGTTTCGATGGCGGAAGTGGAGCTGCTTACTATCCAAGACAAGATAGAACAAGCAATGCTAATGTTAGAGAATATCATAAAGGAATTTCCTGAGGCTATTGAGCCTGCCCTACAGCTTGCGGTTCTGCTGGCCAACCAAGACAACTTCAAACAGTGCGAAGGTGTTATTAGAAACGCACTAGCGCGTATTGAAGAACCTATTGCTCAACGAAGCTTGTGCCTTCTCCAGGCTAATTTGTACCGACAGTGGGGTCAGGAAGAAAACGAGTATGAATTGCTTAACACATTCGCTCAGAAACTGCCGAATGACATTCCTATTAAACAACGACTTTTATCATGCGAACAGGTTACCAACAATCTCCCAAAAACGCAGCAACTCGTCAACGATATTAGATCTATAGAAGGAGATGAAGGTTGGCAATGGCGATATGCGCAGGCAAAAATTTGGTTTGCACAGGACAATTTCAAAGACCTGTATCCCCAAATTGTATCGTTTCTTAAAGAAAACCTTCTTTCCAATCCCGAAGACCAAGCGAGCCGCACGCTTCTTGCGTCAGCCTACGAACGAGCTGGAGAGCTACGTTTGGCGATTTCAACTTATGATGAGGCTTTGAATCGTTCACCTCGGGATATTCACATAATCGTACCTACGGTTGCCGCTCTATACCGAGCAAACGAATATGACCGCGCAGAGGAAATTCTTAGCCGAGTAGCCAGGGAAAAGCTGTACCATCCTGAACTATCGAAATTAGAATTGCAAAGCCATCTTAGACGCGGCAAGCTGAGCTCCGCCAGCGATATTCTGGAGAATTTGTCGGCCAGGGACCCCAACAACCAGTCAATCTGCCTAGCTCTTTCGCTACTTAAGATTAGACAAAGGAAATTCGCTGAAGCAGATGAACTGTTGAGTAAATTGAAGGTTCAGGACCCAAACTCGCTGCCAATAGCAGCTGCGCAAATCGACTTAAACATCCAACAAGAAAAATCGGCCGATGCTCTAATATTATGTGATGAAATAATAACCAAGCTTAATAACGCGTCAGCTTATATTCTTCGTGGCAGAACATATACCCTGCTTGGCCAGACTGAAAAGGCAGAAGAAGATTTTGAACAGGCCGCTGCAATAGAGCCGGATAATGCGGCGTCGTGGATAGCCAAGAGCGACTTTTACGGTTCTATAGGCCGCTTCGATAAGGCTATCAAGAGCATTCAAAAAGCAATGGCTCTTGAACCGGATAACCTCAGGATTTGCAAACGTGCGATTCCACTTTTCTTTTCCTCGGCCAGCCATGACACAGTAAGCGAAGGCAAGAACATTCTTGATAAAGCGCTAACATTACATCCTGAGGATGTTGAACTTCGAGTTTTCCGAGCGCGTTATCTACTTACGAAGGGAACAGGTCCCGGTATTGAAGAGGCAACAAAGATTCTCCAAAAGGTAACGGAAGACCAGCCGATGTACAGCGATGCCTGGAGACTTTTGGCTGAAATCGCTCTTATGCAAGGGCAGACACTGAAAGCTATAGACACTACACTACAAGGGCTTGTCCGTCGGCCTAATGATAAATCGCTACTACTGTTAAAAGCGCGTGCCGAGGCAGCCCGGTCACCGGCCCTTGCAATTCCAACTTTGAAGGCCCTTTGCGAACTGGACCCGAACGATGTTGACAGCACCGTGCTTTTAGCCAACACATACATTAGCGGGGGCGAAGCCGAAAAAGCTGTAAATATTCTCGAGAAACAATTAGTCTCTTGCAGGAACACGCCTGAAGAGCAGACAATAAAGATTGCCCTTGCTACAGCATTATACAACAATGGCAAGAAATCGAACTCACAAGAGATTTTTGACTCACTATACGATTCTTCTCCGGATGACCCAAGACCATTACTGGCTCAGTCACAACTTCTCAAAAAAGACCAACTCTGGGAAGAGTTGAGCCAGATGGTCCTACATTGGTATCAACAACACCCAGAAGACACTTATACAGCCTTCGCTATTGCCAATGATTTGGCATCTAATGAAAGCAGCCAAGCCAAAAAAACCGGCGAGGAAATACTTCGGGCATTACTGGAAAATGCTCCTGATAATACGGAAGTTATGACTGCGCTGGCTATGCTCTTATACAATACAGGCCGTACAGCAGAATCAGCCCAACTTTATCAAGGCGTTCTTGAGCTTGACCCTGACAACCTACTTGCTATCAACAATCTGGCCTGGATACTCTGCGAAGAGAAAGGTTACCACCAACAAGCCCTGGAACTTGCCCAAAGAGGCCTGGAGGAAGCTCCGGAATACATCGACCTCATCGACACTCGTGGAGTTGTATACTACCGGCTTGGTGAATTTGACAAAGCAGTTCAAGATTTCAAGCGATGTGTGAGTTTATATCCCCCACTAACGCCAGCGGCAACAGCTTCGTATTTTCATTTAGGAAGAGCCTTAGCGAAACTTGGACAAAAGAGCGAGTCTATTGAAAACTTAAACAAAACACTTGAATTAAACGATAAAATCGGCGGTTTATCTGCTACAGAGATTGCAGAAACAAAGCGTCTGCTTGAAGAACTATCACAAGGAGGCTAATATGTATCAACCATCACAGCCGGAGAATAAAGATAAAACAAGAGGTCTTAGCCTAAGGGATTCCTTTTATACACAACCCCATGTTATACTACTGACTGAGCAGCATTGGGCCTACATCCAAAGTCTCTACCACATGAGTCCCCGAGAGGTTCAAGTAGCTCAACTTGTTTGCCAAGGGCTTAACAATGAGGATATCGCGAGGGATCTAAGAATAAAGCGTGGCACTGTAAAAACTCACCTGCGAAATATCTACCGGAGAGTCCATGTCCAAAATAAAATTACAATGCTGCTCAGACTTTTGGACCAAGCAGCTAAGCTTTCTGCCAAATCAGCTTCAGTTCCTCCCCTTTCTATTGTCGACATTCACGCCCAAAAACCACCTTACTACAATTCAAACCCATAACATAGAAACAAACAAGATAGCATCCGATTACCTATGTAATCGAAGCTTCATTTCCTTCTCGTGATAACTTCCTGGTTAGCGCTAATGAGAGCACTGCTGAATTGCTGTTTCTACCCCATTTGGTATATACCCAAAGTAGGAGATATAGCAAACTCGGGCTAAAGAAATGCACAAAATTTATACTCTTCTGAGAATTTTTATTTTTTGGGGAACTTTTTCATTGACCATAAACTCAATTTTTTATATCATTATTAACTAAGTAGGTGGGGAAGGAACCCTCCTTAAAGCAATTCCGCTGAAAGTGCTTCGGCACGGAATATTTATGTTAAGGACAACACAGGTATCAATGTGTGCACTCTGTGCGCATTACTTGCAACGAGGAGCTAAAGAGCAGTGGTTTGGAGTGGAGAAACAATACGGCATAGAATTAACAATGCGCTGTGCACAATATCCCTGCTGCTTATTGTGTCGCCAGCAAGCGCTTCGCCGACAATAAGATGTCGTGACATCATTTTGTCTCCAGAGCCCCACTCTGTGGATACATCAATAGCAATTTCGTGCTGTGTTGAGGGTGTTTCCGGTTCCATTAACTCTTCGCTGTCCGACCTTGGCAAAGAATTTCTACAACCCCCCTCAAGCCTTGCAGGTTTCAACAATACTCAGGCCGGTGTGAAGCCGTTACCTGCCGTGCCCGCAGCTGTTTTTATGGTTTTATCAGGGTTTGTTTGTATTTCACTGGTGAAGGACCGCAGAGCCTGGCTTGCAGCCCTGGCCGGTTTACTATGGGCAGGTCAGTTGGGCATTGAAGCTGTTCCTCAATTAGCTCTTCGTATTGGTTGTCGTATTCATAGAAAGCAACAACTTAAGACAGAATTTACGCATCGATATTACCTTGACAACTCCTCTCGGCTGCGCAGTGATATCGAAGGCACAGAATACATAGGCCTACTTCACCATTTAGCTGGAATACCCGATTTCGGCAGCGTTTTTGTAAATACACAACCCGCCGGAATAATTACATTCAGCAGGCACCTTTCCAGGGTGCTTGTTAAAGCACATAGCTATTTCAACAAAAACACATTCCCGTCCTCATTTGCAAACATATCAGAACAATATAGCTCAGGTTTGCTATTTGCGTGCTTGGCTTCAAAGGTCGAGCAATTTATCAGCTTTTCACCGGCATTTATTTTCGAAAGGATGCCTCGCGGCCCGCCTCTGTCGGCCTGAGAGCCTGAACATCTGTAGAGTGTATTCGCGAAACACTCTAACAAGGTTTGAGTTTCTTATGTGAGTAAATTTCCTGTTTTTACGGGAAAAACACTAAAGGATAATAATCATGAAAAAGTTAATTTTAATAACAATTTTGATTGGATTAATAGCAACTCCAGCCCTCGCAGTGCAAAGCCTTGGTTGGTGGCAAGAGGAACACGCTCGCGCCACCCATCAATACTGGGATTTTACTGCATATGTGCACGATGATGGCGGGGATTATCTATACTGGGCAGATCCCCCTACGACTATGGATAATCCCTTTTTCGCAAAGGCCTGGGTCAGTGGTGCATATAATGGCACAACCAAAGATCAGAACGGTTATTACATCGACGGGGATAGCTTCACCGCTAACCCTTTGACCGGTTGTATTGACGTTCTGTTGCAGATTGGGAACTTTCAAGAGCCTTTGCCATATAAGGAAATCTGGATTGATATCGGCTTTACAGGTCAGGTGATCCCCGACAGCGCATGGGGCACAGGAGGAGGTTTGATGTACACTACGACACCCCTAGAACCATATAGTGACCCCGGTGGCGTATGTGAGCTCGGCTACCGGATCTGGCCAAATCCAGGCAAAGAGGACATCTTCTTTACAATTGCACCATTAGAATTAATGGATGGAGCTACTACTGCCCCTAGCATTATACCAGCTACCCTGGATTGGATTCACGTTGACACAATCTGCATTCCCGCTCCGGGCGCGATTTTGCTTGGCGGTATTGGCGTAGGCCTTGTCGGTTGGCTGCGAAGACGAAGAACGTTGTAGAAGTGCAATTAAGAGCCGGGACGAGCTATTCGTGCTGTCTCGGTGTCAATGGACAATGGGCGTAAAAACCCATTTTACAAGGAAATGTAGAAAGGATTTAACTATATATGAAAAAGCTAATTTTAATAACGATCCTTGTCGGGCTAATATCTACACCGGTACTTGGTTCTGCGACTTCAGATGGTTTATCTCCGCATCTTGGATGGTGGGACCCTGAACATCCCCGCAGCACCCATCAGTATTGGAAATTCAGCAGGACCTATGTAACCAGCAACGGTGAGTGGTTGGCCCTTCCTGAAGAGCTGGACAATCCGTCTTTTGCCAAACTGTTTGTCCCCCTCAACGTCAACTACTCAGGCGACTCTTTCTGGAGCGCTTCGCCTTTTACGTTTCAGATTGAGATTGAGAACTTTCCAGAGCCTTCGGCATATAAAGAAATCTGGGTTGACCTTTTGTTTCAAGGTACCATAACCAACGTGAGCGCGATTGGCTCTGACGCTCAAGGGCAATCAGTTGCTTTCGATGAGTTCATTCTTTTCGACCCGGGGCCCAGCCGTTGTGCTGATTTCGGCGTACGTATCCTGCCGAACCCATATATGGAAGATATCTGGGTTACAATCGCACCGCCAGCAGGCGGGTATGCCTGTCTGTTTGCCGTTCACGCAGATACAATCTGCATTCCCGCTCCGGGCGCGATTTTATTAGGCGGCATTGGCGTCGGCCTTGTCGGCTGGCTGCGAAGACGAAGAACACTGTAGGAACTAAAGCTTTTTTGAAAGACAAGGAGTATAGACAACAATGACAAAGTTAATGACAATTTGTGCAGTACTAGGAATGGTTCTGGCTATCAGCGGCACGGAACAGGCAGCTGCTTCCGTTACCATCGACCCGGATTCAGGCTGGAGCGGGTACTTCTGGTGGTGGGACGGCCTGGGTCAGATTGATGACATCGGCACCTCCTCCTCCGGTGAGACCAAATGGTCGATTACGCTGCCGATAGCTGGCTGGATGACGTTGGCGACGGCCTACGACCTCGCGATACCCGGTGACGAGTTTGCCCTCTATGTGGATGGCGGACTTATACCCTGGACCACCGAATACAACGATGGCAGTGGGTTCTATCACGGCGAGTACGATGACCTGTTTCTCTCGGCAGGAACACACTCCATCACGTTGTACACCACTGAATTAGCGCTGCAATCGACTGGTGAGCCATACATGCAGGGTGGAGCTCGCGCTGAGTTCTCTTCCGTGCAGCCTATTCCCGCTCCGGGCGCGATTTTATTAGGCGGCATTGGTGTAGGGCTTGTCGGCTGGCTGCGAAGACGAAGAACACTGTAGGAACACATAAAGACCAACCAAGGTCAGGGCAAAGATGCCCTGCCCTTGGAAGATTTTATAAAGGAGCACATATGAATAAATTAATGACAACTTGCGTGGCAATAGCTGTAGTATTCACGGTGAATAGTGGCGCATTTGCTGTTTGGACAGAAATCGGTGATGCCGGCGACCTTCCGGGTACAGCTCAGGTGCCTGTGGGCAGCGGACCGCTGACTGCTATATCTGGTACATTATCTTCTGACGCTGATATGTATCAGATATATATCTCAGACCCGATTGCTTTTTCGGCATATGCTTCGGGTTTGAGCCTCGTCGACCCTTTCGACCCTCAACTATTCCTGTTTGACCTGTCTGGTATGGGTGTTTATGCTGACGATGATAGTGGTGCCATCCTTGACGCATGGCTGCTGCCCGGCATCGCATACAGTCCGACAACTTCAGGGATATACTACCTGGCCATCTCAACGTACAATCTTGACCCCTTCAGTGCAGGCGGGGCAATTTTCTCCGGGTACCCAGCCATGACGCCGACTGGTCCGGGGAGCGGCAGTCCGGTCAGTTATTGGTCTGGTACAACTTACACCAGTGGTGACTACCTTATCGAATTGACCGGTGCGAACTATAACTATATTCCCGCTCCGGGTGCGATTGTGCTTGGAAGTATTGGCGTAGGGCTTGTCGGCTGGCTGCGAAGACGAAGAACACTGTAGAATAAAAAAAAGTTAAAACGATTTGGAGTTATGCTTGACGGGATATGTGGGAAGGACGTTACAGAAAGATGACGCATTACTTCGTAGCCTCGATAGCATTGGGAGGTAAAGATGTAGTATGAAAGTTTTTAAAATACCAATGTGTCTAGTTGCTGTCCTATGCTCGCTGTCTATGCCTGCTGCGGCAAACGTTACAACCGGGTCATGGTTTATGGACCAGTCAAACGAGTTCTCCGACGGAATCAACTACGGCCGGGTTGACATAACAGCTAATGATATATCGGGGACTGTTGCTTTCACGGTTGACGCATTTGCTTTGGGAATCTATGGAACGTTAGATAACTTCGGAATTCAGGCATTTGGGTTCAATTACGACAATGTTACTTCTGGCCCCGCTGCGTGGACATTTGGTGGTCTAAACCCAGCCTGGTCGGTCGACACAGACGGTGGTGTTCTAGATGGCTTTGGTGTTTTCTTGGTGACGACTGATGGTACGGGCGGTAGCAGACAAGACCCTTTGACTTTCGTTATAACGCTGCCAACAGCGAGCGAAGCTATCGCAAGTAACTTTGCAGTGTTGTCTACAGGAACAGCAGGAGAAGGAAATGTTTTCTTCTCCGCCCATGTCGCCGGTTTCGAGCTTGACCCTGGTAGCCACTTTATCGGCGGCAGCACTGCTATTCCCGCTCCGGGCGCGATTTTACTGGGCGGAATTGGCGTATGCCTTGTAGGCTGGCTGCGAAGACGAAGAACACTGTAAATTACAATGTTGAAAACGCTTATTATGTTTAAAAACTTTAGGGAAGACAGAAAGGGTGGTCGGCTTTAGAGAGAAATCCTTCCTGCTCCTGAAGTTGAGAGGAGAAAGAGGTTAGTGGTGTGTTGAAAAAACCGGTGCTTCTATGTTAGGAGGGTAGGATAGCGCACTGCGCTATAGTTGTAGGTATTTTTTTGGGAAAGCTTTTTTAAGGAGTTTTTTTTATGAAAAGGTTATTTACAGTATTATTGTTGATGTTGTTGATGGTTTCGGCGGCCAGCGGTTACGTGCGTACGGATTATACGTGGCTGACATTCGGCGGCCATTGGTATGCACCTACGTTTATACAAGGTACGTGGGAAGATGCGCTGGCAGAGGCTCTTGCAATTGGCGCTCATCTTGTCACAATTAACAGTGCCGATGAAAATGCGTGGCTTACAACGAACTTCGACGGCCTTGAGGCAGAAGGAGCGGCAAGTTTAGGTGGGTGGATTGGCTATTACGAGGTACCGGCAAGCTGGGCATGGGAAAGCGGACAACCGGTTACCTATACTAATGAAGCGTCTTTCTGGGGAGATCCTGTGCCGGGAATCCACGCGTATCTTCACACGGCGAGTCATTTTCCTGAGCCGGGGACATGGAACATGAATCTCCAGCATGACCAAGATCCCAGCCTGTACCTGCATGGTATTATTGAGATGCCGGTAATCCCGGCACCGAGTGCTATTGTTCTCGGCGGTATCGGCGCAGGTCTTGTCGGCTGGCTGCGCAGGAGAAGAGCACTGTAAGGCGAGAAATGATTATAGTTTTAGCTTACAGCGCACTTGAAGCCCGATTATGTGGCAGGGCTATTATTGGCATACATTAGTGGCCAAGGCAGGGTGAACTGTTTCTTTTTATTCGCGCCGCGTGGTAGAGCCCGCTATTGTTCCTTCCAGAGCCAATTTTCCGCAAAAACACGAAGGTCAGCGAATTCCACTACTCCATCTGCACTCAAATCCTGAATGCAAAATTCCTGTTCGAGCCATTTATTGGCAAATTCAGCAAAATCTATAAAATCAACTGACCCATCGACATCAAAATCAGCTCTATTACCATTCATACTTGCCTGACTGGTTCCGCCATAAGCGCCCATATTAATCCGTTTGCCGTTAGGCCAGGGCTCGACAGCCCAATCTGAATTGGGGTCCCCCGCATCGATACACGGGCTTGTGCTCAAATCGGCGACCCAGCTTTGACTATTCCCGTCCCACCGCCCATACATACTTCGCAGGTGAAAGTCCCACATATTAGGGTCACCGTTAGGGTCAAATGTGGCAAAGCAGGGGTCGGCATCCATATTACCATTACGCCAATCTAAATTGTCACACGGGTCATAAACTTCCGCCCATTCGCCTTGCACATTGCAATAGCCGACAGAAGCACTACCTTCATACATCAAAGCCAGTTGTGTACCTTGATTTGCTTCGTTCGCCCAGAGAATACTATTGTCGATGGTTGCGCTACTCTCATACTGACAGCACAAAGCACCACCGGCATTGGTAGCGGAGTTTTTAGTCACGGTGCAATTAATCAGGTTGGTTTCACCCCGATAGTAACAGCTTACGCCGCCACCAGAAGATGCTTTGTTATCGGTGACGACGCAATTAATGATGGTGGGATTACCCTGTGCATTGTCAATACCACCACCTTCAACAGCGGCGTTACCAGCTATCATGCACCCCACAATCACAAGGTCAGAAAAAATGCAACTTATACCTCCACCGTAGTATTCTGCCGAGTTGCCTGTTATAGTACAATTAATAATGCTTGATTTACTGTAATCGCAAAAAAAACCGCCTCCGGAACCTCCAGCGCGCCCATTTTCTATGATGCAATTGCGAATTGTCGGGTCACTGTAATAGCAGTAAACACTTCCACCATTGTAGCCGGGCACAGAGTTAGCATTTCTGATTGTAAGGCCTGCAACGATGCAGTTTGCATCTTCGCCGCTATGAAAATAGAAGCCCCGACCGGCCCCGTTCGGGTCGATGATTGTATTTGCAACAATATTGGGGTCGTTCGGTTCTATGCTGCGGATGATAATGGCTTTACCGTTGGGATCAAGATTATAGTTGTTTGGGTCTGCCGTGTAGATACCGGGTCGTATCTCAACAATATCACTGTCATTAGCATCGTCAATCGCATATTGTATCTTACGAAAGGGGTCATTAAATGTCCCTGTGCCTGGGTCATTTGGCCCATTGACATCGACATATATAATATTTTCGGCGTTTGAAATCGAGACAGCAGATAAACAAACGAGAAGAATCACGAGTTTTTTTGATTTATACACCCTCACTCCATTCCGAAATTTAAGATGTTATCGCTTGGCGGACAAACATGGTCCAACTAACCAAGCGAGGGATTTCGCCAAGTACCGATTCCGTCCCACCAACCTGAGATGTAATCAATAATCACTGAATGTCGATACTGATTTTTAGATACACTGATTGCCATATCGCGAAGCTGCCTCATACAACTGAGGCCGCCAACCTGCCATGCCTTGAGGCCTATGTCAACAGCCTCACGTTCTGCCTGTTTAAAGTTAATTCTATCGACTGTTAAAAGGCCTGCCAGTTTTTCAGCCTGAGGCTTTAGCATTTCCTGCCAGTAAAGCCTATCCAATTCCTCCCTTGACAAGACCTCCGCCAATAAATGCTCACGGTCCATCTGTTGCTTTTTCCGCTGGGCTTTAGATTGAGCCAGCCTTTTAAGACGATGCCTCCGGCTTGCCGGCAATAACATCTCGACCAGCCCTGCTATCGGGTCAACAATCACCCAAACCAAGAAGGTTGTCCCTAAAGTTCCAAGTGCAATTCCCAACAGGAAGTGGCTAATTCTATACTCGCCCATCATTCCCAAGGTGCCAGCCAAGCCGCCCCAAAAAGGGGCAACGACGTAGAAGAACATGTAGCAATTGGTACTGGTTAAAGGATGTTCTACTTCTATCTTTTGGCTTCTGTTAACGCTCCTGAAAACCGCGAATAAATATAGACTAATCAGCAGGAAAATAAGCAACGCCGAATGCCCTGAGAGAGAAAATATAACCAACCAGCGAAAGCCAGCCTGCCGCAATGCTAAAACCAGAATACTGCCAACACATACCATAAACCAGACCGTGCCGGCAAAATGAACTACTTTTAATGTTTTTCGCACACTCATAAGCGCTAACATTTCACTTCTAATTTACCATAGTTGAGTTGAAGCAAAATCATTATGGAAAAGCCTATCTCGCAGTTGGCCGACCGGCTACAATATTAACAGTCGAGAAGGCTCGCGCAATCGGTCTTACGAATTCTTCAACCTTCATTGCTATAGCAGCCAGCACAGTAGGCGGAACAAAAACTATATCGCCTTCTTGCAGAAGAACATTTTGGCTGGTATCGCCATGCGCTATCATTTTTTCATAGTCCAGCTCGAATATCTTTGGGTCGACATTTTCATCCTCAGATGGCCTGATTACCTGGATGCGACTTATCCACCCTAAAACGCTTGGCCGAGCCTCCGACAACGCTGTGAGCACAGTATCGCGGCCGGTGGATTCCCTGGGTCCGGGAAAATGGACTTCACCAAGGACATAATACATCCTGCTTCTGTACACCACTACACGAACGTCAATGGGATGCTCGCCCGTCAACGCATACAACATAATAACCTTCTCACGCAAAAGCCCTGCTAACTCTCCCGGTGTTTTTCCTGCGGCTTGCATCTCGCCCAAGGCCTCAAAGCTTACTTTTCCATCAGGGCGAATTTGCTGTCGCTCGAGATGGATTTCCGGCACTTTCGAGCAATGTATCTCAATCTCATCGGGGGGTTGTAAAACATAGCTTTCCGCAGTTACGCCAACCTGGGAGGGCATAAGAAACGCCTCTATGTCCTCCGGCCGAGACGAAAAGCAACCTGTCAAACTAATCGTAGTAAAAGACAAAATCGCTACTATTATTGTTCGTGAGGATACCATTTGCAGACTCCTTTTCCCTACCCGCTTTTGCGGTATTCTTTATCACAGAAAAACGTTAAATATGAAAAATGATTCGAGAACCATTATAATCAATTTATATACTTTATGTCAAATTTTTTCTCAAATTTCATGGGGTGCAGAGCAACGAGCCGAACGCTACTTTGAATGAGTCTGCCCAGTTAGCATAATCTGTTGCCCTAACCAAAAATCCAGAAGGTGGCTTAACAACATGAAAATGGTGTCGTTTTATTGTAAAGCCTTTGCGCAGGCCCTGAATAGAGTCCAAGGTCCTATATAATGCGGAGAGGGCGGGATTCGAACCCGCGGTACCCCAAAGGGCACACCGGTTTTCGAAACCGGCTCGATAAGCCACTCCGACACCTCTCCACGTCCGATATAACCGCTAACAGTCTATTATTTTTAGCTATCTTTAGTTTCCTGAACTCAGGCACCGGGTGATTTACCATCAATTTACTATCACAACATTGATTTTGCAAGAAGATTAAAGGCAAGCTGCAATGTCTGAATTCTACACCACTAACGTTGATAATAATATTGCTTGAAGCCTTGAATTTTGGCTGTTTTTTCCGCATAATGTAGCGATTTCACATTTTTGGCTCTCAATTAAAAGGATAGTCTATATGGAACGAATCGTTAGCTTGCTCGGGCTCTTGGTGATGATATTTTTAGCTTGGCTGTTGTCCGCCAACCGCAGGCGGATGAACATCCGCCTGATTCTCAGCGGAGTAGGCCTTCAGTTCGTATTGGCTGTTCTAATTCTGCGTACCTCTCCCGGCCAAAGGTTCTTTGATTTTGCCCGTGAACTCGTTACCAGACTACTTGAATTCTCAGCTAAAGGCGCCATATTCGTTTTTGGAGAGGAGTTAGTCATAGGCTCTGAGATGAAAGGTCCTGTCTTTGCCTTTTCGGTATTGCCGACGATAATTTTTGTCTCATCTTTAATGGCTGTGCTGTTTTACCTCGGTATATTACAGAAAGTCGTTGAGTTTATGGCGAAAGTGATGGTTTACGTCATGGATATATCAGGTTCTGAGTCACTTGCGACCGTGGCCAATGTCTTTTTAGGGATGGCAGAGGCACCTCTTGTAATTAAGCCGTATATCAAAACGATGACACGCTCTGAAATAATGGCGCTTATGACCGGCGGAATGGCCACTATCTCAGGCGCACTTCTGGCAACTTATGCAAGCTTTGGAGCCGATGCAGGGCACCTGTTGACTGCTTCTATCATCTCAGCACCGGCTGCTCTGGTTATTGCCAAGATTATGTTCCCCGAAACCGAAGAATCCCTAACCAAAAGGGTTGTCAAGGTCCAAATTCCGAAAGAAGACGCCAATATCCTTGACGCTGCCTGCCGCGGTGCCTCAGAAGGAGCAAAGCTGGTAATCAACATCGCTGCTGTGCTTATCTGTTTCATTGCATTTGTGGCACTACTTAACTGGTTGTTATCCCTGTTACCAAGTGTTGGGGGCACACCATTAACCCTCGAGCGTATATTAGGATGGTTATGTGCACCAATTGCGTGGATTATGGGTGTGCAGTGGAACGATGCAGGCATTGTTGGTATGCTCCTAGGTAAAAAGACAGTCTTAAATGAGTTTATAGCCTATCTCGATTTAGTAAAATACAAGGAAGTGATTTCCCAAAGGTCTTTTACCATCGCGACATATGCATTATGTGGATTTGCAAATTTCGGCTCAATTGCCATCCAGATTGGCGGATACGGCACTCTTGTTCCTACACGAAGAAAGGATTTTGCGAAGATGGGATTGCGAGCAATGGTTGGAGGCTCCCTCGCAGCGTTTATGACGGCAACAATTGCTGGCATTCTCATTTAGACGAAGAAACACATTTATAATCGAGAAACAAATCACGATGGATTTATCTATTGTCATACCGGCATTTGAGGAAAGGAGCAAGATTAGTCGAGATATTGAAGCAGCTGCAGCATTTCTACATAACAACCACCTGACCGGCGAGATTATCATCGTTGATGACGGCAGCAGCGATAACACCGCCGAAACCGCTGAGAACACCCAAATACCCACTGAAATATCACTAAAAGTTATCTATTCAGAACACCATCGAGGCAAAGGATACGCCGTTCGAACAGGTATAATGCAGACCGGCGGTGAATATGTGATGTTTGCTGACAGCGGGTGCTGCGTGCCATATGAAAATGTCCTGCGGGGACTGAAGTTATTAAAAAGCAGAGCGTGCGATATAGCACACGGTTCAAGAAAACTACTCGAAAGTCAGATTCAAAGGCCCCAGGGTTTGTACAGGCGAATTTGCTCAGGGATTTTCCATTCGTTTATGATTTACTGTATGAAAATTCCCTCTGAATTCACCGATACGCAATGCGGATTTAAGATATACCGGGGTGATGTCGGACGAACGTTATACGGGCAGTGTATCGCCGATGGCTTTATGTTCGATGTAGAGGTCATAATCCGAGCTCTAAAACAAAATTTAAGGATAAAAGAATTTCCAATCGAATGGACCTGCGACCATGACAGTCGGCTGACGCCAGCGAGAAGTCTGTGGCGTATTCTTTTGGAACTGCTAACTATTAAGCGGACACTGACAAAAAAATAAGAGTATTTCTAAGACAGTTACGAAGAGCATGCACACTGTTATCTCAATAGACCACTTTCCTCCCAGAGGCCGAAACGCAGAACCTTATCTTCTATATCTTCACCACTTTGTTGTTCGACCAAAACCATAGCTAGCATGTCCGAATGCCGCAAGCAGTATTGCCTTATTTGGTCTGGTGACATCACCATAAAAGCGGTGGAAAGAGCATCAGCAGCCACCGCATCAGCAGCGCTGGCCCAAGCGGCGATTTTACCTTCGACAGGCTTGCCCATATGTGGATCAATAATGTGCAAACCCTTCTGCAGGCCTGAGCCGCTTAAAGCACGGTCTTGTAAATAAATGTAAGCTAAAGTCTGATTTTGGTCGCTTGGATTGCTTAACGTTAGGGGCCAGCCTTTTGTGCCGGGCGGCGCACCAAGGGCCAAAACCGAACTGCAGCCTGAATGAAGCAAAGCAACGTCAATACTCCAGTCGCGCAGAAGCTTGGCCATCTGGTCTATCGCATAGCCCTTGCCAATACCACCGAGGTCAATCTGTACAGGGCCGGTTAGTAATGTCACCGTGTGCCGTGCTTCATCTAATTCTATAAGACGCAGGCCGGTGTGCCGGCGGGCAACATTCAACTTCTTCTTAGATGGTCTTTGTTCCGTCTTATCTTCACCAAGCCAACAGTCCATTAAAGACCCAATTGTAATATCAAAGGCTCCGTCCGTCTCATCATACATCCGGACGGAAACCTGCAAACACTCAAAGGCCGACAGGCCAATCTGTAAAGGTTGATTAGCTGCGAGATTATTGATTCGAGAGATGTCACTATTTTCGATGAACCGGCTAAGTTCGGTTTCAAGAAAGTCAAGCTCATCAAAAGCAGCATGAGCTGCTTGTGCAGCATATTGGCTATCAGAGTGAAAAATGAATATCTCAAAAATCGTTGCCATTGCCTTATGAGAAAAACGGTGGGTTTCGGGCATTGAACTCAAGTTAGTTTCAGCAATAGAAATATTAGGCTGCTGCTGAGCCATCATTCACCTGTCATCTGCATCTGACCTGACTGTACCTGGTATTGCTGGAAACGGTCCCAGAGGTCTTTTACCACATAGCCTCGCAATTCTACCTGAGGACGCAACTCTGTGTACGATTCAAAAAGGGGAACATATAGGTTCTTCTCTCCTGGTGGCGGTAGTTCATATAATTTCCTCATAAGGGCCTGCTCCACCGTTGGTGAGGCGATAATAACAAATGCAGCCGGGGTACTTTCATCAACCTCACTCCACCAGCCAATATTGGAAAAGTGGCGCAAGTACCAGGGCAATGGCCAGTAATCGCCTTTGGGACAGATAACCTCAACATACATCTTATATCCCTCTGGATGAATCCGAGCGATATCTTCCACTCGGCGGGTAATCCTAAAAACATCTCTGCTCGTATGGGCATAGACATAAGGATTATGAGTGTCGGAATAGAACTTATAGCTCGCTAAGTACCCCTGCCAGGCGAGATGACCACTACCCGCGACTAATACTAAACTGATAACAGTTCGCGATAAAACGTTTGGCACCAGCTTGACTATCGCAACCATCCCTACAGCAGCTAACAGAATCATACCATGCACAAATCCGAGCATACACCAGGGTGTCTTGTATGGTATTATAGAATACAAAACGGTCATAATAGCTGTATAAAAGGCAACAAACCTGAGCAGACCAAAATCAACCGCAAGCAAAGGTTTTTTCAACATCGCAAATATAAAACCAACAATGGCCAAGACGACAATAACGGCTTCGCTCCAAACAGGGCCTTCGGCTACCCTGAAATATAGGAGTGTCTTAAAATAATAATACCAGGGATGAATATGTGACTGGTTTTGGCTGGCTCGACTTAAATAAGGAACAAAGGCACGTAAAGAATCCGGTATCCCACGAGGGTTTGTAAAGAACGACGAGTACAAAAGCACCGAAATTATTACAGCAGCTGATATAGCTACAATTATATGAATAGGCTTTACCTGCTTTATATAATTCCGAACACTCGCCACTGTTTTATGTTGCATAATCAGTGTAAATAAAAGGGCCAATAACATAGAACCAAAAGCAATGATACAGGTTTCCTTGGTTGCGTGACATAGGCCGAGGAATACACCGGTCAACAATGCCCATAGTATTTTCTTACTCTTGGCATAGCGCCAGCCACAAGCTATTACCCCAAAGGCAAAAAACACCAAGAGTGTTTCGTGAATGTAGTAGCGACTGTAAAAAACAAAAGCTGGGGAAATAGCAGTCAGTCCGGCGGCTATAATCGTTGTCGACCGGCCCAGACCATCGATCAGCAGCAAGGTCATCAATATCAAAAGCAATCCAAAACACACAGGCACGATACGCAAGTTAAACTCGCTAAGGTCTTTGAATTCGCCGACGCCGCTGAGCCAAGCTGGGATTAAAGTGAAATAATATAGTGTGGGTCCGTGATACTCGTGAAAATCATATTGATAAACATCTTCCTTCAGCAATTGGCCAAACTTGACGGCGTGAACAGCTTCATCGGTGTGCATGGGTCGCTGCTTTAGCTGGGGCAGACGTAGTGCAATACCGGCAACTATAGCGACCCCAAAAAGGACGCAACATTTCTGAGGATATTTCATTTCGCGGGCTTGCCGAAAACTCCCACTTCTATATAGTGGTTCAAGTCATTGCTGCTATTGCCGTTGCTGCATAATCGGACATAGCGGGCTCGAACACCCTTGGCATCGATAAGTTTACCTTCGGCGGTTTCGACATAGTGCATATCGGAACCGATACCCAGGCCGGAAGAATTATCGTGGTCATTATTAAACAGGGTTCTGACGTTAGTAACAAAATCAGGGTCGTCCGCCACCTGTATTACCACATCAAAATAAACCCGGGCCTGCTTGTGGAAATGCCATAACACAATGGCGTATATGTCATATTTAGCCTCAAGGTCTATAGTGACGTGCTGCAGAAAAGGGCCTAATTCAACATAACTGCCATCAGCCCCCTCCTTGTCCCCATCGGTTATCATCTCTATCTCGCCAATGATTGGTTCTTCATCACTGCCGGTAACCCGTTTTCCTAAGGCGACATTTTCTGTACCAACAGGTGCCAAAAACGGCGGACGAGGCCTGCCCAGCGGTTTTTCCAGGTTGGGCACCCGGATGTTCTGTGGCGTTCCTACAAACATCGGTTTAGGAAGCTTGATATCGAGCGGTATTAATTGTACAGAAGCCTCATTGGTTTGCTCAGCCTCTTTCCTGGTGTTATTTGAACTCTGCTGCTTTGTCTGCTCGGACGAACTTTCCCCTGTGGATTTTTTACAGGATGGAGTAAGTAACAACACAAAAACCAACAAAACAAAAATACTTACATGAAACATTGACCTAAAAACATTCTTTAACATTTTCTTTTATCCTTAGAGGTCTAAAAATAAATGGCCTTTATAAAATCGCAATTCTAATATATTTTCATTAAATTGTCAAACACCAATACTCAAAAGGCAACAACCAATTTTCTCTAACCAGCTTCATATAAAAAGGGACAGGAACGGGTGAGTTCCTGCCCCTGCGGATAATCTATCAAACCACGTTTTCGAATGCACTTTATGCTGATTTTACAGCCAGCCTAAAACAAGTGCTAAGATTATCAGAGCAACGCAAGCAGGAAGCAGCAGTTTTAAGCTCTTCTGAACCGATGAACCTTTGGCCAAATTGCCAATCGCCTTGGGAACAATCACTGCACCAAGCAGCCCTATTGCAAAGATAATCCCAAAAACACTGCCGTAAATCTCAGGGCTAAACTTAGCGAATGTAACTCCCACGGTTGTCGGAAAGCAAGGTGCAAATGCAAGACCTGCAAGAATAGCCAAAATCTTTGCCTGCTGAACGCTCTTGGTAACGGTCATGGTCAGGATAATTAGAGCAGAAATCAGTGCGGCCCCTGCAATAAAGAAGCTGCCGTATTCCGTTATTGCCGGTATTTGGCTTGCAATAAGCCGGCCAGCCATCATAGCAACAGCAAACAGCGATAGCAAACATTGCGCCGAAGCATCCACAACATCGGCATTGGCATCTGGGCTCGCTGCACTAATGACTTCCTTCCCAAATGACGGCAGCCAGTTACAAAACGACGACTCCAGGCTGATGTAGCAGAATAGCACCAATGCAGCGACCAGAACAGCTGGTTTGGCAAGCAGGGCAAAAGCGTCGGAAATCACAAAACCAGCCTTGCTCTCGGGATAGGTCGCCAGAATAGCGAGAATCACAGGCGCCAGCATAATCAAAGCCAGCGTCGAAACTGCATTTTCATACGAAGTTTTTCTAAAAAGAAAACTCACAATCAAAGGTGTGAGAAAAAGACCCAGGCCGAAGAAGGTATTGCCTAAATTACTGGCTGCTGCCGGATTTGTACCACCGAATAGAACAACAGGGATGAGTGTGTTGCCGGCAGTATTCAGAGCCATCGCACCGAAGCCTAACAGCAGACACGGCACAATCGCCATTTCATAAGTTTGACCCCGGGCGAGTAAGAAAATGCATATCGCCGTAGCGGCAAATCCGAATATCGCAACGGGTTTATAGCCAATCTTATCAATGACCACGCCTACGATGAGCGATGCAATCAAGCATGTGAACATAAACGCTGAGATTAGCGAGCCAAACTTACCCTGGTCGATTTTCAGGCGTGGCATCAGCTTGACACTAATCGAGCCGAGCAGCGAAAAGCACATCCCTAAGCCAAACACGCACAATAAAGCAACAATTTTCTCCATCTTCTACACTCCTTTCACAAAATCCTTTTTACGGATATAAAAATATCCCTAATCAAAATAATTGGAGACTACTGCTCCATCTTGGCTCGGATTATTAAATAGATATGTATAATTGCAACCAATGCCAGCAGCAAAGTACTATAACGGTGTGCATTCAAAAGAAATTCCTGACCCTTGGTCCCGAAGAGTGGAAACATGCTCAAAACAATCGATAAGATTACAGGAAGAGCTAATAAAACAATAAGCCAGAAACATATTTTTTGTACAAGCTCCTGTTTTTCGGTAACCGCTTCATCACTTACAATTTCTCGATGAATGATGCGCTGAAGCCAAGGCCAATCGCTCTTGCTGAAACGGCAATTGTGGGCCCACATAACAGCCAAAATTGCCAGACAAATAGCAAAGACCGGCGCAAAAGTAGCATGCACCATCAACAAATAACCGCTAAGATGCTCGCCGTGAACCAGAACCGGATAAAAACCGGTGATTAACAATATCACAAAACAAAGCAGAGCCAAAAGATAAATCAGCTTTCTCAAAACACCAACAATTTTTAACTTTTGTTCTAAGAAAAGCAGTGTAAAAAGATGAACCAAGGTCTTTAAAATATTAATCGGTCGCCATTGATACCCTTTAGCCGCCGCTAAGATTATACAGTGGATACAAATACCACCCAAAACAACCAAAAACACTATGACAGAAACTATACGAAACATACCTGAATCAAAACATCTTAATTTTCACTTAATACCCTTACAATACAAGCCAGAGCCCTTAATCCGTACAATAACAAAACAACTCCTAAAACAGCACATGAACCAAGCGCCACAACTTTCAGAAATGGACGAAATATAAATGACATAGCAAACAACTTCGTATAAACAGGATTAAGGTCCTGAAATGCAATCATCTTTTTAACAGAACTCTTTTCGGAAGCTACTGGCGCGTCAATCTCAACCTCACCGAAAAAGAAAGGCGAATGAGTTGAATGACAGTCCCGGCAGCCGGCAATACCCAGCGATTGTGCTGCGGGTCTTACATCATGGGCAACAGCCCACAAATATGGGTTAGCTGCAACATGTTCGGTGACGATGAGCTTACCCTTACCATCGAGGCGGTAGAGTTTACCGCCGCAGATATATATCGGTTCGCCATCTATTGAGCCCTGAGACGCTAAGGCCAATCCTTCAACAACCGATTCCTTAGTTAATGACGGCCAATCCCCGTAGCGTGGAAGTGCTTTATTGGCGATAATTCCAGCACCCTGCCTGACAATTTCGAGGTCAATAGGCGTAACTTCCTGGTCTTTTAAGCTGCCCCAGAAGGCAGGCCAAATCAGCTTATGCGGAGCAATCTTACCATCCGCCTGTTTGGCAAAAACAGGATATATTATATGTGGCAGGGCATCATCAGATTTACCGACACTATAAGTTCCTAAGCCGTGCGCCCGCGATGTTTTGGTTCGAACGGTCTGTTGCCTAGGCCAAGTACCAGAGTGACAAGCAGAGCAGGTAAGTTTATCAAAATGTATTGGCGGGATGCCTGCATGTCGCGGCTCAGGGGCAGCCAACCGCCCCCCTGTTGGTAATGACGATGCTTCTCCTCCCAGGTGGCAGCCTTTACAGGACGAGGTAGTTGCCAACAGGTTAGTCGAGACAGATGCTTCACCTTCATATCCGCGGGTAATGTTATGGTCGAGTCCGTTACGGTGACAATCGACACATGTTAATCCTGCAGCCAAGTGCACATCTTCATCTGTTGACCACTTTTCTGCTTCTTCCCCACCCAAGTCCATATTGGAATGACAGAAATAACACCTTTGAGCAGGTACTTTTCTGACAATGTTAAAAAACACCCGCTTTTTGTGGTCAAATGTATTTCGGCGATAGTTGATAGTTGGGGGTAGCAACTTAGGGTCATCCAATACTTCGGGCATTAAGGGGTCGTAGGTATCGGGCATACTCTTGGCTGAGCCGCTGACAGAAGCAAAGCCGCAGGTAGCAGCTGCAGCCCAGCGAAAATTCTGACGGGCTATCTGAAGGGCAAATTCAGCCTGGTCGTGGGCAGGGGCGGCATCGTGACAGCTCAAACAATTAATCTCCAGTTTACCCGAGATAAATCCGCGAACAACCTCATCTGGATTATCGCTTTCAAGTTCACCTGGACCGCCACCGGGTGTATGCCTGCCGAAAAGCTGATTAAATTTCCAGGTTGTCAGTCCAAGCTGATTGGGTTTAAAAGCACCTCGCCAAGAGCGATAAGAAAGGGGAACTTGCGTACCGGTTCCGGCGTCAACAAGTATCCATGGCTGACCCAACCGGCCGGGAGCGATATTAGCATCAATGGCATTAAAGTGCCAACCTCTATCGATTTCATCACAGTTGTGACATGCGCCGCAGGTCTGGCGAGGAGAAAACGGCAGGAGTGGCTCATCGTCAGGAGACACTTTTTGACCATCTTCATCCAGCAGGGGTATTAAATGAACTGGAATAGACCGGCTACCGTCACCTTTGTCACCGAGGAATTGTTCATTGGTATCTGCATAGGCAGGCAAAGCCAGAACCACAGATAAAAAGCCTGTTACTATCAATCCTTTAATCAACGTATGAATATTAAACACCGATGACCTGAGATTTAATCTAAATGTTAAATTCTTCCGGCTCAAAGCTTAGCTTCCGTGCAGCTTCTACCGCTTCATTAACCTTCAATACAGTAACAGCTGTTTCGTATCCGACTTCAGCAGGGCAGTTAAGTTTTGCCTTGCCCCGAATAGCGTCGAAAAAGTTTTCCAAATGGGGTTTGTGATAAGGGTCGTCAAATTTAACCGGCAGCTTATAGGCCGGCGGGGCCAGCGTTTCTCTAACATCCAGCACCGCATCGGTCTCGGGTTTTTCTTGTTCTTTCTTTGCAGGTTCAATCAAACAGCCTATCTTGACCCACTTGTCCCAGTCAGGGGCTGAGGGTTCGCGGTAAACATCGCTTCTGCTTGCTGACTCTGATATAACAAGTGTCCCCTGGTCTCCCATAAAGGTCTCAAAGTATCCCTGGCTGCTGTTGGTCGTTATTGTCTGATAGAAAGCCCTTACGGTTCCTTGTGCCGTTTCGTACTCATAAATGGCCATGATATTATCATACCACTGGTGGGTTTCTTTGTCATAGTAATCGGTTCCGCCACCGGCTATAACTGACTTAGGATTGGCATCGAGGAACCAATTATAAATATCTATCTGATGTGAGCCCAAGTCCACAATTGGTCCGCCTCCCAATCCCTTGTACCACCGCCAGTTCCTGAACTGTTCCATTGACGTGAAACCATATTTGTTCAGTAGGTTCGTATCAATAGTGGCTTTTTTCGGCCAGCCCAGGTCCAGCTGCGCCGAGCGATTCCACTGACCATTGACGGTGGTAATACGCCCCAGAATTTTAGCATCTTTTAAAAGCCTATCAAAACAGTGAATGTACCGCGGGTTACTACGCCTCTGATGGCCAATCTGCAAAAGCTTGCCAGACTCCCTCGCAGCCTGAACGATTCTGCGGGCTCCTTCGATAGTGTTGGACATCTCCTTTTCACAATAAACATGGAGCCCGGCCTTCAAACATGCAATAGTGTGCTCTGCGTGCCAAAAGTCCGGTGTGGCAACGATAACTGCATCGAGGTCCTTCTCGTCAGCAAGCATTTCCTTGTAGTCCACATAAGTATTATGCTCATGACGATAGGCCTTTAGACGACGAGACAGAAGTCTTTGATTATAATCCTCCCAGATATCGCACACCGCCTTAAAACGAATGCAGGGTATCTTCAGACAGGAATCCACCAGAACCCGACCCTGGGCCCCCGCACCAAGCAAAGCTACATTTATATCGTCAGTTTCAGAAACTGATTCCTGGCCAAAAGATTCTGGGGCTAAAACAAGACCAGCTCCTAATGCTGCGGTAGACCGTAAAAAACTGCGTCTGTTTATCCCTTTTTTAATTCTCTCGTTATCCATTATGCTTTCGTCGACCTCATACACCTAACAAACTAATTATCGGGTTTTTTAAGACAAATAAACCAGCCAAATGTTATGTATTATAGGGGATTAGCGCTATTCTGCAATTAGGTACTATGCAGCCATTTCATAATGGTTTTATTTTGATATTTCGAAACCATACCGGGTCACCATGGTCCTGTAAGCCGATATGGCCAACACGCGGCATATCCTTGTAGGCTGTATGGAACTTATTCGCTGTTCCGTCAGGGTTCTTATGAGCCTCTGTCCACAGATCCAGATCCATATCGACTATCTGTTCACCATTAAATACCACACATATTTTGTTGGCCCTGCAGGTGATGGTGTAGTGGTTCCATTGGCCAGCTTTTTTTGCCATATTTTTGGTTGGAGCCAGACAATCATAAATCGCTCCACAGGCACCGCGTGGCGAACCATCGGTTGTATCGTGTATCTGCACCTCAATACCCGTTTGAACAAAATCATCGATGTTACCCGTGCGAATAAAGACCCCGCTGTTCGAACCCTCGTCAACCTTAAATTCCAAATCGAGTATGAAATCTCCAAAAGTTTCCTTTGTCCAGATATTACCTTTGCCTTTGCGGCTCAGCAGCCCATCCTTTATTACCCAACTGCCTGGTTTGTATATGCAGTTCGACAGGTCGCTCGCGAATAAATCCCGCCAGCCCGCCCCTTTTAATTTTCTTGCCACTTTATTGAAGTATCTCACACATTTGCGTATCTCCGGGAGGGATTTTTCCCAATTGTGCTCATACTCAATTGAGAACACACCCTTGAAATTCTGGCGGTGGAGTTCTTCCAGCATTGCCTTAACATCACATACACCTTTGCCCCATATTACATCGTGCGCCTTGGGGTTGCCGAATTCATTGATGTCCTTGAGATGCAAACTAATAATACGGCCTTCAAGTTTCTTGAGTGCCTCGACCGGATTGATACCCGAGCGCGCCCAGTGCCCTGTATCTGCACAGGCACCTATCCGTTGGCTCCTTCCTTTGCAGACCTCCAACACCATATCCGGGTCCCAATAGTGTGATGGCTTTGGGTGATTGTGAATTGCAATATTGATTTCGTATTCTTGGCATAACCTATCGAGCATATCAAATGCTTCAGCTGGCGGCTCCGATACAAGCGTCTCAATACCCATTTCCTTTGCGAAGTCGAACACCTTCCGGCACTGAGCCTCATCATTTGGCAGGCCTACCACGCCATAATTAACTAATTTTAGACCTGCCTCTGACAACTTCCGCTTGACTTGCTCTCTTAACTCGACAGGCATTTCATGGCCGAAAATAACATCCGGCTCATCCTTACTTAGCTTTTGACCATGCGGATACGCTTCAAACCAGTTCAGTTCTAATGATGCCGTTTTATCTATCGCCTCATAAAGCGTAAATCGATTGAACGTCCATGCTTGAGTCCCCAGCCTCCAGCCATCATACACATCCGTATTCGAATGTTGCATCTCTGCCTCCACACACTTACCTACTGAAACACACATAGAAAGTAGGACAATCACCGTTAGTATTGTTTTTTTCATAATCCAACTCCTGAACAACAACAATTAGATTGAAATCTGATTGAGTAACTATAGCATCCATCCATCTCTGTATTTCCGATGAATGTACTCGTTTGCTTCAGGTAAATTAATACACTTCATGCCCGGCCCATCCCACTGTAGTCTCTTGCCGGGAAAATGTATCGCAACATTACCCAGCAGCACAACCTCGGTAAGGGGACCTGAATAGTCAAAGTTTGCACACGGTTCTGGTCCCCCTTTACAGGCTATAACCCAATTCTCTTCGTGTCCGCCCTCACCTTTAGGTATTCGCGGAAGTGATTTCGGCGGCCGTTTATACTCTTTCATCCTCTTCTCAGGTATTATCCGTGGATTTTGGCCCCTATATCCGCACGTCAATTCTCCTTCGTCTCCACAGAAAAGTATACCGCCACTCCAAACGCCCAGTTGTCTTCCTTCCTCAAGCTCTTTGGGTCGCGGCGGCATTAATCCACCATCGTACCAGGTAAGTTTAAGGGGGG
>CP070728.1:1482807-1489849 GCA_020351025.1 Planctomycetota bacterium
AACATACCTCCTTCTGAAAAATTAGTATTAGTCTCCTGATTTTTCTTCCCCATCTCTAAATCATTTCTCACCTCCTTTCAAGAAATGGGGATTAAATTTTCCAAATACAAATAATTCTGTTCCCTTTTATGTTTACCTCGCGCCAACGGCGCAGGCTTCACCCCGGAAAGTTCTGTGCGCTCCTAATGATTTCCCCAAATGAACTGCCGTAAAGCCGCGTCATACCTTTTCCTCCTCAGAGAACGTGCTCTTTCCAACCGTTCTGCTACAGGAGATATATCCTTTACCCTTGTGGTTATTAATTATGAATTGTCCTACCTGTCGTATCAATAAAAATTTTATTTTTTTTATTTCGGCCTCTGCCAGATGAATTTTGGTCTTGCAAAATCGCTTAACTGTTTTACAAGTCTCAGCTTACGGCAGTAATTGTGTGCGCCGAAGTGCGCTGACAGGTAATTAGAAAAAAGACGTGGCGGCCACAAAGACCGCCACGTCTTTTTTTCTGAAGGGTGCAACTATATAAGGTTTAACTATTGGTAGAACAGACCCTTTAAGATAAAGTTGAAAAATCCTCTCTTATTCAACATAGCTCCGTGTTTCTCAGATGTCACCCTTGACTTTTCACTGCTTATGCTGTAATTTGGCCTTGCTTTTATATGGAATCTGGAAACAGAAAAGATGATGGAAGAAATCCTTATTTCCAATGACAGGTTAGCTCTCATCCTTCGTTCTTTGATTCCCCTCGGCATTTTTATATCCACCGGATATCTCTTTATCCGGGCTGTTGTGCCATCTCTAAGATACAGACTCAGAGGCCTGTTAGATGTTATCATCCTGGCTATTCCTCTTGGCATGTCGATTGTTACATTGCTCTTTATTTTCCTGAATGCTGTCTTTAGTATAAAGCTGACTCGAACAAATGTATGGACTTTCACAACATCATTATTGCTCGCACTGTTGCTTATTGTATTTTTCAGAGCACTTAAGCAAAATAAAATCGGGCAGCCGGAAAAAGCCGGCCCCGGTTTTCAAAAGGGCTTGACCGCTTTCATTTTCCTGCTTTGCATATTCAGTCTGGGGATGCACCTCAGACTTAAAAGCACCCTTCGCTATCCTGATAAGCTCCTGGATGCAGACCCCTATCGTCACCACATAAGAACTGTTGCCCTGCTTGAGACAGGAATGCTGTTACCCTGGGATCCCTACATTGAAGGAGAGATTCCGGTAGTCGAGCCCCAGGGTTGTTACGTCCTTACCGCCCTTATATCCCTCTATTCAGGGATTGACCCGTGGTATATATGGAAATTCGGCTCCATTCTGCTCGGAAGTTACAGCATAATCACAACCTATCTTCTCGCCAAATATCTGTTCGGTGCCAACACCTTCATAGGATTGATCACTGCCGCATTCATATCCGCCAGCCCTGTTCATATATTAAGGACAAATATCGGTTTCAGCGAGCCATGGGGTCTTCTCTATCTCCCCATTACCATCCTTTTCTTTCTGTTTCTAATGACAGACTCAAGGTCGAAGCTTTCAAATGCCTTCTTCTTCGGCCTCTTCTTTACCTCTATTTTTATCCATAACCCTATTCCTGCGGTCTTTCTTATGCCTTTGTTCTGCATCTACACCATTTACATCCTCCTGAAAAGGCGCGGACAGAGGCTCAAAGTTCTCGGATGGCTGTTTCTCTCCTCGGCCATTTTCTTTTCATTCCTCATATTATGGGCAAATACTTATATGGGGCTCTCTATGGCAAATGGTCTCTTTGCCTCAGAGGCGCAGGGAAGCACCGGCCTGCAGAAAGGGATTAGCCAGATGCACGTCTGGAGGCAGCTTGTAAACAATGTAGGAAAATACCAGATAGGTTTTTCTTTGATGGGCCTGCTTTTTTATTTGATAAAGCTAAAGGATAATACCGGAAATTCACAGGAGGACTCGGCGCCGAGAAGGCGGAGAAAACATAAAAACAAAGGTATATGGAAAAGGCTTAAGGAGGCAGCCGCGGAGTTTGTTCGCAGGATTGAGAACCCATTTGATGAAGTGAGAGTTTTCGTGCTCCTCTTCTCTGTTTTATATATAATCTATATTCTTCTTCTGCCGCTGGGCGTTCCTTCTCTTACATCAAAATTCTACAGGTATTTCCTGCTCCCCTCCTTCATCTACTCAATTCTTTCGGCATATTTCATATTTGCCCTCTACAGGATATTGGTAAGCGGGGCGGCTGCACTAAAAGGCGAGGTGATGTCAAAGCCTGTATCGTTCGCATTGATAATCATAATATCTCTGGGCCTTGGCACTTTTATCCATAAGAGCAAAACCTGGGGCCATTGGCCTCCTTCTGCAACTACCGGTGAATACAGGGCTGCCGACTGGCTCAACAGCCACGCCTCAAAAGACGCCGTAATTGTCTGCAGCTGGTTCACGGGCGATTTTATCCGCAGTCTTACCAAAAGGCAGATATGTATAAGCAACTATTTCAGGCCTGAAGTGAGGGCCACAGTAAAGAGGCAGAAAGATCTGAATATCGTCCTGCTAAAAAACACCCGGGAGATTATAAAGTTTGCAGAATCCCGCGAACAGGAGGTCTATTTGCTAAAGAGCAAATGGGGACCGTCTGGAGATTTTGATAAAAACCCCTTATTCACAAAGCTTATGTCGGGAGGCAGCGGCAAAGAGAAAGCCATCCTTTACAGCGTTAGCACCGAGGGCGGTATTGCCAATCTGGCCTTTGACGCAAAGCCGATAGCAGGGACTTTTGAAAGCGGCCTGAAAGTAAAAAACCTGGACAGATTAAATGACCTCACTCTTGGAAACGACACGGATACTGATGCAGCGGCCACAGACCCTCCTCAGAGGTCGCCGCAGCAGGCATGGTTTGGTGTTGATTTTGAAAAGAAGCAGGAGATAAGCAGAATAGTTGCCTGTCCCGCATTTTATCTAAATCCCGAGAAAATCAAAAAAAACAAATTAACCTATCTCGCCCATCACTATGTCCTTCAATACTGGCAACAGCAGAGCTGGAAAGACATCCCCGGCACAGAGGTCAGGGATAATGTGCTCACCATAGTGTCCCACGAATTTCCACCCATAAAGACATCAAGGGTCAGGGTCCTTATCTACGAGGCCTACTCCGACAAGGGTCTGTTGACTGAAGGCGTGTTCAGGTCTGCCTGCCTGGAGATTGAGGCGTATAAGTAGTTCCCATTATAAAAGCCATCCGCTATCTTTTACACTGAGCTTGTCGAAGTAGTCGAATGGGTGGCAATCTCTTCCTCTAACTCAAAACTCAAAACTAATTACCGCCCCCTATCCCCCAGCTCGCAACCCGCAACCCCTATCCCCCAAATGCCCCTGATTGCTCCTTACGATACATGAATTTACCTATATCAGCAGCAGCCCTTGAAACAGTCCTGCAAATTCTGATGTGTCAATTCTATGAACAAATCGGATGACTCGATTAAAGAGCGGGCCCGGCGAGCGTCGAAGCTCGCATTCTCAACGTGCCTGTCTGCATTCTTTATCTTCGCCAGCAGAGGAGCAAAATCGCCTTAAGTACCTTACAAGCCTAAGGTTACGGCAGTAATTGTGTGCGTCGAAGTGCGCTGACAGGTAATTAGAAAAGAAGCGTGGCGGCCATAAAGGCCGCCACAGCTTAAAATAAATCAACATCCTTACTGTAAAACGCCGGCCACCTCGACATCATCAACATTAGCCAATTCTTCATTGGGATTGCTGGAGAGAACACGGAATCTCAGCTTGAACGATGAGTTGTTATCAGCTCCGGAACCAAGCGCTATGTCCTTGAGAATCCAGTCATTTGACCTTATGGCATCTGCCTCATTCCAGTCGCTGCCGTCCCACCATTCCACGAATAGATTTTCACCTGAGTCAAGACCCTTGGTCTCACAAGCAAATTTAACCTGGATATTCGTATATCCGGCGGTACTGACAGCCTTCTCAATCCAGCCGGTCAACTGAAGCTCTACACCGTATGTACCGGTATAGTCAGCGGTTTTGGAAACATCCACAACACCATCGCTTGTCCATCCGCCAGTAACAAGGTCGCCGCTTTCAAATCCATCACTGAACAAGGTAACAGCACTCATGGTTGTTGCTGATTCTGTTGTGGACCAGGCCGTCGCATTTTGATTCGGGCTCTTGTCCCGGGCCTGCACCCTATAGCTGTACTGGTTGTTGGGGTCAAGACCTATGTCCGTATAGTCGGTGTTGTCCTGCCAGTCGCTGTCATTGCCGCCGCCTGCTGTACACTCGAAGTAATACTCAACACCGCTGACATCTGTAGCTGTGGTAGCGGTCATAGAAATAATGCTGCTGCCAATAGCATAAGGCACAACCGCCCATGTCATCGGGTCGGGACTCGGAGCGGTCGAATCTGCTGCATCTGTCGTTGCTGACTCTACACCGGAGAAGCCGGTCGTGTTCTGGTTGATGCTCTTATCGCGTGCCTGCACCCTGTAACTGTACGGAGTGTTTGGCGACAAACCCGTATTCTCATATACGGGACTGTCCTGCCAGCCGCTGTCGTTGCCGTCGCCTGCGGTGCACTCGAAATAGTATTCCACTCCATTTTCATCGGTTGCGGTAGTAGCTACCATCTCTATAGAATAAGCGCCGGTAGCGTAAGGTACCGTTGCCCAAGTCATTGGGTCAGGAGTCGGTGCAGTGGTGTCTGCAGATAAAGTCGTAGCCGATTCAGTACTCGACCAGGCTGTCGTGTTCTGATTAAGGCTCTTATCGCGTGCCTGCACCCTGTAGCTGTACTGGGTAGATGGAACAAGACCAACATCCACATACGTCGTCTCATCCTGCCAGCCGCTATCATTGCCGTCGCCTGCGGTGCACTCAAAGTAATATTCAACACCGCTATCATCCGTAGCCGTTGTAGCAGTCATCGATATTGAACTCTCGCTAGCCCCATAAGGCACCGTTGCCCATGTCATCGGATCCGGACTTGGTGCGTTAGTATCTTCCGGTAACGACTGATCATATTCATGTGCACCAATATCAAATACACCATTACTGGGAATGTCTAAGCCATAAAAATCACGTGTCCCGACATCGGTACCAAACAGGGTATAAAGATCCAGCCCTTCATCAATAACAGGGGAAGCACCCATTAGCTTGTAAGCATCGAGGGTCTCAAGAAGGCACGGATCACCTATCGTTCCGCCGCCACCAGCATCGGTCAAAAGCGGATTGGCCTGTATACCGACTGGTTCACTACCAACCATCTCCTGATCGGAGGCAGTTCGCCATGCATCAAGGCTGGTATAGGTCTTGTTCCTGCCCCAGAGAATCAGAAAATCATCGCCGCTTGACCAATAACAGTTGCCCTGGAAGGTGACTACGCTTGTGGACTTGCCAAGAACTTCAACCACAGGCTTGCCATCGGTGGTTACAAATATGTTATTGCGGATATAACATCCTGTCATATCCTCACTCATAATCTCAATTGCCGAACCAAGTGAGTTGGGGCCATTATAAATGGTATTATTGTAAAAATGGATGTTTGACATCCCTTCGCTCTGAGAACCCGTCCAGTAGAAAACTCCTGCCATGCCGCCGGTGCCGTCATTCTCACTGATGTTATACCGATAAGTGTTGTTGATGAACGGATTAGCTCCTCCAAACTGACAAATCAGGTATCCACAGCCGTAATTATCATGCGAATAATTGTACTGTATGATGGAGTTCTGAACTCCTCCATCGAGGTCAAAGCCCCCGCCGTCGCCGGTGTTGCTGAGATTATGGTGCGACTCACAGTGCTGGATAACAACGTTATTGCATTCCCATGCCCAGATACCTAATGGGCCGCCGCCGTCTGAGAAACATAACTCGCCGGTGTTGTATGCTTCACAGAACTCAATAACGCATCCATTTAGACCTCCGAATACAATTCCGCTGCCGCTATGGCTACCCATGTCTTCTATACCGGTGACGTCGTAAACCACGCAGTCAGCGATATAAAAGTCCTCATGCGAATGCATAGTCACCGGCCAGCCTCCTGTGGACGAGTTTATTCCCTCGCTCCCTATGTCGTGGACTATGCTGTTGGTGACCTCCACATCTTTGAAACCGCTGAAATCTAATGCGTCGAAAAAGATTCCCCGGTTTGTGACGTCACAGACCTCTACGTTGTCTATGCGAATGTATTCGAGCTTGACACCGCTGCCTGCGTTGGCAAAAAACCTGATGCCGTAAAAATCAGGAAGGTCTATAGTCAGATGGGTATTGCCCGAACCACGGAATATCAGGTCACTTATCTCGAATCCCGCACAATTATCCACCAACAGAACCGTCTCTTTGAGGTCTCCCTGGATAGTCGCCCGGCCGGTGCCGTATGAGCTTAACGTAATCGGACTCGTCGGCGTGCCGCCGGATGTAAAGACAAGTCCTCCCTGAAAAGTTTCCCCGCCTTCGAACAATATACTGTCTCCGGGCGAGAAAGTCGTGCTGTTTACCTTGTCCGTGCTCGCCCATGCCTCTGACGGTGAAGTGCCTGAGTTTGCGTCATTGCCGGAAGGACTGACATAGTAAGTGGTGGCCTGTACCGCCCCGCTTAGGCCGATCATTAGAACAAAAGCTAATAAACATACTGATTTCTTACACATAATGTGCCTCCTTAAAGCTTACTGTTGAAATTTCCGCGATACTCTTTTCTCTTCCCAAATCTCTTTTTCTTTCACCTCCTTTCAAGAGAGGGAATTAAATTTTCCAAATATGGATAATTCTGTTCCCTTTTATGTTTACCTCTCGCCAACCGCGCAGGATTCACCCCGGAAAGCACTGTGCGCCCTTAATGATTTCTCCAGATTAACTGCCGTAAAGCCGCGTCATACCTTTTCCTCCTCAGAGAACGTGCTCTTTCAAGCCGTTCTGCTACAGGAGATATACCCTTTGCTGTGGTGGTTATTAATTATGAATTGTCCCGCCTGTCGTATCAACACAAATTTTTTTTATTTCCCCGTCTGCCAGATGAATTTTGGTCCTGCAAAATCGCCTTAACTGTTTTACAAAC
>CP070728.1:1489949-1501812 GCA_020351025.1 Planctomycetota bacterium
CCGAGTTTGGCCCCGACGAGTTTATCCGAAGGATTGCGGACCCGGTTTGGTTTCAATCACTGGGTACAGTTTTGGCATTTGACTGGAATGCGTCAGGCCTTACGACCATATTAACAGCGGCTTTGAAAGAGGCCATTCGCCACCAGGAAAAAGACCTCGGTGTATTTATCTGCGGTGGAAAGGGTAAAACCTCACGTAAAACCCCGGAACAAATTTCCACTTGGGGCGATAAACTGAGCTTACCAGACCCATATGTCAATAACCTCGTCTATAATTCCCGAATGAGCGCGAAGGTCGACAGTTCGCTCATCCACGATGGCTACCAAATTTATCATCATAGCTTTTTCTTTTCCAGAAACGGTGCCTGGGCAGTCGTTCAGCAGGGGATGAACCCAGCTAATGTCTCGGCTCGTCGTTACCACTGGTTTTCCGAAAATGTTGAAGACCTTGTCTGTGAGCCGCATACAGGTATCGTTACTGCCGCAAAGCGCAAACCCTCCTTGAATCTCACCGCCCGAGATAGCGAAAATACCAGAAGCCTGAGTGTAGAATTTGTCTCATCAGGATATAAAACACTTATGAAAGATATTGAAATCCTGCGAAGGCACTCATCCGACCTCAGCAAGATGGTCAGCTTCAAATATAAAGGGCAGCAACTTACCTTTTTACAATTGGAAGATACGGAATTCAGAGCTCATCCCGTGGTCTGTGAAGATTTTTCCCGGAGTCGCTATCTGGAAAAAATCCTTCATAAACTTTGCGACAGGCAGCCGGAAAATTATGAAAATCTTTTAGCTGTTAGAGGAGTAGGGCCGAAGACGATTCGAGCACTTGCTTTGGTGGCTGAGGTCATTTACGGCGCCAATCCTTCATATGAAGACCCAGCCCGCTATTCGTTTGCTTATGGAGGCAAAGATGCAACACCATACCCTGTCGACCGGCAAACTTATGATAAAACTATAGCGATTTTGACAGAAGCTGTTAAAAAAAGCCGCATCAGTCCCTATGAGAAGGATAGAGCAATCAAAAGAATAACCTCCTCTGAGCTAAGTTCCGGTGTGCTTAGATGCGAGGCCATCCATCAGCCGGCAACTGTCTGAAAAATGGTTCGTTACCCGACACTTCAAGACCTTAAGGAGTTGATGCTATGGAATTTTATGATGTGATAAAAACAAGACGCAGCGTGAGAAGATTTCTAAAAAGGCCTGTCCCAGATGATGTTCTGAATCGAGTTCTCGAAGCTGCCAGGATTGCACCTTCCGGCGGTGACCGACAGCCTTGGCGCTTTGTTGTAGTAAAAGACCAGCAAAAGAAAGCCAAAATTGCCAGTGCCTGTTACAGCCAGGACTTTGTTGCAGAAGCTCCGGTAGTATTGGTCTGTTGCGCGATTAAATGTAGTAGCGGTTATGAGCCCTGGCATGATGAGGCTGGCAGACGTGATACTGTCATTGCAATCGACCATCTTATATTGGCAGCCAGGAATGAAGGGCTCGGCACCTGCTGGGTAGGGGCCGTTCACGATAAGCAGGTAAAAAAGATAGTGAACGTGCCGGCCAAAGTCGACGTTGTAATGGTCGTTCCAGTGGGGTATCCGGCTTCAAAATCAGCTTTTCGACAAGCACAAGGCAGAAAGCCACTAAAAGAGATTTGCTTCTATGAGGAATACGGCCAAAAAATGTAGTTATTTCTTTTTGATTTTGGTTTTTTTCTTTTTGGCTTTCTTGGCTTTTTTCACTTTTTTAATCGACCTGCACCCACATGTCCGGCACATTTGTAAACCCTTTCAAAAACACGTGGTTTATACTGATAATATAAAGCCTCATACTAACCTTTAAAACACCAATCGGCAAACTTAATCCTTTTTGTTTTAACAAATTTTAAAATTTATCTCGAAATCACAACTGTATTAATTGTGGCATTGACCGTCCGCTTCCTTGGCATTTGCGACTATTGGACTGTATCTGTCGCTGTCAGAATGAGTTCCTTCCTCTGAAATGGTATCGGATAAGCTGTTATCCAGACTTCCGGCTTTACATTGTTGCTGCCTCCTTTTAGTATCAAAACAACAACATCAATTTTCTTGTTCAGCATTTTTTGCGTTACGGGCACATAGTACGTATAGTCACTGTCACTTTCAGCATTACAATACTCCCAGACATTGCTTGGATAAGATAAGCTTCGGTCAGGAGCACCGACAAACTCGCCATCGATACGAAGTGCAGCGTAAGCGCGCTCTTTGCCGTGTTGGCCAATAACTGGAATGGCAAGGTAACCTCCCGCCGGAGCCTCATCCAAGACAAACGATAGTGACCAAGCTGTAACTGCCGGCGCCTTGGTATAGGGGCCAAACAGGTTGGAGGCACGCCACTTTGACCGGTCTAGTTTGACACCACCTCGATACCCTTCAACCTCAGCAACCCGGTCCGGACTGTCATCGATACGCAGGTACCTGACCGGTTCGTCAGCAGGGAAATTTTTAACAATAACGTCATTTTGATTCTCCCTACTAAGGGAGATTGGAATCCACTTTTCCAGGTCGGCTGAGACTTCTGCTTTTTGTGGTTTAAAATCCTCGCTGGTTTTTCCGACAACCAGTTTGTCAATAGTGATGGCCTCGCCAAAATCAACTCGTAGTGAGCCACCGTTTATCGTCGGGTCCCACGGGCCCAAGTCTGCCCATGCTCTGTCTGTCCACCGTCTGCAAATGTTGAAAGACGTATCCATTTTACCATCAAAGAGGTTCTTATCCCATACACCCAGTTCTACAAAAACCTTCTGTTTGAAGAAAGCTTTGCGAGCTTTTTGCACCTCTGAGATATTACTCGGCCCCGAACGCAACAGAGACCGAACTTCAAGTGCATTATTGTTGGCCGCAAAGCACGTTGCTTCATAAAGTGCCTCGGCATCGACCGGCACATCGCACTGTTTAAGCTCGCCCAGTTTTCTGTGCCACGCTCTCTTAAGAGGCGTGCCGGAAAATTCAATCGGTACCCACTTGCCATTTAAAATATCAGGCAACTTTTGTCCATCCAGCATCGCTTTGGTAAACTTCCACCCTCCGGCGGAAAGTTTTATTGTTTTTCTGCTACCCGGAAGACCCAGCAACTTTATAATCACCGGTTTAGCAGGGATATCACGCACGAGTTCATAATCACAGCCAAATACACCTATCTCACTCGTTGGTTTGGTCGTGGCCATAAGCAGGCACGAACGGAAAGGCAGGACTTCAACCTCAACCTCGGCCCCACGCTGGTATTGGCCAAGTATTCTTTCCGAAGGATGGAACCGTCGCAGCTCGATGTTACCCACGTCGGTCAGACCAATTGAGGCATCAAGCTTTACATTGTACTTGACTGGATTCCAGGTAAGGTTTCGCAGCGTGATGAATCGGGTTTTTTTGTCTCCCCGCGAAACTGCAAATGGGCCGTAGTCTTCCTCAGGAAGAACAATACCACTAACAAGAATATCACGATAACGGCGGTGAAGATTACAAATCCTCGCCAATTTCGGGAACTCATCATCGCGAAGAAACCACGGGTTACCATAAATTTCCGGTGCAAGAATGAGAGAGCGATTGAAAGCCTGAAGAATCAAATCATCCTCCCAGAAATTCAAACAGGAAGAGATACACACTCCACAGTCTTCGGTGAGTCGTGTGAGCCCCGCCGGCAAAGCACGGGAAAGTGCACCCGCCCGGTGGTGAGTGGCGGCTTGCTTATTGGGCATCCAGACGTCAATATAGGTTTCAGCTCCCTCCCAAAGTTCGGTTGTGACGTATGGTAAGGCTTTGCCGAGTTCGAGTCGATGGTTGAGCACAATCAAATCAGGGCTGTATTTACGACATTCCTTAAGCATTTCTATGAAAGCGTCCTGCTTCTCCGGACGCAGCCAGCCGCCAGCGTATCCATCAAACTTAAACAGTATAAAATTGTAATCGCGACATAACCTTACCAGCATATCGGTGCGAGCCTGCTCCTGCTCCGCTGTGTCACCAAAGCCGTCCGGACTCAGCCATATCCCGAGTCGGCAGCCGAATGTTTTGGCCTTTTCATAAATAGGCTCAAAACCGTTCGGGTATTGTCCTTTGAATCTCTCCGAATCCGTACTTCCGTAAGTGTAGCCAACGCCATCTATATTGCCTGTATCAAAGGAATATATATCCAGAACCATTCCGTACTCGTCATGAAGCCACTTGAAAAAGTCAAGATTGGTAAGGGTTTGGGGCTCAGTCGAACCCTCAGCAGTGTTATTAATCCAGGTCATATACTGCGCTCGGGAGGGAGTGTTTTCATCGGCACCGGGAAAAACCTTTTCGCCGACCCTGCACGAAGATACTCCAAAGAGAATCAGGACGCTAAATACTACGCTGGCCTGGATAACTACTGTTGTGGTGTCCCTTATTTCAGTCATTCGAAAATCCTTTTACATTTACATTTAAAACCTGTTACCCAAAAAGTCAACCTCCCAATCCTTCCTCTTTGTATTGAAGGCTAAGCCCCGTCCCGGACTTAAAAGGTTTCGAACATCCCTTCGCCACTGGTGTGATTCCGTTCGTCAGGTGGTGGTCCGGTTATTAAAAGTTCTCTTTGACGTATTTGACTGCGTTGGTAAACATTGTCATACCGTCGCCGCCTTTTTTGTCTTTGAGTCGAGACCAATGCGGATGTTGTGTATGACGAATGTGTCTTTCCGGATGTGGCATAAGACCGAGGACCCTGCCGGTTGAATCGGTCAGGCCCGCTATTGAGTCCATCGAGCCATTGGGATTAACCGGATATGGCCCTTCCCTACCATCCTTATCTACATATTTAAATGCGATATGTCCATCAGACCTTAACTTTTCCAGCGTGGCTTCATCCGTTGTTACTACTTTACCCTCACCGTGTGCTATAGGTAGATAAATTTGCTGTCCCGGGTCAATAAAAACGCACCTGTCTGTCTGCGGTGCAAGGTAGGTCCATCTGTCCTCGAACTTGCCGCTGTCGTTATAGGTTATTGTAACGGCCTGCTCCTTGGCGGAACTATTGCCCGGCAGAATTCCGGCTTTGACCAGTACCTGAAAGCCATTACAAATCCCGAGTACTAATTTGCCGTCATCGATAAATTTTTGTACCGCCCCAGCCAAATGGTGGATGACCTGGTTGGCTAATATCTTCCCCGCCGCTACGTCATCACCGTAGCTAAACCCACCTGGGAAAACAAGTATCTGATACTGGCTGAGCAGCTTCCTGTCCTCTATCATTCTATTTATATGGACACGCTCTGCCTTCGCCCCCGACGCTTCAAGGGCGTACTCGGTTTCCATATCGCAATTTATACCCGCCGCCCGTAAAACTACTGCTTTTATTTGTGCCATTTTTGTATCTCGTTGTCTAACTACCAAGCCAGGGGCTTCAGCCACGCCTGCTTCATTGAATCCAAATCCAAATCAATAACCGTTTTGCCGTCTTGTGCCTTTATCGTAAGAGATTTTTTATCGGTGACCTTACCGATTTGGCCGAATGGTAAGTTCAGCATGAGCTTCCCAAAAGCATCGTACTTCTCCGGCTCAACTTCCACGATGTAGCGGGATGTCGATTCACTAAATAACTGCGTATCAACTCGCTGACAATCATCGCTTTTCGGCAGTCCGCGCAAATCAGCTTCTATGCCAAGTCCTCCGGCAAAAGCCATCTCCGCCAATGCTACTGCCAACCCGCCTTCGGAGCAGTCGTGGCAGCTAACTATGAGGCCCTGTGCTGTTGCTTCAGCCATTCTCTCTGCAATTTTAGGCGCTGTCTCAAGGTCAACCTTCGGAACGTTTGCCCCAATTTGGCCGTGGATTTTATAGTAGTGTGACCCCCCTAACTCATTCTTCGTTTCACCTACTACAAAAAGCAAGTTAGATACTCCCTTTGCATCCATCGTCACGCACTTATTGATATCATCAACTACCGATATCGCGCTTATCAAAAGCGTCGACGGAATAGAAATCTGCGTACCATCTTCGCAGGAAAACTCATTATTGAGAGAATCCTTGCCGGAGATAAACGGCGTTCCGAAGGCAATCGCACCGTCATAGCACGCTTGGGACGCTCGTACCAATGCGCCAAACGTCTCTGGCTTTGTGCAATTGCCCCAGCAGAAGTTATCCAGCAGGGCTATCCTGTCGAATCTGCCACCTACACACATCAGATTTCTAACTGCCTCATCGATACCTGCCAGTGCCATCCAGTACGGGTCAATATCGCCATACAGCGGATTCATACCACAACTAATAGCAAGGCCCTTATCGGAGTCGAACCTTGGCCTTATTACTGCTCCGTCACTTGGCCCATCGTTATCTACGCCTGTCAATGGTTTAACAACGGAACTACCCTGAACCTCGTGGTCATATTGACGGATTACCCATTCCTTGCTGGCAACGTTGTAACAAGAGAGAATTTGCAACAGAACATCTCCGTAATCATCCATTGCTTCCATGCTCGGTTCGCTCAACTGCTGACTTTCCCAGATGGCTTTGCGTGAGTATTTCGGCACTCCGCGATGCAGAAAGTCCATATCCATCTCAGCTACCTGCTGGCCGTTGTATCTCAGGATTAGCTTTTTATCATCGGTGAACTTGCCGATTACCGTTGACTCGACGTTTTCATCGTCAAAAATTTTCTTTATCGCTTTGAGGTTCTCCGGTTTGACGGCTATCACCATCCTTTCCTGCGCTTCGCTAATCCAGATTTCAGCGTAGTTAAGGCCGGCGTATTTCAACGGAACTTTCTCCAGGTCAATTTCTGCGCCGAGGTCTTTACCCATCTCACCCACTGAACTGCTAAGTCCACCAGCCCCACAATCGGTAATTGCCTCATACAAACCTGCCTCGTTGGCCTGAATCAGCACATCAAGCATTGTCTTCTCCGTTATAGCATTACCGATTTGCACAGCGTGGGAGAAGATTGTTTCATACTCGTGCGTTATCTCGCCTGAGGAGAAGGTCGCCCCGTGTATTCCATCACGGCCTGTCCGCCCACCGACTACTATAACCAAATTTCCGCTTTGTGGATGTTTGAAGCATTTATTTTTGTCCATTATGCCTATGTTGCCGCAGTAGACCAAAGGATTGGCAAGATATCTGTCGTCGAAGTAAACTGCACCGTTAACCGTCGGTATTCCCATCCTGTTACCATAGTCGCGAACACCAGCCACAACACCTTTCATAATCCTTCTCGGATGCAGTACCCCTTTGGGAATCTCTTCGAGTTTTTTATCAGGCAGGCCGAAGCAAAATATATCCGTGTTGGCAATTGGCCTTGAACCCAATCCGGTCCCCATTGGGTCGCGAATAACACCCCCGATGCCTGTAGCCGCACCACCGTATGGGTCAAGGGCAGAAGGGCGGTTATGAGTTTCGACCTTGAAGCAAATAGCCGTATCCTCGTCAAATTCTATTACACCGGCATTATCAGCAAATACGGATATGCACCAGTCCTTATTCAATTCCTGGGTTGCCTTAAAAACCGTCTCTTTCAAAAGATTATCGAAATGTATCTGTTCACCGTTAATTTTCATATCAACAGAGCTTTTAAGTGTCTTGTGAACACAGTGCTCGCTCCATGTTTGGGCGAGCGATTCGAGCTCAACATCGGTAGGCTCCCTGCCAAGTTCTCTGTAATGCTTCTGAATCGTCTGCATCTCTGTCAGATTCAGAAACAGGTCTTTTGCCTTACTTAGGGCTATTAGTCCCTCATCATCAAGCTCACATACCGGCCAGTGTATTATCTTCAGCTCGTATGGCTTTAGATGCGGACTTGGGGGCTCGGTCTCGCTGCCAATTATCACATCTTCGATGCAATCGTTTGCCAGAATTTTCTTTGCTATCGTATCGCTTTGACTTTTGCTGATACCGCCCAGCAGGATATACTTTCGCGCTGTCCGAACATTACTAACTGTAATCCCCATATCAGCTATTGCAGCCATTACCGATTCAGCTACAGGGTCGGTAACGCCGCTTTTTAAATGCACCTCGATTAGTGTCGCCTTGGCCAGGCCGGCCGGCGCACCGCTTCTGCCTATGTAATACTCTTCACAAACAGGGTCAGCTAAAAGATCCTTTGCAACACGCTCCGCAAATTTATTATCAAAGCATCCACCGAGAACGCCCGAGGGGTCCGCCTCAATCAAAAAGACCCTGGCCGACTGGACCGCCTCAACAGATTCAATTCCCAGCTCCTTTATTTCATCCAATACCCTGCTGCCGTCAACGTCGGGAAAACTAGCACGGTTAAAAACTTCGAAACGCCATTGTCTCACGGTTCTAATTCCTTCTTTCTTACTTTGTAGTTTATCAGCTTAGCTCGTTTGTCTCTTGCCTGCCGAAGTAGTTTTTCAATGTGTTTCTTGTCTCCGCTTTTTATTGCTTTCTTTAGCTTCCTCAATTCGGCCGTAAGTTTATCAATCCCCTTAACGGTGTTATCTACATTTGTAACCAACACATCTGCCCAGATGTTAGCCGGCCCCGATGCTATCCTCGATGTATCCATAAACCCTCTGCCGGCAAATTTCAGCGATTCGACATCGTTGACATTTATCAATGCCGCCGCCGCTATATGAGGCAGATGACTTACACTTGCAAAAACCCTGTCGTGCTCAGCTGGCGTCATCAACTTAACATAGCATCCGAGGGCTGACCAAAATCTCTTTAGTGTCCCCACAGCTCGCTTGTTGGTTTTTGAAGTCGTTGTCAGAATACAAAGTGCCTGGTCAAACAAATCATCTCTGGCAAATTCAACACCCCTCTGCTCCGAGCCTGCAATCGGATGTGAGCCCACATAGTGAACCCTCTTCGGTAATCGCTTCGCCGCCCATCGGTGAGGCAAAACCTTTGTCGAGCCAACGTCCGTGACAATGCAACCCTTAGGTAACACCTTGGAAATTGCACTGAAAATCTCTTCAAACGTACATATCGGTGTCGCCAGAATAACGAGGTCTGCATCAGATATACTTGTTTTTATATCTTCGACAACTTCATTTACAACAGCCAGCCGTTTTGCTTTGCGGCGAGTAACAGCTCGGTGAGAATAACCTACCGTTTTTACGCCGGCAAATGTCCGTAATACACTCAAACCTATCGAACCCCCCAAAAGGCCCAGACCTATTACACTTATTTGTCTTAACTCTCTCATAATTAAGGCCTTACAGTAATACCCGTAAAATAAATTTCGCTAAAAAGTTATAGCAATACACCTGCAATGTCAATTTTTTTCTTTGATTTATGCTCTCGAAACTGTTATTATTCCGACTTTAACAGATAAGAGCAAACGGATATTGCAAAAAAATAACAGTTCCCCTCCCCCGCGAGTCGCGGGTAGGGGTTTTTTATAGACATTTACGTCTTTAACTCAAATGCCGAATGTTAGAAATAGTTTAAGCAACGGCGACCATCTCGATTTCGAGAACAAAGTTGCCGACCTCGACCGCCAGATAAACGAGCTGCGCAAGCTCAGCTCCGTCAAAGGCATTGACTATTCCACTGAGATTCGCCGGCTCCAGAAAGAACAGGTCGCTGAACTTAAGCGAATCTATGCTAATCTGACCGCCTGGCAAACCGTCCAGGTCGCAAGGCATCCCAAAAGACCGCTTCTTACCGACTACATTAATTTAATGGTAAAAGAATTTAGCGAGCTGCACGGGGATAGATGCTTCGGAGATGACCGGGCAATCATAACAGGACTCGGACAGATAGGCAGGGAAAGAGTGCTTATTGTTGGCCAAAATAAAGGCAAAAACACAAAGGAAAAGATTGCCTGTAATTTCGGATGTCCAAATCCCGAAGGCTATCGCAAGGCGATTGCAAAGATGAAATTCGCTCAGAAGTTCAATATCCCTGTCGTTACTCTCATCGATACCCCCGGCGCCTACCCCGGCATCGGTGCCGAGGAGAGAGGCCAGGCCCAGGCGATAGCGGTCAATCTTATGGAAATGGCACGGCTGACAGTGCCCATTATTTGTATCGTCATCGGCGAGGGTGGCTCAGGCGGGGCTCTCGGAATAGGAGTAGGTGATAGACTCGCAATGCTTGAATTTGCATACTACTCGGTCATATCGCCCGAAGGCTGCGCTGCAATCCTCTGGCGCGATGGCTCACAGGCTGCAATCGCCGCCGAGGCCCTCAAATTGACCAGCAGGGATTTATATAAGCTGGGACTCGTCGATGCAGTTATCCCCGAGCCGCTCGGCGGGGCACACCGAAATATTCACGACACTGTCTACAATGTCGAAAGATTCATTGTTAAAACCCTTGCTGCCCTCAAACGAACTAAAATCGATAATCTGCTCGAGAACAGGTACAAAAAACTGCGTTCAATAGGTACTACCGACGCCGACAAGCTCCGAAGAAAAACCCAGGCCGGCAGAGAAAGAATAAGAGAAGCCTTAAAGGCCATCCCCAAAAAACGAAAACCCGTCCACGCAAAAGTGTAATTCACCTGCTATTTGACTGCCCATTTTCACTCTACCACGGCAAAAAAAAAGACTGATGACCTTTCCGGTCATCAGTCCCCTACTCCTCCAGTTCCTCTCTTTTATAAGAAGCCTACCGCACGAATTTTCTTACTTCAGCAGAAGTGCAAATATAGATTAATTAAACGCGATTGCAACACCAATAGTTGTATCCTTGAGCATATTTTGGCGTTCGACCCTTACGACCTTACCGCTTTTTACCCGAGCGAACTGTCCTTTTTCCTTGGCAAGAGTTTCAGTACGCGGAAAATTTACTTCCACAGTACTGCCGGTTCGCAGCGGCGTTGTCATAGGCATGGTGATAAAAACACCCGTTTTGCTTATGTTGGCGCTTCTGCCATTGAAAAACCTGTTAGCATCTGGCAGCCAAAGGCTCACCGGCCACGATAGCTTCATTCGAGCTTCCCTACGCTGCTCTGTTAATGTTTCCATCGTTTAAATCTCCCTAAAACTACCGTTCCATCAATTATTAAAGGTATCGGCAATGTTAAATTAGATAGATTAGCAGTTTTAGGTAAATTAACAACTGTTATAGCAAAAATTTTTGTTCCCGAGTTTATAGTTGCTTTTTTGGCTTTTTTTATCGGGCGTTTCCGTTTTTATCATATTATCAAGAGCTCTTTTTTATCTGTCCGTATGCTCTGTTGTAGCTGTGATTTTTATCATAATTTTCGGAAAACTATTGTAAATCGATAGTTAGTAAAAGCTGATTGAGGCTGTATTCGACTTGAACCACCAATAACCTAATCAACAGGTACCGGATAGCTACGTTACTGCGTAAACTTGTTAGCGCAAATGAATCTGGAACCATAAGTCTTTATCGTGCAAATACATTGCTATTTGGGCTCACTTAGTGTATTTTTATTACCATAATGCAGACAAAGATTATAAAACTTGATGCCGATAAGATTGATTTAGCAAAGATTAAGGAGGCCTCAAGCCTGCTCGATGACGGCGGGCTTGTGGCCTTGCCTACTGAAACGGTATATGGAATTGCCTGCCGGGTCAAAAAAGATTCGTTGAATAAGCTCAATGGTCTCAAAGGGCGAAGGCTTGATAAGTTCTACACGCTGCATGTTGGCTGGCCAGCCGATGTGAAAAAATACGTACCAACAATCAGTCTAAGGGCACACAAACTAATCCGGAACAGCTGGCCCGGACCATTAACGATAGTCTTTCAATTATCCCCGCAGGATGTCAGGAAACAGCGCTCTCGCCTTGATAAAGAGGTTTTTAAGAGCTTGTATAAAAACAATTCCATCGGCATTCGCTGCCCTGACAATTCAGCGGCTTTGATGCTGCTGCAATCAACAAAAAATCCCGTTGTTGCGCCAAGTGCCAACATAACAGGTCAACCACCGGCAACAGATGC
>CP070728.1:1501912-1519273 GCA_020351025.1 Planctomycetota bacterium
TGGCCGAATTGTTTGTTTGAGTTATGTTTGAGATTGAATGTCCGAAATGTGAAGTGAAGATTGGGAGGTTGGCGGGTGATTATATACAATGGCGGAGTGACAGGCGGAGATGTCCACATTGCGGGGCGGGTATTGAGATTTCGAACGGTTTTGTGTGCTTTGGGCTGTGCGGATTGATATTCGGTGCGGTGCTGGCCAGTTCCCATTTGTGGGGTTTTAGATTGCTATGGCTTCGGCTGGCAATAGTGGTGGTTGTTTGCTGGGCGATATTGCCCGTTATTGTTCGAGTGGTCGGTCGCTGGCGAGTTGCATCCGTTGGGGCAGAGGCAGCGATGAGGGCGAGCAAATGGGGAGTTGTTGCACACATAAGTCGGTGGGTCCTTATTATTTCGGTGATATTTACAAGCGTCAGTGTTCTTCTGGAATATCGAGCTTTGATAGCAGAAGCTGGGGACATTGAGTCAGATTTGAATGCGACCGAGGACTTTTTGGCGGCTGTTAAGTGGGTTTCGTTGACTGGGTTTGGGATAGCATTTATTGCCCTTATTGTTAACGTTATAGCTTTGATAATGCGCAAAAAAACGAGCACTTCACGGGGCCGAGGTCGACAGTGACTTCAGTAAAGCCGCAGTGGTAAGTGAGCTACTTTGTGATGGGAGTCTGGGAGCGTCGCTCGGATTTTCTCTGCTGTGGCGTTCCGAAATCAAAAGTGTCAGTTCTGCTCATTCTCCAGGTCTGGCCTGTCCGTGTGTCGATGACATATACAGCAAGTTCGTTATCACCGGCGGGGCAGCATAGGTATCGTCCCCGGCCATCGTTAGATGCAGCGCCGATGGCTATTATCAGGCAGAGAGCGAGCAGGAGGCCCAGTGCAAGATATTTGAAGTTAAAATTATTGAGTTTTTCGGATTTCATATCGGTAGCTCCTTAAATGTTTTACCTTCTTGCTGATACGAACATATATATTTTATTGTTCAGCCGATGCTTATTCAACGTATTTGCCGGCAGGGGAAGAGGTCAGATTAGTTTTGAGGCTTACGTATCGAGCTTTGCGTTATTAAGCGAGAGTTAATATAATAAAAAGCAATGTCGATTGCAATTTCGAGCTATGAGATTTGTTGCTGGTTCGTGGTTATTTAGGAGATAAATGAAAATGAGATGCGAACGTCGCGAATTTATAAAGTTAATTTCGGCGGCAGCGGCAAAGGTCTTTTTATCCGGTGAGTCTTTGTTGGCTATGAGTGGGACATCCGACGTCGACAAAAAAGTCGCTGAGAAATATCCGAGGCGAACTTTGGGCAGGACGGGTGAGCGGATTTCGATTATTACTTTCGGCGGGATTGTGGTGAAGAATGCCGAACCGGAGCATGCAGCGCGGGTTGTTGCCGAAGCGGTAGAGAAAGGTATTAACTATTTTGACGTGGCGCCGAGGTATGGAGATGCGGAGGAGAAATTAGGTCCAGCCCTTAAGCCTTATCGGGATAATGTTTTACTTGCTTGCAAAACATGGAAGCGCGACCGAAAAGAGGCTGAAGAAGAGCTGCACAGGTCGCTAAAGCGTTTGCAAACGGACCACTTTGATGTTTATCAGCTGCACGGAATCAGGTATGTGGAAAAAGATGTGAAGACTGCGCTTGGTAAAGGAGGGGCGATGGAGGCAATTCTGGAAGCTAAGAAGCAGGGATTGGTTCGGTATATTGGGTTTTCGGCGCATTCATCGGAGGCGGCCTTGACGGCGATGCGGGAATTTGATTTCGATACGATAATGTACCCGGTCAGCTTTGTCACCCACTACGCAAACAATTTCGAGAGCGAAGTTCTTGCGGAGGCGAAGAAGCGAAAGATGGGGATTATCGGGATTAAGGCGATGGCGAAGCAGCGGTGGCAGGGAGAGGAAGGACGAGAGCGCTGGCCGAAATGCTGGTATGAACCAATAGGTGAGCGTGAGTTAGCACGCAAGGCGCTGAGCTGGACGCTTTCACAGGGTGTTTCGACTGCTGTACCGCCAGGGGAAGAGTCTCTGTATAAGATGGCGGTCGAGCTTGCACCGGGTTGCAAGTTACCTACGAATGATGAGCTTTCTGAACTGAAGGATATTGCGGGTAAGTGCGAGGCACTATTTAGTATTTGAAGGTACCAGCGAGAAATTAAAAACTAAAAATTAAAGATCAAAATCCAAAGATACAGATTAAGAACTTAAAAGTTTGTGTGGGGGTAAGATTTTTTTCTTGTTTAGTTCATGGGAGGGAGTAAAATATAAGACCTGATGTAAAAGTCAAAATTATTAACCTTATTTAGGAGGCATGTGATGTTGAAGAGATTACTTTTAGCAATTTGCATCCTGTTGGTATTTGCCTGTGTGGTGCAGGCAGCGGCGATGCGCAAGGGGCCATACCTGTTTTATCCCGGGGATAATACGGAGATGACGGTTCTCTGGCAGGTCGATGATACGGCGGTTTGTACGCTGGAGTGGGGTCTGGACGAGACGTATTCAATCGGTAGCGTCGAATCAAGCGAGTACGGGGAAGACCATCAACACAAGTTCACGATAAGCGGGCTTACGCCGGGCAGCAAGTATTACTACCGCGTGATATTAGGTACGGAAGAGCACGTCGGGACGTTTGTTGCAGCCCCGGAAGAGAACGCGGCATCGTTGAAGTTTCTGGCGCATGGCGACACCCGGACATATCCTGAGGACCATGACAGGGTTGATGCGGGGATGGCAGGAGCTTTCACGGCTGACCCAAACTACCAGACGCTAGCGCTTCTTACTGGAGACTGGGTAGGTTCGGGGACATCGGAGGGAGACTGGGACGAGGAGTTTTTCGGTGACGAGGTGTATTCAAACTCACTATACCTTCAGGCGAACCTTCCGTTCAACGGGTGCATCGGCAACCACGAGGCGTTAGGTCCGACCTTGTATGACAAGTACTGGCCGTATCCATATGTAGACGGTTATTACTGGTCGTTCGAATACGGTCCGGCGCTGTTTTTGGTTATTGACCAGTATGATGAGAAGCTAACTAAAAACAGTAGTCAGTTGGCGTGGATTGAGAATCAGCTTGCGACGACTGACAAGGAGTGGAAGTTTCTGCAGTTTCACGAGCCCGGTTACAGTGCCGGAGGAGGACATCGGGACAATACGATCGTTCAGAAGCTGATACAGCCGTTGTGCGAACAGTATGGCGTCGATATAGTTTTTGCCGGGCACAACCATTATTACGCCCGCTGTGAGGCAAATGGAATCCAGCACATTACCGCCGGTGGCGGTGGGGCACCGCTGAGAGACCCGGAACCTGATTATTCGGAGTATGTGGTAACGTGTCGAAAGGCCCACCATTTCTGCCAGGTTGAGATTGACGGTGATGAGCTTTATTTTGAGGCGTGGGACGTCAACGAGGCCAACAGTGTTCCGCTTATTGATTCGTTCACGATCTCGCATGCGTCTCCGTAAATAAATGGAAAGTTCAGGCCCCGTTTTTTTACGGGGCCTGTTTTTTTGCCGTGGCGGTGGTTTAAAGTCGAGCAAAATTTTTTATGGTTTTTGCACAGAAGGGCTGTAATTGATTATCGATTATTGAGTATTGATAATTTTTAAGGAAGCGAAGGGCTGGTATTTAGTTAAGTGCCGGTCTTTTTTGTTTGGGGGTTGTTTTAATTGATGATTGATTGGAGATTATTGATGATTATGTTGGAATAGAAAAAGTTGCGGTTTTATGGGGGATGGTAACGGGTTCCAGGCAAGATAGGCGGCGCGTTTTTCAAATTAAAGGTGTTACGAGTTTTTTTTGTATTGACAAAGTTGGTGTGAAGATTTATTATTAAATACTATATTTATGGCAGGACATAAGCAAGCACGGGATTTTTTTGCGGAGCGAGTGACATGAGGACGGAGGCTAACTCCGAGAGCAGATTGTCGGGGGGGTCAATTTTTAACTTTTTACAAGGAACTATTGTATCACAGCGTGGGAGTTTTGCGCTGAGCGGACGGGTGTGGATAAGCTCACCCGTTGGGAAGGAGAAAGAACAATGAGAGCGAAGTTATTGAGCGGTGTTTTGTTTTTTCCGGTGGTTTTTGTAATTGTGCTGCTGTTATTAGCGGAGAGGAGTTATGCTCCACCGCCGTCTCAGAATACTCCTCCTATCGCGGTGGTGACGGCGGAGCCGAACCGCGCGTTTGAGGGCAAGATTTTCAGGTTCGATGGCAGCGATTCGAGCGACCCGGACCCGGATCAATTTATTGTTAAATATGCATGGGACTTTGGCGACGGCAACAGTTATACGGAGGAGTGCTCGGACGGTAATTGCCTGGGGTATGTTGATTACGCTTATGCAACCGAGGACACGTATGAGGTGACACTTACAGTTACGGACAGCGTGAAGCCGCCATCCGCGGCCCTTACAGATTCAAATGAACAAACGGTTTACGTGGATGCATTATATGAGGTTCCCGACGAGTACTCCACAATCCAGGAAGCGATAGATGCGGCGAATGATTTTGATTTGGTTGAGGTCGGGCCGGGCGTGTACTATGAGAGTATCGAATTTCCACCAGTATCAGAGAGGGTAGTCAGGATAAGGAGTACCGACCCTTATGACTGGGACGTGGTTAAGGCGACGGTGATAGACGCCAACGGAGCGGATGTAGGGGTGTTGTTTGACTGTGGCGAGTCTTCTTATTATCCGATAATGGAGGGTTTTACGGTAAGAAACGCAGATACCGCGGGGATAAGATGCATATCGAGCAATCCGAGAATCACAAGGTGCATCGTGGAGGACAACGAATGGTCAGGGATAAGAGCAGACGACTGCATTATGCCGCCTAAAATTATAAGTTGTCTTATACGAAACAATAATAACATGGGAGTAAACGCATCGCTGAGTACCCTCCAGCTCTATAACAGCGTGATTTTTAACAATCCCTGCGGTGTCGGCCTTATAGGGTATTACGACCGGAGCCTGTTAAATAATACGATAGTCGGCAACTACGAGGGGGTTTGGACATATTATGCTGACAATCCGGATATTCGCAACTGCGTATTTTGGGATAATGTCGATGCATTGATAGGCTGTAGTGCGACATACAGTCGAGTCCCGACAGGGGATTTAGGCGATCCCAATATAACACACAATATTGATGCAGACCCGCTGCTGGTTGAGGGGGACGAGTTTTATCATTTACAGCTGGGTTCACCGTGTATTGACGCTGGCTGCTACGCCTTATCGAGTCAGTTATCAGATATAGATGGCGATTACAGGTACCTGGACGGCGATGGTGACGGTGATGCGGTGGTTGACATGGGCGCGGACGAGGTATTAGAGCCTGTTATAGTATGCCTTGCATTTATAGATGAGACGGGGGGGGGGAGTTATTACAGTTACCCATCGCGTTATAATGAAGACCTGGAGGGCTACAGAGACTTGTTACCTACCCTTGAATTTGAAGTTCATAGTCGATGCATAGTGCCGCTGTATGATATTAGTTTGGTTTTGCCTGACGGGTGTGAGCCGCCTGATGAGATTAGTGTCGAGACCTGTAACAGACCTCCGGATTGCAATGAGCTTATGGCTCACTTCGCTGAGGTCTGTGGGGACGATGCGGAACCAACGCGTATATGTCTTTGTGTTGACGTTTCAGGGTCGATGTTCACGGAAATCGTTGCTTTGCAGGAAGGCTATGACGAGTTTGTAGCAGAACTACGTGCAAGATACGGTGAGGAGTTGGTTGTGGAGTACCCGTTTGGTAATCCGATTGTCCCTGATGAGCGATGGGTTCTTGCGATGACGGAGGCAGTTTCAATGGAGGGACCTGTTCACAATATAACGCAAGATACGTATTATTTTAGCATTCAGCCTGCGATTAATGAAGCAAATGATACCGATGAGATTATAGTTGCTCCGGGGACATACTACGAGAGCATAGACTTTTTAGGCAAACCGATAACATTGCAAAGCTTTCATCCTCCGATGATAGCGCGAAGCTTTTGTCCTCCGAGATGGGATATAGTGGAAGATACGGTAATAGATGCCAATGGTGCGGACCAGGTCGTCGAGTTAGGCTCTGGTGCGGACGGTAACCTTTTAGGCTTTACGATAACCGGTGCCAGTTCCGGGTATTATGCTGCGGTGTACTGCAACTGGAGCAATCCTACTATAAGGTATTGCCGGATAGTCGACAACAGCGGACGTGGTCTTCTTTGCAGCAGTGGTTCTCCCAAAATACGCACCTGCATCATTAGCGGCAACGGCAATCTGTCAGAGAGCTACGGTGGTGGGATATGGTGCGGCATAAATAGCAGCCCGTCGATTATTAACAGTTTAATCTCCGACAACGAGGGCGTGAAAGGCGGAGGAATCGGCTGCGGCTATTATGCCAGGCCTTACATAAGAAACTGTACGATTGCAGGGAATGTTGCGAGCGAAGTGGGAGGCGGTTTATATATTGATATGGATGCTCCAGCACCGGGCCAGCCGGAGATAAACAACAGTATCATTTTCGGCAACTCTGCCTATATTCTCTTTGGCTCAATAGCAGGTGATACGTCCACGATAAGTTACAGTCTGGTTTGGGGCTGTGACGGCAGTGGTGATGACTGGGATAGTACATTCGGTATTGACGGCGGGGGTAATATCGATGAAATGGCTAAGTTTGAACAGAATGACCCCCTTTACCATTTGAGGCCGGATTCGCCGTGCAGGGAAACTGGCGATCCAGTTTATCGGCCCGACCCCAACGAGCCCGACGAGACGGATATTGATGGCCAACCCCGGGTGTACGGCGAACGGGTGGATATGGGCTCGGATGAGTGGTGGCTGGTTTCGAATTAGCCGCCTTTTTAGATTGTTGCCCATGAGGTCTTGCAGTTGATTTTGTATTCTTGGCAGGGCCGTGGCTGAGTGAGTTAGGCTGGCCTAATTGGGAACCGAACTGCGATATATCCGAGCCGAATGATAATATAATTGGTGAGCGCAACTTGGACGCATTTGTGGAAAACTGGCTGAAAGGGATATGGTAGCGTTTAGCAGATAGCGTATAGATACCGCATCAAATACGGAATGACCAAAATAAAAGCCCCAGGTTGGAGCTGGGGCTTTTTGGTTTTATTAGTTTTGGGCGGTTATTATTTGACGGAGTCGTCGAGAGGCAGGCCGAGCTTTTTATACAATTCGAGTCTGCGTGGTTTGTCCATTTCAATGGTTGCTCTTGCATAATCGGCGACCTCTTTGGCGTACTTGCGTGGTACGACGAGGACGCCATCGCCATCGGCGACGATAACATCGCCGGGCATAACCAGAACGCCGCCGCAGACGATGGGCATATTGATGGATTCGGTCTGGTTTCTTCCGGGACGGATACGCCTACCTGGGTGCTTGATGTAAAGGGGGACTTTTTCTGCTTCGACCTCATCGAGGTCGCGGGCGGTGGCATCGGTCACGACGCCGACACAGCCGCGTGATTTCCAGGCCATTATGTTAAACGAGCCGATTGGGCCGACATCGTAACCGATGGAGTCGTCGATGACGAGAGCGGTGCCCGGCCGGATTATGTCAACGAACTTTTCGTGAGCGGTTTCCTCGTAATGCTTGCTCTGGTATTTATCGAATTCTCCGGTGTTCATTTTCTGCGGCAGCGGCCAGTTTACGGGGACATAGCGGACGGTAAGGGCTATTCCGATGAAGCGGTGTTTGTAGTTGACGGCGTCTTTCCAGGCGGGATGGATGCCTGGGTCCATTGCGCCGATGTCACGCAGGCTGGCTTTATCCATACCGTCAACGACGTCGGCGACGCGGAGTCCTTCGAAGAGCTTCAGGATTTTCTGGTCTTCTTCTGCTGAGTAGATTTTTGTAGGGATGAAATTTTTGCCGGCCCTTAGCTCTTCGAGTTCGGGATTGCCGGCCTCTTCAGTGTCGGCGGCACCGGCTAACAGTGAGAAGCCTAACAAGGCAACTGGAACCAGTAGGCTTATTACTATTGTTGTTTTTACTTTTTTCGTTTTCATTTTTATCTCCTTAAATTTCTCAGGTTTAAAGTGGGCTATACTGTACCTTTTTTTTGCAGTGTTTCAAGGCGAAAACGTACAGGCGGAGTGAATTTCTTGACTAAGCTCGGTGTAACGTAGTAATTTACAATTGCTTATAAACCATTTACAATTGTTTTTGAGCGTTTTACTTTAGAGGCTGAAGAGCAGATGGTTAAGTATATAACGGATAGAGAGATTTACGAGAAGGTGATTTGCGGTTTAGTGCCGGGGGCGAGGGAGTTTGTGTGGCTGGCAACATCTGATTTGAAGGATATGTATGTGGACAAAAACGGAGAGAAGGTGCCATTTCTTGAGATTCTCAGTGACTTGGTGGCCAGAGGTATAGCGGTTAGACTGCTGCATGCGAAGGAGCCGGGGGCGACTTTTCGAAGGGATTTTGATAAGTATCCGAATCTGATAAAAGGGATTGAACGAATTTTGTGCCCGAGGGTTCACTTTAAGGCCGTAGTGGTAGACGGCAGAAGTGCCTACAGCGGCAGCGCTAACATTACCGGTGCGGGGATGGGGGCTAAGAGTAAAGATAAGAGGAATTTTGAGGCGGGTATTATTACAGACGATAAAAAAATAGTTGGTAAAATTATGGAGCAGTTCGACAGTATATGGATGGGCTCGCATTGTAAAGGATGCAGGCGAAAGGAATTTTGTGCAGATTATAAAGACCTTTTGGCAAAAGGAAAATTATGATAGACATTGGCGGTGGAATTTTTATACCGGAGGATAAAATCGAATTTAAGTTTTCCCGTAGCGGCGGGCCTGGTGGACAGAATGTCAATAAGGTCAATACGCGAGTTACGTTGCTTTTTGACGTGGCCGGCTGTGAGAGCTTTTCCGGTGAGCAAAAGAAGCAGATACTAAGAAGACTTGCTACGCGGGCTAATAGGAATGGGGTGCTACGAGTTGTCTGTCAACGGTATCGAACGCAGAGGGCAAATCGCGAGGCTGCGGTCGAGCGATTGGGCGAATTGTTGAGAGAAGCGCTCAAAAAGAAAACCGTTCGGAAGAAGACAAAAGTACCAAAGTATGCCCGTGAAAAGCGGTTGGAGGAAAAGAAGAAGCGGAGCATGTTAAAAAAACAAAGAGCATTTTCGATTGATGATTGATTATTGAAATTGAGGTTTGAAGGTAGGTTTTTTCAGGTTAGTTCGATATCGATAGGTTTTTCTGGTAGTGGGTTTTCAGTGGTGACTAATTCGGCTCCGAGTCGGAATGCTTCTTTTAAGGCATTTGGGTGTTTTTCGATTTGGCCTGGCTCTTCCATTTTGTTTACAAACAGATTCGCTGCATACTTCATATCGAGCACATCGAGGTAATATTTCATTGTCAGGCGAATGCTGTCGAACATTTTTTTGCTTTTGGTGCCGCCCACGGCGATAACCATAGCGCGTCTGTCGCGGCTTTTAGTTTCTATTAGAGGTTTTTTGAGAACGTATTTATGAGCCCAGAGGCATTGACAGCGGTCGATGAGTATTTTTGCCTGGGCGCAGACGGTCATAAAGAATATCGGCGTTGCGAAGATTAATCTGTCCGTATCGAGCATCTTTTTCATCAGCAGCTGATAATCATCTTCAATCTGGCAGCGGCCTGTTTTGAAGCATGAATTGCATTCTATACAAGGAGCGATATTGAAATCACACAGGCGCAGATATTCGACCTGCGCATTTGCGGACTCAGCACCTGCTAAGGCCTGGTGCAAAAGCAAGTCGCTGTTACCACCAGCCCTTGGGCTTGCCGAGATGCCGAGCACTTTGACGGTCATATAAGCTACCTTCTTGCGACGATTAAAAATGCAATATCATTGAGACCTTCAAGAAAGTAAACTATCGATATTGCTGAGAAAATGCAATAATAAAAGGCGCTGGAACGCTTAAGTCACAGGCAAAAGAATTTTAGGGCGAACGATTGACAAGGAGAGTTTTTGAGGGTAGAAGTATTTTTACTTAAATATCAGATAGCTGGTTTTTTTTGAACTTTTTGGAGAGGCAGAAAATGGGCGTAAAAGAATTTTTGGACAAATCGAAGGTGAAGTACAAGGTTACTAAACACAAACCCGCCTTTACGGCTCAGCAAATGGCGGCGGAGGTGCATGAACCGGGCAAATTCGTAGCTAAGCCGGTGGTTGTCAAGGTTGATGGTGAGTACGTGATGTGTGTTCTACCAGCGTCTTACAATATTGACCTGAAGGCCCTGAAAAAGCAGTTGAAGGCTAAGAAAGTCGAGATAGCGAAGGAAAAAGAGCTTGGGAAGATATTCGGTGACTGTGAGTTAGGGGCGCAGCCTCCTTTTGGCAATCTATATAATTTGCCCACGATAATAGATAAGACTTTAGATGAGGATGACCATATCCTGTTCCAGTGCGGTTCGCACGAAAAGGCGATACGGCTTAGTATGAATGATTACCGCAAGCTGGTTGAGCCGAAGGTGATGGAATTCAGCTACCACGTAGCCTCGTGATTTTTAGCTATTATATGCGTGCTGTGAAAGACTAAAGTCACGCCCCGACAGAAAAGCTCGTAACAGGGGCGAGGGATGAATAACGAATATCGAAGGTGAGTTTTGTCGAGGGAGGGATTTCAAATCTTGGGGGAGTAAGTTAAAGCGGATTGAAAACAACGAACAATTGTGGTAAAAAGGGGGGAAAGGATATTTCAATTCCGGATGTTTTAGATGGCGGTTCAATTTATTCTTGGCAGAAGCGGGACTGGCAAGACGAGCTATTGCATAAAAGCAATAGTTGATGCCTTACTTGCGCCGGGTGACAATCAACCTCTTATTTTGCTGGTTCCGGAACAGGCGACGTATCAGGCTGAACGTGCAATTCTCGCTGATGAAAGGGTGGTCGGCTATAACAGGCTGAACGTGCTTTCGTTTGACCGTTTGCAGTTTTTGCTGTGGGGTAAAGATACGGCGAGGCCTGCACTTTCGCAGCTTGGGCAGCAGATGGTAATCCACAGGATTTTGCGGGAGCAAAAAAATGATTTAAAGGTTTTCGGTGCCTCGGCGTGCTGGCCTGGTTTGGGACGCCAAATGGCAGAGACTGTTACTGAACTGCACAGGTATGCAAAGACGCCCGATGATATTGAGCGATTACTTGGCGAACTAAAAAAAGATGAGCGGAACAGTTTGGCAGAGGCGAAATTTGCCGATATCGGGCTGGTTTTGAGAGAGTACTTAAAGTTCATCGAGGGCAAATTTATTGACCCTGATGTTCAGTTGAGCCGGAGCTGTAAAGGGGTGGCAACAGCAAACTTTGCCAAGGAGGCGAGGCTGTGGGTCGATGGGTTTGCAGGATTTACGACTGCTGAATTAGCAATATTAGTTGAGCTGCTTAAGGTAGTTGCGGAGGCACAGATAGCACTTTGTCTGGATGCTTCCAAGATTGATACAGCAAAACCTGATATAAATGTACCGGACCCTATTAGTTTGTTTGGACCGACTGAGCGGACATATTCAACGCTGGTCGAGGCGATTAAAAAATGTAAGCTGCAATTAGCAGAACCGGTAGTGCTTGATAAGGCGGTCAGATTCTCCGGGGGTCCGGAGCTTGCTCATATTGAGGAAAATATATTCAAATCAAAATCATCGAAACAAACAGCGGCGAATAGTATTCGGATTGTGTCGGCGCCGAATGGGCGGTCTGAGGTTCAGTTTGTCGCACGGGAGATACAGCGATTGGTCAAGAGAGGGGATTATTGGTACAGGGACATTGGGGTTATTGCATCGGACATTGACGGTTATCAACATTATATAAAGGCTTATTTTGGCGACTACGGGATACCGTTTTTTATTGACAGGCGAGAGCCGCTGAGCCAGCATCCGGTTGTGGGTCTTATTTGTTCGGCGTTGCGGGTGGTTCTTGGTGGTTTTTGTTACAGTGACATTTTCACTTACCTTAAGACGGACCTGGTGCCAATGGAGCGCGGTGATGTTGATTTGCTGGAAAACTATTGTCTTGCGTTCGGGATAACAGGTGGCGACTGGACAAGTGAGAGCAAGTGGCAATTTGCAGGTGAAGAAGATGAGCATTTTGACGAGCGGCAAATAAATCAAATACGTCTGAAAGTCAGCAAGGATTTGTTTGAACTTCGGGACAGACTCTGTCCTGTTGATGAGCCGAGGAAGAGTCTGTGCGGTGAAGAGTTTACTCGGATTATTTTTGATTTTCTTGAGAGTCTGGGGGTAGGTGAGAGGATTGCCGGCTGGATTGAAGAAGCGGCAAGGGAGGGTGATTATGCAACTGTTGATGAGCACCGGCAGTTTTACGAAAAGCTGTTGAATGTATTTGATGAGTTCGTGGAGGTTTTTGGCGGGCAAGCTGGTACGAGTGAAGATTATTTTGCGATTATCAATTCTGCGTTTTTACAGATGACCCTTGCCTTTATACCACCGACACTGGACCAGGTTCTTGTGGGTTCTATCGAGCGGAGCAGGCATCCTGATTTGAAGGCGGTTTTTTTGATAGGAGCGACACAAAAGGATTTTCCTGTGCCGGTCGGCTTCGAGAACATATTGACGGATGATGACCGGTGCGCCTGCGAGTCGGCAGGATTTGAGCTTGCAGTTGGGACGGAACAGAAGTTAGCTGAGCGTCAGTATTTGGCATATATTGCGTTTACGCGTCCATCGCAATTTCTGTGTGTTACATATCCTTCGGTAGATGAAAAGGGCAGCTGCGTACTGCGGTCACAATTTGTAAACAGCCTTGAGTCGTTGTTTGAGAATCTCAGTGAGGAATCGGTCTTAGATTACAAAGTTGACGTTGAGAATATTCATGTTGAAAGTGAACTTGTGGATTTACTTTGCAGTCGTTTGGGTAAAGATGCATTTGGCAGCTCGCTTGAGGCTTCTCATGAGCTGTCTCGAGGATTATTAGAGGATATTACATCGGACGAGCAGCTTTTGGGATTGGGGGCGAGGGTTGTTTCGGCGATAAATTATGACAATCGGGCGGAGCTTGATAAAGGGATAGTTAAGGAGCTTTTTGGCAGACAGATAAAGAGCTCTGCGACGAGATTGAGTATATATGCAGCGTGTCCATATCAGTATTTTGCGTGCTATATTCTGGGCTTAGAAGAAAGAGAAGAATTTAAGCTTGAGCCTCTGGATTTGGGTGAATTTTACCATCGTGTTCTGGATGCTTTGCTGAAGCGGCTTAATCGGGAGAAGAAAGACTTTGCATCGATTGGGAGAAATGAGCTTTTGAGGTTCCTGCGGGAAGAGATTTCGGAGGTTATCACGACAAGTACGTTTATCTCAAATTTCCGGCGTCACTCGACACATAATGCTTTTATCATTCAGATGGCCAGCGAAGTCCTTGAAGACTGTGCTCTTGCGATTTCGGAAATGGTGCGGGCGGGGGAGTTTATGCCTGTACTTTCGGAAGTTTCGTTCGGACAAGTCAAAGACAGCAGTTATAAACTCGGTGACTATGAGCTTTCCTTTTCCGGCGGGCGAAGACTTTCATTAGACGGCAAGATTGACCGGATTGATGTAGCAGAGGCTGAAGGGGAAAAAATAGCGGTTGTTTTTGATTATAAGCGCAGGGCGAAAACTTTTAGCTGGTCGGAATTCTATTATGCCTTAGATATGCAATTGCCAATTTATATGTTGGCTGTAGGGGGGGCATCTAATCCTGAATACGAATCGGTAAATACTGTGGGTGCATTTTATATGCCGGTTGAAGTCAGTCCGAAAGAGGCTGAACCCGGTGAGCTACCAAGGAAGGCAGAAAGTTTTGGGTATAAGGCCAAGGGTATATTCGACGGGAGTTTTTTCCAACAGGTTGAGAGGGTAACAAATTCCGGCTGGAGCAAATTTTACAATTTTCGCATTACATCAAAAGACGAACAGTATGGTGATTATGGTAAGAGTGGAGCGTTGAGGCCTGGTGATTTTGAGAAGGTTCTTAGATTCACTGAGAAAAAGATAGTCGAGCTGGCTGAGGAGATTGTGTCGGGCAGGATTGAAGTTAAGCCGTATCGTTTGAGTGGCAATTCTCCGTGCAGATACTGTAAATATAAAGCGGTTTGCCGATTCGATTGGCAGATAAATGATTACAATCATCTTGTGTCGTTGGGCAAGGAAAAGATTCTTAAAAAGATAGAGACCCGTTGATGGCTAAGAAGAAGATAAAATGGACCAAGCAGCAGAGGCGTGCGATAACGAGGCATGACAGCGATGTTTTTGTAACGGCGTCTGCGGGGACGGGTAAGACAGCGGTTCTTTCCGGCCGGTGTGTCGATATAGTATCTGACAAGACAAAATGTCCCGATGTTTTCAACGTACTTGTATTGACTTTTACCGATGCCGCTGCGGAGCAGATGCGGTTACAGATTAGCGAGCAATTAGAAGCTGTGTTTTTAGAAAGCGGCAGCGGTCACCTTCGTCGTCAGCTAATATTATTACAAGGTGCTGAAATCAGCACGATACATTCGTTCTGTAAACGGCTGATTACACAGTATTTTTACAAGCTCGGTCTTGACCCGACTTTTCGCGTTATTGATAGTGACGAGGCGAAACTGCTCAAAGCAGAGGTACTGGAGGAGACCATAAACTGGGCGTGGGGGCAGAGCAATTTGGTACAGGGCCTTGAGTTGCTTTTGCGCCGGCGGGACCTTCGTGCGACCGACGGCTTTGTTTCAAAGATAATAGAGCTAAGCGATTTTTTAGACAGCGTGGTTTCACGAAGTAACTGGTATGAAAGGGCATCTGTTCTTGCAGAGGCGGTCAACCCCTTCAAATCTGAGCTGGGTGAGGAACAAAAGAAAATAGTTGAGGAAGAATTACAAAATATATTCACCCAGATTCAATATGCCCAAAAACTTTACGAAAATGAGAGAACGAATGGCGATTGGGCTGAGAAGTTAGAAGAGAGTCATATAAAGAGCGTTGTCCAGTGTATAGAATTTTTAAAAGCCGGCGATTGGGATAAGTGTGCCGAGGGTATAAGGAATTTTGCCAAACCCGTAACCCGTAAGCCAAAAGAATTAACCGGGCCGATTGCTGGACTTATTTACAGGACTGTAAAAAATGCTGTAGATGATTTTTTGAGTCTTTCGGATTTTGTGATATTGAATCCTGATTATCTTGATATGGTCGGAGGCACAGTTAGCTTACAAACAAAAATACTTATAGAACTTGTAAAGAAGTTTGATGGGTTGTACAGCCGAGCCAAGCTGGCGCTTAACTGTCTGGATTTTGCAGACCTTGAACATTATGCGCTAAAGCTTTTGGCTGAGGAAGAGGGTTTGGGGGATGAGCTACTGCCCTCTGAGACTGCTTTGTCGCTTCGAGAGAAATACCGGTATATATTTGTTGATGAATATCAGGATATTAACCCTGTTCAGCAGGCGATACTGGATATGCTCAGCAGGGAAGATAATGTTTTTGGTGTTGGAGATGTAAAGCAAAGTATCTACGGCTTTCGTGGGACTGAGCCGCGTATCTTCATAAGGGAACTTAAAACAGCTTCGGTGGAACCGAAGCAAGCGAAAGGTGGTTTAAGGGTTGACCTCAGCTATAACTTCCGTTCGAGGAAGGGTATTCTTGATTTTGTCAATAAGATGTTCAGCAGGATAATGACGGCACGATTGGCGGATATTGATTATGACGAATCGGCTGAGCTGAGGCCGATGGATAATGCCGTGTCGGAAAGCAATGGCGGCCCTGTTGTTGAACTGCATATACTTGAGGAGCAAAGCAGGAAAGATACGACGGAGAATCAATACACCACGCGCCAGTTCCAGGCGGCGATGGTTGCACAGCGTATCAAGGAGATGGTGGGGGCAGAGGCAGGTAAAGCAGAGTTTCAGATATATGATAAGCGGGCAGGGCAGATGCGGGATGTTGAATACCGTGACATTGTGATACTGATGCGTTCGCCTGCAAAAAGGGTCAACGATTATTTAGAGGTGCTTAGGTTGGCTGGTGTACCTGTCAGTTGTGAGACTTCGAGCGGGTATTTTGAGACAACGGAAATCAGCGACTGTCTTTGCCTTTTGAAGGTTCTGGACAATCCCCGGCGTGACATTGAGTTAGCAGCAATACTGCGAAGCCCGTTTTTCAATATTAGTGACGCTGAACTGGCAGAGATAAAAGTGCACAGCAGGACAGATGAGCGATACAGGAGTTTTTACGAGTGCGTTCTGGGATATTCTGTCAATGGGCGGGATTCAAAACTTTCCGACGAGCTTAAAAAGATACTTGAGAAGATTGGGCAATGGCGGACGGTTGGACGACGCGGCAATTTGGCTGATTTGATTTGGCAGATTTACCGTCAAACCGGATATTTGTCATTTGTCTCGGCGCTGCCAAATGGCAGGACCCGCAGAGCGAATTTGCTTAAACTTCACGACAGGGCTATACAGTTTGAAGACTTTGCCAGCAGCGGCGGGAATATTTCGTTGAGGCGTTTTGTTGAGTTTATCGAGGGACTTCAGGAGGCATCTGCGGACTGGGCGTTAGCTTCGCCGGAGGCTGAGGTGGAGAATGCTGTTCGCATTATGAGTGTGCATAAAAGTAAGGGTCTTGAATTTCCGGTTGTCTTTTTGGCGGAGTTGAACAGTGAATTCAGCAGCAAGGATTTCCGAAGTGACTGCCTTGCCGATGCAGGTTATACATTAGGGTTGCGAATTATCGACAGCAAGTCAAACACGAAATTAGATTCACTTGCGTATCAACTTATCGAAAGGCAAAAAAGGGGGAAATTTTTGGCGGAAGAGATGCGGATTCTCTACGTTGCAACTACTCGGGCAAGAGAACGACTTATTCTAAGCGCTTCGGAAAGGAAGAAAAGTTGCAACGATATTATTTGTGATGGTTTTTACTTTGGCGATGGGCCGATTGCCGACCGGCAGCTTCGCAGGTGCTGGAGTCATCTTGAGTGGATTTTGTATGGTTTATCAGACCAGAGGAGTCTGCACGATGTTTTTGGGACTGACTTAGGGTGGAAGTGTGGAAAAGACGATTTGTTCAGCGTAAAGCTTTACGCCCAGGCAGAGGTTGAAAGACTTAGCGGATACATAAATAAATTAAAGCAGGAGAAATCGCGTGGCTTCGAGCTGAGCGCGAGAAGTTCAAGGCCTGAACGAGCGAAGGGGAAGATATTAACAGCGATTAAGGCGTCTTTGGGTTGGCGGTACACTTTTGCCGATGCAGCGCTTTTGCCTGCCAAACAGTCTGTTACACAATTGACACATCGCAGTGATGAATACTTTTTATTTGATTATTCCAGAGCTTTAGAGCGGAAGCCGAAAGCGGTTTTGTCCGTTGAGCCTGATTCAAAAGTGCCGGTTGAAGGGCGGTTAATTGGTACGGCAACGCA
>CP070728.1:1519373-1529488 GCA_020351025.1 Planctomycetota bacterium
CATTGAAGGTAGGCACTTCGATGATGATGTGCTCGTTTACGGCTTCCACGACTTCGCGCCGCGCTTCCAGATAAAAAATGGCGGCACCTATGGAATCCCATATCGTGCCCTCTGCGTGGCTAATATCGAAAATCTTCTTGCCGCAGGTATGATGATTACCTCCGACCAAAGAGCCCATATGTCCACCAGAAATACCGTAAGCTGTATGGCTCAGGGCCAGGCCGCTGGAACCGCCGCCGCACTCTGCGCCGGGAAAAAATGCGGAACACGGGACCTTAAATACGCTGTTTTAAGAGGCGCCCTCGAAAAGGCAGGTGTATATTTCGAAACCTAAAACCTAATCTGACAATCACATTTTCCTGCTGTCATAGGCCCAGTGCAGTAGTGACTGCCTTTGCTTTCTTCGGCAATTCAGGTCTGCCTTTCGGCAATTCTTCTTGATTTGCGCAATGTGTCTTGTCATTGCCTTCCATCTCTTGATTTGCCGCTCATCATCACGACACCTTCGGCCCATGTAATACCTGCAGTACCATTGAAACCACCCTCGCGGGTCTTCACGGTAAATCCACCCCTTTTGCCGCCAGTATGACAACGGCTTAGAGGCATTAATCCCGAAATAGTTCAGCTCGGGATTATGGAATTCATGACAGAGCTTTGCATTTCTGTACCACGCTTCGGGAAACTCTTTCCTGCAGTCCGTCATATACTTGCCGCCGAAAACACCTAATGAAAGCATCTCTTTCGGCGTCAGCTCCGGCTTAAACTCAGGATGAAAATTCCTCCCCGCTGGCTCCGTCAGAAAATACACGTAATTGCTCTGCATAAGGTCCTTAACAATTACTTTTGTCTTCTTCATATCAATACATCTCACTGATTCTTTAATATCAGCGGCGATGCCCTTCTCATTCGCTGACCTTTTAGTTACCTGAAATTTTGGATTTTAAAAATCTATCTGCGGATAAGAAGTTACCTTTGTAACGGCCTCTTGGCCAAAGAGCCCCTTGTATTTGTCCCGAATATATTCGATGGCTGCCTTTTTATCACCGCTGTTGCGGTGAAATAAAATTACTATTTTCGTCTCTTCTTTAACAAGCTCGCCATTTTCCCCCATCCACTGTCCTGCCGCATCTACTATCGTCAGCCCTTCCTTAAATCTCGGTGTAATATATTCATCTACAAATGCTTCCCACTCCACTTCGCTGATAGTACTCTCATCTGGCCTGCATAGCCCAAAATATAATTCCGTCTTAATAAGACTGCCGTTCCCCGCCTCGGTATCCGTCCACGTCTCACACCCCGCAGCACAGAACAAAGTGCCTGCAATCGCAATAACTAATAATCTGCGACTTACCTCTCGCATCCCTTTCCCTTTTCTATTTACACGATAAAATAATCAAGTCAGCCCAACGCTGTGGTAATGTGTTTGTCTATAAAATTTATTCAGTCTCGTCCACGGATAGGGCCTCAATTGCACTGTGTATAGATTCATTGTCTCTGCCAAAGATCAGAATAACCTTTGTCCCATCATCTAATCGTTGGCGGGCAATGCCATAGTTTTCTGTCTGCAGCTTAGATTTTATCCCATTCTCCGGAATGGGTAGGTACTCATCTTGGTATTCCGCTGGGAGAACAAGACGCTCACCAACACACGTAACAATGAGGATATTCCCTCTGGCTTCCGGCAGGTACTTGTCAAATCCAGTGTTGAAAGACTTCCTGACTCTATATCCCTGTGATGCGCAGGCATCCTGAACCCACTGCCAGACTGGACTGTCGGCTACGATGTAAACGCCTTTTCCAGATATATCCCGTCCGGTGCCAAAGCCAGGCAAGCTCGAAACGTCGAACCTTGCAAAATAGTCGGCCGTCTGCTTCTTCCAAATGTCCCATCGGACAGAGAGAATGACTTCGTATGGGTCGGCCCCCTTGTCGTAAGCATAGCGTCCCCCCGGAAAGAAATGGGACGTCGGGTCGTAATCCTCATAGAGATTCATCCCTTGAGCATCCAGCAACACCCACCTGTCTTGGATATATACCTCAAGGAACATATGGCCTCGCCAGCTTCCAATTGGGCCGTATCGTTGGAAATTACGAATCCAGTCATAATCCATGGTCTTCACCCAGACTGTGGGAATGTCGCATGCCCGGGACAAAGCACCGAACACTATCGAATGGTCAGCGCACCCTCCCAACATACCCGCCTCAATGATTTGGTCAAAGTTACGCCAATTGTATGCGATATTAGGGTCGTAGCTAAGATTCTTGCTCATCCATTCGCCGATGGCACGCAAGGTAGTTTCCGGTGTTTGCCTTTTCAACTGCTTGGCAATAGTCCGAATGTGCTTAGCATCTCCGATGCTGGCGGGTAACTTTACATAGTCCATTGGCCTCGAGTAGTCGATACGGTCAAAGCACGGCTCTGGTATAACCTCCTGTTGAACCGAATCACCCACCTCAGGATGGCTTTCTACTTGGGCGCATGACAAAATAAAAACGCTGAAGAAAAGTAGACCAATCGCAATTGCAATAACACCTACCTTACAATTTACCTCTCGCATTCCTGCCCCCTTTTCCTATTCACTGAATATGTCCTGCGGGTCTCACCTGAGCTTGACGGCCGTGCCGTAAACCAAAAGTTCAGCGGCGCTGCCCACAACGCTCGTCGTCATATAGCGGACATTGATTATCGCATCCGCTCCTATCTCACCAGCTGTGGCCCTCATCCTCTCAGTTGCCATCGCACGGGCCTTTCCCATCATCTGGGTGTATTCAGTCAATTCCCCGCCGAGTATCAGTCTCACTAAGGCCGACAAATCTTTCCCAAGCCAGATAGCAAATACCGTATGCCCCTGTACCAGACCGAGAATCTCCGTTATCTCTCGCCCGGGTATCTCTGTCGAATTCAACAGCAAAACTTCTGCTTCCGGCTCAGCAGGTACCGGCATCTCTGCCGGCTTCTGCCATTTCCTCTGTTCGATAGCCACCGACCCGAGCACCACAAGGATACCGCCCAAAAGACAGAACACCGCTATCCTCAGCCACCACGGCACAACAGGGTCATCAGAAACCATCACATGCCACGGTACCCCCGCAAAAATGCAGGTAAACAGCCCTAACACAAACGCCAGCGAACCAATTTGCCGAACTATTTTCATATCTTTCTCCTTAAATCAGATTCATTATAGCTGCAGATAGCGCAGAGATAAATGCAAATCCGCCACCCCAAAGCCGGATTCCACAAACCTCCCCCTTTTGTCAAGACAGCAGGACGCGGCCCACACTACAGTCTGCTATTCATCATCCTCTTCCTGCTCTACCTCGAGGACCCTGCCGTCTGCGGTAACTTCGATTTCATACTCCATTCCGTTTGCTATACCCTCTAACTCGTATACCATCAGGCCGCCTTCCTTTTCCACCTCGGCTTCCGTCAGTGTGATGCCTTCGACTGCTAACTCTGCCGCCACCACCACCTCCTTCGGCACCTCGGAAAGGGGTATCTCCTTCTCATCCTCGAACGCATTTTCAATCGCTTCACATCCAACAATACTGGCCAACACCAAACATATTACGATATACCACGTTTTCATAGCGAATCTCCTTTCACCTGAGTTCTGTTGGATGGACAGCACACCTGCCCATCCTCCGAATTCGCCTTTAATGAGCTCTTCTTACTCACAAGTCTAACCCTAACCATATCCTCTTGTCAACAAACACCGCCGCCTTTTCGTCAAAACACAAATAAAAAAAGGGCGGCCACCATAAAGCAACCGCCCAATAAAGTGATTTATTTATCAGCTCTAAACTTAAAACCCATCCTGATAAAGTTCTTGTATTTCTTCAGCAGTTAAAGCCTTGTCGTAGATGCGGACATCGTCGATTGTCCCGTTGAAACAGTCAAGTGCGCTACCATAATAAACGTAGGCGCCTACACTTGCATTAGGAGGATTTGAGATACTTGGAGCAGCTCCATCGCTTACACCATTTCGCCATACGCCGTTTATGTATACACCTACATCACTACTGTCCTGAACTAATGCAATATGTGTCCATTCTGTAGCTACAGCAACTCCCGAGTCAAAGTATCCATAAGTGGTTGGCGTTTTCATATATCCGGCTCTCCAAATAGCCGGATTACCATGGGCCCTTATTTTAAAAGCACTGCTACTATCGCTCCTCCTATACAAATCAATTACTAATCCGCCGCTTGAACAATCTGTCGTCTTGGGTTTTACCCATGCCATTATTGATTTAGTGGCACTTCCGGTAACAGATGCAAAGGTATTCCCACAATCAACATAATCATCCACTCCATCAAAGTCTAATGCACCATCAATCTTACCGGTTGTCCAGGTCGGTCCGTTGACCAGCGTACCATCATTGCTGCCCGCTGAGTCGTACGCTATTGTTCCGCTGCCCTCATCGAACTTCCAGTGTGAAATCAAATTCGGGTCCGTCGGCTCCCACCCTAAAGCGGTCAAGGCGCTGTACAGCTTGTCAATGCTTCTCTCCACAGCACCGGCGGCCTGCTCCTCGTGCTGCATTGAAGAATGAATATCCTGCTTGGCCTTGATTATATCTCGCTTCTTCAAATCACCGTAATCTTTACTCTCAAGCATCTCCTCAAGGTCATCGTAGGCCTTAGCTTCCTCATCCAATGTTTCTTCAATCGTTGACAGCACCTCTTCCTTTTCACCTATTGCATAATCAAGTCGATAAACTGCACGCTCATAAGCACTAAATGCTGAAAGATAAAGCTCCCGAACCTCACCAGCTGATAAAGCTCGGTTATATATCCGAACATCATCAATTATCCCATCTAAAAAGTCTTCCCATCTGTTGGAATCACCGGCGTCAAACTTAGCACCAATAGATAAGTTATAGTGATTACTTATATCGCCTGCTCCCTGATCAAATCTGCTTGTGGTAGGAACATTCTCTCCATCGACATAAATATCAAGGTTTGCAGAACCGGAACCAGCCCGTATTGCAACTAAATGATGCCAGGTCCCGTCATCATAGGTATTAGTTGTCTCTATCATGTCTAAATTGAAGCCATCCCTTATTCGCAGACATAACGCGCCAGGGTCAGCACGATCCTCGCCAGCACCGACTTCTACAGCACCGATAAATAGTGAGTATCCAATGGAACGACCACCGCCACCACCGCTTTTATCGACAAGTTCTCCTGCTGAGTCTGTTGTTTTGAACCAAAGGCTTATACTGAAATTCCCAGTTTCAAAATCTAAGCTTTCGTCAGGAGGGTCCCCAACAATAATGTAATCATTAGTACCATCAAAGCTAAGTGCACCATCAATCTTTCCAGTCGTCCACATTGGTCCGTTGACCAGCGTTCCATCATTGCTGCCGGCTGAGTCGTACGCTATTGTTCCGCTGCCTTCATCGAATTTCCAGTGAGCGACAAGTCCGGTAGAATCAACCGCCAAAGCTGACCCGCACAGGACCAGAATCCCCACTACCACCGTGATTTTCACTATTCGTAACATTTTCCTTACCTCCCGAATACATAGCTTTAAATTATTCAGTTAAGCTTAAATCCGTATATTCAATATTTTTACCAATACAGCATTCGGCTATTACTAAAGGCACCTAAACCTCCGATTTGTTACACTTTTTTTGAAATTTTTGCGATTTTCTCTATTAATACCATTGTCGTCAATACCCACGCCCTATGTCAACTGTGGAAACTACTGGTTTTTCAAAGTTTTTTAATTACCAACCCCGTTTTTTGGCCCAAAAACCCTCCTCTCAAAATTTTTTTGTCTTCCCCGCCTGCATTATCTATGGCCTTACATCACCGGAGTTATAGCCGTATATCAAGCGATGGTCAAGAAAGGGAAATATTATAACTCTCTCGCACTAATCTACGGCCAAGTAAGCTAACCACACGCGTGGCGGCGAGGCACCCCCAAAAACCTGATATTAAGCAAAAGTGACTGTCTATATAAGCGTAGTTCTATTCATCGCTGCTGCGACATTCGAAGTTAGCAAAGCGACATTCTCCATCCCTACACAGGCTGAGCTGAACCTTTTATCTTCCAGCACAACCTTTATCTTTGCCTGCCCCTCGGTAAAACCTTGCTGTAGAAGGTGTTCGACCAGTTTTTTATCCTCTTCGGTTTCAAATTTCTGACCAAAGGCTTGAGTCTTCATAGCAATGAGACCGATGCCCACTTTATGACAAGCCTCAATAGCAGCTTGCATTTTAGAGTCCTGCATCGACCGGAAATTGTAAGCTGTCATTATTGCATCAATCCAGTCGAGCTTAGCTGCAGCGGTAAGGCATTGAGCCATATTCGTGTGAGTGCTGAAACCAAAAAATCGAATCAGTTTCCGCTCTTTTGCGTTTTTGACCCACTGCTTCAATTCATCTGTTAAATGAACAGGGTCAGATAAGCCGTGGAAGCCATAGTACAAGTCAATATATTCAGTCTTTAACCTTTTCAGGGAAGCCTGAAGGCACGATTCTCTATCCGCCGGTACAGGCTTGCCCTCATCGTAACTGCCTTTAGTCCTGCACGCTTTAGTAGCAATGAAGAGTTTCTCTCGCATTTCTGGGTTCTTCTGCAGAAATTTACCTATACCAAGCGCGCTATTTCCTCCTGCATAGGTTTCAGCGGTATCCCAATAGCTAACTCCAAACTCAACTGCTTTTTGTAAGACCGTTTGGTTCTCGACGGCGTTGAACTCTATACCAAGAGACAGGCACGGAACCTTAACGCCTGTTTTGCCTAACTTTCGCCTCGGTACCTGTTGGGACTCAGCTTCTTGTGATTTCTTCGTTACGTTGAGGTCATTAGCCTTGGCTTTTAGGGAAACCGAACTAAAAATAGAGCCTACGCTCACCGCCCCCATCGTCTTCAAAAAGTTCCTTCTATTGATTTTATCGTGCTTTTCTTTCATCACATTAGCTCCATAAAGGGTTTGGCCTCAAAATCATCTTTAAGGTTCGATTTTACCTTCAAACATACAAATGTCAAGAATCAAAGGTTGCCGGATAGGTCGCTGTGGTTCCCTGAATTTTTTCCCTCAAAAATACCCGAAAACCCTATCCCCTAAAACACCAAAATAACTGCCAAAAAACCGACCAAAAACAGCCTCTCTCTGTATCTCATTAATAAGTTCGTAGTCCTTTCGACTAATCAAAAGGACTAGACCATTGCAAACTCTACCGGACCCTGTCTCAGCAAGCCGTAGCTTGTGCCACAGGCAGCTGGGATCCAGCTAAAATTCAATCATTTGCGCATATACCTGAAACCAAAAATTCATTTGTTCAAAATTTTTTAATCCCTTTTACCACAGTAGCTAACCGCCCATCCTGTGCGAACCAAAGGAGCATTTTTCGCACCAGTTGCGCAACATCGTCCCTAATTAGGGGTGCAGACTCCGCTGCTTGTTTATATCTTCCCCAAATTTCCAACTACACTACTCTTGTTTCAAGACATAACGGAGCCATAATAACCACAATAATTAATTCTCATATCCTCATGAGGAATCATCCGCTGAACGTTAATGGTCTCTTGAGTCTGTTGGCTGGTGTCCTGCATCTTTTTTGCTCTTTTTTGACATAGTTTTGCACCGTTTTGCGCTACTTTTGCGTTTTTTTGGCGAAGTTTTGCAACGTTTTGTAGCATTTGGCGACTTTTGGCAACTTTTCCCCCTTTTCACGCAAAATTTTGTTAAAAACAACCCATTTCATTTTCTGCTCTTTTCGCTTTAAGCAATTTACATAATAAAAATTTTGATTTGCTTATAAATCACTTATAATAAAGTGCTTGCCTGTAATATTTAAAGTGTTCGATTATGGACCCTGTTTTGAAAAAACAAACCGATGCCGACCTTCTCGCCCGATATGCAGCCGGCGACGAAACCGCATTTCGTGAGGTTGTAAAACGTTATAAAAACAGCCTTTATGTCTTCTTGAGGCACTTTCTAAACCGCCAGGATTTAGTCGAAGATGTCTTTCAGGAAACCTTCTTGCAGTTATTCACCAGCAGAGATAGCTTCGATACCGCACGACCTTTGCGACCTTGGCTGTTCACAATAGCCGCCAACAAAGCAAAGGATGCACTTCGTAAACAGCAACGAACTGCCGCCATTCCTATTGGCACTATTGCAGAGCCGGAGGAAATGTCCTTCGACGACGTACTAAATGCTCTTAGTTCTGACAGAATAACGCCTTATGAAAAATTGGAAGATAGCGAAACCGCTGTGCAGGTTAGGCGAATTATAGCGAATATGCCCCAAAATCTGCAGGAAATATTAATTTTAGCCTATTTTAACAAATTTTCTTACAAACAAATGGCCCAGATTTTAAGTATACCTATCGGGACAGTTAAAAGCAGACTCCATACAGCCGTTGGCCGCTTTGCAAAAGACTGGACTGCTGCTTTTGGGAGCAAAAGAAATAAATGAAGCCCCTAAGCGAGCAACAGAAACAACTTATATTTGACTACTGTTTAGGTTTGACCTCCGAAAAGGAAAACCTCGAAGCTGAGCGGTTAATTGCCTACAATGCCCATGCCGCTGAAATTTCCTCAAAACTCAAAGCTTCGCTTGCTCCTCTTGTCAGCCTTCAATCCGAACCTTGCCCGGATGATTTGGCTGAGGGTACGATTTGGCGATTGAATAATCTTGCACGTTCGAGTCAGCTTCGGCTCCAGCAGTTGCTTGCCAGTGAACAAAATAGGACCGTTGCTGCTAAAGGCCGCTTCTGGCAGAACTTATTCCAGATGGCGGCGTCTGCTGCGGTTATTGTCTTTGCCGCAGGAGTTTTAATTCCTCCTTTAAGCCATGCCCGACAGAAGTCCTGGCAGCAGTACTGCCAGATGCAATTGCAGCGGATAGGCCAGGCCATAAATCACTATAGTTCAGACTACAATGGTGAATTACCTGCTGTTGCAACTGCGGCTGGTGAGCCCTGGTGGAAGGTAGGCTATCAGGGCAAGGAAAATCACTCTAATACACGCCATGTATGGCTGCTGTCAAAGGCAGGTTACGTCGACCCGACAGACTTTGTCTGCCCAAGCAGAAGCCAGGGAAAAGCACTCCAGTTTGACCTCGAACAAGTGGAGAACTACAACGATTTTCCTGCAAGAAGATATGTAACATACAGCTTCCGAATAAGGTGCACCGAACCTGCAAAAGAGCATTTACTTGGCTCAAAAGCTTTAATTGCAGATTTGAATCCGCTTTTTGAGAGGTTGCCCGATGATTACTCCAAACCGTTCACGCTCGAACTAAATAAAGATTTGTTAAAGCTTAACAGCATCAATCATAACCGTCGTGGCCAGAACGTTTTGTTTTGTGACGGCGCTGTTAGATTTGTAAAAGTGCGTTGTATTGGCACCGCAGCCGACGACATATTCACAGTGCAGAACACCGACATATACAAAGGTATTGAAGTACCTTCCTCCGAAACCGATGCCTTTCTCGCCCCATAATTCCCGCCCAAATTTTTAATTCTCTTGCTTTTATCCGACGAGTTGTTATTGCGGTTTTCATTGCTGCAGTTGTTGGAGGGCCTTTTGCGCCCGTTTATATCCAGGGTTTATGGAAAGGGCTTTTTGGTATGCTTGTTTTGCTTCGTCGATCCGGCCTTGCCGTTTCAGGCACATTCCAAGATTGCAGTAGATTCCAACGTCATTAGGTGAAATTCGTAATGCCCCTTTGTATTTGATAGTCGCTTCCTGAAACCTGCCAAGACCGGCAAGGGCATTTGCTGTGTTGTTCAGTGTCTCAGCATCTTCTGGTTTGATTCTTAGTGATATTTCGTAATGCTTAATAGCTTGAGCTAATTGGCCCTGCAGGGCAAGAACGTTGCCAATATTATTATGTGACACCGCATCGTTGGGATTAAGTTCAATAGCTTTGGAATAATAGTCAAGTGCTTCTGATGCCCGGTTCAACTGAAAAAATACTGTACCAAGATTATCGTAAACGCTTGCCTTATCCGGCTCGATTTCAAGAGCTTTGTGGTAATGCTCGATAGCATCTTTGGTTTTGCCCTGCTTAAAAAGTGCCACCCCGAAGTCCTCATGCAAACCGGCATTTTCCGGGTCGAGCTCAAGGGCGATACGGTAATGTGTAATAGCTTC
>CP070728.1:1529588-1537569 GCA_020351025.1 Planctomycetota bacterium
ATTTTCGCTCAACGCAAAGGGAGCGAGACAATTCGCGTCGCACGGGTCGTTGAAACCGGTATTCTCATAGAAAACGATATAGTCGTTTGGACCAATTATTGTACCGTCGGCGATTCTGTATTTGGTCCTGTTGGCACTGCTGTCGCTAAGGAACCATCCACCGATGTCGATATTGGCATCTGTTGTGTTGTACAGCTCTATCCAATCGGGGGCGCCGCTATGGGAGTGTGCCAGCACTTCGTTGATTACTACAGTAGTGATGTTGGAGACACTTGGGGTTGGCGGCTCGAAGAATTCGTAGCTGTCATTGCCGTCCGGAGCGCGGCCCTCGGATACATCGGTTGTTTGTGGATAATAGATAACTGTGTCGACCTTGCTAAGGTCTGTGTCGAACAAACCGATTATTTCCTGGTTGGGCGACAGTGCGAAGTTCAGGTGGTTTGCTCCATCTTCAGGGTCGCCATCAGCGATAAAGACAACGTAACCTGCGCCGTCGGCAAAACTAAGCGGGCTAATCTGATGTCGGTTTGGCAAAGCGACAGGGTCGTCAGTCAGATACATGCCGCCCATATCTACAGGCATTGGATGTGGATTGTAGATTTCGATGAGGTCATTGTCCTCAAGGACGTCTTCATCTGTGAGCCATTCGTTGACCTTAAGGGTAGCTGGATTGCCGAGTATATGGGCGATGTTTGCCTGGCCTAAAGTAGGGCTTGTCAGACGCCACCGGCCATTGGCAACTCGGCCAATCGACAAATCTCCCAACTGCATGCCAAACTCTACCGAATCAATGAGGTTACTATCATTTGCTCGAGTATCATAGAGATACACACCCTCACCATCGGCATCGAGCTTAAAGCCGAGATGTATCCCTAGTTGAGACATGTTGTCATCTGCGTAAAGTACGAGGTACTCGCCTGGGTTCAGTGTTGTCCCAAAGGGAAAGACAAACTTCCTCGGATTGTCCGGATTGTCACTAATGCTCATATCGTATAGGCCAAGCGGAGCAGACCCATCATAATATAGCTCAATCAGGTCTGGTGAGGTTCCATTGTGGTCGACGGCCTCAATGTTTTGGGCGAGGACCTCATTGATAACAAGTTGCCGATAAGAGGTGTCGATGGTCCAGGTGCTTGAGGCATTGGCATAATTAGCGTCTTGCCAGACGCTGGCTGAGTTCTTGCCTATTGTGTAAACGGTGTAGGAATTTCCATCAGCGAGGCTGGTTAACTCGATTGGAGTATTGATGGAGCGTTCGCTGCTCCAGGAGCTATTGTTGAGTCGGTACTTATAGTGCGTGATGCCCGGCCCGTCGACAGTTAGGTTTACATCGGTGTGATAAGTAAAGCCATTAGGCTCGCCTGATGCCGAAGCACCGCTGGGAACATGCGCTCCCATATCCAGGCCATTAATTCCAGCGCCTTTGGCTGGCGAAATGGGTTTGAGATGGAAATCGTTTGCCTCAGGATTAACAAAAAGTGGGTCAGCGTCAATATTACCTTGACCAAGGTTGTGCATATCAGCTGAGATAATACACCGGTTAACGACAATATTGGGGTCGGCGCCGAATTCGTTCTCGAACAGACTGTTGTTGTCCCAGAAGATATTTCCTACAAGATATGCCCCTTCACCGGGGTCAACCCCTGCATCCTCTTGGAAGTTGATAGCGGAGACGGAACTACCGGTGAAGACGTTATGCTCTGCCTGCAGCCAGGCATCTCCCTTGAGCAGTACTGCGCGGTCATTGTTTAGGAAGATATTGCGAACAGCCGTAACATCGGAATTGAGGTCGGTGGCTATGGCGTTGCTTGTGCTTGATAGACCGCCCTTGAAATTCATAAAGATATTGCCCTCAATATGGGCATCGGTGCCGTCGAGGTCGAGAGCGTCGTCTTCGCCGCCGAGAAAGACATTGTCGTATACCTCAAGAATCGGCCCCGGGCGTGAGCAGCCGGAAAAATCGATTATATCGTTATAGCCGGTTGTTGTGCCGAGCGTATTGCCTCTGAGTATAAAGTACTCGCTTCCTGAAAGACCGCTGCCATGGATAATCTCGACACCGCTTGTATCGGGGAAGACCGAGTTTTGGACAATAAGCGATGGATGGCTGACTTCAAGGATTAGGTTAGTGGTATTGGGCCAAGTCATATTGTCTATAAGCAGTCGCGAGTTGCTGATATTGATTGCCTCGTTGTCATTGCCGGCGAACTCCATATCGACGTAACACATCCGGTTGTCTTCCAGCGTATTTGTGAAGTTTATGCCATTCCAGTTTAAGTTATCCCCCGGCTCGAGTGTCAATCGGATACGCTGATATTCGGTACCCTCAGCGACAAGCCGGCCCTCGACGGTAAGGCTTGTGATTTTGTTAAAGAATACGGTCGTTTCCGGCTCAATTGTCAGGGTCTTGTCAGCAGGAATTGTCAAAGCAGTGCCAACATACCATGGGCCGGAAGCGGCATCCAGAACGGTATTAGTTTCCGTGAGTGGGTTGGGTACTGTGCTTCCTGCAACATCATAGAATATATCGATGGTACCGCGTTCCACTTCATTTCCGGTTCCGTTTGGGTCGTCGAATGTCTGAACGATAAGACGGTTGATACCCGGTTTGAGGGTGATATTTGTGCTGATTGTCCATATTGGGTCGCTTTCGCTCTCAGACCATTTACCACCGATTCGCAGCCAATCAGCTGGCTGGCCGTTTACACGCACAGAGAGCGGTTCAGTAGTATTAGCGGTGAAGATGGCCTTTAGCGTGGTGAGTGTGGGACTTGTGGTTTTGTGGTAGCCCTGCTTCGTAACAGTCAGGTCGCTGTCGATTGTAAACTGCTGTGGAATTTGTGAGAGCACATACGCATTGCGGTCGGCGACGAATTGTTTTACATCATTGATTACAGATTGGGGTACAAAGCCCCCAAGGGCGTGGTCCAGCATCGGGTTCATCTGCTCGGGTGAAAAGGTGGTCTTGATTTCATCCTTCAGGTAAGCATAGTATCGCCCGACGAAGGAAGGATGCCTGAGAAAGCGTTCGATAATGGGAAGCTGGTTGATATTTGGATTTTCTGCATCGTCCGCCTCACCCAGCCAGATAGAGGCATTGTATACTCCTTGGTCCGACCATATGTCCGGTATATCATACAGACTGAGAATATTGTCCATATCGTATGGTATTAATATGAAGCGAGGGTCTAAAATTCCGCAGTACAGGTAGTAGTCGTCGCCATAACCATTTCCTAAGTTCGTCTCAGTATTCGAGAATAAACATTGAACAGCGAACCATCGCAGCCACTCGTCAACATTGACAACCTTTTTGACCTCCTCAACATAATTTGCATCGGATGCGTTGGTGAGCACATCGCAGAGGTTGATAAGGTCAGACCAGTCGTTCTCGGCCGTGTTGGATTCCTTGTTGTAGCCCCTCGCAAGGTATGAAGCTGGGTCGGTACCAAGATAGGTCAGGTCGGCCTGTTTATCAGGGTCAATTACCCTGTAGAGGTTGCCGGTGTCATCGTTAGGGAAGTGTTTATCGGCAAAATCGCTGTCCATAACCTCCATATGGGCGTATGTACCAAAGTATGGGTCTGTTGTGTCGGTTCTATTGAGACCATTGACTCGCGTTTGCACCGCAGTTGCCTCGGCTGCTGCTATGCCTGTCAGACGGTTGATTACGCTGCCGATAAGCTGTGAATGGGCAACCCGGCTATTGATATTGATAGCGGTAGCGCCTTCCCAGGACCGGTCGTTCGCGAAGTTTACACGGTAATTCATCGGCGGGCCTAACCGGGAACCTTTCCCGCGATTACGAACGCCACAATTATAACGGGTTTTAATATCAGTGCCGTCTATACTAATAAATGTGGCATTCATCTGGGCATTACTATATTTATCGGGCCCACCATTGCCTATTTCTACCAATAGCTCATACCGTTCGGCGTCTGTTATGATTATGTGGTAAATCGGCTGGCTGCCTGGAACCCATTCGGCATTGGGGTCGAATCGGTCGTTAACCTGGTAGAGCAGGTTTGTCAATTGCTGGCCGCTCGGCTGCGTGGGACCAGGCCAGGTCCGGGCTATTACTGTTGCTGTCGGTTGCTTCGATGTAGAACTCGATGATTGTATCGTTGGGATGGGCTGGTATCTCTGCACCATAGATGCCGTCACTGGCTCTGCCATCTCCGTGTGCTCCGTCGTCGTACATTGTCAGCGTGCTGAAGGTGTTGGGTGTCTCGTCATAGTTGACGTCAACGCGGTAATATAACGTAGCGCTGATACCCGTTGTTAATTCATCGAAGATATAGGCTGTTACTGCTGCCGCGTCGGTAGACTGAGGGATGGTTGGGTAGTGCTCTGCATCCAGAATCAGTGGCGCAATTTCATTCGAATCAACGGAATTTTTCGCGCCGGGTGTGCCTTCAATACTGCCTATGCTTGCCGCCCAGTTTTGTCCGTATTCGTTGGAGATAGAACGATTTATCAGTTCCAGCGAGTTGCCGTCGCCATCGTGGGCATCCGACCAGACCCATCCATAATGGTTCTCGTCGAACGGCCCTTGTTCACGTACCGACCAGTCACCCTCATCGGCATAACGGACCCAATCTATTCTGATGCCTAAGGCATTGATAAGTTCAATTGTCTCGCCGGAGTTGCTAAGCTTTCCGAGCCAGCCCCCCACCACGTTGGTTACGCCCGGGTACTTGGCCGTAAATATCGGCTCGTTCGCAGCCACAACAAGATACTCGCCTGAACCAATAGTAACGGCCGGGAATGTGAAATCCACGCCGTCGGTGAATCGCCAGCCGGATAGATTGACATCGTAGTCGCTGCCGTTAAATAGTTCGATGTACTCTTCCCCGATATCCTCTGCCTCAAGGGCATCAGCGTCATGATAGGGATGGTACATAATCTCGCTAATGAGAACCTGTTTGCCGATAGGTTCACCCCCATTGGAGCCTCCCGGCGTGGGTGGGGTGTTCGTGTCGTGGATAAAGACCTGCCAGGTTCCGCTGCCATTAGGATAACGCCCGTAAGAATTATCTGCATCCTGAGACGGAAAGTTCGTGATACTATCAATCAGAGTGCTGCCATCGGTGTAAAACAAGGCAACATCCTCACCGCCGCCGGCACTGAGTTTGAAACTCGTATGTAGTGCCCCCTGGAAAGTTTCATCATCGGCCCAGATCAGCAGGTACCCGCCCGCGCTTATAGTGGTTTCGGAAGGATTATTACTGGGAATCTGCCACTTGGTGGGATTACCGACGTCATCGGTTAGGTACATTCCGGCTGTATCAATAGCTGTTGCCCCGTAGTTGTATATTTCAATCCAGTCGTCATAATTGCCGCATGGGTCCTGGATAAAGCTGTCATTACTCGCCATGAACTCGTTGATTACCAGCATGCTGTAGTCTTCGAGCCAGTTCTCGGCTAACAGTACGAAGTCACCCATATTTACCCCGGGCTCACCATCAAGGTTGGCTGAGCCTCCGGGGTAATCCAGCCACTGCTCGGTAAAAAGCCGCAGGTCCTCCCAGTCAACTTCGCAGTCCCCGCTCAAATCACCCACGGGACAATCTGCTGCGACCAAACTAGCCAAGGATGCTGTTAAGGCCAATGAAAGCAACGAGATTTTTATAAAGTTGAGAATTTTCAATAACCCTTCCTCACTGTTGTTTCGAATCCTTCGCTGCGGTTCTATCCCTGTAAATAGTGGGCCTAAAAAAACAAAATCGTTTAAAGATACTTGTGCATTTTAACATATATAAGATAGCTAAATCAATGTTTTTTCCTTAAAACTTAAACATAGCGTTTTTGGGGTACAAACCAAACTATGAAGTTGCTTAATTTAGGCGGTTAATAGCGAATGCGCTCGGAAACAGACAAGAAAATATATCGCACTTGACTGGGTAGGTAGTTGGATTATATTGTGTTTGAATAAAATCAGGATGTCTAAACCGGATTAAAAAACACCTTAGAGGAACTCTTATAGGCCTAAATTAATATAAGAGGATAATATGTATATCAAGTTCAATCGACGCAATTTCTTAAAAGCTGTGGGTTTGGGTGCTGCATCGCAGGCGGTGCCAAGAATGTTGTTAGCAGCTCAAATGCCCAAAGACAAGCCGAAGTCGGAGAGTATTATTATTCGGCGCGAGGCAAAAGATACTTTGAGCGCAGTAGAATTGGACCGTGGTGAAACACTGCACTTTAAACTCTTAAACGGACAGACCCGGCAATTGACACTTTACGAGACATCTGCCGAAATTCTGCTAAAAGGTCACAGGGCAACGCTCTACCATTTCACCTGCACAGTTACCATTGATGGTCATAAAATGCTTATGGAACGGTACGTGGGTTGTCAAGAAAGCTTTTATGAACCGTATGTGATTAATGGAATGCGTGTGTGGTTTGATGCGGTGGCAGATATTTTCAATTTTTTGCGTGAGGTACACGGTAAATGTAAACCTGCAAAAGACGCACGTTTTGTCGTAGCCGACGCGAGTATTCCCATATGTCCGGAAGAGGTCAAGCCGTGGTGTCCATTAGCCCGAGATTTCATCGATATTAAGGACTGCTATAATGGCGATGATTGCTGGTTGGGTGCATACCATGGCGCAGAAGCACATGGCGGCCTTGACATCAATCATCCGAGGGGTACTGAGCTTTATACACCTATCAGTTTGGATGACCAGTATTTCTATAACAGCATCACTCGGGGAGACGGCAACAACAGGTGGGTCGGTATACGAAAATGGCCAAATGGTGATGTTTGGAAAATCATGGTTTCCCATGTCCTCAGGCTCATTAATCCTGAGCATCAGCCGCTTCCAGCAGGAGTGCATTTTGCCGAGGGAGCTGCCGTTGAAGTGTGGGCTCATGACCACTCTCATTTCATATTTACAGTGACGGGCGAAGATGGGCAGGAAATCCGCCTGGACCCTTGGATTATCTTCTGGCAAATCTTCGAGAATAACAAAAACAGAAAAAAAGAAATTAGAGCATCGGCGGAACTGCTCGGCCCCCAGAAAACTGGCAAAGTAGTTGCTTTTTCGAGTCGAGGTTGCTGTAAAAGTGCACAAGGGGAAAAGCTTAGCTACTACTGGACTTTTGGCGATGGTGGATTCTCGATGCAGCCCAATCCTTCGTATGTTTATTTAAAGCCTGGTATTTATCCGGTCACTTTAACGGTTGACGACGGGGTGTATCGAGACTGCTTTACCCAGCATATTACGGTGGACGGCGAACAAATTGAAAAACCCGGCCTTGTTTTTACTGCACCTGAGGAATTTACTTTCCGAGAGCGGCCTGTTCATATGATGGATGTTTACGGTATACCACCGACCTTTATTCCTCATACGCTTAATTTCACTGCTCGGCAATCCCGGCCAACTCCGGATTCAAAAACCATTCAGGTCGAAAATTCGGGAGGTGAAGCATTAAAACAGGTCGCCATTAGCCAAATTAAGTATGAGGACAAAACCGGCTGGCTTGCTGTCAAACGAGCGGGCGAAGGGAACAGCCAACAGCTTGTTGTTTCTGTTGACGCATCGAATCTTAAACCGGGTGCATATTCATCAATTGTAGAAGTTAAATGTCCCGGCGCTATGAATAATGTGCAATGTTTTCGTGTTAATCTCAACATTCCTGATTATGTGCCGCCGGAGGTAGTGACTATAGACGACAACTATATCGGCTTCTACGCTACTCCGTATTTCTGGGTTGGGCACCGCTTTCATAAATGGCCCTGTAACGGCTATAACTGTTTTTGTCTAATTAACGGCAAGCGCGGTACTGCAGGCGAATTCGCACGATTTACTCCTGATTTAAGTGCGGGGACATATCAAGTGTTTTTCCCTGAAATAGTCTCATCCTGGCAGGATGAGGAATCGCGTTTTGCGGTACGTGTAAAGCACAAAAATGGGATTCAGACCGTATGGATGAAGCCGAAAAGGTCGAGAACTATTGGAATGTGGGACCATATGGTACC
>CP070728.1:1537669-1554220 GCA_020351025.1 Planctomycetota bacterium
TATAAAGCTGCTTTCCCTGAAACTGCTGCTGATGCCTCGTTTATGCCAACACGTCCGGCTCCGGCGGCTTTTGAACTTTAAAACTTCTTCAAAACTAAAAAGCCCTCGTAAGTTATTAACTTATAAGGGCTTTCGGAATGGGCGGTACTGGACTTGAACCAGTGACCTCCTGCGTGTCGAGCAGGCGCTCTATCCAGCTGAGCTAACCGCCCTTAGGCTGTTTAGCTAAAGTATCGTTAAAACAATATAAAAAATCAACGATTTTCTATAAAACTAATTTCCACAAAATCGGTTGTAAAGTCGACTATAACAATAGCTATTCAGAGATTTTGCCGGCAAAGGTAAGCTCGGAGATTAAAGGCGACTATAGCAGATTTCTGTGACTGATGACGGCAGGTAACAGTAACTGGTTTGAAGTATTGATATTAATGACAGTGACTATCAGTTCAGATTCCTTCTAACAACCGTTGCTGCTGAAATGGTTCGTTGGACATCACCGCTTACAACTGTCATAGCAATCTGAACACTTTTAACATCCGTGCCGTCATCTGTGGGGTCCTTAGTGAAGCTCATCGAAGTAACATTATTACACAGTACATACTCACTGCTATTACTGTTTGTTATTAGGTAAAGTTTGTTGTCTGCACTTCTGTACTCATAAGTAATATCTTCGTTATTAGCTGTGAAAAAACTGCATCTATTGGAAGGGTCAACTGGGTTAAAGTTGTCACCCGTGCGAATCTGCCTTGTCATTCGAAGCAGCGCCTGCCGAGCGTTATTGATTGTTTTGAAGATGTCCTCGTTTTCCTGATAATTTATGGTTGAGGCTTTAAAAGCAACTACTACAGCGGTAAGTAGCATACTTGTTATTGCCAAAGCAATTAGCAGTTCAACAATGGTAAAACCGGCAATAAATTTGTTTTCCTTGCTTGACATGGACTCCCCTCTTGTTTTATCTGTCAAAGCCGGGTTCGAATCCAGCTTGTCGAGCTAATTTCCTTGGAGTTCATAGAAACCTTCACAGTTACTCTGACAAAATAGCTGCTGTGGTCGGTGACAATCTGTTCAAAATTTGCAGGATTTACATTTTCAACAGTAATCTGCTGACTAAATGCTGTGAACTCTATCATAGTTTCTCTGTTAGCATTGATTGGTGGCGAAAGGCTAGCGCCGTCGAAATCATCCAAATCGTCATAGTCAGCCAGGACAGCCTCTTCCGGGCCAAAAACATCGGTGCCCGTTTGCGGGTCAATTACAGGCAGCAGTGCGGTCAGCTCTTTTATTTGTTCAACGAGAAACTCAGCGGTTGATAGATTTGTTCCTGCCGCATTGGCTTTTGTGGATGAGATATTGGCTGCGACCAGAGACGCAATTGCAATACCTATCAGCACTATTGCAAATAGCACCTCAATAATTGTAAAACCTTTTTGGTATCTCGTATTTAGCATCTGGTGTCTCACTTAACATATCTCGTGATTTTTGGCTCATATCTTGGTTTGCTGTTCAAGATTCTTGCGGTACGACCTTATTTGCCTGCCACAACATGGGACATCTTAAATATCGGCAGAATGATACTCATCGCAATAAAGCCAACCAAGATACCCATCACAACTATCATTATTGGTTCTATCATTGATGTTACTGTCTTGATGACCGTTTTTAACTCTCTTGCATAAAAATCAGAAACATCTTTTAGCACATCGCCCAGAGAGCCTGAGTCTTCGCCGCTTCTTATCATTTGTACCACATTAGATGGCATTAAATCATACTGAAAGAGGCTCGAGGCGATCTTCTCACCCTGGCGAACTTTGTCATAGGCACTGAGCCACATATTTTTATAAAGGACATTTCCGGCTATTTGGGCTGTTATCGAAATGGTATTTAAAATCGGCACACCTGCCCTTATCAAAACCCCCATTGTGTGCAAGCTTCTTGTTATGTAGAGACTTCGGCACAGCGTTCTTATAAGGGGCAGCATCAGTTTCGTCTCATCCCACCACTGTCTGCCAAAATTTGTGCGAATAAAATAGAAAAAGCCGCCAAGCGCACCGCCAATGGCCGGAAGAACTAAGAACCAGTAAGCCCGCAAACATGAACTACTTGCCATTAGAATCTTAGTTGGCCGGGGCAGTAAGTGTTCCTTACCTGCGAATATCGCTGTAAATCTCGGCAGCACAAAACACAGCAGGAAAATGGTTACCAATACTGCCATAACTGCTATGATGATTGGATAAACCATCGCACTTTTAACCTGTGAGCGAGTTTCGGCTTCCTCATCCAGATACTCTGCCAGTTTCTGCAACATTAAACTTAGAGACCCTGAAGCCTCCGCTGCAGCTACCATATTTATATAAAGATTGCTAAAGACTTCCGTATGCTTGGCAAGTGCCTGTGAAAAACTCTGTCCGGCTTCGATTTGGTTTTTTAAATCGAAGATTATCGCCGCAAATTTTCTGTTTTCACATTGCTCAGATATCGACTCGAGGCTATCCTGAAGGCTTATCCCCGCACGGACCATAACCGCGAGTTGATTAGTAAAGTTCAGGATATCCTTCTTGCTCGGCCCGAATTCAACTCTGAAATTTTGCATTTTTTGAAGCGTCTTCTCTTTCTGGCCGTCTTGCTGATGCTTGGCCGCACCGTCTCCAAGTTGCTCTTGTGCCTGTCGTGATTGAGCGTGCTTCGGGCTATCTGCAATTACAGTTGTGCTTTCGAAGTTTTGTGGAGAATTTTCGAACATGTTTTTATGACCTTTCCAGGTTCCCATTTTGCAATATGTCACCCACCCCTCACAAGGTGGAATCAGCTCTGTTCGTTACGCATTGCTTCAGGAGGTTGGACAACTTCGAACTGCTCAATGGGTGTCAGCAACTTCTCCATCTTCCCAGGATTATTTGACCGCATAATCGCTTCTTCTCTGTCTATGTAACCTTTGAAATACATATCCATGATGCTATTATCAAGATTCTGCATACCCAGTCTGCGTGAAGTCTCAATTATATTGGGTATTTCATAGATTCTATTCTCGCGAATACAGTTTCTCACTGCTGATGTGCACAGCAATAGCTCTGTACAGGGCACCATTCCCGGCTTATCTATCCTCCTAAACAGCGTTTGTGAAATGATTGCCTGCAGAGTATTGGCCAGCATCGTCCGGATCTGGTCCTGCTGGTTTGCAGGATAGATGTCTATAATACGTTCGATGGTTTGAGAAGCATTGATCGTGTGCAGGGTACTAAAAACAAGATGACCGGTTTCAGCAGCGGTAATTGTCGAGCCGGTAGTTTCAAGGTCTCGCATTTCACCGACCATAATGATGTCAGGGTCCTGTCGAAGTATGTGCCGCAGGCCCGAGGCAAAATCCGGACAATCAAAGCCAATTTCACGCTGCTCTATCATACTCATATCGTTCTCTAATGCATATTCAACAGGGTCTTCCAAGGTGATGATACGTTTCTTTGCCTTTGTGTTTATCAAACCTATCAACGCAGCCAGCGTTGTGCTTTTGCCAGACCCGGTATGGCCTGTTACCAATACCAAGCCTCTTGGTAAATCCGTTAGTTCTTTTACTATGGGCGGCAGGTGCAAGTTGTCTATTAAGGGAACCTGATTCGGGATCACCCTGAAGGAAATTGCAATTGTTTCTCGCTGATAATGAGCGTTAACACGAAACCGATGGCCATCATCGATGGTTGTTGAAAAATCAAGGTCCCTGTTTTGTTCAAGTTTTTTAAATCTATCCGGTCCGACCATAGATAGAACCATTTCCTTCGCATCTTCGTTACTAACGGCAGGGAAATCCATATTGATTAGTTCCGTATTCTTTCGGAGTATCGGCGACATCCCTACGTCGATGTGCACATCACTGGCTCCCGATTCTATGGCCTCTGCCAATATCGTTTTTATGTTTGTCATCTTCGCTCTCGTTCTAATTTGTATTTCGTATCATATGTAGCGCGATGCTTATAACGTAACTCGATGTAAAGCATGTAAAGGGCATACATATTATTCGATATTTTCGACAAATTCTTCCTCTTCGCTCTTGCCGTACACTTCGGTTACTCGCAATACTTCCTCTATCGTTGTCAAACCCTGCTTTACTTTTTTTATTCCATCATCAAACAAACTTTGCTGCCCGCTTTTATGAAAAGCCCGTCGCATATTATTAACCGATGAGTCTTTGTTAATCATATCTCTGAATTTTTCATCGACTACTAACAGTTCGTAAATGCCCACTCGGCCTGCATAGCCTGAGCCCCTGCAACAATCGCAGCCGGTACCGTGAAAGAGCTCGTCTGGCCTGACTCCGGCGTTTTTCACATATTTGTGGATATTCTCCGGGACCTTATAAACCTCTTTACATTTGGGACAAATTTTTCTGACTAATCGTTGAGCCAGCACAGCATTCAATGATGCTGCTATCAGGTATGCGTCAATGCCAATGTTGACCAATCTTGTAATACTGCTGGCTGCGTCATTGGTATGCAGCGTCGAAAGTACAAGGTGCCCCGTCAGGGCGGCTTGTACTGCTATGCGAGCTGTTTCATTATCTCTGATTTCGCCAATCATTATGACGTCCGGGTCCTGCCGCAGCAAACTTCTCAGTGCCAAGGCAAAGTTGAGTCCTATCTTCTCGTTGACCTGTACTTGATTACAAAAATCAAGTTCATATTCGACCGGATCTTCGACTGTCGAGAGATTCAATTGGTTGCCGTCCATCTGGCACAGCGCCGAGTACAGCGTGGTGCTCTTACCCGAGCCTGTAGGGCCTGTAACGAGTAAAATACCGTGAGGCAACGATATCTGCTTACTAAATGTCGTCATTATCTTCGCCTCCATACCCAACTGCTCGAGGCCTCGTATAATCGATTTGCTGTCCAGCACCCGGATAACCACCTTTTCTCCGTGATTTGTCGGTAGTGTCGAAACACGCAGGTCAATTCCTCTCCCACCTACAATAACCGTAATTTTTCCATCCTGTGGCAGCCGTCTTTCCGAAATATCAAGATTGGACATTACCTTAATTCGTGAAACAATCGCCGGATGCATCTTTAGCGGCGACTGCATTATTTCGAAAAGAACCCCGTCTATGCGGTGTCTTATTCTCATGAATTTTTCTTTCGGCTCGATATGAATGTCGCTGGCTCCTTCACGCACCGCATTGCTAATGAGATAATTAACAAATTTGATAACAGGTGATTGGCCTGCCATTTTTTCAAGGTCTTCAAAGTTGTCTTTCTGTTCCTCGACAACCTCAACATCTGCGATGTCGCTGATAATATCGTCAAGGCAATAATCGTTTTTCCCTTCCTCGAAGGCTGCGCAAACCGTTTCAATATCTTCCTGACCGCAGACTACGACCTGTAGTTCCATCTGCGTTTGTCTTTTCACTTCCTCTATCGCAAATATGTTTGCAGGGTCGTTCGTCGCAACAACTAAGACACCTTCTTCTATTGCGACGGGACAAACACCAGCGCTTTTTACAAAGTCAATATCAAGCTTCTGGAAGGCTTCCTTTTCAACATTCGCTGGTTCTATGTGTCGGAACTCCAGACCATGGAGATTGGCCTTAGCCTCTGAGACATCATCAGTATTAACAAGACCGGCTTCGAGTCCGGCACCGACAGGATTGGTGCTGGAGCGCAGATGCGCATGCTGCTCCGGTGTAAGCTTACCCATCTCAAGCAGGATATCCACAGCATCCCGCGTACCTGCGGCAGAGCTATGTGATTCGCTCGCCTCTTCAGGAAAATAAAGGTCACTCAACCCGCGAATTTCAGCATCTTGTATGTCGTCTATCATATCTTGCATTGTTCATTGATTATTTATTATTGATTACTGATTTTCCATTAACACTTTCCACTTTAGGCACTTTTCATTCCGACAGCTTTAATACTATTTCCAAACCTTCCGATTCGAGCGAAACCGTACTTCCACTGATTTGACGAACCTTAAAACCTCGAATTGAATCTCCCTCGTAAAGAATTTTGTCATCTATCATGCAGCAGTTGCCTTTGTCTGCATTCGATTGCATAATGCTCAGAAGCTGCATGTCCCTTGCTTGCCCTGTTAGCTGCTCTTGTCTCAAAAGCTCTAAATCTATATCCAGCTCTTTTCCATCGGTATTTTTCTTTATATTGGCAAGAAACATTTCAAGTTTGAACGGATTTTTCGCCAGCTCACCGACTTTTACCTGCTGTACATTCGAAAACTCATAAAATTTCTTGACTATCTCATCCATCCGGTTGAACATTTCGGATTTGACGCCGATAAGTTGGGCGATTGCCTTCTCGAGATGTGTTTCTTCCGCGCTAACTGTTGCTGCTGCTGCTGTTGAGGGTGTGCTTTTTTTTATCATGAACCAAAGGCACAATAGACCTATGCCAAACAGGATAGCAAGCAGCATTGTGGTCTTGCGAACGTTTTTCTCGTGAGCTGCGACGCTAAGATATTCCTGTGGGCTGCCCTGGGATTCACCGAAGCTTTTTTGTCCCATCCGGCCAACTTCCTGATGCTCGTCTATTCGCGCTGCCTTTTTTGCATCCTGACCCCCACCAGCCTGGGCAGCCTTGGAATGTTTATCACCCCTAAGGCCCTTTCCTTGCAGGTCCTTGCCTGTGGCAGTCTTGGGGGCTCCTTGCGGGGAGCCGGCAGAGGCAGCAGCCTTGTCCGCACCAGAAGCAGGTTTGCCCATCGGCGCTCCTTCAAAGCCCTGTTCTCGCATAAAAGGTAGCATCGTTATACTCCGTAAAAGTTGGTAATTGGTTAAATGGTTAAGTAGTTACAAATCACCAGTTACCATTCACCAATTACCATTTAACCAGCTTCATTCTGGAAAAATATACTTACTATAAAGTCAGCTGCAATTTGGCCCTCATCTTTAATCTGCTTCTTTAACTTAAGCTCGCGGATTTTCATTATTCGCGGGAGTTTTTCAAGTTCTAAGAGGAACGAGTAAAATGAATTAAAGTTCCCCTCCAGCTCTACTTTTAACGGCTGTTCTATATAACCACTGTTATCTTTTTTCTGGAGCCTCAGAACTCTTTTAGACCTTAGCCCCTGTTTTTGTACAATAACAGTTACATCATGAAGGACCTTGTCAATCTCACTTTTAGGCGGCAGCTTGCTTTCGAAGAATTCCAGCGCCTCTTGCAATTGTTCAAGTTGTTTACTCAAACCTGCTGCTGCAGCGGAGGCTTCTTCAAATTCTGCCAATTTCGCCAGTTTTGCCTGAACGCGAGCTTTTTGTCCTGCTAAGTGCTTGTTAGCTGGCTTAATCATATATTGGTATGCAACACAAGCTACACCCAGCAGCAGAACGAAAAACACAGCTTTTCTTAAATTACTTGTCATGGTCTATCCCCATACTTACGGGTATCGTATTACGTTTTTTGCGACATATATCGGCGTTCCCATTCTTCAAAAAAACCACAAAATGGCATTCTGTCGTATCCAGCGCATAATTAAAAATTATGTGCGGACTCTTTGCCTTTGGTCCTGATGTTCTTGATATCATCTTTAGTAAGATGTATTTCTTTTCTGAGCGTGGTCGTCAGTTTAAATCGTCTGAATTTCGTGTCTTCGACTTCATATTCTATTGATTCCACCAGCGCTACATTGTCCAGTAAGGTCGAACTGCTCAACTGTTCGATGTAAGCCGCGACTTGAAGGTCGGTGGGGGCGATACCTTCAATATCTATATACGTCTCTAACAGTTTCTCTCGTGGTATTTTTAACTGGCCTGCTGTTGCGTTTTTAGCCTGCGCTGCCTGATAGTTGTTGGTTACCCGAGTTTGATTTATTCTCTTCGGCTCTTTTTGAATGAAATTCAGGTGTAAAAGCGATACCCCTGTTGGCAGGTTGTTCGTCAATGATGCCAGCAAAACACTCCTCGGTACTGGCTCGAGTAGCTCTGCTGTAGTAAGAGCCGCCTTTATCATTACCTTGCGCTTTGTCTGAAGCTCTTCAAATTGTTTGATAGCTTCTTTTGCCTTGGCCATCTTCGCGCTTAATGTTTCCTCTTTGCTATTCAGTGCTTGCTGTCGTATCTTAATGGTCACAAATGAACCGCCCAGTGCCGCCATTACTATCACAAACAGCACAAGATACATCAAGTTTGTTCGACGGGATTCGTTACTTTGAATGTAATCATCAGGTACAAAGTTTATATTCAGCATTTTTACCAGCCCTTTTTTTGTTCGTTTCCAAATGCTTTTTATCGCGTTTGGTTTTGGTTCCCATTTGAGAGTTCTTTCAAAAGGAAGCCTACAGTCACATTCTTATGATAAACTAAGTCCGAAAGCAGTAGTCCAATTAACTTGACAATTCCTTCTATCTATTACTGTTTCAGGACCATAGGAATTCATTGCTTCCACCGCTGCTAAGCAATCTCCCACCTGTGCCGGCATTTCCAACTGCTTTGCTATTGTTGTGCATATGTTTTTATCTACAGTTCGACTCGAGAGGAAAATCAAACGCTCTATCCGAGCTTTTCCGTGCATCGAACTAAATTGTCGCTTGCAGGTGGTCAATTCCAATGCTAATCTCGCTACTGTTTCGTCAGACCCGGTTTCCTTAAGTCCTTCGTCCTGCTTTATTCCTATCGGTATCGAGCGCGCAAAAAGCAGATTCTTATGACGACAAATTACTACATTTGTGTAGTTCGGCTCCATATCGAGCAACATCACAACCGCCTTAATATCGGTTTTACGCCTGCCAAAAAATGTAGTATAGCTCTTTGTAAGTGCTAACGGCCAAACAGCAATAGATCTAAGCTGTAAATTGGCCTTTTCGTATATCGCCAGGTGCCGGTCGATAATCTTGCGGTCTGCTGCTATCACCAAAACATTATCCTCCTCAGCAGGGAGGCTCTTTATCATCGCATCGTCGGCTTCAAACGGCAGTTTCTGTTTTATTTTTGAAAACACAGCATTCTGTAATTTGTCTTCTTCTATCTTCGGCATTTTTAGATGGTCGATAAACAGTTCAATAGGCGGCATTGCTGCTATGACATCTCTGCCTCGAAATTTGCCGTTTGTGGTCAGCTTCCGTATGGTTTTGATGGCCCATCTTTGCCAATTGCTGCTACCGGGCTCAATGTCCTCAGGCCGATTTTCAAGACCACCGGCAATCAACCTTATACTTTTTCCATTCTTCTCAAGTTGAACCACCTTCAAGCTGTCCTCTCCCATATCTACACCAATCGCTCCATATTTCGTGGCTTTCCATACCCGAACAAGAGTGTTTGAGGCTCCTACAATACGTTCAATACGTTGTATAATCGGAGCGCTTAGGTATGCAGAGTTTTTCGAAAACCAGGACATATCAGTTTCACTCACAAAAGCTTAGTAGCTTCCCACTTTGTGACCTATTGCTACTTTAGGAACATACTCTAAGAGCTATGTTATTCCCGATTTATCGGGATTTCCGCTCGATAACTGCATTAAAGTTGCCACGGTGTACCCTGCACCGGTCTTTAGTACAGAACTAACTAAAATATATGAAACAGAGCCTTGCCAGCCAAACAGGAACAAGAATATTAGGTCATTATTTCGCGTTGCTGGTGCGATGCAGGCACTGGTCGATTTTACTTCCTATAAAAGTGTGATTTTAGATACTGATTGAGAGTAGTTTCATAAACGGTTCTGGTTTAGGGACGAGGTAAGGCTTTTAGCGAGAAATCTTTTGGGAAAAAAAGGTTTTTCAAAACAAAATTTTCTCTTTTTATAAGTTGTAGCGTGGTCGAGGCATAAAATTTTTCACGGGGAGGCTCGAAAAGGCAGCAATCAGACATTATAGGACGAGTTTCTGCCTACATCTTCGTGTTACTGAAATGGGTCTATTCTGATTTGAGCCGGCGTTTCATCAAGTCCTTAATTGCTCTGTGCACCGGCTTGTTCTCAAACAGCACTTCATAGACAGCCTGAGTAATCGGCATCTCAACATTATATCGCCTGGCAAGTGCAATCACCGACTTGCAGGTGCTAATGCCTTCAATGACTGATTCGGTGGCTCTTTGTGCTTCGTCTACAGTTTGGCCTTTGCCTACCCTTTCCCCAAAGGAGCGGTTTCTGCCCTTGGGCGAGATGCAGGTCGTAACTAAGTCACCGAGACCTGTTAAGCCTGCAAATGTTTGCGACCTCGCTCCGCAAGCAGTGCCAAGGCGAGTTATCTCGGCAAGTCCCCTGCTCAACAAAGCCGCTTTTGCATTATCACCGAGACCCATCCCGTCTATAATTCCAGCGGCAATGGCAATAATGTTTTTCATGGCACCTGCCAGCTCGACACCAACGATGTCGGTATTCGTATAAATCCGCAGCCAAGGAGCATTAAAAGTGTATTGAACATCTTTGGCCAATTCCTTGTTCTCACAAGCTACGCAGGCTGTCGCTGGAAGTTTTCTGGCAAGTTCATCAGAAATTGTTGGGCCGCTTAATATGGTGCATTTGACGTCTTTGCCCAACACATCGGTAAGTATCTGCGTCGGGCGCAGTAGCGTATCATTCTCGATACCCTTAGCTACCGAAACTATGGGAACGTCTTTCGGTGTATAATTTTTCAATCTGACCCAGACACTGCGCATAAACTGGCACGGCACAGCCGAAACTATCAGGTCAGCGTCTGCCATAATACGCTGGTCATCTGCTTCAAAAACAACTGAAGCAGGGATTTTATAGCCAGGGAGAAATTTTTTGTTCTCACCAGCCTGTTCTATTTCTTTCAACTGCTCGCGGTCATAACCCCACATCTTAACTGTCATTCCGGGCGAAGCCGAGGAATCTCCCTTCTCGCTGAGGAGCATACTCAAAGCAGTGGCCATTGCACCATCACCGATTATGGAAATGTTCTTGAACATATCTCGCATATCGTATTGCGTATTTCGTACTGCGTCAATGCCCGTCTTTGCCCGTTTTTGGGCTGAAATTGGGTTTGATTGGGTTTGTTTTCGCGGAAGCTGAAGGCGTTGTTCATATTCATAATCCTTTGTTGAATGGAAGTTTAAATTCATTTTGGCCTTTCGGAAATTGGGTTTGTTTTGCATAATTTAGGGTAATAAATTCCCGCGTATAAAAACATAAACTATTATTGTAACCTTGGCCGGGCACAAAGGGGATTTTCAATCGAGAGCACTGTAATAGGTTAACTGGCATTTCACAGGCCGGATTCACTTTTTTCATGGCGTTACGAAAAAAGACCCCGATGGGATAGCAAACGGCGCATCCCACAGGGCAGGCGTCCCCCTTAGTAGGGCGAACTTGCGCAAATGGTCGAAAAAAGTGCACAATTGCCGATTCGCGATGCTCGTAAGTCGTTTTCAGTAAACCAGTAAAAAAATTTTCAACTTAACCGTTTTTGGTGTTGGGGTATATGCGCATTTGATTGAATTTTAGCCACAGAGCTCACAGAGGTACACAGAGATTTTATCTTTTTGACACGGATTGACACAGACACGGATTTTTCAAGTGATACCTAAGATACTTAGGTATTCTTTATATAAGCTGCGAATCATAAATTGGTAGAAAGAAATATGGGATACGAATATGCCACGGCCGATATTCAAGTCTGAACTTTGAGAGTTAAAATCGGAAATCGGCCAACATGCCAACATGACGGCAGCCAAGGAGAACAGCGGGACCTAGGCCTCAAGGGACTAAATCTGCTCTTTTTCTATAAAAATTCCCTTGTCAACTTTGGAGAAGAACTCTTGGTAGAATTTCGGGTCATCTATTGTTTGGACTCTTTCAACACCTCCCTTATTATTCATTTGCTTCATTTGAAAATTAGCCCTCACCCTTGTTTTCTCCCCAAATTTTGTCACATTCGCTGTACAATCTATTACGGAATTCTCTATCCATTGTGCTACAGGGCCCCACCAAAAGAGCCCCCACGCTTTTGCAAGAGTATCTTCCGTATCCAGTTCTTTAGTTGCAGTAAAGAAACCTAAATCGCTATCTGCTTGTTTAACTATAAAACCATCATCTTGCAAAACATTTAGCATTGCTTTAAGAACCATTGTTGTGTCCGAAGTATCGACTTCGCGAGTTTGCATTTGTCGAATTTCGAGTTGAGATTTAAGGTTGTGTTTTTCCTCAAATAAAGAGGCCGTTACATCAACAGCACCACATCCAGAGCAAATAATAAGACCCATACCAAAAAATATTATCACTTTTTTCATTCGTTTATACCCTTAAAATGTACTGGAATGATAAGATAGCGTTTTTACTAAACCCATCGCATCAAACTTTATTACCACAGTAAGGGTTTTTTGTGTTTGTGCAGCCGCGCCGGCGGATTTAGAATAACCAGCACCTCCGCCTAAAATCATACGCCAATTCTCTATACCAGCACCAGCGCCAACACCTATACCCCCAGCATCACGGGAATAAGAAATCTCTGTAGCTATTTTATCATAAATCCAAGATTCATTACCTTCACTATCTTTTGTAACTATGTTCGGTGAACCAAGAGCCTCTGCTACCTCCACCTGCGACATGCCGACTCTGATTTCTTTCTGTACAATGCCGACAGTCATTTCACGCTCTCTTTTAGAATGTAGCGTTTGCTGATGCTCAGCGGCTGTCATGCAACCACTTACAAGCATCAGCACCAAAATTAAACTGGTTTTTCTCATTATCGTACCCTTTCAATAAATTCCCCCGAAATTCAACCTGATATAATTTTATGATGCTCAAGCTGCAAATCAAGGGAAAATATGGCAAAGCCGTGTAAACTTGTCCTGAGTGAATTCGGATGGTTCGTGGCTATATTTCTTTGACCGGTTGCTTACGCTCCCGGCTCTGAGTTAGCTTTCTACGATTTCGATGTTTTTTGGTTGGAGTCTTTTTAGCTCAGCTAATTGGTTTCGGCCGAGGCGTGCGTCAATCAGGACGGAGCCATCGCGATATTGTTCTTTTAGAATCTGGCCGTATGCCCGAAGAAAGCTCTGGATTTTGCCATTTGCCTGGCTGCTCGCCACCTGCAACATAAGCACTTCGCCGCGGAACTTTGCTAAAACAGCTTCAGTCAGTCTCTCCAGACCAAAGCCTGTCTTGGCTGATATACATACCGCCTCGGGAAGGAGCGTTTGCAGCATCTCAAGTTCACCAATATTTTTGACAATATCAACCTTGTTAAGTACCTCTAACGTCGGCCTTTCGCCGCAGCCGATTTCCGCCAGGACATTATTAACCGCCTCAATCTGCCTCAGGACGTCCGGGTTCGACAAATCTATGATATGCAGGAGCAAATCGGCATTGACAGCCTCTTCCAATGTTGCCTTGAACGAGGCGACCAATTGATGGGGCAGGTTTTTTACAAAGCCCACGGTGTCACTCAACAGCGCCTCTGACCCCTTATTCAGACCCCATTTTCTTGTCCGAGTATCGAGCGTTGCAAAGAGTCTGTCTTCAACGAGTACCTGTGCAGTGGTGAGTGCGTTTAGAAGGGTGCTTTTACCTGCATTGGTATAGCCGACTATACAAACCTTGAATAGTCCGCCCCTGCCGTTAATCTCGCGGATTCTGCGCTTATCGATATTTGTTAGGTCGCGTTTGAGTTCTATGATTCGCTTACTAACCAGCCGGCGGTCGATTTCCAGCTGCTGCTCGCCTGGGCCTCTGGTGCCTATACCTCCGACAACACCTGCAGCGGTGGCGCCGCCTGCTCCCGCAACGCTGTCTAAGTGATGCCACATCCGCGTCAGTCGCGGATATGTATATTCTAATTGTGCTAATTCCACCTGGAGTTTTGCCTGCTTGGTTTTTGCTCTTGTGGCAAATATGTCCAGAATCAACTCGCTGCGGTCCAGAACTTTAACTTCGATAATCTTTTCAAGCTCACGAATTTGGCCCGGCGACAGGTCATTATCGAATATCACAACATCGGCTTTGAACCGTTTGACTCGCACTGCAAGCTGGTTTGCTTTGCCTTTACCTATGTATCTGGCAGGATTGATTGTGCGGATTCTCTGCTGATATTTATCAACGACAACCGCCCCTGCACTTTCAGCGAGGGCGGTAAGTTCAGCTAAATTATCCCCATCGCTTTGGGCGCTTACAACGGCGGCTACCAAAATGGCCCGCTCTTTTCTAACCCTTAGCGTCTCGCGCATTTTCTCCAATTATTACAACACCTCCCAAAAACTGCCATTTTGTATTATTTTAGCATATTTGCCCACATTTCTCAACAAAGCTGTTATGTTTAGCAAATTTATAAGTTCTTTAGCTAATATCGGCTATTTTCTGCGTTTTAAGGCTGAAAAGCCGTTTTTGCTAAAAACCATCGGCAGAATTTTTTGACTTGATTGGAGGCTAATTATCGATTACAATGAATATTCTTTTGAATTTTGACGAAGTAATCTAAAAGTTTCTTTATCAATGTTAATTTGAAATTTTAAGCAGGAAAGGGCCTTTTTTCTATGTTGAGAGTTAAATCACGTGCAGGTGAATCAGTTCAGCAGATGATACGACGCTTTAAAAAGCTGTGCGAAAAAGAGGGTTTAATCAGGGATATGAAGCGAAATGCCTATTACGAAAAACCCTCAGAAAGGAATCGCCGTCGTATGCGCAAGGCCCAGCGAACTTCAAGCTTCCAAAGGTCCTGATTTTTTCATTATTTTTTACCGTTTTTAATCCGAGCAAGCGTTTTTACAAGCTTGCTCGGATTTATTTATAGACAGGCCAGAAACCAACATTTCTCTCTTTCGCCCGTAACTCACCAATTAAAAATTTAAAAATTTCCTATGATTTTTTGGCTTGGAAATTAAGGTCTGATTATGCTTCTTCTACCACTTCATAGCCCAGCAGAGCGGCGATGTGCTCGACAGGACGCTTCAGGTCGCCATAATAGGTGACTCTGTGCCAGCCCCACTGGTCCCAGTAGTTGAGAAGCTTGTCAATATCGCCTTTGACCTCAACAGCCAGTTTTGTTCTGCAGGCCTTGTCCTCGTCGATGTTCGCTACGGACTTGCCCTGGTGCAGGAGGACCTTTTTTTTCTGCGGGTCGAACTGGACTGTGGTTGTCATTTCTCCTAACGGGAGCAGTGAACGGATGGCTGCTCCTTTTCGGTCCTCTGAGTGGCTTCGGATGTGATAAGGGTTTGTCGGGCCATCTGGGCCAAAGACTTTGTTGGGGGCAACACAGTGGGCATATATGACCTGATTTTTGGCTGTGTCGATGACGGGGTCGGAGATGTATCCGGGGCGTTTGACGAGGTAAGCCATGATGAGCGTGGTGAAGGTGGAGACCATATCGGCTTCGCAGGTACCGACGAGGCCGTCATTATTAAGCTGGAAGAAACCCAGGCAGGGGTATGCGGTCATGTGGCCTCCGTAGAATCCGCCGAGGCAGTTGACAGTAATGGCCTGCGCTTTGTGGCGGTTCATCAGGTCGCGCATTGCCAGGTACATAGCACCGGATTTTTCAATAGTCTGGCGTGAGGGTTCTACGATTTTCTCAGCGTTTTTCATCCAGCGGTCCGCCCATTTGACAGCTTCGGCTTGGTCGGCCTTTTTGTATGCCTCGTCGAGCTGCTCGAAAGTGATATCGACAACTCTGAGCCCAAAATCCTGTTCAATGACCTTGGCAGGTACGTGTCCCCACCAGTCGGGCCCGGCACCGACGTTTAAGATGACGGATGAGCGGAGCTTTTTGATGCAATCGAAGCATTTGACCGCTTCGACCACATCTTCAAAACGTGTTGATGACACACCCGTTACCTTTAATTTCTTTCGTCTTGCATCAGCGATGGCGCTAAGGAACTCGCCTGAGCCGCCGTAGAGGTCATCGACAAAGAGCGTTGGTCTTGACGAAGCGGCAATTGTCTGCGGTGCCTGTGTCCATAGACCGAGCATATAGATTAGGTAGCCATCAACTTCCTTATCAGCCTCAAGAATCTTTTTTGCATCATCAGTATTTTTGGCGGTGTCAGAAAGGAATTCGATGTACGGGCAGGCCTTGCGGAGTTTGTCGGTCAATTCTTTTTTTCGACCTTCATAATCGAAGCCGATGTACGGCCAGGTAGCGTTTTCGGGTGGCTCATGTGTGAAGATGAGGCGAACCTTAGCTTTTTCGCTGCTGCCAGCGGCAGCAGCTTGGGCCATCGCCAGTTTAATGCCAAAGACCGATGCGCCTGCAAAACCAGCTACGCACGCGGCACAGCCGCCTAAAAACTCTCGTCTATTCAAACCGCAAACCCGGTTTGTGCATAAATCATTGTTATCTTTCATTGGAATAGGCTCCTTACACTGAGGGTTATAAACTCCTTTGGTTGAGTTGCCTTTGCTTGTTTATTTGTGGATTGTATCATACAAACTTTAGAGTATTTAATGTTAATAAAATTTTTTAAATTTCATCAGCAAAACTAATCAGGCCTAATTTGTTTGCAAAATACCACTTTTTCTGTAAAATAATCGAAGCTTAACTAATGCACTTGTACACCTGAGACTTGTGTCCTTGCAACTTGTGCACCTTTGTGGAGCGGTGGCCGAGTGGTTTAAGGCGACGGTCTTGAAAACCGTTGTACCGAAAGGTACCGGGGGTTCGAATCCCTCC
>CP070728.1:1554320-1607181 GCA_020351025.1 Planctomycetota bacterium
GCTTCAATCATTGCCCAAACACTTCCACCAAAACCTGCTCCAAAAGAAGAAGCCGCTGCTGCACCTATCTGCCGAGCACAATTTGCAAGAAATACCGTTTGAGGCACCTGATTGCCGAGCAGTGTTTCAGCAAGCTGCTGTGAACGGTCAACCTCTCTGCCGAACCTCGCTAAATCTCCCTTGTTTAGTGCATCGCCGGCTACCGGCACAACTTCTTCACTTTCAAAAAGAAATTGCTCAAAACGATTTACAAGCTCAGTTGAAGTAAACCGCCTGTCGTTTGAGCCCTGAAGGATTTTTCGAAATCGCTCTGCCGCATTAGCGTCGCTTTTTATCGCATCAGCCAGATGTTTATCTTCTCGACGGGTTGCCTTATTCCATATCTCTATCGCGCAACTACAGAGCCCTGAAGCACGATTGAATTTGGCCATTGCCGCACCGGTTTTTTCTGCAATGACTCCACTTGAGGCAACGGCAAAGAGGTATTTCGATGGAAATTTCAATAGACGTTCGAACTTTACAGGACAGTATGAATATTGGCTTAGAAAATCGGGTTGACAACAAAGCATCGCTGTATGGTCCTCGCTGCTTCCTAATGTGCCCACGCCTTTATCGCCTGTAAGCGTTCCAAAGTTTTGGCCATTCTCTATCGTGCCCAGGTATGAGGCCAGATCTTCGGGAGTATCGATGTTACTGGAGTATTCTTTTCGAGATGATATATTGTTAATTGATGAGAGAACCAAGAAAAAGCCGACAATCATAGCGCTTGAGCTGCTCATTCCGCCGGCAATAGGCAGGTCACTAAGAAAAGCGATGTCGGCTCCCCTGAGCCTGCCGGGGAAATTTTTCACCAGCCTCTTAGCAACAGTCATCGGATAGTTTGACCAGTGTCCCATCGGTGGTTGAATATACTCAGCAAATGGGAAATTTATCTTGTCATTGTCAGAGACGTTGAAGATTCGAATGGTTGCATCGTTTCGCCGGCTTGCCACAATGCAGAAACCTCTGTCCACTGCAGCAATGATGCTGCGTCCGCCGGCATAATCGGTGTGTTTTCCGAGCACTTCAATCCGGCCTGGAATAAAAAAAGCTTTTGCGGGTGTCTCTCCATCGAGTCCCAAATGCCGGAGTGACCTTGCACAAGAGATGAATAGTTCCACTTTCTTTTCTACTGCCGAAGCATCCAGTCCGGCAGAAGCCAAACGAGCCTTCAGGCCGTTACACTCACAAATCGTCTGGAGGTTCAGTAATTTGCTCATAGCGATATTTTTTTGTTTGCAAGCCTGCCTGCAATCGGTCCAATGTCACTGCGGGATGTAAGGTCCAAAACGGCAGCCTTTATAAAAACCGTCCGGTACTTTTCACCAAGGAATTTTATGCAATATAACACAGCATCGGGCAGTTCAAGTTCACCTCTTACGGAGGGAGAAATAGCCCTGCAAGCCTTGAATATTGTAGGGTTCATACGCCAGCAGTTCATACTAACACAAACTGGTTTTGGCACACTGACCAAGATTTTCTCGCCCGGTTTTTCTATAATATTTGTCAGAAATCCTTCGTTGTCGGTTTGAATAACGGCGAACCTTAGAATCCGTTCTTTTTCGATGTTGCTTCCGGCAATTAAACTATCGCGTTCAAAGCCGATTAATCCGGGACCATCCAGTTTTTTCAGGGCCTGCAAAGCCTCTGCGGGATAATGATTATCAGCATTAATTACGATAAATGTATCATCGCCAACAAAGTCCTCAGCTGCCACGACGGCATCAGCAGTCCCCAGAGGTTTTTCCTGTATTGCGAATTCGATACTGATGCGTCTGCACTTTAGAGATTGATAATATTCTCTGATATTATTGTGCTCAGGCCCTATAACAAGGCAAATGCGGCAATAGCCTGCATCGGCAAGCTCGTTGATGACATAATCAACAAAAGGGCGTTTAAAAGGCATCATTGCCTTAAAGCCGCTTTCGGCGACTAAAACCTGCGCTTGTGTAAGATTCAACGAACTGTTACACTCACGCATTCTTTTGCCCAAACCCCGAGCGAGTATAACAGCTTTATCCATATTCGATACCCTATTGCCCGTTTGAAGCTAACTAAGTTAAACCCATTGAGTTCGCTTACATTGAACTCGTCAATAATGATTAAAAGGCTATGGAATTATAAATATGGTCATCATAAGCGACAAGGGTTATTACAAAAAAGCAAAAATAAGTAGCTATAACGCAAGAGAATATCGCAGTTTACAATTCGTAGCTGTAACTTGCCTGACATAGAGGACGTGAGAGGTTCAACTACTCCAACGAAGTAACATAAAGCCTTATTAATCAACAAGTTATAGAGACTTTTTGCTTATTATAATTAATGTGTTATGATGTTAGACTAACTAATATTAATCCTTACGATTTATCACATATATAAAAAGAGACAAAATGCATAACTTTGCAAATCAGATAAAAGTAAACCTTCAAACCTTATTATTATGTTTAACCACCGGGTTACGGGAATTTTAGTTGTCCGGATTTCTTTATTGCTCTTCTTTGGACAAAAACGATTTTTTAAAAATCAGTAAGATAAAAGCGAGTGGAAGACAAGAATGGATTTACATTCAATAGGAGTTGAAAGTAATTTCAGCGCACTGGATTGGTGTATAGTTATTGGCTACCTGATTGTCATCGTAGGCATCGGAGTATATATAAAACGATACGTTGCTAACGTAACAGATTTTATAGTAGCCGGCCGAGGTCTGAAGACATTCCTGGCAATTGCAACGATGATAGGGACTGAATTGGGGCTGGTTACGGTGATGTACTCGGCACAGAAAGGCTTTACAGGTGGATTTGCCGCTTTTCATATAGCTCTGGCGGCTGCTATTGTAACTTTAGTTGTCGGCCTGACGGGCTTTATCGTGGTGCCGCTTCGACGTATGAAGGTGATGACCATCCCTGAATTTTATGAAAGGCGTTTCGGTCGAGGTGTTCGGATTTTAGGCGGAACGATACTGGCAGCCTCCGGCATTTTAAATATGGGAATGTTTCTTAAGGCGGGCTCACTTTTCGTTACCGGAATTACAGGAATGACGTCCGAGGTCCAGCTTAAGGTCATAATGACCGTCCTGCTGGGGATGGTATTACTTTATACAGCCTTGGGGGGGATGGTTTCCGTTGTGGTACTCGACTATATCCAGTTTGTGGTTTTGTCTTTCAGCCTATTAACTGCGAGTATAATGTCCATCAAGTATCTGGGGTGGTCGAACATTATCGAGAGCGTATGCCGGCTGCAAGGCGAGGCGGGTTTTAACCCGTTTGATGCCGAGGGTTTTGGCACTTCTTATGTGATATGGATGTTCTTTTTAGGCCTGGTTAGTTGTGCAGTGTGGCAAACTTCAGTAATACGCGCATGTTCAGCAGAAAATGTCAGGATTGTCAAAAAGATTTATACACTCGCTTCGATAGGTTTTCTGATTCGATTTCTTATACCATACTTTTTCGGGATTTGTGCACTTGTGTACATCTCACAGACGCCGTCGCTAATAAACATTTTTCTTCCGGAGAACAGCCCGGCAGATTCTCAGGTAACATTGATGGCTATGCCGGTTTTTTTAGGTCAAATTCTTCCTGCAGGATTTGTCGGGATTATTTCTGCAGGTATGCTGGCGGCATTTATGTCTACGCACGATAGTTACCTTTTATGCTGGAGTTCGGTACTTACACAGGATGTTGTTGCGCCATGGTTTAAAAAAGGTCTGTCCTCCAAGACCCGATTGCTGCTGGCGCGAATTTTTATAGTAGCTATCGGCCTATTTATCCTGATATGGGGATTATGGTATCCGCTGGGACAGGATTTGTGGGATTATATGGCGATTAGCGGAGCTGTTTACTTTACCGGGGCAGTTTCCTTATTGGTTTTTGGGCTGTACTGGAAAAGAGCAAGTAAGGTGGGGGCATATCTGGCATTACTTTGTGGTTTTGGTTCATTGTTAGGATTAAAACCGGTACAAAATTTAACGGGCATCAATGTTTCCAGCGCAATTGTCGGATTGATTGTCATATTCCTGGCAATGTTGCTCATGCTCGTCGGTTCGCTGATATTTCCAGATAAAAAAGCAGTAAGAGCAAAGGCGTTACCGTTTGAAGAAGGGAGCTAAATATGAATTTCTGGATTAATTTCTGGACGTTTTTTTTATTTGCAAGTCTTGTTATTTTTGCCGGCCTTGCCGTGGTCGTTACAATCGGCGGTTTTTTCAATATCCGGTCATTGTTCAAAACTCTTACAAAACACTCTGTCTGTCAGGACGAGAGCACATCCAAAAAGACGATAATTCCGGTTAAAGCAAAGAAAGATATAATCAATGAATAGGCGTGAAAGGTTGATGGCAACTTTGCGTGGCGAACCGGTCGACAGAGCCGCTGTTAATTTCTATGAAATTGGCGGACTTTCCACCGACCCATCCGACCCGGATGAGTTCAACATTTATAATGACCGGTCCTGGCAGCCATTGCTGCAATTAGCCGAAGAACAAACGGATTTGATTCGGATGCGAAGCCCGGTTAGAACTCGCTCTTACGAATTATGGGCCTCGCCCGAGGAATCCGATGCAGGTAGCCGCAAGGAGTTCTTCAAAACAGAAGAATATATGGAAGACCAGTGCCGCTTCATACGAACGACTTTGAAAATCGGCGGCAGGACTATGACATCACTGAGACGGCGTAGTATGGATGTTGACACTACATGGGTAATAGAACCGCTGCTAAAGACCACAGAGGACTTAGAGGCTTACCTGGAATTGCCTGATGAGGTCTTTGCCGAGGAATTTGATGTAACCAGCCTGACAGAAGAGGACCAAAGGCTCAAAGACAGGGGGATTGTGATGGTAGATACGGAAGATGCAATATGTGCTGCGGCATCTCTTTTCAGTATGGAGGACTTTACTGTTTTAGCATTAACTGAGCAGAAGCTTTTTCACCGATTGCTTGAAAAACACACACGCTATATACAAAGAAGAACTGAAATGATAGCGGAGGAATTTCCTGGCCATTTGTGGCGTATATACGGGGCGGAGTATGCGAGTGAACCTTATCTGCCTCCGTATCTTTTCAAAGAGTATGTCGTTCGTTATACCGGACCGATGGTGGAGGTTATTCAAAAAGGCGGGGGTTTCGTACGAATTCACTGCCATGGCAGGATTAGTGCCATTATTGATTACATTGTCGAGATGGGTGCTGACGCTATTGACCCTGTAGAACCGCCCCCACAGGGGGATGTAGAGCTTGTGGATATGCGCCGCAAATACGGCAGGGAGCTGGTTCTTTTTGGCAATCTTGAAATCGCAGATATAGAAAATATGGAGCCTGCTGAATTTGAAAAAGTAGTTAAAAAGTGTTTGGAAGATGGAACGAGTGGCAAGGGGAAAGGCTTTGTCCTCATGCCAACAGCAAGTCCAATCGGACGCAAAATCACATCCAGGACAATGGCAAATTACGAAACAATGGTACGGCTGGCTACGAGCTTTAGGTTCTGAGATAATTTTGCTCTTCAAAAAGAGGATGTTTTTGTAATGAAACATACATTAGTTGTTACAGCAGGCGGATTGGCAACGCGTTATGGCAAGTTAAAACAATATAACGCTTATTTTATATGTACTGAATAGCGAGTAAAAAGATAGAAAGGTTCGTTGTATATTATAATTCAATTCGCTATCATAAACCTCAAACAAAGCTGCATTTTATGATTCAGTGCATTTGCATAAAAGAATGAAACGTAAAATTTCAACAATTAGGAAAAAGTAAATGCCATCCGACCTCATTATTATTGGGATGTATTTAGCATTAATGATTACTGCGGGAATTTTCTTCAGCAGAAATATAAAAAATACCGCAGACTATTTTCTAGCTGCGCGCTCAGCACCGTGGTTCTGGATTATGGGCGCGGTATGGGCAACAAACATAGGGTTTCTTCACGGTTATCTGGCCCATGGCGGTGCAGCGTATGAATGGGGGTTGATTCAAGCTAATTTTGAATGGTTTCAAGGGCCTTTTGCCTACATTTTGACCGGCTTGTTCTTTGTCGCATTTTATTGGCGTGCAGGGATATTTACAGTACCACAGTTCTTAGAAAGAAGATACGGCGCCGGGATAAGAGTTATTTACTGTCTTGCCTGGTTAGTTATCTTTGTTGTTACCGTAGCAGCAGAGCTGTACTTAGGAGGCCTGTTTCTCAAGAGGCTCTTAGGCATACCATTCTGGCCGACGGTTCTTGTTTTAATCGGCGTGGTGGGCACTTATACACTTTTAGGCGGCCTTGGAGCAGCCATAATGATGGAATTTGTCCAGTTTGCAATTATGATGTTAGGTACAATCCCGTTGCTGTTCATCCTGCTGAATATGACCGGCGGATTTGAAGGAATAAAGGATGTGCTTCTGAACCAATGGCAGGTTAGTGACCAGTATTTCAGCGTTTTGCCCGATATACACCATCCTTATGGCCCGGGTCCCTGGGTAATTATGGCCCTTTGTTTTGTAGTCTCAATAGGCTGGTGCGCCGGACATCAGTCAATGGTGCAAAGAAATTTAGGAGCACGGTCATTGTACGACGCGAAGCTCGGCTACGTTGTTGCCAGCATCCCTAAGACGTTAGGTGCGTTTCTATACATAGTTCCTATGCTCGCTGCTCCCATAATCTTTGCTCAGCGTGGCATATTTGTAGAGAAAGCTGATGCTGCCTACGGCAAGCTCATTCTGAATTTGCTGCCTGTGGGGATGTTAGGCTTATTCATTGCAGGGTTGGTATCTGCAGGCTTATCCAGTATTGGCAGCGTATTGAACTCATCATCTACCATGATAGTTAAGGATATTTACGAACGGTTTCTGGTAAAAGGAAAATCAGACCACCATTATTTTATTGCAGGACGAATAGCGACATTTGGGATTATAGTTGTGTCATTACTACTTGTACCGGTGGTATTAAAAGTATACCTGATTATGTGGCTGGAGCAGACTCTGCTTGCTATGTTATTAGGCCCGTTTACGGCAGTTTTGATGTTAGGAATCTTCTGGCGACGAACTAATACACCCGGCAGTTTAATTGGTTTCTTAGTTGGCGGAGCTTTCGCCATATTCATGCAACGAGGATTAAAAGTAGATATATTTGTGCTTATAGGCTGGTGGTCCTTTGTAGTTACGTTCGTAGTTACAGTTATCGCAACTTTACTTACAAAACCGCCGAAAGAGGAAAAAGTTGAAGGAATAACCTGGGAAAGCGATTTTCGTTCACGAGTTGGTGCAATAGCTGAACTGCGTGCGGAAAATAATGGAACTAAAATAACCCGAATGCCGGATATAAAAATCACAATGCCGCCCTGGTATCTTAATCTTAAATACTGGGCTACGGGAATTTTAGTTGTCCAGATTGCTTTGTTGTTCTTTTTTGGATGAAAATGATTTCTTAAAAATCAGAGGGATAGAAACCGGCGTAGGATAAAAAGGCCGAAAAAAAATGACGCTCAGTCACAGAGAAAGAGTTATGACAGCTCTGGACCGTAAAGAGCCTGACCGCTGTCCGATGCAGATAAGCTTTACGCCGGAGTTCGCATTAAGGTTGCGTAAAGACATCGGACAGACAAACGTTTCTCCACATAATCCACATGGCGGCGGTAATACCTATGAACTGGAGCGGTTTTTAGGTGAGGATATGCTTTTAAGCTCTGTCGGGTGGGCAAATTCCTATTACATGGTCGATTGCCAAGCCGGTGAAGGATATATGGACGAGTGGGGCGTTGAATGGAAGGCTGTTGAGTATGATACAAAATTCGGCAAAGGAAAATATACGGAAATCGTGGGTCATCCATTAGCTGAGGATTCGGCAATAGAGAGTTATAAGCCACCTGACCCGAACAGGCCGGAATTGTATTCGGACTCAGAGCGCGTCATAAGAGAATATAAGGATGAATACTGGACTGTTGGTGTAATTGCTACCACAATATGGGAAACCGCCTGGGCCTTGCGAGGTTTTGAGCGTATGCTGATGGACCTTGTACTTAATCCTGACTTGGCCAACCAAATTTTTGATATACCGTACAATTATCATCTAACAGCTGCTAAAAAGCTTGTAGAGATGGGCGTTGATATGATATGGGCCGGAGATGATGTGGGCACTCAGAAAAACATGCTGATAGCCCCACAGATGTGGCGACAATTTTTCAAACCGAGAATGGCTGACTTTTTCGATACACTGAGAGAAATAAATCCAGATGTCAAAATCGCCTACCACTCGGATGGAAATATCTATCCGATAATCCCGGATTTGATTGAAATTGGCTTGGATATCCTAAACCCGATTCAACCTGCATGTATGGACCCGGCAAAGGTCAAAAAGGATTTTGGCGACAAACTGTGCTTTTGGGGTACTATGGACGAGCAACATACACTGCCATTTGGGACACCGGCGGATATTGAAAAGGAAGTCATAAAACGTGTAAGAACAATCGGCAAGAATGGAGGGTTGATAATCGGCCCAACACATCATGTACAGCTTGACACGCCGTTGGAAAATTTCTGGGCTATGGTGAACACGATAAAAGAAACACCATACAGCACCACATAAAATCAATCCGGAAAAAGACAAGGCAATGACTAATTACGAAAGATTTGTGAAAACGATTAACTGGGAACAGTCTGACAGGATATTAACCTACGATTTTGTAGATAACAAAGAATTACTTGCAAAATATGGAGGTTACGATGAATCAAAGAAGTATTCCTTCGAACAGTTAGTTGAAATAAATGCCAAGTCTTTCAAAGGGATGGGGCTTAATGTGACACGCTTTATATATGACCCTGCAAATCACTGGATGGGCTCAAAAATTGAGAACTGGATACGTTTTTTGGGAGTAAATCCCAATGACTGGGAAGTATCTCAGAAGGGCGGAACTGCCTGGATTTCGAAAAGACCTTTTTCAAATCTAAAAGAGCTTGAAAAAAACATGCCTAATCCACCAAAACTCGAAGAGGTGAAAGAGTGGTATGTACCGCCTATTAAATACATAAAAGAAGTTTTTGATGATTATAACATCGTTTTCATTGGAGCGGTCGATGGCCCTTTAGAGGACTCTTACATATATACTGATACGGAGCTTTTTATGACAGCGATTTACGATGCTCCGGAACTTGTTTCCGAGATTATGGATTGTACCGCCAAATTTTCGGCCTATATCGCACAGTTTTTCGCTGAGAATGCAACGGTACCTCTTGTGTTTATGGGCGAGGACATTGCATGTTGTACAGGGCCAATGTTCAGCCCAAAGTTTATAACCGAATACGCCCTTCCCAGATGGAGATGGATTATGGACCCAATTAAAAAGAAGGGTTTTAAGTCCCTGTTTCACACCGATGGAAGATATGGCGAGCTTTTGCCAATAATATTTGACGAATTTGGAGCTGACGGTCTTAATCCTATAGAGAGAAATGAATGCAATGACATTTTTGAAATAAGAAAACAGTATCCTGATAAACTACTTTTCGGAAATGTCTGCTGTGCAGTTACCCTACCCCATGGTAACATCTATGATGTTGAAGATGAAACACTGGAACTGATAGAAAAGATTGGTCCACAGGGTGGCATATTGATAGGTTCTTCCAGCGAAGTTCATGACCTGGTCCCTGTTGAAAATGCCCTGACAATGTATAGAACGGTTCATGAATATGGAACATATCCGATCGATGTAGAGAGAATTCGAAAGCAAAGGAACGATATTAAAGATAAATTAAAAATAAGAAAAGGACAATTTCCTTAGTCTGCCTGTTATCACATTAGAAGAATTATCAATAAAAGCCAAGAAGCAACTCGATGGTCTGCTAAAGCTCGCCAAAACTCAGATTTTCCTCGTCAAAATTCAGATGTGTTCTAACATTCATTGACTTTAAATTACTACCTGGACATACACGCAGCTATTGGCAGCTTTGTGCCTGCATATATAATATTGCTCATTGTATCGGTTATATCGATATCGAAGAGAAATTATCTCGTTGACAATGAAAAAAATATTAAAATTTAGTGACATCAATTTCAGACTGAATTGCCAACCGTCCCATAAAAAGCCTCTCGGTTTTCTAAAAGTTACAAACCATTTCATCATCCTATAAAGCTATCTGCAATCTCGAAGAAACCGGCATTTTTGCTCCCAGCGCTTTCTATAGTATACTTTATATACAGAGTATTTCAAGGTTTAGGAAGCCACCACGCTGTACCCTGAGATTCTTCTTAGATATTACATGTTTGCAATTTATCGAAAGAAACTTATTTATGCTAAGAACCTATCAAGTAGCAATGGATTGAGGGTAACTGAATGAAACCCGCACAACGTACCTCTAATACCCCTACTCCCGGAACACGAACTGATTTTCTATTTGGTGAGCTGCTCGTATCCAAAGGGCTTTTAACCCGCGGGGAATTAGTTGAAGCTTTAAACGAACAGCGTGAGCAGGGTGGCCGGCTCGGCGAGGTACTGCTTCGACTAAAAATGCTAAGTGATGAGGATGTCACACTCGCTCTGGCTGAACACCTTTCAATGGAGTATATGCGCCTCGATGACGTTACCAGAATAGACATGAATGTCGCCCGAATGCTGCCTGAAGGTATCTCAAAGCGGTTTTGCCTCGTAGCTATTAGCGAGATAGATAACAAAGTTATCGTGGCGATGGCTGACCCGCTTAATGTTATCGCTATCGATACAATAACCCTAAAAATAAAACGCCAGATTAAGGTTGTAATCAGTTCACCGCAGGAAATTCGCCAGGCAATAGAGGTGATTTATCACGGTTCTGATGTCGAAGAACAACGGCTTCGCGACTTAGTAGAGCTTGAGGATGGCGAAGAAGAAAAGGTTGAAGTTATAGAGGAAACTTCAGAAGCAGATATAGAAAGTGAAGTAGCTGCTACCAAAGCACCTGTAATTCGCTTTGTTGACTTGCTGCTAAGCCAAGCGGTCAAAAGCAGAGCAAGCGATATTCATATTGAACCGCAGGAAAAATCGATGATGATTCGTATGCGAATTGACGGGGTGCTTCGGGATATGGTCCCACCAGCCAGAAAAATGCAGGCTGCCATAGTTGCCAGAGTCAAGATTCTCTCAGAGATGGATATTGCCGAGCGCAGATTGCCGCAAGACGGCCGATTGAAAGTGAGAATGTCCGGCAGAGACATAGACGTGCGCGTCTCGGTGATTCCAACAATATATGGTGAAAAGGTGGTGATGCGAATACTTGATGTAGCGGCGGTAAACCATGATGTTGACCAACTTGGCTTTGGACCCAAACTTCTTGAAGAGTTTAAGACTATATTGTCATTACCTCATGGCATCATAGTTGTAACCGGACCAACCGGCAGCGGTAAAAGTACCACATTGTACTCGGCACTAAATTATGTAAAGGATCCGACGAAAAATATTACTACGGTTGAAGACCCGGTGGAATATCGGCTTGCAGGGATTAACCAGATTCAAATCAAACCAGAAATCAAGCTAAATTTTGCAACATGTTTGCGTGCAATTTTGAGACAGGACCCTGACATAATTCTAATAGGTGAAATCAGAGACAAGGAGACGGTTGAGATCGCGATAAAGGCATCTTTGACCGGCCATCTGGTTTTAAGCACGTTTCACACCAATGATGCCCCCAGCGCCATAAGCAGATTTATCTATATGGGTATCGAACCGTATTTGTTAGCTTCAACGCTCAATTTAGTGCTCGCTCAGCGACTGATAAGAAAAATCTGCGAACACTGCAAAGAACCTGTTGACCTCAGTGAAAAAGTCCTCAAACGATTGAATATCAGCGCTGAGCAACAGAAAAAAGACGCTGTCTTTTACCACGGCCGAGGGTGCAACGCCTGCGGTGGCTCAGGTTATTTGGGTCGATTACCTGTATTTGAGTTTTTGGTTATGGATAATGATGTACGGGAAAAGCTCATAACAGGTGCTAATGAGTCCCAAATAAGAGCAATGGCACGCCAAAAAGGTTATGGGGGACTACTCGAAAGCGCCGTAAGTAAGATGTTACAGGGCTTAACTACCGCCGAAGAGGTCCTTAGGGTAACATTTGCGGAAGATGTAAAATCAGAATAACACGTGTTGGCTCTTCCGGAGGGGAACTTATAACAAAATAGTAAAGGCTTAGTTATTTCTGTATGCGGATTTTAACTAAACTTAAGGTACTTGGACGCCGATGTTATATTGCTGCGGAAAGTGCAAATAAAAAAAGCCGCTAAATAGCAACCAACACCAAGGAGAAGGTGTAATAAATGAAAAGCTACAAGTATATCGCCCGGGATTCATCAGGCCACCGAAAAGAGGGCTTAAGAGAGGCATTAGCATCAAATGATGTACTTGCCTGGCTTCGCGAGCAGGCTCTTATACCCATATCTGTCAATGAGATGTCCCTCGACATTAAACAAAGTCAACGTAAGACTCATCGAAAACACATCAAATCAGCGGACATGTCAACACTTTGCTGGCAATTGACCACAATGGTGGAAGGAGGCATTCCAATCACCACAGCTTTAGAGACCATCTCCGAAGACATAGAAAATTTACGGCTCCAGCAAGTTCTCCAACAAATTGTGGACAAAATGCATAAAGGCGTGTCTTTCTCAGACAGTATTTCGGAGTATCCTAAAATTTTTAATCGGCTCTCTTGTGCGATGTTATTAGCTGGTGAAACGGGCGGTAATCTCCCGGAAGCCCTGCGCAGACTTGCGGAGTATTTTGACGGTCGGGATAAATTAGCCAAAAAGGTTAAAGGGGCGATGGCCTACCCTATCTTCGTCTTAAGCTTTATAGTGCTAATAGTCGCGTTCATAATGGGTTTTATCATTCCGAGATTTAGAACTATATTTGACCAATTTGGCGGAAAGCTGCCTGCTTTTACCCAAGCATTTATGAGCTTCTATGATGGGCTTAAAAACAACCTCGTCTATATTATCGGCTTTATCTTCATATTAGTGGTTTTCTGTATGCTGTCTTATTCCAAAAGCAAGAAAGGTCATTACATATTTTCCAAAATCGCACTTTCTTTGCCTTTGCTGGGTAAGATATTCAGTCAAGCCTTCATCACGACGTTCTGCAGAACGATGGCTACGTTAGTTGGTGCCGGCGTTTCTGTGCTTGAGGTGCTTGATATTCTCGTTGGAATGACCAATAACGATATTATAAAAGACGCGATAATACAAACCAGAGAGCATATTGTCGGGGGTGCAAACATCTCTTTCAGTATGGCCTCAGCAGGCTTTTTCCCCAATATGGTCGTCAAAATGATACAAGTCGGTGAAGAAAGCGGCTCACTGCCAAAAGTACTTGAAAGAACCAGCAATTATTATGAGCGAAAGGTCGACTCTACCATAACCACTGTGATAAGCCTGCTTGAGCCACTAATGATTGTAACGGTTGGAGCAATTGTGTTGGTGGTAGTTCTGGCATTATATCTACCGATTTTCTCAATGAAAGCCGGGTAATCCAAAAGCCTAAAAAAAATAAAAACTCGTATAGTAGCCAATGGATTTGGCCGACTGGTAGTCAAGAGCGAAGTAATTTGAAAACATTTTTTAGGAGAGATTTAAGATGAAGAGTAGAAAAGGCTTCACACTGATCGAGCTGATGGTAGTTGTTCTTATCGTCGGCATCTTAGCAGCAGTGGCGATTCCGATTATGCGAGGCCGAATTGACTCGGCTAAGTGGTCGGAAGGCAAAGCTGGTGCCGGCTCAATCCGCACAGCTGCCAGGGCTTTCTGCGCTGAGAAGGGCCCGACCTGGACCGGTGTCTGGGCTAATGTCACCCTGGCAGACATTGGCTTTGCAGCTGGGGACCTGACCGGCAAGTACTTTGATGATGACGACTATGGCATTGCATTTAGTGCCTACGATACCTACCTGATTACCGTTACTGCCGGTAACCTGGGTACTCCTGCTGAAGCACCTTCAGTACCCGCCGTCGTGACACTTGACCAGACCGGTACTTTCACCCCTCCATAATTAGCGGGTGAAAGTAAACTGTATTGCATTTTATTGCCCACCCCGGTTTTCTTCTTACCGGGAGTCTAAAAAGGCTGTGTAAGGTGCAGGAAGGTACAAGAAAGAATATATTCACGTACCTTTGGTTTTTCAATGGTGGAAGTAATGGTGGCTATGACCAGCGTGGCCATAGCCACCATAAACACCTCGGGCTAAGAATAATGTTTAGGGGGGGCATACATATCCCCATTGCCCCAAAGTTAGTGAGGGGAGATGATAACTATGACTGTTAAACGACTCAAATCAGCCGGCGGATTTACTTTAGTTGAGGTAATGACAGCAATTGTCATCCTGTCTGTGGCGGTCATCGGGGCTTCTGGATATAGATATTATGCTGCATTGGATGCTCGAAAAGCTGCAATGCACACTACCGCCTCACGAATCGGGCTGCTGCTCTCCGAAAGCTGGCGGGGCGTCAACGGCATCGACACCTACGACCCGGTAGCTCAATTCGCTTCAGAATTAGCCATCAACGAAAACCCCGATTTCTCCGAGTATGGATACAAAGACGAAAACTTTACCCTACTAGGAAACTACAAAGTTTCGATGAATGATACCAATTACTGTGCTATTCTATCATGGAGGGACATCACTACCGGATTGAGGGCCTTGAATATCGTCGTAGTCTGGCCGCTACAAAATGATGACCTACAGAACTATGCGTTCAGGCGATTTGAGCTCACAACGTACACGACAAATTAGAATATGCAGGAGGGGGAACAGTAGACTATGTCAAAAAAGAAACCTACATTTCGACAGGGTTTTACGCTTATAGAACTAATGTTAGCCACAGTACTCGCGGCTATCATTACATTGGGTCTTAGCATTATACTGGCTGACAGTCAGCGCGGATGGCATAGGATGTACAATCGTATATACTCCGATGTAGTCACCGACTCTTATTCTGCAAGGAGAATATTTGACCACGTGCTGCGTAGGGCAAGTGGGGAAAAGTACTTTTTGGGTGATTATGGCGAGTGGATTGAGGTCTATTATTATGGAGATGCAACTTCCGTTTCCGTCGATCGCTACGCACGTTTCTTCTGTGACGAAAACAACCAATTAAATGTTGAGTACGGTAGCCTCAATCCCACGAAGACACTGGCCGTCCAGACTATTTGTGGAAATGTCTCCAGCTGCATGTTTAAGGCGACCAACCGCTCTGCCCAAATGATACTTACCCTTGACGACGAAACGCAAAGTGCTACTGTTGTCTCGTCCTCTTTTATGCACAATTGATAACATCACTTTTCTTTTTAGGGAGATAAAGATGAATACAAGGCAGTCGCCACAATCAGAAAGAAAAGGTGCTGTTATGGCCTTGGTCTTGCTCGCAATCATGATATTAGCCATAGCCGGTATTGGATTACTGGAGCTCGGCCTCCGCAGTCGTACCATGGCGGCAAGAACTGCCACGGAAATCGAAGCCCGTTGTGCTGCTGATGCCGGTCTGGTAAAGGCAGTTTTTGAAATGAACGAGAAGTTGAAGGTCACACCATGGGATGACAGCATCCTGCCTGAGGCAACAGATGAAGTGCTGCCAAACTGTGGTGCAACTTTCAGCTATACAGCTACAGGAGACCTGTACAATGGTTATAACATTGAAGCTATTGGAAAATCAGGCTGGGCCTTAAAAAAAGCTAATTGCACCCTGGAATTACGAGGACTATTCGAGGCAGCTATCTTCGCTAATACGACTATAAGTCTAAAAGAAGGGACCATAGTAGACTGGTACAATTATGACGAGAACGAAAAAAAACTACAAGTCGGTACTAACAGCATCGAATGGGGCAGCATTGACCTGAAAAACAATGTATTCATAAATGGTGACGTTATTGTTGGTTCTGGCGGGGACCCGGACGTTGTCATCGACGCCTCTTGGGTCACTATCACCGGTGATACTTACGCCATGACTGAAATATATCAGTTGCCCTCAATAGAAGTACCGGAATACCTCGAGCTTCTGCCATCTAACAAAACTATAAATGATACCAACACAATAACCACTTCTGGAAAATATGATGGCATTAACCTTGGGCCCGGCAAGATAATTACAATTGACGGACCGGTTGCCCTTAATATTACCGGCGATATAATTTTCAAGAATTCATCTCAGTTACAGATAGTCGACGCAGAGACAAACCCTAACGCCTCTCTGACTTTGTATGTAGGGGGAAATATTGATTGTAGATACGGAAGCGCTCTTAACAACCTAACCAAAGACCCCAAGAAACTAAAAGTGTATGGACTTGATAGCTGTCTCGATATGGATTTTAAGAACAGCACCGATTTCTACGGGGCCATTTACGCCCCTAAGGCAGATGTAACTTTCTATAATTCCAGTGATGCGTATGGCGCCGTCATAGCCGATAGTTTTGAGCAACTAAATACTGCTACCTTTCACTACGATGCGTCCCTGCGAGATGTAAATATAGATGAAGAGGCTGTGCGTTTCATAATAAAACAGTGGAGCGAGGAGTAAGTAAACAAATGCAGCCTTCAGACAACTACCTTCTGGGTTACTGGTATGCATAAATTAATAACAAAATATCTTGTAAGGGTGAGGTCAAAATGAATAAGCCAATACAATCAAAAAGAAAAGGCTCTGCGTTAGCTCTGGTCATGATTGTACTTATAGTAATGCTTGCAATGGGTGTGGGCTTGTTGAGTCTCGGCCAGAGCAGCCGTATACGAGCGGCACGAACCGGTTCAGATATTGTAGCCCGCTGCGCCGCCGATGCCGGACTGACTAAGTGTATCTTTGAAATGAACAATAAATTGAAAGACGGGAACGAACCTTGGACCGACAGTAACCTACCACATGCAATAAATGAGACACTGGCAAATTGCGACGCAACGTTTACCTACTCAGTCATAACAGACGACGACAACGTTTATAACATTGAGTCTATTGGAAGCTCCGGTATGGCAAAAAGAAAGGTTAACTGCTCTTTGAAATTAGAGGGTTTATTTGAGTACGCAATCTTCGTGCAGGATAACCTAACTCTGCAGAACGGCACTACCGTGGACATGCGTAATGCCGACCCCGAAGACCCGGTTCTGAAAATCGGCACCAACAGCATCGAGGAGGCGGTTATTTTCGCGAAAGATGGCGTAACTATAGATGGCGACGTAGTTGTGGGTTATGGCGGAGATCCGGAAGTTGTTATCGACTCCGTGAAAGAGGTGACCATTACAGGTGATGCTTATGCTGCTCCAGTGGAAGAAGTGTTGCCATCAGTAAAGGTCCCGGCCTGGCTGGGGGCGCTGCCATCCCAGGGTACTTTGAGCGGCGATACAACAATTACCACTTCCGCAAAATATGATTCCATTAACCTTAACAACGGTGAAATACTTACAATTAATGGGGCGGTTAGCATTTATGTTACTGGCAACGTAACCATTGATAATTCCGCCCAGATACTTATAGCCGACGCAAATACGAATCCTGACGCTTCTTTGACAATGTTTCTAAAGGGAAACCTTGCAAGCCAAAACAAAGGTGTAATTAACAACTCAAGCCTGGACCCCAGGAAACTAAAAGTATATGGGCTCGATACTTGTCAGGACATCGCTTTTAAGACACAAAGCGTTTTTTATGGAGAAATTTATGCCCCGTATGCAGATGTCCGCGTGTATAACTATGTTGAATTTTACGGGTCAGTCATAGCCGGTAGCTTTCTTCAGGATGTATATGCTAACTTTCACTACGATGCGTTACTGCGACAAGCACGGATAAATGATATCGGTGCACACTTCGTAATAAAGCAGTGGAGTGAAGACTAACTTAACGAATTCTTCAAAGCAATTAGAAGACCAATCACCAGTGCAGATTTCGATTCTACCAACAGCAATGATTTCAACGCTTGCCCTGGTAATAATCCCTAACTTGCTCCTTGTTCTTGTTCGGTCCCCGCCCGATAACTAAAAAAGACCGTCCTTAAATTACCATCGAACCTAACTATTCTAAAAATTTCGCTTCAGCCGCCTCTCGTCAAATGCTCAAAATCCTTTTCTGCAAGCACAAATCACAATATTTATAGGACCTTGTATCTTCTAAACACGCACATTAATTGAACACAACATATTGCCACTTCTAAGTAAAACACACCCTTTTTCAGGCCGATGAAAGGGTATGCATTTAGGACCGGACTATAATCATATTGCGAAAACGGTAAAAGCATTTATACGAAATCCCAGAATAGGGATAGGTTCGGTCAAAGGGTTTATGACCTTGGACTGGAAACGACTGCTTAATCGTCAGGAAATACAAGTCCTCGGCCTTGACATTGGCTCCTCCACAATAAAAATGGTCGAACTCAGCAAAGACCGCTCTCAGTGGTCAGTTACTGCAGCCGGCATAGTCGACATTGCTGATGGAACAGAAAACAACAATACCAGCAAAGAAATAAACACTATCAGCGCAATCAGCGAATGCCTTCGGTCAAGCGGGTCTCAAACGCAACTGGTCGTTTGCGGCGTATCCGGCCCAGAAGTGGCGGTGCGCTGTTTTAAGTTCCCTATGTTGCCGCGTGATGAGATAGAAGGGGCAGTTATGCTTGAAGCCGCACAGGTCTGCCCATTTAACGTTACCGATGGTGTCGTTGATTACCAAGTGATACCAAACGGTGAAAATAATGTCCGCGGTGTTTTAGTGGCAGCAACAAATAAGCTGATAGAAAGCAAAAGGCACCTTGCCAAGGAAGCTTCTCTTAACAGCATTTTGATGGACGTGGACGGATTGGCACTTTTGAATTGCTTATCCGAATGCGAGCAAACCAAGGCTAATCGGACAACTACAGCTATTTTGAATGTTGGCAGCTCCTATACAAATTTGGCAATTATAGGCGACGATTCTTTACCTTTTATTCGTGATATGACCTATGCCGGTAATGACGTTGTTAAAGAGATTGCAACGGCAAATAGTACTCGCCCGGAAATTATAAGCAGAATTCTTAAAGGCCATGAAAATTCAAGTGGTGTTAAATTCGATATCGGCGAAAGTTTAGCTAAGGCCTGCCGGAAGTTAATCGTTGATGTGACCGACACGTTGCGCTATTACGCAGCTCAGGAAAAATCCGCAGCTGTTGAAAAGGTATTTGTCTGTGGCGGTTTTGCTCTGGTCAAAGGATTCGTAGAACTATTGGATAATCACCTTCCCACCAAAGCCGTGTTGTGGAACCCATTTGACAAAATACGCTGCGACGCAGGACAAAACTGTCGAGATATGTTGCAAAAAAATGGCCCTTTAATGGCCGTAGCAACCGGCCTTGCTATGAGGTCGATCTGATATGTTTACGATAGATTTGCTAAAAGGACACGGTATTCCAGTAAAAGGTAGACCCGAGGGTACTGTCATTACTGTGGCAAGCTTTGCAGTACCCATCATTATTGCAATAGTAATGTTCGGCTTTTATCTGAGTAATAAAATCGTCATATCAGTACAAAAGCAGGAAATAGCCAATTACGAAGCAAACATGGGCAAGCTGTCGGCTGCCATAAAGCTCCAGGAATCATTCGAGAAAGAGACAAGTATAATAAATAATTGCTTATCAGAAGTTTCGTCCTCTATCAACAGACACACTCAATGGTCGCAGATCTTGGTAATACTGGCAGAAACTATGCCGGATTCGCTGGTTTTAACCGGACTTAAGGTAAAACAGGATTCCGTTAGAAAAAAAGTTCCTCAAAAAAACGACCCTAAGAAAATGGTTGACATCAGTGTCCCTGTAAGAACCTTGCAAATGAGCGTTAGCGGAAACCCAAGATTTAACTGCGACAAAGCAATCAGGGACTTTAAGGACGGTCTTCGCCTCTCAGATATGCTTGGACCAAAGCTTGAGAACATCAAAGTTTCACAGAAAGCTGAGACGCTCAAGGACAAGGACGTCATCTCTTACGAGATAAATTGTATCTTCAAGCCGGTGTTATAATAGGTGTTTTATGAAACCAGTTTATAAAAAATATCTTACGAGAGTTGCCCTAATTTGGGCAGGTAGCTTTATCTTGCTCTGCTGCATTTATATATTTGTGTTAGCACCACAGAAAAAGACCAAAAATCAAATCGGAAAGCAGCTCGCTCTGAAGAAACAAATATATAACTCAGCATTAGAGATATCTAAAGTGGAAACTAAAATTAAGCTAAAGGAGCAGCTTGAAACTTTGCAAAACAAATTAGTAGATTTCGTTATCGAACCTGAAAATTCTGCTGATTTGATATTTGACATAAGTCAAATTGCCAATGAGAAAAAGGTTGATTCGTTCAGTATCAAACCCAGAGAAAAACACAGAAGCTCGGATTTACTTGACTGCGAGCATATAAGCGAGAATTGCATCGATATCAGCTTTAAGGGCAATTACAATCAATTCGCTACTTTACTAAACAGCTTAGAGAGGCATCGGCCGGTTATCTTTGTAGATGATTTCGTAATCACTCGCTCACAGGAAAGTTACTCAGACCATCAGGTGAATATGAGCCTGAGCGTTTTCGCCAAGCAACGGCAGGATAGTTAAAGAAACACAAGAAATGAATTCAAAGCACTAATCTGTGGTAAAAAAATGAGGATAATTGCGATAACAAATCAAAAAGGTGGGTGTGGCAAAACAACTACCGCAGTTAACCTTGCAGCAGCCCTTGCCGAAAAAGGCAAGAAAGTGCTAATAGTTGACTTCGATCCGCAGGGCCACACCACCCTGGGATTTGGTTACAATCCTGAAACGTTGGATAAAACCATTCATCATGCTCTTACCAATCCGCAAATTCCAATCACAAAAGTTATACTTAGCACCAATACCGAAGGGCTTAATCTGGCACCAAGCAACGTATTGCTTTCAGGTGCTGAGATTGAACTGTCCGGATTAATCGGAAAAGAAGCAATCCTAAGCGAGAAACTCAGAATCGTAAAAGACCAGTATGATATATGTGTCATCGACTGCCCGCCATCAGCAGGTTTGTTGACTCTCAACGCTCTCGTTGCCAGCACCGATGTCATCGTGCCCGTTCAAGTAAATTACTATGCAATGGAGGGTCTCAAACAGCTGTTCGAAACTGCGAACGTTATCAGAGCCCACTTCCACCCTTGTAGCGTAAGAATTCTGGGCTTACTTTTGACTTTCGTCGAAGATAGAACCATCTTCTGCAGACAGATTCAGCAGCAAATGCGGGAGTTTTTCGGCGATATGGTCTTTCAGACTGTTATTCACAGAACCGTAAGGCTGGCTGAAGCTCCCAGTGCGGGTGAGTCCATTATGATGTATGCCACTGAAAGCAAAGCCGCCGCTGAATACAGGGCCTTAGCAGATGAGGTACTAAATAGCAGACCATCGACAGAAAAAACAAGGGATGAGGAAGCGATGGCTGAGGAGATAAGCAATGTCGAAACATAAGGTAGGGCTGCACAAGAAAGTCACAGCGATCTTTGGGAATGTGACGATCGCAAAAGACAGCGACGCACAACAGCCCTCTGATGCGCCTATACCACAGCGCCCTGCCCCGATACCACCTGCTCCAAGCCACATGAGTCCTACAAAGCCGAAACCTAAAGAGCCCGTACAACCACCCCCGCCACCAAAAGCCACCCCCGCTAAACAACCGAAAGCTGATGTAGCCGTAGAAATTGCAAAGCAAATCCCTTGGCAGCAAACCTTGGAGAAGATAAAAAGCAAGCTCTTTGTACCAAAGCCAGGTGTTAGCACTACAAGACAGAAAAAAATGGCGATATTGTTTCCAGTTCTCTCTATCGTCTTGATTTTTGTGCTCTTTCGAGTCCTTAGCACACCCTCGCGCGGGACAAATCAGCCTCAGGGATTTGAGCCGACAAATTTGGCTGCAGGGTCTAATAACAAGATTGATTGGCAAATTCCAGACCCCTATCCCATGAGACTTCGCGACCCTATGCAACTCGGCTCCGTAACAATTGCGCAAACCGAAACCGGCAAACTTACAGTCAGAGGTATTGTCTATAGCGAGGATAATCCAAGCGCAGTCATTGATGACCAGATAGTACACGAAGGAGATAAAATATTGGACGCAACCATTGTAAAAATAAACACAAATAGCGTCGAGTTTGAAATAAACGGCAAAAGATGGACCCAAAAAGTTCAGCGATAAAAAAGTACCCGGCATGCCAGCATATAAAGAGCATTGCCAAAGGGTAAATTCAAGAAAGGAACTACTATGAAAAGCTATAGGAAATCCAGAGTAATAAAATCCTTGGCGATTCTTGTATTTGTCATAGCGGTCTGCGCTATCACTGCCGCCGAGAACGACGATGAGCCTTTAGATAAAAAGGAGGTTTTGACAACACTTGAGCAGCGAATGCTAAAAAGAATAAGTATCGATTTCAGAAACACACCCATTGATGATGTCATAAGGATTATGGCCGAGCAAGCCGACGTAGATATCGTCAAAAGTCCCAAGGTTATAGGCAACGTGACTGCTACTCTCACAGATGTCCCCCTGGAAGAGGCACTAAACAATATCCTTACCTCGCATGGCTACGGGTATGTAGTGGACGAAAACATGATAAGAATAGCGCCAATTGAGGAAATTGCTCAAAAGGCAGAAATGCTTATCAGCAGAATCTATCGAATTACTTACGCAGATGTTATAGAGATCGAATCGGCGCTTAAAAAATTCATCTCGGCTCGCGGTTCATTATCCTCCAACCCCGGCACCAGTAATATAATCGTTACCGACGCCGAGAGCAAAATCAAAGCAATAGATACTTTCATCGAAGAAATTGATCGCATAACACCCCAGATATTGGTCGAGGCAAGAATCTACGACATAACCAGCAAAGACAAACTCGACCTTGGCGTCGTATGGGAGGCAGGCCAACGCACAGGATATGGAGATAGTGGAACAACAGACGTCGGCACAAATCCCACCGATGAAATTAGCCCCTTTATCACAGGCGTCTTTAGTGGTGCGACCGCCAAAACCTCAGGCACAACAGGCATTTTACGCTTTGGTTGGCTCAATCCAAACCTTGATATAGACGTCCTGTTGAAAGCTCAGCAGAACAAAATCGATGCTAAACTCCTTGCCAATCCGAGGGTATTAGTGCTTGATAATGAAAAGGCCCAAATCAAGATTATCTCCGAAATACCCTACCAGGAGCTTACCGAATCATCCCAGGGCGGCACGATAGGAACAACCAGCTTTAAAGAGGTCGGCGTTGAACTTGAGGTCACCCCCCATCTCACCCGTGATGAAATGATTAGATTAGACCTGAAGCCGGTATTTAGTGTCAAAGTAGATGATGTAACTTTCACCAGCGCGGGTCTGACTTATCCTCAGCCGGTTGTTGACAAGCGTACAGCTGATACTATATTATTAGTCAAGAACGGCCAAACCGTTGTCCTGGGCGGCCTGCGAAAGAAAGAGGTTGGCCAGCAGACCAATAAAGTACCTTTGCTTGGTGATTTACCACTGGTTGGTATACTATTTAGATTTGAAGGCGAAGATACAGTTAACAGCGAGCTGGTCGTCTTCATAACTCCCTGGATTATCGAACAGCCCGTTATGTCGGAGATAGAGCAGCAGCAGTTTGAAGTAACAGAGTTTAGAGGACCAAGGGTTACTCATACCAGAGCTGATAAATTTAATGAATGACCCCGCTGGTTCTCACCATAGCTCTTTATAATCAGCTCTGTAATGACACAGTAACAAGGCCAAACCTGACCATCTGGCGTGTTAGTCTTTCTTTACATAAAGCGTCTGGCTGGGAAAGGCAAATTCGATTTGTTCGGCCTCAAACCTCTTCATAATTTCCAGGTTCACCCGCTCATTGACTTCGTGGTAGACCCAATAATCTGGCGGCTTTACCCAATAGCTCATATAAATGTTTAACGACCAATCATTAAAGTCGCTGAAATATACCCGTGGCGGTTTCTGGGGGTCGGTATTTACCTCCGGCACGTTTGTCAAAACCTCCTTGATAATCTCGACCGCTCGTTTGGCCTTGCTATGCCCTGATCCGTAGGTTATCGTGATATTCGACGTTCTGCGGATAAACGGACGCCTGCCTACATTTTCCACAATCGAATTTGCAATTACACTATTGGGTACTGTTACGAGATGACCATGCAGGGTGCGTACTCGCGTGCTTCTAAAACCAACATCTTCCACTGGACCAAAATGCTCACCAATTTTCACAAGCTCATCAATCTGAAATGGCCTGTCTGCAAAAATCGTGATTGAACCAAAGAAATTTGCTATCGTATCCTTGGCCGCAAGCGCAATTGCAACGCCACCTACACCTGCACTTAATAAAATCGTTCTAATCTCAGCCTCTAAAATGCCATCTGCTATCCACAAAACTGCTATTATTGCAATGGTTATCCGCAGCGACTTGCGTATTACCGGCACAAGCATATCGTCCAGTTTTGTCTTTGTCTTGCCGGTCCAAAGCTGCAAGTAATATTCAATAATATCTACCAGCCGGTATAATGCATAAGCGAATGCGATAGCCGCAACCGCCTGAGCGATTTTTATCCAGTATATTCCAATCGATGGGTTGATGCCTGCGTCCCCGAAGACCAAAAGCGCCCTGCACACGAACAATCCCAATGCAAATACAGCTACCGATATTGGTTTCGATAAACAGTTGAGAAACAGTGTCACAACGTTAATACCGCGCTTCTTTTCCCTACGGTCAGCCACGCTTGTGATGAAATACTGGGCTATTCGTCCCGCCGCCACGGCTACTAAAACCACCAGCAAAACAACCACAAAACGCCAAATCGCATTTCCCTTGATAATTTCATAGTTGATGGTATTTGCCAACCAATCGCCCGAACCTAACAATCTGCTTAATGCCAACCCCGTCATATCTTATCTCCCTAACCAAAAATAATGTGGTTCTTATCAAACCAACTCTGTCTTTTATATCCTATTACCGGTTGCCTTTCCAGTAGAACTACCATTTTTTGTGTAAGTTTTGCTTTACGCAAAACCAATACTATGCGACAATATCTTTCTGAAACATCTAAGGTCAGGACTTAAGGGCAAACAAAATGAAAAAACAAATAACTTTTTTTGTGCTAGTCTGCACAGTACTCTGCTCAGTCGGTTTCGCCAAACAACACCAACAAGAGGGAGTTGCCTTAACAATCTATAATGACAATTTCGCCGTCGTGAGAGAGTCGAGGCAAATGTCATTTGAGCAGGGCCTCAATGAAGTAAAGTTTACCGACGTCGCCTCAGCAATTGACCCAACAAGCGTAAACTTCCAATGCCTCTCGACACCCGGCGTAGTGTCAATTCTCGAACAAAACTACGAATATGACCTTGTCAACACAAGCAGTTTACTCAAACGCTACATAGATAAAAACATAACTATTATCCTAAAAGGCAGCGGTGCCGATACAGGCAAGGAACTGACAGGTCAGCTTTTGGCTGCACTGAATGACAATTTAATAATTAAAAGCGAAAGTAACAATATCGAAATTTTAGACAAAAACAGCATAGAAGAAATTTCCTTGAAAGAACTGCCTGATGATTTGGTTACTAAGCCCACACTGGTCTGGATTGCAAATGCAAAAGAAAAAGGTAACCAGCTTTGTCAAGTAACCTATACCACAGGGCAAATAAACTGGCACGCTGACTATTCCGCGCTGCTGAATCCTGATGAAACGAAAATCGATTTTAGCGGCTGGGTGACGATTGATAACAAAAGCGGCGCAACCTACAAAAATTCAACTATCAAACTCATTGCCGGCGACGTCAGAAGAATAATTGAGCCTCAGTGGCGAAGAAGAGAGCAGCTCTATGAATTAGGAGAAGCAGGGGCGAGGGAAGGAGGCTTTGAAGAAAAACCTTTCATGGAATATCATCTTTACACTCTCGCTCGAAAAAGCACCATAAACAACAATCAGGTCAAGCAGATTGAGTTTATCAGCCCGGCTCAGGGTGTTCCCGTGAAAAAGCTGTTTATCTATGAACGAGGCCAACAACAAATATATGGCCGTGGCTCGCAAAGTGATAAGGTCCAGATAAAACTTGAATTTGAAAATACCAAAGAAAATAATCTCGGCATCGCCCTGCCGAAAGGCAAGGTTCGCGTTTTCAAAAAAGACCCTGCCGATGGAATGCTGGAGTTTGTAGGTGAAGACAAAATCGACCATACCCCCAGCAAAGAAAAGTTGCTGCTTTATATAGGAAATGCTTTTGATGTAGTCGCAGAATACACACTTCTTGATAGTAAACACGGCCGGAGAAAGCGAGTCGAGACGCATAAAATTGAGCTTCGGAACAGAAAAGATGAAGGCATCACTGTTTTTGTCGACGAGAAATTCCCATCTTATGTCAATTGGTTTATTGACCAGTCAACTCATAAATATAAAAAACGAGATGCCCGCACAGCCAGATTTGAAGTAAAAATAAAGGCCGATTCAGTAGCAACCATCCAGTATACTGCCACCCAGACCTGGTAAACTACCTTGGATGATTTGTAACCTCTCTGTTAAGGAGTAATATCATAAAACGCAACTCATTAAATTTCATAGTTGATGTGATTAGCTTTGTCAATCTGCTGGGTTTGGCATTCACAGGCTTTATTATAAAGTATATTCTGCCACCCGGTACAGGTGGATGCGGGCGGCTCTGCCGGGGCGGCTGTGGGCGAGCGCATATAAAAGATTTCTGGTCGATGACCCGACACGAATGGGGTGATATTCATTTCTATCTGGCTGTATTATTTGTCGCCCTGATGGTGGTGCATCTTGTCCTGCACTGGAACTGGATCAAAAATTACGTCAAGTCACTACTAAGCTTCTCACGAAAATAAATCCGATTCAATCAAACGCAATGTGACTTATTTCAATTCGACAGACCAGTAAGCATGGTCAAGGAACTGTTTCCAGCTACTGTAGCGGGGATGACCGAGGTGAATGTGGACAAGTGGATTGTGCTGCGGCTTGACTGGTTTTCGGATAAGCGTTATTCCAGCTTGTTGAGGTTTCTGGCCGCCTTTCTTCACATTGCATTTGGTGCAGGCACAAACTATATTTTCCCAAACTGATTTGCCGCCCATACTTCTTGGAATAACGTGGTCGAGTGACAACTCGCAGGTAGGATATCGCTTGCCGCAATACTGACATCTGTTCTTATCGCGGGCGAAGATATTTCTGCGGTTGAATTTGACTTCGTTCCGCGGCAGGCGGTCGTAAAATAGCAGGCGGATAATCCGCGGCACCGCAATATAAAAGTTGACTGTCGAGACCCAATCGTGCCCATCTGGCTCGAAACGACGCCTGAATTCGCTCACCTCGCACCAGCTATGGAAATCATAGTTGGAATAATTGCCCTCTTCAAGAGAGACAACCTCTGCAAGCTCGCGGAACAGCAATGAAAAAGCACGCCTGGCTCCTACGACGCGGATAGCCATATAATGCTTGTTCAGCACAAGGACATTGCAGTCCAGCCCGGATTTAGCCTCGGTAGCAAGCATAATTCCTTATTACCAAATTACATAACTGCTTCGCAGACGCAGATTTGTGTTCATTCAATAATTTCATATCTAAATAACAAAAAGTCCTATAAGTTGCAAGTAAAAACCATAAATTCACCGGATAGAATCCAATATCTCGGACAAAAACATCCGAAATGACCCTTAAAGGTATGTATTATATATTTGCCATCGGCTGCTCGCAAATCTGCAGCATCAATATACGCAGCCAAATACCACTGCTGCTATTGCTGAATCTCTAACATAAAGTTAAGCAACTGGAAATAAAAAGAATAAGAGTTGCTTACATCCATCCCCTTAAAGCCCAAAATGAAACAGTGGGCTAAAAAACCTTTCATTCACCTTTAGCGGCTGCTTTATCTTTTTTAGCCGGCTTGCTCTGCGGTACTGCTTCGCTTTCCAAAGCTGATTTCTGAACTACATTCTCAGCTCTCAGTCCTTTTTCGCCTTCAATAATATCAAAACCAACTATATCACCTTCGGCAAGAGTTTTGTATCCATCGCCAGAAATATTTGAATAGTGAACAAAGATATCAGTACCATCCGGTGTACAGATAAAACCATAACCCTTTCTTGTATTAAACCACTTAACTTTTCCCTCTGTCATTGAATGCTCCTTCCAGACAACTTTGCTACAAACAAAACTGTTTTGCATACACCCGGCAAACAGTTCGTGTTTGAAACTGGTTGCCTCTTGTATGAAACCGCAACCTCTGATTCAAATAAGTTATTTCGTTTAAGCCGATTCCTCTGCAGGAGTGGAAAGATTCTCTCTCATAAGTCGGCCCATTTTAAACTTGACCGTTCGTTTCGGAGGAACCTCAACACGCTCAAGAGTTTTAGGATTCTGCGCAATTCTTGCGGCTCTCGTTCTGGTCTCGAAAACCCCGAAGTCTCGGAACTCCAGACGGTTATTCTTACGCAATTCTGCTATTATCTCGTCGAGGAACGCCTGAGTTATACGCTTGACCAAAACTCTTTTTGCCTGCGTACGTTCAGCAATCCGATCGATAAGTTCTTTCTTTGTAACTGTTGCCATAAGCTACCTCATTTCAAGAAAGAGCGGTTGGAAAATTAAACAATGTTTACATTCGGATAATCATGCGGCAAATTTACCTTGATTACCGGACAGCTCATTACGTACCTCCGCGACGCTTCAAGCTAATAAACAACCGTAACTGTTGTGGCCTTTCTACAATTTACATTAAATCTAAACATCCAAGTAACCGCAAAACCAGCTGTCCAAAAAATAAGCGGTTAAACATCGCAACTTACTATACAACAAAGACTTCTAAACAGCAAACAATTTTTATTCAAAAATTTTTTAGCTTTTAAAAAATCTAATCCTGCCCGAAGACCAAGCTAAAAACCCCAGTGCCATTACACCACCGCTACTACTGATAAACCCCGCTATAAATACACCCTGCATATTAAACCAGGAGAATACCAAAGCGGCAAAGCATAGCCTGCCAAACAAGGCGGTCGGCTATAAAGTCTTTGTTTTCAAGACCTTACAGCCTGAAGCACCGGTGCCGAAGCTCTAAATTGACACCTTATGCAAAATCTCCCACAGTACCATGCGATGTTTGGACCAACCTGCTCTGCTTCAAAATAAGCGCTAAAATAAATTTCAACACAAGAAGCATATTGACCAGATAAGGACTTATTGGCATAATTCATTATTCTATATTTATTCGGCCCCTCTATGGCCGCTAATAGAATACGGCTTAAATAGTAGTCTCCTGGAACAATGTTTTGATCAAACTTCTTTGAAACGATAATCGCAGAGCCTGCTCTGCTGCAAAATCGGAATTTATGTCTCTAAATAAAACCGGAAAAACCATCTCACAAAAAGCTGCTCACAAAAGAAAAGACAGAGTCGCCGAAATTACAAATACCCTTGAATGGCTGATAACGGCCTTTATGCTGGCTTTTGTCGTCCGGGCATTTGTAATGGAAGCATTTCGAATCCCCACTGGCAGTATGGCTGATACCCTTAAAGGAAACCATTTCCGCTTGCGCTGCCCACAATGCGGATATATGTACGACTATGGCTGTGACCAGCGAGAACATGGGCTCTACCAAAATGCTATCCTCTCTAATCAAGCCAAAATACCTACTTCTCGTTGCCCAAGTTGTGGCTATTATAACTCGACCCACAGAGCTATACCCATATCAAACGGCGACCGCATACTTGTTCTCAAGTGCTTTTATCAGCTCTTCGAGCCAAAACAGTGGGATGTAATAGTATTCAAAAATCCGCTTGACCCACCAACGAACTACATCAAAAGATTGGTAGGCCGCCCAGGAGAAACGATGGAAATAATCGATGGCGACATCTACATTAACGGCCTAATCAGCCAAAAACCTACTAAAGTCCAAGATGAGTTGTGGATGCCCGTATACGATAACGATTATCAGCCCGCTCGCCCAAGAGAGCCTTTTTTCAACTATCATCAATGGCAGCAACCGTTCAGAAACATCGCAGAATCAAAATGGAAAATAGACAAAGACAATCCAACCCTGTTCCACCTTAATAGCTCTGTCGATGAAATCAATTCGTTGATTTATGACACCTCAATCGGCAACGATTTCAAGACCACTTACGCTTACGACGATGTCAAAGAATACGAGCATATGCCATACTGCAGCGACCTGATGGTGCGTTTCTACCATCTTTCCGACAAACCAAGAGGATGTATTGGTATATCTCTAAGCAAATATCAAACCGTATACTGCGCGCGGGTCGATTTCAAAAGTGACACTGAACCTGCTGGCTTCACCGGCAATATGACCATCGCAAAAGTCGTAGACAATAAGCAAACAACCTTAGACAGTAAGCCAATCAAGCTACCTGCTATAAACAAACCTGCTCTGGTTAAATTCGCCAACGTTGACCATCATTTAATTTTTCAATATGGCAGCCAAAAATTAACGTATGATTTGGGACGTGGCCCCGAAGATGCCGGGGAAAGAAGAACAGACATCCCGCCCCAACTTAAAATTTTCGGCTCTGGAAACATAACGCTTTCACATTTAGCAATTTTCAGGGACATTTACTATACTGCAAAAAAGCCTACCCACCGCCCCGAAACTGGCAGAGCCACGGAAGGCAAGTCTTTTACTCTCAGCGAGGACGAGTTCTTCGTCCTCGGAGACAACAGTCCTAACAGTGAAGACAGCAGGTGGTGGGGTAAACAAGGCAAGAGTAATAATGGCCCACTCTACCGCCAAGGGATTGTTCCGCGAGATTACTTAGTAGGTAAAGCACTGTTTGTCTACTGGCCAAGCGGTTTTGAATTTCCCTGGCCGCAATCCTTAAAAACATTCCTATTAAAAAATAGTCAACATAACAGACTGTTACAAATGATGCACCTGATTGTCTCGTTGAGGTGGATCCCCAATATTGGCCAGATGCGCTTTATCCACGGCGGCTCCGGTGATAACATATAACCGGAAAACAAAGTTTAAAGCGTGAACGCTAAAACGCCAAAAGGAAATAAGGATTCCTTCTTCATATCTTTTTGGGGTAGCAACTTTTTTAGCCGGCTGCGCAGGACCACGATGGAAATTCACCGTGTTAGGAAACACCCGGAGCCGTGGACGCGACGGTCCAAGTAATTACAAGGCTACAGAGATATAAAGGTACACCGCTGTTCCGAAAAGCCCGGTGCTTATAGCACATTGAAAGAATCAGTTCCCGTGGTGTTGTTGAGAAGGCGCAAGCCAAGACTCATATTGGCCCCCTAAGAGGGGCTGCCTCCCAGCCAATGGCCTGTCAACTTCCTCCAAAAACGCAAGAATATCTTGGATACGCGCACCAAAATCGCCGATTATTCATTATAAGTGGGCCGTGAAATTTTGCATCCGCCAGAATCCTGAACGGAAAGGAAATTTTATGGGACTTAAATCTTTTAGCTTTAGCGACGTGCTAAGCTTCGGCTGGCATGTGATGAAGGACAACTTTTTGTTCTTCGTTGGTGTGCTTCTGGTCTTATTCCTAATATCTCTGCCCGGTCAAATCCTCGATTCTATAGCAGCACATCACCCAGAAAAAATCCCGCCTTTTTTAGCATTTACATTGCTTCCTTTGACGCTCATAATCGAAATCATAGTAGGAATAGGATTTATCAAGATTACCCTCGCCTTCTGCGACGGACAGCAGCCAAAGTTCACCACTTTGTTTTATGCACAGAACTGCTTCTGGCGATATATAGGTACTGGGCTTCTTTACTGTCTGATTGTAATGAGCCCATTTATCGCGGCAGCTTTGCTTACTACCTTGTTATTTGCTACGACATATATCCCGCATTCCAATCTCTTTGTTTTCTTTGTCGCCGGTATTATAATGGTTGTTTTATCAATTAAGTTCAGCTTTTGCTTTTACTTTGTCATCGATAAAAAAATCGGCCCTATCAACGCACTAAGGGCCAGCAGCCAAACAACAATGGGAGCGAAATGGTCCTTATTTGTCTTTGGTATTTTATGTGCTTTGATAAATCTTGCAGGTGCGCTATGTTTTATTATCGGTTTATTTCTAACATTCCCAACTATTATGGTAGCTATGGCACTTGTGTACCGCCAGTTGTCCACAAAGACCCCTGAACTGGCCGAGCTTGGTATCTGCTGTCCTGATGTCCAATTTGCCCCTGAGGTCCCGTCCGCCCCTGGTTCCAAGCCTGAAAGAACTATTCCTCCCGGTCTTACTATTCGGCTTAGCTCTATGTCTGTTCCCGACCGTCAGCATGGCAGTCCTATTAGCACCGCTACTAATATCCAGCCCGAGACAGTACGGGGAAAAAGCAACTCTTTATTGCCAGCTATTATACTCAGCGTCGTTGCGATTTTGGCAATTACCGCCTACTGTCTTTGGCCTGCGACAAAAGGAACCGTATCTACTCCCAAGAGAATGCAGGTAACCGGGATATTATATTCTGAAGATAACCCGTCTGCTATAGTCAATGGCGAAGTTGTCAAAGAAGGTGACATTATAAACGATGTGAAAGTCGTAAAAATACACAAAAAAAACGTCGAATTTGAGAGCAACGGCATAAAATGGACACAAGAAGCACAGGAACCACCGTCACCTCAAAAACAATGCTCCAACTAACCATACCTTTGCCAACTTCCCCGGGAAACTTATCGATATCAAGAAAAACACATTATATAAAAGACCAAAGTAAAAAGTTTTGGGATTTATCACCCCGTTCAGCCTGTTAAATTCACTTACGAGTACAAATCTTATATGAGGCTGGGAGTATATCTCAAAAAGTGGTTAAAGGAGCCAGCAATATAACTACTTATTGCTACTTTTTTAGTGCCATTTGCTCCAAATTCCTGCCCTGCTATTTCTTGACTTTTCAACCAATTGTGAGTAATGTATTCGCTGGCATATTTTAATCATATGGACAGCAAAAAACCTATGAAAGAAGTCGAGAAACCAAAAGAGCACTTCGAGGATACCCGTATCCTCGATGAGCTCAAGAGTTCGTACCTCAACTACGCGATGAGCGTCATTGTTTCCCGCGCCTTGCCGGACGTCCGTGATGGGCTTAAACCTTCGCAACGGCGAATACTGGTGGCGATGAATGATCTACATCTCGGCCCTCGCAGCAAGCACCGCAAGTGTGCCAAAATCGTCGGCGATACCAGCGGCAACTACCACCCCCACGGCGACCAAGCAACCTACGGAACGCTGGTACGCATGGGACAGGAATGGAATATGCGATATCCCCTGATTGACCCCCAAGGCAACTTCGGTAGTATCGATGCCGACCCACCGGCTGCCATGAGATATACTGAAGCCAGAATAGCCGCACCGGCTATGGAAATGCTCGATGATATTAACTACGATACTGTTGATTTCGTGCCGAACTATGATGAAACTCGCCAAGAGCCGACGGTTTTGCCCTCAAAATTCCCAAATTTGTTGGTCAATGGCTCTACCGGAATCGCCGTGGGTATGGTCACCAACATACCACCACACAATATTGCTGAGGTCTGCGATGCCCTATTGCTAATCATCGAAGACCCTAACTGTGGATTCAAGGATATTATCAAACGACTTCCCGGTCCGGATTTTCCAACAGGCGGAATCATTTGCGGCAAAGAGGGAATTAAAGATGCCTACACCGCCGGAAAGGGCCATTTGACAGTCCGAGGCAAAGCAGACATCGAGACATCCAAAAAGGGCAAAGTAAGAATCTTAATAACAGAGATACCCTATATGGTTGTAAAAACCACCATCGTCTCCAAAATCGCAGATTGTGTACATAACGGCCAGATTGCCGAAATCGCTGACATCAGGGACGAATCAGACCGCCACGGTCTACGCATCGTCGTGGATTTAAAAAAAGACGCCGATGCTGAAATTATATTCAATAAGCTGTACCGTTACACCCCTTTGCAAACCACATTCGCTATTGCCAATATTGCCCTGGTTAACAACAAGCCTGAAACACTGAACATCAAGCAGATGCTGCAATGTTTCATTGACCATCGAAAGACCGTTATTCGCAGGCGAAGCAGATACCTCTTAAAAAGATGCAGAAACAGAGCTCATATCTTAGAAGGTCTCATCTTGGCGGTAAGCGATATTGATGAAATCATTGAGTTGATTAAAAAATCTCCCGATACGCCAACAGCAAAGCTGAACTTGATGAAAAAGCCGCTGAAATTCGCCGTCTCGGCTACCCTTAGAGAAATTCTGCCGGAAGCTTTCGTCAGAGAAAAAAGTAAATCCGACCAGTTCCTCACAGGCCCGCAAGCTGATGCGATTCTAACAATGCAGCTGCAAAGGTTGACAGGACTGGAGATGAAAAAACTCGCCAAAGAATACGCCGACCTTACTGAGCAGATAGAAGGATACGAAGCAATATTGGCCGGTGAGCAGGTTTTGCTCGATATTATTCGCGAAGATATCTATGAAATAAAGGAAAAGTACAGCGACAAGAGGCGAACACAAATCACCGCTAAGGTCGAGCAACTCGACATCGAAGACTTGATTGCAGAAGAGGAAGTTATCGTAACAGTCAGCCATGGCGGATATGTAAAGCGAATGCCACTTGATATATATCACAAACAGGCCCGAGGCGGAAAAGGAATTATCGGCTCAGATACCAAAGAGGGCGATTTCATAGAACATCTCTTCTCTGCCTCTACACATGACTACCTGCTTATTTTCACTAACCGAGGCAAATGCTACTGGCTGAGGGTCTATGATGTCCCCAGCATGTCAAGACAAAGCAAAGGCAGAAATATTGCAAATCTTCTAAAGCTTGGCAACCAGAAGATAGCATCGATAATCAACGTGCATAAACTTGATGACAAAACCTCCCAAGAAACTGAACCACGCCAGCTTGTCATAGCCACTAAAAACGGCCTACTAAAAAAGACCAAACTGTCCGCCTACAGCAACCCCAGAGCTACCGGCGTCATTGCAATCAAACTTGACCCAAACGATGACGTAATCGGCGTGGCATTAACAACAGGCAAAGACCACATTATACTCGGCACGCGTGACGGGATGGCTATACACTTCGAGGAAAAGCAAGTCCGCTCAATGGGACGCGTATCACGGGGCGTCAAGGGTATAAAACTTCGCAATAAGGACAATGTTGTTGGTATGGTGATAGCTGAGGAAGGAGCATCTCTGCTCACGGTCTGCGAGAACGGCTACGGCAAACGAACCAGCCTCGGTGATTACCGCCCTCAAAGCAGAGGCGGTATCGGCCTGATAAACATAAAAACTACCGCCAGAAACGGGAAAGTAGTTACCCTCGAAGCGGTTCAGGACACCGATGAGCTGGTAATGATAACTGCCAAGGGGATAATTATTCGAACAGGTCTGGAACAAATCCGCTCGATTGGCAGAAACACTCAGGGCGTTCGCTTAATCAAGCTAAAGGCCGGTGACAAGCTCGTTGCTGCTGAGAAAATAGTCTGCGAGGATGTAAATTCGAAAGAAAAATCAGATACTAACAGCAGCTCTAAATCGAAGCCCAAAAAAGAAAAAAATAGCAAAAAAGCATAGCAGATAACTGCAATGGCTGCAAGTAAACCCGAGTTCAAAAAGAAACACAAGCCAATTTATGTAATCGTCGGCAAAGAAGATACCCTCGTCAACGCCGAATGCGATAAGCTCCTTGACCAGTTACTAAAACCACAGCAAAGAACCATCGGACTTTTTAACGTCCACCCTGCCGAAGTCTCAGCCGCTGAAGTCCTTGATGAATTACGCACCCTCCCGTTCTTGACAGAAACAAGAGTCGTCCTTGTGAAAAATGCAGACGATTTCGTCTCTAAAAACCGCCAGTTGTTCGAAAAGTACTTCGATAATCCCTCGCTTACTGGGATACTTATATTGACCGTGAGCAGTTGGCCCAGCAACACCAAACTGGCTAAGAGATTGCCCAAAGTTGGCAAATTGATTAGAAGTGCACAACCCAAACGATGGCAGCTCCCGCACTATCTAATACAATACGCTAACGATGCACACGATAAAAAACTCACCGTCGATGCAGCCGAGCTTCTAATCGAGCTCATAGGAGATAACCTGCCCCAACTCTACAGCGAAATTGACAAGTTAGCTCTATTCGCACACACCGAAAAGGCCATAACACTACAACACATAGAGTCACTAATCGGCCACAATCGTTTGTTCAGTGCTTTTGCTGTAATCGATGCCATTACCGTTGGCAATCTTGCCGAGGCAGTAAGTCGCCTAAGGAAGATGTTTGCAGAGGACAGAACAGCCGATTACACCGTCGTCGGCGCTTTTGCATTTCACTTCCGAAGGCTATTTGAAGCCAAAGTTCTACTTGAAGATGACTTTGCTCCATCTGAGATTGCCAATCGGCTGCGAATATGGAGCAATAGGGATAGCTTCTTTAAACAGTTGCAAAGAATGTCTCTTGAGCAGATAGGTGCAATTTTACAGCAATTAGCCAAAATAGATTACGCCATAAAAACCGGCCAAACCAAAGCTGAAATAGCAGCCGAGCAATTCATCCTCAGACTGGCCATTGCGTAAGAGTTCCGCTTCAACTTCGCTGACATTTGCCTGAGGCATACCAAAAAACGTTCCTGCTCACTTCTATCTGCCTTCGCTTGTCGCTTCGCAATTGACAGCGCATCGGCATCAAACATCACCAAAAGTAACAAAACCAGTACGTGGTTTGGTATCACGGATTTTATTCCGCTTAACATAATTACCCCTATGTTGAAAATGGTCGATACAACAATCCCTTAACTTAGCATTATCGCCCCCATTTGACCTGCTCGTAACGAACATCCCCCAGAGCAAATGGGCTGACACCCGCAAACTATCAGCCTCTATTTTCTACAAAAGCGTTTATCACATACCACCGCTAATAAATCCCCCACACGATTGCCTCTGTGTTCAGTTTCTCAGCACACCTCATCTGTTCCCGCTGCAGAAACTACCGCTTTCTCTACGTCCGGCTTTGGCAGGGCAAAGCAGAAATTATTCCCTCGCTCCTCCCTGCTTTCAACCCATATGTACCCGCCGTGCATCTCAACCAACTCCTTGACTATCGGCAAGCCAAGAATTGACTCTTCTTCCTCGCTGCTCAACTGTTTTTTTATCCGGTCAAAGCGATCAAAAATCCTTTTTACCTCACCACTTTCAATGCTCGGGCCGTCGTCTTCAACCTCCACCACAATCTCTTTACCAACATCTTTTACTCGCACGCTAATGTGTCCATTTGCTACAACAATCTTTATCGCATTACTAAGAAGATTAGTCAGTATCTGCATCATCCTATCACGGTCCGCATTGATAACAAGCTCGTAATCAGGAATAGACTGTTCCAATTCAATATGTTTTCGGGATGCAAGTGGTGATAGCATTTCCAGAACTTCCGAGATAAGCGAATTAAGGTTAAGCCTGGTCAATTTCAATTTCATCTTGTCCGCATCAAATCGTGAAATGTCAAGAAAATCACTAACAAGACCATTAACCCTGTTGATTTTCTTCCCAGCAAATTCCAGCTTCTCCTTTAACGTGGAGTTAATTTTGCCTTGAACAGCCGTCTCAACATCGCAGGCAACACTCCTAAAATCATCTAATAAGGCTCTTATTTGCTCTGAAACCAGAGCAGCAAGTTCACTTCGCACTTGATTTCTTGCCTTCAACTCAAGATTGGCAGTTCTAAGTTCATCCTCCACAAGAATGTGGTCTGATATGTCTCGAGACAAGCCAACAACCGCCACTTCCTTGCCGCTTGTGTCTCTGATGATTGACCTTGAAAGAGAAACCGGAAATAAGCTGCCGTCTTTTCGCTTGTGGTAAAACCCAACTTCCCAAGCGCTTTTAACAATTTGAAAGACGCCTCTCATACCCCCCCCTTGAGGCATCTCCATCCAGAGAATATTGCCATCCTTTCCTAAAACATCTTCTTCTTTATACCCATAAGTCTTACAAAACGCCTTGTTAACGAAGATAATCTTGTTCCCCATATCGGTAATATACACGCTGTCGTCGGTACACATAATAGCACCTGAAAGCAATTGTGCCTTAGCTTCCGTTTCCTTGTGCTTGATGACATTCTCAACCGTCACCGGAACCGCTTTAAGGTAGTTTCGTCCAACGTCTTTTATCAGATAGTCGTAAACGCCGGCTCTCCACGTCTTTATAGCTGTCTCTTCATCACCGACTCCCGTAACGAGTATAACAGGGATATTCTTTACCAAATTTAAGACGTCTAGCGCTGTGCCGTCACCAAGCGAGTAGTCTGTAATTACAATATCAAATTGCGCGGCTCCCAATATGCTCTGAGCTTCTGAAACAGAGCCGGCTATTGTGCAATCATATGGAAGATTTTCCTCTTCAACCAACCGCTTAAAGGCCATTTGGTCCATTTTATCGTCTTCCACCAACAAAATCTTGTATCTTTTATTTGCCATAGCCCTAATCTCCACTTGGTAATTCGCTCAATGTCCAGTACAAGTCAATCATCTTAATCGTCTCAACAAACTTTTTATAATCGGTTGGCTTGGCCATATAACCTGCCACACTCAACGCAAAACTGTCTATCTTATCGCTCTCCTGCTCAGATGCAGTTAAAACTACAACAGGTATCTTTTTTAATGAACGGTCAGTTTTTACAACTCTAAGAAATTCGATACCGTTCATCTTCGGCATATTCAAGTCTAACAGAATCAAACAAGGCAAATCATTGCCTTCACCTCTTAAATACTCCAATGCTTCTTCTCCATCGATTTTGCGCACCAAAGGATTCGTAAGCCTAAGCTCCTTAAGGGCCCGCTTGACCGTCATCGCATCCACACTATCATCATCAACCAGCAATATGGGCTTCGAGCTGCGCACCTTTAAACTCCCAACTCTTCTTTGGCAATGTAAAGAAGAATGTACTTCCTTTGCCTATTTCCGACTCGACCCAAATCTTACCACCATACAACTCTACAATTTTCTTTACTACTGTAAGGCCGACACCTGTACTCTCAAATTTATCCCGAGGCGATAACGTCTGGAACATTTTAAAAATGCTCTCAAAGTGTTTCTCTTCTATACCTTGGCCATTATCGGATACGCTGAATTGCCAAAAGCCATCTTCCTCTATACAACCGACTTTTACCTCGCCAGCCGGCTTATCCATATATTTCACAGCGTTGCTCAGCAAATTCTCAAACAACTGCATAATACGCGTTTTTTCACACTCTACCACAGGAAGTTCGGCTTCGACTGTAATCGAAATGTTTTCGGGCGGAGCTACCATATCAATAACTTCCAGAACAAGCTCGTTCAGATTCACCGGAACCTGTTCTTCCTTTACCCGTCCGACCCTTGAATATTTAAGAACTCCATCAATCAAATTATGCATTCGCTCCACCCGCGACAAAAGCAAATCCATTTGCTCTTTGCCCTCCACATCAAACTTGTCCGAATAATCTGCTAACAGCCAATCGACCAAGGTCTTAATACCACGCAGCGGAGCCTTCAAGTCATGCGAAACTATATATGCAAAATCCTTTAATTCCTGATTCGCGCTTTCCACCTCCTTCAAAAGCTCGGCTTGCCTCTCCTCCGCCTGCTTACGTTCGGTAATATCACGCCCGATTGCTATTATATAGTCCTCTTTCTCCTGATGTACGAGCTTCAAACCTGTCTCCACAGGAAATGCTGTTGAATCCTTGCGTCTATACCAGCCTTCTCTGACAATATCCCCCTTCAGTTTGAGCTCCTTTAGATACTCCTGCCACGAAGAATCATCCGATATTGTCTCTTCGATGTCTTTAACAGCCATACCGAGCAGTTCTTCTCGCGCATATCCAAGAGTGGCACACGCCTTATCATTCACATCCAGGAAACGACCCCACTTAGGCTCCGCAACAAAAGTGAAGTCGTTCGACCTGTCTATGAGGTTTCGAAACAGTTCTAACTTCTGACCGGTTCTTTTGCGACCTGCATGCCTGCCAAGATGCTCCGCAATCGCATCTAACAAATCGCGCTCTTCTTCAAGAAATGGGCTTTCCTCATCTTCGCCTTTTTTCCCAAGGTAGTAAACCTCGACACCACCAGCCTTGTCTCCATGAACCTTAATCTCGGCATACTGACTAAATTCACTCCTCTCAAAATTATCCGTTTTATACTGTACACCATCAAATGTGATTCTTACACAGCTATGCTCAGGATGCTGATATGCGTTACAAATCAGCGGAACCGTCTCCTGGAACATCTCTTCCAACGAAATTTGGGGCCGCTCAATCAGCTTGCTCAATCCATAAAGACAATTAATCTGTCTAACATGCTGTTGTAATCTGCCCTGTGCCAACGAGCGCTCCTTAATTTCCCCTTCGAGTTTTGTGTTTGCTGACGATAATTCTGCTGTGCGCCCCTTCACTCTTGCTTCCAGTTGCTCTTTGGCCTCGACTAACTCCGAATCACGCCGCTGAATTTGCTCTAACATTTCATTCAGTGAGCTTATAAGCATGCCAACCTCATCGTTACTTTTCTTTCGAACTCGAGTAGAATAGTCCTTCTTTTCTGAGACTGTTTTGGCAAACTTGGCCAGATTCAGAATAGGCCCGGAAATAATCCACTGAAGCCGTGACGACATAAAATAAGCCGCCAACGTAACTATCAACAACGCGGCAATGATTGTCCCTGTATTATGCATCAGCGTCGAGTACATAGGTTGCAAATCTGACCGCAGACACACTGTCCCAATCGTCTCTCCATCGAGAACAACGCCTTCGAAAACCGTCAGTAAACCCTCCTCGAAATCAAAATTGTAGCCGTATTTCTTAACTGCAGATGGATGGAGCTTTTTATCAGCTCCATCACCATAATAAGTTGCAAAAATCCTGTCGTCGTTGGTATAAACACAACCGAAGACAATTGAAGATTCCACACGAAGGACTTGCAGCGTCTCCTCCGTATCTTCGGCATCTTCGAAAGCCAGAGCCGCCTCACAGTTATCTGCTACTATTTTAGCTTGCGTTGACAGATTCTCCAGCATCCTCTCACAAAGGCTATTCCACTCCCACGTAATAAATACAAGACCCGCCAACACCAGTGATACAATGCATGTCAGCATGATAACCAGCGTCAGCTTGTGCTTTATCGCCATATTTCCAAAAATAGACATTATTAGCTCTTTGCCTCGCCTGATGATTCCTCTTCTATTACTCGCCTGGCCAGTCGTAAAAGCTTAGACCGAATCTTTAGCTTAGCACGCTCGGCAGCGACAATATTGATTTCAAAGCGAACTTTTTCAGCCTCTGCTAAAAAATTAATAATACCGCCAGCTTCCAAAAAACCTTTCATATCCCCAACTGTTAGGACATCGTAGTTCTCAACTAAACTTATGATTTCCCCCACCCTCTTCTTCTCTGAAGTGCAAATAAACAGCAAATCACATCTTCTAAGAGCTTCAATCTTTAAGCCAAGTTCAGTTTTACTCTTCCCGACGGACTCTTTGAATTCGTCAAAACCTCCAAATCGCTTTATAACAATGCTACTGCCCCTAACTTGTTTATCCTTAAGTGATGCAAAAGCATCTCCAAACGGGTCCTTACCAATAATGCCGAAAATCATCGGCTCAGTAACATCTTCGACCTTCTTTTTAGGCCAATCCACAAACCGTGCAAAATTACACAAAAACGCAGCCTTAATTTGGTACTCCTGGCCCTCCGCAGAATCAGTCTGAGACTCTGCTGCCCGAGATACCATAACCACCGTCAGAACTAAAACTACAAAGATGTAAACTTTAATTTTCATTCTTGCAGACTTCAGCTTCTTTAACGCTTCTCCGGGCTCAATAATATCGCCGAGTGACCGAAAGCTTTGCCGGCAGAAATTCCAAAAGTGGATACCGCTGTCCCCATGCCGCACAAAGCCAACAAGAAAATCAAAACAAACACAAATCTTCGTCTATAAGGTGGCATTTTTCTCATTCTTATAACTGCCCCCCAGATTAAGGTAACGCATGCCCAATATCTCTAACGTAACCAAGCTGCGCCAAAACACCTAATAAGCTTCTCGCCCGCCGATTCAAAAATCTCACACATACAAGTTGCTCTAACCCATTTGGCCATAAAGGGCTATCGGCATATCAGAAAAGCGATTTCATTAAAAATGTGTGTGTTTTTTCGAGAATATTCGGAGATTTTCACAGCACAGTTATAGGACGTATAATGCCTGAATCCTGAAAGATATTTGCGCTTTCTGACCAAATATCACCCCTAAAAATGGCATAACTTCAAAGCTGATTTGTCGTGCCAACTATCTGGTCACAAACCACTCTGAAAACGTCCGATTTCGCTGAAATTTATCATTATTAACACAGTGTTAGCGAGGACTTGCGGGCTGGATTCAACTTCATCTTGAAGGGATGCCCCAAATGTGTTTAAAAATTAACGGAGAGGGCGGGATTCGAACCCGCGGTAGGGACATGCCCTACACAGCCTTTCCAAGGCTGCTCGATAAGCCACTCCGACACCTCTCCAAAAAATTGCCATTCCTGCGAAAGCAGGAATCTATGTCTCTTTAGTTCTGAGTTTTTAGCTCCGCCTTTCCATCCCGTCGTCTCTGGAAAAAATCTTGTAACTGCTCTCTGCATTCTTCTTCTAACACGCCTGAAGTAACTTCTAAACGGTGGTTCAATCGGCCATCCTGAACGATATTATACAAACTCCTGCATGCCCCGCTCTTGGGGTCGTCACACCCGTACACCAGTCTATCCACACGCGCCAACACAAGGGCGCCCGCGCACATAGGACATGGCTCCAGCGTAACGTACATTGTACAGCCGGGCAACCGCCAAGTCTCAAGAGCAGCCGCCGCCTGCGTTAATGCAATAATCTCCGCATGCGCCGTCGGGTCTTGCAACTGCTCACGCTGATTATACGCCTTGCCGATTATCTGTCCTTCACGAACAACCACCGCCCCTATCGGCACATCACCATTCTCCTCAGCTATCCTCGCCGCCTCAATAGCCATCCGCATAAAACGCTCGTCCGTATCCCCACCCAACACAGATTCTCTAACCTCATCGTTCATTTCACTCGAAGGAAAAATAGAAAATAGTCAATATAAAAGACTAAATTAGCACTACCCCCAAGGGGAATCGAACCCCTGTCACATGGATGAGAACCATGTATCCTAGGCCGCTAGACGATGGGGGCAAAGTCAATTTACTATTGTCTATTTACAATTTTCGATTTAATAGCGGCGGTCGGATTCGAACCGACGACCCTGGGCTTATGAATCCCATGCTCTAACCAACTGAGCTACGCCGCCGAAAACAACAACGCAATCTACAAAATCCAACCCAAAATTGCAAGCAAATCTGTCCCTCTTGGGCCTTAAAAACAATCCAACATTGCAAAAAAATTTAGCCCCACCTTTTAATGGGGAATATCCTTTATTACAACCCACGCGAGCCCCCCATAACAGAATGCAACGGACTAATCCAGATGCTCCTTTATCCGTCCGTAAATAAGTCTGGATTTCCGCTCATCGCCGAACATACCAACGCGAATGGACAGCTTGGTTGTGTCTTCCGCAGTAGCGCTGAGCTTTATCGTAATCTTCTTATACTCTGAGTCACGAGCTACAACCTTTGCCGACATCGCATCTTTCGTTTTTTCGGTTACGCTTAGCTCAAGTTCCTTTATCGCCTTGCCTGTTGCCGCATAAACCACGCTGATATCTCTTGGCTCCACCGTCCGCAATTCACCCCTGACATAGGCCATCGTACCCGCCGCACCTGCTTTGATTGTAGCACAACTCTGCGCCGTTACAGCTGTGCCGGCAAGTAACAATATCAAAAAAACCTTTGCCCTTAACATCCTAACATTCCTCTCCGCCATAAAATTTCCTTCCTTAAAATCTGTTAAACCATAATCTCAGAGAGCATTTTACAAACCCTGCGCTACCAGCCACCTTGTTATAGAAACCCACCATCCCGAATCAAATAAGCCAATTCCCAAAAAAGGCTTTACAGATTAATTTTAACACAATCCTTCATAAAGCAGCAGTCGGTCTGCACGCACTGACCCTTTGATTTCCCAAAACATTGCGAGTTCCCCTCTGCCTGTTGGATAGAGTGAATCAGTTCGGTCTTTTTCATCTTGCCCGGCGTTACGCCGAGAGCCTTGGCCTTTTCCTTAAGCTCGTTTACCTTCATCTTTGCTCCCTTTCATTTTCTTCCTTTACATCGTCTTTTTCCCCCTTTTTATCGCAGATTTTCCGCATATTTGCGCAATTATGAAACAGTTCCCGTACATTTTTCACAGCTCCGCAAGCTAGCGCAATTTCCAGATGATAATGCAACAATTTATCGGAACAACCCCCCAATCCCGTTAGCCCGCAACAAATTTGTACATAAGAATATCATCAACATAGTTACCATCTGCAATTTTGATTCCCCTAACCCGATGGCCTTCTTCAGCAAGAACGGACTGTGCATGTTCAAGTATAGCCTGCACATCATCTGCATCAGCCGTCCGAATTATCGCCTTTTCACCGGTTTTCAACTCGTATTCTTTAGATTTTATTTTGCCCATTTGTAAACTCTCCTTTTGTCTTAGCAGTAAGTATTGTACGATATCGAAAGACTTTGAAAATCATATTTTGCTCAGATGTTCACGAAATCCAAAACGCAGGAGCAGTAAAAAATGTTCTTCTAATCCTTTAAGCAGCATCCCACCCAAAGTTTTTAATCGTTGACATATCTGCCTCATCGCAATATATTTCTTACTTTGTATCCCATATCTTTATCGAGATATGATTCAAGAGTTGCAAAATACGTACTTTAGTTAAAAGGAGATTTGTAACTATGGCAGAGAAAAGAGTTTACTTCTTTGGCGGCGGCAAGGCCGAAGGTAATGCAAAAATGAAAGAGCTGCTCGGAGGAAAAGGCGCAAATCTGGCTGAAATGTCCAGACTCGCCATCCCCGTACCTGCCGGATTCACCATTACAACAGAAGTTTGCACTCACTTCATGAAAACTAAAGGGAAATACCCAAAAGGCCTTAGAGAAGACGTCAATAATTCCCTGGCAAAGGTCGAGAAAATAATGGCCAGCCGTTTCGGAGACCCAAAAAATCCGCTCCTTTTCTCCGTTCGTTCCGGTGCACGTGTTTCAATGCCTGGAATGATGGAGACCATCTTAAACATCGGCCTGACAAAGAACACCATCCCAGGTTTGGTCAAAAAAACAGGCAATGAAAGGTTCGTCTACGACGCATACAGACGTCTTATTATGATGTATTCCGACGTCGTTATGGAAAAAGCCGCTGGAATCGAGCCCAGGGAAGGTATGGGTATTCGGCATCAGCTTGAAAAAGAAATGCAAAAAATTAAAGATGAAAAAGGTGTTACTTTCGACACAGAACTCGATGCCAATGACCTGAAAAAATTAGTAAACATCTTCAAGAAAAAGGTCAAACAAGTCCTCAAAAAAGATTTTCCCGATAATCCTCACGACCAGCTCTGGGGCGCCATCTCAGCGGTATTCCAGTCCTGGAACGGAAAGAGAGCTAAAGCTTATCGCAGAATCGAAGGCATTCCCGATGACTGGGGGACGGCAGTGAACATCCAGACAATGGTTTTCGGCAACATGGGCGAAAGCAGCGCCACAGGTGTGGCGTTCACCCGAGACCCTGCTACCGGTAAGAATATATTCTATGGTGAATTTCTGGTCAATGCACAGGGAGAAGACGTTGTAGCTGGTATCCGGACACCACAGGCAATCAATTTAGTCTCGAAAACAGATGCTTCCAAACAACTTCCGTCCCTGGAGGAATTGATGCCAAAGCTCTACAATCAGCTTGCCAGAATCCGCACCAGGCTGGAAAAGCACTACCGCGATATGCAGGATGTGGAATTTACTATTCAGGATGACAAGCTCTACATGCTCCAGACCCGTGTCGGCAAGCGAAATGGCGTAGCAGCAATAAGAATGGCAGTGGAAATGTGCGAAGAGGGCCTCATCTCCAAGAAAACAGCAATCTCAAGGGTTCGGCCGGCACAGCTCGATGAGCTTCTTCATCCGATGCTGGATCCCAAATCAGAGACAAAGGCCCAGAAACTGGCCAAAGGACTACCTGCAGGGCCGGGTGGTGGAATCGGCCAGGTCGTTTTCACTGCCGACGATGCCGAAGGCTGGGCGAAGAAGGACAAAAAGGTCATTCTCGTCCGCGATGAGACCAGCCCGGAAGACGTACATGGTATGAAAGCGGCCCAGGCCATTCTGACCGCAAAAGGCGGTATGACCAGCCATGCCGCCTTAGTCGCCAGAGGCTGGGGTAAGTGCTGCATTGTCGGTTGCGGTGACCTAAACATCAATGCCACAAAGAAAGTTTTATCCGTAAATGGTAAACAATTAAAAGAAGGAGACTGGATTTCACTCAATGGAACAAAGGGTATAGTCTATGATGGTAAGATTAGCCTGCTCCCCGCCCAGCCGGAAAAGAACGTACACTACAAAAAACTTATGTCCTGGGCCGACCAGCTCCGCAGGTTAAATATTCGAACCAATGCCGACACCCCGCAAGACGCCAAAGTAGCGAGAATCTTTGGGGCCGAGGGCATCGGCCTGACACGCACCGAGCATATGTTCTTCGGCCCGGACCGCATCACACCTATGCGGGAAATGATTCTTGCAGAGGACCAGGCCAGCAGAAAGAAGGCGTTAAATAAGCTGCTTCCTCTGCAGAGAAAAGATTTCATCGGCATCTTTAAGGCTATGAATGGACTGCCGGTTACTATTCGTTTGCTTGACCCGCCTCTTCACGAGTTTTTGCCTCATGATAAAAAAAGCCAGGCTGAGATGGCAAAGCAGATGGGGGTATCGGCCGAAACAATCCAGGCTAAAGTCCAGGCATTGCATGAACTGAACCCGATGTTAGGCCATCGGGGCTGCCGTCTTGGTATCACCTACCCGGAGATTACAGCTATGCAGGTCCGCGCTATTATAGAAGCTGCCTGCATCGTAGCAAAACAGCAAGTGAAGGTCTACCCCGAGATTATGATTCCGCTTATCGGGACTAAGGCGGAACTTGAGAACCAGCGAAAAATAGCAGTTGAAATAGCTAAAGAAGTCATCAGAAAAACCAAAGTTAAGGTCCGCTATCTCGTCGGGACGATGATTGAAATACCCAGAGCTGCCATCACAGCAGACGAAATTGCAGAGGTTGCGGAATTCTTCTCATTCGGTACCAACGACCTGACCCAGATGACATTCGGCTACAGCCGTGATGATGCAGGAAAGTTTCTGCCCGATTACCTGGCGCAGAAAATCCTTTCCGCAGAACCCTTTCAGACACTCGACCAGGAAGGCGTAGGCCAGTTGGTCGAAATGGGCATCAAACGCGGAAGGTCAACCCGCCCCAACCTGAAAGTCGGTATCTGCGGCGAGCACGGCGGCGACCCTGCCAGCATTGAATTCTGCCATCGTGTCGGGATGAATTACGTCTCCTGCTCGCCGTTCAGGGTGCCGATTGCAAGATTGGCCGCCGCACAGGCGGCGATTAGATAGTCGATAGTCGCTAGTAAATAGTGAAGCGTGAAGCGTATGTCGGACGTCCGATTTCGGGTACAGGTTAAGAAATAAAAGTCATTTTCAAGCAAGGAGAAACAGATATGGGCGATAAGGGGAAAAGAGATAAAGGCAAAAGAGAACAACAGAAAAAGGCCCTGCTTAGTCCAAAGGAAAAACGAAAATTGAAAAGGGAAAAGAAGAATAAACAATTACCCGGTGGTGTTTGGTGACCGGTCGATGGGCTTTGACCGGAGTTTTACAGAGACTGTATAATCATTGTTGGATGCAGAAAGATAAAGGAGAAATATCATGGATATTCAGACGTTAACAACATTCTTTATGTGGTGTACGATTCTAAACGTAGCATTGCTGCTTTTCTCATCGCTCATGTGTATCTGTGCCGGAGACTGGGCCTACCGAATACACAGCAAGTTGTTCTCCATTTCCCGGGAAACCTTCAACATAGCCATTTACTCGTTCATCGGACTATACAAGATATTGGTCATTGTCTTCATTCTTATTCCCTACATAGCCCTGCTCATCGTCGCATAAATTGTGTGCATCGCCAACACGCATGACAAAGCTTACCGGCTACAGCTCAGGGCGAGAGAGTTGCCGTTGAATTTCCTTATTCTCGGTACTTGCGTTTTTGTTTGGGCTGGGGCGTTGTATTTGTGGAAGGAATGTCGCATCTTATTTCCGGTTGACTAAATTCTGGCAAAAAGTGGTGTATATTATCATGTGGGGTTCTCGACAATTATGGAGAGAGATAAGATCCCACTTGCACAATCACCCGAAGCTTGGCGACGGACTGCCATTGGCCTTAAGAGAAGTGCCGACATTATTTGGAGACAGTGGTTTGATATCTTAAGCCGTCTTGAAGGAGGCCAAATCAAAAGGCCCATGCCCTTCTTGACTTTGCTTAAAAATGCTCATACTCGTTTTGAGGACGGCTCTGCCCATTGACCAATTAACCAATCCACTAATTCACTCATCTGCACATTAACCCATTCACACATAAATCCCGACATTAAATATCGAGCATCCAGCATTTCAATCAAATGCGCATATACCTAAAACCAAAAATCCGTTTTTTCAAAATTTTTTTATCTCTTTCCAAATAAGCACTTACAAATTTATACCATCCGAAAAACCCCCGTTTTTCGACACAAATGCGCATGTCCGCCCTTAATTGAGGGGGCGCAGAGTCCACACGCAAAGGCCAGCAGCCCCAGCCAAATTTAACCATTATTGGATGGTCGATGACGAATGGTCAATAACCCATTAACCCGTTTACACGTTTACCCATTTACTCGTTTACTCGTGCAACGTTTTATGCAAAACAAACCCAATTCCAGAAAGGTCGAAATGAACGAAAACTTATTTGCCGCAAAGGATTACGAATATGAACCACACCTTCGAAATGCAAAAAAACAAACCCAATCAAACCCAACTTGTAGTGAGCTTGTCGAACCTATTTCAAACCCGGCACCTCTGCCGCCCCGAGGAGCGCTTGTTCAGAGAATTTCTGCGGGAGAAACCAAGCAAAAACAGCCATTGACGTTAATGGGCAGACCTGATAAAATTCGCTTTCGGGCGGGGGGAACAGTTATGGTGAAAGTAGCTCAGTTGGTTAGAGCACTGGATTGTGGATCCAGAGGTCGCGGGTTCGAACCCCGTCTTTCACCCTTTTATAAACTTGCCTTCAAACAGCAAAGTATGTCACAGCATAAAATGCGAATCCCTTCGCTGTCATTAGCAATCCCTTTTAACGCCTTATCCTTATCACAGCCTGTTTTAGGCCGTGCTTATCATCGTGCTGGGTTTGCTGTCGGGTTCGCACAACATTGCAAACCCAGCGGAGAAGAGGAGAGAAAACGAGTTCCTGCCTTTAAATATCTACTATCATCACAGCAAAAGCCGTGCTTACTTACTTGCTGGGTTTGCTTAACATCGGCTGCTGCCTTGTTAAGTCTTTTCAAACCCAGCGAAGAAGGGGAGAGAACCCCTATAAATATCCTCCTCACGACTACTATTATGTCGCGCTTGTTATCGTGCCGGGTTTGTGATTGTACCCGCTCAATTCTTCAAACCCAGCCCTTCGGAGGAGAAAAAAGGTGAGAAAGCGACTCTTAATTCTCTCTGTATCTATTTTAATCACGGCAAAGCCGTGTTAGATTTCTGCCGGGCTTGGCAACGCCGCTTTTTTTAAACTTGTTTTCCGGCTATCAAGCCCAGCTTGGGGGGAGAAAACTCCTCGTGAGCATTTATATTTATCACGGTCGGATATATACGCCGTGATCGCTCTCATTGTAACCAGCAACATGCCGGCTCACCTCCTGAAATCAGCTACTTTTAATTCACCCTTTCTTATAGCAGCTTTTGACGCTATGAGCGGCAAAGTGCTTCGATAGGGATATGACCTTTGAGCCCCAGAACATTAGCAACGGTTTCTCGGAAGAACCCGTCATCGGACTCATCGGTCAGGACCGCAGAGACACCAAGGCTTCGTGCCGCAATTTCCTGAGCCTTATCGCCTGCCGTTATAAGGGCTATGGTTGAAATCCCAGGCTTAGCAGCTCTAAGAGCCTTGAGAAATCGGCCATCCTTCATGTCATCCAGGTCCCATTTGCTGATAACGCTGTCAACATCTTCATTTTTTAAAGAGCGTGCAGCCTCAATTCCCGACTGCTTTGCTACCAATCGTATTGGTAGTTCCCGCAAAATTTCATTTCGGCCATCCAAACTAACTGTTAAGACTGTTGCTTGTACGAGAACAACCATTTAACTTCTCAAAACATATCTGCTGTTCACACACCACACCTTATCTACGATTCATCTTCAGTTGCTTACCTCGGCCACACTACACTTTTTGTTAAGCGAAGGCCGTACCAAAGTCTGTCCTCACAGGAAAAAATTTTTTAAGTGCTTGTTTTAACACTACCTACGTATCAAAAATTTTTTGCGGTTCTTTTTACATCCTTGCCGGAGGATTAACCATTATGGTTGCTAAAAAGTGACAACTATTATGGTAAGTTTTTATTTGAAGGCTTGTTAAAAAACAATCGACCAATTCGGGCGGTGGTAACCGAATTGGTCGATACAATTAAGGGGTAAAATAAATTTATATTTTGAAAAATGAGGGGGGCACTGCTTTCAGCCTCGCACTTTTATATTAACTACGATGGGTTGGTTTTGCCGGATATCAGCGTTTCATCCATAGAGCAGACCAAAAAGACGGCCATTCGTGTAAAGCTTAGTGAAGACCCTGGAGAAAATTAGTCTTTAGCCGCTTGTTTTTTTCTCTGTCGCGGAAATGTTCAATTTTTCAATGAGGCGGTTTAGTTTTCGACGTTCAATTCCAAGTATTTTTGCAGCAGCGATTTTGCGCCCCCTGGTGAATTCAAGGGTCTGTGTAATAATCTTGCGCTGCACATCGTCAAGTGTAAGTAACTCGTGTCTTGGGTAAGGTGAAGGTTCAGCGATTATGACCTCGAAAGGCATGGCGGCAGGTTGAATTTCCCGGCTGGTGGTCAGAACATAGGCACGTTCCATAGCATTAGCAACTTCACGGACATTACCGGGCCAGTTATAATTCAAAAGAAGTTCTTTTACAGCAGGGCTAAGCACCTTGGGCGGTTCGTTGTAAAAGGCTGCCTGGTTTGCGAGAAAATATTCCGCCAAAGAAAGAATATCTTCTTTGCGATGGCGAAGAGGTGGAACCTCAAGATTAACCACATTTAACCGATAATATAAATCGGCACGAAACTTGCCTTCTTCGACCAAACCTCGCAGGTCACAGTTGGTAGCACACAAAACGCGTACATCAATAGGATAAGCTTTTGTTGAGCCAAGAGGTGTTACAGCGTTCTCCTGTAGAACGCGCAACAGCTTAGCTTGCAATGCCAGCGGAATCTCACTTATTTCATCGAAGAAAATTGTGCCACCATCAGCTGCTCTGAAAAAACCCAGCGTGCTGTCAACAGCGCCGGTAAACGCGCCCCTTATGTGCCCAAACAATTGACTTTCAAACAACTGCCCAGTTAGAGTGGTGCAATCGACAGGAACAAAAACCTTATCGGCGCGCTTGCTTAGATTATGAATTTGGCGTGCAACCATCTCTTTGCCCACCCCAGTCTCGCCGGTTATTATCACCGCACACTCGCGGGCGGCAATGGCTTTAACCGCCTTGAGTATCAAAGCAAGCGCATCAGAGCGCCCGACAAATTCAACAGCGCCGCTTTGGTCCCCATCAAATATGGAAAAACCCGCCTGCACAGTTCTAAAACGCTTATTGAATACCGGCGTATCACCTCGCCTTGAACCACCGCTGTCCTGAGTCATTAGCCCTACAACAACTCTCTCTGCGGGTACAAGGAATATCACCCTCACACCCTAATAACAACATTTTGGGTGGTGAGATTTAACCCCAATCGGAGAGCAGGGGTAATCTCTCCCACTTCTCATAATTTAAAAAAAGCTTAATATTTTGTGATAAAAAAGTCAAGAAAAATTATCGGACGCTTATAGTTTTTTCCCTAAAAATCAAACAAATCGGAGCCCAAAGCCCCCCTAAAATTGGGAACAGAGATTGCAAGCCCTTAGTACATATTATGTTATGGTTCTTGACAAAAAACTTAAGCTCGGGCAAATACCACAAGTAGCCTATATTAACATTTTCAAGCCAAGCAATGCCAAAATCGTGTGCGAAATTGCCGATTCAGACCTCAAATTAAGCTTATGCCGAGCGGGAATTTACTTTTTTTCAGGCTTTACGCTCAGGCTCCTCACGCCTGCAGTTCCCCCCGTAGAGATATAAAAATTAAGGCCTCTTTGCTAATGCGAGATAAAAACAAGTGTAACAAGGCCAAATTGACAAGTATATCATTCAATAGGTCAAAACGAAGCTTAAACGTGAGCGTTGCCGTCCGCATTATCAGAGTCCAAAGCGGAATTATTTACAGCAGAAATCGCTATCGAGCCATCAGCATTTTGAGCTGGGCAATTCTCCACCAATCTTTGGGACAGTTATTTTACACAGGGAAATGTACACCAGCGGGGCAGGTATGATATAATATTTTTATAAACAGAAATATCTCATTGAAATTTTAGATAAGTAATGTTGAATTTGTCCCGAAAATCAACAAGTGCAAACCTGAGCGAACCGATTAAAAATCTTATTTTCTTTATTCTGTTCTACCTGTATCTCTGGCTCAAAATAGACCCGCGTCTTATTTATCACGGCGGCGGAGTCATTACAAATTTTCCCGTTTTTTACCGCACCTGGGACTTTTTCCTGCAGT
>CP070728.1:1607281-1623701 GCA_020351025.1 Planctomycetota bacterium
TTACACTGCTAATTTACTGCCGCTTTGTTGGTTTACACCACGGGCGGCAGTTTTTTTTTGCGCACAGAATTTAAGGCAACGAGTCTCAATCGAAATGCTAACAGCCGACGGAGGGATTCGAACCCTCAACCCCAGCTTTACGAAAGCTGTGCTCTACCGTTGAGCTACATCGGCTGACTGACAATCAGCATACACATAAGAGTCGGCTTTGTAAAGGCAAGCTTTAAGCAAAAAGGGGCAAACTGAGACCGTTAAGGAATTTTTCTTGAAAGATTACAGGATAAAAATTAAACTAAATTTAGTCGAGATATGCATCATGAGACAGGCGAAAAGGGTCGGTGCCCGAGAGGCTAAAGGGGACGGGCTGTAAACCCGTTGGCGTAAGCCTACGTTGGTTCGAATCCAACCCGGCCCATTTTTCTGTTGGTTGTAAAGCGGTGCCATCAAATCAGACGAAAGTTGAAAAAGTGATTCGCAATAATTGCACACCCAATTGCCAATAAACCTTCTTTGGAGTTAATGCGATGAAAAAAAACCACAGTAAAATCGATAGAAGGAATTTTTTGAAAACGGTTTGGGCAGCAGGGTTGAGCTCCGTTCTTGGCTCGGCGCAGACAAAAGCCGACGCAAATGAGCCAAACACTACCGACGCCGATAGCCCTGAAAAACAGCAAAAGTTAAAATACCCGCAGATGCCGAGAAGGAAGCTCGGCAAAACAGGGGTCGAGGTCCCATGCCTGGCACTGGGTGGAGGCCTTAACTATATTGATAACCAAATTATATTAGAAAAAGCTTTGGATTTGGGTGTCAGCTATTGGGACACGGCGCACTGGTATGCGAAAGGAACCAGCGAACTTGGTATAGGGGAATACTTAGCCCGGAACCCCGATATCCGAAAGGAGCTATTCATTGCCACAAAAGCATCCGGCGCAAGAAAGGCACCGACTCCGGAAGCCGTAGTAGAAGGGGTGGAAGAGCGACTTCAAACCTCTTTGAAAAGAATGAATACCGAATACATTGATTTGTACTTTGGGGTTCACATGATAGCAGAGCCAGCAGAACTGACAAGCCAATTGAAGGACTGGGCCAATAGTGCAAAACAACGCAAGCTGATACGTTTTTTTGGCGTGAGCACGCACGAAAATATGGCTAAATGTCTTGCCGGAGCGGCCAAGCTCGACTGGATAGATGCAATAATGACAACGTATAACTTCCGCCTGATGCAGGACCGTGAAGTAGAGGCATCCGTTGAGGCGTGTTATAAAGCGGGGATAGGTCTTATTGCGATGAAGGCACAGGGACACGGGCAGAAAGTACCGTGGCTTGAACGACAAAGTGAGTTTGAGACAGAAGAAGATAAAAAACTCGTAAAACACTTTCTTCAAAAAGGTTTTACAGCCGGGCAAGCAAAGATAAAAGTTATTTTGCAGGATAAAAGATTCACTTGCGTGTGTGCCGGCATGGAAAATATTGGTCTTTTGACTTCCAACGTTGCAGCTGTTCTTGACAAAACAGAACTTACACGTTCTGATTTAGAAGCTCTAAAGACCTATGCCGAAGCGACGTGCAGCGGTTATTGTGCCGGCTGTTCTGACATTTGCGACTCAGCCCAGCAGGGCAGGACATACGTCAGTGATATTATGCGTTATCTGATGTACTACAATGCATACGGCGAGAGGGATAGAGCAAGGCATCTGTTCTCGGAAATTCCCAGCGAGGCAAGAAAGAAACTGCTTAGCACCGACTACAGTTTTGCAGAAGCCCGCTGCCCGCAGCATCTTCCGATAGGCAGACTTATCGCCGAAGCAGCGAGCAGGTTAGGCTGTTGCGTCTAACCTTTCCCTTTTATCAGCCGCCGGGACGGTAAACAGCCTCCTTACACTTTTTCAACAAGCTTCGAAAAAAAATTCACCAATCCTCATTTTTGAGCCAAAAATCCACATAAAAGTGCGAAAATCCCGTAGTTTCCACGATTGAAATATTTTTGCCATATGCCACAATATAAGAGATATATTGTCAACAAATGTAGCCTTCTCGCACCATCCAGCCGCAAGGGCTGGTCGGTTATGGGCGATAGCATTGAGACGCTCGGTGCTACCGCCTTTTTAATTGCCTGCCCTTTGCAATCGTAACCAATGACTTGGTGGCTTGCCTGATATGCTTTGGCATTTACGATTTCAGCCAAAGCAGGGGTATGTATTTAATTCTTGTTTTTTTAACTTTACACTTTTCGCTGGTTTTCCGAGCCACTCCGCGCTAACGCTCTTTTACGTATGCGTTTCTCGCCTCTGCGATGAACTTCAGCATATAGTCTGCCTGAGTTCGAATCTCAGGGTCAAGATTGGTCACTCTGGCACTCCACTTGCGATATTCTTTATTGAGGTGCCGGCGTGTCTGTTCTTCGTCCATATCCGGATTAATCCCGAGGACAACCTCGATGTCCTCGACCTCATGCATACCGACTGGTAGGATTTTCTCCATCATAGCGCGGAACCTGTCTGTGTCGACTTCGAGCCAGTCTGCTATATTCTTCAGGAGAGCTATTTCCTGTTCAGCGGCGACGCCGTTTGCATGCGCTACACGCATGCAAAGGTTCAAGATGTCATATCGCTGGGCCGGGGGCACTGCGTCAACAAGTTCTTTGCAAATCTTATGAATGTCGATTTTGTAGCCGTTACGGAAGAAGTCAACGGTTTTTTTCAAGGCCTTTTCGAGCTTCCGTCCGGCTCTGCCAGAAGTCTTACAATCATCAAAATTGGCTCTTGCCCAGTTTTTAATAAACTCAACCTCACAGCCATATAGCTTGTTATCCGAAGCACTTACTGCAAAGGCTAATGTTACTGCCAGCATTTTTGCATGCTGGATGTTTTGTTGCAGGTCCATATAACCAAGCTCACAATTCTCGTACGTAAAAGTAGCTATGGCACAGGCAAGCTCCTCGCCGCTATCGCGAGATAGTATCGATGTTATAAATTGCAGTTCTCTTTGGCCTTTGTGCGGAAACAGCAGCCAGTCGAGATTCATCTGGGCTATAGCAGTCCAGTCCGACAAAAGAGTATCTTCGCCCGGAAGTTTACCAAGTTCGGATGTAAAGACAAAGTCCTGGGAACCATTCATCTGCCACTTTTTAACCTTAGAATATACGGACATAGCTTTGCCGGGGCCATCTGTTACGTCCGTGATAGAAATTCGCACAACAGTATATTGCATATCGGCCGGAGCACGAATTCTGCCGCGGATTTCGACATTGAAAACATCGAAGGTGAGACTTTCCTTCCTCCGGGCTGCGAGCCTAACACGACAATTGAGTGTGCCTGGGTCAGGGTTAGGAGAAATTATTGTGCTATTTCGGTGAGAGCCTACCTTCTGCGAGACCGGAGACCTGAAAACTTTAACCAGGTCAAAAAGCCTAACCACTGCAGGCAAGTTCAAGATTTGATTCAAACGTCCCCACATTTAAGTACCTGGAAACAACATTATTCAACTTTGACTGTTTTCAATTTCTTTTTTCCTTCTTTTATATTGCTTTGCGTCACTTCGCCGTTGTTATTCAAGGAGAAATCGACATCAAGGCTCCTGCCGGATTCAACATCCTGGAACTTGCAATGCATCCTTTGGTTAACATCATAGCTGTAAGTTACCTTAATAGGACATTCCGCCGGTCGGTTCGGAGGGAGTTTAAATTTATGCGTTGCAATTTTGTTTACATAGTCAACGTCGGTATCCTCACCCTGGGTAATGGTCACCTCAACCTCGGTTTGTCCCTTGGACATCGTATAGAACATCTGTGAGCTTTCGCAGGGCAGCGGTGTATTTTTCTTCAAAATGATTCGATTGGCAACTACTCGCTTGCCGGTTTCCTTATCCATAGGAGCGCAAATAGTGCCATAGCTGTGATTACAAACATCCGTGAGCCTAATGTCCTGCAGGCCGCTGGAAATCCCCGCCGGTACCTGGTCAGGATTTTCTCTGAGCATTGCAAGCCCGGCGTGTAAAGCGGCTCCGAGTGCAACACATTCATCCACATTAACTGTCGTCTCAGGCGGGGAGCCGAACATTTTTTCCAGGCGCTGCCGGACCAAAGGGACACGAGTGCTGCCCCCAACCAAAAGTACCTTATCGATTCCGGAAGGTTTGACGCCTGCCTCTTCAATGACTACTTCCAGCAGGATATCTATACGAGCCAACAGTGGCGAGATAGCATCTTCGAACATTTTGCGGCTAATTTCCACCTTCAGATTGCCCGCCGGTCCGTAGACCATCTTTTTGGCAACCGCACGCCTTGACAACGTTTTTTTGATATCTTCGGCTTCATCCTCATACTTTGCTCTATCTTCATCGCAGCTAATCAATTCAGTGTTGAATTTATCTCTGTATCTTTGTTCAAGTATCTCCAGTATCTTGTTGTCAAAGTCAATACCACCAAGTGCGTGGTCGCCCTGCGAGCAGATTATGTCCATCTGCTGGCCTTTGACATCCAATATGGTTACATCGAAGGTTCCCCCGCCAAGGTCATAGACCAGAATTTTTCCGGAAACCTGGCGGGTAGTAGCATAATACAAAGCAGCGGCGACAGGTTCATTGACAATTCCAATTACGTTCAAGCCAGCCGCAGTTCCTGCATCCATCGTTGCTTTTCTGCGAATCTCATCGAAATGGGCTGGAACAGAAATAACGGCGTCTTGAATTTCACCGTCTGCGGCTGAGCAGTCCTGTTTCAGCTTTTTCAAAATCAAAGCAGACAATTCAACAGGCGTCCATTTTTTGCCGTCAATTTTCTTGCGATATTTCTTATCACCCATATACCGTTTAATCCAGCGAACCGACCTTTCAGCATTTAGATGCCGTGAATTTATCGCCTCAATCCCCACGCGGATTACATCGGGGTCCTCTTCATCGAAGAAAATAGCGGACGGCGTGAGTCTTTCGCCATCGGCATTTGGGATTATCTCGGGCTTTCCGATGGCGTTTAGAACGGCCAATGCCGAGAAAGTTGTTCCGAGATCTATACCTACTATGTTAGACATTTTTATGCCCCTTTTTTCTAAGAAATTTACCCAAACAGCTTGACCTGGGCCATGCGTACCACCTTGATGTTCTCTTCGTCAATAACGTATTGATAGCCTGGCCTGATGACCTCTGCGATTCTTCCGTGCATATTCGGATCGTCGCAGCTGAGTTTACTTTTGACAGCCTCTGCTCTTTTTTCCTGCCCGCGATAATCACTGTTGAGCTGTGGCTTAAACTGTTCGATGCCACTGGATTCGAGAGCGAAAACCAATTCGTCTCTCACTTCCTCAAGTTGAGCTGTTTCAGCATTCCGCTCAGCCAGCTGAGCGATACGGTTTTCAAGATTGTCGATACAGCGGATAACGCGCAGGCAAAATGTTCTGATTATATTCCAGTCGTATCCATCCTGAAGTTTTTCCATTCTATCCTGCTGCTGGGCAGCATATTCACGAATGGCAGATATCTGTTGCGTAAGTTCCTTTAGGCCGTTTTCAAGCGGTCTTGAATGTTCAAGTGCGGTTTGCTGAACATTCTGAGCCATTTGCCTGAATTCCGTTACCTGCTTTTCCAAATTCTCGGTCTGTGCTTTAAGCAAATCATCAAGCTTCACAGGACCTTCCTGAGCATCGGAAGAAGCGGTCCTGCAAACATCTTGCGAGAGGTTGTTAAGCTGCATTGTATTTAACTTCAGAGCGTCAGCTGCGACTTTTAACGGCTTTTCAAACCCGAGGGATTGCTGGTCGGCAAGCAACACAGCGGTTTTCTCGGCCTCATCAGAAGTCTTCTGATTTTCTGCTGTTTCGCCAACTGTAGAATTTCCAACGAGGTTGCTATTTTTAAGTGTTTCATTAGGGCATCGTTTACTACGCAGACCAAGAGCCCTTTGCAGCCGACTCGGCTGGCGTCCGGCCGGATGATTTGCACCGGGTGTTTCCTTGAAATTGTGCCAGCCCGAATTTACGAGAACTTCTGAACGTCTCTCAACCTGACCTTGCTGTTTGTGTGACCGTTGCTTGGGGTCTGAATCTTCCCGGTCCTGTTGCGCGTCGGCTTTGATTATATATTGTCCCCACGCTTTTCTTAGACGACTGATAAAACCAGCGAAAAGTGTTCTCAAACGAAATGCACCTTTAATAAAGAACCGAGCTGCCCAAAGTAACAAACACCAAGCAAGAATTGTCCCCCCTGCAGAAGTAAACAAAATAGAAGCGGTAAGAATAGACTCTCTGAACTCTTTTCGGGCTTTGTATTTGCCCAATTCTTCTTGCCAGCCCTGTCCGTAAAGAATATCGGTGAAGGGATAAATCTGTATTTCATTAGCAGCTAATTTGTCTAAGTCAGCTTTGAGTCTTTCCCTCTGTTCCTGCAGCAACTGCTCTTTCGATTTGGCACTGCCATCTTCATTAAGTCCCCAAGGTAAGTGGCCTCGCTCATCGGGAGGCAACTGCAACCATTGATTATACTGCTTTAGATACTGCTTTGATTCCGATGCATCGTTTAACTTGTAACGAGCGGACTGCTGTTGTTCTTTTCTTTTCTCGCCAAGAAGCCATGCAAGCGAAGCAACACCGACAAATAACAGCGCTAAAGCAATAACAGCAGATTTTTTAAGCATACTCCAATCCCAACGATTAACGTCTTGTTAGATGAGCTTTGCCTATCGACCCTCACATTTCTCAACGGGTCTTTTCTATCATAACCCAAGTATAGACTCTGACTTAAGGCCGCCCCAGAAGCTTTATCTCGCGTATCTACGACTTCTGAGGATTTCCTCCTATATCGTCTATATTGTGGTCAAACACCACTATACGACTTCGCACAGGCCTACAGAACTAGCCCAAAACTACTAAATAAAATATAAAAAATAATCCTGAGCCAATCAAATTAACTAATTTGCGGAAAGTGGATAACGTCCCTTTGTGTCCGATAAAGCGCTGCACGCTGCTCTAAAAAAACACCGGGATGAATTTATTATTGTTCTCTTAAAGATATGTGCCTCACCGCCATCTAAAGAAGCGATGAGCAGTAAACCTAATAGACGCAACAATACGCTGGTTCAAATCGAGGTTGGCTTACCACTTTGGTAGCTTTTATCGGGATATCGGCTCCAGATATAAGTCTCGTTTAATCTTACCCGTCGAGGTCTTCCGAAATTCATTAATTTTTATCTCGACCAGGTTTTTAGAGGTTATCTTTTCAAAACGGGCCAATTCCCTGCTGTCCTGCTGACACTTATTTATACTCTGCCAGACAAGATTTTTGAGGACAGCCGGCAAATTCACTAAATCTCCGCGGGAAAGATTGGTATCTGCTTCTATCTGTTCCCAAGCCGGGCGAACAATCGCCCTGACAGCTTCCTGTTGTACGCCAACAGGTCTTTTTTGATAACCGGGCACCACTACCACCTCCTCGACATATCGCGCTTGGGAAAGGACCAGTTCCACCAATTCGGGACAGACGTTTTTACCACCAGGTAATACAATCAAATATTTTCTCCGTCCCGTAATAAAAAGGTAACCATCTTTATCCAGATATCCCAAATCCCCGGTACGTAACCAGCGAACACCATTGCTATCTGTTTCAATAACTGCCTGGGTAGCTTCAGGATTTTTGTAATAGCCCTTGGCAATACAAGGGCCGCCCAGAACAATCTCTCCTGCCCGGCCAGATGGGAGTGTTTCATTTCGCTCATTGACAATTTTCACAGACATCGTCGAAATCGGTTTGCCGACAGAGCCTAATTTTTTGGCTTTGCTGTTAAAGCCGTAAATCGGAGAGTTTTCGGTAGTGCCGTAACCCTCACGTAGCTGCAACCCTCTTTTCCAAAATGTTTCCAGCACCCACTTAGGCACCGGTGCCGCCCCTGATATGAAAAACCTAAGACCGCTCAAACCCAACTTTTTGATAATCTTCCATCCCACCAATCCTGGAAGATAACGGTCAGCCAACGTGATAAAAAGTCTCTTCTTTTTTTGTTCGGTGATTTTTTCCTCAATCCTCCTGGCAAAGGCGATAAAAAGAGCGGGTACGCCCACAAAGATAGTTATACCCCTGCTACCCATCAACTGCGGGATTCGGTGATACTTATTCGTATAAAGATTTGTTGCTCCGACGCAGAAAGGTAACAATTTCCCAACAGTAAGACCAAAAGAATGGTGAGGCGGCATAACGTGGCCAAGCTTGTCTGCGGCGGTTATTTTTACTACATCCAAAGCACCCTTCACATTAGCAATAAGATTTGTATGTGTTATCTCGACCTCCCGCGGGTCACCGGTGGTACCGGAAGTGCACAGAATTACCGCTGTGTCGTCGCCTTTTACCTCGACGCTGACTTTAGTCATCAGCAAGGCAATCTGAACTTTATTTAAGGTTGGTTTCTCATAGATAGTCATTTCGACAACATCTACGCCACGATGATGGAGAAACTGTCTTAGTTGTTCTCTACAGCTGCTGTCCTGATAGTCATCAGCCAGAACCAGCAGCTTTGTATCCGTATGAACCAAGTGCCTTTTGGCGCCTTCGATACGTCTTTCAGGGTCAATAAGCACCGGCACGGCCCCTGCCAGGATAATCCCCCAAAGAGCAACGTCCCAATCGGCGCGGTTCTTACCCAAAATAGCAATCTTGTCTGCCGTTTGGATATTTTTATTGTGAATCAGATACACAGCAAATTCGCAGGCCTTTTTACCTAACTGACCGAAAGTTAACTGTTCTTCGCGGTCTGTTCTTACAATCTGCAGACAATCTTTCTCTGCCAGATGAGCCCTTGCTACTGACTGATTGAAAAGGTCAATTAACGTTTGGCACTTATGGTGCAGTTCCATTACCTAACCTTAAACAGATTCATTGCACGTTCCGTCGCTGTGATTAAGCTTATTAATCTTGATAACACAGTTTGCCTAAGGCACCAGCAAGTATTTATCAGGCTATCTGGATGGCAGGCTTTTACATACTTTCTCTATAACTTGCTGCGCTTGAGCGGCTTTTTGAGGTGATAGAGCGTGGCCTGCCACTCCGCCGAGTACGCCGCCTGCTATTGCGCCTACTGCTCTGTCGTCTTCACCGACGACGGCGGCACCGGCGCCGGCTCCGGCAGCAGCACCTGCAACTGTTGACAGCATTCGTCCGGTTTTGCCTGTACCACTACCCATCCATAAAATGCTGCCATCCTCGACATCTACCATCTTGGCGGTCAAACTCATTTCGTCACCGAAGTTGGGGATATTAACGAACAGCACTGCGGGTACGTTCAGGATTTTTCCTGCCTGAGCTGCGCCCTCGGCTGTGGTTACATCCGTTGCCTGAAACTGCTGCTCTTTGAGCAAAACCTGTACCTGGGCACGCTCCACAGGCGCAAAACCCCTCTTCAGTAGCTCCATAACAAAGAAGTCGGAAATTTGATTCTTTGCTGATTCGCCTCTGACATCGCCGATAACATCAACCACGGCAATTTTATCGACCTTGGTAAAATCGTAATCGGCTCTAAAGTAACCTTTGCCGGAAGGGCAGCCGGTCATAAGTAAAGCAGCTGCTATTAATGCACACACAAAAGCTATCTTCATGGTCTATGCCTCCCACAGAACAAAACAACACATTTAACCAACTAAACTAAGTGTTTAGATTATTCCTTTTCTTTTGGCTTTAGTAGTCCTTCGAAGTCCTTCATAAGCTTCTCGCCCACATCTTTGCTTTCTTTTAGAAGTTTTTCACTTTCTTTGGCGGCAGTTTTGCCCAAATCCAAAGTTCTGTCCAAAGTTAACCTCATAGTTCTTACCATCTCCTTTGGCAGCACACCGGCGCCCTGCTCGGCAATGCCATTGGTAATAGCTAACAGGATTACGGCTGACAATACCGCAGTATCCAATTTATCATCACCACCTAAATCGGTCATTCTTATTGGTGAAAGTTTTAACGTAACGGTATCTGCCCTGCCCGGAACAGGAAGAAGCTTTACATCAACCGTAACATTTGAAATTTCCAGATTATCTATACGCAGTTTTTTGCCGGGTTCGCCGGATCCAGCTTCAGCTTTTGGCTTAGCGGCTATTGTCTTTATTACATCCTCGAAATTGTTGCCAGAGATGCCTCTTTGTTCCAGAACGATTCTTAGCCCATCGAGCTTGAGCTGCTTTATATTAACCGTATCACCCAAAAGTGACCTTACATTAACTTCGATTTGAGCATCCTTTAGCTCAAGCAATCTGTCGTGTTGATAACCTGGTGGATTACTAATTAAAAGATTACTAATACCGAGTTTTCCTCCCATAATCGAAAGGTCAATATTGCCGACACTTACCCCCACATTTAATGTTTTCGTTGCTGCCGCTTCAATGCTCATCTTCAATGCACGCTCGGCAAAAATATTAATTGCCACCACAACGACAACAACCAAAATCACAATCGCCAAGAGGATAACGCGGACAACTTGAAGAGCCTTTTTCATTTTCCCGCCCTTTCAAATATTCTGCCGGTATATATTTTAACATAAGTCCGCACATCATTAAAACCCTACAAATCAAATTCTGAAAAATCTGCCTAATCGTGCAAATTTTCAGCTAAGGGCTTTCGCGATTGATTTTTGCGCCGACCGGATTGAGCCTTTCTTCGATTCTTTCATAACCCCGGTCGATGTGATAGACCCTGCTGACAACAGTAGTGCCCTGAGCAGCCAATCCAGCCAGAACCAAAGCGGCCGAGGCACGCAGGTCCGAGGCCATTACCGGTGCAGCAATAAGGTTTTTTACGCCAGCTACAATCACAGCCGGCCCTTCCTTACGCAAATTTGCCGCCATTCTATTCAGTTCAGCAACGTGCATAAATCTATCAGGAAAAACCTTTTCGATAATGACACTATTTCCTTCTGCAAGCACCAAAAGGGCCATAAACTGAGCCTGCAAATCGGTAGGAAAACCGGGATACGGCTGGGTGGTAATATCAGCCGGTTTAATTGGGCCATTGCGGGCAACAACACAGCCGTTGTCAGCACTTTCGACTGTTACACCGATATTTCTTAACGCATTAACGACGGCCATCATATCCTCAAGCCGGCAGTTGTTCAATTGGAGCCGGCCTTTGGTTATAGCAGCGGCAATCATAAAGGTTCCAGCTTCGATTCTGTCCGGAATGACCTGATATACAGCCGGCCGTAACTGCTTGACTCCGTCTATAATTAATCGAGGCGAACCGATTCCACTTATCTTTGCACCCATTGTGTTAAGGCAGTTCGCCAGGTCAGCGATTTCCGGCTCACATGCAGCCGATTCGATAACAGTCTTGCCTTTTGCCAAAGTTGCAGCCATCAACACATTTGCGGTCCCGAGTACGGTCGAGCCAAACGGCCCACCGAGAAAAATCTCCTTACCTTTCAAACCGTTTGGTGTTTCAGCAATTATGTAACCCTTTTTAAGATGGATTTGTGCACCGAGCTCTCGAAGGCCCCTTAGATGGATATCAACGGGTCTATCGCCTATTGCACATCCACCCGGCATTGACACCTCCGCCCTGCCGCAACGAGCAAGCAGCGGACCAAGTATGCAGATACTTGCCCGCATCCTGCGGACAATTTCATACTCGCCTACTGAATTATCAATCGTCGTAGAATCTATGCACAAATCCCCGTTTTGGCCCTTGCCTACTTTGCAACCTAACTGCCTAAGCAACCTCGCAAAAAGAAAAATATCAGAAAGGCGAGGCACCGACTTAAGAGTTGACTTTCCCGCAGCTAAAATAGCAGCAGCCATTATTGGGAGGGTAGCGTTTTTTGAACCGTTTACAGCCACGGCTCCTGAGAGCTGAACCGGTCCTTCAATGCGAAATATGTCCATAAGCTATTTTCCTTGAAAAGATAGCATTAATGTAATACAAAAGCTTTTTAATTTCAAGATTGTAAAAAGGTCCATATCAATGAAGGCCTCTGAGATTATCAAGCAATTCGGCTGTGATATACCGGTAAGTGATTTTATTCTCTTCTCAGCAGGGATAGTATTATTCGCCATTTGGCTGGTTAAAACATCTTTAGGAAAAACTGCTTTGACAAATTCGATTCCCCGCCGAAACAATATGCCAAATTATATGCCCTTTATTCCGCTTTTTATCTGGTTTGGCGTTTTTTCTTTGGCAACAACAATTATAAAACTTCTCTGGCCGAAACTGCCGGACTGGCAAAGTGCTTTTTTTGATAATCTTTTCCTCTGCATCAGCGCACTAATCGGAATAGCAGTAATTGTTGTTGTGGTTAAAACTCACTTTGCCCGGCGATTAAAGGGCTTAGGCCTGAATATAAAAACAATTCACAAAGACCTTTGTGCCGCCCTTGTTAACCTGGTTTCCGTATGGCCGCTTCTGATAGCTATAATTACACTGACTACATTCCTGGGTAAATTTATCTGGAGACAGAATTTTCAATTCCAACAACATAAGGAACTCGAATTGATAGCTGCACATCCGCAGCTTCCGCTGAGAGTGTTGATTGCTATCACCACTATAGCAATAGTTCCTGTATTTGAAGAGATGCTGTTTCGTGGGCTGTTTCAAACAATGATACGCTCTGTTTTGCTAAAGCCATATCCCATAGGAATTGAGTCACGAAGTCGGACAGAGTCAGATTTAGCCCGGACTTCTAACGAGGCGTGGCTCGCAATTGCAATAAGCTCCGGGCTATTCGCACTGATACATTCGAACGCAGACCACTGGCCGGCGCTATTTGTGCTTTCGGTGTGTATGGGCTACGCTTATGAAAAGAGCGGCTCTTTGTTTAGGCCTATTTTTATACACTCACTTTTTAATGCAAGCAGTGTAATAGCGGTTCTAAGCCAGTAATCAGTAACCTGTCTAAGGTAATTCTCTTACCAGCGGTCGGTGCGGAATGCTGAAGCAGGCAGCCCCTCTTTGTTCATCAGGTTTAGCTGGGCTTCCTCGTGCCAGCCAAACCTTACCGCTACCGGCTCGGCAATTTCATCTGACCAGACCACAACTGTATTATTTTCAATCTTTGCCTTGGCTTCTACAAATTGCTTTTCAGCTCCAGCGATTTCGAACCAGGTTGGCGGGCGGGCGTTACTTGTTGCCAACCCGCTACCAATATGGTCAAAGCTAATGCGAATTTTATCACCCTCTTTGGCCATAGATTTATATAGGGGCCCTGAATAGACCACATTGTCAAAACCGTAAGTTTTCGCCAAAGCCCATAATGCAAGGCGCCTGCCTACTTCCTGCTTATTCTTCGGATGAATATCCTCCAAATCGCTGATGTCAACGGTCACCGCCATACCTGTGTTGGCAATCGCAAGACTGGCCGTCTGAGCCTCCCATAGTTTAGGCAGCCGATATGGTCTCGGCGACCCCCAGCGATAGCGAAACGGCGCTATTTGCACAAAGTAGAACGGAAAATCGCCCTGCTCCCAGACCCTTCGCCAGCCGCCAATCATGGCCTTCATCTTGTCATAATACATCATCCCATCGTCGAGATTTGCTTCGCCCTGATACCAGATTGCGCCACGGATTGCGAACGGAACGAGTGGATGTATCATTGCGTTGTACAGGCCTGCGGGTTGCCTGTGGCTGTCGAGTTCATGCTTCGGCCAGGTTGGCGGTGATAAAATAGATTCTCCAACTTCAACAGCATCTTTTGCAGGAGGCAGCCATTTCTCGTATTCAGCCACAGCCTCCTCTGTAGCCTTCTCATAATCCTGATTAGCTTTATCGATTTTTTCAGACATCTCTTTTAGTTCCGGCACTAACTTGAAACCTTCAGGAGGCGTCCATGGCTCGATACGCGTTCCGCCCCAGGAGCTTTGGATTAGTCCGACGGGGACGTTAAGTTTGTTGTGAATCTCCCGGCCAAAAAAGTATGCAACTGCGGAAAAACCCTTCGGCCAGCCTTCCCATATATTGTCCGTTGAAACATTTTCAGAACTGCATACTTTCCATTCAGATTCGATATCCTGCTGGGGGGAACCGGCCGTTTTGAGTGGAACGTCGAATAAACGTATATTCGGATAATTGGCTTTTGCAATCTCCTGGGAGGAGTTATTTACCAAACCAAGACCCATTCGCATATTCGATTGGCCCGAGCAGACCCAGACCTCACCGACCAGAATGTTTGTCAGCTCTATCGTGTTTTCACCGCTTACGGTCATTTGGTAAGGCCCGCCAGCTTCCATGTCAGGTAACCTGACCATCCACACGCCTTTTTCATCAGCTTTTGTGCCAACCTTTTGCCCGGCGAATTCGACCTTTATCTCCTCGTCAGGCCCAGCCCAGCCCCAAATCGGAATCGGTTTGTCACGTTGCAGCACCATATTACTGCCAATAACATTCGGCAGCTTGACATCCGCTAATGCAGACGCGGTGACGATGCACAGAGATACAATCAACAAACTTAAAGTTCTCTTAACCATCTGATGATTGAACTTGTCCATTTTGATTCCTCCGTTTTCGGTTATAACTCGATATTCAGGATTTCAGTGCTTTGTTATTTGATGCCGAGGACATCGGCCATTGAATAAAGTCCCGGTTTTTTGCCGGTAAGCCATTGGGCCGCTCGCAAAGCACCTCTTGCAAAGGTGTCTCTGGTGTGCGCGGTATGGTTTAATGTCAGCTTTTCTCCGAGCGTGCCAAATATGACCGAATGTATACCGGTGATGTCGCCGGCTCGTACTGCGTGTATGCCGATAGTGCCTTTTTCTCTCAGAGCATCTTTGCCGCTTCTGCCAAGAGTTACAGAGTCTGAAATTTTTCTGTCGGTTTCTTTGCAGATATTCTCAGCCAGAGTTAAAGCAGAGCCGCTTGGAGCATCCTTCTTGAAGCGGTGATGCTGCTCAACTATCTCTATATCGTATTCATCACCGAGCATTGAAGCTACTTTGCCGACCAAAGAAAACAAAACATTCATCCCCGCGCTCATATTTGTTGCATATATAACAGGAACTTCTCCCGATGACGCCTTTATCTTCTCACGCTGCTTGTCACTTAGGCCGGTAGTACCCAGAACCAGCGCAACGCCATTTTTCACACAGTAATCAATGGTGTTATCTGCCGCGGCCGGCTGCGAGAAGTCGATTACCACATCAGCAGCAGATGGATAAACGCTATCGACTTTAACATTAATCGGCGCTGCTACCACAAGGCCGGCGTCCTTGCCAATATCAGGATGGTCTTGTCGTTCGATAGCCGCAACAATATCGAACCGGCCGGCTTCCAAAGCTAACGAAAGTATGCGTGTGCCCATCCTGCCAGCGGCACCAACAACCACAAGTTTGGCTTTCATTTTTGGCTCCTTTTACAGTTTTATGCCCGAATCGTGAATAGAAATATAACCGCCTGAACGTACATTTACAAGCATAAAGAGTATTGGCTTGACTATTTCAACCAACATATATAAAATGCCACCGAAAGCAATAGGATAATAGCTGTAAATCTTACTCCTCTTGTGTGCATCTTGCAGAAGCAATAATAGGAGCTAATACGAAAGGAGGCATGTTGGTGAATAGAAGAACCTTCCTGGCGGCCGGCCTGACGGCCGGCGCTATGGCCATTTCAGGGGCGGCAGCTAAGGCACAGCAGATAACACAACCATCAAGCAAACGAAAGTTCAAACTCAAGTATGCACCGCATTTCGGAATGTTTCGGCATAACGCCGGCAATGACCTAATCGATGAACTTAAGTTTATAGCTGACGTTGGCTTTACCGCATTAGAAGACAACGGAATGATGAAACGCTCCAAAGATGAGCAGGAAAAAATAGCGCATCAGATGAGCCGGTTAGATATGACAATGGGTGTCTTCGTGGCCTATGGCGAATTCCACAAGAAAACCTTCGTTACAAACAATAAATCAATCCAGGATATGTTGGTAAAAAATATGAAATCTGCCGTGGAAGTAGCCAAGCGGCTCAATGCCAAGTGGTGCACGGTGGTGCCGGGCGCATATGACAACGCAATGGAATGGGACTACCAAACAGCCAACGCAATCGAGAACCTCAAGCGCTGCGCCGAGGTATGTGAGCCGGCTGGTCTGGTGATGGTGCTGGAACCGCTTAATGCGTGGCAAGACCATCCGGGATTGTTTCTCACTAAGATACCGCAGGCGTACCAGATTTGCCGTGCGGTTGGAAGTTCCTCCTGCAAAATACTTGACGACTTATACCATCAGCAAATAACAGAAGGTAATCTCATCCCCAACATTGATATGGCCTGGGACGAGATTGCGTACTTCCAGGTCGGTGACAATCCCGGCCGAAAGGAACCAACAACAGGAGAGATTAATTACAAAAACGTTTTCAAACACCTTTACAACAAAGACTACGAAGGCATCATCGGTATGGAGCACGGCAACAGCAAGCCCGGAAAGGAAGGCGAAAGAGCGGTGATAGAAGCTTATCGCGCCTGCGACAGTTTTTAGTCCGGGTGCC
>CP070728.1:1623801-1631432 GCA_020351025.1 Planctomycetota bacterium
CCTCGTCGAGCGCTTGCTTTGTGATTTCGACCGCTGCATTTTGGTCTGCTTTAACGATTGCCTGGGCTAATGCTTTCAAATCTGCCATCTTAGTAAACCTCAATAATGTGTTTGCAATTAAAAGTGAAAATTAGACATTATTTCAGGGCTAAAATCAACCTGTAAGTTGGGCTTTTTAATCTTAAGGTTGTTTTTTCAGTGAGACATCGCTATAAAAAGACAAATGTATATTATTTGAAAAATGCGAAAAAAATGCTATATTTCACGCTTTTACTACTTTTGTCTCTCGTAGCACTGACGATATTAGGGATTATAAAAGTGATATGAGTTTTCTGGTGTTTGGGTTTGAATTAGCTGAATACCTCATATAACGGTTGAAGATATGAGTAATTACATAGTTTTGGTAAAGCAGGTTCCGGATATAACGCAGATTACCGACAACGCCTTTGACCCGGAGACCGGCACGCTGATTAGAAGCCGACTTGCCAGCGTAATAAATGAACTGGACACGCAGGCATTGGCTTTAGCGAACCAGATGAGACAAGACAGCGGAGACCAAGACGGAAAGATTGTTGCCTTGACGATGGGGCCGCCAATGGCTGAAGAGGTTCTGCGATACTGTCTCAGCAGGTGTGCTGATATGGCGGTTCTGCTCACTGACAGAGCTTTGGGCGGAGCCGATACGTGGGCGACGGCAAATCCGTTGGCGTATGCTGTCAGAAAGATAGTCAAAGATTTTTTTAACGGAGACAATGATTATTATGTGGTTAGCGGCATGCAATCCGTGGATGGCGATACAGCTCAGGTGCCTCCGCAGATTGCTGAGGAGTTGTCTTTGCCGTGTATAGCGTATGTAACGAAGGCAGAGTTTTTGAATGGTCGTTTTGAATTTACTCGGATAATCAGTGGTGGCAGCCAGGTCGTTACAGCCAGGAAGTTGCCGGCAGTAATCACTGTTGCCAAATATGAGTATCCATTGTTTGCAACATTTGCAGCGGCTCGCTGGGCAAACAAAGTGGAAGTTATCCGATGGGGTGGCGATGATGTTAAGGCGCGTTACATTGGCGCTAAGGGTTCGAGAACACGTGTGATAAGAGTTTTTCCGCCGGCTAAAAGCACGAGACGATGCCGGCAGGTTAGCAATGTTAAGACATTGGCGAAGCTGCTTGTTGAAAGTTATAAGGGCGATGGAGAAAAAATTGGGGAACGTGGGGAACAACAAAGGCGATATCAATTACCGGACAGACGTGCTGATAAGTTTGACCGAAGTTTTGAAGCGACACAAAAGGCAAACGAGGATTTTAAGATTCTCGGTGAAACAATAAGAGAATTAGGCATTAGCGAAGTTAATCAGATTGATGAATATCTTAAGGGAAGGATACTTCATGCTGCGGGTGAGCATTTCCACAAGGGGGCGCTTGAGGATATGATAAACGGCCTGCAGTTGACCAACCCGAGCTTTGATGGCGAGGTCTGGGTTGTCGCTGAGCACACTGCCGGCGAGATACATCCAGCGACATTTGAGCTTATTGGCAAGGCTCGTGAGCTTGCCGATTCTTTGGAGACCAAAGTAGGTGTATGTTTAGCAGGGTATAAGGTCGAGTCGATGACGAAAGGTTTAATTGCTGCCGGTGCAGACAAAATCTACATTATCGAGGATAAACTGCTTGAGGTATTTGACCCGACTGCATATCGCAAAGCTGCTGCTGATGCAATAACTAACTACTGGCCGCAAATTGTGCTCTTTGGCGCAACTGCACGCGGCAGAATGCTGGCACCGATGGTCTCCTACAGGGTGGGCTGCGGGCTTACCGCTGACTGCACTTCATTTGATATTAGAGATAGCTCTCGAAAAGGACAGATAGCTATTTTGTTGCAGACCAGACCTGCTTTGGGCGGAAATGTTATGGCAACTATCTGCACAAAAGATTCAAGGTCGCAGATGGCTACGGCCAGACCCGGTGTTATCAAGAGACCGCCGCCTGATGTACGCCGAACAGGTGAGCTAATCAGACACAAAGTCAAGCTTACAGATGACGATATTAGTCTGGAGATTATAAAAACGGAATTAGGCGCAGGTGAAGTCAACTTCAATGCCGAGATAATTGTCAGTGGCGGCAGGGGAATGCAAAGCCGAGACAACTACGAAAGGCTTGCGGGTTCTCTTTGTGCTTACCTCGGCAGGAAGCTTAATTGTCAGGTTGAAAAGGGCGCTTCGCGCGCAGCGGTAGAGCAGGGCTTTGTTGAAAGGATACATCAGGTGGGCCAGACCGGTACCTCCGTCGGGCCAAAACTTTATATCGCGTTGGGTATATCCGGCGCCATTCAGCATATGATAGGTGTTGCGAACAGTGAGACTATCGTAGCTATCAACAGTGACCCCAATGCACCGATATTTAAGCATTGCGATTACTACATTATAGGAACTGTTGAAGATGTAGTTCCAGAATTGGTTCAGGCATTAGAGGCTGTGTAAAAAAGTGCAAAACAGCAAAGATTATAAGAAGGTTGGTGTGCTGATAGTAGGTGCTGGGCCAGCGGGTCTGGCGAGCGCTATAAAACTTAAAGTTGAAATGCCGCAGCTGGATGTTTGTGTAGTTGAAAAGGGGGCAGACCTCGGTAATCATAATCTCTCGGGTGCGGTTTTAGAAGCTGAGCCGCTTCATACACTATTAGATTCGGCTGTGCCGGGCTGGCACGATAGCGATGATGCAAAGGATGTGTTAGCAAGCAAGGTAGAGAAAGACGATGTGATGTTCTTTACGAAAAAATTGTCGTTTAACATTTTCTTTGCGATTAAGTTTGCCCGTTGGCTTGGCCTTGGCTTTGGCCAAATGACACACAAAGGCGATTACTCTGTGTCGATGAGTAAGCTGACCAAATGGATGGGGCGGATAGCGAAAGACCTTGGAGTTGAGGTGCTGACGGGTTTTGCGGCTGAGGATATTATTCTTGATAAATCGGCACGTATGGCAAGAGCTGTAAAGCTCGTCCACCAGGGACTTGATAAAGAAGCTAATAAACAACCGAACTTTATAGAAGGCGAAATCATAGGTGCTGATTTTGTCGTCCTTGCTGAAGGATGCGATGGCCTTTTGACAGAAAAGTTTATAGAAAAGGCCGGTCTTGAAAGGCAAGCGCCTCAAATGTATTCGGTGGGCGTAAAGGAACTTATAAAAGTCAGCGTCGAGCAATACGATAAGTTTACCTCTGAGCGGGTTGTGCACGCTATGGGTTATCCTATATGGACGCCGTTTATTGGGCCTGGGATGTTCGGCGGAGGTATTATATATGCCGGCCAGCAAGAACATCTCTCGGTTGGTATGATTGTTGGGGCTGACTGGAAATATTTTGACTTTAACCCACAGGATGCACTTGTGAATTTCAAGAATCATAAGTTTGTAAAGCAATTTATTGATGGTGGTACAGTTGTTGAGGCCGGTGCGAAGATGATTCCCGAGGGCGGCTACTATGCTATACCGAGAGACCCACAGAACGGTGCCATCGGCAAAGGTAACGTACTTATAGTTGGTGACAGTGCCGGCTTCGTGAATATGCTCAAGATTAAAGGCCTCCATAACGGTATTGATTCAGGAATTCAGGCGGCGAGAGCTATCGCCGAGACAATAAAAAAACCTAAGGAAACAGCTTTGAGATATACTGAGTTAATTGATGGCTCTAACGTTGCTCAGGAAATGTGGTCGGCAAGAAATTTTAGGCAGATAGTTGGAAAGTTTGGTCCATTACAGGGGATGCCCTTGAGTGTTTTAGGTGCGCTGCTGCCGAAATTTACGATTGAGAGAGATTACGAGGCGATGACGAGCTTGCGCTACAGGCTCAAACCGAAACAGGAGTTTGATAAAGACAGTTTTACCGCGATGGCGGCAACGCAGCATCGCGAAGAGCAGCCGTCACATTTGACCATTCTGGATTCCAATATTTGTCAGACCAAATGCACACCAAGCTTCGACACGCCCTGTATTACCTTCTGTCCTGCGGGCGTATATGAGATGGTACACGATGAGGTAAAGCCTGCTAATCCATCTAATTGTCTGCACTGCAAGACGTGCCAGAGAAAATGTCCGTTTGACAATATCAGATGGACGGTTCCGGAAGGTGACGGAGGACCTCGCTATAAGCGAATGTGAGATATAGATGCATCTTTTATCTCAAGTCACTTATCTGGTAATCAAATCAATTGGTGAGATATAATCGCCGAATTTAGCTTGAGCGGCTTTGAGGCGTTTGCGAACTTCCTCAAAGGTCTCGTAAAGCAGGTGGGGTGTATCGGCGACCTTTTCTCTGTAAATTTTCTCAACCCGGTCAAGCTTGGCAAGATTTGCCGGTATACGTATCGTAAACTGTCGGACATAGCTAGCTTGGCTATATTCTGTATTGAGATGCTCTTTGAAGAGCTTGGCCAAATCTTCATACTTTGGTATTAAGCCGGTTGGCGTTTCAACGGCAGCGACGTCACCGTGCACGCAGAGTTCTGCCCACAGGAGCCACACTTTCTTATCGGCCATGCCGTTTAGGTATTTGCCGTCTTTATCCTTGAGGAAATAATTGACAGAAAAAATCAGTGGTGGATTGTCAACATCTTTTGCAAAGTCGAGATTGTTCTGAATGTATCGCCCGAGTGGAATCGAAAGGAAATCCAGATTCGACATTAAATTGAAAGTTCTGACGCCTTCTTTGCCCAGCGTTGCGGAGGTGGTTTCCGATTCGAGGGCCGCGCCCTTTATGATAATACCCTCCGTCCAGTTAAATGCCTGCTCCACGGGAACCCACGTGTCGCTATCGCGCCCGCCATAAATGATTCCCCCGACCGGAACGCCATCCGGGTCATCAAGTAGTGGGTCACGATTAGAAAGGTCCGGGATATTCAGGCAGTAGCGTGCATTTTTATGTGAGGCTGTAATTTTGTTGCCATTGGCGTCGATTTGGCCTTCGTGCCACTTACCACTATGATTGGTACCTTCGGTCGGCAGTTCAGGGCCCATTCCGAGCCAGTGGGGTTTTTTGTTTTTGTCAATCAGGACGTTTGAGAAAATGACCTCGCAGGGATTTGTCAGGGCGTCGTAAATTATAGGGTCATTTTTTGGATTCACGTCGCGAATGATGCCGAAGATGCCTTTTTCAACATTTACAGAACGTATTCGCCTGTTTTTTTTGCGAAAGTAAGCGATATCATCTCCAACAACAGTTTGTGCAGGCAGCATAGACGTTGATGTTTTGCCACAGGCAGAGGGGAATGCGCCCGCGAAGTACGTTACCCGTTCTGCTGGGCCGTGGACACCCATAACAAACATATGTTCGGCAAGCCAGCCTTCTTTTGAACCTTTTTGAATGGCCAGTCGCAGGGCCAGTTTTTTTAGACCTATAGTATTGCCGCCATATTGTGTGTTGACGCTGTAGACCACGTCTTCTTCGAGGTCGATGTAGATGCGTCGTTTGTCTATGTTTTGGCTTACAGCGTTTGCCAATGCACCTTCAGAATGGAGAAATCTGAAAAAATCAGGTGAAGAACCAATTTTTTTGAACTGTTCATACCCAGGACGATACAGAATACTTTCACTGTGAGCTACATAGGGAGAATCTGTTATCTGGATGCAAGGGATAGAGAAGTCCGAACCGGTTGGGCCCAGGCACCAGTAGCAAATCAGCATTTCTCTGCCGACCATTGAATCTTTAAGGTACGAGCGTACTTCCTCGACACCGACGGATTTTTCAATACAGTTAAGACTCTCGCCTAATTCTGACCCGGGTGGTAGCAGGTATTTTGTTTGAGCTTTATCGCGGGCCTGGTCATAGAATCCGTCGAAATGGCAAGTATGGCTGGGGATGTTAAGTGGTATCTCTTCGCCATTTTTAATAGCCAGTTTGCGAAAGTATTCCCTGTCTTCAGGTGCATCGGTGCAGACGAAGATGGAAGAGGGATTGCAGAGTTCAATCGCATCGGCGACAAACTCGTGCATCTTTGGATTGTCAAGAGCAATAAGCCTGTTGTAATGTTCCGTTGTTAGCTTTTCTTTTAATAGATTTATCGCTTCGGGCATTTTCAGCTATTATCTCCTTGTCGCTTAATTGAGCTAAAAAACCAGGGGATTGTAAACTATGGCGCTGATTGATGTCAACTGTTTTCGCATCGGATAACTCTATCGGATATTGTGGAAATTTTTTAAGTGCCTGAGATCCTCTGCTTCGTTAGGGAATGGAGACACACTTGGTTGTCTGCAAAGTGCTTAGCTGCACATTTTCAGACGGTTATTCCCGCTCCTCAAATAGATATTCTTGGCTGGCTATCCTCCCAGCTTCGGGAGTGGCCATTGTGATGGGCATCTCGACTGTGATTTGGCGGGAGCCCCGAACAACACGTCCCAGTCTTTCTTTTGTCGCTCTGACAGGTTCGATGACGAGTTCGGGAGTATTGTAAGTTTGCAGGCATGAGTCATAGAAGGTTGGGTCTTTCTGAGGTAGCAGAAACGGCTTATATGCCTTTCCTGTCGGGTCAACGTAGCTCAGATAAGGCCTGGTAAATACACCATCGCGTCTTTTGCTGCTGAAAACTATCCATCGGCTGTTACTGGACCAGCTGTGGTAGGAATCGCATTGGTCACTGTTGATATCCAGGCGGCGATAGTTATACCGTCCGGTTTTCTGCGCAGCGCTCAGGTCTATCATGTATAGGTCACTGCTCTGCTGGAAAGCGGGAAAACAGCCGTAATCACACATGCAGAATAACAGCCAGCGACCATCAGGACTAATCCGTGGCATGAGGATGCTCAGGCCTGTGTCCTGGGCTGAAAGCACGGTTTCTACATCCCCCCACTGGTCTTTTTCAATGTCATAACTTATCCTAAGCAGGTCGTATTGGAGCTTGTCATAATTTTCAGGGGGAATGTTATTTGTGTCCCATGGGTCCGACCACGACATGGGCCCCCTGCAGAAATACAGGTAACGGCCATCACCGGACCAGGCAGGATATGTTTCAAGGTGGTCCTTTTTGGAAAACTTTGCTGAAGTTTTTAAAATCCTCGAGTCAACGAGATAGTAAAGAAGCATCGATTCCATATCAATTGAATCACGAACCTCATTTCTGGCGCTATGAAAAAACTGCCGTACCGTATTGAAAGAATATGCAATCACCCGCCCGCTTGGATGCCAGGAAGTATATGTGAGCTTTGCCCCAATCTTTTGTACCACGCCATTTTCAACCAGCAGGTCACAGTTGCCGTGTTTCCTGCTCCGGATGCCGATTAACATCTTGTCGGTGCGGTTATTGCAAAAACTGTGACAGTTCAGACAGCCCCTCTTATAGTATCTGTTATCTAATATCAGCGATTCATTATATTCGTCTAAATTACGCTGATAAATGCCTATCCTTCCATTAATCAAATGGGTCGAAGGATGATGCGTTCTGTATACCAAAAAACCGTCTATGTCCTCATCAGCTATTTTATTAGTGATGGTACTGAAACGTTCCCATCGGTTGTTTTGCTTTGTCTCTGGCGATTCAGAAGCTGCTTCCTTTAAAAATACGTCGAAGAACAACTTCTCCCCTCGGTTCATATCTAAAAGTTTGTGCCACGGCTTTGGGGGGATTACGATGTTGGGTGACCGGCTGAAAA
>CP070728.1:1631532-1699413 GCA_020351025.1 Planctomycetota bacterium
CGACTGGCAGTGGTCTATGGCTGCGGTTGTTATAGAGCCGGAGCAGGCCATTCTGTATCTTGCCGACTTCAATAACGTCTCCGACGCCAACGATGATGTTCTACGCACGGCGACACATGTATTCACACAAGCGCCGGAAGAGTGGGACGGCATATATGGTATCGCCTGCGATGCAGGTATCATTGACGGCGGCTGGACTGACAGATTCTTCAGGGGTCAGCTGGATGCTGTCCGCGTCTACGACGTTTCCATGACCCCAGGCGAGATTTTAGGCCTGTCTGAGATGGAAGGAGTGATCTATCTGCCGCTGAAATCCGATGTTGATTTGTGCGTGGGTAATAAGAACCCCACTGACCCGTGTGCTCCTGTGGATGACCAGATCGACTTATGTGACTATTCCAAGTTTGCGGACGAATGGCTCGAGACCAAACATTGGCCTCTGCCATAGTCTTTAGCCTGTGAGTTTGCACCAACAATTCGGGGCCTATGCTAAATTAAAAGGGCATAGGCCCCGATTCTTTTGCGCATTGTGCAAAGCACCACACTCATTGACATTCAGAGTTATGATATAAAAAGTAGAGGGGAGATATAACACCCACAAGTATTTAGGTAAGAGGGGCCACACAATAAATGTAAATGAGCGGCTCAAAGCCGGCGCTTGAATATTCGCTGAGAAATATAAGGCAATAAAGAGACCTGGGTATCACATTTCCGTCAATGTCGATATGGCACCTTTCTCACGCTGAAAGGCAAAGAGCCCTCTAAGCGGTTGTCAATTGCCAAATCGATTCTGTATTCTCCATAGTCTTCCAACTTTAGTCTTTGAAGATTCAGAATAAGATTAACGACCGATGAATCAACGCCATCTGGGGCCTTCACTGATATCTTATTTTCTAATCTGGGAGCTACTTCCCTGCCATCCTCGTCGATTACATTGATTCTTATACTGTGCTGGCCTTCTTCAATCTTGGAAAATCTTATTCTTGCTGCAATGGTACAGGCAGGATAGACGACGGGAACCTGCTTGGCATAAATACTGTCGAAGGCCCCCAAAACATTCAGTTTCCCCTGGCTGTCTGTCGCACAATCACATAACAGAAACGCCTCAATGTTCATTTTCTCTTTTCCTTAAATAATCTGTGTGACTTTATCCACTGTTCGTGCGTCCACCAATTATACCTGCTCGCCCATACACTTTTCCAGCATCTTCTGCAGAAGTTCCATCGGCAAGCCCATTACGTTGGTTAAACTGCCCTCTATTTTTTCAATAAATTCGTCTCCGTTTTCCCTGATAGCGTAAGCACCCGCCTTACCCTGCCAGGATTCGCTTTTGACGTGTTCGGCAATTTGTTCGGCAGTCATATTTTTAGGATAAATGGTCGTGGTATCACTCTCCACCATCTCAATAGCGTCTCTTAATCTGAGAATTGCAACGCCAGTTATAACTTTGTGAGGCTTGCTGAAGAGTTCTCTGGTAATCTGCTCTGCTTCTTTTGCATCAGCGGCCTTACCGATCCTTTGGCCGCCAAAATCCACAACGGTATCGGAACCAATAACCAAATAGTCCGGAAACTCTGCTGCGACGCTTTTGGCTTTGGTAAGAGCCAATCGTTTAGCGTACTCAGAACAGCTGAGATGCTGTCCCGAGACACCTGACTCGTCGATATCCGGGACAACGACCTTAAATTCGTAGCCTGCTTCAGCCAACAACTGCCTCCTACGAGGCGAAGCCGAAGCTAAAATAAGTGGTAACTTAAGATTCAGCAATTCAATAACCAGAAATCATCAACCAATACGCCGTAGGCGTACAAGTTACTTCAGGTGCACCTGGTAAACAATCTTTTTGCAAAAAGCCAGGTATTCTTTTTCCAGTTGGTCAAAATCATCGCCTATATATTGCTTAAATAACTCTGTCCCAACAGCTCGATTCCACTGTATAGTCAATGGTATGTTTCTATCGGCTGCAATTGTCTTACCCTGCTCGCTGAGGGGCCAATCTCCTCTAAGCCCATCCAGAAGCAAATTATGGAAATTGCGAAGTCGTTTGCCATAGCCTTCCTCGCGCAAAAAACGCACGAGCGCATAAGATTGTCCGTAAAATGCCCTCACAGCGGCTTTTTTCTCCGTAGTAAGCAACTCTCCGGGGTTTATAGCTATCAATTCTCTAAGCGGTATCATTTCGTTTTTTATAAGCGTCGTTTTCAATGCACCTAAGCGGTACATATTCCGCCCCGGCTCAAAATAAAATAGTCCCTGGTCGTATCTGCTGACTTCGAAGAGCATTGCGATACCTTCATCAACCCAACTCGGCAGACGAAATCTAAAATGCCTTTTATTGAACTGGTGCCAGCCCTCGTGCCCAATCGCGGAAAAAGTTCGCTCTCTACCAATATTATATGCTACGCAGACACCGTTAAGATAATAGGCACCCGCCTTTATCTTGCAGAATACTGACGCCTGCGGCCCTGCAAAGCTCTTTGTGAAATCCTCCCAGTGACGGCGCTGAGCAAAAAGACATATTTTAAATGTGCTCGTCGTTTCAACAGGTTCGGGTAGCTGATTGTTATAGCCCTGATAGGCTGACTCCACAAATCCGGGAACCTGTGAAAGCATCAAAGGCTCTAAAAGCGTTGTGAAAATCTCATAGTGCGTGGTTGTAAGCTTTAGGCCGGGGGCATAGTCATTTTGCCAGACTTCGACAGACTTCAATGCCGGCAGTTGCGAGTCCTGCAAATAATCAATCATACCGGCGGGTGTATCAATTCCGTGACCTGTCGTCTCTGTTGTCCCAATAGATACGGGTTCGGAACAGCCGGTTAAACAAAAAATCACAATTATCAAAATTATCGCAAACTTTCGTACCATAATCTTTCCTTAGGTGAAAGAACTGAGAGTATTTAGAGGGGAAATTGATTGTTTTGTCAAGATAGAGCCGGATGCAAGAGGCATTATTAAAGAATCCCAGTGTTTATATTATCTTGAAAATCGGCACCAAGCAGAAAAAATATTAGATTATTTGTCCAGGTGGGGGGTATTTTTCGTCTAAACTTATGGCTGGCCAAGAAAAAACAATAAAACGACAGGAAAATATGAGCAGTAGAATAAAGAATCTGTGCAGGTGTGTTAAAAAGGGCGATAAGGATGCTGCCTGCGAATTGTTGACGATTTACTACCAAGATATCTTTGGATATTTTAGACGTCTTTGCGGAAGCAAAGAAGATGCCGAAGACCTGACACAGCAGGCTTTTCTCAAAGTATGGCGCTCGCTTGGCAGTTTCCGAGGCCGAAGCAGTTTTTCGACGTGGCTTTACAGAATTGCCTATAACACTTATATCGACCGGCATCGCAGAAACAGGCAGACTAAATCCTGCACAGACCAATGGTGGCAGCAGTGCATAGATACAAGTCCGGGGCCCTTTGCCAATGCCGCCGAACGGCAAATGGCTAAACGCTTATACACTGCTGTAGAGCAACTCGACGATGGCAAAAAACACTTGGTACACCTGCACTACTATCAGGGATTGTCTCTGAGGCAAACAGCCAAAGTATTAAATATCTCAACGAGCACGGTAAAGTACAGACTTCGCGAAGTCATTAAACTGCTGCGGGAACAACTTGGTGTTGAAGAAAATGGACTTAGTCAAAAAGAATCCATCCCAATTGCAAAAGGAGAACCAATATGAATACAAAAAAGAAAATAGAGCGGTATTTGCACAATGCTCCAAAACCACCGGCACCGGATGGTTTGCTGGATAGATTGAAAGAGGATGCCTCCACAACAGAGGTTGAAACACAGAGTTGGGGCTTACGCAGATGGTTTGCCCCCCCCGGTGGGGCGGTATCGCCTCGGCGGATAGCAATTGCGGCGGCAATTGTAATTATGATTATGCTCCCTCTGAGCTACGGTGCGGTCAGAGTGATAAAATATTGTATAACGGAGGTTACGTTTGAGTATCCTGAAGATAATATAACATTTGGAGTTTCAAGCACCTTCGAAGGTAATGGCAAAGAAGACGTCAGGGAAACTTTAGAGGAATTTCGTAAGCTCTATAATGAAGGCAAGGCCGAAGAGGTTAAACCGGGCGTGTGGGTAGTTACTCTTTCCAGCGGTGAAAAATTTGCTTTAGCCGGCGATAATCCTGAATGGGCAGGACTTTTAGAGACAGAGGAAGTACAAGAGCTGATGAAGGAGCAGTTTGATGAGATTCTCGAACTGAGAAAGGCTGGCGATTTTGAGAAAATCTACAAACCCGAACATGATTTTGAAATCGATGGAGTAAAGTACAGGTACTTTGAAGCCCACTACACGCTATCCAATGGCAAGGTCGTAAGTGTCGGCGACTCTGAGCCGGCAGAAGACGAAGATTAGTAAAAAAAGACAAGGATAAATAACTTAGCACGTGGCAAGCGGGGTCTAATGGCCCCGCTTATTACTTAATTCAAGCGGCTGTAATAGGGAGAGCTATATATCTTTGAAATCTGCGCCGAATACCTCGGCGGTGAAAAGATAGACTTCGGTCTTCGGGTCTTTCCAGGCATCGGCAGGCAGGCCTGCTTTGTGTGCGCAGCAATATGACAGAAATTCCTCTTTGCTCCAGCCGGTCTCTGTGGCAACCTGTGGTAGAAAGCAGCCTGATGTGCAGCCTCTTTTTATATAGATGCCGTCAACACCAAGACGCAGACCCAAGGGGTCATCGGTACGTTTCAAAGGTGAAAGAACGGATATTTCTATATCTAATTGTTCAAGCTCATCAGCAGTTATCCGGTCGGCGAAGAACCGGGGGTCGCCGGTAGCAGATGCCTTTGCCATATCGACGACCAGTTCAATCAAGGGGCTTTCAGAGGTAAACTGGCCGATACAGCCTCGCAATCTTCCCTGATTTTTCAAGGTTACAAAGCAGCCGCAGGGAGCATTCAGATGCGGGTCATCTGATTTGGGCTTTGGAAGCGACCTACCGGTTAAGCAGGCCTCAACGGTATCGCGGGCGGTCCTTAGCAGAATTTGCTTCTGGGTATCGTCCATCATTAGCCGGCGAAAAGTCGTCCTAACAGCTTCATTAAATAGGCAAGAACCATTAACAATATAATAACCACTACCGTTGCGATATTGAAATATTTTTCTATCAAGCGTCGGGCTTTCTCGCCGAGGAAATAAAAGAGCAACGCCTCACCGCCAAATCGCATCGTCCTGAAAACAACACTTATACCGACAAATTTAAGCAAAGAAACCTCCGCCATTCCGCCGACCCAACTGAAAATCATATAAGGGACCGGCGTCAGAGCTGAAATGGCAATTGCCCAAAAATCATATCTGCGATAAAGCTCCAGCGCCTGCTGTGCTTTATCCGCCAAATGAATCGGGCCAAAGCTTAACTGCTCAAAGAAATTAACGACCCTTTCCGGCCCGATTGCCAGGCCGAGCGAGAAGGCGATTGTTCCTCCGAGAACGGAAAAAAATGCACAGGTAAGGCCATATCTTATCGAGCGCTTCGGTTTGCCCAGGCAGAGTCCAATTACCAGAACATCCGCCGGTATCGGCACACAAATCGGCTCAGTCAGAGCAAGTATAATGAGAGCCAGCATCCCGAAACGCGTATCAGCCCAGTGAACAACCCAGTTGTACAACCGCCTGTGCAAGTGCCAGAAGGCAACATTCTCGCCGCTCGCTTTACCGTTTGAATCATTCATTCTATCATCGTTCATAATTTTGCAGTCAACATAAGGATAATCTGTTATAATGTCAACAAACATTATCAAAGCAACCTCGACAGCTATGGTTGGCAAAGAAAAAATCACCATTGTCGACGACGAATTATTAGTACTGGCACCGGCCAAAATCAATCTGTCTTTGCTTGTGGCTGGCAAGCGTCCCGACGGCTTTCACGAAATAGAAACTATAATGGCCAAGGTAAACTGGTATGACGAAATACTCATCCAGCGAGGCGTAAGGTCCGGCATAGAACTTGTATGTAAGGGCCCGTACTGGGCACCACAGGGGAGAGAGAATTTAGCCTACAAGGCCTGTGAAATGCTCCTGAAAAGCTGCGGCTCAAAAGCCAATATCAAAATCACCCTGACAAAGAATATTCCAGCCGGAGCCGGTCTCGGTTCAGCCAGCAGCGATGCCGCAGCAACACTAATAGGTGTCAGAAAATTTCTTCAATTGCCTCTTCAACCACAGAAGCTGCACGAAACGGCAACAGCTTTGGGCAGCGACGTACCGTTCTTTCTCAACGGGCCATTGGCTCTTTGCACAGGAAAAGGTGAAAAAATTAAAAAATTAGAAAAATTTTTTGATTTTTCGGCCCTTTTAATACTACCGAATGTAAGTGTCTCTACAAAAAGGGTTTATGCTAATTATAAGGACAACAGAGCTTATTACGAAAAGCTCAGAGGCCAAATAAACAGCTATATTGAAAAAAACAGGATTGATTTGGTACCAAGGATGTGCGCAAATATGTTAGAGAAAAGTTGTTTTAGTTTATACAGAGAAATTGCGGAACTGAAGGCCGAAATTGAGTCATCAGAGAGTTTGCTTGTATGTTTGAGCGGTAGCGGTTCCGCTATGTTTTGTATTATTGACAATAAGGATCTGGAAGAAGTCGGAGAAATCCAACATAATCTTCAGAAAAAGTACGGTTGCAACAGCCTTATCGTGAGCAACAACAGATGGTAAACTTTTAGGCGAGGCAAAAAAATGGAAATCAGTGAGGTCAGAGTCAAATTAGTAGACAACAAGGATGATAGGTTAAAAGCTTTTTGCTCGGTGACGATGGACAATGAGTTTGTGATTCGCGACATCAAGATTATCGAAGGTGCGGGTGGTCTTTTTGTCGCCATGCCGTCACGAAAAATGAGCGACCACTGCCCAAAGTGCGGAGGCAAAAATCATCTCAGAGCCAAATTCTGCAATAACTGTGGTGCAGCACTACCTGAAAACCGGGCCAAGAAAGATATGAAAGGCAGAATGAAGCTGCACGCCGATATCGCGCACCCAATTAACGCAGAATGCAGACAAAAAATCCAAGAAAAAGTTATAGCCGCTTTCAAGGAAGAAGTCGAAAAATCCAAAGAACCGGGATACAAACCTGTTGAGATGGATGAGCCGGACGATGAAGTCCCTGAAATAGTTACGTAGTTTAAGGCCGGACCACCTTTAGCAGGGTCCCCCTAAATGTAAAAAACACGATTAGATGTTCCCTGCATCAAACTACAATAGGGAACTAAAAAAACAACCAACGCACACCTATTGTCGGCTAAAAGGGCTCGATAATGGGTTTTGATTTAATATAAAGACTACCATCTATGGTATAAGCAGATTCATCGCTGGTCTCAAATTGGAGCGACTGAGACCCTCCTTAATCGTTTTTAGGTAGTAAGTTCATCAAGAACTTTATCAAGAGCAACATCTAAACGTTCGTTGAGATTATATTTACCTTCGGTAAGCTGCCGGCGAATATCAAGAACTTTCTCCCTGCGAACCTCCGGCAGCGAGGCAATTTTTTTTAACACCTGGCCAACAGGCGTAGTGTTAATATTCTCAAGGATTTGCTCCATAATCAAATCCTCATCCGAAATCACATTTTCATCAATTCTTCCCTCTCCTTGGTCTTGGCCTTCAACGCAGTCGTCGGAACGCACATTCGACATTTTAACCAATCCTGATTGATAAGCTGCAGGCGAAAACCTCCGTATTTCCGTCTCAGAACTAATAACCACTATATATTGTATGCCCCCAAATCCTTTCGAGGAACAAAACCACTTTTACAATGTTGGTATCGACAGGAGCAGGCCGAAAACTTTAGAAAAGTTTGGTTTTGCCCTAACTGGCTCAATGATATACGATTACATCAATGCAACAGCCAAACACGCCTTGTCAGTATTAAAATCTACGTTTTGAACAAGCCCATCTTCACACCAAAAGGTGCCTAAGAATTCTATTTGGGCAAAATAGGTAATACACAACATATAGTGATATGCAAAAATTTTTGAAGAAAACAAAAACCAAAATGCCAGAATTGAATCAGCCGATAATATACTCAATAAACAATCGGTTAACCTCAATAGTAATATTTGAACTCCAAATCTATGTCCCAGGCATCAGGCAAGCCTTTCTTTTTGGTCAGTTTAACCTTCACACATTGCAATCCCGCCCAGCGAAGTTGAATTGTGGAGAGAAACTTGGCAAATTTTGTTATATCAACATTTTTTAGAGCCACGTGGGCACTTTGACTTTTCTGTCCCCCCGAATCAACGATTGGCCTGGAACTTAGTTTATAATCACGCGATGGTATCTTACACAAGCTGGCTATGTTCTCGACAGCTTTTGCATAATCAAACTCAGCGGCAGTGGCTTTCGAATCAGCAAACTCAATCCGGTCAGGGTCAAGCGCTAATATATCTGCCATTATCTCTTGGGCTTTATTATATTGCGATTTTTCAGCCCGCCACTTGCCTTCGGCCCCTGGCAGATAGACACCCCAGACAACTAAAGACCATAGAGCAACTACAATTGGAGCAAGTATATAATACAAAGTTTGATTTTTATATATGTCCTTCATAAAAGTTTTTCGTCACCTATTTTCTCGGCTCAGCCGTTATGTGAAAGTTGTCACGTCCACCCTTGGCATCGAGACGCTGTTGTAATATCTCAAGTCCACTTTTTCTGACTGCTTCGAACAAATCCAGCGTGTTTTTTCGGCTGGACGTATCACCCGTAACACTGATGGTTTTGGCAGTAATGGAAACCGAATCTATATTTAAATTCGTCTTTGCTGCGCACCGGTTAAATGCCTCAAGTACCAGAGTTAACTTTGCCGATATAGATTCCTCTCCGGTAACACTCAACAGACCTTTCTTCACACTCTCGATGCGTCTTATTTCACCCTTGAGCTTATTAATGGGATTCAAACGAGCCGGTGGTTTTTCCCCGAACATAACGGATGCGTACTCTTTCTCAAATTTCCTGTGCAGCTGGCCGCGGTATTTGTCCTTCTGGAACAATTGCAATTGAAAATACGTGCCTAAAGCAAGCATAAAAGCAACCAAGGCTATACTGGAGAATTTTATTGCTTTTTGCAGCCGGACCTTTTTGCCCTGATATGGCATAAAATCATTACGGAAATTCACACTTCGGGCCTTTTCCAAACGGGATAAGGCCGCACCATAGGCAAGCACAAAACCAAGCGGATCCGCTAAATCAGCCAAGCCCGAAGGCTCAGTCCCAACAGCAGAAATCAAATCTACCGATTCAGCTTCAACGCTGAGTTTTTCGCCAAGCTGTTGACAATCCACAGAATTAGTAGGGTCGAACACCTTTATGCTACTTATCGGCTTGTCAATTCCAACCAAAGCGGCGGTCATCGGCACCTCCCTCGCAAGCAGCTCACCTTTGTCTTGTGTCGGGCTGACCAAGAATGTCCGCATGGATACCGTTTCTTGTAATCCTTCAAAAGCAACAAAATAACCACCGGAGCCCGAAAGTACACAGAATAGAGATCGTGAATCCTCCGGCAGGGATACATTTTGCAAAACAAATCTTGATAGACAACAAATATCCGGCTCTACGCTTACCGGGTCGATGTTGTTACTCTGTAAACCAAGAAGAATATCAGACAATTGCTTTCGCTCGGTGGTAAAAACAAGCAGATCTGAACCGCTCTGGTCGCTCGAAATTATTCTAAAAGCCACCGCAAGGTCGCTTATGTCCATAGCAAGAGCTTCCTCAGCGTCGAACCTGATGGTTTGACCAATTTGCTTCGGGTCACTAAACTCGCTGTGGACACTATGCTGCATAAACCTCGCACAATCCAAGGCTACCACAACCTCAGAAAATTTCAATTCCCTCTCGGCACAACCTTCTGCGATAAGTCCTGCTAACTCCCAGGGATTTTGTTTCTCTGTTTCTTCAACACCGACGCTAAAGCAAGCCAAGACATCATGGTCCTTGCCTTTCGAACCGAGGCATACCACGGTCGCAGTGTCTTTGCTTAAATAAATCCCCAAATATCTGTGACCTTCCACTTCGAGCAAACCCCTAAATGTTGCACTTTCAACTCGAAATTATACCAATTCGTTCTATTTTCCCACCATCTTTAGTTACTGCTATAATGGCTGACGCCTTTGCCACGCCACTTATCGCAGTTACTCTAATCGTGAAAAATCTACTGACAGTCGTGATATATTTTTCGCACTTCTCTATTGAGCTGGAATACCTAAAAACTGATTTCCTCAAATCATCTATATCCTTAAAAGGCGTTATCCGCCTTCGCTGTATAATCACTTCGGCAATTCTGCCTGCGTCGCCTCCGAAAGTAAAAGCCGCTTCCAATACATGTCGCGGGGCGGTATTTATATTAACTTGTCTCGAGGCCCACATTCCCATATATTTCAGAGTCGATTCCTTCCTGCTTTCGCTGACTATAGTTGGCCGGGCAAGGCTCTCGGTATCAATTATCGAGCCGTGAAAAAGCTTTGCAAAATCCGCTCTTTGCCGGGCTATCTGCTGGGCGGCGGATACAGTGGTTGTTTTGTATCGAGCGGTTCTTCCCGACCTTCTTCCTCTGCGAGACCTTCTTGCACTTGTATCTATGGGCGCTTTTTTCTTTATCGGCTTGAAATCGAGTTTGAACGGTTTGATTTCGCTCATCTGCTCTAACTGTCGTTTTAGCAAATCAATCTCCCTGCTGCCCATGCCCATCCATTCACAGAAAGTCTCCAATGCCGCCTCAGCTTCCCGCTTTACCTCTCCTTCTTCCAGCATCGCCCAGCCAAGGGGGTATTTTGCATTTTCGTCCTCGATTTCAATCTTAACCGTCGCTGAACCAATCTTGAGCTCAACCGGCTCGACTACAAATGGCCAGGACGGACCATATGGGCCCCGAACCGTCGAAGAATTTGGCTCGTTAACATCAATAACACCAAGAGCAGATTCTAATATATCAACGTCATTAAAATCGTTAACATCATTGATATCATTCGTATCAGGAAGGTTTATGTCCTCGTCAAAAGTTCTTTTAGCAGCCCAATCAGCCAAGTATTCGTTGTATTCGGACTCACTATAGTAAAATAAATCGGAAAAATCCGGCTCATTCGAACGGGCAATCAATTTAAGGTCTTCAATCTCTTCCAGTATAGCAAGTGCATACTTCATTGCTGAATCACAACCATAGCGGGCAGCCTGATAATCTATGATGTAATGGTCGCGATGACGTCGGGAAGCAAGACGGACAGATAAGGTATAGCCCAGCATAGAAAGAACAACCAATAGTACCAACGTCACCAACAGCACAATGCCCCGGTGAGCCCGTGTACCAACGTTATTCTTAGTCTCATTCGTCACTCTCATTATTCTTCTACCCTGTCTTCTTCGTCGCTGCCTTCTTCACCTTCAGTTTCTCCACTTTCGTCGTCCTGGTTTTCGCCCTGTCCACCACGACTTTCTTCTTCCACCTGTTCTTCGTCTTCGTCTTTATCGGTTTTATCTTCTTCGTACTGACTTTTTACAATGTTGAACTTTATTTTTCTAATCCTGTTAATAGCTATAGATCGAACGATTTTTTCCTCTTCCGGCACATCCCAGGTACCGTTCCGCTTCTTAAAGGGCTCAGCAAAGGAAATCGTCACCGTAATGCCGTTAGGCAATGAATTACCTCTCCAACTATCTTGAAAATCGGCACTGGCTGGAACTTGAATCTTGAAAAAAGTAACACCTGTACAAACTGGCACAAAAAGCTCTCGCTCCCAACTTTCCTTCTGCTCATCGAGCAGTTTATCTTCCAAGGCTATTCCACTGTGACTTCGATATAAAACAAGACTGTCCGTGTTCCGGTCGTAATTGGTCTGCCAAATGATTTTTTCAAATGTTTGCTCCTCATCCCTACGGTCATTAATGGTTGTTTGAATCACCAACCGGGCAGTCGGGAGGCTGTTGATAAATTTATTATCAATTGTAACTTTAGCATCAGCTCCTGACCCAACCGCTCTGTCAATGTCCTCTGCAATGGCCTGCAAAATCTCAAATGGCAGCTGTGAACTCTCAAGCTTGCGCGTTATTGCAGCAGCCGATCTCTCGGCCCGACTGTAAACACCCATAACCGCAACCAAAACCATTGCCCCGATTGTAAGGGCCGCAAGCACTTCAGCCAGTGTAAAAGCCCGCAGCTTCCCGGATATGTTAAAAACCTTCTTCATATCATTTAATCCCACTTGATTCCATCAGCGTCCAGCTTGGTCACAGTTGGATATTATTTCCCAGATTTGCTCGAAGTCCATTTGCATAAGCTCTTCTACGGTGTAACCGCATATTAGAGCCGTGTCAGATTCCTCCGTTTCGTCCTCTGTCGGTTCTGCTACATCTCGCTGTTCCTCTTCAGTCTGTTCATCCTGTTCCTTTGTTGACTCTCTTAAATCCGCATCAGCTTGCGCCACTCGGTTTATGTCCTCGATGCTGGGATTGCCTTCGTTGTCCTTATAAAGATCAACCATATTCTTAATATAATAGCCGTCCTCGGTCACGGGCATACCATTCTCAACCCATTGCTCGATAGTCTCCACATCGACACCAGCGTACTCAGCGGCTTCCTCAATAGTTTCAATAATCTGCTCAGCCGATAATTCTTTCTCCTGCTGCTGAAGAATTTCAAGCATTTGCTCCTTGGTTAAATCGGTCAGCCAGTGTGTTAGTTCAACTGTTTGCTGTTCACCTGCTGAGTCGGTATATTCAGCAGAGCAGGTCGCCTGAACCCACATCCTCGTCGTCACCGGCTCATAAAACGCCCCAACAATCGTTTGCCACTGAATCTGTGAATATTTATCACTTGTGCCATACTCGGTTGTCTCCGACACCGAATCCGAAGTAAGAAGTTTTTCCATATTCTCACGTGCAACCTCAAAGGCCTGCATACGTAATGCCGAATCTGCCGCCGAGGCCATACAGCGGTTTATAACAACCAATGCACTTGAACTCACAATTGCCAGTATAACCAAGGCAGCTATGACTTCAAGCAGACTAAAAGCAGGCTTGGGGCATAGCACATAACACCCGGCACTTAGTTGATTTCTGATTCCCAATCGACGCCTTATGGTTCTAAACCGCCGCTCAGAAGTTAGGATTTGACAATTGTTATTTCTTTTCTGCTTGCAATCCATTATTTAACTATCCGCTATTTACTATTCTTCAAAAGAACAATTCATCGTCTCTTTGAGGCACCAGAAGCTCGATATAGCCCCGTTCTAAGGTAATAATTCTACTCAGTCGGTTGATAACAACCGAATATTCATTTTCATCCGAATCCAGCAAAACAATCTTGCCGCCGTATTGCCAACCCAAGCGCCCAGCCCGAAATTTCGCTCTGCCCTCATTGGCGTAGTCCCCATCATCAAACAAAACGTAATAAAGGCGGCAATTATCCGAAAAATCACTTTTAATAATGATCTCTTCCTCCAGAACCTGCGACAAATCAGGCGTGGTTATCTGGCGAAGCGTATAGCTCTGTTCCGTTATATCAATAATAACTTCATATCTTCTATCGCTCTGGGCAGCCGCATTGCACGCCATCTGCATTGTCGAAACAAATTCCTGCGCTTGTACCTTAAAGGTGTTCTTTGTAAGTAATCCAAAAAGATTCATCGGCACCAAAAGTATAAAAAGCGAAATTATTACTATCACGATTATCAGCTCGGTCATGGTAAAAGCTGAATTAGTCTTTGGCGTATGGCGTTCAGCGTATAGTTTGATTTTGGCCATTATTATGAACTCCAATCGTTTTTAGCTTTCAGCGCATAGTTTTATTTTCACATCCACTATACGCTATTCCTATACGCTATTTTTGTCAGTAAGCATCAGTGCTGTACAGGTCAGCATCGTAGGCCTCGCCACCTTCCTCGCCATCAGCACCCAAGCTTTTTATTACAAATGGCTTGCCGCTTTCAGGATATTGCTCGTAGATAAAATCACGGCCCCAGCCGTCCTTCGGTATCTCTGTAGTATCTAAATAACCGCCCGGCTCGTAGTTCTCAACATCACTCGGCGGCACAACAAGAGCCTCAAGTCCCTCATCCTCGCTTAGAAATCTACCAGTGTCCATCTTAAACTGATTAACCGCCGAATGAAGAAGCCTAAGATTAACCTTTGTGGTCGTAACCCGGGCTTTATCAGTCTGGCCCATGAAATTACGCACAAGCACAGTAGCAAGCAAACCAAGGATAATAAGCACAGCCATAAGCTCAATCATCGTAAAACCATACCTGACCCTTTCTGTTCTTCTTTTTCCCATCTGTCGTCAAACTCCTTAAAATAATCATCCAAGTTTATTACAAGCAAGTTCTGCAACAGGATGTCCCGCGTACGATAACCACTTTCGACGATTCAGAATTCCCCCGCTGAAATCTTCAAAATCGGCAATATCGTCGCATAAGCAATCACACCTATTATTGCAGCCATAATAATTATAATCAGCGGCTCAAGCGCGGCACTTAATCTTTCAATAACTATGTCTGTTGAGCCTTCGAGATTCTCGCTGATGTCTTTAAGCATCTTCTCCAGCTCACCGCTTTTTTCGCCAACAGAAACCATATGAGCAATTGCAGGGCTGATAACACCGCTGTCTCTGAGCGGCGTAGCAATATCGGCACCGGCAAGGATTCTCTCCCTCGCCTGCTGAACAGCCTGCTTCATTAAACTATTGCCTGTAACTTCCGCCACTACTCGAAGAGACTCAGCCATCGCAAGTCCTGAACCAAGGAGAGTTGAAAGAGTGGAGGCAAATCGCGCAACAACCCGCTGTTTTATAAGCGGACCAAACAAAGGCATCGCCAGCAAAAGTTTATCACGCAAATACGCACCCCGACCGGTCCTGAGAAATCGCTTTAGACCCCAAACAATCCCAAACAATGCCGCCAAAACTACCAATAACCACCAACTGGTCAGAACGTAACTAACGTTCATCAACTGCCTGGTAATCCAGGGCAGCTCCTGCCCCGTCCTTGCAATCTGTTCAGCTATCTTCGGAATGACCATAGTTGTCAAAACCATAACCGCTACAAGGCAAAATATGAGCAGAACAATCGGGTATATCATCGCTGTTATTACTTTGGATTCGACCCGTTGACGTTTTTCCATAAAGTTTGAAATCGTCGAAAGGCTCAAACTCAAAGAGCCTGTTACCTCACCGACTCGCACCATACTTACATATATAACATCAAAATAATCACTGTAATCACTCATCGCATCGGTAAAAGACTCCCCAGTGACGACCCTGTCACGAATATCAATAAGGGCGTTTTTGAATCGCACATCAGACGTTTGCAAAGTGAGGACCGAAAGCGCTTCAGTCAGCTTAATACCTGAATTAAGCAGCGTGGCCATCTGCTTGGTAAAATCGATTATCTGAGACTTGCTGGCTTTGGCAAAAATCGAAAACAACGCAGCCTTACCTTCGGCAGCAGTACTCACTTCAGCAATTGAGGTAGGGTGAATACTTCGGACCCTTAGCTGTTTTCGCGCAGCATACGGGTTCTCAGCCGTAACCGTGCCTTTGACTTTCTTGCCATTTGCTACGATCGCTATATAGTTATACCTTGGCATAAGCGAGCACCTGTTACATCACATCGGCCTGTGTTACTCTCAATACTTCAGCAATGGTAGTTATGCCTCCAAGTACTTTCCTGGCTCCATCCATTCTCAGCGTTTGCAGACCTGCGTTAAGGGCCGCTTTCTTTACTTTTCCAGCACTTTCCCTTTTGTATATCATCTCCTGTATTTCTTCGTTAATCAGCATAAGCTCATATACACCTGTTCTGCCGCGATAGCCGGTTTGAAAACACTTATCGCAGCCTGCCCCAACAGAAAACTTAGCCCCGTTTCCAGCTAAGCCAGCCGACCCGACTTCTCCCAATCCAAGTTCTCTCAATTCGTGAGGCTTCGGTTCATACGATTGTCTACAGTCCGGACAAACCTTTCGAACCAATCGCTGGGCCAATACCGCAATCAGGGACGAACTCACCAAGTACGGCTCGACGCCTAAATCCAATAGTCGGCTCACCGTCCCCGCCGAGTCATTCGTATGCACAGTGCTGAAAACCAAATGGCCCGTCAGAGATGATTGTATCACCATACGGGCAGTTTCGATATCTCTAACTTCGCCAACCATTATAACGTCCGGGTCCTGCCGAAGCACGTGTCGCAACGCATTGGCAAATGTTACACCTTTCTTTGAGGCAACCTGCATCTGGCTTATGCCTTCAAGTTGATACTCAATGGGGTCTTCTATAGTCATAACATTTTTCTCTGCTGAATTTATCCTGTTAAGGCATGCATAAAGAGTGGTGCTTTTGCCGCTTCCCGTCGGGCCCGTTACGAAGATAACACCGTGTGAGCGGTTAAGCAGCGTATCAAATTTCTTCAAATCCTCCTCCCACAAGCCCAGTTCATCGAGTGCAAACAGGCCTGTGCTTTTATCCAGCAGACGCAAGACGCTCCGCTCACCAAAGCTTGTCGGCACGGTGCTGATGCGTAAATCAATTTCCCGCTGGCCCAGACGAACGCTGCATCTGCCATCCTGGGGCATCCGGCGCTCAGCAATATCCATACCCGCCATAACCTTGATACGAGAGATAACTAACGGTAAGACATTCCTGTTCAAGCTAAGAACATCATATAAAATGCCGTCGATTCGGTAACGAATTTGAATCTTTGCTTCGTAAGGATGAACGTGAATATCACTTGCACGCAATTGAAGTGCACGAAAAAGAATATCATTAACCAACCTGATAACAGGGGGGCGATTGACAACATCAAGCAAATCATCTGAAGTTGTCACTTCGTCAATAAGCTGGTCAAGATTTTGCGAATCAAGCTCTTCCGCTACTTCCTCGATGACAGTTGTCCTCTGCTCATAGGCAACATCTATCACAGCGGTAATCGCGGCACGTGTAGATATTGCAGGTCTCACCGGCATGCCGGTCATCTTTGAGATATTATCCAGAGCATTCGTATCCAATGGCTTCGACAAAACTACAGTAAGTGCACCGTCATCCTTGCCTCTTATGCCTATAAGATAATGCTGCTGAGCGTACGTTGCGGGAATAGTTTCCACGAATTCTGCCGGCACTGCCTTCGGAGACATTTCGGCTAAAAACTCCCAGCCAAGTGCGGCAGCAAACAGTTTCAAGACCGCTTCTTCAGTAAAATACGGACAGCGAAGCAAAAGCTCATCAAGCCGCTCACGACCGCCATTTTCTTCAAGAAACCGGGCCAGCTGCTCAGCGTCAACCAGGCCTGTACGCTTAGCAATTTGTATCAATAAATCTTTCATGAAAAATAAAAACGTAAAGATTGAAACTAAAAACTATAATTCAAGGTCTCAAATCTAATTTTATATTTTACGCTTTTTACTATTCTGCGTCCAGAACACGCAGAGGTTCCATCGGCTCCGGCTCTATGCCTGGCCAGTCCTCTTTGGCCTGGAACTTACGCTCAGCCTCTTCAAAGGCGGTTCTGTCGCTTTCAGAGATTCGTCGAAGTTGCGCAAGACCTTCGGCGGTCTCATCAGGGCGCAGGATGTTGGCCTTCACAAAGATATATAGTTTGCTTGTCTTGTCATTGTTGGAAATAGTCCTGAATAATCCTCCGACAAGCGGAACATCTCCCAACAAAGGTACTTTGCTTCCTCCTTTCGTCTGGTTGAGTTTTGTCAGGCCGCCGAGAATGATAGTGCTGCCGTCTGGAACAGTGACAATCGTCTTAACATCACTCGTCCTGTAATCCGGCGGGCCCACGTCCTGTCTCTGGAAATCCTCTCGAACCATACTTATTTCCAGACGCAACAAATCACCCTCGCTAATATTGGGTGTGATGGACAGTTCTATCTTGGCTTCATAAGGGACCCATTTAATACTTTTGACCGGTATTGGTGTCGTACCTGTGGTCGTCCCTGGATAGGTCATAGTCTCCTCTTCTACAAATGTTTTCTCAGTAGTTTTTATTATACCTTCTTCATTATCATTGACCAGAATCCTAGGTTTGGCGAGGATTCGGCCATAATCTTTCTTAGCCATTACTGTAAGCAGAGCCTGAATCTTATCCTCACCCAAAAACCCCCTGAAGCCCGTATGACTGGTACTATCACCCACGCTAATTACCTGGTTCCATCCACTTTCAAGCTCGTTGCCTTTTGAGTCCGGGTTAGGTAAAAAATCGCCACTTATTTGAATATTGCCCGTTACCAAGCCTTTGGCATTTGCTATGAGGTTCAAGTCATAAGCAAATGTATCATCTCGTGTTATTTCAACAAGTGATACATCGATAAGCACCTGTGGTCTTCTCTTATCCAAATCCTTTATTAACTTCCTTACCCATTCCTGATTTTTCTTACTGGCATAAACAATAAGCGAAAAAGTGCTTGTGTCAGGAATTACAATAATTTCTTCTTCTCTCTTTATGACCTTCTCAATTTTACCTTCTTTGTCCTTGATAGTTTCCTTAATTAGTTGGTTTAGAACATTAGATAAGTCCTCCGGGTCCTGGTTCTCAAGCGCGTAAATCTCATAAGGTATGGCTTCTTCAAGTGTCACGCTGTCCACGTACCCAATAATCATAGCTACCTGAACGTGCTGCTCGGGTGTTGCATTAACCAGAAGCGAATTCGTCGCCTCAATTATCACTACCTGCGGCTCTTCTACAAGAACCTCTTGTGTTGGACCCCTTGCCGTAGGCTTCGCAGCAGCTTCGGGCTTAGCTGCAGAAGTAATTCGCGTAGTTGGACCAAGACCGCCGCCAATTATACCAAGCTCTTGCAGCTTCTTCACTACCTCATCTGCCCCAACATTCTGTATCTCGTACAATCGTAGTGTTCGCAGGTCCTGCTGCTCCACGTCAAGAGCATCAACCAACCCCTCAACAATATCTATTTCATCCTCAAAGCCTATCATCAGGATTCTATTTGTTCTCTCATCGGCATCGAGATACACCGTTGGTCCTGTCGGCTCAGCCGCAGCTGGCGTAGGTCTCCTTGGAGGAGGGCCTCTCCGCGGGGCCCGGCTCGGTGGCTCCGCTGCTAACTCCGGTCTGGCAATTGTAACCGATACAGTTCCAAGCTGTTCAACAAGTGTTTTGATTTTCGGAGCAAGCGTCTTTGCCATCGTATATCTTAACTGCCTGAACCTGAACTGTCTTGGCGCACCCGGTTTATCAACCATCCTCAACACCTCTTCTATACGCGCCATACGATAAGCGTATCCAGTAACGATAAGTATCCCCGTCTCCTCAACCGGTGTAATATTTACACTAAGTTTCATACCGGTCAAAAGGTTTGTTGCGCTGGCTGTATTAATATGCTTTAACGAAAAGATACGTGTTATTATTACATCGCCAAACTTAATGTCGCCCCTTTCAGGATGCAAAGCAGGGTCGATATTCAACGCCTCTTCCATGGGAGCAATGGTTACAAGATTCCCCTTGCGGGTCATCACAAAGCCCCTGAACTTCAACACAGATTCAAGAAGTGGATACAAATCTCTTACCTTGATAGGTCCCTGTAGCCGCAGCGATACCTCCTTGCCCAAAAGAACCTTCTCATCATACATATAGTCCAGATGCAAATACTTACCAATCAAATCCAGCAAATCGATGATATTAAGCTTCTCAGGCAAATCCAGCTCCAGCATTTCCTCGCCGATAGGAAGAGCCTCCGGCACGTAAGGCTGGACTCTCGTGACTATCTCATTAACCTCACTGGGCTGACCAATTTCAAGCACCACTTGGCTAATTTCAGGAGATGGCTCCGCTTTTAGACCTTCAGTAACACCTTGAGTCTCTACACCTTCTACAATAGTAGGTATATTTGGCTCCCGAAGCTGCTTGACAACCGGAATAATGGATTCCTTTAAAGCGGGCAATTCAGCTGCAGATTCACTCGGCACCTTCTGCTCCGGCGGACGCGCAACTGCGTTCGGCTCACTTGGCTTCTGGGCCGCCAACTCTGCTGCTACCTGCTCAGCTTCAGCGAGAGAACCAAGGAGCTTATCGAAAAACTCGTCCGACTTGGCTGCTTCTGCGGGTTCGAGGCTCGTTTCGCTACCTTTGATATCCTTTTCACCTGCCTGCAGTTGCTCAATAGCAGAAATAATCCTCTCAAGCTGATTTACGGGCGTAACAGCTATCACCGCACCTTCGTGAATGTCTATAATCGATTTGCTTGATGCACCTCCGCGCGGTGGATGGGAAAAGGTCCCGATTGATATATCACCAACTTCCGCAGCAATCTGCTCATTTGAGGGCAGATTCTCAACCTCTGATGCGGGAAAAATCGCTTTTATATAAAATTGTTCCTCGGCATCGACAAGACTTAAAATCGCGCTTGCCTTGATTAAGTCAGCTGGCTCTGCTGTCACCAAAAGCGAATTGGCGCCGGGAAGCTGCGAAACCGTGCCAAGGTCGGCCTGGGCCAGATAATCCTTGCCCTGCTCGGCTGATATGTGCCTTAAAGAAAAAACCCTGTAGCGCTTCAACTCAGGAACAGCTTCTTGCTCAGCAGCAAAAGCAAAGGGAATGCTCAAAGCAACAATTACCGCACAGACAAAAATTAATACTCTCGCCTGCACCCAAAAAGAAAATAACCGTTTAACCACCATAGCTCGCTCCATAACCTCGCAAAACCAAAAATCTGCATATCTACAACACAGTTCGTTATTTATCGGACATTCTGCTTGAAAATTACCAACTTAAATCTTTCTTCTTAAAGCACTTACGTAAATATTCGCTTAAATTATCAACTTACACATAACCACCTATCACCTATACTAATCAGACACAGAAAACGCCCAAAAGTTCCTTATTTTCACCGAAGAATCATAGGATTTCTTGCCAAAAAACCCCAAAAGCTCCTCAAAAATAAAGGCGAACAGTTAAAATCGAGCAAGCTCAAATCAGGTAAAAAATCATCAGGATGAAACTGCTGAAAGGGAAATCTCTAAGGTGGGCCTTTGCATCGCGGTAGCAAAGCAGGCCGACACCTATGACAGACAATTAACTGTTCGGCACCTGCCTCACTAACACTAACAGAAAAGACAGCCTATATAGGCCTTTTCGCTATCCGAGGCATCGTGGAGTTATTTTCACCCTCGGCTATTCGCCCCACTCAAATTTGCATCGCTAACGTTTGCATCACTAACGTTTGCATCGCTAAAGTTTGCATCACTAACGTTTGCATCGCTAAAGTTTGCATCGCTAAAGTTTGCATCGCTTTCAATCCCCTCATCTCCGGCTCTATTTGGGTCTTGGTTAATATCATTCAAGTCTTCGCCTAACTGCTCGAGCCTCCTCGCCTCTTGGTCAGTTATACGCATAGCTTTAAATTCGGACATAATCTTTTCCAGCTTCGCACTTTGCTCAGCGTCGTACTCCGCATCATTTCCATCAGGCTCAAACTCTGTCTGTATAGTCTCCAGCATGGACAAAATCTCTTCTGGTGGCACCTCAATTGCCTTGCGGCTTGGCGGTACCTTCTTGCTTAGCGGCTCTTCACTGCTTAGCGGCACCTTCCTGCTTAGCGGCTCTTCACTGCTTGTCGTATCGGAGCTAATAGGAAACGTCCCTTTAACAAGCTCAGTTTTTTCCGGCCTCTCAGCCACAAGCTCGAATGTCCTCTTGCCGTCTCGAACAACAACAACGCCATCTTTTACCTGCTCAATAATTAAATGGCCAACCTCACTCGCTTGCCTAACCCAGCGAAACCCCTTGCCCGGCTCATCAACCAATGCCAGCGACAGTTCCGGATGTGATGCGTAGAAACTCGTGCCAATAAGCTCGAATTTAGGCGAAACAGTCTTCGGTCTGCGCTCACTTTTGACCGTACGAGACGGCGCCGTCGGCTCCTTCGGCTTAGGCGGATTTAGATACAGCGCAAAGGCCTCTGCCTGCTTTACAAGCGGTGAGACCTGGTCTCCGCTCTTTGCTCTTTTCTGGCCTTTGGCCTTGCTAAAGCCCTCTATCACGCCTGGCGATTTGAGAAACTGCTCGGCCTGTTCATCGCGGCGAACACCAAAAACCACAGGAAAAACAAAGAAAACAGCCGCCAAAACCACCGCTATAATACTTGCTATTCGCAAAGTTTTTATCATAATTCGCCCTTTGAGCCTCTTTACTTTTTGACACCACCGACACTATTTGGTTCCATCCAATGAACTATTTTCTGAAAATAAAGCTGCTCATTTTCTGCGTAGTCGGCGCTGCGCTCAGAGGTATGGCAATCAGTACAATCCGACATCGGCTCTGTTGTTAATGCCTGTCCCAGAGTTCTTATATGTTCCGAGCCCGGACCATGACAGTTCTCACAGCCGACGTTTCTCAAATCCTCGCCGCTCTTCTGCTCTGAAACAAAGCCGCTCTCATATTCAAAGCCAACCACATGGCATATAATACACTCCGGGTCATAATGCGACCCAACCCTCTCAAGCGTAGCATAAGCGTGTGCATGGGCTCGACCGCTCCACTTTTTGTATTCGTACTCGTGACAAGACTTACACGACTTCGAGCCCGTATACTCCAAGCCGTTCGAGAGTGTAAAACGCGGTTGTCTCTCGAGAAGATTTTCCTCTTTAACAAGCTGCTGATAGGCCTTGTACACTTCAACAAGTGACTTCTCTTGTGTCAAATCTTCCGTTACCGGAACAGGCAAAAAACTATAGCTAAGCTCATTCACATCTTCGGCAGCTGTTATCTGCAATCTGCCTACATATTTGCCGAAGCGCCCAACCGAGATAACCAAAGGCCTGTCATACTGCCCGCTCATTACTTCCGGCTCGTCGGATTCAGGCGGACAAACTATACAGTCAACAATCTCCATCTCCGCGATAGAACCAACAATTTCAAGAGTACAACTGTTCAAAATGAGCATGTTAACTGTCTGATGACCGGGCTGTGAGACAAAAAGTTCACCTATTTGTTCGATTGGCATCGATTCTGGGTCAAAGGCGGCAACTGTCACGGCCACCACTTTTTCTTTCAATAAAAACTGTTTGGTAAATCTCGTCGGCAGGTCTGTTTCATCGTCGACTTGAGAACTTATAACATCAAAAACAGAAGCTATATTATCAAGCACCCCATGACTCTTGGCTATCTCAATATCTTCTCCGCTTAGATTGACTAAATCATAATCCAGCAGGTTAAACGCCTGGACCACTATATCAAACTTGATTAGGTCCTGCTCATTATCACCATCCACCAATGAGCCTGTGTCGACAATCAGCCTTCTTTCCGCAGGCACAGAGTTAAATATTGCCGGGCGTCTGTCGAGCCCACCAAGTTGTCCGCTTGAACAGCCGCAGGGCTGCAATGCTCCAAGCTCATTGCCCGTTAGAAAAATTGTAACACAATCTGTACTGGGAGCCGACCTCAACGGCAATCTTGCTGACATAGCCAACAGGCATGAAACCCCGATTGTCAATACGCAAATGCAAGTCGCTAATCGCTGCATCATATACTGGATTGGTTTCTCTCAGTCCGACGAACTTGAAGCTTCTCTCGTATAATATCCGCGACAATTAATTTTCAGCTCCTCGCCGTCCTTCATATTCACAAATAACACATCCGTAAAGACTTTCTTCTTACCTTTGGCGGTCGGCGGTGTTATTTCCAGCTCAAACTTGCAATGTTTGTCTTCTTTTTCCTGACTCAATACCTTTATGCTACCTTTTTGCGATGATGTCGATTCAATCTCGAAATCCTCACCATAGTTATTGACTATCCAGACTTCCCTTGTTACTGATTTGCCCGCCTCAGCATTGAAAATGGATATCGAGCGCGGGTCAACCTTAAATTTCGGCAGCACCTTAAAGGGGATAGATATCACATGCTTCTGTGGACAAGCCAAGGTAATTGAAAGCCTTCCACTCGTTCCTCTTTTCAGCTTTCCCACATCGACCTTCGGCTGGATAACAAATTCCGTCGCCTTAACCGAAGGATTATAATCAGCAGTTATACTATTTTCAGTGGATTTGAACCGCCCGGTCGTTTTGAAGCCCTTTATTGAAAATGGCTGAGCGTCAAGGCTCCTAATAGTAATCTCAGGACAAACCGCATTTTCCTTATTAAGTACGAGGTTCAGCTTCTTCGGCTCGTAAGAAACCACCTCTGTAATCCTGCCCTTTACCGTCAATTTAATCTCAGGATTTGCCTTGTCATTGCTGTATACTCGCAGATGCTTCGTTATTGGACCGGCTCGGCTGCTCGCATTATAGCTCACTTTCAACGTCCCGCTCTCGCCGGGCGCATATTCTCTCTTCTTTAAGGTAAATGGCGTACAGCCACAGGTCTTGCTGATATTTTTTATCTTCAACAAGCCATCTCCGACGCTTGTGAATTTAAAATTACAAACGTTCTTTGTCCCCGGACCGATTTCGCCTAAGTCGCACACCACATCTTCAAACTGAATTTGCGGTGCCAGCACCTCCACCACAGGAGCTTCCAAGAGCTCTTCCCTCTCACTTGGAACCGGAGCAGTCTGCTCTTGACAACCAATCTGCAAAAAGCAAACAAAAGCGACAATACACATAATTTCGAATCTACGCAAACCTTGGCACTTCATATTCTCATCTCCAAATCAAATCGTGACAGACCAAACGGCTTTTTGCAAAGCAGACCCCATTAATGGACAATCTTGGCCTATATTGGTGAAACTTTCATTTAACTTACCATAAAAACCTGAATATAACAAAAAAAACAACCTAAAGCAAGCATTTTTCGACCTATGCTTTTAAAGACATCGCCGCCAAGAACTGCTTGAAATAGGCAATTTTGTCTATAAAATAAACAAGACTCATTTGACAAATCGGATAATAACCTTAACGGCACCAAAAACATAGGAGACCAGGAAATGAGTAAAAAAATTGCGATGATTGGTGCAGGAAGTATCGTTTTCTGCAAAACGCTTATGAGCGACATCATGGCTACGCCCGCCCTAACAGACAGCGAATTCGCTCTAATGTCTCTCACCGAGCCAAAGCTCCGCCGAATGGAAACCTTCGCCAATCGAATGTTAAAAGACAACAACCTCCCAGGTAAGGCCTGGGCGACTCTGGACCGACAACAAGTCATTAAAGATGCCGACTTCGTCATCATAATGATTCAGGTCGGCGGGGTAGATGCGTTCGGCATCGATTACAGGATTCCACTGAAATACGGCGTAGACCAGTGCATCGGCGATTCACTCGGACCGGGCGGAGTCTTTCGAGGCCTGCGAACTATCCCCATACTCGTCGATATTGCCCGTGATATGGAGCAACTTGCAAAGCCAGGTGCAGTTATGCTGCAGTATGCTAATCCAATGGCAGCTAACTGCCTGGCACTCGGCAAAGCCGCTAACGTCTCATTCGTTGGTTTGTGCCATGGTGTCCAAACTACATTAGACCTCATAGCTCGTTATTGTGGGGTCCCAAAGAATGAAATCACTTACCTATGTGGTGGTATCAACCATATGGACTGGTTCTGCAAACTCGAGCACAAAGGACGTGACCTCTACCCCAAGCTGCGTGAGGTCTTCGAGAAACCTGAGTACTATAAAAATGAAAAGGTCCGCGGCGAAGTATTCCGCCACTTCGGTTATTTTATGACCGAAAGCACTGGACACCTCAGCGAATACGTACCGTGGTTCCGCAAGAATAAAGAAGCGCTCGAATTGTACTGTGACGAACCAAGCTTCGGCGGCGAAAGCGGCGCCTATTATAACTGGTGCAAAACCATCGCCGAAAAATATGCAAAACACGACCCTCTCAAGTACGAATCCACCAAAATCGAAAAACGCAGTGTCGAATACTGCTCATATATCATCGAAGCTGTCGTAACAGGCAAGCCCTTCCGTTTTATGGGTAATGTACGCAACGACGGCTACATTACCAATTTGCCAAACGGCTGCTGTGTCGAAGTGCCAACCATCGCTGACGGCTCCGGACTGCACCCGACAAAGATAGGCAACCTGCCGTCTCAATGTGCTGCCGCCTGCATGACAAACATCAATGTGCAGTCCCTCGCTGCCGAGGCCGCACTTAACAGCGACACTGAAAAAATCATACATGCCGTCGCGATGGACCCCTTGACCTCGGCAGTTTGTACTCTAAAACAAATACGCGAAATGTGCAGTGAAATGCTCGAGGCCCAGCGAAAATGGCTGCCCCGGTTCGAAGGCAAAAAAATCGCACAAAAACCGACCATCAGTATCCCGAAAGACTGTAAGCCCGTCGACGTGCCCTTGGACCCAGCCTTAGCCATTGGAAAACGCTTCGGAACCTTGATAGAGCAAAAGACCGATTGAATTGATTCGATTCTTCTATAGTAGCTAAGGCAAACAGTTGAATACTTGCATTACAACCGGGTGTTTAACTCATTCCTTGACAGATACACATTTCCTGCAATACTATTAGCCTATGGCAAAGTATATTGCTATCTTGGGTTCAACAGGCTCGATAGGCAAAAATGCGCTGAGGGTAATCGATGCACTTGGTCCGGAGTACAAAGTCGCCGCATTGAGCGCTCACAGTAGTACCGAGTTGTTGGCCCAGCAAGCCATGCAGTACAAACCGCAGGTTATTGCTATCACAAATCCTGAACTTTACAAGCAGCTTCACGAGTTAACCGGTGATTTGGACATCGAGATTTTAGCTGGACCTGACAGCCTGATAAAAATCGCACAGCTTGACCAGGTCGATATTGTCCTTGCCGCAATTGTTGGGGCAGCTGGTCTACCCGCCGTTCTTGCTGCTGCAAAAAAAGGCAAAGCCCTTGCCATTGCAAACAAGGAGCCACTCGTTATTGCAGGCGAATTGCTCACAGCAGCTGCAAAGAAAAGCGGCAGCACCATCTTGCCGGTAGATAGTGAGCATTCAGCAATTTTTCAGGCTATCCAGGCCGGCTGCCGGGAAGAAGTCAGTAAAATCATTCTAACCGGTTCCGGCGGTCCCTTAAGAAACGTAAGTTCTCAGGATATCCAAAATGTAACACCCCAGCAGGCTCTCTCGCATCCCGTTTGGGACATGGGACCAAAAATCACCATCGACTCGGCAACGATGATGAACAAGGCCCTTGAAGTCATCGAAGCTCACTGGCTCTTTAATATCCCCGTAGATATAATAGATGTCCTAATTCACCCTGAATCGATAGTTCACTCGCTTGTCGAATTTGTTGACGGCTCGGTAATAGCTCAACTCGGTACTCCTGATATGTGTCTGCCGATTCAGTATGCTTTGACGTACCCCCGGCGCGTAGCTGGAATTGCAAAGCACCTGAAACTCGAGGAACTGGGACAGCTTACATTTGAAAAACCTAATTTAGAAAAGTTTCGTGCTTTGTCGCTGGGTTATCAAGTCGCTCGTACACCCGGCACAGCTGCTGCTGTCTTCAACGCAGCAAACGAAGCTGCTGTCCAGCAGTTTCTGGAAGGGAGAATTAAATTCATTAGTATAGTCGAACTAATCGAACATTGCCTAAATGTTCATAATGTCAGCACAAACGCATCACTCGAGGAATTATTTGAAGCAGATGCCTGGGCAAGAAAAGAGGTTAGCGAATGCCTAAACCAAAAAGTTTTCTGAGAAAACATTCTAATGTATTGTTTTGGACCGTCGCTTCCGTCGTAGTTATTTATCTGATTGCAAGGAACATTAGTTTTTTAGCTAATCTGCTGGTGGTTGCCATCGGCTTCGGGGCGGTGATTGTAGTGCACGAATTCGGGCATTTCATCCTCGCCAAACTCTCCGGTATAAAGGTTGAAGCCTTCTCAATCGGTTTTGTCCCAATTCTCGCTGGCTTTTTAAGAACCGAACAAGGCTGGCGCATTCGTATCCTGCCCGGGTTCTTTCCAAAGGAAAACGACGAGTCAGGCGAGGGTCGGCTGAGCTTTACACTCGGCAAAAAAACCAAGCCCGGTGAGACCGAATATCGCATCGGCCTTCTTCCCTTCGGCGGTTTTGTCAGAATGCTTGGCCAGGATGATATCGGCCCAGTCAAATCCACTGACGACCCACGCTCATATTCCAACAAGCCCGCCTTAACCCGCATGGCTGTCATAGCAGCAGGCGTCTTTTTTAACGCCATAAGCGCCATCGTTATATTAATGATTATTTTTTTAATCGGCATCGAGCGAGTTCCTCCTGTAGTCGGTGGTGTAGTCCCGAAGTCGCCAGCAGCACACGCAGGACTCACACCCGGCGATGAAATAATCGAACTTGCAGGCAAAAGTCAAGTCCTGGATTATTACGATATTGCCGTAGCTGAAGCCCTTTCGGGCAAAAACGAAATAGTCACGTTAAAGGTCAGACACGAAGACGCAACCATCGAAGATTACTCCCTTGTTGCCGAACAAAAAAAACCCGGTGAAACGAAAACCTTTGGTATTACTCTGCCTTACAATTTGACCATCGCAGAGGTCTCCGACGCTAATGAATTATTCGCAAAAATAGGCTTGCTCCCCGGCGACCACATTAAAGCTGTCAACGGCAAGAGCGTTCAGACACAATGGGAACTCGAGAAAATAGTTGAAAATGCCCTCGTACCTGAAGTCGCTATCCTGGCTGAGCGCTCCGACCCTGCTTCAAAGCAACCCCAACTGATTGATTCAAAGATTAAGCTAAACCTGACTGCCGTAAACATAACAAAAGAAACTGACTTAGTGCCTGCCCATATATATTCTATCGTGCCACGTTTACGAATAACCGCTGTTGCAGAAAAACAAACCTCCTTTACTGGCAAGAAAAAAGATACCATAAGAAAACTCCAAAGTGGTGATATAATCCTGGCAATAGGTCCTGTTGAAAACCCTACATACAAACAGATGCGCGACGTTACCACAGATTACGAGGACAAGGAGTTAACCATTAAGGTATTACGGTCTGATTACAAAGCGGCCCCAAAAACCATCACAGCCACCGTCGTGCCTCAGCGGCATCCTGATGTTAACGAAGTGCTGATTGGTATCGGTGTTGCCCTCGATGCTGAGCATCCCGTTGTTGCCCAAACCATTGCTACAGAAGATGGTCCGGCAAGGTTGGCAATCCCCAACGGCGCTACGATAACGGCCGTTAACCAAACCATAGTATCCACCTTCTACGATGTAATCCGTGAAATTCGCCGAAATGACGGTCAGCGCATTACGATTGATTATCGCCTCGATGACAAAATAACAGGTAGTGTAGTTACCGATGTCGGCACGACACAAAACCCAATTACTGTCAAATCCACCCTTGCTGAATTTATTCCGTTGGAACCTTTAGTAAGACTTTACAAAGCCAGTGGACCAATCGACGCAATCCGGATGGGATATGCAAAAACCCTTACGTTTATTGCTCAGGCATACATTACCTTAAAATGTCTGGTTAGCGGACTGGTTAGCCCGAAGGATCTTATGGGCCCTGTCGGCATCATTACGCTTAGCTATCGGATTGTTGCTGAGCGGCCTCCTATTGAATACGCTTACTTCCTCGGACTGATAAGTGCGATGCTTGCCGTTTTCAACTTTATACCACTGCTGCCTTTTGACGGGGGACAATTTGTGTTTCTGCTGGTCGAGAAAATCAAAGGCTCAGCAGTAAGCGAGCTGGTGCAGGGAACCATAGCTTATGCCGGCTGGATACTTGTAATAGTGCTTATTCTTTACGTGACATTCAACGATATCATCAGAAGTCTTTTCAGGTAAGCGATTAGAGGATTTTAATGCCCTCGAATAAAACAAACTTCAAAGAATATCACGAGAAGCAACTTCATGCTCTAAAAACAAAAGACGAGCAAGTCTACGAGCTTATAGCAAAAGAGTACCAAAGACTACAGAACACCATTCAGCTTCTCGCCGCGGAGAATCAATGCTCGCCGGCAGTATTAGCGGCCCTCGGCTCAGTTCTTCAGAACAAAACCGCCGAAGGCTTCCCAGCAGCCAGACTGCATGGCGGCTGCGAAGTGGTTGACGACGTGGAGAGACTCGCTGTGGCCAGAGCAAAAGAGGCCTTCGTCGCAAAATACGCAAATGTCCAGCCTCATTCCGGCACCCAGGCCAACCAAATCGTCATAACCGCCTTGTTGGAAACAGGGGATAAGATTTTGAGTCTGGGCTTAGAGCAGGGCGGTCATTACTCCCACGGCTCACATGTCTCTTTCACCGGCAAATTCTTTAATGTAGAAAATTATTATGTTAATAGAGAAACTTTTCTGCTGGATTATGACTCCATTTGCGAAAAGGCAGTAAAAGTAAAACCCAAACTCATTATATGCGGCGCCTCTGCCTACTCCAGAACCATAGATTTTAAAAAGTTCAGAAAAATAGCTGATGAAGTCGATGCATATCTTTTAGCCGATATTTCTCACATATCCGGCTTGGTAATAGCCTCCGCCCATCCCTCACCTGTAGACTTTGCCCACTTTACAACAACAAGCACCTATAAACCAGGCGGGCCAAGAGGTGGCTTGATACTGATGGGGAATGACTACAACCGAAAAATAAAAGTCCAACGCAAGGACAAACTACTTTGCAAGCAAATCGAAGAGTCAACTTTCCCAGGTGTCCAGGGAACGCCCTATTTGAATCATATAGCAGCTAAAGCGGTTTTCCTAAAAGAAACACTTACAGATGAATACAGCGCCAGGCAATTTAAAATCGTAGAAAACGCCAAAAGACTTGCAGACAGATTAGTAGACTTGGGGCTCGACGTGCTTACAAAAGGAACAGATAACCACATGATTCTGGTAAATGCAGCTAACTCGCGCGAGGGTTTGACCGGCGTTACATCACAAAAGTCCCTTGAAGACTGTGGCATAATCACCGACAAAATCCATCTGCCTTACGATGAAAAACCATCCTCAATTACCAGCGGCATACGTCTTGGCACACCCATCGTTACAAAAAGAGCAATGGGCACAGAAGAAATGGATACTATATCCGCACTGATAGATGCAACACTGAAAAATGTAAAAATAGTAAGTGACAGCGAATACAAAATAGACGAACCCTTCAAGCAACAAACCAAAAAACAGGTAAAGGATTTGTGCAGCAACTTTCCCATACATTAAACACTTGGCCCGATAGTAGCTCAGCTTTGCTCCGAGAGCATATCGAGCATAATTCAGCGGCTTTAAACGTGCCGGTCAGATAAAGTATGAGTAAGAAAAAAATAACCAGGAATATCTTGCTGCTTCTTGTAGGCGTCTCAATATTTGTTTTTTTGATAGCATTTAAACTTGATATTGCAAGTTTTGTTTCAACAATCTCTGGTAAAATCTCATGGGGCTTTTATGTTTTCATATCTTTGCTGATCATACTGCAGCTTATCCTGCGTTCGCTTAGATTTAACCTGCTTTTTAACCGTGTATTCGAGGATAAAATATCTTTGAAAGATTCTTTCCTTTTAACAGGTGCAAGTTTCTTTGTGGCTCTGGCAACGCCGGGCAAATTAGGCGATACAACACGCGGATTATTTTTCAGGAAAAAGGGCATCGAGATTACTGCAATTACACTCGTCGAGTACTCGTTCGACGCCTTCGTCATTGTTGGCATAGCCCTCTGGGGGTCCGCATTTATATACCGACAACATCTAAGTAAAATCCTTCTTGCCCCTGCCCTTTTAGTTGTAGGTTTGGGTTCGCTATTTTTCTTGTTGAAATACAGCAAAATTGAAAATCTTGTAAAGAAATTTAGCTGGTACGAAAAAATCCGAGGCAAAATAAAATTGTTAGTATCCCATATCAAAACAGGCATCAAAAGCAGATTCGTTTTGTCCATAGGATTTATTTTTAGTTGCTTGTTTATCTCAATTTACTTTCTAATTTTTTATCTCGTGCTTTGTCGACTCGGTGCCAATATCTCAATAACTGATGTCTTATTTTGCGCTGGTGTTGGGATGCTTATTGGGACTCTTACCTTTATCCCCATGGGAATGGGCACCAGAGATGCATCAACATACGGGCTTCTGTGCTTGATAGGAATCGAGCCGGAGATTGCAATTTCCTCTGTAGTCATCATGCGCAGTCTCACCATCCCGCTTATACTGGTATGCAGCCTATGTTATCTGCTGGCGATTAATAGATTTGCTGACAAAGAATGAACCGCAACTTGCAATTTTAAGAGCCAGCTGACAAAAATCACCCAAGGTCAAATTAAACCCCACTGTCGCAGTTTGCCTGCTACAGGTTCAGTTGCCCTTTACAGAGCTGTTCAAATCAAAAATAAAATACGCCCTCATACCTGCTGTTAGAAATCTGTCTTTCTTGTCTTTTGTCGGCTCCTCACCGGGAACATATTCATACTCATACCGCTTGCTTAACTGGTTTATAATAGGCCGAGTGGGACCCGCTAACGGAATTAAATAATGCGAATATCTTCCAGTCTCAGTTTTCCGTTCCATATTTTCTATCGTCCGGACAACTTCAATGTCTCGATCCAGATACCAGGCAATCTCCGGCCGATAATGAGGTCCTTTCACAGGATGCTGATTAACTACAAAGTCTTCAAAGCTCAATAGTGTTTTATCCGGCGGTATTTTCTTATTAAGGTCTTTGAACATCGCAATCTTATTAGGTGACTGCCAACGGATGCTGTAATAGTAGTTTACTCCCCCCATGCATGCTGCAAAGATTACCACTAAAAGCAACAAAACGCCCACACTCGCTGCCAAACGATGGATTTTGCCAAGCAAATCGCCCAGCAGCATAATTCCTAACGCCGTAGCTATAGCGATAAACGGTATTAGTGGAAATTCCCAATATTGATGCTGCCAAAGCGACCCTCTTAAGACCAATAGCTGAAATACCGCCGGCATCAGGAATAGCCAAAATTGCGGGAATCGCCTTGACGGTGTCGCAGAAGCTGTCTTTACAGTACCTGTTGTGAATACAAGCAATTGTCCAAATGTCAAATACCCTATTGCTGTAATTAAAACCGGCAATGTAAAATTAGTAACTGCATACTCCCAAAACCTCTTAAACCAAAGGCTCCAAACAAATTCCCTTAACTCCCCCTTTGCAGCACGCCATTGGTAGAGCGAAATTATCTTTCGCCAATCCCATTCAAATCCAGCTGACATAATCACAAAATTAAGCATGAGACTTAAAAGAGGAGCAAAAATCAATATTGCCAGCAAGCCCATTTCCGGCTTTTTTCTGCGGGCAATGCAGTGGAAAACATAATGAACGCCTATGGCGGCCGCAAAGAAAAAACCACACCAGCTTATTTGAAGGGCAAGAAAAAGGCTTGCCCCCAGCAACCATTTATGAATCTTTTTGGTTTCATTGTCCTTCTTTAGTGCCCTTATGAGCACAAGGTAGCACCAGACTGCTAACAGGCTGAGCGGAAAATCCCAGCCTAATTCACCGACAAGACCGGTCCCGAAATATCCGGTAATCGGAAACAAAGCATACAAAAGACCCGCTAACAAGGCAGTTTTTTCATCCAGCAATCCCCGCACAATTTGCAAAAATATCAGCAAACCGACAACTGCTCTTATTACTCCTCCGATGCGCAAGCCCCTTTCATTTATCCCAAAAATCGCCATCTCAACCGCCGGCAGAAATCGCCCAAGCTGAGGATGGTCAAGCGCCCGGTTGGGCTTCTCCCTCGGAGGGTTACCAACAGCCCATACAGCAAAGCCATTTGTATATTCCAGGTCGTATTTTAAGTAACATCTGGCTTTCCATGCGCCCCCGGCCTCCCCCCAACTGTGCAGGCCGTAAAACGGCCTGGTAATATCGCGTGATAATATTGAAGCGAGCAATACGGCAAGTAATCCCGAACAAAGCCAGAAATTAATAGCTTCCTTTGATTGGTCTAAAACACCTTCTTTCTTCATGAAAAACTTCCACCAACCCATTTATAGCGTCTAATCTGGCAAAGCTCTGGCTTTGGTGTGATATAATAATAACAGAAATATCGGTTGTAAAGCTATATTCGCTCAGTTAGAATTTCAAAAAGTACGATAATTTTTCATATAGGAAGGTTTTTGTCCTTCCTTGCTTTTTCGCTAACTCTATGGTACCTTTACCTGCAGTTGATATAAAAGCTCTCAGCACCGAGCGGACGATGGTTTTACTTTGGGTGCCGAGTTCTATTTTTTTCCTACTATATAGATGAGTGTGACTGAAGAAGAAAAAATTTGCATTATTTTGCCAGCTTATAATGAAGCAAGCTCCATTGGTGAAGTGCTTACTAAACTCATGCCAATGGCCGCTGAGCAGGGATGGGAAGTGACAGTCGTTGATGATGGCTCGAGTGACGATACAGGCAAGATTACAGGAGAGCATGGAGCTAAACTAATAACACACTCGCACAACCGTGGCTATGGCGCCAGTCTCACAACCGGTGCCAGAGCAACAGATGCCAATATCGTCGTATTCATCGATTCCGACGGCCAACAAGACCAAAATGATATACCACGCCTTCTGGAACATATTGGCCAGTACGATATGGTGGTTGGTGCCCGGACGAAGGACTCTTACACTGATCCTTACCGTAGGGTGGGAAAAAAGCTGCTTAAATGGTTTGCCAACTACTTAGCTAAAGAAAAAATCCCCGATATAAATTCCGGTTTTCGGGCATTTAAACGTGAAGTTTTGCTGCGTTATCTTCATCTGATGCCGCAAGGCTTTTCGTTTTCGACCACTTCCACATTAGCCATGCTAAAAGGCGGCCATCAGATAAAATGGATTCCCATCAAAACCACCAAACGCATAGGAACCAGCACAGTTAAACAACTCAAGCACGGACCGGAGACTATGATGTTGATGTTGAGACTGACCGTGCTTTTTGATCCGTTGCGTGTATTTCTACCGGTCAGCGGCATTTTAATATTTCTTGCAGTCCTTATGACCACCCTTAACTTTATTTTGTACCGAAGGGCAGTCCCTGCCAGTGCCATCTTCCTTGGTATTTCGGCCGTCATCATCTTTATGCTCGGATTGTTGACAGACCAGGTATCTGCTATCCGCAGAGAACAGCATAAGCGGTTGTAAATACGACACGTCTATGTTATAATCCAATAATCGGTCACAGATTTGAGCCTAAGGATATATATTCAACAATTACTCGGGAATACGTTATGAAAGTACTGCTCATTCGTCCTCCACACGACCATATGATTACCACCAACGTGCCCAAGTCTGTTGACACCGAAACCGGTATGTACCCACCGCTGGGTTTGCTTTATGTCGCAGCCAGCCTCAAGGCCTGGACAGATGCCCAGGTTGAATTACTTGACACCCCGGCTCTGCACCTGGACCAGAAGGGTATTGCAGAGCGTATAGCCCGGACCCAGCCCGACATTGTGGGTATACAGGCTATGACTTTTACGCTCATTGATGCCATTGCCACTGTTCGAACTGCAAAGTCAACCTACCCCAGCACCCATGTCTGCCTCGGTGGCCCTCATGTAAACCTCTACCCGGAAGAGACACTTTCTATCGAGGGTGTAGATTCATTAGTATTGGGAGAAGGGGAGCGGCCTTTTGCTGATATGGTAAATGCTCTTTCCAGAGGAACCAATATAGCTGATGTTAAGGGAGTGGCGGTGATGCGCAATGGCAAACCCATCACGACAGAAGCCAGAGCTCTGGAAGAAAATCTGGATAGCCTGCCACAGCCTGCCCGTGATTTGCTCGACAGCTCCCTGTATTGGTCCGTGTTGGCAAAACGTAATCCTGTTACCACTGCGATGACCAGCCGCGGCTGCCCTATGAAGTGCATCTTCTGTGACCGACCGCACCTCGGTAAAATCTTCCGCTATCGAAGCGCCAAAAGCGTAGTCGATGAGATGGAAGATTGCGTAAACCGGGGCATCCAGGAAATTTTCCTATATGATGATACATTTACCATCAGACGCGAAAGGATTTTTGAAATCCGGGATGAGATTAAGCATCGTGGCCTTGATGTGCAGTGGGACATTCGAGCTCGCGCAAATACGCTGGATGCCGAGGTTGTCAAAGCGATGAAGGAAGCTGGTGTCGCTCGCATTCATATCGGCGTCGAAAGTGGCAGTCCCAGAATCCTTAAGGTAATGAAGAAAGGTATTTCCATCGAACAGGCTCATAATGCCTTCGAGCTGTGCCGCAAGTTTGGAATAACTAGTCTGTCCTATTTTATGTTGGGCAATCCAACTGAAACACGGGAAGATATTGAAATGACCATGCAGTTCATACGCAAATGCTATGCAGACTATGCCCATATTTCCATAACAACCCCCTTTCCAGGCACTGAACTGTATCGTATGGGCCTGGAGCAGGGTCTTTTCGTGCGCGACTATTGGCGAGACTTCGCTGCCAATCCGGATGAGAATTTTCAACCTCCTGCATGGACGGAAAATTTTACACAAGAGCAACTCGAGGACATGCGGCAGCAGGCATACCGGGCATTTTATGGCCGTCCAAGTCGTCTTGGTCGCCAGCTACTTGCTGTCCGATCTTTCAAGGAACTTTGGACGAAGGCCCGTGTCGGAGTAGGATTATTGTTCTCAAAATAAACCAAGGATGCGTTAAACCCTATGAATGTTTCTCCAGTTCACACTTGTCGCTCGATAGCAAGCGCCAACAATGTGCTGGTCAAAGCTAACCAGCCAAAAAAACGCGTGCCGAAAAGCAAAAATACTTTTAATTTTAGGTGTATTTTTCAACGCTCACCTTTATAAAGATACCGTCATGTTTTCAAGAATATTAAATGCCATTTTCCTTCCTCTTCGAATTATCTGTTCGCACGAATTCGTAAATAAGCTTGGACTTCGTTCCTTGCGCGATGAGCGGTGTGACAAAGTTATGGAGCACTGCCGAGGACGCTTGCTTGACATCGGATGCGGCAACAATCAACTGGTAAGGAAATACGGTCATGATAGCGTCGGAGTGGATGTTTATGATTTTGGAGGCGGTGCCATTATCGTCCAAGACACATCCAAACTCCCATTCGACGACGGATCTTTTGACACCGTTAGCTTTGTCGCAAGCTTGAATCACATACCAAACCGCCATGAAGTCCTTACAGAAGTCCTCCGTATACTGTCAGAGAACGGAAGAATTGTCCTGACAATGATCTCACCGTTTATTGGAACTCTTCGGCACAAACTGGCATGGTGGGACAAGGATCAGGACGAAAGAGGATTGAAAAAAGGTGAAGAGCTTGGATTGTCACATGAGTATATCGTTTCCCTTGCCGAAAACAAGGGCTTTCGACTTGTCAAAAAAAAGAGGATTATGTGTTGCCTTAATAATATTTATGTTTTTGAGAAGCGGCACGAGAAATGTTCCGAGGCCAATTAGGCTATTGTTTTACCGATGAGTTGTTGGAACAAGTGACGGTTGAATATGCAATTCAAGTCGTTGCCAAAAATTTCGTTATGGCATTTGACAGGCTCAGTAATTATGATGGTTGCCATATATCAGGCTAGCCGAGTTTTCTTATTCGACAATTATTTGCCGCTTGATCTTGCAAAGAATTACCGACAAAGGCCTCTGTAGGAGCAAGATCATTGTTTTCCAAATAGCAGTTGGGAGTCGACATGCCCTCAAAAGGCCGTCGTATAAACAGACTACAGATTACAAAAAAAGATGCCGCCGAAGACGCTTTTTTTGGAATTGATGAGCAACAACATTTGCCACATTGGAGCTTGCACGTTTTGGCAGGTGTGGTGTGCTTTGTCTTTGCAATGTGGGTCTGGTTGCTGAACCCGATACCGCAGATACATCCCGACCAGATAAATATAGTTACTATGATTCTTTCAAAACAGTACACCGATAATTTTGCCCGGGATCCGATTTACACCGGTAAAGCAGGTGATTTTTATCCCCCTTTATGGCGTGGCATAATTGGCAGTTTTATTAAAAAGTTCGGTATCATTGGGGGACATCGAGTGTTGCAACTGCTGCTTTCGATTACATATATGCTTGTTATGTACGGTGTATTGCACCGTCTTACTCGCTCTATACCGGCGGCTCTTTTGGTTACGTTGGCTTCCATAATATGGCGGTGGAGTTTCGGCGAAACATATTGGGGTCTAGACCGCTTACAGGCCGTTCAGCCCCGAAGCTTTGCACTTATTGTTATGCCACTACTATTTGTTTTGTTTTGGAAGCTGCGCAATAATTGGCGACTGTTAATCCCTTTTTTTGTTGCAGGATTGTTATTTAACTTTCATCCGCCAAGCGCCTTGTTCTTTGTTTCCTTGGCCTGGTTGTCATTATTTCTAGTCAGCCTGCTTAACATCGATAAAATTCCGCCTTTACGCGATAAAATTCTGCGTCTAATTGGTGCAGTCGTGGCATTTATCGCAGGGGCATCACCTTACGTTTATATCAATATGGCTACCAGAAGCCGAATTGCAGTTGAGCTATCACAACAGGCGCTACAGGAATATATCAACGCACTGCAATACCTTTACAATATGATGTCATATCTACCTTTATCCGGGACCACTTTGGCCAAAGTGTTACTGTCTGGTTTCTCTGTACTGATTTTGCTGGCTACAACAGCTTGGTGCTTGAGAAGTAAAAAACGGAATGCGTTCGACAGCTGGTTGCTGTGTTTTTTCCTGTTAGCCTTTCTGGGCCCAGTGATGGTTCAATATACAATGCAGAAAATTTACTTCCATTTTAAAATTATGCCAATTTTTCTTGATTGTATGCGGGCGCATAAATTTGCATACCTTATATTATATATATATGTTGCCTGGCTTTTTGCCGAATTACTAAGGCGCTTCGTCCCGCGAGAACGATTCGTTCTGATTATTGTAGCTGCTATGATAGTAGCTATTACGCCACTATTTGGAAACAATCCAAATGATCCATGGGGCCAGTGGCAGTACAATGTTGCGCAAATGAATACACTGCTTCAAGGGGAAAAAATAGATATCGCTGGCTGGCACAACCGCATCGCAGATGTGTGTGCCTGGGTTCGACAAAATACACCAAAGGATTCTCTCTTTCTCTTCGCGCATCGTTATATGTCCCCATTTCGTATATACGCTCTGCGCAGTCTGGTAAATTCGCGCGGAGGTGGGGGTACAGCATACTATAATGGGCCCAAAACTGCGACCACTTGGGCCAAATATCAACTGGAGCTCGAATGGATTACAGCCAGAAGGGACGTGTCAAGGTTGCTGAAATTAGCTAACCATTCCGGAGCGGACTTCATAATTGTAACTAATGATTTTCCTGAGGTGACTCAATGGACGCCAGTAATGCGCGATCGCCTCTGGACGATTTATAAAAAGCCATAGTGAACCTTTGCCAAGTGCTCAGCACTCTTTGGAAAGTTAAGCTCCCGAACCTGTTGTTTTCCTTGAATTTTCTGTAGCTGCCAGGTGTAGGGCTTTGAGAAGATATATTATCCTAAAAACGATAGAAAAATGAAAGCTAAGAAGAGCAGAGTTTCTGATAAGAGCTTGCGGCAGAAGTCACTAGGCTCCACATATGAGGCTGAACTGGCCCTAAAACAGGACCAGTTTAAGCTGACCCGGCTTGACTACTTTTTAGCCCCGCTAGTTGCCACGCTGGCATGTGTATGGGCTTTCCCCTATGTTGGCACTGCAGTCAATTGGGATGACCTGCTTTATATGAATCTTTCACAGTACACAACGCCGTATCCTTTTTACCTGAATCGTTATGGGCATGTATATCTTCAGAAGTTTTTCTTTTGGCTCACTCGTGACGCCATAACCGGAGGCAGAGTGTACTGGTGTTTCTTGTTTTTCGCTACGTGCGTGTTAGTTTATTGGTGTGCGAAAATTATAGCTGGCAGAAAAAACTATCTCACTGGCTTGGTAGCAGTGTTACTGTTTTGTATGCAACCAATTTTGATGAGACATCTGGGATGTCCGCTCGCAGATTTTACTATAGCGTTCTTGGTTATGCTGGGAACTTTTGTGTACTTGACGTTTATCGCCAGAAAACAAAAGGGTCGCCACCTTGCCATTATGATATTAGGCTTAATATTCTTTTGGACTGTTAAATCAAAGGAAATCGGGCTTTGGATGGGCGTATTGTTCTTGGGACTTGGTGAAAACGAGCAAGGAGCCCGCAGCCTGCATCGATTTATCAAGGATATCGGCTGGGTCTGCGTCGGCATGATTACCGGTTTTGTGCTGTTAATGACACTTGATCTGTTCTTTATGGGTGATGCCTGGTTCTCCATGCGCCCCTCGAGTATCAGAGATTTGTTCCGATTTAACATAGCATCGCTTGGTCACCCCCAAAAAAATTTGTCATGGTACATAATTCTCTCTTCAGGACCTATTTTGCCAGTTTTCCTGTTGTATTTGCTTAAAGGACATAACTTGTCAAAAGGCGAGCTTATGCCATGGTTAATTCCTTTGTTGATGGTGTCCTTCCTAACTGCTGTTACTATTAGAGTGAATTGGGACTTTCCTGTTCGTTTTCTCATACCTGCAATGGCAGGTATGAGCGTATGGGCGGCACAGTTCTTCCGACTTGAAGTAGCCGCCCCAAAAAAACTTAGTTGGCTTCCAAAATCGTTAATAGGCTCTATATCAATATTATTCGCATTCCTCATAACTTTATTTATCATGCATAGATTAGAAGCCCTAATCGAAGCAGATGGATGGCTAAAAGTACATGAATGGAAGTCCCTTGACGCATTATATAACTGCGTGATATTACCATTGTCCACTTCCTTCCTTCTCATATATGTAATCGCCCTAAAAAAACGCGGACCTCTGGCACTTTTCTTTCTGTCACTATGCTTGTTTTTCATCATTTATTTCCCACTTAAAAACAACATGACCCTACTGAAGCAGAGGGTCGTGGCAAAAAAAGGTGAATGGCGATTCACACCCTATCGTGTTTTTAAAGATGAGCTTCGGTTCGATAAGGACAAAAAGATATTGGTTTCGAAAGATGTCCACGCCCGTTCCTGGATGTTGGGGCGAAATCAAAACTCACATTGTTGGATGTTCAACATATTCTTCAATCAAAAGTTTGATTATGTCCAGTTTATTGACGGAAGCCGGGAGGATATTCTCAAAGGCAACTATACTTATGCTTTTCTAACCTGGGGGGATTGGAATGCCATCCAAGAAAAGCACAATGTTGAGCACCTGACAAAGAACTATGATATTAAGTCTCATAAAGAAACTCAATTAATTCTGCTTAAAAAACGTTGAGCCCCTTAACCATTTGATTACACCCTCGACACAACCGCTCTTGCCTAAAATTCTTTGAGAGATTAGCACAGCATCTTAACTAAAGATCATTAGCATTAATTGGAAGACTTTTTAGGACATTAGCTAATACAACTGTTTAAAATCGAAGCTACACCAAAAACCTCAGGCGAACTAAGTCCGGCCCTTATTTTTCTCCGCTATGCCTTTTATATCCATAACTGTAGGCACTTCTGGAACGATGCCTTCGTCTGAAAGCCCCCTTATCGCCAAAAAAGCACTGTCCTGCGTATGCTTGCCGGTGAAAATGGCTTTATCAGCCAGCTTATCAGCTTTTACATTCGCCCTGAGATTGAAACCTTCAGCCCCAACCAATACCAAATCCGGCGCATTGACAAGATATGGCCCGCTATAAAGCTGACCCTTTCTATATATATCTCTTATTACCCTCTTACCCTCTACCTTTAAAGAACCAAACAGCTCTTCCAATTGGCACAAAAGCTCCTCACCCTCACCGTCCTTAACCGTCCCACAAGGATACTTGCCCTCAAAGTTCAGGTAAATCCTCGCTGGGTCAAGAACAAACGCCTTCGTACCATAACAGATATTATTCAAGGCAACCTCTTGGCCTTTTTTGAACTGCAGAAACCCATTCTCGGAAAGAACATAACTGATATAAACATCCTTATCCAACCTTTCAAAACCATGGTCGGAGTGTATTATCAATAAATCGCTATCGCCAATCCTGCCACTTATCTCACCGATGACCTCGTCAATTTTCCTAAAGTGCTCGACGAAGTAATTATGCCACTTATGGCCTTTATCCTCGTAAGCATCCCATAAAAAGTGCATCAGCCTGTCCGTGCCGGTAAATACAAACATAAAGCTTTGCCACTCTACCTCCTTCCAAAGGTACCGGAACGCCTTGATTCTCGCCTCAAGGGTCTTATCCAAATCCGCCAAGAAAAGCTCCATGGAACTATGGGCCTTCTGAGAATCCACATCCAACCGATAATCGAAATTCTTTAGTTGCGGTATCAGAGACTTCGGATAAACACTCTTCTCAAAATCTATTGACACAAAACCAGAAATGATTACACCATTCATCTCACGAACCGGATAAGTGGAAGGCACGTTAACTACAACGCATTTCCCCTCCCACTGGTCCCAAAATGGCGGTGCCTTCAAATCATTGAAATTCGGAAATCTCATCTTATAGGATTCACTGAATAAATCCATAAAGCCGAAGATTCCATGCGCCCCAGGGTTCTCGCCCGTAATCATCGATGACCACGCTACTGAAGAGACCTCCGGAATAGACGAACGAATTTGCTTAAATACACCCTGCGAAATCAATTTGCTGATATTAGGCATAACACCGGCTGCGGCGAAACCCTCAATCATGCCAGAAGGTACGCCATCCATCCCTATTATTATTGTCTTTGCCTCTTTAGCCACAATCTCAGTTCGCTGCGCTAATTATCCCGCCGGCACATATATTGCCATCCCGGACAAGAACAAACCGCCCCAGCTCTTGAACATCGTTGAAGTCTTTGATTACCAGAGCTTTCTTAGTCTTGATAATCACTTCTGCTACCTCGAGATTTTTCAACACCTCAGCGTTCTCTTCAATAACTTCAAGCGTCGAGGAGTTAATCCTTTTGTTAATGCTCTCTACTTTGCAGCTCGTCTCCTGCGTGGCACACCGGATGCTTAATTTCTGATCTTTGACAAGCTCTTGTTTCGTCATCCAAAAAATATTCGCCGCAATTCTATCGGTTACAGTCGGCTCGTCACTCGGCAGACACATTACGTTGCCGCGCTCCAGAAAAACAGAATCCGAAGTCGTCATACCGATACATTCACTGGCAACAGCTCTGTCACTGTCCTCCAGAAATCTCTCAATCGAGTTGACCTTTGTCGTCTCGCCTGTCGGTAGTACTTTTATTTCAAGACCTTTTTCAATAACACCTGACTCTACCCTGCCAGCGTTAATCCTCTTATCTTCTATCTTGTATACATCCTGAATCGGGAAAAGCAGGGATTTGTCCTCAGGCGGTTGCCTGTTCTGCAAAGTGTCCATACTTTCCAAAAATGTCGGGCCCGTATACCAGCCTAAACTATCAGATTTTGTCGCAATGTTATCTCCCCTGATTGCAGAAATCGGAATGTAAAAAATCGGCTCAATATTTATTGATTTAAGCCACGCGCCTGCATCCTTCCTAACAGCGTCGAAACGCTCCTGTGAAAAATCAACAAGGTCCATCTTATTAAGAACTACTACCACCTGTTCCAGGCCTAACATCGATAACATATACGAATGCCGCTTGGTTTGTTCCTTGACACCTTCAACAACATCAATAATTAATACAGCAGCCTCCGCCTGAGATGCGCCCGTAATCATATTCTTGACAAATTCCACATGACCTGGCGCATCGATTATCACGTAACGCCTATTGTCCGTCTTGAAAAAAACCTGCGTCGTATCAATAGTAATGCCTTGTTTGCGCTCCTCCTCCAGATGGTCTAAAAGAAACGCAAACTCAGTATCCCTGCCCGCCTCTGCCGAAGCCTTCTTAATCTCTTCTATCTTGTCAGGTGCAAGAGAGTCTGTGTCATAAAGCAATCTTCCTATCAACGTCGATTTCCCATGGTCAACATGGCCTACAATAACAAAGCTAAGTACGTCCATCTTATTCCTCGCTAAGATAACCCAACTCTTTAAGTTTCTTCTTAATCTCCTCCATATCTTTTTCCTCTATAGGCCTATTTACCGGCAAAGACGACAGCGGGTGTTTCTTCTGCCCAAATTTTATAAATGACCAGAATCTCTCGTGAATATAATAGCAGATTATCTTGGCAACCGCCTCCACAGATGCTATCCCAAGAGATATACTTAATCTTCTGGTAAAAGCATAGGCAATTGAGCCTGTAGCAATAGCCGCAAGGAACCGATAGCTTACCGCCTTAAGTATCGAACGCAGGTGGGCCTCCTTATTATAATCTTTCATCCTACATATACCCCAATGACCTTAACTTCTGCATCATATAGTCATCTTCCTTATCCTGTGCTCGGCCGCTTCTTTCCGAAATCTTAGAGACCTTCAACTCCTCCACAACCTTCTCTATAGTGTCAGCATCTGAATCAATAGGGTTGCAGCACGTCTCACATCCGATACTTCTATATCGCTTCCCTCCCTCGGCAAAGTATAGTTTCACAACAGGAATCTTTTCCCTTTTGACATACTCCCAAACATCAACCTCTCGCCAGCCAAGCAAAGGATGCACCCTAAGGTGCTCTTCTTCTGTAGCTTTAGTCTTATACTGGTCCCACAACTCCGGAGGCTGATTCTTATAATCCCACTCAAAATCCTCATCTCGAGGACTAAATACCCGCTCCTTCGCACGGATACCGTGCTCATCTCTTCTGATTCCAAGATACAAAGCTTTGAAACCGTGTTTGGCGATAGCTTTCTTTAGTGCAACGGTCTTCAGTTCATTACAACACTGGAACTTGCCTTTTTTAGGCCCCATCTTCTTGCCGATTGCATCCTCATTCTTGGCAATGATAAGATTCAATCCCCATTCCTTGGCGTATTTATCCCTGAAATCATAGATCTCTTTGAACTTATACGTCGTGTCAATGTGCATGACGGGAAACGGAATCCTGCCGAAAAACGCCTTCCTGACAAGCCAAAGCAACGTCGTAGAATCTTTGCCTATCGACCACAACATCGCCACATCCCTGAACTCGCTATACGCCTCTCTGATGATAAATATACTCTGATTTTCCAACCTATCCAATTGACTAAGACCGGATTTCATACTAAAGGCACTCCCACTAAATGACGAACATTTCTCTAATTACGGAAACAACTTATTATATCGGAATTATGGACCTCGGTCTACTGAAAAAAGCGATTTTGCCCCTAAACCTGACGTACATCTTCCAGACTTAGCTCCTGTTTTTTCTTTGACCGTTAACCAATATTTTGTTATTCTATATACAGTCAGCATAAAGTCTTAGCAGCCGCTGACCGGCCTGTTTAGACAAAGGGCAACGAGCAGTTTGCTCTTAATTAACCAAGGAGAGAAAAATGCACAATGCAAAATGCACTTGTTGGAACTGCCCCGCGATTGATTTAGCTGGCAAAGTAGACTTCCGTGCCTGCGGCCAATCCGGCAAACAGTTCGATAAAACCCTCGATTCGACCCAAGAAACACACATTATGGCAGAATGCAAGCGAAGACCCGAACTCGGCCTCTACGACCCAATGGCCATCACATTCCAAGAGTGCCCACAGTGGCAAGAAACCCCATACGGATACATCCTCAAAGATATGAGGGTGATGATTCTTGGCATCGACGGCTATCTCGGCTGGACTCTCGCTCTCTGGCTCGGCTCTCTCGGCTGTAAGGTTAGCGGTGTCGACAACTACAATCGAAGAAACTGGGTAAAGGAAAGAGGCGCTCACACCATTGTACCCATCTCCAGAATGAACCAAAGACTTCGCGCAGCAAAAGAGATACTCGACATCGATATTGATTTCCGCCAGATAGACATCTATACCCAACGGGAACGCCTAAAGGAATTCATCGATGAAGTAAAACCTGAATCAATTATTCACTATGCAGAAAACCCCTCTCCTGCTTTCAGTATGATCGATGTTGAACATGCCATCGAAGTGCAAAAAAACAATGTCCTCGGAACCCTCGCATTGCTGTTTACAATCCGAGACACCGTACCCGAATCGGCTTTGCTCAAACTTGGAACCATGGGCGAATATGGAACGCCTCTAACTGGAAGACCGCTCTTCGAGGGAATCTTCCCTGCTGAGGCAATACTTCAGTGGGGTGGACGCGAATGGAGCCTCGGTGGTGAGCTGACACCGAGAGACCCTGTAAGCTTCTATCACGTCAGTAAAGTTCAGGATACGTTCAACGTCTATGAAGCCTGTAAATACTGGTGGCTGAGGTCCTTCGACATTATGCAAGGCGTAATCTTCGGTGTCCATACCGACCAGGTAGCCGCTGACCCGCGCCTTCGAACTCGCCTCGACATCGACGAATGGTTCGGAACAATTATAAACCGCTTCGTCGCCCAGGCAGTCATTGGTATCCCTTTAACCCTCTACGGACTCGGCAAGCAGATAAGGGGCTTCATCGCCCTCAGAGATGCTATGGAATGCATGACAAGGCTAATCTGTGCACCTCCTGAACCAGGCCAATACGCCGTTGTCAACCAAATCTCCGGCATCCACAGCGCAAGACAGCTCGCCTACACCGTCGCAAAAATCGGCAGAGAATATTTCAATCTGCCTGTCCAAATTCAGCGGGTCGAAAACCCAAGAGTTGAAGCCGATGAGCATCCTTTCGAGGCACTCTATGAAAAGCTCCCAAAAAGATACGGCTTTAAGCCGAAGGTAACAATAGATGAGGAAATCACCCGGATGTTTGAACTGTTTTTGACACCCGAGGTCAAAAAGCGAATCGAGGAAAGAAAACAAGTAATAATGCCTAAAACCTGGTGGTCAGGCGTCAAAAAGGAAGTAGAAAGGCTCGAACTGCTGGATTTGAAGGGAGAAATCGAGGAAGATGAGCGATTGCGAATGTTTAAGGTTCACAGATAAAAACTTCAACCAAGAAGTCCTCCAGAGCGATTTGCCCGTCTTCGTTGACTTCTGGGGCTCCTGGTGCCCGCCGTGCAAAACGGTCGAACCGATAATGGATGAACTGGCTAAGCACTTCGACGGAAAAGTAAAAGTTGGAAAGCTCAACGTAGACCAAAATCCCGCAACAAGGTCTCTGTTTAATATATCAGGTGCCCCGACTTTTATCTTATTTAAAGATGGTCAGGCACTTGAAAGAATCGTAGGTGCTCGCTCAAAAAAACAACTTGTTCTGTTTATTGAAAAAACTCTTGAGTCACAACAGCCAGAATAACACCAAAATAGCAGCACTAATTTATGCAAAAACAGCCTAACATAAAACGCATATTTATCACCGGCGGAGCAGGTTTCATCGGCGCCAACCTCACCAAGTATCTAATCGATAATCTCAAATGCAACGTTACCGTATACGACAATCTCACTACAGGCTCAAAGGCTAATCTAGATAGGGCCGTTGCCAATTCCGCAAAAAACGGAGCCGTTGAATTTATTGAAGGTGACATCCTCGACTTTGACACACTCAATAAAGCTGTCGCCAAACATGATACCGTAGTTCACCTCGCTGCACATACTCGAGTACGCGAATCCATCAAGAACCCCAAGGAAAATCAGACGGTAAATTCAATAGGCACATTCAACACCATCGAAGCAGCTCGAAAGCAACGTGTTGATAAATTTGTCTTCGCCTCTTCAAATGCCGCTGTTGGCGAACAAAAACCACCAATAAACGAAAAGATGATTCCAAAACCACTTTCGCCATATGGCGCCGTAAAGCTCTACGGCGAAGCCATTTGTTCGGCCTACTATCATTCCTACGGACTCAAGACCGTCTCCCTGCGATTTGCAAACGCCTACGGCCCATATTCAGACCACAAAACCTCGGTCATCGCCAAATTCCTAAAAAGAATAAGAGATGGCAAAAAGCTCGAAATATACGGCGATGGCAAACAAACACGAGACTTCATACACGCTCATGACATCTGCCAGGCAATCTACCTTATCATTACTCACGATAACTCCAGCCCCAGCCCCTGGGGCCAGGTCTTCCAAATCGCTACCGGCAAAGAAACCGCTATTATCAAATTAGCTCAAATGCTCATTAGCTTTACAGATTCTCCGAAAAACCTTATAACCTTCGCTCCACCAATAAAGGGTGAAATAAGAAAAAATTTCTCTGACATAACAAAAGCAAAAGAAATCTTTGGTTTTTCTCCGAAGATGAATTTAAATACTGAACTGAAGGCATTATGTGAGGAAACAGGCTAAAAAATGTCAAATTTAAGAATTATTGGTTTAATCATAGGTGTTCTTGGCTTGATTCTAACCTTTAGAGTTTACCGTGGTCCGCGATGGAGAAGATTAAACTTCGTGCTTTCTGGAATCTTCTCTCTCGCCATTATCGCTGTCTCCCTCAACCCGGATTTGCTTAATAGAGCCGCGGGAATGCTTGCTCTAAAACAGCAGGAACGCGGACGAATACTTACTCTCCTGATTTTCTCAAGTATTGGCCTGTGGTTTTTCTTGATCCACTACAGAACCCGGTTAGACGAGCATCGACATCAATTCGACCTCTTAATCCGAAATTTCGGCCATGAAGAAGTAAAACACATATTAGAACAACAAGTCAAAGAAAAACAAATTATGGTCATCCTTCCCGCTTATAATGAGGGCAAAAATCTCGGCGAGCTTCTAAGAAAAATGCCGCAAAAAATAAATAATATGAACGTCGGCGCGCTCGTCGTTGATGATGGAAGCGACGATGACACATCCAGCGTCGCAAGACAGGTAGGGGCACTCGTAGTCCGAAATAGAATTAACCGCGGCCAAGGAGCTGCTTCCAGATTAGGTTACGATATTCTTCTCAAGCACAATGTACCCTTCGGCGTGACTATGGACTCCGACGGCCAGCACCAGCATGAAGATGTTGAAAAGGTCATTAGGCCAGTCTTGGATGATAAGTTCGACTTGGTCATCGGGTCGAGAATACTTGGGAAAAGGGAAAAAACCGCTTTCTTACGTAGCTTCGGTATCACACTCTTTACAAAAATTATTAATGTCTTAACAGGATTGAAATTGACAGATTGCTCCAGCGGCTTCAAGGCATTCAATATCGCAAAGATGAAGCAACTTGAATTAAGGGAAGACCAGTTCCAGTCTGCCGAAGTCATTATAGAGGCCGCCAAAAAAGGACTCAGAATCGGCGAGGTCCCCATAACCATCACAAAAAGAATGCACGGAAAAAGCAAAAAAGGAAAAGACTTCACCTATGGCCTGAACTTCGCAAAAACAATTCTCAGAAGCTGGTGGAGATAAAGGATAATCTTGTGAGCATTAAGCGTAAACAAAATCCGAACAATAGCCTGAGCCGACGTAATGTCCTAAAATGTGGACTCTACGCCGGTCTATCAGTAACCTTACCCAGCAGCCTTTGGCTCAGTGGCTGCAGAAAGAAACAGCAGCGAAAAGCCCCCAATGTTATTCTCATCTCAATCGATACCGCAAGAAGTGACCACTGCTCTGCATGTGGCTATCGACGCGATACTACCCCTAACCTTCGCGCCTTTGCAAAGCAAGGTACCAGTTTCACCACGGCATATGCACCATCGGCCGCAACAGGGCCATCGCACGCAACAATGCTTACTGCTTTGTATCCTATGGAACACAGGGTCGTCAAAAATGGGTTAAAATTGTCACAAGAATACGACACTCTCGCAGAGTGCCTAAGTGCCCATGGCTACCAAACTGCTGCCGTAGTTAGTTCTTTTGTCCTAGATTCCAAATTCGGTTACGCGCAAGGATTTTCCTTCTTCGAGGACAATATAGAACCAGAAGCATCTTCTACCACCAAGGAAACTTGGAAAGGTCATAAGCTTGAGAGCGGCTTCGACCAACGTGCCAATTATACAACACCAAAGGCAATCAACTGGCTAAAGAACCAACGCGACCCAGCCCAGACGTTCTTCCTATTCCTGCACTACTGGGACCCACACTGGCCATACGACCCACCTGAGCCTTTTTCCTCCAAGTTTACCCAGGGAAAGCAATGGGGGAGCTTAAACAGAACAATAGCACGCTATGACGCTGAAATTGCATTCGCCGATTATGAAATCAGCAAACTTCTCACAGTTCTGAAACGAATGAAACTTGAAAAGGATACCCTCATCGTCATTACCTCAGACCATGGCGAAGGGCTTATGCAACATGGTCACATGGGCCACGGAATTCACCTCTACGAAGAGGCTGTCCGCGTGCCGCTGATATTTCGCTGGCCAAAGCATATCCCAAAAAATCGAACCATCACTGCCCCCGTTGGACTAATAAGTCTCACTCCCACTATTCTTGACCTCGTCGGCATATACCCTGGTGATGGGCCCCTCCAGCGTCAAAGCCTCGCAGCTGCCATCCGCGGCCAAACCACTCTTGACCCCGCTCAGCCAGTATACCTTTATCGCTCCCATTACGAAGGCTCGAACATCGGGCGGTTTTGGGTTGAGGGCGAAAAGTTCGGCGTCAGAATTGGGAAATGGAAATACATCGAAGGCAAGGAAGAAAACACAAAAGAACTCTTTGACCTCACCACCGACCCCACAGAGCGCAAAAATCTCTATCCCGCCACTCCAAAGTTGACAGCACAACTTGCTTCTCTGCTGCAAGAATGGAAACAAGCACACACAAAGACCGATGCCATGCCTGGCAAAATTGCCGAGGAAGACCTCGCACCTCTCAAGGCCTTAGGTTACGTCCAGTGAGAAACATAACCATAACAGCAGACGACCTCTTTAGTGTTCCTATTACCGCTTTTTCTCCGCCGCAATACGACGCGAAAGCCGACGCCAAGCTTTCATAGACCGCGCAAGGTTCTCGTGTACATCTCCACCTATCCCCCAGCCCTGCAACCCTATCGGCCCACTGTAACCAAGCTCATCCAGCTTTCTCAAAAACTTATAAACGTCAAAGTCCCCCTTATCCAGCGTCTCAATTGACCCCTCCCGCGATGAGCCGTTTATCGTCACCGTAAATAAATAAGGCATCACTCGCTCCATCAGCTCCTCCATGTTCTCCTCGCCGTCAATCCTAAGCCAGTGATAAAGATTTAAACTCAACCCAATATTCGCTCGCCCGACCTTCTTAACCACCCGCAGCGCATCGTCTGTCCGCTCCACCCATTCATTTACATGCGGATAAAGTATAACTCTAAGTCCCGCCACCTCCGCCATATCTGCTATCTCTCTGACAATCTCAACCGCACGTTCATCACCCTCAGGCGAAGAACTCTTATACTTTTCGCTCCAAATATGAAGCCAAATCGCTGTATCTCGACCATTCAATAATTCGATTGCCTCTTTCAGCCCCGCTTCATACTTCGGCTTATCCCCATCCAGGCACGCCCCGAAATAAACAGGAAACGCCTTCAGACCACACCTGTCCAGCTCATCAAGCATCTCAGCTAAACCATAATCCCTTCGCTTCGGATTGCCTTCCCAATAACCTATCCCTGCATAACCTAATTCTTTGAGCATCTCTACCTGCTCCCTTGCCGTGCGATGTTTCAAATCTATTGTCCCCGTATCCATCGCAAAAAACTCATTAGGCAAGCCTTTTTTCGCAACTCCCGTGCAGGAATAGAAAAATAAACAACCAACTAATAAAAAAACAGCTCCCACAACCCGTACCTGACGCCGCATATTTCGTTCCTTTCTTCTTTTGTTAAATTCAGCAACTATACTTTAGGAGGAAAAACACTTCGCAGATACGCAATATTCTTTGCAAAAATCACCTCATCCTCCGCACTCACCGGTTTACTCGGCTCCCACTTGCTGCTTTCGAAAACAATCCACCCCCGATACTCAATGTCGTCTATCGCCTCACGAACACGGCGAAAATCTATCTCACCCTTGCCGAACTCCTCATCACCGTAATCCTTTGCATGAAACTCACAGATTTGCTTACCTAAAACTCGTATCTCCTTATAAATATCATAACCTTTCTTGTGCGAGTTCCCAACATCGTAGTAAACCTGCACAGCCGGGCAGCCTACCTTCTCAATTATCTCCATATTTTGCTCGGCGCTCATCCACGACTCCAGACCCAAAACCACTCCCGCCTTCTCAGCCTTCGGCGCCAGCTGCTTTAGCTTTTCTGCGACAATCGCTCTGCCTTCCGCATCACCCGACAAATCCCTCTCGCCGAAAAACGGCACGAGAATCCTCCCCACCCTCATCAAATGTGCAACCTCAATCCCCTCACCAAGCCACTGCTCCCAACGCGGGTCACTCTTGTAAGGTGCCCAACCCAAAGCAACCATCCCAAAAGAAGCAATCTCAATACCGCTCTCCTCTACTGTCGCCATGTGCTTCTCCTGCAGGCACTTCTTGTGCAAAATAGGTAAATCATCGTCCGCCATCCCAAAATCCACCTGAACCCCATCTGCCCCTAACCGCCTCGCAACCTCAAACGCCGACACATCCGCTATCCACCCAACTGTCCAGTCACAAATACCTATCTTAAAGCCTCCCTTGCATAGTTTCTTTTGCGATACCTCGGACTCTAAAGGCTGACACCCGCCTGCCAACGCTAAACCCGCGATAGCTCGGGCCGTACTCAACATCATCTCACGCCGATTTTGTCTCGAATCTTTCATTCTGATACCTCCATCAATATACGAAAACCTGTATGTTTAAACTGGTACGAGGCAGGCGCACTGCTCCGTGCCGCACACCGACAACCTCGTGCAAAATAGCTCCACGAACCTCCTCGAATCACTCGATATGTACCCTCAGCCGGACCAACAGGGTCAACAACTCCCTCCTCCGGATATTCAGCACCGTATATGTCACTACACCACTCCGAAACATTGCCGTGCATATCGTAAAGACCCCACGCATTCGCCTTCTTACCGGCAACCTCGTGCGTTTGACCCTCACTATTATCTGCGTACCACCCCATCTCGTCAATATCACCATTTCCCCAAAAAGCACCGGTTGTACCCGCCCGGCAGGCATATTCCCACTCAGCCTCGGTAGGCAAACGATAACATCTGCCCTCCTTCTCTGATAACTTCTCGCAAAAAGCAACCGCTTCCCTCCAAGATACCTTCTCTACCGGCAAATCCCCACCCTTAAAATGTGACCGGTTAATGTCCATCACAGAATTCCACTGTGCCTGTGTCACTTCCGTCACACCAATGCGAAACGGCCGCGTTAATTTAACCCTATGCTGCAATTCATCTCCCTGCCGACCATCCTCCTCTATCGGGCTGCCCATCACAAATTCCCCCGCCGGTATATACGCCAACTTCATCCCTATAGAATTAACCATCACCTCCCCCAGCTCTATATTCGTCCTCTCAGTCTCACCACCCAGCACCAAACACACAGCAGCAAAAACCAATAAAGCCAATACTACTCTTGCAAATTCCTTCACAATCAACTCCTATGCCTTCAAATCCCTAAGAAAATCTGCTTCTAACTTCTCATTAGCTTTCATCATCTCGTCCCACGTCATTTCACTGTGCGCATAAGCTGCACTGCGGCCTAAAATAGATGTCAGAACACTGCGAACACTCGGCTGAACCGTCGTATTCGCATACCTGCCGTTTATAATATTGTCATAAAAGTCCGCGATATTCTTCGATGCTCCTCCCCAATAAATCTCACTCGTCTTACCACCTTTGTATGGTGTATTTCCGCGGATGGAAACCTCACCGCCATAATGCGTGTCAATCACACCATCCGTACCGTAAAACCTGCACAAAATCCCGCCATAATCATCCGTGCCGCCTTGCTTGCAGTTAAAACTTAAAACAATATCCTTCGGAAAGTCATAGACCACAGCAAAGTAGTCCCAAACATTACCGAACTTGCGGCTCGCCAGCCCGCCAGTACCATATGCACTGACTGCATCCTCACCAAGTATCCAAGAGGCAACATCAATTGCGTGAATGGCCTGCTCGCTTATAATGTCACCCGAAAGTGCCTTATCCAGACCCCATGCCCGCAAACGTACCTCCGGGTCGTTCGGCTTCTCCTCGAGATATTTGCCTATAGGATTCCACGTCAGCCAGGTCGGCCCCGTCACAAAATTTGCATCTCCATACATAATACGACCAATATCCCCGTAATGAACACGCTTTATCGCCTCGCGGTATAATGCATCTGCCCGCGTCTGAAAATCAACAATAAAACATAGCTTATTCGCCGTCGCCCTCCTGCCAGTCTCAGAAACCGAAACGCACCCCGGAACATCCACCCCAATGGGCTTAGCTAAGTATACGTGAACACCCGCACTAATCGCAGCCGCTGCCTGCTCAGGATGAAAATAAGGCGGACTCTCTATCGCCACCGCATCAACTCCCGACTCCAAAACCTTCTTATAACACGATAGGCCGGTAAAACGCTTACTTTGCTCTATACCAAACTTCTCGCCAAACTCGTCAACCCTGTCCTCGAAATAATCCGCCGCAGCCACAATCTTATACCCGCCGTGTTCAATGAACTTATCCCCTATATCCTTGCCGCGCATACCGCAGCCAATCATACCTAACCTGACCTTCGAGTTGGCTGCCGTGCCGTAAACAAGCTTGGCCTTTATCGCCGCAAATGATATCGCAGTCGCACCGGCACCAGCTATAAACTCACGACGGTTCATTTGTTTCCGCTTCTCGCTGACAACCAACTTTCTTTCTTCTTCCAACATTACATAGGCCTCCTTAATTGGCATAAGCTCTGACAACACCCACCGCCATCAGACACGCGAACTATCCATTCAATATTTCCAATAATATATTATCCACTGTCCCCAATAATTTACCGATACACAAAATACTAACTATCGTCTATGCAATCAAATGCAATCCCGATCCATAATGTAGGGCCGCCTCTCTGCTATAAAGGTGTCGAAACCTTCTCTCTCCGAAGGTTCCCATTCCTGAATTGAAGCGGTGTCGTCCCTACAAGCCTCTTAAATGTTCGCGTAAAATAGCTCTGATTATTATAACCAACCTGAAAACATATCTCCGTACAGCTCTGTTCCGTAGCCAGTAACAGTTGCTTCGCACGCTCTATTCGCACGCCCGTAAGGTAATCTACAAGAGTGATGCCCATTTGTTCCTTGAATACGTGGGCCAGCCGCGAAACGCTAAGGTGTGATGCCTTCGCTATGTCCGTAAGGGTCACCGCCTTATCATAGTTGGCATCAATGTAGTTTATCGCAGGACTGATTTGTGTCACCTTCCTGGCATCCTGTAATGTATAAACCAATTCGATAAATTCATCCAGCGCCGTGCTAATCCACGCACACAAATCCTCCTGATTGCTGATTTGCATAACTTTATCTACATAAGCCAAATTCCTTTCCAGCATAACATCGATATCAACCCCGCCTTCTACCGCCGCCCGACTCAAAATACTCAATAGCTCCAGTAATCGCGCTTTAAGAACACCTAATTCACCAGGGTTATGGAACAATATCGTCCCTAAAATCGAATTCAGTATCTCCTTTGCTCCGGTCCGGTCCCCTATCTTAACCTTCCCCAACAGCTCCCGTTCGCTTTGCAAAGGATACTCCCAATCCGTGCCCAGTTTTTTCCTTTCCTGAATAAACTCCCCTATTTGCGATTGCTGTTCCGACCGCTGACGACGCCATCTTATAACACGACCGTCAAGTCCTCCAACTTCGTATAGCAAATCAAATAAAAATTCCGCCGCTCTTTGAATTTGTCGACCGTGGATAATCGGCAGCTTACGTATCGACGCTACCAGCTTTTTCCTTTCTTTGCAGATACCTTTCAAACGCTTCTTGATGTCTTCTATCAGAATTCTCGTCACTGGCTCCCAGAGGCACTTGCCGAAAAACATCCCACCAAGCGCCTTATTCTTATCCATAACCGGAACACAAACCAGAACTATACCTGCATGGCAAAGTGAAATATAGGAGTGGCCCGTCTCTATCGCAATCTTGAGGCTTCGCTTACGCTCCTTGTTACACCTTCTAAGACCCGTACTATTACTTCGAACAATCTGACAAAATGCCGGATGACAATCCACGCTGCACGTCTGCTTTATCTCTTTGCCGCTAATACCCCTCGTCTCAAGACCAAGCTGAAAATGCTGACGAAATACCACCTCGATTCTTAAAAATCTCTCCCCAGATAAGACCCTGCTCAACTGCGCTCTACCACCCATCTTCAATCATCTTTATTAATATGTCATTCTGAGCGAATAGAAGAATCTCAGAAAAACCAAATACTATGCACTAACGACTATTAACTAAAATAGCAAGATTGTGCTATTATATCAATCCAGCAAGATAATGCAAATCAAATCCACCCCATCTCCTCGCAGCTAACTCTCCTGATATCCTGTTCCCCGATAGCCTAATCTTCTTGACCAAAACCTCCCTTTCAGCATAATAATGCAGTGTCTAAAAGAAGCTTTGCAATAAAATTTATAACCCGGGCTGCAATTATTCGACTTGCCATACTTACTGCAGTCCTTGCATTTGTCTATTTGTGCGCATATATCACAATGCTAAAAATGCCTGGAAAAAGTTATAAAGGCCCGCTTATGCCCCTAACCGCTGACCAACTTGCACTACGAGACCAGCTCCGCAACGACGTCGAAACACTTGCCCGCCAAATCGGCGAACGAAATATCTGGAAATATACTAACCTCACCGCCGCCGCTGATTTTATCGAAAATTCCCTCAACCAAATCGGCTATAAAACCAGCCGTCAAAACTTCTCCGCCGATGGCAAAACCTGCTCCAATATCGAAGCAGAACTTAAAGGCTCATCTCAACCCGACCGGATTATTATTATCGGCGCCCATTACGATACCGTCCTCGGCTCACCAGGCGCAAACGACAATGCCTCCGCCGTCGCCGCTAACCTCGCACTCGCAAGACACTTCAAAGCTCAATCTCCCACAAAAACACTCCGCTTTGTCTTCTTCGCCAACGAAGAGCCACCATTCTTCCAGACTCTCCAAATGGGAAGCCAGCACTACGCAAAAGCCTGCCGCCAAAAAAATGAAAATATTATCGCAATGCTCAGCCTCGAAACCATCGGCTATTATACCGATGAGCACAAAACCCAGAATTACCCGCCGCCCCTCAGTCTGTTCTACCCCTCAACCGGCAATTTCCTCGGCTTCGTCGGCAATCTTTCTTCTCGCAAACTTTTGTACAAAGCCATTGCTTCATTTCGCGATAATTGTAAGTTCCCATCGGAAGGTGGTGCTTTCCCTTCGTTTGTCCCCGGCATAACCTGGTCCGACCATTATTCCTTCTGGCAGCAAAACTACCCCGCCATCATGCTAACCGACACCGCACCATTCAGATACCCACATTATCACGGCCATGAGGATACTGTTGATAAAATTTGCTTCGACCACCTCGCCATCGTTACTTCCGGAATAAAAACCATCATCTACGGCTTACTTGCTCCTGACTCTTGAATTCTGTCTTCTGAACTTTATATTTTTGCATTTTGATTTTTGATTTTGTCTTTGTCCTCCGCACCCTCTGCGGTTAATCTCTTTGTTTTAAATTTTGCACCATGGTTTTGCACTCTAAGCTTTAACTTTTAAATCCCACGAGATATTAAATGCAAGATACGAGATGCGAATTCCTATTCGTGTCGAAGTGCAACTATCGGGTCCACCTTGGCGGCCCGAACCGCAGGATATAACCCGAACACAATACCAACCCCTCCGCTTATCACCAGTGGCAGCACTATACTTGCCAAAGTGATGACCGTTGCCATGCCGGAAAAAAACGTTATTAAAGATGGCACGATGACACCCAGACCAATACCGATAAGACCACCAATTATTGAAAGTACAACCGTCTCGATCAGAAACTGCCCGATAATTTGTCTCCTCTTGGCCCCAATGGCACGCCGTATCCCTATCTCACGTGTCCGCTCCGTCACAGAAGCCAGCATAATATTCATAATCCCTATCCCGCCCACCAAAAGGCTAATCCCCGCAATCGAACCTAACACAATATTAAACGTCCGCTTCGTCGCCTCTGCCTGACGCAGCAAAGCTAACGGAACGCTTACAAGGTAATCCTTCTTCTTATGAAACCGCCCTAACATGTGCTCAATACCACCAGCCGTTGGTTCGACATCCTCAATCGTCTCGACCGCAACTATCATCTGGTGCAGCTCCACCAGCTCCCGCTCTCTCGTACCAGCCGTCCTTCTCGTATTTATATCGCCGAAATATGCCTGCGCAACACTGATGGGTATATAAACATCTATCTCCTGGTCGGGTATCTGAATATTACCAGCCTGACCGCTCTCACTCTTGACAATCCCCACAACTTCGAAATAGTCACTGCCTATCCGCAGTTTCTGCCCTATAGTACCTTCACCAGCCAAAAGCCTTCGCGCACCAAATTCCGTAAGAACCGCCACCGGCAAACTCCCTTTGTCATCGGATGCCAGCAATACACGTCCTGCCATAACAGGTCTGCGAACTAACTCAAACCACACCGCCGTCGTCCCAACTATTCTCAGTTCCAGCGACCGCTCTCCAAGTCTGCCTTCTTTACGCATCAGCTTCACCGGTGCCGCTTGCCTTATCGTCCTGAATGTCTCAGCCACACGCCGATGGTCTTCATATGTCAGCCCGTAGATGCTCATATGCGAATGTGTCGTACTCGCCGCCTCCTCATCAATCGATTTAATCGAGCTGATTATTATATTATTGCTGCCGAGCTTGCGTATCTGCTCCAGCGCCTCCTTACTCGCGCCTTCGCCAACCGACAGCATCGCTACCACACTGCCAACTCCAAACACAATACCAAGAGTCGTAAGCAAAGAGCGAAGCTTATGCAGAAGAAGATTCTCAATACCTAACAGAATATTACGAACAACCTTAATCTGGTGCATTAGCCGTCCCCCTCAATCCGCTCGACCACACCATCAAGCATATGGAGCCGACGCTTTGCATATACCGCCACATGCGATTCGTGTGTCACCATTATTATTGTCTTGCCCTCCTCATTAAGTTTAACCAAAAGTTGCAGTATCTGCTCTCCCGTCGCCGTATCTAAGTTACCCGTCGGCTCATCTGCAAATATTATCTCCGGGTCGTTCGCCAGCGACCTTGCAATCGCCACCCGCTGCATCTCCCCGCCCGACAGCTCCGTCGGACGGTGCCCAAGACGCTCCTCAAGCCCTACCTCTTCCGCAAGCTCCCTCGCTCGCTCAGCGCTTCTGCTGGCATCCCAGCCTAAATAATAAAGCGGCAGCTCGATATTCCTTTGAACCGTAAGTTGTGGAATGAGATTAAAGCTCTGAAAAACAAATCCAAGATGCCGCAGCCGCAGCTCGCTGAGTGAATCATCATCAAGCTCGCTCACATCTCGGCCTTCAAGAATATATTGCCCCGAAGTCAATCGGTCCAAACAGCCCAGTATGTTCATCATTGTACTTTTACCTGACCCGCTTGGCCCCATTATCGCCCAAAAGCCCCCACGCCGAAACGTCAACGTTATCCCGTCAAGAGCCTTGACCTCCTGATGGCCCATCTGGTAAATCTTCCGCGCATTCTCCAACTGCACTATCCCGTCGTTTGCTTTTGCCGCCCCCGCATTCATTTACCTCCCCCTTTTTGCCCTCCACTTTGCCCACGCCTCTCCATAAACTTCTTGCGCATCTCCTCCCTCTCTTCAGGCGTCATCTTCTCATACCTCTCGCGCATCTTTTCCATCTGCTCAGGCGTTAGCTCCGGCTTCCGGCCCAAATCTTCTTCCTTACCTTCACCCTCATCAATCAAACGTTCTCTTTCACGCCTGTCCTCTTCAGAGCCACTCATCTCAGTTTCAACCCCGGCTGACGCAAGCGGAGGCGTAAGCAAAACTATTTCTCCCTCCTCCAAACCGCTCTTAATCCTCATCATCCTGTTATTATCAAGCCCAACCTCTATCCCTCGCGGCTCAAATGCCTTACCATTCCATACATATACCGTCGGCTCACCACCAACTCGAAGCACCGCCTGAACTGGTATGTATACCGCATCATCATATTCTTCTATTATAATTTCCGCCCTGCAGCTCATCCCCGTACGAAGGTCATCTCCCTCTCCCTCAAGCTCAATCTCAGTATTATAAACCTTCAAATCCGGGTTTAGCCAAACCATTTGAGCATCAGGTAATGGGGCTATCTTCGCAACCGTACCGGTAAACTTCCTGCCCGGAAGTGCATCAACTGTAACACTCACCGGCAACCCAGGCCTGATTTTCTGAAGACTCGCTTCATGAACCTTCACCTCAGCATTAACTGCCGTTGCCGTCGGCAGATAAATAAGTTCCTCTCGTTCGTGTACCTCCCGCCCCTCATCAAGCGGCTCCTCATTGCCACGCCAGTGTTGCGTCTTTGCACTCGTCGCATAAATAACTAATCCGTCCGCAGGTGCATATATCTTTGTCTTTACAATCTGCTCCTCAAGCTTCGTCAGCTTATCCTGTTGACGCCTGTACTCGGAATCTTTCGCCCGCAGCTCTGCCTCTGCCTGTACCACATCGGCCTTCGCCTTACGCTTCGTACGCTCCAGTGCCATCTCCGCCTGCCTGACATCGCTCTCCAATTCCGCCAATTTCCTCGGATGGCTGAAATCCTTCAGCAAACGAAGCTCATTCTCTGACAGTTCCAAATCCAATTCCTTCTTGTGAGTAGATAATTCGTCTATTTGCAATTCCGTTTGTGAAATATATTCCCTCTCGAAAAGTTTGCGAGACCAGTTTAACTGCTCCTCTGACGTCTGCAGCTCTTCCTTAGCCAATGTAATCCGAGACTCCGCCTCTGTAAGTTCATTCAGATATTCTCCCTCTAAATATTTCTTCAAATCCTGCTTGGCGAAATCAAGCGTAAGCTCCGCCAAATCAACATCGCTTAGTGCCTGGTTCTCAGCCACCGCTAAATTCTCACGTGCCCGGATAAACGCCGCCTCTGCGTTTTGAACCCGAATCTGCTGGTCAATCCGGTCATCTAACAATTGGCTCGAATCTAATTCTACCAGAAGCTCCTCCTCCTTGACATGTGTCCCTTCCTCTACTAAAGAAAGTATCGTTGTCCTGCCTTCAACTTCGCACTTGAGAATTATCTGTTCGCGCGCCTGTATCGTACCAGACTCAGTTACACTAATCCGCAATGGCCCGCGCTTCACCGCAAACCTCGCCGTATCACCCTCCCATATCTCTTTGGAGCCTGAATCATTAAAAGCTACTACGGCAATCCCTATAAGTAGCAGTACGATAAGCCCTATCAGAAATGAAACCTTCCTACGTAAAAAAGGCAATTTAATTTTATCGATTTTCACTACCTATTCCCTCCGGAAAATATCTCTGTCATAACTCTTCTCATCACCTTTTAATAGCCCTTTTTACTTCTATACGGCCTGGCAGACCTGCCGTTACTGGCTCCGCCCCCGTCAAAGAAACACAAATCTGTATTGCACCATTATACCAAATTCACATTCCCCAATTCAACCTTTTTAGGGTTACGCCGTTTATTTAGCCCCCTGCATCGTAGGGGGTTGTATTTAGCCCCGTACTTTGGGCGGGGGCATCCATTCATTGTAAGACGGACAAAACGCCCGCTTTATTGCACAAAAGCCAAATTATTATCGGCCACTCCACACTAAACGCTATACGCCACTGCTGTCTTGACTCTGGCGTCTTGTGTCTTTCCTATACCGTACTCCCAAAGCTTTCTTGGCAAATGCCAATATTTACCTCCAATTTCCTTGACTGAAAGACTGCAAGTGTTATATTAAATGCTCTTCGGCGGACTTTATAACGGTACTCTTGAAATGCTTGAGTTATTGCGCTCGGCCTGATTGTCGTGATGGTGAGAAAAATACGACTTTAGCTCCCTCGAGGGATAACACAGGATGGAAAAAACGGATTCCATTGACGAAATCTTGGAGTTTGCAATTGCCAGAGAAGTAGAAGCCAATCAGCTTTATTTATACATGGCAAGATGGATGGAAAATCCCGAGATGAGTAAGGTATGCGAAGCTCTCGCGAAAGAGGAGTTGGAGCACAAAGAAAAACTCGAACTTGAGGTCATCAAGAGAGGACGTGTTGTATCTGACATTAACATCTCCGACTATATCATGGATGTCGGCAGCAAGCTCGATATGGATTATCAGGAGATGCTCCTTTACGCGATTAACAAAGAAGGAATTTCGGTCAAGCTCTATAAAGACCTCGCCGAAGTAGTTAAAGACAAAGACTCTCGTCAAACCCTGCTGACGCTCGCAAAGGAAGAAACTGAGCACAAGCAGAGATTCGAAAAGGAATATGATAAGCTGCTAAAGCAAAAATAGCCGCCACCTGATTCTCTGTCCCCCACGAAAACCTCCCCGCTTTGCCTTACCACAGAGAACCTAATCGTAAATCGTAAATTGATATGCCCCGAATCCCCGCGCAGGTGGAAACCCAGACGTCGTTTCAACCAATTATATCGCAATATAAGTCTCTCCATTCTGGATTGCAGTGATCAACCAAACTCATTTTTGCATTTTAATCTGTAATTTTGCTCTTTGATTTTTAATATTTGATATGCTTCCCCTGCCCTCTTCATTGTAGAAATCCTGTTCAGCTTGCCCTGAGCCAGGCCAAAGGAAAACAACTCATCCCGCATCCCCCATGTCTTTACCGAGGTTCCGCCTCAATTTTGTTAATCTGGACAATCCCGCCCTTGCCCATTTGAACACTTACGCCAAATTTGACCTCGTTATCTTTTATCTCCAAAACAAAATTCCCTTTGCAAAAATCCTTTCATCTTGTATAATTTATTTTATGAGCGAAACTTACACAATTCGTTCCCCGCAGCAGGCCAGCCTGTGCCTCAGCACACTCTTATTGCGCCGCAAGGCGCAATAACCCTCACTACACCCTAAAAATCTATATTTCTAAACATTCGTTTTTTCATAAATTCGTAGCAATTTAATCCTATTTGCTGCATAATTAGCCGAAATCGCCCAAAAAATTTGGAGAAAATAAATGATTAAAGAAAAAATCATAATTTTCGATACCACCTTAAGGGACGGCGAGCAATCGCCAGGCGCCTCGCTTTCTATCACTGAAAAGCTCGAAATCGCCCAGCATCTCGCGGTTTTGGGTGTCGATGTCATTGAAGCCGGCTTTCCGGTCTCCTCGCCTGCGCAATTCGAGGCCACCCACCTTGTCGCCCAGGAGGTAACTGGTCCGTCCATTGCAGCCCTGGCACGTGCAAATGATAAAGATATAGAAGCTGCCGGTAAAGCCGTCGTCCCAGCTAAGAAAAAACGCATCCACACCTTCATCGCAACCTCGCCGATTCATATGGAGTATAAGCTCAAAAAAACAAGCGATGAGGTCCTGAAAATGGCTGTCGAGGCGGTCAAATACGCAAAGACCTTCACCGACGACGTCGAATTCTCACCGGAAGACGCTTGCAGAAGCGATATGTCGTTTTTGCTCGAAATATTGACCGCCTGCATAGAAGCCGGCGCGACAACCTTAAATATCCCAGACACCGTGGGTTACATTCTGCCATATGAGTATGGCAGAATCATCGCCCAGCTCAAAGCTGAAGTCCCCGGGATAGACAAATGCATAATCAGCACCCACTGCCACAATGACCTCGGTATGGCTGTGGCGAATTCACTGGCAGGTGTGCGAAACGGCGCTCGACAGGTCGAATGCACCGTCAACGGCCTCGGCGAGCGGGCAGGAAATGCAGCGCTTGAAGAAATCGTTATGTCGATACATACAAGGAGTGACTTTTTCGGCAAAACCGCTGAAAATCCACTTACTACAAACATCAATAAAAAGGAAATATATCGTACGAGCCAATTAGTCTCACGGCTGACCGGCTTTGTGATTCAGCCAAACAAGGCAATTGTCGGTGCAAACGCCTTTGCACACGAGGCCGGCGTCCATGTTGATGGTATGTTAAAGGAACGCTTAACCTATGAGATTATGACGCCGGAGAGTATCGGCCTGGGCGGCTCGCGTATGGTGCTTGGACGACACACGGGCAGACACGGCTTCGTCGATAGATGCAAACAGCTCGGCTTCAAACTTACCGAAACTGAAATTGAGCACGCATATAACAGATTTCTGGAAATAGCTGACAAGAAAAAAGAGGTCTTTGACGAAGATATCGCCGCGATAATAAATGACGAAATCCGTGTCGTAGTGGAGAAAATTTACGGGCTGGAATATCTCCACGTAGTCTCTGGAACCGGCACACTGCCGACTGCAAGCGTCAAGATAAAAACCAAGGATGAAATTAAACAGGCAGCTGCCTGCGGGGACGGCCCGGTCGATGCGGCCTATCAAGCCATCAGGGAAGCAACCGGCCGGTCGCCTGAGCTTGAAAGCTACTCAATCAAAGCTGTTACCGGCGGCAAAGAGGCCCTCGGCGAAGCAACGGTAAAAATCACTGAAAAGGGCAAAGCCTACATCGGGCGGGGTATCTCAACCGACATCATCGAGGCAAGCGCAAAGGCTTATATCGACGCCATCAACCGGATGGTCTCAACAAAAGAGGCCGGCCGAGAACCGGAAGTTAAAGCAGAACTGTAACTACGAACTCTGAACTACAAACTAAGGACTAATTTATGGGAATGACGATTACAGAAAAGATATTGTCAAGGGCGGCTGGCAAAGATAAAGTCACGCCGGGTGAGATTATCAACGCTAAACTCGATGTAGTTATGTGCCATGATGTCAGCACCCCGCCGGCGATATCTATGCTTGTCGAAAAAGGAATAGATAAAGTATTCGACCGGGAAAAAATCATTGTAACGCCTGACCATTTCCAGCCGGCCAAGGACATCAAAAGCGCCGAGCTGCATAAACGACTCGATGAGTGGACCAGGCGGCACAAGATAAAACATTACTATAAACTCGGCAGGGTCGGCGTCTGCCACGCACTTTTGCCGGAACAGGGACACATCCGTCCTGGTGAAGTCATCATAGGCGGCGATTCGCACACCTGTACCTATGGCGCTTTTGCGGCATTTGGCACAGGGGTTGGCTCAACCGATTTAGCAGCTGCAGTTGCAACAGGTGAGCTTTGGTTCAAGGTGCCGGCTTCGATGAAATTTATCCTGAACGGCTCGCTCGGCTCTGGTGTCTATAGCAAGGACGTAATTCTTGCTATAATCGCAAGAATCGGTGTTGATGGTGCATTATACAGGGCGATGGAATTTGTCGGCCCGGTTTTAGCTTCGATGTCTATGGAAGCAAGAATGACCATAACGAATATGGCCATCGAAGCAGGAGCTAAAAACGGCATAATGGGATTCGACAAGGTAACAAAGCAGTACCTCGATGAACATCTAAAGGACAAAAAAGATTACACAGTTTACGAGTCTGATGAAGATGCTGAATATGTAAGCGTGGAAGTATTTGACTGCTCGGCAATTGAGCCGATGGTTGCACTTCCTCATCTGCCGAGCAATGGTGTTCCAATTAGCGAATGCGCCGGTAAGGAAATGGACCAGGCCTATATCGGAAGCTGCACGAACGGTAGAATCGAGGATTTACGAATCGCAGCGGAAATACTGAAAGGCAAAAAAGTTACTATTCGCACACTGGTTGTGCCGGCCACGCCTGCAATCTGGAAACAGGCCAAGGATGAAGGTCTGTTTGATGCATTCTATGATGCAGGCTGTGTAATCGCAGCCCCAACGTGCGGAGCGTGCTTAGGCGGTTTTATGGGTGTATTGGCTGAAGGCGAAAAATGTATCAGCACGACAAACAGAAACTTTGTCGGCAGAATGGGACATCCAAAAAGTGAAGTTTATTTAGCAAGCCCGGCAACGGCTGCTGCAAGTGCGATACAAGGCAAGTTAGCTGACCCAAGAAATTACCTTGAATAATTGAGGTTCGGAATGTCAAAGGTGCATGTTTATAAAAGAGACCATATAAATACCGATGAGATTATACCGGCTCGCTATTTGAATACCGACGATGAGACAGAACTGGCAAAGCATTGTCTCGAAGATTTAGACGTTGACTTTGTCAACAAGGTCGAGGCAGGTGATATAATCGTTGCAGGAGAAGATTTCGGCTGTGGCTCATCGAGGGAACACGCTATCTGGGCCATACGTGGAGCAGGCGTCCAGACAGTTATCGCAAAGACATTTGCCAGAATTTTCTATCGCAACGCCATCAATAATGGCTTCTATGTGATTGAATCGCCGGAAGCCATTGAGAAAATCAACAATGGGGACGAATTAGAGATTGATTACAAAACCGGCTTGATTAAAAATGAAACAGCCGGTATTGATATTAAATTTGCCCCGCTGCCGGATTTTGCCCTTGAGATAATCAAGGCCGGCGGCCTGTTAAACAAATTAGTCAAAAATAACCATTAAATATATTTGTGGGAGGTTCCAAACAATGAGTCCCATGCTAAATCCTGATTATAATGTTACGCTCACTCAACTGGAAGGCATCCAGAGAAGCATTACTAACAGACTCAAACGCCTTCAAAAGAAAGTGCGAGTGAGTGAGAAAGAGATTGTCCTTGAGCTGATACAATTAACGCGTGAGAACTTATACAGAAAGGCCCAGGCCCTCTGCGAAGAAAGGGATACTTACAAAAACAAATTCCAGGCTATATGCAAGATTATGGAAAAATAGAAGATTGCGTATTGCTGCGAACTCGTGATTCAACTGCTTGACAAGTCGATATAATCGGCTTAATCATATAACAAAAAGCATAAATTAGTCTTTTACAACAAGGAGAATCGAAAGTGTACAAGATTGCTGTAATTCCCGGAGACGGCACAGGGCCGGAAGTAACCGTTGAGGCTGTGAAGGTATTAAAGACCGCCAGTGATAAGTTCAACTTCAAAGTGGATTTAACTGAGTTTGACTTCGGCGGTGAAAGATATAAAAGAACCGGCGAGACCCTGCCCGACAGCGCTATCGAAGAGCTTCGCAAGTTCGATGCGATTCTGCTCGGCGCAATCGGGCACCCGGAAATCGCGCCCGGTATCCTTGAAAAAGGAATACTGCTCAGGATGCGTTTCGAGCTGGACCAATATATCAACCTGCGGCCGGTCAAGCTCTATCCCGGTGTAGAAACACCGTTGAAAGACAAGGGTCCTGAAGATATAGATTTTGTCGTGGTTCGTGAAAACACAGGCGATTTGTATACCGGAACAGGCGGCTTTACAATGAAAGGGACACCACAGGAGGTAGCGGTGCAGTCGGCTGTTTACAGCCGATTTCAGGTCGATAGATGCCTTAGATATGCGTTCGAGTACACACGCAAATACGGCAAAAAGGCACGTGGTAAAGGCGATAAAAATACATTAGCACTGTGCGGCAAAACCAACGTGCTGACTTACATATATGATTTGTGGGAACGAGCCTTTCACGAAATGGGCAAGGCTGAGTACCCAGATATAGAAAGGCAATACTATCACGTTGACGCTACCTGTATGTGGATGGTCAAGAACCCGGAATGGTTTGACGTTATTGTGACCGGCAATATGTTTGGTGACATCATCACCGACCTTGGTGCGATGGTGCAGGGTGGCATGGGTATCGCAGCAGGTGGAAATATCAACCCTGAAGGCGTTAGTATGTTCGAGCCCATCGGCGGAAGCGCACCGAAATATACCGGCAAGGGTAAAATCAATCCATTAGCTGCAATCTGCGCTATGCAAATGATGCTCGAGACATTAGGTGAAGATAAAGCAGCACAAAAAGTGGAAGAAGCTGTGATGTTCGTAACCGTCAACAAGATAAAATCCCTGCAGGCAGGCCAGATGGGCTGTTCCACAAGCGAAGTCGGAGATATGGTTGCAGAAAAAGTCACAAAGTAAGTAAAAAGGAAAAAGGCAAAAGGAAAAAGTAAAAAAGAAACACCCCAATAGAACCTTGTGAGGAACATTGCGAGTAATTGGAAATCAATATGCCGGATACTTGACTCGCCTGTTAATATGGGCGATTGTATCGATTGCAGGTATATGGGCGCCTTGTCTAATAGCCTTGTGGTATTTAGTTTTCTATTCGGTGGGAGACAGCCGAATGGGCTGTGTAACCTTTGTGGCACTGCCGTTTATTATATATG
>CP070728.1:1699513-1729782 GCA_020351025.1 Planctomycetota bacterium
GATTACCCGCTACCTGTGCAACGAGCTTCTTGGGGAGACACTTGGTATCGGCCCGATGAAAAATAAATATGTGGCCGTGGCGTTTGTTGGTGTTTGTTCGGGGACCCTTGCGCTGGGTAACTGGAGGGCGATCTGGCCGGTATTCGGTGCCTCGAACCAGCTCGTTGCGAGCCTTGTGCTTATTGTGGCAAGTGTATATCTGCTGATGCGCGGGCGCAACTTTATATTCACTGCTGTGCCGGCCGCCATAATGCTCGTGACAACAATTGCCGCTCTGGGATACCAGGTATACAATTTCTCCACGGCCGAGGAACCTAACAGGCTGCTCGCAGTAGTATCCGTGATACTCATATGCCTTGCGTTATTCCTTACGTATACGGCGTTGGCTGCTGTTGCAAAGCTGAGGAAAAACGATGCTGTGCGGGAAGCGACGGACGGTTAGCCCTCGGCGCCAACTCAAGCGGTTTTTCTCGGCGAAGAACATTGGCTTGTGATTATGATTGGGTCCGGGATGTGTGTACCGGCATTGTGGGTGACGAGCGAGATGATGATAGTTCTGTTTTGTACTGTCGGCTTCTACTGAGCCTCGACGACGCCTGTATGGATACTGCTGCAGCTGGCGATAGTATTGATTTTAGAGGCCTACAAAGCGGTTAAAAAAATCATTGTCGTTTAACCGCCAGTGACAATTGGGGGCGGTATATTTGTTTCGGCCTTGGGGATAATGGTCGAGGCAGCAACAGGTTTCTGATTACCTAAGTACCTTTTTTTTAGTGGGTTTAGTTGCTCCTTACTCTCCTGCCGTTGGCTCAGGAGTAAGCATTGGTATCAGCTTAAATCGGGCTATGGCCGGGGTTTGATTTAGCCTGATTTCATCCTTGCGGAGGTATTCATCCGGGAAGTTGTAAATAAGCTCTTTTCTTAGAGGTTCTGTAGACTTGGCGTCTACGTCCTTGATTTCGAGGATGAGTTGATACGGCATTTTTTCGTAGGCTCGTTTTGCATCGGGGGTGGCTCTGATGGTAATAGCGCGTATTATTTCATCGAGGTTGGCTACTTCAACTTTGTATTTTCCCTGCAGGTTCGCGCTTAAAGAAAAGCCTAAAGTTGCGGTTGTTATAGTATAGTCGGAGAGAAGGTCCTCATCAGGCGGCATTTTGATTTTCACGGCTGTTGGGGCACTTCTTATTTGACCTGTTGCCAGCTCAATAAAGGGCACTTTTTTGATAGCCAATAACCTGGTCTGGTCAATTTCCCTGCGTGAGAGCTGAACTTTTGCGATGAGTTTTTCTCCGCCCCAATCTTCAGGTACGAACATAGCAACCTGCGTTGGCTCGGTGATTGCAGCATTTAGAGGGTTCTGAGTCTCGTCCACACACTTTACAGTCAGGTTTTTTTTAACGAGCCCAGCCACAGTGACGGCAGTTGTTTCCGGCAGGCAGGATTCGATTGTCAGGCCTAGCTGTCTTATCTGGTCGCTTTTTCTTAGGAAATTTAGTGCGCTTAAATGGTACTCACCAGGGTTGACCATCCCTTCGAGATCGGCGTCCAAGAAGAATTCGAGGATTAGTGAACCGTCGTTTAATTTCCTCTTTACATCAGCAACCTTCGAAGCGGGACCTTTAAGCACCATTTTTTCTATCGAGACAGATGAACGGTCATCGAAACTTACCCAGAGGTTAGGATTGGTAGATTTGGCAACACTTATGGTGACATTGGAAACGGTGAATTGTTCATCGAGAGCAAGGTCTGCCCAGACCCATATCAAGATGGTCAGAAAAACTATAGCTGATATTTTGCCGAACTTGATTTTTTTTGTCATTTTGATATATGCATATTATGTAGTGTCTTTGTCGTTCCGGGCGACGCTTTTTCTTTGAAACCTCCGGAGGCGTTCAAAAATTGGCACCATCTCATCCATCGTACTGGTCAGGTGCAGGCGCAGCTGCGATTCGCTTACATTTCGAATCAATTTTCCGGTCTGGGCAATTGAGATGCTACCGGTTTCTTCGCTTACGACTAAACAAGTGGCGTCGGAGCCTGTGGTTATTCCGATAGCGGCGCGGTGTCGTGAGCCGAGTATGAAGCCGTCAACGCTGCCGGCTTCAGCGAGCGGCAGTTGTACCTTGGCGGCTGCTATTCTATCACCTCGTACTATAACAGCCATATCGTGCAGGTCGGTACCGGGGCGAAAGATGGACTTCAATAGTTCGGCAGTAACCTTGGCATCGATTTGAACGCCGGTTTCGATGAATTCGCCCAGCGCCACTCGCTTTTCAATGACGATAATGGCGCCGATTTTTGAGGCGGCGAGTTCAGTTACAGTGTTAATTATCTGTTCTGCGGTTCTTGCTAATTGCAGGGATGGGCTTGCCAGGAATCTTGCCCTGCCTATTCTTATGAGAGCTCTTCTTATTTCCGGCTGAAAGGCTGCGACAGCGATAATGAGAACGGCGATTAAAAAGCCGTTGTAAAGATACTGCAATCGCTCAAATGCAAATTGCCCGACGACCAACTTTAAGATGAGAAAACCGGCGATGAGTATGAAGATGACGCCACGGAATAATCTTTCTCCTCGTGTACCTTCGAGGAAGTCAACAGCCCAGTAGACTACCAGGCCGATAAGGAGCAATTCGATGGCGACAACCCACCACTCATACATCCCCACCCTGCGGAAATAGTCAACAAGTATTTCCACAAATCAATTCCTTTTGTTTTTGTGGTTTCTCCGCAATAAGTCGCACTGCATCATCCGGTGTTATATTAATGAAGATGAAAAAAATTATTCGGGCTACTGCGCCAGTTTTTACGGTTTCCAATCGCGGCAAGGCATTTTGGTGTGCTCTTATCCGCGCAACTGCTATTCGTCGATGACGGGCGGTATCCTTAAATCGGTGGTTTTGCTTGGCTCATCCATATAGAGCAGTGTTCTATCTATGTCGTCCATTATGTTCTGTATGGAAACGGAGCAGTTTCGCAGATGCCTTCTATGTCCTTCCGCTGCTGTTTCACCCGGCTGTGCTAAAAACTCCCAACAGCCGCAGAGGCAGAACGCCAAAGCACACAAAACAATACCCAAAATCATCAGAGCAGAGACATTTTTCATCATTTTTTCCCTTTTGTAATCTGACAGCCGGCTGATATTTGCAGCCGTAGCTGTTCTTAACATCACCACATCGCCCTTTTTGCTTTGGGCGCGACAACTTAGCCCTGACGGATTAGTTTTATTATATCAATCGCCAATTGGTCTGTCAATGTAAAAAGAGGCGTGATTACAGGTTTTGGACCAAGAAAATGAAAAGGCCTTTTTGTGCTTATAAAGAGTATTTTTTCCGGACAATGAGCTTAGCCGAGACGCGAAGTTGTGAAGGGGCGATTCGCTTGAGCCGCAAAAAAACAGGTAGTAGCGTATTGACGTCGACGGTGAAAATGGGTAATCTCTCGCAAGTAATCACAAATAAGATGTGGGCTCGGTTTCGCTGTGCATTGCGAGAGTCCCGGCTGCCATTTTATCGGTGTTGGGGCCGGCGTCATCGGAGCCCTAAACAGTGATAGTTTCGTACAGAGATAAGGAGAGAATTTAAGATGTTTACAACGATAGTTGATGTGACGGCGAGGGAAATCCTTGATTCCCGCGGCAACCCGACTGTAGAAGTCGATGTCGTGCTCGATGACGGTTCCTTTGGCAGGGCGGCGGTTCCGTCCGGAGCCAGCACAGGTGTCCACGAGGCAATTGAGCTTCGCGACAGAAGGGCTAAACGCTATATGGGTAAAGGTGTACTCGGGGCTGTCAAAAACGTAAATGAAGTTATTGCACCGGAAGTTTTAGGTATGGACGCTGCGCTGCAGGAAGAGCTTGACCAGATGATGATTGAACTGGATGGAACAGCGAATAAAAGCAAGCTCGGCGCAAATGCGATATTGGGAGTATCATTGGCGGCGGCAAAGGCGGCAGCGGATTCATCTGGTCTGCCGTTATACCGCTATCTGGGAGGCTGCAATGCGAATATCCTGCCTGTTCCGATGATGAATATTGTTAACGGCGGCAAACACGCCGACAATAACGTTGATTTTCAGGAGTTTATGATTATGCCGGTCGGAGCCAAGGACTTTCCGACGGCACTTCGGATGGGAGCGGAAGTTTTTCATACCTTAAAATCTTTACTGGCTAAGAAAGGTTACGCCACATCGGTGGGTGACGAGGGCGGTTTTGCGCCTATGCTAAAGAGTAATGAAGAGGCGCTGGAAGTTATTATGGGTGCGATAAAGAAGGCCAGCTATAAAGCCGGCAAAGATATTTCAATCGCGCTTGACCCGGCAGCAAGCGAAATGTACGACAGCAAGACAAAATCCTACAGGTTCTTCAAGTCGGCGCCGAAGAAGAAGGTCTCCTCTGATGCGATGGTTGCGCATTGGAGCAGGTGGGTGAATAGATATCCTATCATTTCTATAGAGGACGGGCTTGCTGAGGACGACTGGGCCGGCTGGACGAAGTTGAATAAGAAAATCGGCGATAGAGTTCAATTGGTTGGGGATGATTTGTTTGTAACCAATACCAGGCGTCTGGCCAAGGGCATTAAAATCGACTGTGCCAATTCGATATTGATAAAGCTGAACCAGATAGGAACGCTGACAGAGACGTTTGAGGCAATCAATATGGCCCGGAGAGCGGGCTGGACGGCCGTCATAAGCCACCGAAGCGGGGAAACCGAGGACAGCACAATAGCCGACCTGGCTGTTGCCACGGGCGTCGGCCAGATAAAAACGGGCTCTTTGTGCAGGACAGATAGAATCTGCAAATACAATCAGCTGCTCAGAATCAGTGAAGACCTTGGCAGTGCCGCGCGTTATGCCGGCTTTATGTTTAAATGAGGGTAATTGGTTGCCGGTTACCAATCACCAGTTACCAATTATGCAAAGACAGAATATCATCCGGCTATCATTGTTTGTTGTTTTTTTTAGCATCGGCGCAGCAGCTCTGAGCGGCTCTGTTCTCTGTTGCGATTTGCTTCGGTATTATCGAAACAGGCAACTCTTAAAGGCGGCGGAAGAATCTCTGGAGGACTTGACGATGTTAAACGCCGACTATGATGCGCTTTTGGGGGAATTGCAGTCTGACCCCAATGTTCTTAAGCGTATTGCGCCCGCTACACTTGGCACGGAACCTGCTGAGCCAAATACCGTTTATCCCAAGGCATCAGATGAGCAGTTGGCAGCTGCCAGGAGGGCATTAGCGAAAGATATGGAGCGGCAGCTTCCTAAGACGGATATGGTCGATAGGCTTGCACGATGCAGCGGACCGGCCGAACGAATCATCCTATTTTTGGCGGGTGCCTTTTTAATTCTTATTTCGTTTGTGTGTTTCGGCCCAGCTAAACAACCGAGTGGAGAGAAATAATAATTTTTTTCGGACACTGGCTGGTTTAGACATCCAAGCCGCGGGTGTGAAGCGGGTGCCTCTTTTCATTCAAAATCTTTTCCTATTTTCTGAAATTTATTGAACAATTTCTGCTGCACTGGCGTATTGTAAGGGTAACAACGACTAAAGATTTTCTTCCTCCTTTCAAAGTGTTCAGGCGGCAGCAGGTAAGGAAAACCTGCTGCCGCCTACTTTTTATTGTCTTCAGGCAATGGGGGCGTTCAGGTTAATAGGCACAGTTTTTGCTATATGCTTCGAGCATAGCTACGAAATTTTCAACCGGCACGTCCGCCTGGATGTTGTGAATTGCGTTGAAGACGAAACCTCCACTTTTTTTGAATATTTTTATTCGCTCTGTAACCTCGGTCTTGACCTGCTGAGGCGTACCTGACGGCAGGGTCTTTTGTGTGTCGACTCCTCCGCCCCAAAATGCTATTCTGTCCCCGTACTTGGCCTTTAGCATCGCAGGAGCCATATTCGCAGCAGAGCACTGTACGGGGTTTAGGATGTCGAAGCCGGCCTCGATAAAACCTTCAAGTAAAGGTTCTATCGAGCCACAGCAGTGCATAAATGTTTTCCATGGGGTGTTTTTGTGGACCCAGTCGTTGAGCTTTTTTTGGAAGGGAAAGAACAATTTCCTGTAGGTTGATTCGGAAATCATAGGGCCTTTCTGCGAGCCGAAGTCGGTACCTGACATAAAGACGACCTGAACCTTGTCGGCTACGGCTTTGTAGACGGCCTTTAGGTTTTCTACGGCGACTTCAGTCTGGATTTCGAATACCTTCATTATGTAATCGGGCCTGAGGGCTATGGACATATACCATTCTGCAACGTCCCGGATACCTCTTGGCTCTTTAAGGAAAGTAGCTGGTACCAATGCGATATCACCGAAAGCAGCCCCCGGAAAAGTAAGGTAAATTGCACGGTCTGTATTTTCGTAGGCACTATTAACCTCTTTTGAAAAGTGCCCAAGGTCTTCATCGGATAAAGGAGCGAACTCTTCGGTATTGTCCTTGGGGTTGAGATTGTCCGGGTCAAAATGATTCTGCCGTATGATGGAATCGAAATAGAAGCCATTCTTTGGCATCTTTGCGGAGGGCGGGAAGCCGTGGTTGCCCTGGGCGTACATAAGTATGTTGCCGTTTTCGTCCGGTTCGGTATTGAACAGCTGCGGGACCCAAACGGGAGTGCCGTCGAAAAGGGTCCACGGTTTGAAGTTTTCGTCCCTGAAGCCGAACATATTTTTCAGCGGGTGGACTCCCACCACGTCAAGGCCGAGCACGTCTTGGATTTTTTCGTCGACTTCTCCCAGCATCTGATACGGTTCTACGATTTTGATTCTTTCGTTTTCTTCGAGAAGTCCGTAATGTTTCTTTATTTTGTACAGGGTCGACGCCATAATGCCGGTTTGACCTCCGGCGCCGAAGTCAATGGGGATGCGGTCGGGTTCTTTGTGATTTAAGGCTGCGGCAACTCGTTCTCGTGAGTTCATAACTCAAAATCTCTTTAATCTGAGCGGGCAAAGACGAATTGCTATTTTTGCATATCAGGAGGTAGAGATGCAAGACAATAAAGGTTGTTTTTTTATGCTTTCATGCTGTGATATGCGATACCGGAATTTTTACAGGTTGCCCAGGATAATGAGCGGTTTAAGCGGAGATGCTTTCTTCGAGGTGGGCAAGTATGGTTCTGGCCTTGGAGATTTTGTTGCCGGTCATACCATACCATCGCAGTTCCCTATTTTGTTTGATATGGTCCGCGACCTTTTTACAAGCCAGCAGTACGGTGGCGTGGTTTTTATTGCCCATAAATCTGCCGATTTCTGAGGAGGACATATTCGTGTGTTTTCTTACCAGATACATACTGAAATGCCGGGCCAAGGCAACTGTTCGGTCTTTCTTCGACGAGTGTATATTGGCAGGTGTTATCCCAAAATAAGTTGCCACGGCCGATTCAATATCTGATATGTGCACAATCGGGTCGGTCCGGGCCAGATGTTCAGCCAGAACCTCTTTGGCCATATACAGGTTGATTTTTTGGTGTTGCAGGGACGTAAACGCGATTACCTTGAGCAGTGCCCCCTCGAGTTCTCGTACATTGGTTCTTAGGTTTTCTGCGATATATCTTATTACGCTTTCGGGGATGTACTTTTTCATTGATGCTGCGTATTGCTTGCAGATTTGGCAGCGGGTCTGAAAGCCCGGCGTCTCGATTTTGACAACCATTCCTGAGACAAACCTGTTTACCAGCTTGTCTGAAAGCTGGCCTATCATCTTTGGATGCGCGTCTGAAGCGAGGACTATCTGTTTTCCTGCCAAATCTATTGTATTGAAAGTATGCAGGAATTCCTCCTGCGTTGAAGGCTTGCTGGCCAAGAAGTGGATATCGTCGATAACTAACAAGTCCGTTTGTCGCGTTCGACTCCGAAAAGCCTCCAGCTTTTTTGTCTTCAAGGCCAGCACAAACTGATTGGCGAAATCCTCCGCTGAGAGATATAGCCAATTAGTTTGGGGCCGGATTTTGCCCACCTGATTGCATATCCCTTGCAGCAGATGGGTTTTTCCGAGCCCGTACCCTCCGTGGATAAACAGCGGATTAAAAGGACTTTTTTGTTCTTTGATGACGGCTTTAGCGGCATTGTAGGCCAACTCATTTGATGGCCCGACAACGAATGTATCCATGCTGAATTTCAGTTTTCTCGTCGGGGTGGTTGGTATTTTGATTCTCCGGCCGTGCGTCTGGTCCTGTGCCCTGGTCACCAGTTGTGCCTGTGAATCGAGTTGGGTTCTGCGCATATTTCCGGACAGTTCCGGGTCGATGCCAAAGGTAATCTTTGGATTGGAGCCGGTAACAGCCTGGACCGCCTGGTTGATTTCATTTGAAAAATGATTTTCTATCCAGCTTGCTATAAAAAGGTTCGGTACGCCTATCTTTAAGTATCCGTCGGTCAGTGTCAGTTTGGTCGAATTCTTAAACCATATCCGATGCTTTTGTGGTCCTATCTTTTCGGCAATGGCTTTGTTAATATCAATTGTTTGACTTTGAGCCCCTGACCGGCGGGAAACCTCTTCCGCAATTGTGCCATGCATCGATGCTCTCCCCTACAAATCGACAGTTACTATTTTTAGTTGAACCGAAGTCTTTTAGTAGTTATTATTGGACAGTGACAAAACAAATCAATCCCATTTTTAAAAATTTCTTTTCCACTTCGTAAAAATTGTTATCAGCATTAGCTTTGCGCACGAAAAAAATTTATTATTAACAGGTTTTGCACATCGTAAGTTGGTTTTGTGGAAAAGCGGTGGATTGGGGTTTCAATTTAAAACTTGAACGCTAAAGTGTAAAACCAAAATTCAAAGTTCAAAAGAGGTATCTGTGGTTTAGGTTTTGGTAATTATTGCAACGTAGCATCCATCACAATCGAATTTATGTGCAGAGGGCAGGAAAAGCCGCTCAGATTTTAGTTCGAAGCTTGCATTTTTTTGTAAAAAGTTTTTTACAAGTTCGCTATTTTCACATTTTTGTATGCTGCAGGTGCTGTAGCAGATTCCGCCTTTTGGTTTTAAGAGCTTTATAGCCGATTCAAGAAGCTCGGTTTGTGTTTTTGTTAGCTTTTGAATTGCATCGTTACTTATTCTATAACGTGCCTCAGGGCGTTTGGATAGTACGCCGGTATTTGAACAGGGCACATCTAGCAGGATGCAATCAAAAAGGCCGATTTCGGCGGCAGCATCCTGCAGATTTTCATATTCAATTATGCCAACGCTGTTTAGTCCGAGCCGGATGATGTTTTCTTTGACCTTTTTCAACCTCTCGCTGTCAATATCGGTTGCGATAATTTTTGCCTTATCACCGGTGGCTTCTGTTAATTGCGTTGTTTTTGTGCCGGGAGCGGCACAGAGGTCGAGGATTGTCCAATCGGGCTTCGGTTGCAGCAACTGTACCGGCTGTGCAGCCGAGATATCCTGAATACTGAAAAGGCCTTCTGTAAATCCTGGCAGCTCCGTTACCGCCTGCGGTGCCTTGATTTTGAGCATTGAGCCGTCAACTATTTCCAAATCAATATTAGTCTGGCTGAGTTTTTCAGCAAGCAGCTGGGTAGTTGTCTTTAGCGTATTGGCTCTTATGTAAATGCCGGGCCTTCGATTGCTTGCAAAGCAGATTTGCCGCACTTGTTCTTCGCCGAATTCAGCCAGCCAATCGCTTATGAGCCATCTTGGCAGCGAAAAAGCACTGCTAAAATAATCGACGGGCGAGACTTGTGGCTTTTGCAGGATTTCAGTATCGAATTCGCAACCAGTTGTAGTTGTTTGCGGGAGTGTCCTCTCAGTGGTGGTTTCGGACAGCGGACTCTGGCGGTTTTTTATGTGCCTATCGATTTGCCTAAGCACTGCATTAACAAAGCCCGCCCGCTTTTCGCCCGCTACTATCTTGGCGTTTTCGACCGCTTCATTGATGATGGAATACTCAGGGGCTTGAGGGCAATAGATAAGTTCGTAGGCCCCGATGCGGATGGTATTGAGCACCGTGCTTTGTATCCTGTCGGTCGGGCAGTCTGCCAGCTTGGCTATCACCATATCAATGGCAGGGCGGTTTCTTATGCTGCCGTATACCAGGTCGGTGGCCCTTTGTTTCTCGTCGGTTTGGTGGAGCATTTCGCTTAGGATTGGGCCAGCGTAGTCGTATTTCGGGTCAAATCGGTTCAGGACAATAGCTGCGATTGTGCGGGCGGATTTGAGCTTTTGGCTGGTCATATTGTTTATTCTATTTTTTTGAACATATCGCCGGGTCGGGTGTGTCGGCCGTTGACAAAATCCTGAAAGTCCATCAGCGCTGAGCCGCTCGGGTTAATTTTTGTAATCTTCAGGGCGTCCTCGCCACATATTACGTTCAGGTTTTCATCGAGCGTCCCAGCCGCTAATCCTGCAGGATTTGAGGATTCAGCCACATCAGCTATTGCTATTCTTACCTGTGCGCTTTTGCCGGTCTCTTTCGAGATGTACGAAGCTGAGGCACCGGGCCAGGGCCAGTACCCGAGTATCTTTCTGCGAAGAATCTGGGCAGATTCAGCAAAGTCCAGAAATCCATCTTTCTTTTGCAGCTTCGGTGCCGCTGTTGCTTTGTTGTGGTCCTGCTCGGTATAGACGGCTGTACCGTCTGCAATTTGGTTTAATGTTTTTAATAATAGTGGTGCCGCTATTTGGGCTAATCTATCGTGCAGCTGACCGGCTGTTTCATTTGGGTTGATTTCGGTTTTTGCCTGTGCACAAATAGCACCGGCATCCATTTTCTCAGCCAGCGCAATTATGCTGATACCGGTTTCGGTTTCGCCGTTGATTATTGCCCAGTTTATTGGTGCCGCCCCCCGATATTTCGGGAGCAGCGACCCGTGGATATTGATAGCGCCTTTGGGTGGCAGATTTATCAGTTCGGTGCCGATTTTCTGGCCAAATGCTATTACTAAAATCAAATCCGGCTGGTAAGATGCAATTTTGGCGATTTCCTCAGGCTTATTTACATTATCTGTTTCTATAAAAGGTATCGCGTGGTCCTTTGCCCAGAGAGCAACCGGCGTCGGTTTTTGCTTTTGACCTCTACCAGCTTGCCGCGGAGGCTGAGTGACGATAAACTCTACGCTGTGTTTAGAGTCGGCTAATGAATTTAAGCACTGGATGCCAAACTCACCGCTGCCGAGATAGACTATTTTCATTGCTTATTCTTCCACAGCTTCTTTGTACTCTTCTGCAAGTTTCTTGAGTTTTTTTCGATGCACGATTTTGGCTGTTGAGCCCATGCGGTCGGCGATGGTTATCCCCTCGATATGGTCGAATTCGTGCTGCAGGGCCCTTGCGTAAAGCCCTTCAGCTTCTTCGGTAAATTCATTGCTGGCTAAATCCGTGGCGGTAACCTTACATTTTTTATATCTGCGAATCTTTGTATAAATATCAGGTATCGATAAACACCCTTCCTCAACCAAGTCAAGTTCGCCAATCGGTGTAACAGTTGGGTTTATAAAGACTTTGATGCCTTCTTTTGTCTGGTCAAGCGATATGATAAAAAGTCTAAGCGGCACACCCGCCTGCGGTGCTGCTAGGCCGACTCCTTTATTTTCCAGCATAATATCCGTCATTTTTTCCACGAGGCGGCGGATATTGTCGTCGATTTTCTCGACCGGCTGTGCTTTCCCAGCTAAAACCTTAGCCGGGTAATGCGTAATCCTACATTTATCAGTATCTACCATTTCGTGCATCTCATTTACATCTGCTGTTCTTTAGTCGAATTCGTCACCGTCGAAGGTGCTTCCGAGGTACAGTTTTTTGACCGTTTCGTTGCGGATGATTTCGGATGGAGTTCCTGACCCTATGACCTTGCCGTGGTCGATTATATATGCCTTATCAACCACCTCCAGGGTTCTTTCGACATTATGGTCGGTGATTAGGACACTTACACCGGATGCAATGAGTCGGCGAATTTCATGCTGCAGGTCCTCAACAGTGATGGGGTCAACACCGCTAAAAGGCTCATCCAGCAGAATCAGCGATGGGTCTGTTACCATTGCGCGAGCGATTTCGAGCTTTCTGCGTTCACCGCCGGAAAGGAACCTGCCCTGGCTGTCTGAGACCTCGCCCAACCCGAAATGCTCAACGAGCATATCAGCTTTGCGGTTGCGCTCCGCCCGGGTGTACGACATCGTTTCCAGAATTGCATACAGGTTCTCACGGACACTGAGCCGCTGGAAGATGCTGGGCTCCTGGGAGAGATACCCAATACCGAGGCGGGCTCTTTTATACATCGGCAGTTTCGTGATATCCTGGCCCTCGAAGATGACCGAACCGCTGTTCGGCGTAATCATCCCCATAATCATTCTAAACGTAGTGGTTTTTCCGGCGCCATTACGTCCGCAAAGGGCGACGATGCTTCGCTGGGCTATCGTAATGGATACTTCGTTGACGACAACCCTGCCGGAATATTTCTTTATCAGCTCACAGGTTTCAAGAAGAGTCATATCTACCATTTTCGCATCTCGTATCATGTGTCTCGTATTTCGCCGCAGGTATTATAACAACAGCCCAGCCCAAAGCAAATCAATAGATATATAGCGCCTAACGTATTGCATAAGTGCTTTTTTATGCTTCGTGAGTATTTACAAAATGGCTGATTCTGCAAAAGCCAATAAATATACTGGCATTTTTATGATTTTTTTGCTATCAATGTGGATTTCACATAGACTAAGCATTGTTTCGTTTATCGGGTCAGCGTATGTTTGCAGTTATAAGTGATATACATTCAAATATAGAGGCCTTGACCGCCGTTCTGGCAGATGTCGAAAACCGAGGCATCGAGACGATATATTGTCTCGGCGATGTAATCGGCTACGGGCCCAATCCCAAGGAATGTCTGGACCTGGTTATAGAAAGAACCAAATGGTGCGTTCTGGGCAACCATGATTACGCCACTTTGTACGAGCCGACAAATTTCAACTATGGAGCCGAGCAGGCAAGCTTCTGGACACGCTTTAGTCTCGAGGCTGAAGAAGAAGCCGCCAGTCGTAACCGACGCTGGAGCTTCTTGGGCGAACTGTCGATGAGACGGACCCTCAGAACCAAAGTCGGAGCAAACACAGCAATTATAGATTTTATCCACGCAAGCCCCAGAAGACCGATTAATGAATATATCTTTCCAGATGATGTTTATACCAATCCACTGAAGGTTCGGCTGATGTTCGAGCGGATCGAGCATATCTGCTTTGTTGGCCATACTCATTTGCCCGGCGTATTTCTCGATGAGCCCGATTTTTACCTGCCCGACGAGCTCGGCGATATGTATCCGATAGTCGATAATGAAAAGGCGATTATCAATATCGGCTCGGTCGGCCAGCCGAGGGATAAGGACAACCGGGCAAGCTACGTATATGTCGATGGGACTGAGGTAAACTTCGTCAGGCTGAATTACGACTTCGAAACCACAGTAAAAAAAATATTGGCAATCGATGAATTGGATGACTTCCACGGCGAGAGACTGCGGGATGGAAGATAAAAGAAATTGATTATTTATTATTGACTATTGATTATTTAAAAGCAAAAGCTAATGCGAATTTTGACGTTGATTGTAGTTGGTTTTGTTGTTTTTTGTGGCTGGCTTGTTATCGAAGCAGGATTCTTCCGCCATAGTTTCCCTGGCGGCAAGACCGGTATTGTACTGCAGCAGGCAGCAGCTGATAACCACGAAGCCATAGATACACCTGCCGGCGAGCAGGAACTGCAGCCGCAGACAGCTGAGCTTGCTAATTTTAGTGCTGCGGGAGGGAAGGCAAAAACTCTTACACTCGGCTCAACAGACCCAAAAAGCGGCTTTAAGTTCCTGTTGGAATTGAGTTCAAAAGGCGCTTCTGTCGCAAAGGTGACCTTTAGCGAGTTTGATGACCGTGATTATAAAGACCCTCAGCCCTTGGTGGTTCTTTCACCTGTTGACCGCCCCAGAGGCCGTGAAATTTTATCAATGGCAACCGCGGACTTCGTATTTGTTCAGCAGCGACTCAAGCTTGCCCTGGATAGATTACACTGGGAAAGCTTCGATTTCGATGTTGTAGCTTCTTATGATGGCTCCCGGACGGCCCGCTTCGAGGCCACCATTGAAAATGAAGACACCGGTGAGCCGGTTGTGAAACTCGTAAAGACCTATACAGTTTACCCTGGGAGCTACCATTTGGACTGCCGCTTAGCGGTTGAGAACCTCTCGGCATCCGAGCAAAAGGTGCAGTTTGAGTTAATCGGGCCCGTCGGTATCTGTCGGGAAGATGTCAGAATGGATACGAGAAAGGTCATTGGTGGCTTTGTGACATCCGCCGGGCAGATAGTTTCCTCACGGAAGGATATTCGAGCATCTATTTTAAGTAAAAATTTGGGCCTAAAAGACGCTACGCTCAGCTACCAGCAGGCGCAAACCGCGGAGGATAAGGAGCAGGCGGAAAGGTATCTGCGAATAAGTTACAAGCAGGCTGCAGCACGTTTCTTATGGGCGGCAACGACAAATAAATATTTTGCAGCGATATTGAGACCTGTGCCTGATAAGGGCAGGGACTATTGTGACTGGGTAGCAGACAAAACAGGCCGCTTCTACAATCCCGATGGAGACAAACGCGGAGATACCGGCGATGAAACAATCGGAGTGAATTTGAAAATCGCTTCAAGCGCTCTGGCATCAGCCGGCCAGGCAGGCAGCGCCAAAACATATAACTTCCTGCTCTATATCGGCCCTAAGGATAAAAGCCTTTTCGACAAAAACGAATTGTATCGCAAGCTTGGTTTCTTTCAGACGATAGATTTTATGGGCTGCTGCTGCCCGCAGAGCATTATAAAACCCCTGGCGTTCGGCATAATGGCTTTGATGAAATGGATGTACAGCTTTGTACGCAATTACGGCGTTGTAATTATCATATTGGTCTTTCTCATGCGTCTTGCCATGCATCCGGTCACCAAGAAAAGCCAGGTTTCGATGAGCAGGATGAGCAAGCTTGCCCCGAAGGTCGAAGAGATAAGGAAAAAATATGCCAACAGCAAGACAGAGATGAACAAACACATAATGGCGCTATATAAGGAGCAGGGTGCCTCGCCGGTTATGGGTATGTTGCCGATTATGGTGCAGATGCCCATCTGGATTGCATTGTGGTCTGCCGTAAACGCCAGTATTGAGTTGCGTGGCACGGCGTTTTTGCCGGTTTGGATTACGGACCTTTCCGTTCCCGATGCATTGTTTAGGTTTTCAGCGATAACTCTGCCTTTATTAGGTAAGCTGGATTCATTTAATCTGCTGCCGATTTTAATGGGCGTTGCGTTTTATCTGCAGCAAAAGCTGATGCCGCATCAGCAGGCCGCATCGACAAGCCCACAAATTGCTAAGCAGCAACAAATGATGATGATTATGATGCCCTTGATGTTTCCCTTCGTGCTGTATAAGGCGCCGTCAGGGGTGAATTTGTATATTATGGCGAGCACCTTTGCCGGTGTCCTTGAACAGTATGTCATCAGAAAGCATATTCGGGAGAAAGAACAAGCCGAATCGAAGGGGCTGGTTGAGGTAACGAGCAAAACGGGCGGTAAGGTCAAAAAGAAAAAACCCAAACCTTTCTACAAAATGTAAAACTTAAAGCTAAAAAATACAAAGCCAAAGCTTAAAACTTAAAATTGCTGTTTTACCTTCCAAGTAATAATAAATTCGTTTCGGATTTTACGTTATGGTTTTAATTTTTGCATTTTAAATTTTTTGTTTATGTATCACTTAAATGACACTATTGTAGCTGTCAGTTCGCCGACGTCGCACAAAAGGGTGATTGTCCGCATAAGCGGCCCCGACACAGTCGATACAGTCAAACAGGTCTTTGTCCCGATTTCTGCTGCCGGAGCCGGCCTTATATCTGGCGCCGTGGCCATTGATGCCGAACTGCGAATCGATGCGAAGCTGTATCTTTTTTTGGCCCCGTATTCCTATACCGGCGACGATGTTGCCGAAATTCATATCCACACAAACCCAAGTCTTACTAAGGCCCTTATAGGCAATTTGCTTAAGATGGGTCTGCGAATGGCCGGGCCGGGCGAATTTACCGCTCGCAGCTTTCTTAACGGCAAAATCGACCTGGCACAGGCAGAAGCAGTCAATGAAATCATAACCTGCTCAAATAAATTCCAATTAGCCGCTGCAGAGAGACTTTTTTCAGGGCGATTGGCCGAAACCGCAGAAAAAATCCGTTCACAGATAATCGATTGTCTTAGCCTCATCGAGGCGGGACTGGATTTCAGCGGCGAGGATATAGAATTCGTAACGAACAGCCAGGCTGTTGAAAGACTCACCGATATAAAGCACAAGCTTGAGCAGTTATTGGACGGCAGTATCAGTTGTGAGTCTGTGCTTGATTTGCCGGCGGTGGGAATCGCAGCAGCGCCTAATGCCGGCAAAAGCAGTCTGCTCAACAGGCTCATCGGAAAACAAAGAAGCATTGTCTCGCCGCAGCGCAAAACCACCAGAGACGTTTTGACGGGTTTACTTTCATTAAGACACAGTAATTGCGTGCTGTTTGATTGTGCAGGACTTATACAACAGCCGAATAATATCCTCGATGAGCTGGCACATCAGGCGGCGATTGCTTCCCTGCAAAAAGCTTCAGTAGTAGTGTTTTGTGTCGATGTCTCAAAAGAAGATTGGAGTGAGGATATAGCAATACGCAAACTATTTAGGACCGAGGTCTTGGTGCCGGTAGCTACAAAATCGGATTTGTTGCAAAAAAATATTTTGGCTAAGCGTATTACTGAACTGGATGATTTATTTGACACGGTTTTTTTAGCTGTTAGTGTTAAAACCAGCGCTGGAATTGAACAACTAAAGACCAGGCTTGATGAAAGAATAATCGAATTAGCCACCGGTACGTCTAAGCTTGATATGATTCACGAGATACGGGACCTGTCCCGAGCGCGGTCGAGGGATACGAGATACGAAATCGCCCTTACCGCCAGGCACAAACAGGCAGTCAACGAGGCAATCGAGGATATCAGTGAATCAATAAGCGAATTAAAGGCTGGCAGTGATGAGGTTGCCGCAATGATGCTGCGTGCGGCTTACCAGGCGCTGTCAGGCCTGCAGCAGCACATCGACGAAAAGATTCTGGAGAGAATATTTTCTCGCTTTTGTATAGGTAAATAACAGACTGCTCAGCTTAGATTTTGATAAATGTCTTCTTGCGGTACATCCAGTACAGAATCAGCCATATAACCGCAAAGGCCGTCGCCTCCTGCACAAAATAATTCCACTGCCCCAGCCGCTTCTCCAGCCCCCCGACAAATATATTACCCACATCCTTAAAATCAAACACGTGGCACGCCATATAAACCGCAATAGCGTTCATCCCAATCACCACAAAACCAAATGACCACTTCCGCAGTCCCAGTACATCAATAACCAAATAAAATAAAGCCAGCAGCAAAAAGCTCCAGCCGCCTGCCCAGAGAACCATTGAACTCGTCCACAGATGCTTAATAATCGGAAAAACCATTCCCCAGACCCCGCCTAAAACTAGGCAACCAAGACCAGCGATTAAAAGCCATAGTACCTTAGCTGCCGGGCTTTTTCGCGAACGCAAAAGGTGTCCTGCCATCGCGCCGAGCATTACCGTGCCGGCAAATGTAATGCTGCTCAGAATCCATGTGTAGGCCAAACCATCGCTGAATCGGCCCAGTATCAGGTTATCGATATAAATCGCTAAATTCCCTTCCTTCGTCAGCACACCGGCACCATGACCCGGCACGGGCACCAACATCATCAAGGCCCAGAATAATAGCAATAGTCCCGCTGTTGTTATCATTTGCCTTATTATGTTGAGGTTCAGTATCAATATCGCAGCAATAAGGTAACCCGCCGCTATCGCCTGCAATGTGTTGCAATAAATGTGCAGCTTTGACAAATCATAGGATAGGAGATTTCCCTGCGCTATCATCCCGAGTATCCAAAGTATTATTACCCGCATGATGACGTGAAGATACAGTTGTCCTTTGCTGTCACCACGGGCCAGTCGTTTATTTAACGAAAACGGCATTACCACGCCTACAACAAAAAGAAACAGCGGCATAACCAAATCCCAGGCGTGAAAACCCTCCCACGGGACATGGTCGAATTGTACCAGCAGCTTATTCAGGAATTCGCTACCCGTCCCCTTAGCCAACCCTCGCAGTAACGCCGCATCGCCCCCTATAATCCAGAACATTGTAAAGCCGCGCAGCGCATCCACCGACATCAATCTTTCGCTGCTTTTGTCTATTTGTTCTTGCAAACCTATCCTACCCTTTCCTTTCGCAGCATTAACAAACGCGAAAAACACTAATTAGTTCGTTATCCTATGATAAGCCTTGTTCTCTTGTCAAGATGTTAATATGCACGGCGGTCTGTGCTAACTCTTCGATTTTGCCGGCCTGTAGCGGCGGGATTCAGAACTACATCGACGAGCGGGTATTGGAGGGGATATTTTCCAGCTGTTCTATAAACAAATGAGCCGGGGCAGTCAGCTGATTTCGGGTTCTTCATTTCTCCAACCTCAAAATCCTCGAGCTGTCTTGCCCCGGCTTTTTTGCTACTACTTTTTTTATACAGTTATATTTTAAGGAGTCAAAAATTTTCTAATTATTTTTCTATTTTTTATGTGCTATCCGCTAAACGCTGTTATTTATCTTTGGCCTCGAATTCAGCATCGATTACATCATCTCCACCTTTTCTTTTCACCTCGCCTTCAGGTGGCGGGGCTTGTTTGCCCTCACCTGTCGCCGAAGATGCAGCTTGCTTCTTAGTTGCCTCTTCGTAAAGCACCTTACCCAGTTCCTGGCTGGTGGTACCGAGGTTTTCAATAGACTTTCTTATGGCATCGGCGCTATCGCCTTTTACAGCTTCTTTCAGGTTGTTGACGGCACTTTCAATCTTGCCCCGAACCTCGGCAGAAACCTTATCGCCGTGCTCTTTAAGGGTCTTTTCAGTCGAATAAATCAGCTGGTCTGCCTGGTTCTTAAGGTCGACAACCTCTCGCTTTTTCTTATCTTCCTCAGCGTGCGATTCAGCCGCCTTCTTCATTTGTTCGACCTCTTGTTCGCTCAGCCCCGAGCTGGATTTAATCGCAATCGACTGCTGCTTGCCGGTACCTAAATCCTTGGCAGAGACATTCAAAATGCCATTGGCATCAATATCAAATGCAACCTCAATCTGCGGAATGCCTCTCGGCGCAGGCGGAATTTCGGTAAGCTGGAACCTGCCGAGCGTCCGGTTGTCATTGGCAAATTCCCTCTCGCCCTGAAGAACGTGGATATCGACAGTTGTTTGGTTATCGGCAGCGGTCGAGAATATCTCCTTTTTGCTTGTTGGTATTGTCGTGTTACGCTCGATTAATCTTGTCATAACACCGCCAAGCGTCTCTACACCCAGTGAAAGCGGCGTTACATCCAGAAGCAAAATGTCTTTTACACCTGACTCGCCGGCAAGAACCGCACCCTGCAGCGCAGCTCCCAGGGCAACCACCTCATCAGGATTGATGCCCTTGTTCGGTTCCTTGCCGAATATCTTTTGAACTATATCCTGCACTTGTGGGATTCTTGTCGAGCCGCCGACGAGCAGAACCTCACTGATTTCATTGGCTGTCAGTTTCGCATCCTCAATCGCCTTATAGCATGGACTCTTCAGCCGTTCGAATATCGGCTCTGACAGCGATTCGAACTTGCTGCGGCTAATCGTTATCTGCATGTGCTTCGGACCTTTGGCGTCGGCTGTAATAAAAGGCAGATTTACCGTTGCCTCAAGCTGGGTGCTCAATTCGCACTTGGCCTTCTCCGCAGCTTCTTTTAGTCTTTGATGGGCCATCGGGTCATCGCGAAGGTCGATGCCCTCGGTTTTTTTGAACTCATCTGCCAGATAATTTATAAGCCTTGCATCCAGGTCATCACCGCCAAGATGCGTATCGCCGTTCGTGCTTAGAACCTCAATCACGCCTCCTTCTTCCTCAAATCCCCCAATGTCGAGAATGGAGATATCGAATGTTCCACCACCGAAGTCGAAAACCGCTACTTTAGCGTTCTTTTTCTTCTCTACACCGTATGCTAATGCTGCTGCTGTGGGCTCGTTGATAATTCGCTCGACCTTTAGCCCTGCTATTGTGCCGGCATCTTTTGTTGCCTGACGCTGTGAGTCGTTAAAATATGCAGGTACCGTTATAACTGCCTGCTCAATGTTTTCGCCTAAGTAATCTTCTGCGGTTTTCTTCAGGTCCTGCAGAATCATTGCCGATATTTCCGGCGGAGTGTATTCTTTGCCGCGGACACCGACCTTGACCAGTTCTTCCGGCCCGCCGGTGATTTTGTACGGCACGATTTTTTCTTCCGCCGAGACCTCACTGTGCCGTCGCCCCATAAAACGCTTGATTGAAAATACGGTGTTCTCAGGATTGGTTACCTGCTGATGGCGCGCTATCTGACCGACAAGCCGCTCGCCCTTATCGGTAAATCCAACCACCGAAGGCGTTAGCCGTGAGCCCGAGGAATTGATTAAAACCTTCGGTGACGTACCTTCCATCACCGCAACTACTGAGTTTGTCGTTCCCAAATCTATTCCAATGATTTTAGCCATCTTTAACTTCCTTTCGACGTTTATTATTTCTTCACGTTAATATGTGATAATCCTGTGTTGAAATTGAGCAAAACCCGTGCCAGTTGCAGTACCGGGTCGAGCTGGACCATTTAAGCCGTTTAATGGCAGTAAGTTACGCTTAATACCGGCGTTTTGCCAATTCCGAACAGACAATTTAAAGTGCCATTTTGGCAGGTCTGTATCGCATCGTGTTGAGTGTATTGACTGTTGTGTTAAAAACCTAAACGCAGTATGCATCTCACATAACGCACGACGATACGCTACTGGTTAAGTGCTGAACGGATAATCTTGGCACGAAGAGCATCTCTGTGGGCCGGGTCCAGCACTTTTCCATGGTTTAACTGCAGATGTGCCGGCTGAGTGAGCATGAACAGCCGGTTTATTGTTGCAATCGAAAGACCACCCTCCTTGTCCGCTCCGCCACGAAGCGAGCATAGCTTCTTGATTGCTGGGGTTGTTGCTCCCATATGCTCGTGCATATTGATACCCATCCGCAGGTGACTCAGAAGAAGCAGTGCCTCCTGAGAGCTTATCAGATGCGCATTTCGCAATAGCGCCATCGCACGAGATATCTTGTCGTCGAGAACCTCCGGTTCCTTTGAGAGTAGTTGCTCCCTGGCGGCCTGTTCGTATTCGACTATCTCAGGGATAATGGTCTTTTCAAACTGAGCGACAATATCCGACTCCGAGACACCTAACGCTACCTGATTTGACAGCTGATAGAAATCACCAGATGCCTGGGTGCCCTCGCCGAATAAACCACGCACAGCAAGGTTCATATCTCTTGTGGCATTTAAAAATTTCTCTATTTGACCGGTCATCTTCAACGCAGGCAGATGCAGCATTACCGAAACCCTGATGCCCGTGCCCAGATTAGTCGGACACGCTGTAAGGTACCCAAAGCGCGGACTAAAGGCGTAACCGACCTTTTCTTCTATCATATCATCAACACGGTTTATCTGCTCGAAACACCGGCTTAGCTGTAGACCACCTTTTAGAACCTGAATACGCAGATGGTCCTCCTCGTTAATCATAGCCGTGAAAAATTCCCGCTGGGCCATGACCACCCCGCGAGGCCCCTTGCCGAAAGCGTGATGCCGGCTGATTAGATGCCTTTCCACCAGAAAATGTCTGTTTAGAACCGGTGTTTTGTCCACGCTCAGATAGAAAATTTTGTCGCCCAGCTCCAGTGACATCAAAACATCCTTCAGCTTCTTGAGTATGGCAGACTTCTCATCATCACTGCAGCAGCTCAGAAATTTGTGCCCCGCTATATTTCTTGCTAAACGGATTCTGGAGGATATGACGATGTCGGCTAAAGGACCAGAGCCGTCAAGCCATTCGTTTATGTCCCCACTTATATCCGTCAGCTTCATATGCGCCCTTGTATTACCGGCAACATCGCACAAAATTTACTTTTCAAATTGATTTATTTTATCGCGCAGCTTAGCTGCAAGCTCGTAATCTTCGCTTTTTATTGCAGTCTCCAGCTCTCGACGCAGCGACATAAGCTCTACTTGTTTTTTGGTATCCTTTGATGCTTTTGAGGGGACCTTCCCGCGGTGGCTTGTTTTGCCGTCGTGAGCCCTTTTAATAAGCGGCAGCAGCGATTTCTCAAACACCTCGTAGTCATAGGGACAGCCCAAAACCGCTTTCTTCGTGAATTGGTCCAGCGTGAACCCGCAGTGCGGGCATATGGACTCCTGCTCGGAGCCGCTGAACAGCTCATCGTCTGAAGGCTGGGTAGCAAGAAGGTTAGCGAGCAACTCATTTATCGGCAGATGGCTCTTGACGGCTACGCCCTCTTCCTGCGCACATTGTTCGCAAAGATGCATCTCGTTGCGAACGCCGTCGTTTATCTCGGTCAGATGTATCGTCGCTTCATTTTTTTGGCAAATCTGACAATACATATTAATTAATCCTGTAACACCATTATACTAAATCCTTGCCTTGATAAGCTCTTAAATTCTAAAAAACCGCTTCTGCCAATCAATTTCTTGTAAGCCCTTGCGATTGTACCTGTTACCTTTCTTTAGATAATCGTCAAATTCAAAAAGCTACTGTAGGCTGATTTCCCTGTTTGCCGACTTTGCACCCCTCGAACGCGGCCCAAAATGCTTTCTTGCTGCCTTTGGCGCGCCTCCCGCAAATACGAATAATAAATCCTCTCAAAGCGGCACGGATTCTTTAGCCTTTGCCGAATTTTGCCGAGCAGCCCGGCTCCTCAACAACACTGATACTCAGCAGCCTTACCTCTCTGGGCAGTCCCGGCCCAAGCTTATCATATATATATTTAGCTACGTTTTCGGCGGATGAATTGTGCTGCCGAAAGTATTCAATTCTTTCCAGCGTCGTGTTATCAAGCTCAGAAACGATATTATCGACCGCCGATGTGAGATGGCCAAAGTCCATCACAAGTCCCATCCCGTCCAGCTTCTCGCTGCCGACATCTGCGGTAACCGCCCACGTATGCTCGTGAAGCTGCTCCTTTGAGCCGTCCGGCAGGGCTAACTGGTGGGATGCGTCAAAGCTCGTTTCGACACTAATCGTAAACATATCTCATGGCTCGTGGTTCGTGCCCGGGCTCATGGGTCACGAGTGACTTTTTTAAGTCGTTCCTGCAGACGCTTATACACATTTTCCGGAATCAGGTTTGAAACGTTACCGCCCAGTAATGCAACCTCCCGAATCAAAGTTGAACTGGTAAAGCCGTATTCCTCGCTGGTCATAACAAATACCGTCTCTATACCCGCTACAGCCCTGTTCGTCATAGCAAGCTTAAACTCGTACTGAACGTCCGTCAAACTTCGCAGTCCACGCAGTATGGCATCGGCTCCTCTTTTAGCTGCGTATTCCACCGTCAGACCATCGAAGCTCTCCACCGAAACGCTCGGTATATCAGAAACCAGTTCTGCTATCATCTCCACACGCTCTTCGGGCGTAAACAGCGGATTCTTGATAGGACTTCGTCCGACAGCAACAATCACCTCGTCAAAAAGTTTTATCCCGCGATTGATTACGTCCAGATGCCCGTTTGTAATCGGGTCAAAAGAACCCGGGAAAATCGCCTTTACATGTTTCTTGGCCATCAATGCTCCCTTTCATTTCAAAAGAGCCATTATACATAAATTGCAAACTACGTCAAATCCTTCACATCTCGCCAATTCTGTAGGGGCTGTGTTCTGCGGTGGATTGCAAAATGATAGTGACCAATTACATCTCGTATAAGATGTGGCTTCTATGAAGTTTGATTTTCCTCTTTGGAGATGGTTACGGGGATATCGAGCCAGAAGGTTGCCCCTTTGTCGGGCTCGCTTTCCATCCCAATACTGCCGGCAAGCATTGCAGCTAATTCCTTACTGATGGCAAGGCCAAGTCCGCTGCCGGTCGATTCCCGCGTTATCGAACCGTCTGCCTGACGAAATTTCTCAAATATCTTTTCCTTGTTCACTTCGCTGATACCGCAGCCGCTGTCGCTTACCGCAATCCGAACCCTCTGGTCGTCCAGCATATTAGCTCGAATCTCAATCCTGCCGCCTTTAGGTGTGAACTTTACTGCGTTACTTAGAAAGTTGTACAGTATCTGCTGAACCTTGCCGACATCTGTTAAAAGTTCGGGAATGTCGTTGTCCGTTTGCAGCTTGACCTTGATTTTATTCTTCTTTGTAAGTGCTGAGAACGACCCAACCACTGCCTTACAAAGTTGCCGTAAAGACGTCTTTTCTATATGAAGCTCCATCTTGCCCGCCTCAGTCTTCGCCAAATCCAGCAGGTCGTTAATCATGTTAAGAAGCCTTTTGCCACCGTCGATAATATTCTCAGCGAATCTTCGCGCCCTTTCTTTGCTGAGCTTATCGGGTTTTTCACGCAAAATCTCGGCAAAACCCAATATTGCGTTTAACGGAGTTTTAAACTCATGCGAGATGTTTGCTAAAAATTCCCCCTTTAGTTTGTTGGCTTTGAACAAATCGATATTCCGCTCGGAAAGCTCTGCAATTTTGTCGTCGAGTTGTTTGTTCGCCTGCCGCAGTTTTTCCTGTGCGGCCTGCAGACCGTCCAGCATGTGATTAAACGCGTTCGCGAGTTTTTCATATTCATCTCCGGTCTTTATCGCGCTTCGGATATCGAGGTTACCTTCTGCAACGTTGTTTGAAATTGCACGCAACTGGCGTATCGGACGTAAAATCACACGCTGCGTTATAATATAAAATGCTACTATCGCACCGGCAGCAGCAATAAGTCCCGCCGCGAATATCCAGATTTTGTTTAGTAGTACCGTTCGACTTATTTCAGCAGCAGGTTTTTGTATAATCGCTGCACCTATCGCTTCATTGCGGGAAAATGCACTCGCAGAACCCTGCGGATTGTGGCAGCTTATGCAGCTGTCCGTTGCCCGAAAAACCCTTACATAATTGCTGTAAACAATGCCCTTATATCTGGCCAGCCCGATAGCATCGTCTCTTTCCTCCTCGGCTTTGAGAGATTCAACCATCTCTTTCTGTTCCACGGTCAACTCCACTCGTTGTTTGCTATTTTCCTTCGTAAAGTGTATCCAGCGTATCTCGCTATCGTTTGCATCCAAAACAGCACCGGTATTATCAAGTGCAGGAAGTGCTGTTTCATCACCAGCCTCTTTTGGCTTGAAGTGTTGGCACAGCAGAGTCTCACTCTTGGCTCGACCGGCATCAAGAGTAGCCTTGTTCGTAAGCTGGCCCATCCAGATATATGGCAGAAGAAGAGCCAGAATCAACACAAGACCCACCGCCGCTCCAAAGGCTATCCTGCACTTCGCCGCCAGCGACAACGGCGACAAATGCAAAAAAACCAGAATTCTGTGATAAATTTTATGTATCTGTTTCCACATAAACTGCTCTTGAGTCTATGAATAGTATAAAACACCGAGCAGGTCAAGGATGCTTGTCTGAGCCTCCCTATCCCTCATGAATCTTTTAACTGAGTAAATTCAGCCCTTAGTTTGGGTAAGGCACGCGGGTACTTCGTTCTAACAAATTCAATCAATTTCTCTCTGACTTCGCACCGCAGACTCCATGCCGTCGATGCATCTGCTGCGCTCATAAGCGCCCGCAGCTCAATCGTCTTCTCACTTGCGTTGGTAACCTGCAAAACGCAAACCTTTTTATCCCAAAGCTCCGATTCGTTCAAAATCTTCTGCAACTGTTCCCGTATAGCAGCCACCGGCACACTATAATCGACATAAATGAATACGGTCCCTAATATGTCAGCCGTCGTGCGGGTCCAGTTCTGAAAGGGCTTCTCTATAAAATAGTTAATCGGTAATATCAAACGCCTCAAGTCCCAGATGCGAACTACAACATAGGTCAGTGTTATCTCTTCTATCCTGCCCCATTCGTTTTCCACTATTACTACGTCATCCACCCGAATAGGCTGGGTAAAGGCTATTTGAAGACCCGCAATAAAATTCCCTATCGTCCGCTGCGCTGCCAGACCGACAACAATACCGATAATCCCGGCCGATGCCAAAATCGTCTTGCCCAACTGCCGAACCTGCTCGAATGTCATCAACATGGTACCCAACACTAAAATAATCACTGCTGCTGTTACTATCCGCTTTATTACCCTTAGTTGCGTATGAATCTTACGGGCTTGAAGATTATCTTTCTCGTCAACCTTAAACCGGCTGACAATACAGTCCTCTAAAATATAAGCGGCTTTAATCACTAACCAGCCCACAATGCCTATCAAAAATAAGCTGATAAGGTGCCGTGCCGCTTCCTCAAATTGCTCCGGTATCTCAATAACCAGAATTGCCGACCGGATTATCAGCACAATGACGAACCACAGTAATGGCCGGTAACAGTGTTTGACCAATGAATTATCTAAAACGTTCTTGGTTCGCCCGGTTATCTTTAACAGAATCTTAAAAATCAAATAATGGCCAATCAGCCCCGCCGCTAAGCTAACAGCAAGTAGCCAAAACACACCTTCCCAATTTTCTGAAACCGCAAACATGGCCTTACTCTCTAACTTTTATTATCTTTCAAAATCTTTGCTTTCTTATAGGGTGGTACAAAAAACCAAAATCCTGTGATAAATTTTATTTATCTGTTTCCACAAAAACTACCAACCTACCGCTAACTACTGTTTTTGCTCTTCCGGCGGTTGTTCAACTGCGTGGGAGTGTCTTTGTGTTCGAAGGTTCAGCTCATCTAATTGCCTCTGGTCAACTTCGCTCGGCGCATCTGTTAAAAGGCACTGGCCCCGCTGTGTCTTCGGAAATGCAATCACGTCCCGTATATTCTCAGTCCCTGTAAGCAGCATAATTATCCTGTCAAGTCCCAGTGCTATCCCGCCGTGCGGCGGAGCGCCGTATTCCAACGCCCTTAAAAAAAAACCGAATCGCTGCTGCGCCTGTTTCCTGGATATTTTCAGTAGCTCAAAAACCTTTTGCTGAACCTTCGGCTTGTGGATACGAATACTGCCCCCGCCAATCTCTGCCCCGTTAACAACAATATCATACGCCTGCGAACGGATATTAACCGGGTCGCTTTCCAACTTTTCCAAATCCTCCGGCACAGGCGATGTAAAAGGATGGTGCAGCGAATCATACCGCTTTTGGTCTTCATTCCACTCCAGCAGTGGAAACTCCACTATCCATACGAATTCGAACGCCTTCTCATCATAAAGTTTAAGGTCCTTCGCCAGTTTGCATCGCAGCGGCGCCAGTGCCTTATTTGCATTTTTCTCTCCGTCGGCAATCAGCAGTAGCAGGTCTCCCTCTTTAGAACTGAAGCGTTTGGCTATTTGCTGAATTTGCTCATCGCCGAAAAACTTGGCAAGACCGCCGACAAGAACAAATTTGTCGTTCTCTTTTTTGACCTTTGCCCACATAAGCCCTTTTGCTCCGTAGTCCTTTACAAATTCTGTCAGTGTCTTTTCGATATCGCTTCTTGTATATTTTTCGCTGCCTCCGGCTACGCAAAGCCCTTTCACAACCCCACCTGCCTCAATAGCTTTGGTAAATACCTCGAAAGTGCTCATCTTTGCAATATCGGAAATATCTTTTAGCTTCATATCGAATCGCAAATCAGGCCTGTCCGTGCCGTAGTTGTCCATCGCCTCTTTATACGTCATTCGCCGCATCGGTGCCTTCACGTCAACACCTAAAATCTTATTCCATATCTTTGCCAATAGGTTCTCGTGAACCCCGATGACGTCGTTGCTGTCGACGAAGCTCATCTCAACGTCGATTTGCGTAAATTCCGCCTGCCTGTCCGCACGCGGGTCCTCATCGCGAAAACACCGAACTATCTGAAAATATTTATCTACCCCGCTTACCATCAGAATCTGCTTAAACAGTTGCGGCGACTGCGGCAAAGCATAGAAACAATTTTTGTGAAGCCTGCTCGGAACCAAAAAATCCCTCGCCCCTTCAGGTGTGCTCTTGGCTAACATCGGTGTCTCTATCTCTAAAAACCCTAATCGGTCGAAATGGTCCCGAACAACCTTCGTTACTCGATGGCGTATCCGAAGATTCTCCTGCATCTTATGCCGACGAAGGTCAATATAACGGTTGGCTAAACGAAGCTCCTCGTTTATCTTGTCAGCTTCGCCAATCTCAAATGGCGGAGTCTTCGAGATATTGAGTACTTCCAGTTGCTGCACAGCTACTTCGATTTGGCCCGTAGGCAGCTTCGGATTTGCCATTCCCTCACTTCGTGGCTGAACCACCCCCTTAGCTGCTATCACCCACTCGCAACGAGCCGTCCTCGCTGACTTGTGCGCCTCAGGCTGTTTCTCAGGATTGAAAACCAACTGCGTCAGCCCCTCCTTGTCACGAAGGTCGATAAATACCAAACCGCCATGGTCACGATAGGAATGCACCCAGCCGGCTAACGTCACCTTCTTACCTACATCTTTAAGACGAAGCTGACCACAATTATGCGTCCTCTTCAACATCACAAAAATCTCCACAGAAACTAAATGAGCTTATACCAGCCAAAGAAGAAACGTACACTAACCGCTATACCCTGATACATGGCAATTTAGAATAGCCAACTGCTATCCTTTCGTCAACAACAGCTTTTAATAATTGGCCTCGGCTGATTGACCGGTAGTCAAACCCTGTATCTAAAGGATATTTTGTGGAATCGCCAGCGAAACGCAGATAAGCTGCACCGATTGGCTAAGGTGTCGGTGATTCGGTTTGTACCTGACAGGCAGTTTGAGTTGTTTCTTTAATAAACTCAAGTGTATGACGAATAGTCGCTAAAAGGCACACGTTAAGCAGAACAGACCAAAGTAAAAATATAAAGACTGTGCCGACTAGCATTTTCGACTTTTTAAACAACAGAAATAACACACCTGTGACGATAAGTCCAATCCCCAAGGCAGCCGAAATCACAAAATCAGGCCTGAGGACATCGCTTGTCTTGGGAAACATTATTAACCAGAAAACCCCGCAAACAATAAAAATGCTGCCAACGACGGTTCTGATTCTTAACCTCTTCATTTTGCCCTCTTTTTGGAAGAGATAGTCTAACTCTTTACACACAATAAATTCTATATGTTTCTTTGTAAAGAGGTTTTTTGCAGGGAACTATTTGGCAGGACCCCGTTTTCTCCGCCATAGGCGGGTCACGAAATCATAACTGCGTTAAATATAATTACTTGACTCAACCTTAGTCAGCATACTTTACGGAACAGCCATAAGGTTTGGTTTTTGGTGTGCTTATTGCTTTACCGCCGGTAAGTTCTGCAAGGGCCTTGTCAACGTAATTGATGACCCCTTCTTTCTTACGGCCCAGCGGCGAATTATCAATTGCACCGTTGTAGACAATATTACCCTTTGTGCCTATGATAAACATATGCGGCGTTGTCTTGGCGCTGTAAGCTCGCCCAACGTTACCCGACCTATCATCCAGTATCGGATAGCTCAGTTCATACCTTTCTGCGAAGTTCTTGTTCTTCTCCGTCGTTAAGTGCTTCGTACTGTTTACCGCTAACCACACAACATCTTTATCCTTGTATTTTTTGGCAAGCTCGACCATCGTCGTTACCTTTTCATAATGATACATGACGAATGGACACTCGTAATTAAACCATTCCAGCACCACAATCTTGCCGGCATAATCCGACAGGCTCACATCTTTGCCGTCGAAGTTCTTTAGTGTAAACTCGGGCGCCTTACTGCTGACTTCGCTTGCTGTTACCGGCTCCTGCTGCCTGCAACCACTCAAAACCGCTAATAATACCGCTAATATTGTAAGAATTGTGTTTCTCATTATCCTGCCCTTTCATTAAAGCATTAACTTTATCTGTTACCTGCCAATGTCAATACCCCTTGAATCAATTTATGTGCTCAATATATTCGTTGTTTCTGCCAAAAATAAAATAAAATCCCAAAAAATTGCCGGTATGCGGAAATCTTCCGGACGGATATGATTTTGCCAGAATAGCAACATTTTTTGGCAAAATCGGTATAGACCCCCTCTGCCTTTTGGCCTACTATTTATTACAGTTTATTATAGTTTTTAGACAGGGCTGAGTTTTATCGCTTTTCCTCTCCCTCCGCATCTCAGCCCTGTTTCTTTGCGCAACACCAGCTTACCTTAATACCTTCGGCTCGCAGCCTTACCACTGAGTTTATGGTTCACGAAAAAATACCGCAGGGCATCTATCGGGTGGTCGTGCAGCCCGTCCT
>CP070728.1:1729882-1770495 GCA_020351025.1 Planctomycetota bacterium
GCTACATCAATATCGAGTGTGTCACCATCGACGATATTTACAACGGAAAAAGTTTTTTCGTGGTATCTTTCGAAATCTTGGGCCTTTACTTTTTCCCAGGACTCGGCTTGTGCTCGCCTCCTGCGACTAATCCCGCCGTCGTCGAGCCAGATAAAGACAATTGCTGCAAAAAAACACGCGGCGAATATAACAATTCGCCTCCGACCGCTCATCACATACGTAGGTCTCTTTGCTTTAGGCAACGGTGATTAATCAGTCCTTTTTCGCCCGCCGTTCAGGCAATTTATCCAATTCAAAGGCGGCAGAAACAGCCTGAAGGGCTTTGTCAGCCTGCTTTTTATCTACCACACAACTGATTCGAATTTCACTCGTCGTAATCGAATCGATATTAATATTTGCCTCGGCCAAGGCCCCGAACATCTTCTCAGCCACGCCGTAATGGGTCCGCATACCAACACCAACAACAGATACCTCAGCAATATCGTCGCGAACAAAAATAGTGTTACAATTAAGCTCAGCTTTGATTCGCTCTACTGCCTGCTTGGCCACAGACAAATCTGAAATTCCTATAATAAAAGAGACATTCGCCTTTTCCGGACCGACTTCTGTTTGGACAATGTCGCTGACAACTACTTTGGCACTTGCTAACGAAGCAAAGATTTTAGCGGCATTGCCCGGCTTGTTATCCACGCCGACGAGGTCTATTTTGGCCAGATCTTTTTGAATAGTGGCCCCTGAAACTACTATATCTTCCATTTGCGGCACCTCATGAGTAATTATTGTTCCATGTTTTTCCCTGGAACTGCTTCTTACATGAATTTTGACATCATATTTTTTACCAAACTCGACGGCTCGAGGGTGCATAACGCCAGCCCCAAGGCTGGCCATCTCAAGTATTTCATCGTAACTAATCTGGTCGAGCTTTACAGCCCCTTTACATATCCGCGGGTCAGCTGCGTGAATTCCATCAACGTCGGTAAAGATTTCACACTCTTCGGCACCGAGTGCGGCAGCCAATGCCACAGCCGTCGTATCAGAACCGCCCCTTCCAAGTGTGGTTATGTTGCCATCTTCATCTACGCCTTGAAAACCGGCAACAAGAACGATTCTGCCCTTGTCCAGCTGTTTGTGAATTCTCTCGGCATCGATGCTCTTTATCCTCGCTTTTGTATAGGCGTTGTCGGTAATCATTCGTATTTGGCTGCCTGTGAAACTGATAGCATCGCAACCGAGGGCATCAAGAGCCATAGCAAAAAGGGAGACGGTTTGCTGCTCGCCGGTGCTAAGCAGCTGGTCCATCTCGCGCTTTGGGGGGTCCGGATTAAGCTCGAGAGCGTCGGCGATAAGTTTGTCGGTCTGCTTGCCACGTGCTGAGGCGACTACTATGACCTGATAGCCGTTCTTAACCGCTTTAATTACGCGTTCAGCAGCCCGGCGTATTTTCTCTGCATCAGCAACTGAAGTTCCCCCGAACTTTTGTACAACTATAGCCATTTAGTCATTCTCCGGGATTTAGACCTCGATTCATAATTAACAATCCGCCACTTAGCTTTTTAAGAAATATTCCATTAACTCAAAACCATTATCAATTCTAAATCCGGACTTAGCGGCGTTGGCCTCGCTAAAAGTTGTATGCAAAATTCCGCTAACATCGACCCCAGCCATAGCAAAGGGTACAGGCTCATGTGAGTGAGCTCTGCTTAAAACAGGTGTGGGATGGTCCGGCAAAACAAGTATTCGCCATTTATCATAACGCTGTAATGCGTCAAGCACCGGCCCAACGATGAGTTTGTCGATTTGTTCGATAGCTTTCTTCTTCATCTCAACGCTGCCATTATGAGATGCCTCATCTGGCGCTTCGACGTGGACAAAAACAAGCTCATACTTCTTGAGAGCTTCTATCGCAGCAGAAGCTTTTCCCTGATAATTTGTATCGACAAAGCCGGTGGCACCAGGAACATCGATGAGGTCAAAACCGATAAGCTTTGACAAACCTCTCACAAGGTCGACAGCTGTGATAGCAGCTCCTTTGATACCAAATCGCTTTTGGAAACTTTCCAACCGAGCTTTTTTGCCCTGTCCCCAAAGCCAGATAGAGCTGACCTGATTTTCGCCGAGGTCACATCTTACTTTGTTAATGTCATGGTCAGCAAAGAGCTGTTGGGAGCGGGCCATTAAATCGATTAGTATCTCGGCTCCTTTGCCACGTGGTAAAATCTTTTCTATTAGAGTACCGATATAATCATGCGGAGGATATGTCTGAACATCAAAATCAAGCCCTTTGCAAACCAACAAGTTTCGATAGCTTATGCCTGCATAAAAATGGAACTTATCCCAAGCCAACCGGTTATTTAAGTCGTTTATTAATTTGGCAGCTTCTTCGGTAGAGATATGTCCGGCACTGTGGTCTTCCATTTTGGCGTCGCAAATAGTAACGAGATTGCATCTGAAAACCCAATCATCAGCAGACAGCTTGATATCGCGTGCCACCGCTTCTATCGGCGCACGGCCGGAATAATATCGCCGTGGGTCATAACCCAGCAAACTCATCTGTGCAACGTCGCTGCCGGGCTCCAAACCGGTTGGAACAGTGCAGACAAGGCCCTGCCTGCCTTGTGTGCTGATTTTATCCATATTGGGTATCTCAGCGATTTGGAGCACAGTTCTGTTACCAAATTGTTCGAGCGGTTCGTCTGCTGCGCCATCAGGCACTATTATAGCATACTTTGTCACTAATCCTTATCCTCCGGTATATCAACTATCCTTATACAGACCGGTTTGCTGCAAACGGTATCGAGTTTATCGAGACCATCGAGGGCAGCGGTCAGTTTACTTTGTTTGTTTGGGTGAGTAGCTATAACGACAGGTACGGTGTTGTCCGGGCCGCGGCCTTCGTGCTGCAAAACGCCTGATATGCTGATAGCATTTTCAGCAAGTATCTTTCCAATCTGGGCAAATACGCCAGGCTGGTCCTTAACCATTACCCTGACATAAAACCTACTCACAGTATCACCGATTTTCTCAATCATCGGCGCTGTTTTGCTTCGAGATTTCAGGCGCAGGTGCCGAAAACTGGTGGCGGAATTGCCGAGAGCAACATCGATAATATCGGCGACGACCGCACTGGCGGCAGGCATCATTCCCGCACCTCGACCATAATACATTACCTGGCCTATGGCACTGCCGAATATACTAACTGCATTAAAAGAACCATCGATGTTTGCAAGTCGGTTGTCCTTGGCTATGAAAGAAGGATGCACTCGCAGAGAAATCCTGTTGTCCTTACTCTTTTGCCCGATCGCCAACAGCTTAAGGATATATCCCATTTCGCCGCCGTAGCGGATGTCGGCTTTTGAAATTTCTTCAATTCCCTCAACAAAAACATCATCAAGTGTGATTTCACATCCAAAGGCAATAGAAGCTAAAATAGTAAGTTTATGAGCACTGTCACCGCCACTAATATCCAAGGTCGGGTCAGCTTCGGCATAACCCTTTTGTTTTGCCTGCGTCAGAGCCTCAGCAAAGTCTTCGTCTTTGTTGGTCATATTTGAGAGGATGTAGTTGCAGGTTCCATTGACGATGCCATACATTGCAGAGATATTATTTGCGGCGAGTCCCGTTCTTATTCCTGATACGATAGGTATGCCGCCGGCACAACTGGCCTCAAATGCTATGCAGCGGCCGTTCTCAAGGGCAGCTCTATAAAGTTCATTACCATGCTCAGCTAAAAGGGCCTTATTGGCGGTAACAACATCCTTGCCTGCTTTAAGCATTTTGAGCTGAATCTGCTTTGCTGCCTTGGTCCCACCGACCAACTCGACTCCAATTTGAATAGCGTCGTTTTTCAAAAGCTTATCGAAATCATTGGTAAGGATACCCGTTGGCAATTTTAGCGGCCTGGCAGAGTCCGTATCAATATCCACAACACAGGCAAGTTCCAGTCGCAGACCGGTCTTGGCCGCTATGGAATCAGCCTCATCAAGTATTAGCTTTGCAACACCACAACCAACGGTGCCAAAGCCAACAAGCCCAACTTTTACAATCTTCTCATCCATTTATACCTCGTTTCTCGCAAATCGTGTTTCGTGGTTTGTAGTTTATAAATTCGGTAGCCAATAGTCAATAATCAATCCATTCCAGTCAAGTAAAAACCATTAAGCCCCGAGACTATAAGCAGACGAAATAATCACTATAATCTCTCAGTGTTTATTATTCTGGAGAACTCGTCACGGTTAAGAAACGCATCAAGACCCTTTGGATTATGCTTTGCAAGCATTTTTATGGTTGCAGCAAATTTTTTATCAAGACCTGCGACACAATACTCCGGTCGGGTTGACCGCGAGGCAGGTAGCTGAATCTGATAAGCGTGCAGTGTCAGTCGGCGTATGAGAGGTTTTTCGGCCTGGTCTTTGCCGAGTCGATAATCTGATTTAAAGTCGGATAGAAAAAAACACCTGTTTATACCATACACCGGGTCAATTGCCAAAGGTAGTCCAACGCTGGGTAGATGAACGCGGATTTGATGAGTTCGGCCGGTCAACGGTTGAACAGCTAACAAAGCAGCTGTGCCAAAATCAGCAAGCAGTCTCCAGTTGGTGATTGATTCCTTACCCTTCTTGTGGTCGATGCACATAATCTCGGTGTTTTTGCGATTTCGGGCTAAAGGTGCATCGATTATACCTTGCTGACCGGCTACCTTGCCGGTTACGATAGCGAGATATGTTTTGTTAATCTGCCTTTTCGCAAAGTAGCCCGAGAATAAAGACTGAGCTTCCACGTTGCGGGCTAAAATCATCACGCCGGAAGTATCTTTATCAAGCCGATGTACCAAACGCAATTTGCCGGATATCTGTTGTTTTAACTGTCGAGCGAGAATATCAACAAGCTCAACAGCACCGCTGCGGTCATAAGTTACCGATACGCCAGCGGGCTTATTAATGACAAGAATGTCATCATCCTGATACATTATTTCGATGCGCGTTTTCAACATTTGTTTTCTCTCAAGCAAAATGCATATTATAAAAGTTACATCGATAAATTACTATAGACCAGCCGTCCCTCATCAGTTTGTTGCTAAAAACTGCCAAAAAACCGGCACTGAACGAGGTCAGAACAGCGGACCTTCATCCGTCCGTGTGCAAGATTACCAAGGTACTCACGAACATTGGCCTTGCAATTCTTGACGGCAGAGCGCTAATAGCTTATATTCTACAGTGTAGAACGGATGCAGTATCGGAGTTTATTGCAATGGCGAAGAATAATCAGTGTGGCAAGTGCACAGGATTGTGCTGCCAATATTTTGCCCTGCCAATCGATACGCCGAAGGACAAGGGTGATTACGATGATATAAGATGGTTTCTATGCCATAAAGATATAACGGTGTTTGTGGAAGACGGTGATTGGTATATCAATATAAAAAACAAGTGCAAGTACCTCTCTGAAAAAGACAACAGATGCCGGATTTATAATAAAAGGCCAAGGATTTGCAGGAAATATCGCCACGGCATCTGCGATTATGTCGAAGGTGAGTATGACTACGAACTGCATTTTATCAACGACAAGCAACTGGAAGACCATATAAAAATAAAATATGTCAACAATGCGACAAAGAAAGCAAAAGCAAAAAGGAAAAAGAGAAAAGCAAAAAAAGATGAAGATACCACCGGTAAAAGGCACGAGGGATTTCTATCCTGCGGATATGGCCGTTAGAAACTGGATGATTGACGGCTGGAAGAAGGTATCTCTGCGCAATGGGTTCGAGGAATATGACGGGCCGATATTCGAGTATCTCAAGATGTTTCAGTTAAAAAGCGGCGACGAAATCGTCGAGCAGCTTTTCTCACTAAAAGACCGCGGCGGCAGAGAACTGGCAATTAGGCCGGAAATTACCCCCACGCTTGCAAGAATGGTAAACCAGAAGATTAGTTCTCTGCCGAAACCCATAAAGTGGTTTTCGGTACCGAGATTGTGCAGGGCTGAGCGTCCCCAGCGAGGGCGGCTTCGCGAATTCTTCCAGTGGAATATCGATATAATCGGCGTAGATGATGTGTTAGCTGACGCTGAGACGATATTCTGCGCTTTAGATTACCTGCAGGAGGTGGGCCTGACACCAAATGATATCGTAGTGAAAATATCCAACAGGAAGATGCTGGCGGCAATATTACAGTCAATCGGCATATCCCAAGGCGAATTGGAACCATTATATGCTGTTCTCGACAAGCGCGATAAGCTGCCTCAGGAAGCTTTTGAAGAAATGCTAACGAAGCAAGTTGGTGATGAAAACAAACGTACATTAATTCTCAAACTTATGACAGTTGAATCAATCGAACAAATTAGCTCTGTGGTAGAACTGAGCAAAACAGCAAAAGAATCTGTGGACGAATTAGGCCGATTGTTTGAGCTATTGGATGTTATGGGGGCAGGTGACTTCTGCGTGTTCGATATCGGCATAGTTCGCGGGTTAGCCTATTATACCGGTATTGTGTATGAGATTTACGATAAGGAAAGCGAGCTTCGGGCAATTGGTGGAGGAGGCAGATATGATAATTTGCTGAAGCAATTTGGCGGCCCGAACATACCAGCTACCGGCTTTGGTGTAGGCGATTGCGTTCTGGCAATACTTCTTGAGGAAAAAGGACTGCTTAAGCCGAAACCTCAGGAATTAGATTATTTTATCACCTTCGTCAGCAATATAACCTTTAACGACAAAGAAGGAAACATCCAATCTACACCGGAAGATGAAATGGTGAAACTGACAGCAAAGTTAAGAAGATTGGGGTTGAAAGCCGATTTCAGTTATAAACTTACTGAAAGTTTGAGTAAAAAACTTAAAGAAGCCTCAACCCGTAATGCCCAAAAGTGCATAATTATTGGTGAAGAATTTAAGGATAATCAACTTTCAGTCAAAGATATGGCAACGGGTCAGCAGGAACTGGTTGACATAAATAAATTTTTAGCAGAAGTCAAACTTCAGTCAAGATGAAGGAACTTTCTCCCAACCATTACGAGCGGGCCTTCGAGAATTGGTTGATTGATAATCGCATTCAATACATCGCAGTCGATGAACATAAGCGAGCGGCCTTTGGACGCTCTAAAATTAAAAGCTTCGATTTTCTACTATATCCAAGCAACCAGCAAGTAATAATAGCCGAGGTCAAAGGTAGACTTTTCAAGGGAACCAGCTTTGCCAAATTGGCTGGTTTTGAATGCTGGGTAACAGCTGAGGATATCGATGGGCTCGCCCGATGGCAGGAGATTTTCGGGCCGGGCCATAAGGCTGTTTTTGTTTTCGCCTACAAGATGGAGAAAATAGACATCGACTTTGACGGCAGGGACGTCTATGATTTTGATGCAAACAGATATGTATTTTTCGCTGTTAAGTTAGACGAATATCGAGAGTTTATGAAACGCCGCAGCCCGAAATGGCAGACAGTAACGCTGCCAGCCGACAAATTCCGCCAGTGCGCGGTCCAAATGCAAAATTTGCTGTTCTAATAAAAAGCAGAATTAGAAAATATACAACACCAACTTCACTTTCAAGCGATTAGAAATCACAGTGCAACTGCTCGTGTAAGTTTGTAGTTCGAGGCGAAATTTCTCGCTCGAAAGCGGCTGTTATAGTATATTGTGCCGGATGAGAATAATAGCCGGCACAAAACGAGGAATGAAGCTGCTCAGCCCCAAGACCCAGAATTCTCGGCCTATAACCGACAGGGTTAAGGAATCGCTTTTCAGTGTGCTTTATAAATATGACCTGTTCGATGGTAAAATCGTGGCTGATTTATTCTGCGGCGTTGGGTCTCTGGGGCTGGAGGCGCTCAGCAGAGGAGCTGAGTTTGTTAGCTTTGTCGAAAACGACCCTAAGGTAATCGCAGTTTTAGGGAAGAATATCGAAAAGGCCGGATTTGTTAAAGAATCAAAGACAGTTCGAGCCGACGCCTTCAAAGTTGGAGCTGTGGTTGATGAGCAAAAATATAACCTTATATTCGTTGACCCCCCATACTCGGACACAAGACAAATTGGCGAACGTTCAGCTTTGAGTGAATTACTGACATTATTAGGCGAACAGGTCGCCCCGGATGGAATTGTCGCGGTCAGGACTAACCGACGCACCAAACTGTTAGAGAGATATGGTAAGTTTACGACAATAGAGCGGCGACAGTGGGGGACTATGGCAGTAACGATACTAAGGAAAAAGTAAAAAACGAGAGCAATGACAAACAGACAGGCGGCAATAAGAATAATCAAGCGTCTACGGCAGAATGGCTTCGAGGCTTTACTGGCAGGTGGTTGTGTGCGCGATATGCGACTGGGCAGGGCCGCCAGTGACTACGATGTCGCCACAAACGCCCGGCCGGAAGAGGTAATTAAGCTATTTAAACGCACATTAAAAGTTGGAGCAAAATTCGGCGTAGTGATTGTTCTAATCGAAGGCAAGCAAGTCGAAGTCGCCACATTTAGAACTGAAACCGGCTACGCGGACGGCAGGCACCCAACCGAGGTCAAATTTGCCAGCGCAGCTGAAGATGCAAGCCGACGAGACTTTACCATCAACGGGATGTTTTACGACCCGCTTGAAGAAAAGGTAATCGACTATATCAATGGACAAGCGGACCTCAAGAGCAAGCTGATACGAACCATTGGCCAGCCGAGTGAGCGCTTCGAAGAAGACTATCTGCGAATGCTGCGAGCGGTGCGGTTCTCAACCCAGCTTAATTTTGCAATTGAGGCTCAGACCTTCTCGGCAATTTGCAAAAATGCGAAGAACATCACGAAAATAAGCGGTGAACGCATAGCAATGGAATTAGAGGCCATCCTGGTTAATCCTGATCGTTCCGAGGGTGTGACGCTGTTAGCTAAGTGTGGATTAGCAGAAGCAATTTTTCCGGGTTTATCGGCCAAGCAAATTAAATCAGCGATTAGCACACTGGAGCAATTGCAACAAAAAAGCGATTTTGCTCTGACACTTGCCTGTCTTTTTTCCGGTTGTTCAACAGAATTCGCACTTGAAAAATGTAAGATTCTCAAACTTAGCAGAAGCCAGACGAAGCATATCAAATTTCTATTAGGCAGCAGAGATAAATTGCTTAATTCTAAGATGTCTTTGGCTGAATTGAAGTTAACAGCGAGCGAACCCTACTTTTGGGACCTGTACGAACTGCAAAGGGCAATTCAAAAAGCCCGGCGAAAAAGCATTGGTCCGCTGGTAAGCCTGCGGAAACGAATAAAGGCCTTGAAAGGTGTCGAGCTTCGGCCAAAACCGTTACTCACTGGACACGACTTAATTGGCCTGGGTGCAACACCGGGACCGGCACTCGGCCAGTTAGCTGAAGAGATGTACATCGCCCAATTAGAGGGGAACTTACAAACAAAACCAAAAGCCAAAAAATGGGTACAAAAATGGTTGCAAAAGCACAGGATGATTGAAAAATAATGACTGTCAAACAAGGAGAAAAGATATGAGCACGCGAATAGACCGTCGAGATTTTTTGAAAAAAATGGGTGTAGGGGCGGCAGCAGTAGCGATGCCGAAGCTGGTTTATGGGATGGCCGCCCCCATCAAAAGACCGAATCTGCTTTTTGTCTTTGCCGACCAGTTTCGCAAACACGCAATGGGTTTTATGAATCAGGACCCGGCGATTACTCCCAACTTTGACAAATTTGCTCAAGAAGGACTGGCCTTTACCAACGCTGTGAGCTGCTGTCCGATATGCACGCCATTTAGAGCAATGCTCATGACCGGCCGCTATCCACTTACAACCGGCATGACCAGCAATTGCATGCCGGGCACAGACCTTCAAATGAGCGCCGATGAAATCTGCATCGGAGATGTCTTAAAGGCCAACGGCTATCAAACAGGTTACATCGGCAAATGGCACCTCGAAATCCCCACCAGAAACAGGTCAAAAAATCCACCGGATGAACCAAAAGATAGCTGGGACGGCTGGACCCCGCCTGGTCCCAGGCGCCATGGTTTCGATTTCTGGTACGCTTACAACTGCAACGGCAGTCATTTTGACCCCGTTTACTGGAAGGACAATCCAGAGAGAATTGACATCGAACAATGGTCCGTAGAGCACGAGACCGACATAGCCATAGACTTCATCCGCAACCGTAAAAAGGATAAGCCCTTTGCATTATTTATGTCCTGGAATCCACCCCATCCACCCTTTATTGCGCCCGAAAAATACAAAGCCCTATATAAAGATAAGGAACTGCCTCCACGAGCCAACGTTCAGTCTAGTGACAAATACGAAACGGTCTACATGCCGTACTACGCCGCTGTTACATCGTGTGACGACAATTTCGGCAGGCTCCTCAAGGCACTGGACAACCTTGGCTTAACAGATAATACCATCGTTGTCTTTACCGCCGACCACGGCGAAATGATGGGCTCCCATGGCCGCTTTGCCAAGAGCATCTGGTATGATGAATCAATAGGCATACCCTTTATAATTCGATGGCCCGGTCGCATCAAACCCCGGCGAGAGGATATGCCCTTCGCTGTCTACGACTTTATGCCGACTTTACTCGGATTGATGGGACTGCCTATACCAAATACCGTTGAGGCCACCGATTACTCCAGACTCATGCTCGGCAAAAAAACGAAAAGACCCTCTTCGGCCTTTATAACCAGCTACGGCAACCGCGGCAGACTCCTCGCCGTCGGCCAGAAGCCCTCACAATGGGCACTCCAGGCTGAAGAGATTCGCAAGAAGGGCATCGACTGGCGCACCGTGGGCTATCGGGGCCTCCGTACGAAGCGGTACACATACGTAGTTAACCGTGGGCCAGAAGGCAAAAACTTAAAGCGCCTCCTCTACGATAACGCCAAAAACCCTTATCAGTTAAATCCGGTTGAGGCAACCAATGCAGATGAAAATCCAATAATGGCCAAGCTTGACAAGGAACTGCAGCAGTGGCTGGACAAAATGAACGACCCATTTCCATTGCGTTAATGATTAAAAACCAGAGGCAGATAGAAGATTTGAAAAGATTGTTTAAAAACGATTAAGATAGTTTTAGAAATGGTAAAGGAGGTAACAATGGTTTCGAGATTCGTACTAATCAATGTAATATCCTGCATGTTATTGATTGGCAATGCATATGCACGAGACTACCACATCAGTCCACAGGGCGATGATTCAAACCCGGGGACCAAAGCTCAACCGTGGCAAAGTATCAAAAAAGTAAACGACACGGACTTTACCGCGGGGGACAGTATTCTATTTGAGGGTGGCAAGACTTTTGCCGGTACAATCCGCCTTGATAAAAATGACAGCGGCACAAGTACGAAGAAGGTTACGATTACTTCCTACAGAACCGGTCGAGCGATTATCAATGGAGCAGATGACAGCAGCCTGCTTGCCGAAGGATGCGACTATCTTGTCATCAAAAACATAAACTTCGTCGGGTCGGGGCGCAAGACCGGCAATACCAAGAAAGGCGTGCTTATATCCGATGCCGAAGGAGTGGAGATTGACCATATTGAAGTCAGCGGATTTCAAAAAAGCGGCCTGAGCGCTGGTGGGGTCCACAATATCCGCATCACGAACGTATATGCCCATGACAACGGGGCTGACGGAATAGGCGTCGGCGCCTCTAAAAACAGATGGTCAAAAAATGTTTATGTCGGTTATTGCACCGCCGAGAACAATCCCGGCGACCCCACGAATCTTACTAATCACAGCGGCAGCGGCATTGTGGTCGGCCAGCTCAGTAACGCCGTAATTGAATACTGCGAGGCAATGAACAACGGTTGGGATATGCCCAGAAGGGGCAACGGCCCGGTCGGTATCTGGACCTGGAGCGCAGACAAGGTTATTATCCAGTTTTGCATAGCCCACGATAACAAAAGCCCGGGCCATGACGGCGGCGGCTTTGACATCGACGGCGGTGTGACAAACTCAATCCTTCAATACAATCTTTCATATAACAACGAGGGTCCCGGATATTTTCTGTGCCAATATCCAACAGCACCGCCTTTTAAGAATAACATCGTTCGTTACAACATCAGTCAGAACGATGGAACCAGGAACAACCGCATGAGCGGCATTGACATCTACGCTGGGGATGTCGGTATGTCCGACTGCCAAATCTACAACAACACAATATATAACAAATATGGTGCAGCCATTGCCTTCGGAGGCCTCGATGTGCCGGGTATTACTATTCGCAACAATATCTTTATCTTTGCCGGAGAGCTGATTTCAGGAGGCTCCAAAAGAGGACGATTCGAAAATAACATCTACTGGCGTGTCGATGACCGAGACCTTATTTTTGACGGGCACACGAGTATTGACGAATGGGCCCAGGTCACCGGACAGGAAAAAATCTGCGATACCGTTGTCGGCAAATATATCGACCCGAAGTTAATTAAGCCCGGCACCGCTACACTCACGGACCCGACAAAGCTTGCAACGTTAGAAGCATACAAACTTAAACCGGATTCTCCCTGCATCGGGGCCGGATTAGAAATCAAGGACAACGGCGGCCGAGACTTCTGGGGCAATAAGATACCTGATGAAGAAAAACCAACTATCGGTGCCTGCGAAAAACCATAACAGGCAAAGAACGAACATACTTGGCAAAAGGCTTGTAAAACTATAACAACCTGTGCCGGAATATAAAAAAGAATGCAGCCGTTTACTCTTTTAATCAAGCCGTCCGGCTCTGATTGCAACCTCGATTGCACATACTGTTTCTACAAAAACAGAGCGCCCGAGGTAGGCCAAGGAAGGCAACGTATGAGTGATGAGGTGCTCGAAAGACTCATAAAAGATTATCTACAATTAGGTCTCCCTATGGCCGGCTTTTCCTGGCAGGGCGGTGAGCCTACCTTAATGGGGCTGGATTTCTACAAAAAGGTAGTCCAGTTACAGAAAAAATACGGCAAGGCAAGGCAACATATCAGCAACGCCCTGCAAACCAATGCTATTTTGCTTGACGATGAATGGTGCCAATTTCTACACGATAATAAATTTCTCGTCGGCATTAGCATTGATGGCCCCAAAGAATTTCATGATTATTACCGCGTTGACCACTCCGGCTCAGGTAGTTTTGATAAAGTAATGACAGTTATACAAAGATGCAAAAAATATAAAGTTGAATTCAATATCCTTACCCTATTGAATAATAAAAATATCGAACATCCAGACAAATTATTCGACTTTTTCATCGAAAATGGTATCCGGTATCTGCAGTTTATCACCTGCCTGGAGCGCGACTCCGACACAGACAAGGTTCTGGATTTTTCAATAACAGCCCAGCAGTATGGCGAATTTTTGTGCAGGATATTTAACCGCTGGCATGATTACGGCCCAGATAAACTAAGCATCCGGGACTTCGACTCGATACTGGCTTTTTGTGTCTCAGGCAACCATACAATTTGCACATTCGACAAACAGTGCAGCAGCTATATTGTTATCGAGCACAATGGCGATGCTTTCTGCTGTGATTTTTATGTTGAGCCAGATTGGCGAATAGGTAACATTTTTGAAACACCGATAGAAAAACTTGCCACCGGCAGTAAAAAGCGAACATTTGCACGCGCCAAACAAAACATTTCCAATACCTGTCTTTTATGCAGACATCTTTCCTTCTGTCGAGGCGGCTGCCAGAAAGACAGAATCGCATCAGACGGCCAGCACAGCCGACAGAGCTATTTCTGCCCGAGCTACAAGCGCTTCTTCGATTATGCGATGCCAAAGTTTATGCAGCTCGCCGCTACAATAAGTGCAGGCTCTGCCATTCAAACACAACCTTTCATATAACAGGTACCTTGCCTCCCCCTATCTTTTGAACGTTTTTCAAAGGAAAATGACGCCTCAATCTGATTTTTTCGGAAGTTCTAAAGGCTGGACGGCATTTTGTCATCACAGTTGCGTTAGGCGGTTTTTTATTGACAAATAGGGCTTTTATTTATTAAAATATTAGTCTCTAAGGATATTTTTTTATAAAGACCGCTTTTTAATAAAGCAAACGGCTTTTTTGGAGACATTTCAATGTTTAACGGAAAGATTATTACAGCAATTTTAGTAGTAGGGCTTTTTACAGTTAGTGTTGCTTTTACACAAAGCCTTGAGAACAACTGGAACGACTTTCTACATTACACCAAGATTGGCCGACTTGATTTAGCAGCCAGCTACGCCCAGACAATTCTCGACAGTGCCCCTGACCCTATAGAACTGCTCGGTCTAAGTGAAGCAAATCCGCAGGGTTACGCAATTTTACTAAAGGTAATTGACTCTGAGCCTGAGGCGGACCTAACTGAACTAAGCGAGGAAATTTTAGATATTATCGAGCAGGGCAGATTTATCCGGCGGACCGACCCTAAGGTTATCACACAGGAAATAAGAAGGCTCAGCGGTACGACTCGCGGCCAAATTGCGGCGGTTAAACGACTCCAGAATGCTGGTGAGTATGCAGTGGTTTATATGCTCGATGCTCTAATGGATAATTCGCGTAAGGAAGAATGGCCTAATATTATATGGGCACTTCCACAAATCGGCAGAGATGCAATAAGGCCACTTGCCGCCTCCCTGCAGACTGAAAATGTATCGATAAAAGCTGAAATAATACAGGCACTGGGCAAGATTGGCTATCCGCAATCACTGGCCTATTTAAAGTACATTATTGAAATCGACGAATCGGACGAACTTCGGAACTTAGCCAGCAGAAGCATCAGGCAAATTGACCCTGCTGTTTTGAAAATCCCTGCTGCAGAGTTGTTTCACGGGCTTGCTGAGAACTACTATTACCACGCGCAATCTCTGGCCCCGGCAGAAGATGCTAATTTTGCCAACATATGGTTCTGGGACCCGCAAGGCCGACGACTGTATCGTGAAAAGGTTGATAAAAGTTACTTTAACGAGTTGATGGCAATGCGTACTTGCGAGTGGTCTCTAAAAGCCGACCCTGGATTTGGCCCGGCTATTGGTCTCTGGGTGGCCGCCTATTTCAAGGCCGAGGCCACGGGTGTCAGCATGCCGGACTATTTTGGTCCCGGCCACGCTGATGCCCTCGTTTATGCAACCACCGCAGGCCCAGAATACCTGCACCAAGCACTTGAACGCGCCCTTGAGGACAAAAATGCTTATGTCGCACTGGGCGTCATTGAAGCACTGGCTACCAATGCGGGTGAAAAATCATTATTTTACCGAGTCGGCTCGGCTCAACCACTGCTCCAGGCACTTTCTTTCGATGACAGGGCAGTGAGATATAGCGCAGCGATAGCAATAGCTGCAGCAGGACCGAAAGATAACTTCGCTGAAAGTAAGATAGTCACCGAGATTCTAGGGCAAGCTCTGGGCCAAACGGGCGAGCAGATAAACGAAGATACGGCCATGTGGAGTGAAGAACTCGCTGATAGTTATGCCCTCAGTGCAGCTGGAGCTATGTTGGAACTGGCCCTAACGCGAAACCCTGTTATTGACTTATTTCCTGCTCAAGGTAGTCTTATAAATGCAACCAATGATAAGCGACTTGAAATTCAGATACTTTCTGGTCAGATTTTGGCCAGGCTCACAGGACCTGATGCTCAGCGTTCGATAGCTGCAATGGCCCTTACGGAAACCAACACTATGGAAGTTCGAATAGCTGCCTTTTATTCGCTGGCCATTTCAGCAAAACTCAACGCCAACTTACTCGATGACGAAAAGATTGACGCTATTTATTCACTGGTTAGTTCGCAGGAAATCGACCCAGAGCTGCGTGGTGCCGCTGCTTCGGCCTACGGGGCACTTAATTTGCCCAGCCAGAAAGTAAAAGACCTTATCCTTGACCAAGCGCGCAGCTAAAGTAGAAGTTAAATACGGATAAGATTTGCCGCTAAAGCCAATTGGTGAGAGAGGTTTATTTCGACCTTAGCACAATTGTAATCAATTCAATTGACGCTCAAATATTCTCAAAGTCAATCTCTGGTGGCGGGCCAAGTTGCTCTTCAATGTCGGGTTTTACCTGAGGGGGCTCAGCCGGTTCGGCTGGTTTGGTCGGCTCAACGCGCTTTGTCACTTTAGGCCGTCTCGCTTCCTCGATGCTTCTTAGCAACTCACTAACAGCCTGTTTTGTGGGATGTTCGCCCTGCTGCTCAGACACTACCGCATTAACCAAATCACACCACCAGTAAAGATAGGGTCCGTTAGTTTGCTCAAAGTGCTGGCTGCCAAAACCAATTCCCTTCATTATAGGGTGCTGAGAAACCGGAGTGATACAGATTGCCAAACTGAGAAAACTCGAGATAAGAAACCCGGCTAAAAAGCCTAAACAGGCAGCACCGAGCGTATCAAATATTCTTGGAAATGGAATGCTAAATTGGCCAGTAAGAAAAGTGTACGATATGCCATGTAAAACCAAAAAGGCCGCTATCGCAGTGCCAAACATACTCAGGGCATCACAACATGGCGCATCACTTATTGCAGGAACATTTACAACAATTGCCCGAAGGTACACAGCTAAATATACTGAGATTACGATATTGAACAACATAACCAGCGCTTCATAGAAGCCTAGTTTGATGGCATAGTATGCGATAATTGCACCAATTAATATGGCAGTCCAAAATACCATTAAACCCTATCCTACTACTCTTTTTAACTCTTCGAAGCTTGTTATTCCGGAGATTACCTTCTTCAGCCCCTGTTTCTGCATATTTGATTTACCTTTTTTGTCGCCTTCTTTTCTCAACTGAGTTATTGATAAGTCCCCACTGGCAATACTGGCCTTTAATTGATGGTCAAGCGTCAGGATATCGAAAATTGCCGTCCTGCCCCGATAGCCGGTCTGACGGCACTGCTCACACCCGGCTGCCTCGTAAATACGCGTACTGTCTATGCCTTTTCTGGAGAAGTCACGGATTTGGGTTTGACTGAGCTGAGCAGGTCTCTTACAGTCTCTACAGAGTCGGCGAAACAATCGCTGAGAGATAAGAACATTTAATCCCGATGACAGAAGCAAGGATGATACGCCCAAATCCAGCAGCCTTACCAATGCTGAGGCATTGCTGCTGGTGTGTATAGTCGCCAAAACGAGGTGGCCGGTTTGCGATGCCCGAAGGGCAATCGCTGCAGTTTCCTCATCTCTTATTTCCCCTACACATATCACATCGGGGTCCTGTCTTAAAATACTGCGCAAGGATTTAGCAAAAGTAATACCGGCCTTAGGATTAACCTCGATTTGACTCGCATTCGGCAGCACATATTCAATTGGGTCTTCTACCGTGATAACATTTCGGGTAAACAAATCGATTTCTTCCAGCATAGCATACAGAGTTGTAGTTTTGCCGCTGCCGGTAGGGCCACACATAAGAACCATGCCTGATGGTTTGGCAAGTGCATCTTGAATAATCGCACGCTGCTTCTTTGACAGGCCGATATTGGTTAACTTAAACATACCGCCACTTTGGCTGAGTACCCTTACAGACAACTTTTCGCCGTTGACAGCACCAGCACTTGCGACACGGAAAGATACCGTACCTTCGGGAGTCTTGGCTAAAAAAGCACCGTCTTGAGGCCTTCGCCTTTCGGCAATATCCATATTGGAAACGGCTTTAATGCTGTTTATGACCGCCTGACACTCTGCGGCCTCGATTCGGTCAACCTCCCTCAAGACTCCATCCACTCGAAACCTTACTGTATAGGTCATTTCATCCGTTGGGTCGATAAGAATATCGCTGGCTTGTTCCTCGAGCGCGTCAGCGACAATTTGCTCAGTCACGTCAAGGACGTGACTGTCTTTCTGCCTTCCTTTGCCGTGGCCGTATATCTCTGTAATGCTCCTGCCCGATGAATCCACCAGTTGTATAGCCGATTCTTCTTTGGTACCTAAACGTGCACTTATATGCTCCAGTTGTTCCTTGATTACTGCGAAAATACCCCTATTACTTTCCAACGACTTTTTTCTCGCATCTACTATCAGCAGCACAAATAACAATAAAGGCCCCGTAAAAAGCGTGGTAATTTTGGCTATTGACTTATATTTCTTCGACACTAATGGGCTGAACTGAACACGCTGTACAAAATAGAAGCAAATATATACCCATCCTATAAGGAGGACGAACCTTACTGGCTCAAAAGGCAACAATACTAAGGACAGGGTGACACCTGCGTTTAAATGCTGTGTTTGAAAATACACTACAAAAGCTAATGTTCCCATACAATTACATAAAACGCAAATGCTCGAAAAACAAGCGACACACTAACCTTAATCACATCGGCAAGGCTGTAAAATCCTATCAACCAATCTTAAAAATCTTTATGGCTTTGCAATAAGCCAACTGATTGTATAGACGCGAAAAAAGCGGTTTTGTCACACTTTTTTAAATTTTTCCGCGAAAATGCTAAAGCAATTTCATCAAATTTATGTTACCTACCTACAAATTTACTGAGCGCAAGGCAATAAATATGCTCAATCAGCATCGCCGAATAAATCAGGGTCATCCAATAACAAATTGGAATCATCCAACTCAACGCCTTCTATATCGTCCAGTTCTATGGCACTACCAAATTGCTCATCAAGGGCATCTTCTGTTGGTGAATCCCGCTGAGACGAGCTTATTACAACCAAATCAGGTTGGATGGTCGTCACAGGCTCACCATCAACCTGAAATACAAACGCCAAAGGACCTATTCTAACAGAGTCACCCGCTTTAATTTCTGCCTCTTCCACGCGCTTTCCGTTAAGGTAGGTGCCATTGCGGGAGCCAACGTCGCGAATTCTCCATACACCGTTATCATGGTTTAGCTGGCAGTGCCTTCTGGAAACAGACGCAAGAGGAATATGTAAATCGCAACTACGGCGCCGGCCAATTATTGTGGCGCTGCTCGGCAGAGGAATAATTTTGTGTGAGCCGTTCTTTTTGAATAAAAGCAAATTTACATTCACGCGTTCTTCCTCCCTATTAAACTTCAAATGTTGCAGGAGCTATTTTATTATATACCTGAAAACAAAATAGTACAAGAGATAAACGAAATCTATTTTGCAATATATCAAAAGACAAAAGTCTAATTAGATGATAAATAAAATTGACAAAAATTTCTGCTCCGGGAGACAACCGACATAAGACTATGTAAATACAGAACTTACAAAAAATAAAGCCATTGCCTTAAGGTGGGTAATGTATGGCGTTCCATTCGATACCCGCAATATTTGCGATTCTTGTTGTTCGTTTTTGGTGAAGCTGAACTTGACAATTTCACTCGAACGGTTATATTCAGAGTGTACGCTCATTTTGTGATAAGCCGCAAAATGGCAACCATAGCAAAATTAAAGGATTGATATTACAAGATAGATTATGACAAAAGTAACATTGCCTGACGGCAGCGCTTTAGAAGTAGCAAACGATACAACAGCAAAGCAAATAGCAAAGCAAATAGGGCCGGGACTTGCAAAAGCAGCTGTAGCAGCAAAAATAAACGGGCAATTGGTAGATTTATCTACACCTATAACGGCAGATGCAGCCATACAGATTATCACGCTCAAAGATAACGAAGGCCTTGAAATAATGCGCCATAGCTGCGCCCATATAATGGCAGAGGCTATATGCAGCATTTGGCCGGATGCAAAACTGGTTTACGGCCCAATTGTCGAAGATGGTTTCTACTATGATATTGACCTTGATGAACCGATTAGGCCTGACGATTTCGAACGCATAGAAGAAAAAATGCGCGGAATCATAAAAACCGACAAACCTTTCATCAGAGAAGAAATGACCAAAACCGAAGCTCTGGCGAAATTAGCCGGTGACAAATACAAAACCGACAATATAAAGCACACAAACAGCGAGGTTATTAGTTTTTACTCGCACGGGGATGGGTTCAAGGATTTGTGCCGCGGTCCACACATACCCAGCACCGGCAAAGTCGGAAGCTTTAAAGTTATGTCGGTGGCTGGCGCCTACTGGCACGGCGACCCCACGCAAAAAATGCTGCAGCGGCTCTATGGCACCGCCTGGCCAAGCAAAAAAGAACTCGATAACTACTTGTACCGCTTAAAAGAGGCAAAAAAACGCGACCACAGGATTTTAGGCAAACAACTAGATTTATTCAGTCTTAATGAAGCTGGGCCTGGCTTCGCATTTATGCACGCAAAAGGAATGATTATCTGGAATGCCATAGTGCAATACATGCGCAGCGTTCACAATAAATACGTCTATCAGGAGATCAAAACACCTATCATTTTAAATGAACAGCTCTGGCATAAAAGCGGCCATTGGGACAACTACAAAGAGAATATGTACTTCACCAATTTCGACGGGAACAATTATGCTATAAAACCGATGAATTGCCCAGGTCTGTGTTTAGTTTATAAAACGCGACAACATTCATATCGCGAATTTCCTATGCGTATAGCCGAACTCGGACTGGTGCACCGACACGAGGCCAGCGGCGTTATGCACGGACTTTTCAGGGTAAGGCAGTTCACCCAAGACGATGCTCATATCTTCTGTACCCCGGAACAGATAGAGCCAGAAATAATTGGCGTCATTGAACTTACCTTTGAGATGTATCGCGCGTTCGGCTTCGAAGATTTCCACATTGAACTTTCCACCAAACCTCAAAAGCACATAGGCTCAGATGAAATCTGGGAAATTTCCACAAATGCTCTCAAAAATGCTCTTGAGCACAAAAAAATTGAATACAAAATAAATGAAGGCGATGGTGCTTTCTACGGCCCAAAGATAGATTTTCATATCAAAGACTGCCTGAAAAGGTCGTGGCAGCTCGGCACAATTCAGCTGGATTTTTCTATGCCAAAACGCTTCGGCTTAGTCTACACGGACAAAGATAACACCGAAAAAACTCCGGTTATGATTCATAGGGCTGTCCTGGGTTCTTTTGAACGCTTTATCGGCATCCTAATAGAACACTATGGTGGTAACATGCCTCTGTGGCTTGCTCCGGAGCAGGCCAGAATACTCCCCATAAGCGAAAAAACCAACGATTATGCCCGAGCGGTCCACAAGGCCCTGCTAAAAGAACAACTGCGATGCTGCTGTGATTTGTCAAATGAAAAAGTAAACGCCAAAATTGCCAAGGCTCACAGCGAAAAGCTACCATATATGCTGGTAGTTGGTCCCAAAGAAGCTCAGGCCAACACCGTCAACGTAAGAATACGTGGAGTAAAAGATAACAAAACGGTAGAAATTGAAAATTTTATCAAAACCGCAAAAAAGAAAATCGCCGATAAACAAATAGATTTAGCGTTTGGAAATTGATAATCGATGATTTATCAAAGGAAAAAACTTTAAGGATAATCAATCAATTTAGTCTCTTTTAGAAAGGCAAGGTGGTATACAATCGACAAACAAGGATTAAGGATAAACAAAGAAATTCGGGCTAAGACAGTTCGGCTAATCGATGAATCAAACAATCAGGCCGGTATAGTAGACACACACGAGGCGCTGAGCAGAGCGAATGAAGCCGGTTTAGACCTTGTGGAGGTCGCGCCCACAAGCAACCCACCGGTATGTCGGTTAATGAATTATGGCAAGTGGTTGTATCAGCAAAAGCGTAAGGTTCGCGAGGCACACAAAAAACATCAATACCATCATACGACGCTGAAAGAAATCAGACTTCGGCCCGAAACCGACAAACATGACCTTGATATCAAGGTCAATCACGCACGGGAATTCTTACAGAAAGGCCATAAGGTACAATTTACGATATTCTTTCGCGGACGCCAAATGCTGCACAAAGAGCAAGGATATGCGATACTTGACGATATTACACAATCTCTGCAGGATGTGGCGAAAGTTGAACGCCCAGGTAAAATGGCGGGAAGGCGTATGACTTCACTACTTGTACCCAAGTAAGCCAACAAAGCCGTTGGAAATAATCAGTAACGAAGCTGTGTCGTGCCCTGCGAAATAAGTGTATCTTGGCCCAAGAATGTTAAAAGGGATTTCGGGTTTTCTCAAGAATTTCAGCCCTATAGTATTGACCTGCAAGTGCAAATGAGATAAACTGCCCCTCTTATATTTATTTTCGATGACCCCGCTATGAGGCTTCCTAAGAGCGCTTTAGCAAGTTGGGGTCATTATAGTGTACTTTTAAACTTAATTACTGAGGAAGAAGGTAAATGCCAAAACAGAAAACTCATAAGGGGCTGACCAAAAGGATCAAAATCACTGCTAAAGGCAGGCTCAAACGCAAGCACTCCTGCGGCAGTCACCTTATGAGCGGCAAAAACGCTAAGCGAAGAAGGCGGATAGGAAGCTCGGCTACTATGACTGGTGCAATGGCTAAAACAATGAAAACTCGGCTTGGCAAATAAAAGACAATAAAATAGTAATAATAAGGATAAAATAAACAACCGATTGGGCTTGCTTCTCGGCTCCGAATCAGCTGCCGCCAGCAAGCTTTAACAAATGAGTCAAACATTTTTTAAGGAAAGCTGATATGCCCAGAGTCAGAAAAGGAGCCGCAAGGCACCACGCAAAGAAACGAATCCTCAAAAAAGTTAAGGGGCATCGTGGCCCCTCAGGTCACTTGTATCGCTCGGCTAAGGAAGCTGCTAAACAATCAGCCGTAAATGCCCGCATCGACCGCAAACGCCGAAAAAGAGACCTTCGAGGTCTTTGGATTATACGCCTCAGCGCAGCATGCCGGCAGCGAGGAATACGATACAGCCAGTTTATAAACGGCTGCAAAAAAGCCAACATTCAACTTAACCGTAAAATATTGAGCGAAATCGCTGCATCCGATTCAACGGCTTTCGATGCTATCGTTGAGACCGCAAAAAAAGCTCTGAGTGTTTAGCAATGAGCTTTGACTTAACTCAAAACTAAAAACTAATAATTAAAAACAGAAAGTGCTTGAGCAACTCAAAAAAACCGGTAAAGATGCAATTGCCATTTTAAAAGAAATCTCCGATATGGCGGCTCTGGAAGATTTCCGTATAAAATACCTGGCTCGAAAAGGCCGGGTCACTCAAATGCTCAGCGAAATAAGGAAGCTGCCACCCGAGCAAAGGCGCGCGGCAGGGCAACTTGCTAACAAAATAAAAAAAGATGTTACCGAGGCCTTCGAGCAGCTAAAAAGTACGCTGCAATCACAGCAGCAAAAATCGAAAGAGTTTATCGACGTTACCCTGCCGGGCATACCTACTAACATCGGCAAGCCCCATGTCATCACACAAACCATAAACGAGCTGCTGGAAATATTCGGTCGAATGGGCTTCACCGTCGCTTACGGGCCTGAAGTCGAAGATGAGTGGCATAACTTCGTGGCATTAAACATCGGCCCTGAGCACCCGGCAAGAGACCCTTTCGATGCTTTCTATATTGATGACAATATCCTTCTGAGAAGCCATACTTCACCCGTTCAGATTCGCGTTATGGAGCGCACAAAACCACCAATTCGTGTCGTCGCACCGGGGCGGGTGTACCGCCCGGACACCGTCGATGCAACACACATGTATATGTTTTATCAGATTGAAGCTTTGGTTGTCGATGAAGGTATCAGTATGGTGGATATGAAAACCGCCATTAACCAATTTATCCACGCTTATTATGGTCCTGAGATTAAATGGCGATTGAGACCAAGTTTTTTTCCATTCACTGAACCAAGCGCTGAGGTAGACTTGCTATGGCTCGACAAACATGGCAAAGAAAACTGGATGGAAGTCGGCGGCTGCGGTATGGTCGACCCAAATGTCTTTGACGCGGTTGGAATAGATAGTGAAAAGTATACCGGCTGGGCTTTTGGATTCGGCGTTGAAAGGCTTGCGATGAGAAAATACGGCATTACAGACATCAGATTGTTTTTTCAAAATGACTTGCGCTTTTTAAAGCAGTTTTGAGTATAATAATCGATCAGTACCAGTAAAACTTGATTCTGGAAAGGGCCAATCGTGACTCTCAAAGGTGTTGTGCTCGCAGGCGGTACAGGTTCACGTCTGATGCCTCTGACAAAAGTAACCAACAAGCATTTGCTACCTATTGGGCAAAAACCTATGATTTATTACCCTATTGGAAAACTCACCTCAATCGGCATTGAGCAAATATTGATTGTGACCGGTGTCGAGTATATGGGCGACGTAGTCGGCCTACTGGGCTCCGGCAGAGAATTTGGCTGCCATTTTACGTACCGAGTACAGGATGAGGCTGGTGGAATCGCACAGGCACTGGGACTGGCAGAAAATTTTGCGCAGGAGCAACCATTGGTTGTTATCCTCGGCGACAATATCTTTAAAGAAAATCTTAAAAGCTATTCAGACAAATTCAAAACTCAAAAAACCGGTGCAAGAGTACTGCTCAAACAAGCCCCAAACCCACAGCGCTTCGGCGTCGCTGAAATATGCGATGGCAAGGTTATTAGCATCGAAGAAAAACCTAAAAAACCAAAGTCGGATTATATCATAACCGGCATATACTTTTATGATGCCACAGTTTTCGATATCATACGAAAGCTCAAACCATCAGGTCGCGGCGAGCTTGAAATCACCGATGTCAACAACGGTTATATCGAAAAAGGCCAGTTGGAGTATGATATTCTCGACGGGTGGTGGACTGATGCCGGTACATTCGAATCACTTAACAAAGCCAATGAACTCGTTACAAAGGAGCCGCCTGAATGACCAAAAAATCAGCAACGCTAAAAACAGTCCTCTCGGATGAAGGACTAACTGTACGCAGCTCTGGAGCTTTGATCGATGGAGTTGCAGTTCGCCGTGCGAAAGTCATACCTGATGAGCGCGGTAGGCTTGGCGAAATATTCAGAGCCGACGACCCATGGTTTGAAAAATTCGGCCAGGTCTATTTCACCACCACCTATCCAGGAGTTGTAAAAGCCTGGCACTATCATAAAAAACAAACTGACCATTTTTATGTCATCAAAGGCATGGTAAAAATCGCTCTTTATGACCAGCGAGAAGACTCACCCACGCATGGTATTGTAAACGAACTGTATCTCGGTGAACATTGTCCCGGCCTGCTCAGAATACCACCCGGCGTCATGCATGGCTGGATGTGCCTAAGTCACACCGAAGCTTATATAATAAACGTGGTGTCGGAAACCTACAACTATGATGACCCGGACGAATTCCGCGCCGACCCACACGAAAACAGCATCCCATACGACTGGACTCGCAAAGATGGCTGAGGATAAACTCGCTATCCTTGGCGGCAAAGGTATGCTCGGAACAGACCTCGCACGCCAATGCACTAAGCAAGACATCGCATTTGAGGTTTTTGACCTGCCTGATTTTGATATCACAAATGACCAGCAGCTAAGCAATGTCGTCACAAACAATTCAATCGTTATCAATTGTGCTGCTTACACCAATGTTGATAAGGCCGAGAGCGAAGCCGAACTCGCATACAAAGTCAACGCCGATGCGGTAGGGCGCCTGGGTACTCTCGCAAGGCAGGCTGATATATGGCTCTTGCACATCAGCACTGATTTTGTCTTCGATGGCAAATCCGACAGGCCCTACGTCGAGACCGATACGCCAAATCCTATAAACAGTTATGGTGCAGGCAAGCTCGCCGGCGAGCAGCTTTTAGTTGAAAGCCGCTGCCGACACTGTATAATGCGCGTCGAATGGACGTACGGCCGAGCCGGTAATAATTTCGTAACAAAGCTGATTCAGCACGCAAAAACAAACAAAACACTGAAGGTCGTCGATGACCAGATAGGTTCGCCAACAGCTACAACCGAAGTAGCTAAAGTGATTTGCAAGCTGGTGAAGAATAAGCCTGAGGGTTTGTTTCATTTTGCAAGCCAAGGCTACGTTAGCCGTTTTGATATGGCAAAATTCATATTTGATAATCTAAAATGGAAAGTAGATTTAAGCCCCTGCAAAACCAGTGATTTCCCGACACCAGCACAAAGGCCGCTGAATAGTTGCTTCGATTGCAGCAAAATCAAAGTTTTACTCGATGAACCTATCAATACCTGGCAGGGGCCATTGGAGAACTTTTTGAGGAAGTTATGAGAAGACTATTAGTTACAGGCGGAGCCGGATTTATAGGAAGCAATTTCGTTCGCATGGTGCTCTCAGAGCACACAGATTGCTTTATCGTCAACCTCGACAAACTTACTTACGCCGGCAATCTTGAGAACCTCACCGGATTTGAAAACAACCCAAATCATAAATTCATCAAAGGCGACATCTGCAACGGTGCTCTCATAGAAAAGATTATTGACGAGAACAAAATAGATGCGATTATCAATTTTGCAGCAGAAAGCCATGTAGACCGCTCAATCACGGAGCCAAAAGTCTTTATCGAAACAAATGTTATCGGCACACTAACCTTGCTCGAAGCTGCCCGCGACAAAAAATTAGAGCGGTTCGTTCAAATCTCAACCGATGAAGTATACGGTGCCCTCGGCCCGAAGGGCAAATTCACCGAGCAGACACCACCGAGCCCAAACTCACCCTACTCGGCCAGCAAAGCCGCAGCAGACCACCTCGTTAAAGCGTTCGGCCACACCTGGGGTGTAAAGTATAATATATGCAGGTCTTCAAATAATTACGGCCCATATCAGTTCCCGGAAAAATTAATCCCTCTGATGATTAACAACGCTTTGAATAATAAAGAGCTTCCCATTTACGGCGACGGCTTATATGTGCGCGATTGGCTGTATGTCTACGACAATTGCACTGCTGTATGGAAGGTCTTAACCGAAGCACCGCCTGGTGAAATTTATAATATTGGCGGCTGCAACGAGAAAGCAAACCTGGAAGTTGTAAAGTTAATACTTGAACGGCTCGAAAAACCAAATGCGCTTATCAAACACGTAACCGACAGGCCAGGCCACGACAGACGCTACGCCATCGACGCAAGCAAAATAACCAGCCAACTCAATTGGAAACCATCGGTCAGTTTTGAAGAAGGTATTAAAAAAACCATAGACTGGTACCTGCAGAATCAGAAATGGTTAGCCAACGTCGTTTCCGGCGACTACCAGAAATATTACGAATCAATGTACGCTAATCGCTAAGCAACCGGAGGCACTACTCAATTAATGTCAGAGCTTATCAAAGGCAAGGCAACAATATGCGTTGCAAATTACAAAACACTGGATTTCACCAGGCTCTGTCTGCGCAGTATCCGCAAATTCACCAACTACCCTTATGACGTCATCGTTGTTGATAACGACTCGCAGGACCAGTCTCTTGAATATCTCAAAAACTTAAACTGGATTAGTTTAATAGAGCACAAGAACCAGCCAGATGAACCTTGCGGCGGTTACGCCCACGCCGCTGCCTTAGACCTGGGGCTGCAGATGTGCAATACCGAATTTTTCATCTCAATGCACTCAGACACTTTCGTCCAGAAAAAGGGCTGGCTCACTGAACTAATCAGTTACTTCGACGGCGATGAAAATATTGCTTGTGTCGGTTCCGGCAAAATCGAACTAACACCAAAATGGCGAGCTTTTCTCAAAAAAGCAACAGATTTTAGAACTTTCAAACGCAAACTGATTCCTGAGCCAGACCCAATCGGTAAATACCGCTATTACAATCGCACGATTTGCTGTTTGTATCGAACGGACATACTACGATACGAGAACCTGTCATTTTTAATGTACCGAGACAAAGGTCTAACAGGCGGCAAAAAGCTCTACTTTGAACTGGTTGACCGTGGCTACAAAACCATCGAACTACCGCCTTCGGTAATGGGACAATATATTGTACATCTTGCCCACGCTACCCAAGTAGTAAACCCTGAGGAATTTACCCTCCGGAGAAAAACTATCAGAAAATGCCGCCGATTTGTAAACAAAGTCTTGGTCCGACCGTTGGTTCAAAGTATACTTAAAAACGATTCGCTGGATATGTAGCCGACCCTTTTATGAGGCTCCAACAATGAATCTTCTTGTTGTGACAAACAATCCCACCCGAGCAAGTTTTAGACAAAGGATTGGTATTTACCTCGATTTTCTCCGCACAAAGGACATAAATTGCGAAGTTGCAAAGCTGCCTTCCGGCTCCTTAGCACGCCGAAAGCTCTTTAAGCAAGCGGGAAAGTTTGACGGTGTATTTCTTCACAAAAAAGGCTTGAATTTCTTAGATGCCCTCTGGTTGCGAAAATACAGCAAAAAGATAATCTATGATTTCGACGATGCTATAATGTACAACCCTAAAGCCCCCGAAGCCAACAGTTTATCTCACTTTATACCCTTTCGAAGAACCGTCGGTCTGGCCAACGCCGTCATCGCCGGCAACTCCTATCTTGCCGAACACGCCAAAAGATTCAATCCCAACGTCGAAATTCTTCCTACCGGCCTGGACACCAATGCTTACAAGCAGCTTGCCAATCCGCAAAACGATGGTAAAATTCGGCTCGTGTGGATTGGCAGCAAAAGCACATTGCGATACCTTACAGAAATAGGAGCAGCCCTTGAAGAAATTAGTTCTCGTTTCGACAACGTCATCCTTAGGTTAATATGCGATGATTTTCCTGACCTGCAAAACATAACGGTTGAAAAACGCCTCTGGTCGAAAGAAAGTGAAGCAATGGATTTAGCTACCAGTGATATAGGACTAGCGCCGCTTCCGGACAACCGATTCACAAAAGGTAAATGTGGTTTTAAAATCCTGCAATACGCCGCTGCGGGATTGCCTATCGTCGCATCGCCGGTAGGCGTAAACACCCGCTATATTCAACAAGGCAGCAATGGTTTTCTTGCCCATAGCGATTCTGACTGGGTTAATCACCTATCACAGTTAATAAACGAACCTGAATTAAGAAAGCAAATGAGCCAAAACGCAGGGCAAATAGTTCAACGCTTTGACTTAAAAATCCTTGGACCAGACCTTACCAGACTTATTAGACAATGTATCGAAATTTCATAAAGCTGCCCATGGAACCTTTAATAAAAATCGACCTGAATAACGTCATCAACAAACCTGAGCCTGTAGTCGTCGAACTGGGATGTGGAAAAAAGAAAAAACAGGGAAGCATTGGAATTGATAAAATCGACTTACCAAATGTCGATATAGTCGCAAATATGGAAAACGGTCTTCCGTTTCTGCCGGATAACTCCGTTGACCAAATTCATTGCAGAAGCGTCCTCGAGCACGTAGAGAATTTTGAGAATCTAATACGGGAAATTGTCAGGGTGTTGAAAAATGACGGCACCGCACATATCTTTGTCCCTCATTTCTCCAATTCATATTACTATTCAGACTATACTCACAAAAGATTATTCGGCCTGTATACCTTCTATTACCTTGTAGACCAAAACCACCAATTAAAAAGAAAAGTCCCAAACTTTTACACAGACATAAAAATAAATATCAAATCCCAACGACTTGTTTTTACGTCCCCCTTTTGGTGCTCCAGACACATCAAAAAACTGATAGGTTTTTTATTTAATTGCCACCGCTGCCTGCAGGAATTTTACGAGGCACATCTTTGTTGGCTCTTTCCCTGCTATGGAATTGAAATAGTGTTCACACCGTGCCCGTAGTCGGCAAAAAAGCAGCATCTTTTGCATGGTAGACCTCATACAGGCACTTATATCTATGTGTCTTCATTGCATCGAGGTCGGTTAGAACAAGTCCGGTTTCCGTAACCAAAATGTTAGAATGCTTCAAATCACTGTGACTGATTTTACACTCTCTCAACCGGGCAAGCAATTTACTCATCTGGTCGACCACCCTCAACCTTTGCTGCTCTGTAACATTGTCGTCCCGAAGAAAATCATAAAGCTTCTGACCCTCAACGTATTCAGTCACCAGATAAGATTTCCATACAAGCATCCCTTTACGCTGCTCGATATAAACAATGGGCTTCGGTGTCGCAATGTCCAGCATACCAAGCCGATTACCGTGTAACCATCCCCTATGCGCACGGGATTTCTTTATTGTATGACGCACCGAATGAATAAAGCCCTTGTGATTGTAGCGCTTGATAACAATGTCTTTTCCGTGCCACCCCACACAAGACACATAGCTCGTGCCACCTCTTTTAAGAACCGCACCCTTATCCATCAACGTATCTATTTGCTTTATAAAATCGAGAGTCTCAGTCCCTTGGCAAAAACCCTTGTCGAAAACTGCAACATACCTGCCGGATTTGATTCGAAGGTATCTCTTACTTGTTCGCAGACACTTTTTCAGCCCTTTTCTTACCGCTCTTTCTCTACGCACACTTAGTTGTCTTTGTAATAACCGTTCATCCGCTCTTCCAAATCGCCAGTTACGAACCTTAAAATACTCTTCACAAAGCCTCGTCATAGACCCTGTGTCATCAGCCGGCAAACAAGATGCCAGTAATGCTAATTCAGAAATACTCCTTTTTCTTGCTATTGAGTGTGAAAAGAAGCGCATTTGTCCGGCATCAAGTGCAAAAACCTTGTCTGCTTGCAGCAAAAAATTCCCCAAATGTAAATCTTTCTGCAAAACACCCTTATCATGTTGCCTTGCCAGCTCACGACAAACCAGAATCAGCAAATCCAACCTGGTAGTTTCATCCTTCGCTTCATTAAAAACATCCAATGCCGTCGACGAACCAGCGATTTTGTCCACTACCACCGCCAAGTAACCATCTTCTGTCTTGCCGGTAAATAACGGTTCAGGCAAATTCAATCCCCGTTCCCGTAAAATACTCAGTCCCCTCCACTCTCTTTTGAGATGACGCCTTGCGCTGATTCTATGTGAGAACACCTTTACAATCACGCCTCTATCCTGCCACAAAGCATCATAAACCAGGCGCTTACCAGGGATACGCCGCAAGACAGCAGTGCATGTTAAGGATTCTTCTCCGCCCTTTGGGCAAGTTCGCTTAATTAACAGCTGAAATGGAAACTCACTCATACAAGTGTCAGTTTCACCTTAGTGTAATATTTTCCCAAGTTATGATTGTTCAATGTCCCAGAATAACTATGCCTAATTCGTCGGCAAGTTTTATTGTCTCAGCCTTATCGATAATTATCGTCTTGCCCACCTCCACAACAAGGCACTCGGCCCCATTCTTGGCTAAGCTTTTAATAGTATCAGGTCCCACACACGGGACATCAAACCGCATATCCTGACTGGGCTTTGAGGCCTTGATCAGTGTCCAGCCACCCAATCTACAAAACTGGCCTGCTCGTTCAATCATTTCCGCAGTACCTTCTATCGCCTCGACGGCAATCACCTCCTTCTCCTTCACCGCGATTGCCTGACCTATATCCAGTTCGCCGAGCTTTTTAACTATCTGCCAGCCAAATTCAATATCACTTTTAACGCTTGAGTTTGGCTGATGTACTGTCATCACGCCCGCCTCTGCTATATGTTCCTTACAGTACATCGTCGAATTCTCCAATACTATCCCACCACTGGCTAGTTCATCTGCCAAGGCATTCAAAATCCTGTCATTTTGTTTCTCTGTCTTGCGCAGCCGCCAGTAATATATCCTAAACGCTCGCCAGTCGGGCAAATACCGTAGTATTCGCCAGGGCGTAAAAAGTCGCGACTTCGCAACCCGACCTACCAGCACCGTTCGAGTCACACCATGACTTTTTAACTTCCGTATCCAACTACCAGGCCGAGCAACACCAACTGTGCAAAAAACATCAACTTCGTCGGACAAACTTGGCTCCACATTACCTGCCAAGCCAATGCAAACCACCTTTAAACCAGCCCGTTTAGCACCAGCTGCTACAAGAAACGGTAATCTTCCTTCTCCGGCAATCAGACCAAGTACACCTGAGCTACTCATCCTAAACGGTGCTCCATAGAAAGCAATTGTGATTCACCGCCTGTAAATAATAGTATGACCGACGAACAAGCACAGATAACTACTGCTCTGCCAGATCTTCGAGGTCCGATTCGATAGATGAAGCAATTTGGTTAATTTGATTTTGAAGGTCCCGAATGTTTTGCCGCATCTCAGGCAAGTATTGTATCATACTATACGCCCGCCTGCCTTGACTTACCTCGATAGCTGGTGCACCCAATACCACCTTACCCTCTGGAATATCATTGATAACACCAGCTTGAGCTGCAATTGTAACATTGTTTCCAATGTTGATATGGCCTACAATGCCTACCTGACCTCCAACCACACAATGATGTCCAAGAGTCGTCGAGCCCGCAACACCCACCTGGGCAACAAGCAAACTGTATGAGCCGATTTTAGTACCGTGTCCTATTGCAACCAGGTCCCCCAACTTGCAGCCCTGTCCTATAACCGTATCACCAAGCGTTCCTCGCTCGATTCCACAACATGCACCGATTTCCACATCGTCTTCTATAACCACAGTACCAATCTGAGGTATTTTGTGATGTACGCCCTTATGAGTGGCATAGCCAAAACCATCCTCGCCAATCGTCGTATTCGCATTTATAATCACACGATTGCCTATCCTGCAGCCGTCGTAAACGGTTGCATTTGGGTAGATTATACAGTCATTACCAATCTGTACACCCCGACCAATCCACACGCCAGGATAAACTATGCACCCATCTCCCACTTTTGCGGTATCCTCTATAGTCACGAAATCATGGATATGGCAGTCCGCACCAATCTTCGCACTATCCGAAATTAACGCCCGCGAGCTGATTCCCACCTTTTTATGCTTCCGATGCCCGTGAAGCAGAACCATAATCTGCATAAAAGCATAGTACGGGTCCTCAGTTACCAAAAGAGGTACCGAGGTGTCGGTTGTTTCTTTACCTACGATTACCGCACTTGCCTTTGTCGTGCGAATGTGCTTCTCGTATTTGTTGTTGGCCAAAAAACTAATATCCCCCTCGCCAGCGCGCCCAAGCGTGGAGGCCGACTTAATTAACACATCAGGGTTGCCAACAACTCTACCACCTACGTACTCAGCCAATTCACTTAGAGTTTTCGACATCGTACATATGCCCTTATTGGTCGTAAACCACGCGAGAAATAGACATAATACACAATTTTGATTATTATAGCAAAACTACCGATATGGTCAACCCCATTAGACAGCTTCTTTTTACAATGGTAGCTGAACACTTTTTGCAATTTCCAATGGCGTAAAACAGCGTAAAATGACCACAGATAAAAGTTATTTCTTATATTACGCTAACAAAACCTTCAGAAGCTCTTGTTGCAGCTCTTCTGAAGGCTCCTTGGCAAAAGCCACGGGATGGCCTGTAAACACGGTTACAGATGGTCCAATAGGCCTATATACATCAGGGTTTGTTGGACCAAAGACAGCCAATGTACTGACCCCTAATGCCGCTGCCAGGTGAGTGATTCCACTGTCGTTGCCCACGAACCCATCCGCACAACTTAAAAGCCCCAAAACCTCTGTCAAAGACAAATCTGTCAGGCACTTTGCAACTCCGGTTATATTCTTTATTGCTTCATCGCTGAACTGCTCCTGCTCAGCCGGCCCCAAAAGAAATAATGCCTTGATATCATTGGAAACAAGCTCTCTGGCTACAGAAAGAAAATTATCCAGGTGACAGCGTTTAGGTACCCCTCCGCTGCCCGGATGGATTACCACAAGCTTTTCAGAAAAATCAACGTCTATATCTTCAAGCACCTCCCTCCCTCGGTTCACATCCGCCTTGGTCGCTTTTATTAGACAATCACCTCGTCGAACCCGCCAAGGCCGCAAAGACAGATTACTCTGAGCAACAAATTGCTCTATATAAAAATCAGTTATATGTGTCGATAGCTTCTCAGGTGGCTTCTGCGATAAAGTTATTACTTCTGCGCTGCGGCTGCAATGAGCTGTAAAAATCAGGTTCTGCTCAAAATCGCTGTCCGGCTCACCTAAAAATGTTACTATCCAGGTATAATCCGAAAACGTATTTATCAGCGGGTCTCCGTCTGCAAGGTCGAATGTCTTTCTTTCAGTAAATAATCGATGTAAATCTATGGAATCTATAGACCTGATACCGTCCACGCACGCTCTACCCGGCAAAATACCAATGTATTCGGTATGACCAAGAATATCTATCCCGCCCAATCCTAGGCATTCTTTCATAAATTCAACCAACGGCAAAGTTAATATACAATCACCGATTGCGCCCGGCTGCAATATAATGCCACGATTAGACACCCGCGCAAGCTCATCGCCTTTCTCCTTAAGCAAGCTTAAAATGTTATCTTCTTGCCCGTCAGAAGTGAACTTATCAACTTCACGCATAAGTAAATCCTAAATTTCAAACCACTTTTGACCGATGACAAAATTTGGCTGCTTAATAAATCGCATTATCAATCCACCCACCGCCTATAACCCTCGAAGCAAAACCATTTTGAACTTCTGTCCCGGCGCGGCTTTCCTGTTCGTAGAAAGCTGCTAATTGGCCGGGCGTTATAGCAAGATTCAGCTCATCAAACTCAACAATAGCACTTGCCCCTTCAGAAATAACCGTGGCGCCAGCACCTCTATCATTATACCGTACTTTTACCCTCGCCCGAAAAACCGAATTTGCCTCTTTTACCAACCAGTTCAGGCCGCTCGCCGTCAGTTTACTGCACATAACTTCCTCTTTAGGCCCCAGTGTAATGGTATTACTTTCAGCGTCAATCTTGACCACATAGTAAGGCTTGCCCATCGCGACCCGCAGACCTCGCCGCTGCCCGATAGTAAACCTATGCACGCCCCTGTGCCCACCCAGAATCTTACCGTTGCTATCGACTATATTGCCCCTCTTGACAAGTTCCGGATACCTCTGCTCAAGCGCGGTAACATAGTCATCAGCTATGAAACATATTTCCTGCGATTCTTCTTTCTTCTCGGTGTCTATGCCCAATTTCGCCGCCATCTTTCGTGTCTGGTCTTTTGATTGCCCGCCAAGCGGGAAAATGACATGACTCAATACACTCCTGTCAATCATTGCCAGAGCATAAGATTGGTCTTTCGCTATATCGGCAGCTTCATACAAGCCGACATCATCATTTGCACGGAGAATCCTTGCGTAATGGCCCGTAGCCAACAAATCCGCTCCGTTAGCCACTGCAAAAGTCCACAACTTACCAAATTTAATATGTCTGTTGCAAAAAACGCACGGATTGGGCGTCCGACCACGTTTATACTCGCTGCAAAAATAGTCAAGAACCTGCTCAAAATCTCGCCGAAGGTCTAATACATAGAGCTTTATGCCCAAATTCTTTGCAACCGCTTCCGCATCAGCCTGGGTGATTTCACTTTTGTCGCTCGTAATCATAAATACGCCTGCGCAATCGTACCCCTCCTCAAGTAGAAGTGCTGCTGCTGTGGAACTATCCACACCTCCACTTAAGCCAACAAAAACTTTCGCTCTTTTACCGACCATTTTTCCTTAAATGAGATACGAGATGCGAAACACGAAATACAAACTTAATCTTGAGGGTAAATAATGATACGGTCGTGGATAATTGTTACTAAATCGGCTTTGCCGTCACTTGTAACATCAGCAGCTTTTAGCTCTCGCGGCTCAACAGTAGCCCTGCTGCGCTGCTTGCTGTCGCGATAGCTTTTCTGCTCAAATATCTTAAAACGCATCGCAGGAATCGGCTTCATCTCACTGTCAAGTCCTAATATCTCAATATGATTACGCTTGTACTCGACCATAATAATGTCGGCTCGGTCGTCACCGTTTATATCACCAATTGCCAGATTACCGTACACACCATCTTTAATTTTGGTCTCATAGCTGAACTGCTGTTCCAAATGCTCCGGAAGGCTGCTGACGCTTGGTGGTGTTATAACTGCAAACTTATCGTTGTCGAACAGCAGAATACTCTTAACGTCACTACCGCTAAGCTGTGCAAACAGCATTTTCAGATGAGTCACCGCATTCCATTTACCAACACTTAACTCCTTTTCAAACCGGTAGGTCTTATCTTCACCAACTTTCAGTATCTGAAGCCGACCTTTTTGCCCGTCCAGCAGCAAAATTGCAGGCCTACCTTCGGGGAACGTCCCCTCAATATCAAAAGCAGCAACCACCGATATTGTATTATCCGTGCCCTTGGCGTTGTATTGGTCTACTATACTCCAGCTCTCAGCTCCCGCGAAAACCAGGCTCCTTGCAAAATTCTTTTGCGCTATCAATAACTCTTCCCCAGCCCGGCCATCAACATCCGCAACTGCTATGGAACTCAGACTTGCATCCTTTATCAAACTGGCCTGGGAACCGGGTGAGTCAACTATTTCAAATTCCAACTTTTGTACCTGACGAACCAATATCGGCATTTCGTATTTGACAAATATCAAAACATCACCCAAACCGTCCTGGTCAACATCGATAACCTTCAAACCGTCCGGATTAGACCCAAGCTTCTCAAGTTCCAAAGCAAACCCGGCCTCATCGTATTCCTCCACAATGTCCTCTACTTTTGCTGCACTGGAGATGTTGTAGATTACACGCAGGGCTCTAATATCATTAACGTCCTTTGATACATAAACGCAGTCGATATTTCCGTCAACGTCAACATCGGAAAGCTCCATTGCCAGCGGTTCACCAATTATCTCAATGGGTTGCGGAAACGATAATCTGCCCTCTTCGAATTCAGCCCGCCCGATTATCTTCTCCTTAACACTCAAAACACCCAGCTCGGCCTTCCCGTCACCGTCAATATCCGCAGCAGACACACTCTCAATATCGGCAAAAGCAGGAAACCTCTCGGGCTCAGCTAATCCAAGACCTGATGTTTGCTTATAGAAGATAAGTTCTGCTGCACCAGGGTCACTTATTACAACATCAACCAAACTGTCACCGTCAAAATCACCGACAGCCAAATCCCGCTTCGTTGTTCCTTCGCCTGATGCAAGAGGATAAAACAGAATCGGCCAATCGGAATCTTTCTCCTTTTCAGCAGCAAGTCTGTAACAGGCCAGCCGCCCGCTCCTGCCATCAACCGTCAGTACCTCATCACCACCCAACCCGTCCATATTATGAAGTTCTAACACCCACGGGCTCTCAATAAAAAATTGAACTTGTGGGCCTAAGCGCCCCCCCTCAAGGCCGAACCTGACGTGCAGCGGCTTCTCGCTGTCATTCGTTACAAGAATCAGGTCGTTTATATTATCACCGTTCAAATCCCCCACTTCGATACCACGTATTTGTGCGCCGGCAGTGGTAGGGTACTCTACCGGTGTGGCTAATGAGCCATCTTCTTTTTGCAAAACAAGATAAATCCCTTCCCGACCGCCAAGGGCCAAATCATCTGCACCATCATTATTTAAGTCAGCACATAACAGTGCACTCACAGTTGTAAGACCATCATCAATCTCGATTTTCTTCCGTGTCCGCCAGTTCAATGTCCGTGTTTCCCCCGTCTCTATCTCGCCAAGCTTTTGCAACATTACATACAAACCTTTGGGGTCACCATAAAATGCGAGGTCCATCATTCCATCAGAATTCAAATCTCCGCAAACGAGACTGTATATCCTCTGCGAAACCGCTACATCCTGCCTCGCAAAACGCGTAGGCGGGCTGATTAAATTTATATCAATGTCATTCGGGTCAACCTCTACTGCCGTCTCCCCAGCACCGATTGCTTCTTTCTGAATCAAAAGCTCAATCTTGGCCCTCATATCATTAGCAACAGCTATATCATTCCTGCCGTCACCGTTAAAATCGGCGATTCTCAGGCACTTTATACCCCAATCCAGTTTGATTATCTCAATCTCCTCAAAACCATAGTACGTCGATAGCTCATTAGGGTCGGCACCCTCAGTACCCACATTGCCGAAGCTTAAGCTTACTAAAACAACCGCGGTTATTGCTTTCACCATTCGCACAATAGAATCCTCCATATCAATTCTTTATAATAGTAATATACACACTTAAAGCATCAACATCAATAATTTTGTAGCTCGGGATGCTCTCTTTCCGCCATTGATGCCGGCACAAAATATACCTCCTCGAAAAATCCCGCTGAACTGAACCAACAAAATTGCAATTTTTCATCTCCTGCCGCCATCCAAAAGCCGCAAAACAATCTAATCACGTAGCTTTACACTTCCCTGCCAAAAATATTTTTGAGAAATTCCGGATTTGAAATTCACAGAATTACAACTCGTTCGAGATATGAGCGACAAAATACAAATTTAATCCAGCTTCTCCTCGATAGCAGCAAGCTGACCGTCGTCAATCTCCACACCCAATTCCTCTGCTATTTTTATATGTTTCCATGCTAAATCATATTTCTTTAGATTGTAAAACGCCATGGCCAAGCCCACATGTGCATCCCCCATCTCTGGCTCAATCTCAACCGCTTTTCTGTACTCGATGACCGCCTGCTGATACTCTCCTTGGTTGAAATACGCCGCCCCAACATTATAACGAATCGCACCATCATCCGGCCTTAGACGAATAAAACGCCTGTACTGTTCAATAGCTGCATCATATTCCTTCCCCGCAAAATACGCATTCCCCAAGCCCACCAAAGCACCCACCATATCTGGCTCAATAGCCAGTGCCTTCTTGTATGCCTCAATTTCATCCTCAAACATACCAAGCTTATTGTAACAAACACCTATACCATAATACGCATTCGCCACATCGGCTTTTATCTTCAAACTCCTTTCATATTGAAATATCGCTCGTTTAAAGTCGCCCATCTGGCTGTAAACATCTCCTAATTGGCTGTAAAGCAAAGCATTCTGCGGCTCCAAATCAATCACCTGCCTCAATACCGACAGTGCCTGCCCGAACCTCTCATATTTACAATAAGCCGCAGCCAGGTTTCTGTATGCCTCCGTAAAATTCGGGTCCAGCTCGATTGACTGCGAATAGTGAGAAATCGCATTACTAAGCCAGCCCCGTCCGGTATAGGCATTCCCCAAATTGTTATGCGTCTTGGCGTCGCCCGGATTAATTTTCAACGCCGCCTCGTATTCATATATCGCATCTTCTATTCTTTCCCGCTGCAGATAAATATTACCCAGATTAGTTCTGGACTCCGCTAAAGACGGGTTTATCTCAACCGCCATTTCAAGTGCCGATAACGCCGTCTCCATATCGCCGATATCACTATAGGTGTTCCCAAGATTATTGAAAAAACAACCAAGCGTTTGAAGCTTGTTCAGTTTTAACATGTAAATACTGTCGCCCTCCGGAACCCTGAACTTATCAACGTAGTGCTCATCAGGAGCGTTCCCGCCTTTGCCCGTCGTTTCAATATTAAAACGCACGCGACCGTCATCATATCTGACAAAAAAGTGCCCCGGCACAACCACGCCATACAGAGGTAAGCCCAGCCGCTCACCAAGCGAAAGATAAAGAATTGAAAGACTCAAACAATACCCCTGTCTCTTATCCATAACTGTGTGCAAAAACAAATCATCCGGGTCGCTTGCCTCCTTAACCGACTTAAATCCTAATTCTTCAAATAAATACTCATTTATCAACGCCACCGCTTTATAGTTCGCACCAAGCCCCTTAACCCTGAGCCTGCGGAGAATCTCATATGCCATATCATCCAGCCTTGATAAATACCTCCGACCCTCTACAACATCACTCCAGTTCTCCGAAATAATCATGGCAGCCGTAGCCAAATCAATCTCTTCCGGCTCCAGACGCAAAACTTGTTCGATTGACCGTACATAAAGACCGTTCTTATCCTCATTCGCCAACGGCTCCTGACCCAGAACACCCGCCGAGGTCGCAAAAAACAAAAACCAAATTATTATCAGCAATATCTTTTTCATAGATACTATTCACTAACCACTATTCAACCACCGCCTCAACCTCTTCGGGCAAACCAATAGCCCGCCGCTTAAACAAGTCTATACGCATCCACCGCTTACTCTTAAATCGCCAGCGATTGGCCAGCCCCACCGCAACGATATTTGCTGTTGCTGCAACCCACGGCCCTAATGCTCCTAATTCAGGAAAAAATCTAAGCATTAAAAAACCGCCCAATCCTAATATTAAAGAAGCTCCCAGCGCCGAAATGGCTGCCAGCCAAACCGTATCGCCTGCGCCACGCAGCGAACCGTTATAAATAATTGCTGCCGCATCAAATACCTGAAATATCGCCGCAAATACAAATATGCTAACGCCCGCCTCGATTACTTTATCGTCAGATGACCAAAACGCCATTAGCCCTTCTCTGAACACATAAAAGCATAGACCCACCAGACCCATATAAAATAACCCTACACGCAAACACACCCTCGTCTGCTTAATTGCAACCTCTTTTCTGCCCTCACCTATCGATTTGCCAACCGCAGCAGTAAGCGCTGTGCCAATCCCCACAATCGGCATAAAAGAAACATTCATACACGAAAACACCGCACTCGTCGCTGCTAACGGCTCCTTCCCGAATCTGCCAACCAGACCGAATAATATTATCCCCCAAAAAGTCATACTCACCATAAAACCAAACCCTGCAGGAAAGCCCACTTTAAGCAAATCGCCTATCTTCGCAAAATCAAGTCTGATTGTCCTTCTGCACTCAAAGGTCGAGTTTACATCTCCATACAAAAACATAGCCATTCTTATCATCGCCCCGACAATTATTCCTATAAAGGTCCCCCACGCTGCGCCCGCTATCCCCATCGCCGGAAATCCGAATTTGCCGAATATCAACACATAGTTGGCCGTCACATTAACCACCTGCGCGCACATCGCCGCATACATCGTGATAATCGGCCGGTGAATTCCCATAAAAAACTGACTGCTCGACCAGATAAATACTCCAACTAACTGTGCGTATAGAATAATCCGAAGATATATTACTTCCATCCTGACCACTTCAG
>CP070728.1:1770595-1793402 GCA_020351025.1 Planctomycetota bacterium
ATTGAATCCATCCTCCGACCAGCCTTACAAAGCCACGGAGGTGATGTCGAACTGGTATCAACAGACGATGATAATAACATCAAGGTACGCCTAAAGGGCGCCTGTCAGGGCTGCCCGGGCGCTGCAATGACAATGAAAGCAGGTATCGAAAGAATACTTCGCGAGAAAGTACCCGACGTAAAAGAAGTCATTGCTGTTACGTAACTAAGGCAACAGGTTCCAGGTTCATCGCAAATGCTCAGCGATTTTTGAAGGTGTGGGCTTCTCAATTACGCCCCGTTCTGTAATGATGGCGGAAATGTCAGCGGCCTGTGTAACATCGAAAGCAGGATTGTAAACATCAACCCCATCCGCTGCGACTTTCTTACCGGCCAGAAATGTCACCTCATCAGCAGCTCTTTCTTCGATGGGTATTTCGGCTCCGGTTTTTATACTCAAATCGAATGTACTCGACGGCGCAGCAATATAGAAAGGTACACGGTGCTCTCTCGCCAGAATACTCAAACTATAAGTGCCAATTTTATTAGCCGCATCTCCATTTGCCGCGATTCTGTCAGCACCGGTTATAACCGCGTTAATCTTTCCCTGCTTCATCAGCCAACCAGACATATTGTCACATACAAGCGTAACATCAATTTCGGCCTGTTTTAATTCCCACGTGGTAAGTCTGGCGCCCTGTAACAGCGGCCTGGTCTCATCGACATAGACCTTAAATTTTTTCCCCTTTTTATGTGCTTCAAACATCACCGATAGTGCTGTCCCCTGGCCAGCCGTTGCCAGCGCCCCGGCATTGCAATGTGTCAAAACACCATCTCCATCTTTTATAAACTTCCGGCCATTTTCTCCAATCCGCCGGCACATATCGACATCTTCGGCATAAATGGCATTAGCCTCCTCCAAAACAACCTGCTGCATTTGCTGTAAACTTGCTCCGGGCTTTCCAGCAACAAAATCCTCAGCCTTTTTTCTAACCCTATTTAGCGCCCAAAATAAATTCACCCCGGTCGGACGTGATGAAGCCAGATATTCGGCGGTCTTTACAAGACAAGCCAGGCCAGCCTTCAAATTATCATCCGGGGTCAACCTTTGGGTTGCCAAAACCAGTCCGTACCCCCCCGCAACGCCTATCGCCGGAGCCCCACGAATGGCAAGTGTTTTTATCGCTTCACAAAGCTTCTCGACATCCCGACATTGAAGTTTAACAAACTCGCCGGGCAACTCCCGCTGGTCGATAAGTTCCAAAAAACCGTCAATACCCCCAATCCATTTAAGTGCCGCCACAATCATAAAAACTCCAGTATAACTAGAACCGAAAAACTATTTGTTTATGACCATATCCGGGAAACGCGTTTGTGCATTCAGTCATCCACTTTTTTACTCACCGGCTCAGTTACTTATTTACATTTTACGCCACGGTTTTACGTTTTCGTCTTAACTTCTTCGATTCACTATCGACCTTCAGTTTGTCTTTTAAGTACTTGGCTGTATAACTTTTTCTGTTTTTAATAATTTCCTCCGGCGCCCCAGTGGCAACGACCCTACCACCGCCATCTCCGCCCTCGGGGCCGAGGTCTATAATATGGTCTGCCATCTTGATGACATCAAGATTATGCTCGATTACCACAACGGTATTACCACAATCGGTCAACCGCTGCAGGACATTTAAGAGGTTTTGAATATCAGCAAAGTGAAGTCCCGTCGTCGGTTCATCAAGCAAATATAAAGTATGTCCGGTAGAGGCTTTACCCAACTCGGTGGCAAGCTTTACGCGCTGGGCCTCTCCTCCGGAAAGCGTCGTCGACGATTGGCCCAACTGCATATAGCCCAGGCCAACATCATTAAGTGTCCGCAATATTCGCACAATCGTCGGGAAATTTGCAAAAAATTTAAGCGCATCCACTATCCTCATATTTAGCACATCAACGATATTACTGCCTTTATAGGTAACCTGTAACGTCTCTGTGTTATATCTGGTGCCTTTGCAACTTTGACAGGCCACATAAACATCAGGCAAAAAGTGCATCTCAATCTTTTTTGTCCCCTGCCCTTTACAGTATTCGCATCGCCCGCCCTTGACATTGAAGCTGAATCGGCCTGGCTTATAGCCTCGAATCTTCGCCTCTCGCGTCATGCTAAACAATTTTCTTATCAAATCGAAGACGCCAGTATAAGTCGCTGGATTACTCCGCGGGGTCTTGCCAATAGGCGACTGGTCTATCTCTATAACTTTATCAATCTGGGAAGTGCCAAGAATGGTCTTGTGCTTACCCGGTTTGTCGCGAGAGCCATAGAGCCGGCGCCTCAAAGCCCGAAGCAAAATCTGGCTTACCAAAGTGCTCTTACCGGAACCAGAGATACCAGTCACGCAGGTAAACACAGCGAGCGGAAATTTTATGTCGATATTTTTAAGGTTGTTCTCTAAAGCGCCTTTTACTTCGATGCATCTCCTAAGGTTGTAAGTCCTTCTCTTTAGCGGCAGAGCTATTCTCTTTTTGCCGCTCAGATACTCCCCTGTCAGTGACTGAGCACAGTTAGCGATTGTCTCGAAGCTGCCTTGAACAACGACCTCGCCGCCGTGCGCACCCGCAGCAGGGCCAATATCAATAATATGGTCGGCGCTTTTGATAATGTCTTCATCATGCTCGACAACCAAAACCGTATTGCCGATTTTGGTAAGCCGCTTAAGTATGCCCAACAATCGCCCGTTATCACGCTTGTGCAGACCTATTGTCGGCTCATCAAGCACATAACAGACCCCAACGAGGCCGCTGCCGACCTGCGTAGCCAGCCGGAGCCGCTGGGCCTCACCCCCGGCAAGAGTGCTGCTTTTTCTGTCCAGGGTCAAATACCCAAGCCCAACATCAACCATAAATTTCAGCCTGGCTTTTATCTCTTTTAATACCTGAGCTGCAATCATGGACTTTTCTTTGTCCAGCTTCAACTTATCGAAAAATTCCTGTGCCTTCTCAATACTCAACGAAGTCAGTTCATGTATATTTTCACCTCCCACAGTCACAGCAACAGCTTCAGGCCGAAGCCTCGCTCCCTCGCAGCCTCGACAAGGCTGCTCAGAAAGATAACTGTGCAACCGGGCTTTGACATACTCACTGCTGGTTGTCTTCCATCGCCGGGCCAAGTTCGGAATTACTCCCTCAAACCACAAGCCATATTTGCGCTCGTCAGCAGCACTTGTGCCGTACATAAGAATCCTTCTTATTCCTGCTGGTATTCGCTCAAACGGTATCGATTTACGAATTCCGATATTCCTGCAGAACCTTTTTACAAGCCTGTTATAGAAAATATTCATTCTCTTGCCGCCCTTGCGCCAGGCATCGATAGCACCGTTCTCCAGCGAGATACTTTTGTCCGGCACAATCAGGTCTGGGTCAAATTCCAGAATTGTCCCTAAACCATCACAGCTCTTGCAGGCACCATAAGGACTGTTAAAACTAAACAGGCGCGGGGATACTTCCTCAAGACTGGCCCGCGGGTGCTTAGGACAGGCGAACTTTTCACTGTAGATAACCTGGTCCCATTTAGTGCCGGATTGTCCTTTTCCAGCCGCTGCTTTCGGCTCTGCCGCCAAGACCAAAAGCACACCATCAGCCAACTTCAAAGCCATCTCCACGGAATCTGCCAAGCGAGTACGAACTCCACCCTTAATAATCAACCTGTCGACAACCGCTGCGATATCGTGCTTCTTATTCTTATTCAAAGACGGAACGTTCTTTAAATCATAAATCTCACCATCAACCCGCGCGCGCACAAAGCCCTGACGCCGAATAGCGACAAATGTATCTTTATGCTCACCTTTTTTGCCACGAACAAGCGGTGCACAAATCTGAACCTTCGTATCCTCCGGACGGGCAAGTATTGATTCGACTATCTGGGAAGAGTGCTGACTGGTAATCTCCTTACCGCAAACCCAGCAGTGCGGCAGCCCCACGCGGGCAAAAAGCAATCTGAAATAGTCATAAATTTCAGTGGTGGTTGCCACCGTCGAGCGGGGATTACCGCTGGCGCTGCGCTGTTCAATCGCAATGGTTGGCGGAAGACCTGTGATTTCGACCACAGCCGGTTTTTGCATCTGCTCGAGGAACTGCCGTGCATAAGCACTAAGCGATTCGACGTATTTTCTTCTGCCCTCAGCATAAATAGTATCGAAGGCCAGTGAGCTTTTGCCTGAGCCGCTAATGCCGGTAATTACCACCAGCTTATCGCGAGGAATGCTCAAATTGATATTCTTGAGATTGTGCTCGGCAGCTCCTGTAATATTAATCGCTTTTTCTGTCTTTAGCGCCATACGATATTAGCGGTAAAAGTTGTGCTTCTATAAAAATTTGCAATAACCCAAACTAACCATTGTAACAAACCTTTACAAGAAGGTAAACCCGACAGAATTCTTTTTTGTCGTATTATTGCCTCGCCCCCGAACTTTAAACGGGGTAAAATACTCTTAATTACGGCTTAGTTTTTAGTATCCGTTCAGCGCTATACGTTATCTGCCATGCAAACGAAAAAATTACACATCTGGGACCTGTCCTACCAAGAGGCTATAGCTCTACAAAAATGCCTCAGCAAAGAAGTACAGTTGGTACAGTTACAAGGTAAGCCCAAAGCCGTAGCCGGCATTGACTGCGCTTTCAGTAAGGATAAACAAAGAATCATTGCCGCAGCAGTTATCTTGAGCAAACCAGATACGCAAAAGGGTCTTTGGGAACCTATAGAGCCATCAGACTTTGAAGTAGTTGAGAAAGCAACTGCCATCCAAAAAGTTACTTTCCCCTATATCCCCGGCCTGCTTTCTTTTCGTGAAGCTCCCGCCTGCCTTGCCGCCGTTGAGAAGTTAAAGATTGAACCTGATGTATTCATTATCGATGGCCAGGGCATCGCCCATCCCCGCCGGTTCGGCCTGGCGGCACATCTGGGTCTATTTTTCGACAAGCCAACCATCGGCTGCGCAAAAAGCAGACTGACCGGCACCTTCGAAGAACCTCCGCCGGAAAAAGGCAAATACACGCTATTGCTGGACGAGCCTACCCAGGAAACCATCGGTGCGGTCGTCAGAACACGGAGTAATGTTGAGCCGGTTTTTGTATCGGTGGGAAATAAATGCACACTAAAAGATGCGGTAGAAATCACCCTCACCTATACAACAAAATACCGACTGCCTGAACCTACTCGCCTCGCTCACCAAGTGGTTACAAAAGCAAAATCAACAGCTTAGACAACTGTTAATTGCTTGAGACGACCTGAGCCGATTTTATAACCACCGGCACGACAGGAACATCGGCATGACCTCTTTTGGTTGTGGTCTTGACCGTTGCGATTTTATCAACGACCTCCATGCCTTTGAGCACCTTACCAAAAACTGCATACCCCGGCTTGCTTGACCCGGCATAATTCAGAAAGCCGTTGTTTTTATGATTGATAAAGAATTGAGATGTGGCACTATCAGGGTGCGGGGTTCGTGCCATCGCAACAGTTCCCCTGTCATTTTTCAATCCATTGCCAGCTTCGTTAACTATCGGCTCGTGCGTTTCTTTTTGTACCATATCCGTTGTGAAACCGCCACCCTGTACCATAAAATTCGGTATAACACGGTGAAAGATTGTTTCATCGTAAAAACCTTCCTCTACGTACCTGATAAAATTACCCACCGTCACCGGAGCCGCTTTTTCATTAAGCTCTATGACTATGTCCCCCATACCCGTTTCCAGCTTTACCCTTTTTGTATCCATACCATTTAGCTTTCGCTCCATTGCAACTTCTTCTCCTTTAACATGCTTATCTAAAACTTGGCCATCTTTCTTATCGCAGCCGCCCCAAAAAACAACTGCCATTACAAAGGGCACAAACAATTTTTCAGCCCAACATATGCGAATCATAAAATATCTCTCCAAAAGTTACTCATATAAAGATAGTTATTCCCACTTATGCTTTTTCACCGATGCCAAAACCCTTTCAGCGCATTCCATCGCTGCTAAGCCCTCCTCAGCACTGACCTCAGGCACCAAGGATCTATCTGCCACAGCCTTTAAGAAACTTTCCTGCTCGAGACGTAAAGGCTCCTTATCATCTATATCAAGCTGCTCAATATGCAGCAAATCCGGCCAATTCACACTCAACGGATTAAAATCACCTTTGCTTTGCTGCTCTTTTATCCAGTTAACGACGTTAACATTCGGGTCAGCCTTAATGATAATCCCGTTTTTCCTGAGATAGTCCACACTTAAATATGCCTGCCGACTAAACACGCGAACCTTTCTTTCAGTTTTAAGAGCCAGCCGGGAAGCGGTAATATTTGCTATACAACCGTTCTTAAAAAAAATCCTCGCGTTACAAATATCCTCCTTCTCATCAATAACACTAACGCCAACTGCATCCACTTTCTTAATCTCGCTGCTCGCCATAGATAAAATAATATCTATATCGTGTATCATCACATCCAGTACAACCCCAACATCGGTCGAACGAAACGGGTACGGGCTGATACGAGTTGCCTCGATGAACTTCGGCTCAATATCAAGCCGCTTCATCGCCTGCACCACCGGATTACACCGTTCGGAATGACCAACCGCCACGATTACACCATTCTTTTTCGCCAGACCTACAATTTTTCTGCCCTCTTTAGCATCGACCGCTAAGGGTTTTTCAATCATCACCGCTACATTGTTCTCGATAAAGATTTTAGCTATTTCCAAATGACTAAACGTAGGAGTCGCTATTGTTACCGCATCAACTTTGCCCAGTATGTCCACACAATCAGTAAAAGCATGACAGTCATATTGTTTAGCCAGGCGTTTTGCTTTCTCGGCGTCTATATCAACCATAGCCACAAGATTGCTCTGGGGCAACTGGTCGTAGACCTTCGCATGAATCGCCCCCATTTTACCTGCACCTACAACAGCTGTACGTATTTTATGCATAATAGCTCTTTTAATGAATCATCAGTTATGGGCTCATAGCGGGTTAACGACGACTATGAACCTAATGTCTAAACATCTCAAGGTATCTGCCAAATCGCTGTTCGCTACTTCTGGTTATTGCCTCGACCATTTCCCGAACATTCTCATCAAGGCCGTTTTCTTGCGCTAAAGCCCTTGCATTTTCCCAGAGTGACCCACCCTGCCGATAGAGCCTCCTGTACGCTTCGATTATATTTTGCTGCTGCTTTTCATTCAGACCAGCCCGCAGCAGCCCCCGTTTATTAACACCTCGAATCCTCGGTGGGTAATGGCCGCTTACAACAAGAAACGGCGGAATATCCCTATTAATCCCGGCAAGCCCTGCAGCATAGCACCACTTACCAATAGTTACAAACTGATGCAACAAAACCATTCCGCTAAACCAAACGCCGGTCTCTATCTTACAATGACCGCTTACCTGCACATAGTTACTCAAAACAATCTTATCCTCAAGTACGCAGTCGTGCCCAATATGCACGCCAATCATAAGAAGATCATCGTTGCCAACCTTGGTACATTCGTCCTCATAGACACTCGGATGGATGGTGACCTGCTCACGAAATATGTTCCTGTCTCCTATTACAAGCCCACCAAGTTTGTTATGCGGACTCAAATTCAATATTTGTGGCTTGCCGCCAATCACACAATTAGCAAAAAAGCGGTTGTTTTTTCCAATCCTGACATCCTTGCCAATGACTACATTAGCATCGAGTATGGTACCTGCACCGATTGAGACCCCGCTGCCAATAACACAGTTGGGCCCAATTTTTACGCCTTTGGCTAACTGGGCATCCTTATCAACTATTGCACTGGGGTGTATCTGGGTCATCTTTTGCTTTTTCATGCCTCCGCTGAAGTTTCAGCCTACCTCTTTGATTTTCATATTTTCTCATTGTCCACAAGCATAAATTTGATTTGGGCTTCGGCAACCACCGTCTCACCCACCATCGCCTTGCATCGACACTGCGCCGTTTTTCTTTTCATCTTGACCGTCTCAGCAGTAAGTATAATCTGGTCGCCGGGAACAACGGCCTTACGCAATTTCACACCATCCATACTTAAAAGGACTGCCAGCTCACCGGCGTGCTCCAGCTTCTGTGCGAACAGCAGACCTGAGACCTGCGCCATTGCTTCGACGATAAGAACACCCGGCATAATAGGTGTGCCCGGAAAATGGCCCTGGAAAAACTGCTCATTGTAGCTTACGTTCTTTATAGCCTTTATCCGACTTTCACCTTCAACCTCGACCACCTTGTCCACTAGCAAAAATGGATATCTATGCGGCAGTATCTTTGCTATCTGCCGAATATCCAATACGGCGTCAGTGCCAAACTTGCGAATACGTTCCTGCTGCTCGGCTGCCTCATACAATTTCCTTACGAGCTGCTGATTTAACGCGTGTCCGCTCTTGTAAGCGACCACTCTTCCCTTAACAGCACGACCCACCAGTGCAATATCACCGATCAAATCGACGATTTTATGCCGGGCACACTCATTAGGAAATCTGAAACTGTTCTTAATCGGACCTTCCGAGCCGATAACCAAAATATCACGAGGACCAAGGTGCATCCCCATCCCGCGAGCTTGAAACTGCCTCGCCTCAGCTTCAAGCAAAAAAGTCCGAGCCGTCGCTAGTTGCTTCTCAAAAGCCTCGGGCGTGACACGACAGGCAAAAATCTGCCTGCCAATGCCGGTATGCCCTCCGTAGTCCAAGTCATAGGTAACGGTTAATCCGTCATCCATATACGGCAAAGCATATATCGATGCATCGCCACTTGTAATACTAATCGGCTCCCTGATAACAAACTCCTTGCGCTGCTGTGTCTGCTCAACTATCCCGGCACGTTTTAGAACCTTAAAATACTCGGCGCAGCTGCTATCCGGAGATGGCATCTCCGAGCCGTCAACTTCTATAATCAGATTGTCAATCCCCAATGCGCTGATAGCTGCCAAACAGTGCTCAACAGTTTCTATACTCACAGAACCCTTCTTCAACGTAGTGCGCCGGCTCCGCTCAGCAATATTAGGAACAACGGCATTTATCCGAGCCGGCTCTGCGGTATCAGTCCGTACGAAAACCACACCGGTATCGGCAGGAGCAGGACGAAAAATAACTTTCGACTCCTCGCCTCCAAATAAACCCTTGCCGGAAATTTTTGCTTCACTTTTTATCGTCTTTTGCGACTTCAAGTTTTTCTATCCTTTTACGCAACTGCCTGACCAGCTCAGCCAGCTTTGGCAAACGTCTCGTCAAACCATATATCTTTGCCGCCTCCGTAATCTCCGTCGCCGGTGAACCAAGTAATCGCTGTCCGGCCGGCACATCACGCCCAACACCGGATTGACCTCCTACCATCACGCCATCGCCTATTTCTATATTGTCCGCCAGCCCCACCTGCCCTCCCAAAACAACTCTATCACCAAGCCTGCAACTGCCGGCAATACCAACCTGTCCTACTATCAGACAACACTTGCCGATTACCACATTATGCGCAATCTGCACAAGATTATCTATCTTGGTACCGGCTCCGATTATAGTATTTCCAAACTTCGCCCTGTCGATGCAGCAGTTGGCCCCTATCTCGACAAAATCTTCAATAACCACACCGCCATTGTGCGGAATGAGTCTGTGAGCACCATTGATAAAAGAATAACCAAAGCCGGTTGAGCCGATAGTACTGTTGGCCTGAATAATCACGTTGTTGCCAATCGTACAGTTGTGGTAGACAACAACGTTACTGTCAAGACGACAATTCTTACCGAGCTTTGAATTCTCATGAATTTGACAGCCGCTGGCAATTACACAATACTCACCAATCTCAACACCATCGCCGATTACCGCCCCAGGGCCAACGGACACGCCTCGGGCGATTTTTGCATCCTGCCCAACTTTAGCAGTCGGGTCAATTCCCTCAGGCGGAGGTTTTAACTTAGGCGCAAAAATGTTCAAGGCCTCTATCAAAGCTGTATCAACATTTTTAACAATCAACTGCGGCCTCGACAGACCTTCAACCCGCTCGGCAACGATAACTGCCCCTGCTCGTGAGCTTTCAAGCGCAGCCATGTGTTTATTGTCCGCAACAAAAGTAACTTCACTCTTACCTGCCGTCCCCATAGGCGCTACAGTGTTTATCTCCACAGCACCATCACCGACTAATTCGGCACCAATGCGCTGCGCCAATTGTGCAACCGTCAACACCATACCAATTCAAAACTCAAAATTGAAAACTCAAAACTAATCTTCCGCATCCAGCTGGGCTATAACTTCATCAGTAATATCCAAACAACCACCGCTGTATAGCAGTTTATGGGTCCTCATGGCCAGCCCAAGCTCAGTGATATTCGTCTCGGAAAAATCAATTGCATCCTCTCTAAGCACCAACTTCAGATGCTTCTCCTTCGCAACCTCACCGGTTACCCGTAAAATATCTTGATAAAGCTGCTTTGTCCACAACTGGTCTGTTAACTCCATCAGCTGCTTATATAGTTCTTGCCGGGCCAGATAATTAGCTCGCTTCTCCAACAATTCTTTGACCTGTGCCATATAATCACTGCTGCCGGCCTTTAACGCTCTCAGGCCTGCTTCACCAGCTTCGACCTGTCTGCCAAGCTCTTCCAAATCTGCCTTAACTCTCTGCTGTTCAGTAAAAGCCTCCGCCCTGTACTTGGAGCCTCTCTTACTATCCTGAAAGATTTTCTGAATGCTGACAATACCAATCTCCGAAGAGAGTGTATCGGCTTTAGATTCCGTTTCGCTGTAGCCATGGTCTATAAACAAAACAACCGCGCCAAGCAAACAACCCAAAATAAGTATCCTGGCCTTCATATTCCTTTCCCCTTCTTACTTTTTTCCTTTTATTTGTTAAAACAGCCTTCCCACAGAAAAGCTGAAATTTTCTGTATCGTCATCGTCATCTTTCATAAGCGGCGTTGCAAGTTCAAATCTCATTGGAACGGGTCCAAACCACTGAGGTATCAGTATCTGTATGCCCGCGCCCAGACCAACACGTAATGGGCCCGTCTCAATCGCACCACTATCAATAAAAAACAATGCTGCAAAGTTATCACTCACCAAAGGCACTGTCACCTCGGCACCAGCTAAAAACACCCAGTCGCTACCTATCGGGTCCTTGCGCTTTGGATTGGGCGTGCTCGTTTGCATGCCCCTGGTGCTCACACCACGATAGTCGAAACCTCTGATGCCGTAAAGACCCATACCACCAGCATAAAATTTCTCAAATGGAGGTGCATCACCAACCGTAGTCGCCAAAAGAAGCTTCGTGCCTAAAACGGTTTTTCTATCTGCCAAATCTTCATAAACTACTTTATACCATCTGTGAACTGCACTCAATATCCCAAATGTGTGGTCGCCAAAAACCTGTTCATAACCGGCATTAAAATTATACCCCATACTCGGATTAAAGATGTCGTCCGTGAGGTCTCTTCCTGCACCGACTCTGACACCCCAAAGAGCATTGCCGCCCTTAACATCTATAATTTCCTTTGGGGCGTCGGTATCAAGGTCGCTAACATCAACATTCTCCACTCTTATGCCGATGCTCCTGCTCCAATGGTTTTTATATCGCTGCTCTAAAGCAACATAAGCTTTTGTTCTTTCCTCATCAAAACTTTCTCTCCATCTTTCCCAGCTTGAACCGATTACATCCAGGGAAATGGGCTTATTCTGAAAATACGGTTCCCTGAAACTAACCAAATATTCACTGACTTCCGTCCCCGGCTGAAGCGCAATTCTCAGGCTCTGCCCAGCACCTCTGAAGGCCTGCCCGGTTATAAACTCACCAAAACTCTCCGGCCAGTCGTTGATATCAAAATTCCGCTGTTCAAAAATCATCTGACCAATCAGACCCGTATCACTGCCGACGCCGGCACCGACCATTACCATCCCTGTTCGCCCCTCCACAATTGCTATCTCCGCATCCCTCTGGCCAGGCACCTCGCCGCTGGGCGTAATAGTCGCTGACTCCGCCAAGACCATTCTTTGTACTCTCTTTTCCAGCTCGCCGCTGCCATCCCCGCGTGCGATATCGCAGTTGTACCATTGGCCCGGCTGAAAGTCATACTCATCAAGTACCCGACGAATGACCTTGTCCTGCGTCTGCTCATTTCCGGTTATATTAACCCGCCCGATTCGAAAACGCTCGCCTTCGGCCACTTCAAATTCAACCTCAACGCTGCCTTTGGAAATAAACCTGATGGCTTGGCCAACCTCGGCATCGATAAAACCCCCCTCAAAGTAAAGTTCGAGCAGCCGTTTAACATCGGACTCAGCCACTCGCTGGCTATAGATTTGCCCCTGCCTGGACTTCAACAGAGCCCGCAACTGCTCTTCCTTGAGCTGCTCGTTACCGGTAATACCTATTTGCTCAATGGTATAGGCAGGCCCCTCATCAATCACAAAAGTGATACGAACCTCGCTCTTTTCCTGACTAAAATCGCGTCTGACGGTTATGCGGGCATCCAGAAAACCCTTGTGGTAATAAGCTTTCTGCAGCTTTGCCACATCCGCAGATACTTTTTCTTCAATATAATAGGCTGGCAAAACAAACCATCTGTTTTCTTCGGTTTTTACGGTTTTCTTAAGCGCAACGGTTTTTATAGCAATATTGCCGGAAAATTTCACAGACTTGATTTCGACCCTCGGTCCCTCATCGATTCTGTAAACCACATTACGCTTGCCCAACTGCTCAGCATCAAGCTCGACCTGCACAAAAGCAAAGCCCTTTTTCTGATAAAATCCAACAAGTGTTCTCCTACAGGTCTCAGCCAAAATCGGGTCAAGGTAATCGCCCAGCTTAAAGGTCAGTCTCCGAAGCAGAGTCTTAACCTTATACTCGCGGTTGCCTATAAAACCAATCGACCTGATAATATTTCTTTCGACAACGACAAATATCAGCCGAATTTTGCCATCAACAACAGTAGTATTATAATAACTATAGTCGACAGCGTACAACTTGGCTATGCGCTTGGCATCTTCATCAGCTACAGCAGGGTCAAAAAGCTGGCCCACTCTGCTGCGAACTCTGGATAAAACCTCCGCCGTACTGACACCAACGTTACCTTCTACGTGGATGCTGCCTATCTCATACCGTGCTTTTGGCTGTGCAAAAAGCCCGCGTACAACGCACAAGGAAAACACAACCGATATAAAAGCAATCACATAAGATTCCCTCATGCATCGCCGCTCCTAAAATGGCACTACTTGCTCTTCGACATAAGAGGCGTTTTCAAACCGCGTATATTTCTCCCTGAATATCAGGTCCACCGTTCCTGTCGGACCGTTCCGCTGCTTGGCTATTATCAGTTCCGCCTTGTTATTCGGCTCATAATCCTTTTCTCCACGATGGTAGTAATCTTCACGATGAAGCAGCATCACGACATCGGCGTCCTGCTCGATACTGCCGGACTCTCGCAGGTCGCTCATCCTCGGCCGATGGCCTTCCCTGCCCTCCGGAGCTCGATTCAACTGGCTCAGAACCACAACAGGAATATTCAGCTCCCTCGCCAGGGACTTGACATATCTTGAAATCGCCGTGATTTCCTGCTGACGTGACTCAACTCTGCCGCTGCCCAGATGCATCAACTGTAAATAGTCGACAATGATACATCGTATGTCATACTGACTTTTCAGCCTCCGCGCCTTGGCGCGCAGTTCCAGTGGCGTCAGCGTCGAGGTGTCATCGATATAAATCGGAGCTTCAGACAATACGCCGCAGGCTCTAACCAGTTCCTGGTAATGTTCGGTGCTGAGCATCCCCTTTCTAACCGACTGGGCGTCAATTTCGCTGGCGCTGCACAAAAATCTTTCAGCCAACTGTTGCCTGCCCGTCTCCAATGAGAATATTGCAATCGGCATCCTCTCTTGGACACCGATATATTCCGCGATATTCAACGCCAGAGAAGTCTTTCCCATACTCGGTCTTCCGGCAATAATTATCATCTCACCATCCTGCAAACCGCATGTCCACCCATCAAGCTCATGATAGCCAGTCGCCAAACCTGTAACGTGACTGCCTTCCCGTTTCTCTATAAGCTCATAGGCACGAACAACCAGGTCTTTCAAGACAGTTGCAGAACCGCTTATCTTTTTATCGGTAACAGCAAAAATCCTGCGCTCAGCCCCGTCAAGTTTTTCGCTCGGCTCACCGTCGCCACCGTATGCATCATCTGCAATTTCACTCGCAGCAGCTATTAGCTCACGCAACAGCTGTTTATCTTTGACAATACCAGCATAGTACATCACATTGGCAGAAGAAGGTACAGAGTCCAAAATCTTCGCAATATACTCCACTCCCCCGACCTCCTCAAGTCGGTTGCGCTTTTGAAGTTCATCGCGAAGCAGCACCGCATCCAGACTTTCGCCTTTGTTCTTTTCATAAAGTGCAACCAGAGCATCAAAAATAAGTTGATGCTCGGTTCGATAAAAGGCATCAGTTTTTAACTGCTCGATAACTTCACTGATACACTTTGGGTCGATTATCATCGAACCTAATACCGCAGCCTCCGCCGCAAGAGACTCTGGCATACTGCGAGGGACCCCAATTGTTCCCTGTTGCGCTTGGACCCTACGACCGTCCGTACGAACTGTATCCTTGCCCACCTTAGCCATCCTTCCACCTCAACTACACTGTGTTAGAAACTCTCCTTTACACCATCCTTGCTCAGCTGCAGAATCCTTAATGGGGCTGTTTCTTTCTGAGCATTTTACGAAACATAAAACCCACCTGCAACACTTCATTTCAAGTACTTGTCCTGGTGCCCTAAGTTGTTATGAGCCAAGAAGTAAAAAACTGCAAAATCTTCTCCTGGCCCCGACCTTATATGCTGTTTGTTGATTTTCTGCTTTTTTCCTTCACTTCTATCCGCCGGCCAGCTATAATATTTGTGGTTGCGTTTTACGTAACCAAGCCCCTGCTACTTCCTCACCTCTTCCTTCATTACGGCAGGGGTTTTATCATAATCGAGCAGGCATAAAAACAAAAAACTGCGGTTTTTCAAAAAATCCCCCGACACAAAAACCGCTTATTCGAAACAACCACGAAAACCAGATATATTTTTAAATCTTAATTCCTAAGCTTTCTTTTGACCTACAGTTTTTAATTTTTCAGCGGGTCCCAAGCATGTAACCTCAGAGGTGAATTCTGCAAACAAAAAACCCTGCTGCACTTCAGTTTTTATTGATTTTTTACCTTTTTCTCTTGCACCTAATAAGTGAAAGATTATAATGCAAGGGAAAATTCGCTTTTTTGAAAAACCCCTGCGACTTTTCCCCCCTCCTCTTCCTCCTTCGAAGCAGGGGTTTTTTTATCTTCAGCCTTAAAGAGTACCCAAAGCCAAAAATCTCTAACGCGATACATCCCGTCCTTGCGCACATAAAAACAGAACCGAGCTATGCAGGGAGAAGGAAGAGGAAGCGATTAAACCCGGATTCCTGCTAAGTTCTTGACTTTGCCGGCAAGAAATTGCTTAACTGCTTTCCCACTTCTGATTTTCTTGCTGTTTGTTACTCTGCTGTTCAGGTTCCTTTAGCGATTCAACATCCGCACCCGCGGCCACTACAACAACATTAACAGCAGCAGTCAAATCAGGACCAAATTTAACTGTTATGCTGTACGACCCGACTTGCTTTATCTTCTCGGGAAGTTGCACCATCTCGTCGGCCACTTCAAAGCCCTGCTCTCGAAGGTTCTTTGCAATCTCCTCCTTGCCGACCGAGCCGAATAAAACCCCCTGTTTGTTTGCTTTGGTTGCGATAACAACTTCTGCCCCCTCTACTGCTGCTGCTATCTTCTTTAGCCTCTCTATATCGAGCTTCCTTTGTTCTGCTCGCCTGGCTTTCTCGTCGACCAGAGACCTTAAATTCGCCTCCGTCGGGATAACCGCCAGTCCCTGTGGCAGCAGATAGTTTCTCGCATACCCGGCATTGACTTCAACAACATCACCGAGCCAGCCAAGTTCTGTAATATCCTCACAAAGCAAAACCTTCACACTGCCAGAATACCGCATCTTGCCGGAAATTCCCTGTTTTTGCATCATCTTACCCTTTTATATCACATTACTCACCGTGCTTTAGAGCTTCCAATTAAGTTCATAAAACGCTTTTCCAATTTTAGTTCGGCCCTAACAGCTTGCTGCCCAAAACCCACGAACTCAAACAACCATATCAAACAGAATATGGCAACAATACCATATACCTGGCACGCTTAATCGCCTTTTTCACCTTTCTCTGGCAGCCGGCACAGTTGCCGCTTCGCTTGCGCGAGTATATCTTACCGCGATGGGTTAGCAACTTACTGAGAGTATCGATATCTTTGTAGTCGACGTACTTGGCGCCTCTTCTGCAAAAACGACATTGTGTCTGCTCACGAACGCCTGTATACCCTGTTTTTCTTCTATCCATTTTCGTTTTTACCATTGTTTATCCCGTTAGAAACTTCTATTTTCGCATTACATATTTATGTAACATCATTACTCTATTTCCCACTGATTTTCTAATAGAGCTCAGCTATTTACAACTTCCCAAGACCTACATTAAAGGTTACTAATTAAAAAGGTATATCATCGGCCCCGGTAGAGTCACCATCCTTCTGTTGTCCCTCAATATCCTGCTTCTCATAGCTCGGCTCGGCCTTCTCAGTGCCTGGAGGGGCACCAAGAAACTGAAAGTTCTCAACTGTAATGCGGTGTTTGGAGCGCTTCGTGCCATCCTGAGCCGTCCAGCTATTGAAAGTCAATCTGCCCTCTACAAACAATTGGCGACCTTTGCTCAAATACTTGTTTATGTTCTCAGCCTGCCGACCGAACGCCCGGCAATCCACAAAGCAGGTCTCTTCCCTGTTCGAACCGTCTCTACCGGTCCACCTGCGGTTCACTGCCAGCCCAAAATCAACCACTGCTGTTTGATTAGGAGTATACGACAACTGTGGGTCACGAGTCAGGTTGCCTATCAGAAAAATCTTGTTTAAATTAGCCATATCTAAACTCCCCTTTCCAAGTGACGCTGTCAGTGCATCAATTGTCTTGTTAGATATTTTCTTTCTCCTACTCAGGCTTAGCTTTCACCACCGCAGCAGCACCCTTTTGCCTGCGCTTATCAGCCTGTATCGCAGGAGTGTCTTTCTCAATATCTTCTTGACTCATATGCTCAGCGCTGAGAATCAAAACTCGCATAATCTGCTCCGACAGCTGAACATCCCGTTCAATCCCTCGAATCTTCTCACCCTCCGCTCTGAAATAACAAAGGATATAAGTCCCTCGTGACTTGCCGTTAATTTCATAAGCCAACTTCCTGTCGTCCCATTTCCTTATCGAGACAATCTCAGCACCTGCCTTCTCCAGTATCTTCTTGATAACCGCATTAATACCTTCCCAATCCGCCGTCGCCTCAGCAGAATCAACAAGAAACATGGCCTCATATAATTTCATAACTGTAGTTTCCAAACCAAACACCTCCCGTTGAACCAAATTAAAAACCACTCGATTGCGCACTTACTCATCAATACATTAACTCATTTACCCTCAATTAAAGTTGTTCATCGCGGCTTCAATACCCTGCTGGACCCAACAAAGCACTGCTTCTCGTGCTCTGCTAATCGCCTCATCCAACAGTGGCCTTTCCGCCTCTGACGGTCCATCAAGAACATAATCCTCAGCAGCCTCGCTACCACATTGGCCAATACCGATTCGCAAACGGCTTACATCCTCAGTTCCGAGCTTCTCTATCACATCAGCAAGCCCATTATGCCCGCCGGCTGACCCTCTCGTCCTAATCTTTATCCTGCCCGGCTCAAGCGCCAAATCGTCACTTATCACAAGCAAATCGCCCAATGCAAGCCTGTAAAAACCAACTGCTGTTGCAACAACCTGGCCGCTGCAATTCATGTACCGCATCGGCTTTAACAATATTAACTTCTTACCCGCAAATTCACCCTGGCCCAAAGAAGCACCAAACTTTCTCTTTTTCACTTCTATCCCAAGCGTCTCAGCCAACAAATCTATTAGACGAAAACCGGCATTGTGCCGAGTATCAACATATTCCCGGCCCGGATTACCAAGGCCAACCACCATTTTTACTCCGTCAGGAATATCAGCTTCCTTCCTTTTATAACCTTACCGATAACAAAATTTCTCATCCGAGCTACTACACCATCTAAAACAGAACCTCCAACGAGGCCAAATTCACTCTGGCCACCTGCCAGCTACACTAACAACACTACTTAGTCTCCTCTGATGATGCTTCCTCTGCCTCCTTCACCTCAGTGATTACCTCCGGTGCCGCTGGCATCTCCTCTTCGACCTCCTCCGTCGACTTGGCCGCAGCAACCAAACTACAGGTAACCAACACGATATCCGGTGGGCTTACCAGCTTTACACCATCCGGAAGTTCGATATCTCCGACATGCAGGCTGTCGCCGACATCCAAATCCTTCACCGAAACAACTATAGATTCGGGAATATTGGTCACTTTGCACTCAACTTCCAGATGGGCAGCATGCCCCTCAATAATCCCTCCTTCATGTGTGCCTTTGGCTGTGCCCTTGAGCTCTATAGGAACCGTTACCTTGACCGTCTCGGTTACATCCACCCTCATCAGGTCCACATGAATGATATCCCTGCCCAGATAATCATATTGAATATCCTTAATGAGCATCTTTTCTTGCTTTCTGCCAATCTGCACCTCCATCAGCCGATGCCCGTGATGCAAGCCCTCAATCAGATTATGTGCATTCAACGAAATAGCCACAGGCTCCTGCTTATGCCCGTACACAATGGCGGGTATCCGCCCCTGCTTGCGGACTTTCGCAGCATGCCTCGAGCCGGTATGCTCTCGAATTTCCGCTTTCAAAAGTAACGTCTTTTCCATAACTTCCTCACTTTAATCGCAGCTCAAAAAGCCTCAAATAAGCTACTTACCGATTCATTCCTGTGAATTCTCTTTATTGCCTCGCCTAACATAGCAGAGATAGTTAAAATCTTGATATTGCCAAGCTCTTTCGCCCCTTCCTTTCGCGGTATAGTATCGGTAATCACCACCTCATCAATCGGCGCCTGCTTCAGCTGCTCCAAGGCTTGGCCCGCAAGAACTCCATGCGTGGCACCAACGTATATTTTTTCAGCACCGCGTTCCTTCAACAGCTTGGCTGCACTGCACACGGTCCCTGCAGTAGCGATGATATCATCACACATCAGAATATTTCTGCCATCCACCTCGCCGATTATCTCCTGAGCTTCGACCTCGCTGCCACCGGTTCGCCTCTTGTGAACAATCGCCAACTCCCCACCCAAATGTGCAGCATACCGCGATGCGATCTTCATATTACCCACATCCGGCGAAACCACTGTTAGGTTGCTAATCTTCTTGTCTTTGAAATACTTGCTCAACACAAGCTCGCCGGTTAAGTGGTCAACTGGTATATCAAAAAAGCCCTGCAACTGCTGTGCGTGCAAGTCTATTGCCAGCACTCTGTCGGCCCCAGCTGCGGTAATGAGATTAGCCACCAGTTTGGCGGTTATAGGCACTCGCCCTTCGTCTTTCCTGTCCTGTCGAGCATAACCAAAGTAAGGCATAACCGCGGTAATGCGCCTCGCACTGGCTCTTCGCAAACAGTCTAAATAAATCAAAAGCTCAACAAGATTATCATCTACCGGCTTGCAGGTCGACTGCAAAACAAAGCAATCCCTGCCCCGAACGTCATCTTCCACCCTGACAACCTTTTCACCATCTGGGAACCTTTCAATCTCCGCCCCACCGAGCGGAATCCCCAAATACTTACAAACCGCACTGGCCAGCGCCATATTACTCATGCCGGAGAATATCTTTAGATTATCATTCAGAAACATTTCTTTTAACCTTTCTGGCCGGTACCCAAAAGCACTTTAGTCTTTTTGGGGGCCCCGCCCAAATTTATTTATATCTTCCTGTGAAACCACTGTCCCCGCACTTATATGCGAGTCGTCCTTTAGCTCAAGCGGCGATATCAACACCGCACCCGAACCAATATAACAGTTATTACCTATAATCGTGCGATTGACTTTATCGCCGTCGAAATTAGCCGTTATCGACCCGGCACCTATATTAACGTTCTGCCCCACAGTAGCATCGCCGATATAGCTGTGGTGGCGCGCACGACCGCCCCTGCCCAAAGTTGAATTCTTAATCTCCGTAAATACACCTAACACAACATCGTCTTCCAAAGCCGTCCCGTTCCTCAAATAAGCAAACGGCCCAACCCGACATCCACAACCGATTTTAACCTCACCGTGAATATATGTGAAAGGCTCAATCACCGTATCCTGCCCAATCTGCGCCCTTATATCAATCCAGGTATTATCGGGGTCAACTATTGTCACACCATTGTCCATAAGTTCCCGCTGAATCCTATGCTGCATAATCTTGTTTGCTTCAGTAAGCTCTGCTCTGCTGTTTACACCCACAGCCTCTTCGGGTCGAACAGCCGTAACAGCTACTACCTTATGACCTGTAGCTATGATAAGAGAAAGTGCATCCGTCAGATAATACTCTTTCTTGACATTATCAGGCTTGACCCTCTCTGCCGCCTCGAAAAGAACCTTGTTATTGAATAAATAATAACTCGGGTTGACCTCTTTAATAGCACGCTGCTCACTCGGGCAATCGGCATCCTCTACGATACCCTGAATATTGCCGTATGCGTCACGGATTATCCGACCGTATCCGGTTGGGTCATCCAGAATAGAAGTCGCAAGCGTCACTGCCGATTGCCCTGCCTCGTGCTTTTCTATAAGTGTCCTTAAAGTCGATGCCCTAATTAAAGGACCATCACCACAAAGTATCAATGTCTCGCCCTCAAAATCTCGCAGATGTTCCTTACAGCAAAGAACTGCATGTGCAGTTCCTCTCTGCTCTTTTTGCTGCACCCAAATAATATCTGAAGCCTCGCTAAATCGCTCCCTCACCTGCTCAACACCAAAACCGACAACAACATATATTTTTTTCACGTCCATTTGGCGGCATGTATCGAGCACATAAGCAAGCATAGGCCGCCCGCATACTTCATGTAGCACCTTCGGCATCTGCGTATTCATCCTGCTGCTAATACCTGCTGCCAAAACTATCGCTACTCTTTCAGCCATAATATCCTTTTTGCTTTTACTTTTAGCTTCTCAAACCTACCCGGCCAGGGCTCGAACCTGGAATATGGGCACCAAAAGCCCATGTGTTGCCAATTACACCACCGGGTAATCCAAGTGCATAAGTCATAAGCCACTTTTGCCCCTATGCTCTTGTGAACTTATGCTCTTATCTGTCTTGTCACGGAGGCCATTCTGCACCGGCCCGACTTGGCTCCGTCGGGGGCTTGAGTCAACCACGCCGTGATACTGTTGACCCCAAAACTCTCTACTGTACACTCGACCCCGTTCGACAGAGCAATTTTGGACTGCAAAACTATATCTAATTTATATCAACCAATCAACCTTTTTCTTTTTTTTCTCCGGTAGAAATCTCCCCTATCTTACTGACAACACTCCTCCAAATCCTCTCAGTGGTGCCATTTTAGAACTTCAAAGCAGGGTTCCCGGCAAAAAGCCTCTGCCCACAATCAACGGTGCCCCTCGGGAGGCAAGCAAAGGTAACAACAAGATAGTAGTTTCCGCAATCAGTAGTTCGGCGTTTTCGCGTAAGTCAAAGCGCCGATTTACCCAAAGGAACCGGACAAGTTTTGTCCTATATCCTTAATTTTTACGATGTTAGTCCACTATAAACAGCAACAAAGGGAAAACCGGTATAGTCGTGAGCGAATTTGGCCGATTATATCAAAATTAGAACTTGGGATAAAGGACAAGTACCGCTTTTACAAGCGCTTGTGATTTTTAAAAAACCCGTTAGCAGGAACCGCAGCAATGGAAAGTAAAAAAGCCTTCACTATGATTGAGCTTCTTGTGGTACTACTTATCATCGGCATCCTATCCGCGATGGCAATATCACTTATGCGTGGCCGGGTCGACTCGGCCAAGTGGTCAGAGGGCAGAGCCGCCGCTGGAAGTATCCGTACCGCAGCACGCGCGTTTATGGGAGAAAAAGGCCCGGACTGGACCGGCGACTTGACCACTGTTGACCTGGCAACTCTCGGCTTCAAGCCCGGCGACCTAACCGGCAAATTTTTTACAGATTCTGCTTACAGCATTAAAGCTGCTGGATATGACAATTTCGTTGTTACTGTAACCGCAGCTGCTTCCACCAGTCCCGAGAAGCCCGCTGCACCTGCGGTCGTGACACTCGATCAGGATGGCAACTGGACTGTCGACGGCGTGCCCGAATAGTTGACAAAAGAAAATGACCTGCCTTGCCCCACGCCGAATCAACAATACGCACCGCTGTAAAATTTACCTCCTCCTTTGATTAGTATGGTTAGAAGTCGTTCTGTATTTTAGTCATCACAATAGCTGCGACAGAATCTATATGTAAGAGGTGCACAAATCGAGGATTTATTACCGCTGGATTTGATATGTGAAATGCCGGATACGAGTTACAAGATACGAACTAATCAGCCTCACTATCAACCGAGACATAGCCGCGCTGACCCTCGCTTATATAACTCGGTTCTGATGAATCCTCATCCTCCGCTAAATCCTTAGAACCCGCTTCAACATCCCCTTCCATCCGGTCACGAATCTTCTCGTACTCCTTCAGTGTCATTATAACTTCCCGGGCCTGGCTGCCCTTGTATTCCCCCAAAATACCCATCGCCGCCATCATTTCTATCATACGCGAAGCCCGAGCATAACCTACGCTGAGCCTGCGCTGCAATAGCGACACACTGCCCCGATGGCTCTCCAGAACA
>CP070728.1:1793502-1822096 GCA_020351025.1 Planctomycetota bacterium
GCATATTGTTCCATATTTGTCCGTTGAGGAGTCGGCCGTTTCTTTTTTTGTTTACCCCACCCCATTGTTTGAAGAAGAAAGGAATGTCCGCAGCAAGGCATTGGTCGCGTATATCAATAACCCAATCGGGTTTCATTGGCCTTGCATACGGACCTGATTCGCCGCCGACTATTACCCAATCGATACCTTCGAGATTGATGTCAGGAATCGGGCCGAGAAGCGGCTCAAAAGACACAAATTTTATTTCAGCGGGGGTTTGCATAAGGTGGTCTATGCGAAAAAGGCAATCGGCATTTTCAACGGTAACGCCCATCCAGACATTTTGCGGCCAGGGAAGACAGGAGCTTAACTGCTGCAAACGGCAAGAGCGCTTCGTTAATACCTGAAACCTGTGGTGCGATGCCTGAGACATGACATCGAATATTTTAGATATGAAATCGAGAGGGACGTTTTTGTGAAAAAGGTCACTCATGGAATTGACAAAGATTGTGCGGGGCTGCTTCCAGTGTAAAGGTATTTTAAGGGCGTGCGGATGTAGTGTGACACAAAAACCGCTGGCATAATTAGGACTGCCAGCAGCTTTGAGGCGCAAGGCCATACGTTCGGCATAGCAGTTCCGGCAACCTACACTAATTTTTGTACAGCCGGTAACCGGGTTCCAAGTAGATTCGGTCCATTCAATTTTAGAAATCTGGGCCATTTCAGTCCTCTTGTACAATATATCATAAAATAAGCAGTGTGTGACAATAATCAAGTAAATTTATTTATGCGTATTCGATGGTGGTTGACTGGATCCCAACCTTCGCTGGGACAAGTGGGGGAAGAACACTTCGAACTTTCAACTTCGAACTTTGAATGCCGAACGCTGAGGCAGGCAAGGGGGGGAGAAAAAGTGTTATTGCGCAGCGGTTAAAACGCCGAAAATAATTGACAGGTAGGTATTGGTTTTGTAGAATTCGATTGTATTTGTGTGAGAACATGCAAATACGGCCCTGAGACATCCGTAAGGGATGATTACGGGATTATAGCAGGGATTTGAATCTTCGGGTAGTTTGGTTGCTTTTTAGGGTAAAAGCAATTAAATACCCGGAGGGACCCATTGGAGCTATAATTGGCCCTCCGTCGCACTTTGTGCTATGGAGGGCAGGCCGGAATGACGAAATAACGTTTATCAGGAAAGGTGAAAAAGATGAAGTCCAGGTCTCGTTCTTCGGCTGGTTCAGCCGAATCCCCGAAAAAGTCCTCCGTCAAAGCGGGCGCACAGATAATAGTCGATACACTTCTCGAACAGGGAGTTGATACGATGTTCGGTTATCCGGGTGGTGTGGTACTGCCTTTTTTTGACCGGTTATATGATGCGCCTATTAAATTCGTAATCCCTCGTCACGAGCAGGGCGGCTGCCATATGGCAGACGGTTACGCGCGTGCAAGCGGGAAGGTGGGCGTTGTTGTTGCAACGAGCGGGCCTGGTGCGTGCAATTTGACAACCGGCCTTGCGACGGCGATGATGGATTCTGTTCCGATAGTCGCCCTTACGGGGCAGGTTCGCACGGAGCTTATCGGTAACGATGCGTTTCAGGAGGCCGACACGACCGGCATTACCCGGCCGGTTACGAAATACAATTGTATTGTCAAGGACGTTAATGACCTTGCTCGGATAATTCGGGAGGCGTTTTATATTGCTTCTACCGGTCGCTCGGGACCGGTGCTGATTGATATACCGCTTGACGTTCAGGTCGCAAGATGTGAAACGGCCAGCTCGGTTAAAATGGAGCTTCCTGGTTATCGAGTTCGCCCCGAAGGCCATGCTAAGCAGATATCAGCCGCTGCAGCAGCGATAAATGCGTCGGAGCGACCTGTACTCTACGTCGGTGGCGGCGTTATCAGCGCAAATGCAACTGATGAATTGAGAGCGATGGCTGAGAAGGCACATCTGCCTGTCACAACGACGCTATTGGGACTTGGCAGTTACGACCAGAGCAAACCTGAGTCACTTGATATGCTTGGGATGCACGGCTCAGCTTATGCGAATTACGCTGTGCAGGAATGCGACTTGTTAATTGCAGTGGGAGCTCGCTTTGATGATAGAGTTACGGGTAAACTTAAGGACTTTGCTCCGAATGCAAAGATAGTCCATATTGATGTTGACCCGTCCAGCATATCGAAGAATGTTAAAGTGGATATTCCTGTTGTGGGCGATGCAAAGCATATACTCGCTGAGCTGATTAACGAAGTTGAATACCGCGAGAGAGAAAAGTGGTTTAAGAAGATTGCCGAATGGAAGAAGAAGTTTCCTTTCAGCTATGACAGGAATGCATCGACGGTTAAGCCGCAATATGTTGTCGATGAGGTTTGTCGTCAGACCGACGGCAAAGCGATTATAACAACCGGAGTTGGTCAGAATCAGATGTGGGCTGCTCAGTTTTATCGTTTCAGCAGGCCGAGGCAGCTTATAAGCTCAGGCGGTCTTGGTACGATGGGCTATGGTCTGCCGGCTGCTATAGGTGCTCAGGTTGCAAGGCCTGATGAGACCGTCATTGATATTGACGGTGACCACAGCTTCAATATGACAATGACAGAGCTTAGGACGGCCGTTGAAAACGAGCTGCCGATAAAGGTCTGTATTTTGAACAACGGCTATATGGGAATGGTTAGACAATGGCAGGAGCTTTTCTATAATAAGCGTTATTCCAAGAGCTACCTGTCCAATCCCGATTATGCAAACGTGGCAGAGGCACTTGGAGCAGTTGGGATTACAGTCGATAAAAAAGCCGATGTTTCCGGCGCAGTTAAAAAGATGCTAAGTGAGAAAAATAGGCCTTGCGTTGTTGACTTTAAAGTCGAGCGGGAAGAAAATGTTTGGCCGATGGTGCCGGCAGGCAAGAGTCTAAATGAAATGGACGGGCTTGATATACTGGAAAGCCTGGCGTAATTAGACAAAAGTCAAAAATGAAAAGGCGAAAGCTATGAAGCATATAATAAGTGCACTGGTTGAAAACAAATCCGGGGTTCTGGCACACGTCGCCGGAATGTTCGCAGCGCGGGCGTTTAATATCGATTCGCTTGTGGTCGGGCGGACCGAGGACCCGAAACTAAGCCGAATGACGATTGTAGTTATAGGCGATGACAGGGTTCTTGAGCAGGTTCGCAAGCAGTTGGCCAAGGTTGTACCGGTTGTTAAGGTTCAAGATTTCGTGGGCAAACCGGTGGTTGCGCGCGATTTGATGCTTATATCTATTTCTGCCCCGCCGGAAAAACGGCCTGAAATTTTGCCGCTGATAGAGATGTTTAAGGGCAAGGTCGTGGACATCGGCCCGAAATTTGTTATGGTCGAAGTCAGCGGGCCTGAGGCTAAAATTGAAGCCTTCATCAATATCTGCAAGCCTTACGGGATTAAAAGCGTGGCCAGAACCGGAACGATTGCTATGCCCAGACAGGCACAAACCGACTCCTGAAAGCCTGTTTTTTGAGAATTGGGACACCAATTCGGCGAGGCGGAGAAAAAACTTGACTCCCTGAAACTCGCTTTGCACCCTTTTGGTTGGCCAGCACCTAAAAATTACTTGACAAATCAGACTTTTGCCATTAACCTTCCTCTACTTCAAAAACCATCATTATCAGTTCAATGGAAGGAGAAACAGATGAAAACCAGAACTTTTTTAATTTTGATTTTTAGCTTGCTTGTCGTTTTATTTGCAGGCCAGCCTGTTCAAGCAACGGATATCGAGGAGCAGATAGACCAGTTGATTGAACAGATGACTATCGAGGAAAAAGTCGGGCAGATGACCCAGGTCTACTTTGTTGGCCAGCCCTCTCGATTCGAGGAACAGGTCAGGCGTGGCGAAATAAGCTCTTTCTTGGGCTCCGTTCTTTCGATTATGGCCCCGGAAGAGCGTGACGAGCTTCAGAGAATTGCAGTTGAACAGTCACGTTTGGGCATTCCTTTAATCTTCGGTTTTGATGTTATACATGGGTATCGAACTATCTTTCCCATACCAGTGGCTATGTCATGTGCGTGGGACCCGGAGCTGATCGAACAGGTCGCTGCCATGTCAGCTCACGAGGCAGCGGTCGAGGGCGTGGACTGGACATTCGGGCCCATGATAGACATTGCCCGCGACCCGCGGTGGGGCAGAATCGCCGAGGGTTACGGGGAAGACACCTATTTAGCTTCAATAATGGCTGCAGCAGCAGTAAGAGGATTTCAGGGAAGTGACCTTTCAAGCACCGCCTCACTGGCAGCATGCCTCAAACATTATGTAGCGTACGGTGCTGCTGAGGGAGGTAGAGACTACAACACCTCCGAAGTTTCCAAAAGGACCTTAAGAGAAACCTATATGCCGCCTTTTAAAGCAGGTGTAGATGCCGGAGCAGCAACTTTGATGAGTGCTTTTAATGAGATAAGTGGAATACCCGCAACAGGGAACCTATACACCCTGACTGAGGTTTTAAAAGGCGAATGGGCGTTCGATGGCTTTGTGGTAAGCGACTGGCATTCCATAGAGGAAATGATTGAACACGGTTTCGCAGAGGATTCTGTTGAAGCCGTCACAAAAGCTATCATTGCCGGTGTGGATATGGATATGAAGGATGGCCTGTACTTTGATGAGCTGCCCGGCTTAGTCGAGCAAGGCAAAGTTTCCGAAGAGCTTATAGACGAGGCTGTCCGCAGAATCCTTAGAATAAAATTCCGCAAAGGTTTATTCACCCATCCGTATATCGACCCTAATCTTGCCGAGACCGGGCCCTCAAATGAGGAAAAACTGCAAAAAGCGCGGGAAGTCGCAGCAAGCTCGATGGTCCTGCTTAAGAACAACGGCCTTTTGCCTCTGCCAAAAGATTTAGAATCAATAGCTTTGATAGGCCCGTTTGTTAAGAATCGCAGCGATTTGCTCGGATGCTGGTATGCCGCCGGAGAAGCCAAAGATGTCGTGGCGCTTCTAACCGGCGTAAAGGAGAAAGTTTCCCCTCTTTGCGATGTCCTTTATGCCGAAGGCTGTGACATTGACGGCACTTCTACCGACTCCATTCCAAAAGCAGTAGCTGTAGCCGAGCAGGCTGATGCAGTCATTTTGGCTTTAGGGGAGTCCAGAGGGATGAGCGGTGAAGCACGAAACCGGTCAAGTCTGGACCTGCCTGGTGTTCAGCAGGAGCTTGTAGAGGCAATATATGCCACCGGCAAACCAATAGTAGCAGTAGTATTTGCGGGAAGACCTATGTCAATAGGCTGGCTAAATGAAAATATAGATGCAATTCTGTTCGCCTGGCATCCGGGTATTCAGGGCGGAAACGCTGCTGCGGATTGTCTGTTTGGAGATTTCGAGCCCACCGGCAAACTTACGACAAGTTTTCCTCGAGGTGTCGGACAGGTTCCCATCTATTACAATCATAAAAATACCGGAAGACCCGGTAGTTCAAAATATGTCGATATGCCAGGCACGCCCTTGTTTCCATTTGGTTACGGCCTTAGTTACACAACCTTCGAATACGATAATCTTCAGCTAAGTGACACCAGCATTGCTCCTGATGAATCCCTAACCGTAACTGCTGATGTGAAAAATACAGGCGAAAGAGCCAGCCAGGAGATAGTCCAGCTTTATATTTGTGACATTTTCGGCTCTGTTACCAGGCCGGTAAGGGAACTTAGAGGCTTCAAAAAAATAACACTTGAACCGCAGCAGAAAAAGACAGTTTCATTTGTCATAAACCCCACTGAGCATCTGTCCATCTTTAACTACAATATGGATTATGTGGTGGAGCCGGGTTTGTTTGAAGTGTGGGTCGGGCCGAATTCCAGCGAAGGCCTTGAAGCTGAATTTGAAATTATAGAATTCTGACAAAAAACTTCGATATTTGCAACTGTAGCCGGATTAGTATTTGCTGATGACTCGATGGAGTATTCTTGTATAAGGTATTATATTACCTTATGAGAATATTTGTTATCAGATATCGTCGCCGCAGGTGGCGGTATCGCCCCTGATATTAATCGCTGCGATGCAACCGTTTCTTCTTGGCGGTTCTTAGACTGAAACGCGGATATTAAATCTGAGATTTTCAGGCGGTATTAATTTCTTATTCCTTTTTCAAAGTTACCTCTACCGCGTGAACTTTGTCATCACTGAATAAAGGCAGTATTTGTCCGGCAATCTCCTTTTGGTCAACGCTTATTCTTACTTTGCCCTTGGAGATGTGGTCGGGATTTGAAATTTGTATATGATACTTGGTTCCTCTGAAACTTCTTGTCATTTCCACCTTTTCCCATTTCGGTGGCAAGCACGGGTCAATCCTAAGGCCTTCATAATCTTTATGGACACCCAGTATGCCTTCGTATAATCCCTTCATTGCCCATGCAGATGTTCCCGTCGTCCAGGAACGGTCGGCTTTTCCATAGCAGTCCGGGTTTAGAGCGTAACAATTCGTAAATACAAAAGGCTCTGTCTCTGATTGTGTATAAGGATTTTTTTCACTGTCCGGAATGATTTTTTTCAAAGTACGAAAGGCCTCTTGGCCCCTGCCAAGCTTGGCATCAGCCATGATTTTGAATGCACTGGCGTGACAGTACACCCCTCCATTCTCATACAATCCGTGCAGCATCAGTCCCATTCTGCCTACATGCGGGGAGTATTCCGTATAAGCCGGTTTATTAATTGGAAATCCAAAATCATGCTCCATGTCATCAATCGATTTTAGTACTTTTTCCTGCATATCTTTATCAGGAAGGTCGGCTAAAATGCCCCATACTTGTGGGTTGAGATAAATTTTGCTGCCCGGGCTGTCTTTTGAGCCGATATTACCTTTTTCGGATAATACACGTGCATACCAGTTGCCGTCCCAGGCATCTTTGTTAATAGCCTGTCTTAACTCAGCATACTTTTCGCGCAGAAAACTCGCATACTCTTTGTCACCTATCTTATCACAAAGAATACTCATTTCTTTTAATGCAAGACAGAACTGTATAGATAACATAACGGACTCCGCTTCCGGGTCATCTGTGACGTTCAGAGCATCATTCCAGTCAGCAAAGAAAATTTTAACAAGTTCGTTCTTTCCTCTGTCATCCAGTAATCTGTTAATAGCTGCCTTCATATGCTCCAAGACAGTTCCCTTGCCTCCATCCTGGTACTCAGTTACTTCATCCAGGATAGAAAAGTCACCTGTTTCTTTAATTAACTCAATGATAATCCAGACAATCCAAAAAGGCTGGTCAGAATACCTTGTATCATCATAAGGATACCAGGTCAGCACAGCGTGGCCGTCTTTGAACTGGTGCCTCAAAATTTCTAATATCTCATCTCTGGCATTCTCCGGCCTATACATCAATAGTGCCGAGGCAATCTGGGCATTGTCTCTTACCCCCTTTTTCCCGACTATACAAAGCTCAACCTGTTTTTTAAGCCAATTATTCATAACATTATTTATTTGCTGGTCGGGAGTATTAATGCTAAGTGTCGCATATTTATTCAGAACGACCTTGTTGGTTTCTTCAAAAGCTCTTTCTATTTGGTCATCGGAAAAATAGTTTTTGGTAACCTCAATTGCTTCTTCCAAAGACTCGCTTAAACCATATATAAAATGGATTGTTTTTTCTGCATTCGCAGCTAATTCAATTCTATTTTGAAGTACTGCTCCAACGTCATAGCAGGTCCGACTTGAATTCGTGCAATCCGCCCCTACCAATATAGTCCGGGGGTTTTGAAAGGAGCCCGTAGAACCGGTAAAGCGAGTAACATTGGCGTCATAAGCGAATATTTTTTCAGAAGCTGCCAAATATCCGTTATATCTTTTATGGGGAGCATATACATGAGCCGAGGAGCAGAATATCCCATTGAGTTGCTCTTTGAAAGTTGCGTTCATTGTACGGAACATTTCGTGATAGCGGGGATATTTAAAACCCTCTAAATCAAAATTAACAGCAGCAAAAACACTTAAATTCCTTTTTTGACTGCTGTTGTTTTTAATTTTTAATGTCCATATTTCACAAAAGCCCTCAAAGGGAACAAAAATTCGAAGCGACGCCTTAATCCCGTCTTTCTCGGATTCTAATTTTGTATGAGAGATATGATGTACACATTTATAATTTGGGACGGTTTCTAATAAAGGCCCTTCACCTATGTTCCAGCAGGTCTTGGAGCTATCGTCTCTTAAATAAATGTACCGCACTTCATTGTTGTTCAATTGGCACATGTTGGCTTTTTCATCAATATAGTAGCTCTCACCGTGCCCGATATGAGACACTCTGGCTATATATCCCTGCTTGCTCCAAAGATAATTGCTCCACTCTTTGGCGGCATTTACATTGTTTATAACGAATGAATCGCCGTTATCTTTAAATTCAAAAATCTTCATGCTCATAGTCGGATTCCATCAGAATTAGTTATTAGCTACTCATATACAATTCCCACAGCAGGCAAATCACGAGCCACGTTGCGGGCAGAGCTATGGCCCATTTCCATAAGCCAGGCCAGGATTTAAGACCAATCCAGGGCCCTTTAACATCGGGCAGGGTCCAGATAGTCAAATTCTCTAACTCCGCTTCACTCTTTGGCTTTTCGAACTTACAACCAATAATCCCGACAATGATAACTGTCAGGAATGAAATTGTCCCTACATGGGCAAAGTTAACTGTTGGGAAAGATGTGAACTTAGGTATGATAAACGACAGGATAGTACTAAGAAGAACCCCTGCTATCATACCGATAAATGAGGCCCAGCTCGTTGTTCGCTTCGAGAAGATTCCTAGGCCGTAAATCGCTATCAGAATCCCCAACACATTGCCGAGAAACCTCTGCAGCACGGCAAATGCGGAATCGTCCTTTCCTTCTCCCATGAAGAACTTGATGAACACAAAAATCAGCAAAATTACAATGAATTCAACAATCCTGATTACATTTTTCGATGCTTGGCCCTGTGCCCTTCGAGCAAAGAACCTTAGGTATATGTCCTGGGTAAACAGTGTTCCGGAAGCGGATATGAGCCCGTCGATAGTCGAAAGCAGCGCTGCCATAAGGCCAACTATTAGAAGTCCCGTTACGCCGGTGGGGAAGGTGTCAAAAAGCAGCGTAATGAAGGCCTTGTCCGGCATTACATCCGGCTGAAGCGCCCTCATTGCTACACCTGCACTGTATGCTAACAGCATAAGGATAACATTAAAAACCCCCGTTAGGATAAGTGCCTTCTGGGCATGTGACTCATCCTTCGAGGCAAGCAGACGCTGGGCAGTACTGAAATTGCAAACAATCCACGATATCCCTGCAATTACGCAATACGTTGGAACTGCCGGTAGCGGGTACATGGTATCGGTAAAAAGATTAAAATCCAGAGGAGGAATGAGACTCTTAATAGGCGTGCCGGCATTGCCTACGACCTCAAGCTGCTGGAAGCCGGAAAGCCCCCCAAGTTTTACAAAACCGGTTATCCCAAGTGCAAATAGGGTTATCATCAACAAGGCGCCTTGGAATATATCCAGAGCCAGCATTGTCCTGACTCCTCCGAGGATAACGTAAAAACCGGCTACTCCCGCTATTAAACAAATACTGAACCATAAATGCCAGCCAACAAACTCCTGCAGCAGCAGTGCACCCATATAAACCGCATATACTAACATTCCCACCATCGTTGATATCATGATAAGCGAGAAGAAAGCGCGAGTAACACTGTTGAAGCGCTTGTCAAGATACTCCGGCGTGGTGATAATCTTTGAACGCCAGTAAATAGCTATAAAAAACAATCCCGAGAACCAGCTCGTCACCCAGACATTAACCGCATTCCACTGGATGATATAGTAGCCCCAGAGAAACCCAAGAGCTGCAAAGCCCATAATTCCGGGGTCTATCATCATCGCAATCAGGGTCAGGCCGGTCTGCCACCACTTAAGATGGCGCCCCCCAGTAACGAATTCTTTTGCGGTGTCCTTCTTATAACGCCTGCTGTACGCAAAACCTATAACAGTGACAATAATAAAGTACGACAGGACTAAGATTTTATCAAGTAAAGTGCCTTGTCCTTCCATAAAAACTCTCCTGTCCTAATTTCTTATTTATTTAAGCTTGTACTCAATTACTGTTATTGATGTTCCGGGAACAACCAATGAAAGTAGGTCTGAGCCCGTTGGGGATTCATTCTGCTGCCAAGTGGGGTCAGTGTCTGATGGTTCTTCACCGACAAGCTCCCATCTTTGGACAACTGAATCTATGGAGGCGCCTTCTATATCAAGGATTAGGGCTTCTTCGCCTTCGGATTTGTTGATAATATATACGTATAGCTGCTTCGTTTCAGCATCATAACTTGCAAAAGTTCGAATTCTGATAGTCGAAGTTGTATAGACCATCTTGGAGGCCAAAAAATTCCCCCAGATTGCTACTGTATATCCGGTGGGGTTAAAGTTGCCCTCCTTATCCAAAGCATCCCAAATCTGATTTTCGTGGTCCAGAGTCCATATCCAGCGTGTATTCCACAACTGTGAAGACTCAACCTTTGGGTGATTCAATTGTTGCCCCGCCATTTCGAAACAGATAAGAGCATGTCCCATATCATTAATATGTGGCCAGGTCCCTGCCCAGTCGAATGGACCATATTCGGCAACGATTATCTTAAATCCCTCTTTACGCTCAGCAGGAACGAATTTTTCAATGGCCCGCGCTCCACCATGTATCCTGCCGATTAAATCCGGTGTAGTGTCGCGATAAGTTTTATAGCCCTCCTTGTAATCCCATATCGGATAGTTGCTCAAACATATCGCGTCAACATAATCCACTGCAGCTGCAAGCACAGTTTCCCACCATTCGAATGAACTGCCATTGGGAATTATTTTTATCGATGGGTCCACCGCCTTCATTGCCTTCGAGAAATCAATAACGTCCTGTGCATAAATCTGCGGTGTTGAGTTCTCATTATGCGGGTGCCAGGTTTCGTTTCCAATCATCCAGTATTTAATGTTGTAGCCTTTCGTAATATTCGAGTACCGAACCCAGGCGGCCGCAGTTTCGATGAATGTTTCTCTGTCTGTAAACGTGCAGTGTTCAGGATAATCGGTCAGATATCCATCCGCCGCTACAACAATAATAGGCTCTGCACCAACTTCACGGCACATCTGGATAAACTCGTCAAAATCGAGAACGTCATATTTAAATGTGGCATAGTTCTCGAACACCGTCGACCTGTCGGTTACACACCCTTCCCCCGTCCTAGCCATTGTAGGTCTTGGACTGTCATATGGTGGAACCGACCACAAAGTAAGGTCGGATTTTTCTCCGCCGGGATAGCGCAGCCATTTTACTCCCATGGCCTTTAGTGCTGCTAACGTACTGCGCTTTGGGCTAAAGTGGCCCTCTCCATCCATATAAAAATTGACATTTATACCTATGGGGTCATGAGATACATCCGCCAAAACTGCTTTGACATTTACCATTATATTTCGGGGGACATTCCTTTTAGGCGGCACTATAAGGCTTTCCTGCGTAACAGAACAACCTGTTATCTCGGCAGCAAAAAGGATAAATACCAAAAAAAACTGTTTGACCGGGGATTCCATCATTTTCTCTCCTATTATTTAAGCTTATATTCAATAACCGAGATCGACACTCCTGGAACAACCAGAATAAGGGGGTCGGATGCTGATGTGGATTCTTTTTTCCGCCAGGCGGGGGCTGTGTCCGAATCATCTTTACCGACAAGTTCCCATCTTTGAACAACTTTATTCACAATGCCGCCTTCTATGTGTAAAACAGCCTCTTCCTCGTCTTCGGATTTGTTTATGATATATACATAAAGCTGCTTTCTCTCGGCATCATAGCTGGCAAATGTTCGAATCCTGACAATTGAACTACTTGTATAGACCATCTTTTTTGCCAGAAAATTCCCCCAAATCGCCAGTGCATGTCCGGTTGGATTAAAATTGCCGTCCTTATCCAGTGCATCCCATGGCTGGTTTTTGCCCTCTAAATTTTCTATCCAGCGTGTATTCCAGAACTGCGAACACAACACTCGTGGATGCTTCAACATCTCTCCTGTCATCTCAAAACAGGCAATAGCATGCCCCATGTCATTGGTAAGAGGCCACATGCTTATCCAGTCGAAAGGTCCATATTCATTTACAATTATCTTAAAATCCTCCTTGCGTTCATCAGGAACAAATTTCTCAATACCTTTAGCTGCTGCGTACACCGGCCCCATAGTATTAGTCGGAAGCATCTGACGATAAGCATCGTAACCGCCTTCCAATCCCCATAGCGGATAGCAACTAATACTCACACCATCAACAAATTCTAACGTGACGCCAAGTACAGTCTCCCACCATTTTACCGTGTGACCATTGGGAAATATTTTTATCGTTGGGTCAACCGCTTTCATTGCTTTTGCAAAGTCAACTACGTCTTTTGCATATATCTCCTGCGTTGATTTTTTATTCTCAGGGTGCCAGGTTTCGTTGCCGATTATCCAGTATTTAACATTGTATTTTTTCTTGATATTCGCATAACGAACCCACTCAGCAGCGGTTGTAATCAGCGTTTCTCTGTCGGTAACTGTACAGCCTTCCGGATAATCACGCAGATACTCATCCGCTGCCACACCAATAACAGGTTCTGCACCGACCTCGCGGCACATCTGCATAAACTCATCAAAGTCGAGCACATCATATTTGAACGTGGCATAGTTATCAAGCATTGGCTCCCTGCCCCTGACAGCTCCTTTGCCTGTTCGCGCCATCGTGGGTTGGGCTTTGTCAAAAGGCGGGACCGACCACAAGTACATATCTGACTTTTCTCCTCCCGGATATCGCAGCCATTTTACTCCCATCGCTTTCAATGCGTCCACGGTGCTTCTCTTAGGGCCAAAGTAGTCGCTGTCCATGAAGAGATTAACATTTATTCCTATGGGGCGATGAGATACATCTGTAAGAACGGCATCTGTGTTTACCATTATATTTGCGAAGAAAGGCCTTTTCCATTCCGGGTTGTTCGGCTCTCGAGCAACACAATAACCTGTTATTATAACAGGCAGAAGTATAAATATACTGAATGGTTCTTTAGCCAGCGGCCTCATATTTCAGCTCCTTTAATAATCATTATTGATTATGCGAATTATCATTATAAAAGGGATTTTCGCTCGCCGAATGGCTCAATTGTATACCACACTTTTATTATCTTTTGCAAGTGCAATTCTGCAGATTAATATACAAAGCACCTTAATGACCTTATAAAGCATATTCTGGGATAGTGCAGGTCTCTTTGTAATAGCAGGTCCTTCGGGTAGAAGTTGCTGAAGCGTTGCTCCTGCTTAAATAAAATGCCTGCTTGGTAGCAAAGGTTGTTTCTTGATTGACCCCTGTCTTGGTATTATCATATCAGCTATGAGAGTTCCGCTAACTAAATATGGCCTGCCGCAGGTTGTTGTTTTGCCTGCAGCAGTGCTTCTGGCCATGGTTGCCTGTTTGTTCCTGGGTATTTTGTTTTTGCCGCTCTGGTCTATTGTTTCAGTAGAAGTTTTTTTAGCTGTTGTCTTGATATGGATTTTGATGTTTTTCCGCGACCCAAAAAGGTGTTCCCCGCTTGATAAAGAACTTTTGTTGGCACCGGCCGATGGTAAGATAACCGACATCGAGACAGTGGAAGAAAATGACTTCATCGAAGCTCCTTCCATTAGAATCGGAATATTCCTGAGCATTTTCGATGCCCATATTAATCGCGCACCCTGTAATGTAACTGTCGAAAGAATCACATATAAAAAAGGCAGATATAAAAACGCCATGAATCCGGAATCTGGCCGGGTTAATGAGTCCAACGATTTGGGCTTAGTCAGAACCGATTGCCCAAACAACAGGTTGGTTGTCAGGCAAATTAGTGGGGCAATTGCACGCCGAATTGTCTGTGATACAAGCCAGGGGCAAAAATTAACTGGCGGCCAAAAGTTCGGAATGATAAAATTCGGTTCGAGAACAGAACTATATGTGCCTGTCAGCCAAAATACAGAATGCCTCGTTAGCATAGGCGACAAAGTCAAAGCTGGTCTGACACCTGTTGTAAAATACCAATATTGAATTATGTATCGCGAAAGATAAAAAGATGACCAGATTAAAAACCCAGGCTGCCAAAGAAAGCCTGCTGAGGCGCGTGCGAAAACAAAGGTTAAAGTACATCACTGTCCTGCCATCACTCGTAACGATTCTCAATGGTGTTTGCGGCTTTGCAGCTATCGTCTTGGCCGCTAAAGGCGCAAATGCTCGTATTGGGCAGTTTACCTGTTTTGCAATGGCCAGCTATATGATACTGCTGGCAATGATTGCCGATGTCCTCGACGGCCGGCTTGCCCGAATGAGCCAGAGTACCTCAAGCTTCGGTGGGCAGCTCGACAGCCTCTGCGATATAGTCAGCTTCGGGGTGGCGCCGGCATTCTTAATGCTCGAAGTCTTGGAATATAAGTTGGGCCTTACCGAGTCTTCCGTTGGAAGTTTTCTGCACCGTTTCATCTGGCTGGCTGCCGCCACTTATATAAGCTGTGCAGCCATTCGATTGGCAAGGTTTAACGTAGAAAACGAGGAGGATGAATCCGCCCACATGAGTTTCATAGGTCTTCCAACTCCCGCTGCAGCCGGCGTAGTAGTAAGCTTAGTAATATTCCATCAGGAAGCACTGCCGGAGCTTGCTGCCAAAAATACCCATGCATACCTTATCTGCGAAAACATTATTATGTATGCTCTGCCGTTTTTGGTTCTGGGAGTGGCCGTCCTAATGGTTACTAGGATTCGATATCCGCATATCCTAAATCAGTATATAAAAGGCAAAAAACCTTTTGCACATCTAATTCGCGTGCTGTTATTCCTTGGCCTGATAATCTGGAGCAGACAGGCAGTTTTGGTTTTGATTTTCTGCGGTTTTGCAGCAAGCGGATTCGTAAAATGGTTTTACTACAAAGTCCTCAGGAAAACCTCTTTTGTACCATCAATTGAATCCCAACCGGTCAGAAACAGCTACTGATGAGGTTATATTGTTGGGTGTGGCAAGAGTACTTATCAGCCGTGGTCGGCTATGAGTTTTGTTGTCTGGAAGTCCTGTTGTTTGGCATTAGATTGGTTTATCTGATAATACTTTTCGACAACATTGCACAGACGCTGCAAAGTCTGCCGACCCTCCGGGCTTGCCTCCAGTCCGACAATTTGCAAACCAAGGCAGATGCTTTTATCATCAGCTGTCGGCAGAATGTTTCTAATCTGGGCATCGAACATCAATGGCATTTCATAAGGCATAGGTGTAAATCGCAGCCCGATAAACTGACCTTTCTTGAAGTCCGGCTTTTGTGCGGTCTCAACTACAATCTGGGCACCACCGGCTGAGATGTCGGCGAGCCTGCCTTGCCAATAATTTTCCGGAGGTACCTGCTGTTCGCTTTCTGAGCTGCTGCGGTGCCATAGCAGAACAGTTACCTTCAAAGAGTGTGGCACATCGACGCGAAAGTAGTTTCTTCTTTGCACAATCTCTATTCGCTCTGGAACCTTAAGTACTATCGTTCCACCACTTGTTGCCTTTGGCGACGGCTCAAGTGCCTCAACTGTTGTTTCAAAAATAAACTTGCCGTATCCATACTTTAGTGATATGCCGACAGGCTGATTAACCTGGATGTTTAGCGGATGTGGGTTTTTCCTCGGAAGAACTTGGATGCTCAGCCTGTTGGCTCCAAGGTCGGTCAGCAGCACCTTTGTCACATGCCATTTACGTTTAGATAAGTAGGACATAATAGCTGGTGTTTTTTTCTCAATAGTAGCTTGCAGAATTTCTCTCGGTTCGGTCCCAAGTGGCATTGATAATTCGCTCATTTCCGCCCCCACAATGACATCGTTTGCGCTCTCAAAGCCTTTTTGCTGGCTTTGGGGCCCATTTGGGATTCTTGCTCTGTATTTACGGTGCCATTTTGCAAAAAATCGCAAAATTGGCCAATTAATTAAGGCCTTTTTTCGGGTCCAAGAAAGCATTTTGGACGTTGGCTCCTTTAATAAAATATATATATAAATCGGCAATAAGCAAAATTCCTATTAGGTAAAAATTTGCAACTCGCTACACCCCCACTCTAATAGCGTCATAATTCTTTATTCGGCAAAGCACCCCCAAAAAGTACACAAAAACAGATATGCTTGTGAACTTGCAGGTTAGGCACTATTATTAATAGGTATATGAATGTGGTTTACGCAATAAAAAAGAAGGGGGCGGATAAAATAGCATTTTTGGGCCTTTTGCTTGTCGCCCTGCTCTTGGCACGCCTTATAATTGCCTCAAAGTCTACAATTGCCCTCTCAAAGCCGCTAGTTCTCAACTATAGCGGTTTATCGGTCTCTATCCCCGCCGGAAACGGCTGGAAAAGTGAAAAGAGGTGGATATATCATAAAAATGCTTTCACTTTAACAGCTTTTTTTGATTCCGGCTCTGGCAGTATGGCTGCTGTGGCTCGTTGCCGATATCTATTGGCGCCCACAACTGCGGCTGTGGATACGCTGTTCAACGAGAAAGCCGCTACAATTGGAGGGTCAATTGCAAATCAAGGCCAAATCCCGGTGGATATATCAGATTACCGTTTTACTAACTCATCACAGAGCACCGGCACGCTTATAGTTGACTGGGTGCATATACAAAAACCAAAAGGGCTCTTCGATACCTTTTATGGTGTCACACACTTACCGAATGGCCGTCAACTCGATATCGAAGTGTATCAAGCAGGGGCCGATACCGACTTGGCCAAGAGCGTTTTCAATCGCGTCGCAGAAAGTGTAAAAATCCGAAACAGCCAGATTCTCGATGCCGGCTGTGAAATTGTTGCTGCAATCAAAAGGAAAGGCCTCGATAGCTTTTTCGGTTCACATTTTGATAAAGAAACGAAAAACGGAGCTAATTTCTTCCTCATTAAGGACGCAAGACAACGCAGCATCGGTTTTACTATGGATGTGCTTATTGCTGCCCCTGTTTTGCAACAAAACCGCGAAACCGAACTTTATGACTTCGACCTGAGTGCTCAAACTATACAGGCCGCAAGCTTTTACTATATTCGCCGACCGTATAACCGCGAGCAGGCAACGTTGTTTCAAGGTGTGAACAATCTTGATGAGTTTACCTGGAGGAGCGAGACCAGTCGTATAGACGCCAAAAGCGGTGCTGAGATAGTTCTCGATAAACCGGCAGTTATGACCGTTAGAAAGTTAGGCGAGACTGTCGAGGATAACAGTTACCACATCAGTTCCGCTGCAATACCAGATATCTTTAGTGAGCTCACTTTTAGGCAAATCCTCGATAGCGACTACAAAGAAATCCTTGTAGATATAATTGAGGCTGACGGGGCGATTCTGCCGCTACTTATCTCCAGAATTGAGAAAGATACTTCTGCCATTGAGCAATTTTTTAGTAAAGCAGCAGACCGGGAGAAAGTTACTTATGTCTTAAAGTTAGAGCTCTTGGACGGACGGGGCTTTTCTGAGCAGGTTTTTTTTGATAACAAGAAACTGATTCTGAAGCGGTTACTGCGGCGGGAAGTGATATATATCATCGAACGTACCGACGAAGATACCATACTAAGGGAATTCCCTGAGCGGGCTGACTATATTCTCAGAAAAAGTAAGACGTTGTAACAAGGTCACCGGCAGGCAAAGAATATGAAGTTCAGAGAGACGAAGACAGCAATTTTTACACTTGCTGTTGCTTGGTTTGTGCCCGGCGGTTTTGTTGACTGGTGTGGAGCGAACTGCGCAAAAGAGAATAACAATAGCGACTTTCATAGAGAGTGCGTTTGGCCAGCCATTCACTCAACAATCATTAGTAGCCCTTTTTATATCACCAGCCAGGAGTACAAAAGTATTGCTAAATATTTGAAGCTACCATATGCTATTGACCCAGAAGCCGGAACTTTTTGAAGGGTTGATTGTGCAGAAACGGAAATTGGGTTATACCGATTTGGAACTTACCACCGTAGGGCTGGGTACCTGGGCGATGGGTGGACCTTGGCAATTTGGCTGGGGGCCACAGGATGATGGTGAGGCAATTGCTGCAATCCTGACCGCCCTGGAGAAGGGAATCAACTGGATAGATACTGCTCCTGTTTATGGTTGTGGTCACTCCGAAGAGCTTGTCGGGCAGGCTTTGAAGCAGACAGCTATAAAACCAATTATTGCTACAAAGTGCGGTCTGCTGTGGAATCAAAAAAGGGAAAAAGTAAGCTGCCTAAAACCACATAGCATTAGAGATGAATGTCACGCAAGTTTAAAAAGACTCGGCGTTGAGCTAATCGACCTTTACCAGATGCACCGGCCTGAGCCCGAAGAGGATATAGAAAAAGCCTGGGAGGAAATGGCCAAATTAGCTCAGGAGGCAAAGGTACGATACATAGGTGTTTCAAATTTTAATGTCGAGCAAATCAAACGCATTCGGAAAATCGCCCCCGTTGCCTCGCTTCAGCCGCCTTATAGTATGCTTCACCGTGAAGTTGAGGATGAACTGTTGAATTATTGTGCAGAGAATAACATTGGCGTTGTTGTTTATAGCCCGATGTGCAGGGGCCTGCTCACGGGTAAATTCAGCCAGGAACGGCTGGCAGGCCTGCCTTTGGATGACCATCGCAGAAGAAAACCAGATTTCCACGAGCCGCGATTTAATGCAACACTGCACCTTGTTGACAAGCTGCGTCCCATTGCAGAACGCAACAACATAACTTTAGCTCAGCTGGCAATTAGCTGGGTTCTTCGCCGAAGCGAAGTTACCGCCGCCATCGTAGGAGCACGAAGGCCGCAACAGATTGCCGAAACTTATGTTGCTTCAGACCTGGAACTAAGTTCTGAAGATATTGAGCAGATTGAGCAATTTCTATCTGAACGTCTTGAGAAAATCCGTAGATAATGCCAAATAAATTAAAAAGGACAGAAAATGGCAAACAATAAGACCTTATACACAAGTCCTCTCGTCGAAAGAAACGCCTCAAGGAAAATGGCTGAGCTTTTCGGAGCACAAAAAAAGTTCAGCACCTGGCGTCGGCTCTGGCTCGAACTTGCAAAGGCGCAAAAAAAGCTCGGCCTGGATATAAAACAGACCCAGATAAACGAAATGACTAAGCACCTTGATGACATCGATTTCAACAAAGCTGCCGGATACGAAAAGAAATTTCGCCACGACGTTGTTGCTCACATACATACGTTTGCTGATGCAGCCCCGAAAGCTGCGCCGATTATCCACCTCGGTGCTACCAGTTGTTTCGTGGCTGATAACACCGACTTGATAATTATGCGACAAGCGCTGCAGATAACAGCCGCTAAGCTTGCAGCTGTGATAAATCGTTTGGCTAAGTTCGCAAAAAGATACAGAGCACTTCCAACGCTTGCCTTTACGCACTATCAGCCGGCCCAGCTGACTACTGTTGGGAAAAGAGCCGCTATGTGGTGTTATGAGTTCGTAATGGACTTGCAGGAGGTCGAATACCGACTACAAACACTGCCCTTTAGAGGTGTAAAAGGAACTACAGGCACACAGGCCTCTTTCCTAACACTTTTCAACGGCAGCCATAACAAAGTAAAGCGGCTGGATAAAATGTTGGCCACTGCATTAGGCTTCAGCAAAACCTGTGCTGTTACAGGCCAAACCTATCAGCGAAAAATCGATACACTTGTCGTAAATACCCTTGCCTCGATAGCACAGTCAGCCCATAAATTATGCAACGACCTTCGGCTGCTCGCCAATCTAAAAGAAATTGAGGAACCCTTCGGAAAATCCCAAGTTGGTTCCTCGGCAATGGCCTACAAAAGAAATCCAATGCGAGCAGAAAGGGTAACCGCCCTCAGCAGACTTGTCCTCAGTTTAGCTACCAGCCCGCACATGACGGCCTCTGAACAATGGCTTGAAAGAACGCTCGATGACTCTGCCAACAGAAGAGTGGTCATCCCTGAAGCGTTTTTGGCTGTCGATGGGATACTCGAAATCCTTATCAACGTTTTGGATGGTCTTGTTGTTTATCCTAAGGTCATAGCAGCACGAGTTGCAGCGGAGCTGCCATTTATGGCAACTGAAAATATCTTGATGGCGGGGGTAAAGGCTGGCGGCAACAGACAAAAACTGCACGAGATAATAAGACAGCATTCACTCGCCGCAGCACAGCAAGTAAAAAAATTCGGAAAACGCAACGATTTGATTGACCGGCTAAAGGCTGACCCAGCTTTCAAAAAAGTCAATTTCAAAAAAGTCTTAGATCCGAAAACTTACGTAGGCCGAGCACCTCAGCAGGTCGATGAATTCATAAAAGATATCGTGGCACCGATAAGAAGAAAGTATCGCAGGGAGCTTGGCAGAAGAGTTGAACTTAAGGTATAGAAACGGCAGGAAATAGATGACAGGTTGGCTTAGAGGTTGGCTTATAATAATATTTGGCCTTTTATATGCTTTAGTTGGAATGCTTTGCCTTTTTATGCCAAACTACATAAAAAACTGGATAAATAAACAGACCATAATATCACTAAGACTTCTTGGTGTTCTCATTATCCTTACTGGAGTTTTGATAATTAGCCAATTATTAGCCTTTAGCAAATTGCTCCAGCTGCTCATTACTTTGGCTGAACCCTAACTGAGAAAGAAATGAAATGACCACAGAAGAGCTTATAAAACGAATTAAAGAAACGGCTTACTTGGAGGGTGACTTTACCCTGCGCAGCGGCAAACGAAGCAAATACTATCTCGATAAGTACCTGTTCGAGACCTGCCCTGACATACTCAAGGCCCTCGGCGAGGAATTCGCCAAATATCTTAGCGATGATGTTACCTTGATAGCCGGTGCCGAATTGGGCGGTGTGGCATTGGCGGCCGCCACGGCCATGCAAACGAATAAAAACTGGATAATTATCCGCAACACTAAAAAGGGTTACGGCACAGGTAAATTGATTGAGGGCGTATTAAAAGCTGGGGATGTAGTCCTGCTCGTTGAGGATATTGCCACTACTGGCGGACAGGTGCTTGAAGCAGCTAAAGTTATCACCGAGGCCGGTGCAACAGTCAAAAAAATCGTCTGCGTCGTTGACCGTCGACAGGGGGCTGAAGAAAATATCACCCACGCCGGATATAAATTTGAAAGCATATTGACAAAAGACGACCTCGGAATAAAAAATTAGCGAACCAGAAGACCAATAATTTTTCTGGCTGCCGCCATCTTAGTAATATTTTCCATTTTGGTCCAGCCAGTTTTTGTTGTCTTTATATGAATCGTTGTTTTCTCATCGCTGATTGCAGCAGGGGTATTGGCGATTATCATATCGAGGTTCTTATCCTTAAGCTTTTTTCCCGCTCGCCTTCGGATAGCTTTATCTTCGAGGGCAAAACCAACAACAATTTGACCCTTCTTTTTATGCCTTCCTGCCCATTTAAGAATATCGGTTGTTGGTTTTAATTTTATGCTCAGAGACCTATTAGTCCTTTTGATTTTGCTTTTTGCAGGTCGGGCAATAGTGTAGTCCGCCACCGCGGCCGCCATTATCAGACAATCACATCTGCCGAAATGTTTCTTGACGGCCTCAAACATTTCCGTTGCACTATCAACACCGACAAAATTCACTCCCAAAGGCGGCTGCAAATCCGAGGCACTGACCAATGTCACCTTGTGACCGGCTTTGATTGCCGACAGCGCAAGGGCATAACCCATCCTGCCGCTGCTTGCATTGGAAATAAAGCGGATAGGGTCGATGTATTCGCGAGTACCGCCTGCTGTGATTAAAAAGTGCATTTGTATGGATGGTTTATTTTTTCTTGGGCTTAATTTTGGAGGCTGTTTTTTCAATTCGCTCTAAGATATCCTGCGGTTCTGACATCCTTCCGATACCTTCTGTTCCGCAGGCAAGAGGCCCTGTCTCAGGGCCTATCAACTCAAAACCCATAGCCTTGACGGCTTTTATGTTGCGCTGTACAGCGGGATTCTTCCACATGTTCTCATTCATCGCAGGGGCCAAAAGTACAGCACCTGATTTAATCACGGGCCCGCAGGCGCATAGAATTGTACTTAGAATCTCATCGCAGATACCGTTTGCTATTTTGCCTATGATATTCGCGGTCGCAGGGGCTACCACAACAATATCCGCCCAGTCGACCAGCTTTATATGACTGGGTTCTCTGAGTTCTTCGGATGTGCTCCACAAAGTAGTAAAAACCGCAGAATTGGTGACGGCCTCAAAACTCTTTGCCCCTATGAGCTGGCATGCATTTTCCGTCATCACTGTATTAACTCTGGCGCCGGCTGTGGTTAGTTTGCTGGCTAAATAGACAGCCTTGTATGCGGCCACTCCCCCACTGACTCCAAGTAAAATATTAAGGTCACTAAGTTTGGATTTTTCCCGCGCCATTACTATCTCAACTATCTTGCGGCTTGTTGATATCGCTGGCTTCGTAGTCGATTGCAATCTTGTCTTGCAAAATCTCCTGTACGACGATTTCCAGATGCGTCTTGCCTTCGCTGTCCTCAATCAATGGCCGCGCACCCTGCAACAGCTCATCCAGCCGCTTTTGAATTAGGGCCGTTAGTTGGAATCTACCGCCAACTTTGTTGATTATGTCTGTGCTCTTAAGTTCCTCTAACATTCTTTGTCTCCGGGGTTATGCTTGATAATTTGCGTCATCTCACTTACCGCTTGTTCCAGGTTATCATTGATAATCATGTATTCATAATACTGCCAGGCGGCAGCAATTTCCGTACCTGCCCCGTCTAATCTTTCTTCCACCTTTGCCGTATCCTCTCTACCCCTGTTGCTCATCCGGTTTGCCAGCTCCTTTTGGGTCGGCGGAAGAATGAAAATCATTACCGCATCAGGATGTATCGTCTTTACCTGTTTAGCACCCTGAACGTCTATTTCCAGTATCGTTGTTTTGCCTGATTGAAGGGCCTCCTCTACCTTGTCCTTTGGCGTTCCATAGAGATGACCGAACACTTCGGCATGTTCTAAAAGAAGCCCTTTTTCCACCCACCGCGAGAACTCTTCCGTTGATAGGAACAAATAGTCCTGCCCGTTAACTTCGCTTTCGGCCTTAGGCCTGGTTGTAACAGAGACGCTCAGATAAGCCTTATCCAGGCGCTTAACTACTTCTTTGCAAATCGTACTTTTCCCAACGCCGGACGGGCCGCTCACTATCACTACCTTCCCTTTTTTGTTGTTTTGTTTATTCATCTAAACTTTTGCAGGTTGAGGACCAAAAAAAACTATAGTTCAAACTTCCGAATTCTTGTTTTACGTTGTCTGCTTTCCTACTCTACGTTCTGAACTTGCTCTTTAATGCGGTCTATCCAGCACTTTATGTCTATCACCCGGCGGATAATTTCAACATCAGAAGCCTTACTGGCAATAGTGTTGGCTTCTCTGAGCATCTCCTGGCTGATAAAGTCCAGCCTCCGACCGGCTGCAATGTTTGTGGGCGGGCTGCCATCTTCTGGTTTGTTGCCGGATGCTGTACCCTGACATATAGTGGTAAACTGCTGAATATGTGAATCCAGCCGAGCTGTTTCCTCAGATATATCCGACCTGTCGGCAAAGACCGCCACCTCCCTGGCGAGCGTATCTGTGTCCAACTGCAGTCTTGCATCCGCAAGTAGCTCGTCGACTCTCTTCTTTAGTTTGTCCTGATATTCATGTCCAACGACCGAACTACGGCTGTGTATTTGCTCGAGCTCCTGCTTTATAGCTTTACAGTGGCTCTTCAAATCGGCTGAAAGTGCTGCACCTTCGGTGGCACGCATTTCCTTGAGCTGCCCTATCGCCTTTTGTGAAATGTCTAAAACCGCCTTTTTGATTTGCTCGGCTTTCTCCTCATCTGGTGACGTCGGTGTCAGCATCCCGGGAAGTGTCAGCAAGCTGGCAATATCAATCTCGCATTTTGTATCAGACGAACGAACAATTTTGTTAAGTCTTGCTGTAATGGCTTCAATGGCCGTTTCGTTTATATCAAAGAGCGCATTGGCCGGTGCATTCTTAAGCAAAAGCACGTAATTTACTGTCCCTCGAGATAAATTCTTTCGCAGAAGCTTGTCAATATCTTCTTCGAGAAATGATACCGCCTCCGGCAACCTTATGCTGGTTTTTAAGTAACGGTTGTTGACTGTCTTGATTTCCACCGTGTAAGTTGCACCGTTAATCTCACCCTGTGCCTCGCCATATCCGGTCATACTGTTTATCATAATATCACACTCTCAAGCTAAATCTGGTCATCCACGCTGTTTTTCTTGTGTGCTTGCAAATGTTCCTCACTCTACGTCGAGCAAATTTACCTCAGTAGTATCAATGTCGGTTGCGGTCCCAAAATCTTCAATCGGTATCTGTTCTTCCGGGCCTCCCATCGGCTGTGTGCTTGTCGGAGATTCTTGTTGGACCGAAGGCACGGTAGCTTGGTCTGCGCCAAAGTCGCTGATAGCTGGTTTATAGAACTTGGCCATGATTACTGCAAGCATCAGAAATACGCTCACAAGTCCTATCGTAACCCACGTCAGAAAATCTCCTGTTTTCGTGCCCAAAATCCCGCCTGCCAGGCCGCCACCGAATGCCGCACCCAGACCGCCGCCTTTACCTTTCTGAATCAAAATGATTAGTATCAGTGCCACAGCACAAAAAATAAAAAAAACCGCAATAACGTTCATGATGAAACTTGCTGCCAGTATCGAAAAAACAATCATATTTGCAACCCTTAAAAAAGCGTATAGAAAAAACTAAACGCTGATTATACTGCTGCCTGAATTATCGCGACAAAATCGTCTGCTTGCAAGCTTGCCCCACCAACCAGCAAACCGTCTACATCCTCCTGACCCATCAACTCCGCTGCGTTGTTGGCTTTTGCCGAACCGCCGTAGAGAATACGTGTCTCACCAGCCAATTCGCTGTCGTATATCTCGCCAAGAAGCTTTCTTATCAGAGCCTGTGTCTCTTGTGCCTGCTGCGGCGTCGCGGTAAGACCTGTGCCAATTGCCCAGACCGGCTCATAGGCTATAGTTACTGCAGAGGCCTTCTCGGCACTTAGACCAGCCAGACCTTTCTTTATCTGCCGCGTTACAACCTCTTCTGTCTTCGAGGCTTTGCGCTCTTCGATGAGTTCGCCCACGCATAGTATCGGCAAAAGCCCGCCGGCAATGGCAGCCGTCACCTTTTTGTTTACCAGTTCATCAGTCTCACCAATTACGTGTCGGCGTTCCGAATGACCGCACAATACATAAGTACAGCCGATATCTTTTAGCATTGACGCGCTTATCTCGCCCGTAAAAGCACCTTTCTGCTCATAGTAAATATCCTGAGCGCCAAGAGCAATGCTGGCCGTGCTGAGAGCTTTGGCTACACACTGCAGATAAACAAATGGTGGTATTACCGCTACGTGAACCTTCTCGCCTGCAACCTCCGAAGAGCCTGAGACAATACCGTTAACCAGCTCTACACTACTATGACTGTTGGTATTCATTTTCCAGTTGCCGGCCACGAATGGCTTCCTCATAAATGCTCTCCTGCTTAACAATATCATCTCGTAATTATAAGTTCGTTGCCAAAAATCTATGAATTCAAGATTACCAACTCGGTTAAAGCAATTCCGTTGCCCTCGGAAAACTTCCTAATATTGAAAGTTGAAGACAATGCTTTCGGGCCTCTTCTAATCCTTTCTGGACCTGCGTTTCTGTCCTGTGGCCAACAAAGTCGACAAAGAAATAGTATTCCCACTGCCTTTTCTTACTGGGTCTGGATTCTATGTTTGTCAGATTGATATTGTATTTCTTGAAAACGTCAAGTACGTCGGCTAAGGCGCCGGCCTTATGAGCGGTGCTGAATAATATTGCGGTCTTGTCTTCGCCGGTCTGCTTTGCATCTTTTTGGCTAACTACCAAAAACCTCGTTATATTGTTCGTAATATCCTCGATATTTTCGCAGACAATTTTAAGCCCATACAGCTCCGCTGCAACGGTCGAGCCAATCGCTGCAGCTTTCGGTTCCCCCGCAGCCATTTGAGCCGCCTTGGCGGTCGATGCAACAGCGACAGTTTGAACCTCCTTAACCGTCGCACTTAGCCAGTTTCGGCACTGCGCAAACACCTCCGGCTTTGAGTAAATCGTCTTGATTTCACCGAGCGAACAGTTTGCCAGAAGGTTGTGATGAATCGCCATCTGGACCTCAGCACAAACCTGCACATTCGTATCTATAAATGCATCGAGTGTCTCCACTACGCCGCCGCCCGTGGTATTTTCTACCGGCACAACACCCAAATCGCAATGTCCTTTACTGACCTCATCGAAAATACTTTTGATATCTGCCAACGGTTCATATTCGACACTCTGGCCAAACTTTAGCGTAGCCGCTGTGTGGCTGAAGCTGCCCCCGGGACCCAGATAGCCGATTCGCAAAGGCCTTTCCAAAACGAATGAACCGCTCATCAACTCACGCCAGATGGATATCAGGCACTTATCCGGCAGCGGCCCTTGGTTAACTTCCTCAATCCTGGCAAAGACCTCTTTTTCGCGGTCTGGTGCATAAATTTGTCCGCCGGTTTCCTTTTTTAGTTTGCCGATTTCAATGACAATGCGCGCACGCTCGTTTAGGAGCTTCACAAGCTCATTATCAAGTTCGTTAATCTGATTTCTCAGTTCATCAAGAGACATAAAATGAATAACAAGGGCTGTAATTAAAAGGCAAATATAGGCTTACAATTAATCTTTGCTAACTATCGACTCGGCCAATTTTTATATCTGTGGTAGAGCTAAAAGCCCATGAATCTAACAGAATTTTACTCTTGCGTCAATGGGTTTGGCGTAATATTTGATAACAAAAGAAGATGCGAAAAGCGATAAGATATACAATTTTCGGGACTAAATGGGGTTATTTCGGATTGGTTGGGGATGAAGAGGGGATATTGCGCAGCTGTCTGCCGGTGGCGGAACGTGATAGCGTTAAGTATCGGTTGTTAAAGGACTTGGGCAGCGGCGAGTTTGAAAGCGGTCTTTATAAAGATTTGCAGGGTGAGATAAGTCTTTATTTTGAAGGTGGTTATGTGAATTTTGGAAGGGATATTGCCGTTTTGTTAGATGGATTTCGGCCTTTTGGGAAGCGGGTTTTGAGGGCGTGTAGGGATGTAAAGTACGGCGAGACAATAAGTTATGGAGGGCTGGCGACGAAGGCAGGCAGAGCTGGTGCAGGTAGGGCGGTTGGACAGGTGCTGGCGAGGAACCCTGTGCCGCTTATAATTCCTTGTCATAGAGTGATTTGCGCTGATGGCAGGCTGGGCGGATTTAGTGCGGCAGGGGGGTTGAAACTGAAGAAGAGGCTGTTGGAGCTTGAGAAGGAGGGTGGGTTTTTGGGCCAAAAACGCGGGTCAAGGTGAGAAAAGTTGCCAAAAGTTGCCAAAAGTTGCAGAACGTTTGAAAAGGTTTGGAAAAGTTATAAACAATTGTGAATTTTCAGGTTGAAAATGTTGCAAAATATTGCAAAAAATTTTGCGTGGCTGAGTTGATGAGTGCACGCGGGGACGAGCAGGCGAGTGGTGGAACAGGTGAGCGGCTGGGGAAAGAAATTTTGAAAATCCGGTAGTTTCCACGATAGATTTATTTCGAATATAGTGGTAGTTTAAAAGTTAAAAGTTAAAGTGCAAAACGATAGTGTAAAATTTAAAAGTTAATGGCAAAAGAATAAATCAAGATGAATTTTTTAAAACAAACCTTCGTTTTGAGATAGTGGAGAATAACAATGTGGAGTTTTATACCTCAGTTATTTTATGATTTTTTGGCTAGGATTGTACCTGGAAGTATAGTGATGGTATTGACAGCTATTATAATCTTCGGTCTCGGAGATTTTGATAGTTTCAGTCTTTCAGGCCTTGAACAGGTTGAGCAGCTTACTTTCGTTCGTGTTTTTATTTGGGTTTTGGAGGCATACTTAATAGGACTCATTCTTGGTCAAATATCTGAAATGACTCTTGCGAGACTTCTTAAGAAGAAGTTCAAAAAAATAGAAAAAGAAAGTAAAACGAAATGCTTAGAGCAACATAATCGTATAGCTGATGCTTTAGGAAAACCAGTTCTTCGTATCAAGGCAGATGATTTACCTGCGATTCATTCTATGCGTAATCACCTAAGGCACGTTGACCCTGCGGATGCGGCAAGGCTTCTCAAAATAAGAGCCGAGCGCAGACTATGTGAAGTTCTAATTGTGGGTTTTTCAATCTTGTGGCCTATTGACCTAATATTTTTGCTATTAGAGACAAACGCAGAGCGTCTTATCTTGATAATATTGATACCTGTCCTGACCATTATCTTTTGGGCACGAGTATTGAGAGCCCAAAGAAATCTCGCAAATGGTACCACGGTGGGATGGTTGTTTCGAATTCCTTAAAAACTGTAGATTTTGTTATTAGAAGCATGGCTGAGTTAGGTGATTATCTTAATTTAGGGATTTGGTTTTTGGTGTTTGATGTTGTGCATATAGCGACAGAGGGATAAGAGCAAGAATAAAATGGCCAATAAAAATTCAAAAAGTGAAAATACTGACCTGCGGTTTAGTCAGGAGCAATATGATTTTCTAAAAAGCTGTTCCCAAAAGGGTGATGAGGGAATAAAAAAGTGGAACGAATGGCGATTGAAGAATCCG
>CP070728.1:1822196-1910224 GCA_020351025.1 Planctomycetota bacterium
GCAGGCCTTTCAAAATTGTGATGATTTACAGAAAGTCAAAGGCATAGGCCCTAAAACAACGCAAAATATAAGCCAATGCCTGAAGTTTGAATAGCAAAGAACGTTTTTAGGAGATAAAAAAACAAAAGATGGATGAGTGGGAAATTGATAAGCCGCTTGGGCATTGCCACGGAACAGATAAGCAAATCAAATACGGCGAGGAATACTTCGCTGCTTTGGTAGAAACCGAGGAAGGACTGCAAAGACGGGATTTCTGCGCCGATTACTGGGAAGAAAAGAGACCAGATGTGTTTTGCTACTGGAAGACTACACTTGCCGCTCCGGATAAGAAAAAGCAGATATTCGTTGATGATGAGATGCTGATGGCCTTTTTTGAACGGCTGGCGGAAGAGACCGAGCAGGAAAAAATAAATTTCCGCTTCGTTCTGGCGTTAATTTTGATGCGAAAAAGGCGTCTTAAATACGACTCAACCAGAACCGAAGATGGTAAGGAAATCTGGCGTCTGAAATTATCTGGGGAGAAGCAATTAGTTGAGGTTATAAATCCCCATCTAAATGAAGAACAAATTGAGCAACTATCAACACAGCTAAGCCAGATATTGCAGGGGGATTTATAGAAATGCCTCGTCAGTGGCCCAATTACCTATCGTTTTTCAACTTTGCTGCAGCGTTATTAATTCTTGTCGGCTGCGCGCACCAGAAGTACGAGCCGCTGCAAGTCTGTCCGGGCAAAAAATCTTCAGTGGAGGCATTATCTGTTCTGAGGTCGCACTCACAGAATGTAGTCCCACTGAAAGCCAACGGCCAATGCCGCTTGCAATACTACGCCGAAGGCAAAAAACACAATGAAAATTTCCCTGTGAAACTCTGGATGAATCCGCCGGCTGAGATTTACCTGCAAGGGGATGTGGCTTTTGACGCCAAGGGAATCGTGCTCGGCTCGAACGAAAAAGAGTTTTGGTTATCAATGAAACCAAATGAAATCAGTAGTTTCTGGTGGGGCAAGTGGCAAGAGGAGACTTGGCTTGCAAAACTGACGATTAGCCCCAAACACCTGCTTGAAGCCCTGGGCATTGCCGCAGTCAGCGGTGAAAAGAACTGGTCTTTGTCGAAAGAAAATGCCTTTGATGTACTTACAAAACAAAAAGGGCAGACCGAAATTCAAAAAATATATATATCTAATTGTGATTACCTCGTTAGAAAAATTGAGTATCTTGATGAAGGAAAGGTTACAGTTGTTACGGAACTGAATAAATACAAAAAGGTATCCCAAGGTTTTTTAGTTCCCAGTGTTATAAAAATTATCAATCGTATAGACGATGTAAACAAAGATCCCGACACTATTACTCTTAACTTGAAGTCTATAAAATCGGCGAACTTTACCGAGAGTCAGTGCAAGGTTCTCTTCACTCGTCCGCAGCCGCGGGGCTTTGAGCACATTTATAAAATCGTCAATGGCGAAATGATTGAACAGTCGCAATAAAGCAAAAAATATGGAGCTTATCTATGGGTAGGATAAGTCTAAAAAAGAGAATTCAGCAGGGCTTGTTTTTGTTAGATGGGGCGATGGGAACACAGTTAATTGCCCGCGGTGTTGAGGCAGGCAAATGCAATGATTATCTAAATATCGAGTCGCCCGATATTGTCTTCGACATTCACCGGGCATACTTAGAAGCGGGCAGCGATGCTGTTTTGACTAATACGTTCGGTGCCAATAAATACGCTTTAGCCCGGCACGGCTTCGCTGATAAGGTCGAACAAATAAATGTGGCAGCGGCGCAAATAGCTCGCAGGGCCGCCGGGCGAGAAAAGTATGTTCTGGGTGATATCGGGCCGACCGGCGATTTCCTGGAGCCTTTGGGGAATCTTACAGTAGACGAATGTAAAGAAGCTTTCGCTGAGCAGGCAAAGGCACTTTTGGCAGGAGGCGTGGACGCTTTTATAATCGAGACGATGACGGCCATTGATGAGGCGGCAATTGCCATCGAAGCGGTCAAATCGCTTTGTGGTGATTTGTCTGTATTTGCCTCAATGGCATTTGACAGGGCGGGCGCTGACTTTAGGACTATGATGGGTGTTGATGTCGAATCGGCAATTTCCAAAATGGCTTCGCTGGGTGTTGATGCAGTTGGCTTTAACTGCGGCACCCTTACGCTTGATGAATATATAGGGCTGGCGGAAAAATTTGTCTCAGCAGTGAAGTCTTTGAGAAAAAATATATTGATTTATGCAGAACCTAATGCTGGCAAGCCGGAGCTGATCGAGAATAAAGCGGTTTATAAGGTATCACCAGAGGACTTCGCAGCGGCGGCGGAAAAAATGCACTCAGCCGGGGTCAACATCATCGGCGGCTGCTGTGGAACCACACCAGCACATATCAAAGCTATGACTGAAAATCTCAAAAAGTAATGATTTGATAGACAATTTTATTAAGTTGGATTTAGAAATTTTGCGATTTGCTCTATCGTTTTTTCGGTGGCACCCTGGTTTTTTCTGATTACTTCCTGACCGTTTCGGGCGATTCTTTCAGTAAAGTCTGGTTCGGTGAGACACTTTTGTATTGTTTCAAGTAATTCTTCTTTATCTTTGACGATAATGGCACCTTCATCTGCTAAAAGTGCATCGACTGTTTGTTTGAAATTAAAGGCGTGCGGACCGAAGATGGTGCATTTGCCAAGAGCAGCGGCTTCGGCCATATCTGAGCCCCCCATCGGAACAAGGGAACGCCCGACAAAAATTACCGTTGCAAGCGAGTAAAATTTCCTCAAATCGCCCATCGTATCGCCAAGAATCACCGCCTTTTTATCTGAGGAGCTGGATTCTCCTTCTTTTATGCGGCTGTAGCGGACCAAAGGAAGGGCCGCCTGAGCTATTAACTGGGCCACCTCATCAAAACGCTCGGGTTTTCGGGGGATAATTGCAAGACGCAGGTTCTTTAACTTTTTATCTTTAATAATTTCCTGATAAACATCAAGAATGACTTTTTCTTCATCGTTGCCGGTTGCACCTGCTACCCACAATTTCTCTTTCTTGATACCAAGCTGCGCAGCAATAATGTCGGCCCCTTCGACCTTGTCGGTTATCTCAGCGGTATCATACTTTAATGAGCCTGTAACGATAACTTTTTTTCTCGGACAGCCAATTTCCCTGAAACGCTGAGCGTACCGTTCGGTTTGGGCAAGAACAAGACTCAAATTTCGGAATATCTGTTTAGAAATCGCTTTTACTTTTTTATATTTTTCGAAACTCTTATCACTTATCCTACCGTTGACTATGATAACAGGCACGTTCAAATTCCGAGCGATTTGAACAAAGTTAGGCCAAACTTCAAGCTCCATTAGCAGGCAAGCTTTCGGGTGGATATTGAGGAAGGCCCGACGCATTATCCAAGAAAAATCGAGCGGGAAGTAACAAACTTTGTGATTCGCACCAAATAAGGCACTTGCGCGGGCAAAGCCGGTATCCGTAGTAGTGGTAATTACAACTTCATAATCACCGAATTTATTTTCGAGCTCCTCGACTATCGTTTTGGTTGCGTTAACCTCACCGACGCTTACCGCGTGTAGCCAGATGCATTTCCTCAGTGCAGGGTCTTTGCGAATGATTTTTCCGAAGCGATTAGACCAGCCCGTTCGATAGCGACCATATCTGACCATCCGATATAGAACCATAGGTGTTATGACCATAGCGGCCAGCAAATACGCGAAATCTGTCACAAATCGCATTAGCAGTCCCTGCAAAAAATATTACATAATCATATTTACAAAGGGCGGCTGTGTCAAATGATTGCTTGGCCCGCCAAAATGGCGCTGGCTCGGAGGATTGCTTGCTTTAAGGAGCGGTACTTTCAAACCAGTGGCCGGCCAGAGCTATTCCTACGATGCCTCCGGCGTAATGCCGGCAAGCGCAGCTAATCCCAATCCGGCCGATAACGCCGCCGGAGGACAAAAGAACCACTAAAAACTTGACTTTTTACCAAGAATCTGCTATAATATATTCACTGAAGCCAAAGTGGCTTGCACCTGCCTGATTGGGGTGCTCAGTGCGGACATCAAAATAATGCGGAGCTTGCCCTTCGTAGCTTGTGCCCTAGGTGCCTTGGCGAAGAAGGGGGATTTAAAAATAACTACTATCCTTTCTTTAGCAAATAAACTTCCCTTTCTTCTTTTTAGCGAAGAAGCCTGCCCTGAGCGAAGTCGAAGGAAGCTTCCAGCCAATTTTAGAGGCCCCCGCGGCCAGCGGAGTGGAATCAACCAAAAATATAAAAGTATGCAAAACAAACCCAATTTACAACACACCCAAAAACCCCTAAAACCTTATGTGAAAAAAAGATATGAAAATTGCTTTGTCTTCGCCGAAGGCCAAAACAAACCCAATCAAACCCATTTTTTACAAAGTTTACCCTCCGTAGATCTATCGAAGAAGGGCCAATCAAAAGGAATTGGAAAAAATGCCAACACCCGCTTATAATACAACCCGTTACGGAATTTTCGTCCCCGTAGCTCAATTGGATAGAGCGTTGGCCTCCGGAGCCAGAGGTTGTGCGTTCGAGTCGCACCGGGGATAATGACCGGTTTTGAGTTTTTAGTGTTGAATTTCGAGCTAAGTAAGACTAAAAATTCAAGACGCGAAATTAAATACTATACAGAAGGATTCCCAGGGATGGTGGTTTTGGTAGGGATTGATGAAGCAGGCTTTGGCCCGATCCTAGGGCCATTGGTTGTATCCTCGAGCACTTTTTTGCTTCCCCACCATCTTCTCACTTCAGACCTGTGGCAGATTTTGAGAAAAAGCGTCGGCAGCAGGCGGAAACATCTCGCGGGGCGGTTGCTTATAACCGATAGCAAAAAGGCTTTTAATAAATCGTTAGGAACGAAGCACTTAAAACGCACAATCCTTGCATGTCTGAGATGTCTCGATAAAAAACCTGCTACATTGACTGAACTACTGAATCATTTGTGTCCGGATTGTCTTAACCGATTGGAGACTTATCCCTGGTACCGTGAGGTTGAAAAATACAAAATCCTAACCGACGAAACCGATGCGGCAATTGTCTCGGCAGTATTAGGGGAGGACCTCGTCACAAACGGTATCGAACTACTCGAGCTTAAAAGTTACTGCCTCGATGTTGCATATTATAACAAGATGGTCGACACTGTGAAAAACAAAGCGAGCGTCCTTTTTACTGCTACCTCACGACTTATAAAGAACGCCTTCGATAATTTTGGAGGGGAGGTCTTGCAGATTATAGTTGACAGACAGGGTGGCAGAGTTCGATACCAAAGAATATTGCAGCGGATGTTTCCAGAGATGGAATTGAAAATTCTAATAGAAAGTCCGACCAACAGCAGCTACGAATTACAAGCCGACGGCAAACAAATGCGTTTGCATTTTGCAGTTGACGCCGACGAACGTTTTTTCCCGGTCTCGCTTGCCTCTATGCTCAGCAAATATTTACGGGAACTTCTGGTTGATAATATAAACCGCTACTTTGTAAGTCATTGTTCCCAGTTAAGACCTACCGCCGGATACTGGAAAGACGGCTTGCGTTTCATCGATGACCTAAAAAAGAATATCCCACACGTCAGCTTTGATAGCAACCGCTTAATCCGCAGCCGGTGAAAAACAATGAGGCAAAAAAAGGAGACTTGGGCATCTAACTAATTACAAAATCGTCACCCTGTCTCCTTGCCGCGAGTTACTTTATCTCTTGTCTGGCCAAACCGCCCAACTCGCAACAATTATAATATACAGAAAACTATAAAGTCTGTCAATATGTACTGTGTATAATGGCAACCTTGGCATCTGATTAAGATGACCGCAGTAAAGCACAAAGCATAATATGGTTAAGGTATCATGACAAAGGGGCTGGCATACTATCCAAATAGAGAAATAGGCAAAGAAGCTCTCTGCCACCTATTGTACAGCAATCAATAAAGCTTTTTTATCCAATCCGGCATGTCATCTTCAGTCGGGGCATCCTCGTAATCGTAGCCTCTATGCCAGGGAAAAGTCCACAGGTCTGGAATCCTTACCTTCCTGATAGAGTAATCCATAAAGAGCATATTTATAAACCCATCATGCCGGTTCAGACAGAAGTGTGCCATATCATCAGCTGTACCCTCAAACCCACCAGGGTAACTCGGAATCAAATCATCAGCTTCTGCCCAGGCCTGGTCCCACCAGGCGTCCCCAAGAAGCGGTATAGAAGACTGGCCTTTAACATTGGTACTCCTCCAGTATTTTGTGGGATTACCGGCATCCCGAATATCCGAACCGTATGTCTCCCCTGTGTTGAATGTTGGATTACTAACCCATGCATTTATCCCATAGCTGCCATAAAAACCGTCAGGAAACCAAGTGGGCCCCCAGGTTCCATAATTACCATATCCCTCCCACGGATTTTTATCAGGGTCAGTGGCCATCGGGCAACACAACAGAGACCTATCTTTGTAGTATGGCTCCATTACAGCCCACCAATCGTCTCTCCAGTCGCCGGTAACTCGACTCGGCATAAAACTGCCATGGTAATCATCCGTATACATTGTAAAGAAAGAACCCCATTGTTTCTCATTCGACATACACATAGCCGCTTTTGTCAGCTTCCTTGCCTTTGCCAGTGTCGGCATCAGTACAGACATAAGCAGCGCAATAATGGCTATGACAACCAAAAGCTCTATCAACGTAAACCCAGTTAGAAATCTTTTATTCACCCCTATGGCCCTTGGTCTTTTACGAGGCTTACCCCATTAGAAATATTTATGTATAATAGGCTAAAACCTTTTCGCACGCATATAAGCTTTTTCTGCATGCTGAAAGAAGTATCTCTTCAAGAATCGCTATTCCCTTATACTTATAACAAATTCTGACTGTTTTTTCAGAATAAAAATCCTCCTCTCAACCTTGATGCGCGAATAAGGGACTTTAGCATCTATGTAAGAACACCGCAGCTAAGCAAAATAGGTATAACCAAGGTATAAGATACTGCCCCCATAATAATGTCGAAATGCAGAAACGAGCAAAAAACTACCCGCTACATATTGTCGAGCAATCTTTAAAGTAGTTTTTTGAGCCAAAGCGGGTAGTCTTCCTCTAGCGGGGCCTCCTCCGTATCGGTCATTCTATTCCAGTTCAGGGGCCACAGGTCCTTAATATGTATCTTCCTAACAGTGTAATCCATAAAGAGCATGTTTATCCATCCATCATGTCGCAGGACAACGAAATGTGCGAGGTCATCACCTCCAATTCCCTCAAACTCACCAGGATAAGTCGGAATCCAATCGAAGGCTTCCGCCCAAGACTGGTCCCACCAGCCGTCCCCAAGCAGTGGGATGGTAGATTGATTTTTAACATTAGTACTCCTCCAGTATTTTGCGGGGTCACCATAATCCGCCACTTCTCCTGTTTTGAGTACCGGATTACAAACCCATTCATTTATGCAATAGCTTCCATAAAAACCATCAGGGTACCAGTCGGGCCCCCAAGTCCCGTAGTTACCATAACCCTCCCAAGGATTTTTATCAGGGTCATCGGCCATGGGGCAGCACAATAGAGCCCTGTTCTTGTAGTACGGCTCCAGTACAGCCCACCAACATTGGGTTGGCCAGTTAACTGATGAACCCCCCATAAAGGAGCCGTGGTAATCATCCGTATACATTGAAAAGAAAGAGCCCCATTGCCTCAGGTTCGACATACACATAGCTGATTTTGTTAACTTCCTTGCTTTTGCCAGCGTGGGCATCAGTATAGACATAAGCAGCGCAATAATGGCTATTACCACCAAAAGTTCTATTAACGTAAACCCTTTTCGCTTATACATAAAACACATACTCCTCATTCTTACAGGATAATCTTTTCATAAATACAATTCTCTTATAACAAAATCCAACTGCTTCTCCAACATAAAAATCTGAGCGTTTTCTCAAAAAACCCGATTTTATCGGAATTTCGGCTTTAAACCAACATCGTCATGCACAAGCCAAAAAGTAAAGACACAGCCAAACGCTCCTCAGCCTTTAGCTCAGCAGCAAGTGAATCCTGCCTTTGCTGTTAAAACCCATTCATCCTGTCAAGCTCTCGCCGCTCGATATAAAAGATGCGCAAAAACAGCGATGTGTTCCATAAATTTCACATTTTTACACACGGAAAAGGTTAAGGGATTATTGACTTCTACAGCCTAAGTTCTTTATTTGCAGACCCTTAGGACGGCGGCAGCTCGCAGCTTGGAATGCTTCAACCGGATTAGCACTTCGTTGGCTTGGGCCAACGGAAATTCCTCAATGGTAGGAACGATAGGAATTTGGGCTGCTAATGGCAGGAATTCCTCAGCGTCCCGGCGAGTAACATTAGCGACGCTTTTTATTTCCCTTTCGAACCAAAGATATTTGGCATAATCCAGCACCGGCACGGGTGTTTCTTTGCGAATCGCATTAATGACTAATCGTCCGCCTTTATCCAGAACAGCCAAGGCATCGCGGACACACTCTCCAACGGGCGTAAAATCCATTGCCTTGTTCAACTTCTCTGGTGGCTGTTTACCAGAACGACCCGTCCACGCAGCACCAAGACTTTCTGCTAACCTCGCGTGTTCTTCCGTTTTGGTAAAGACAAAAACAGGACTGTTGGGAAATTTATACCTGATTATCTGAATTACGATATGGGCTGAAGCTCCGAAGCCAAATAGGCCGATAGTTTGACCATCGGCGACCTCAGCTAACCTGAGAGTGCGATATCCGATTACGCCGGCGCATAGAAGTGGCGCAGCTTCAGAATCCGAAAACCTCTCCGGAATACGATAAACGAAATCCTCTGGAACAACCAGATATTCTGCGTAGCCGCCATCGACGTCCTTACCGGTCCACTTGGCAGCATTACAGAGATTCTCATTGCCCGTTTGGCAAAAATCACATTTGCCACAAGCCCAATAGAGCCAGGTAATGCCCACCCGGTCGCCCGTTTCGAATTTTGTTGCAGCTTTCCCCCTATCTGCCACCATCCCAACTATCTGGTGACCGAGAACTATAGGTACCTTCTTTGGTATTAGCCTGCCTTCAACTTCATCAAGGTCTGTATGGCAGGCACCACAAACTAAAGTTCTAACAAGGATTTGATTATCCTCAGGGACAGGAACTGGCAAATCAACAGCTTCTAAAGGCTTCGCTTCAACAGGGGAGGTTTGGTTCAAGACCATTGCCTTCATTTTGAGATTTCCTGCTTCAGCTGGTTTTCGAATACCTCGTAGCTTTCCCGGCCGAAAAGGCAAAAGACAACTTTATCAAGGCCGGTTTGGACTTTGAGATAATCGATAGTTGTTCTAAGCATGATTTCGGAACATCTCTGGATGGGAAAGCCAAAAACACCCGTGCTGATTGCGGGCAATGAAATGCTTTTTATACCTTCCTTGTCCGCTAATTTAAGTGAATTAAGGGTTGCGTTTTTTAACTTTTCGTCTTCATCACCCTCACCCATTTGCGGCCCAACAGCGTGAATAACGTACTTCGCTTTCAAATTACCAGCGGTTGTTTTAACGGCCCCACCGACAAAAGTTCCGCCTATCTTGTTACACTCTTGCTGTATTTGTGGGCCGCCTTTGCTTCTGATTGCTCCAGCCAAGCCCCCACCTAAAATCAATCGAGCGTTGGCAGCATTGACGACTGCCTCCGTTGGCATTTCCGTAATATCGCCCTCGACCAACTCCAGAACGCAATCATCGATATTTACTCTCATAGCATCAGTCTATACTGATTAAGATAAAAACAAAAAGGCGGCGGCCGGATTCGAACCGGCGAATAACGGTTTTGCAAACCGTCGCCTTAGGCCTCTTGGCTACGCCGCCAAACTCAAAATCTCCACTTATTTTACCTGCAAGCGGACGATTTTGCAATAAAATCTTAACCTTACTTTACACCATTGCATAAGACATTATAGGACTTTCCTTGCAATATTTTTGCAGAATGAGCGTCTATACTTTATATAACAAAACTCGAGCTAAAGGTCTAACCTCAGAGCTTTTTCCAGCATATGTTGTTTAATTTGAGCATTTTATTGAACAGCATCGTATGAAATCTACTATAAATAACTAAATTTGCGGGTGCCTATAGATACCATAGTTGGTTTTTAGCTTTTTTTTCGGAAGCTTTTCTTGTATAATGGTATAAACACAGATGCTCTATTGTGCAAACGGGGATTATAGTGGAGAAGGGCTTTATGTTGTGTAATTTTAGGTTAATCACGTTATTGTGTGGTGGGCTGTGCACTGCTATTATTCTTGGCATGACCGGTGCGTGCAGCCCTGAGTATTACAAGGCCGAAGCAGACGAAGAAGTATACAATATTATCGATAGCAAATGGCAGGGCAGCTTCGGCCGAAAGGCAAATTATACCGTCAGCGACGTACCACCATCACCAAATGACATCCAAATTGAAGAGCCTGTCCCATCATCAAAAGTTTTAAGTCTTGCAAAGGCTGTCGCTATAGCTACTGCACATAACCGGGATTATCAAAAGCAAAAAGAAGACCTTTATTTAAAGGCACTTGATTTAACACTCGAAAGGCATCAGTTCGCACGACAATGGTTCGGAACCATTGACGCAAAGTACTTAAGACATCCTGTCCCGGGACGGGACAATGACGAGGAGGAGCTCAAGATTAGCGGTGATAACACTAAGCTCGGCTTTACACAACTATTGGCCGATGGAGCTATAGTTAGCGCCGGCATCGGATTCGATTGGGCACGCTTTCTTACCGGCGACCCGAGTACCTCACTTGGTTCGGTTCTAAGTGCCAGCATAACACAGCCGTTGCTGCGAGGTGCCGGCCGAAGAATCGCTCAGGAGAACCTGACACAATCTGAGCGGAATGCTCTCTATGAGATACGCTCCTTCAACCGTTTCCGCCAGGAGTTTGTTGTTTCTATTGTAAACGACTACTACCGCGTCCTGCAGCAAAGAGACAAAGTAACCAATGCCGAGAATAATTATAAAAGAGTCCTCAAATCAAAAGAACGCCTGGAGATGGAGCTAAAAGCCGGAATAAGGACACGCATCGATGTGGATGAGACAGAGCAAAATGTCTTAAGAGCACAAAATAACTACGTCGAAGCTCAGCAGCGTTACGAACAGAGTCTTGATGAATTTAAAATAAGGTTGTCCTTACCAACCGACGCTGACATAGAACTGGACCAGAATGAGTTAAATGCGCTAGAGAAGATTGGGATAAGCGAGCCCAATTATACACCAGATGCAGCAATTGAAACGGCATTACTTCAACGTCTGGACCTGGCCAACACAAGAGACCAGGTCGATGACGCGGTGCGTAAAGTCATAGTAACGGCAGACGGCCTCGGCGCTGAACTAAACCTTACAGGCGGAATTGATGTAGGCTCAAGAGAGAAAACCGACATTGACAGTTTGCAATTCCATGATGGAACATATACATTAGGCCTATCGGGAGACCTGCCGCTTGACAGAAAAGAAGAACGCAATATCTATCGCACGGCGATAATAGCATTGGAGCGGCAACAAAGGGAATATGACAACGAAATGGACAATGTCAAACTAAATGTACGCCAGGCCTATCGCCAACTTATAGAAAAAGCCGAGACTTACAAAATCCAAAAATTGAGTTTGGACCTAGCTGAAAGGCGGGTTGAGAGTAACGAACTGTTATTGGATGCAGGACGAGTGACGGTGCGAATCTTGCTGGAGTCGGAGGACGCTCTCGTAGAAGCCCAAAATAATGTTACGGCCGCCTTAGTTGACCACGCTATTGCAAAGTTGAGTTTTTTCAGAGATGTTGGTATTCTGCAGGTCATGCCTGACGGAATGTGGGAACAATAAAGAAATATGACTAACCAGGATAATACAACGAAAGTAAAAAGCATCAAAAAACAAGATAATCAGCCTGCTGGTAAATTGGCGCCTCTAAAATGGCTGCGCCGGGTCTTGATTATCGCAGTTGTTGTTGTGATTGCAGGCGCGGGTGTATTCGTGTTTCTGCGCCGGGCATCTGGTAGGCTTAGTGAATCAAATAAGGAAGCAACAACATTTACTGTGCGCCGCGATAATCTGCCTATCAACGTAACTGAAAGCGGCGGCATTAAAGCCCTTAATTCAAAAGACATTAAGTCCGAGGTGGAAGGTCAGACAACTATAACCAGTATTGTTGATGAAGGCACAATTATCACGCCGAATGATGTTAATAACGGCAAAGTGCTTGTCGAGCTTGATTCCTCGGAAATAGAACAAAAGCTAACGCAACAGGAAATTGCCTTTTTAAACGCAGAGGCCAGCCTCACTGAAGCAAAGGAGTCGCTTGATATCCAGAAAAAACAAAACGACAGTGACATCAAAGCTGGCCAGATGAAGGTCAGGTTTTCACTGATGGACGTGCATAAATACTTCGGCAAGAATGCTGCTGAAAAACTTATGTCGGCTTCGGCAAACCCAGGCCACGAGCACAATGAAATCGCGTCACTGATTGAGGACCCCCACCTCGGTGGCGAGGCTCTACAGAAACTCAGAGAACTGGAAGGGGATATTAAATTAAAAAGACAGGAACTCAAGCTCGCCAACAACAAATTAGAGTGGACGGAGAAGCTTTACCAGAAAGAATATGTGTCGCTCAACCAGAAGGAAGCGGACAGTTTGGAAAAAGAAACGAAAGATATTGCATGGGAAAAGGCCAAAACGGCAAAGGATTTGTTTGTAAAATACGAGTTCCCAAAACAGGCTGAGAAACTCCTCAGCGACTACGAAGAGGCCAAGCGAGAGTTGGAACGCGTCGAGGCCAGCGCCCGCTCAAAGTTGGCACAGGCACAGGCCAAACTCGACAGCAATGAAGCCACACATGCATTGCAGAAAAAGCGACTTGAAAAGCTGCAAAAACAATTCGAGGCTTGTACAATCAGAGCTCCTGCCACAGGACAGGTAGTATATGCATCAAGTCTAATGGAGGGCTGGTGGAGAAGCCGCAACATGATTGAGGTTGGAGCAGAAATCAGAGAACGTCAAAAGATTATATTCATCCCCGACCCTTCGGTTATGAAGATAGAGGTTAAAATTCACGAGACGTGGATTGATAAGGTTCAGCCGGGCCAAAAAGCAAATATAACCATCGTAGCGTTCCCGGATAAAACTTTCACTGGCGAGGTGCTGAAAAAAGCACCTTTAGCAGACCCTGAAGAATGGCTCAATCCCGACCATAAGGTCTACGCAACCGACGTGAGGCTTGATGGAGCACACGACTTCATCAAGACCGGTATGACAGCAAAGGTCGAGATAAACATCGACGAACTGCATGATGTTCTCATTGTGCCGATACAGGCGGTTGTCACATTAGAGGGAAAAAAGGTCTGCTATTGTTTAAGTAATGGTGGCCATGAGAAGCGTGAGGTTGAAACAGGCTCGTTCAACGACGACTTCGTTGAGATAAAAAGCGGTTTGGCTGAAGGCCAGAAAGTGTTGCTTAACCCGCCTCGCCCCGGCGAGTCAGAGGCAGCGAGCTAAAAAGTGTAAAAAGTAAGCAAACCTACACAAATCATCAAGGTCTGGGTTCAATGGCTGTAGTTGAAATTGAGAAACTATGTAAGATATATACGATAGGTTCGGTTCAATTACCTGCCCTGAATAATATTGACTTGAGTATCGAAGAGGGGCGGTACATAGCCATTATGGGGCCCAGCGGGTCGGGAAAATCCACGTTACTCAATATGATTGGCTGCCTTGACAGACCTACCAGCGGCCGATACTGTATAGGTGGAGAAGATGTCTCGAAACTTAATGATGATGAGCTATCACTAATCCGCGGCAAACGTATCGGCTTTATATTCCAATCCTACAATCTCATTGGCCAACTCAACGTCATAGAGAACATAGAGCTTCCAATGTTTTATCAGGGGTTTTCCGAGCGTGAAAGTGCCGAACGTGCCAAGGAATTAGCCACAATGGTAGGCCTTGGCGACAGACTCAAACATCGGCCTACCGAACTTAGCGGCGGCGAACAGCAAAGAGTGGCGATTGCCAGGTCGCTCGCAAATGACCCGCTGATTATTCTGGCAGATGAGCCTACCGGCAATCTGGATTCGGAAAGCGGCGCTGAAATTCTGAGTATTCTCGATGATTTGCATCGGCAGCACAAAACGCTGGTTGTTGTCACCCATGATGAGCACATAAGCAAAAGGGCCGAGAGGACTATACAGCTTCTCGACGGACGAATTGACAGGCAAGAGTGTAACCACGAACGGTAGTTTAAATGCATTGGATTAACGTTAAAAAGACGGTTAAATTAGGTATCAAAAGTCTTTGGATGCACAGACTCCGCTCGACGCTGACGATGCTGGGTGTGGTTTTTGGTGTCTGTTCGGTGATTGCAATGCTTGCGATAGGCGAAGGTGCCAGTCAGGAAGCGCAGGAGGCCATAGCACGGCTTGGGAGCACGAATCTAATTGTTGAAACGGTTAAGCCGCCCCAGGAGCAGACCGACACCGGTGATACGCAGACCGTGCGAAAGTATGGCCTGACCTATGCAGATGCCGAATCCATTCGCAACACGATACCCGAGGTCGAAGTAGTTGTCCCCATTCGCGAGATAGACCAGGAAGCGCGATACCTTAATCGCAAGGCAGCTATCAAAATCATGGGGACAATTCCGTGGTATACAGAGATTTCTCCGGTTCAACTGACACGTGGCCGGTTTTTAAGCAGCACCGATTTGCACCATCAGCTGGCAGTTTGCGTTATTGATGACCAGGTGGCCCGCAAGCTTTTCACCTTCGATGACCCTCTTGGACTGGATGTCCGAATTCGTGGCAGCTATTATCGAGTGGTAGGAATTGCTTCTAAAACAGCACCTGCAGGAATGTCAGATACTTTCGGGACACAGGCAGCTAAAACCATTGAAAGCACCGGTGGCGTGGCGGGTAATATTTATATTCCGCTCACGACAGCAAAGAGTCGGTTCAGTGAGTTCGCTTATCAGATAAGCGGCGGCAGTCGCAGCGCAGAAAAAGTGGAACTGCAGAAAATTATTGTAAAGGTCAACTCAAACGAACAGGTCCTGTCAACTCAGAAGATTATAGTCGCCTTGCTGAATCGACTTCATAAAAAGCAGGACTATAATATAGTGGTTCCGCTGGAACTGCTGCGGCAGGCTGCCCGAACAAGGCGAATATTCAGTATTGTTCTCGGCTCAATTGCTGCAATCTCGCTTCTGGTCGGTGGCATAGGAATTATGAATATTATGCTGGCCACCGTCAGCGAACGCACACGCGAGATTGGCATCCGCCGGGCCCTCGGTGCCAAAAAGCGCGATATTATTATTCAATTCCTCTCGGAGACGCTGCTGCTAACGCTCGTTGGAGGCATGCTGGGGATTATCTTAGGCTCTCTTATACCATTTTTGGTAACCTATTTCGGCCATATGCCTACAGTGATTACGGGCAGCTCACTCGTGTTAGCCTTTGGCATCAGTGCAGCCGTGGGCATAACCTTTGGCTTATACCCGGCCCATCGAGCCGCAAATATGGACCCAATTGAATCTCTGCGCCACGAATAATTCAGCTTTCTGCAGCCATTTCAATCCCAACCTATCAGAACCCCTCAGAAAGTGTCGTTTTAATGCTCTATCTTCTCCAAATCCAGCAGCATAAAATCCAATAGTAAAAATTTTTGGGAAAATTCGAAAAATTATTCTTGACAAATCAGAGTAGCTCCTATATAGTAGTAATTGTAAGAAAGGAGACCAAGGTAGATAACACCAGCAAGAATGAGAAACCTAAAATTCATTTTTAGAGGTGACATACAGCTTGCTCACGAGAATTAGCAAATGGACACGGGGCGGAGCATCCTAGTCAGGAAAATAACAAGAAAATGAGGATTTGTCCGCCCTGTTCGGTGCTTATCAAAATCGTGGGTGCGAGTTGTACCGTTAGGCAACATCGGTTTTGCTTTCCATAACAAAGGGGCCGTCGGAGGAGGGCGGCTCCATTTTTTGCATGCAGTACGGGATGTCATCTTTTGAAATTGCCTCATTATCAGACCACCCACGACGGAAGGTGATAAATTGACCTCTGAAATATACGATAAATAAGATAAATTTTTCTTCTCAAAACGGGTAAGGTTATGTATAATTAGGCATAGTTCTAATAAATATCTTAGCTTAAATCATTTTATGTTAACCGGTAGGGGTAGAAAAAATTAGGGAAAAAAAGGTTCACATAAAAAGGCAAATGGATGCTTTCCAGGTGATGTGCCGCGAGGCGGGGCTGAAAGTAACACCACAGCGGATGGCAATTTATAAGACTTTGATCCAGTCAAAAGAGCACCCATCAGCAGATATGGTCTACCGCAAGGTGAGGAAAACTTTTCCAAGTATTTCGCTGGATACGGTCAACAGAACCCTTTTGACTCTGGCTAAAATCGGTTCTGCTTTCACGGTCGAAGGCTCAGGCGATGTCAAAAGATATGATGGTAACATGGAAAATCATCAGCATTTTAAGTGCCTAAAATGCAAGAGGATCATAGATTTCCACCACAAACCGTTTGACAATATTCCTGTTCCAAGGAAAATTAACCAAAAGTTCACTGTCTTGAGTAAAACCGTTTATCTTGAGGGCATTTGTGATTTATGTAGAGAGTAGAGGGGCAAATAAAAAATACCCGTCCCGGATGCAAGTGCCGACCATTACAAGCGTTGCTAAACACGCCCACTCCCTTAATCTCAATAAATTTCTTTCGATTCATACCCAGTGAAGACACCTAAATAAAATTTCGGTTTTTCATACTGGTAAGTAGCAAAACCTAAAAAACACAAAAAAGGCAAATGAACCAAGGTATCACCGCGGCTCTTTTCTAATAACATTTCTGACCAAAATGCTGACCTCGTCAGAGGCTTTCCACACGTTTTGCTGGAGGATTTTCTTCTGATGAGGGCTGTAACGGGTTGACGCAAGTCAGCTTAGCTAATAGAATTACTTGTTCGCTGTGCTTCTAAATACTGAAAGCTCAGCCAAAACTGGAACTAAAACACGATCCCTGGAAAAAGAGAAAGAAAACAATGACAAAGATTAATGAGAACTTTTTGAAGCTCCAGGCGGGCTATTTGTTTCCCGAAATCAGCAGACGCATTCGCACCTTTCAGGCCAAAAATCCTGATGCAAATATAATTAGCTTAGGGATAGGGGACGTTACCCAGCCTTTGGCGCCGGCTATTATCGAAGCCATGAAAAAGGCTGTTATCGATATGGGAAGTGTTGCCAATTTCCATGGCTACGGCCCGGAGCACGGCTATGATTTTTTAATCAACGCAATAATTGAGAACGACTTCAAAAACAGAGGTATTGAATTAGACAAAAGTGAGATTTTTATCAGCGACGGAACCAAATGCGATATAGGTAACATCCAGGAGATTTTTGGCATAGATAATACAGTCGCAATATCCGACCCCGTATACCCTGTGTATGTCGATAGCAATGTAATGGCCGGCAGAACCGGGCAGGCCAACCAAAATGGCCAGTATGACAAATTAATCTATATGCCCTGTACCGCAGAGAATAACTTTCTCCCTGATTTACCCGATACTGAAGTTGATATTATTTACCTGTGCTTCCCAAACAATCCTACGGGTGCGGTGGCTCCTAAGGAAGTTTTAAGCAAGTGGGTCGATTTCGCCCACAAAAACAAGGCCATAATCCTTTTTGACGCTGCCTATGAGGCATTTATCACCGACCCTGACATACCACATTCAATCTACGAGATTGACGGGGCGAAAGAGGTGGCGATAGAATTTCGCAGTTTCTCTAAAACCGCCGGTTTTACCGGCGTTAGATGTGCCTTCACCGTAGTACCAAAGCAACTGAAGGCTTACACAAAAGACGGTAGGGCGCTCGAAGTTAATCCTTTATGGAACAGGCGGCATTGTACAAAATTCAACGGCACTTCGTACATCTCACAAGCTGGTGCTGCTGCCACCTACGCACCCGAGGGCAAAAAGCAAACTCGTCAAATTATCAATATTTATATGAGTAATGCAGCTTTAATTCGCACATCCCTCACAAAGCTCGGCTATGAGGTCTACGGTGGTGTCAATGCACCGTATATCTGGGTGAAGACACCGAACGGACTAAGTTCCTGGGATTTCTTCGATAGACTGTTAACAAAGACCAGAGTCGTTGGCACACCCGGCGCAGGCTTCGGACCGGCCGGGGAAGGCTATCTACGACTTTCAGCCTTCGCTAAGCCCGAAAGCGTCAAGGAAGCTATGGAGCGATTCACTGGCGTTTAATTGTCGAGGTAAGGTTCTAATCTAATGGGCAAGATGACAACAGCATATATTGGACTGGGCAGCAATGTAGGCAACAGAGAGGAATCTATAAGGGCTGCTCTTAGAATACTCGCCGAAGCAGAGAACATCGAAGTTGCCCGCATAAGTGAACTGATTGAGACTCCCCCGCTCGGCGGTGCCAACCAGCCGAAATACCTAAATGCAGTTGCCGAGGTCAAGACAACCCTCAGTGCAGAAAAGCTCCACAAAATACTATTCGACATTGAGTCTACACTTGGCAGAGTAAGAGAAAAAAAATGGTCGCCGAGACTTATCGACTTGGACCTTTTAATATTGGGCGGGGTCATTATTAACAGCCCTGATTTAACCGTTCCACATCCACAGATGCATCTGCGCTCATTCGTGCTCCAAAGTCTCTGCGAGCTCAATGGCGAACTGCTGCACCCTGTTATAAAGGAATCGATAACTGAGTTAGCAGGGCGGCTTGGAGGCGCCGATTTTGTCCTCGATTCCAACCTGCCGCAGCTTATCAGCGTCGCAGGCATTATCGGCATCGGAAAAACCACCCTGACGAAAAAACTGTCAAATCTGCTCCGCTGCAAACTACTGCTCGAACCGTATGATGCGAACCCTTTTATGCCGGATGTCTATGCCGGCAAAAAAGAGCTTGCGCTGGACTCGCAGCTATTTTTTCTAACCAGCAGAATCATGCAGCTAAATCATAATACTCTCGCAGCAGGGCAGATTGCCATCAGCGACTACATCTTCGACAAAGAACCCATCTATGCCAAACAGACACTTACCCCCGAACAATTGAAAACCTATGAGAAGATTTATCAGCCATCGCTATCGAAAGTTGCCAAGCCTGTGCTGGTGATATATCTTCAGGACTCAGCCCAAAATTGCTTGGTGCGTATCCACAAGCGTAACCGTCCTTACGAGCAGCAGATTCAAATGCAGTTTTTAGAAGCTCTAAGATGCGATTACGAAAAGCTTTTAACCAATTGGAAAATCTGCCCTGTCATCCGCATACAAATATCGAAATCAGATTATACAAACGATGCTAATGTTGAGCATTTAGCAAATCAAATAAAAAGCTACCTTGCTGTATAAACTTAAAAAAATGAAAATTGGAAGTTCTGAAGTTCTAATAGTAGCACTTAACTAAAATGTAATCAAAATCCTTCTTTTGTTCAGGAAAAAAACCATGGCTAAATCAACTCCAAAAAGCAAAACTACCAGAAGCACCAAATCCATATCTACCAGATCGATACATGCCGGTGAGCCGAGGAAAAAGTATGCCGATTCATTAACAACGCCTATTATTCAAACTTCTACCTTCACGTTTAAGAACAGTAAGGCAATTGAAGACTACACCAAAAAGGGCAAGGAGCACTTTGAATACGGCAGATACGGCAATCCCACTGCAAAAATTGCTCAAAAGCGCCTTGCTAACCTCGAAGGTGCTGAAGACTGCGTCGTTTTCTCCTCCGGAATGAGTGCGATAACTACGACCATCCTCTCCTTACTCCGGGCAGGTGACCATATTGTTATCACCGACGACAGCTACAAAAAAACACTTGAATTCTGCAGATCATACTTGAAACAATTCAACATCGAGTGCACCATTGTTCCATTCGGAAATTATAAAGCTCTTGAGAAAGCAATCAAAAAAAACACGCGTTTTATATTTTCTGAATCACCAACCAACCCTTATTTAAATATCTTCGACCTTGTCAAGATTAAAAAGATAGCCGATAGGTATAAAGTTCTTACCCTCATAGATAGTACCTTTGCCACTCCTTTTAACCAAAGGCCCATAGAGTTCGGAATGGACATCGTTCTGCACAGCTGCACAAAATATCTCGCAGGACATAATGATATCTTGGCTGGTGCTGTACTTGGAAAAAGTGAACTAATTGAAAAAATACGAAATTTACACAAATCAATGGGCGGACTTATCGACCCCCATTGCTGTTATCTTCTGCTCCGAGGGCTCAAAACATTTCCTTTACGAGTAAAGGAACAAAACAAATCTGCTTTAAAAATCGCAGAATTCCTTGAGAACCATTTCTGTATCAAAAAAGTTTATTATCCTTTTCTTAAGAGCCATCGTCACTATGAAATAGCAAAAGAGCAGATGACAGGCGGCGGGGGCGTTGTAACTTTTGAGATAAAAGGCAATCTCAGTACTGCAAAACGATTCCTGGATGCCCTGAAGTTATGCTATATTGGACCAAGCTTAGGTGGTGTTGAAACGCTGATAACACACCCGGCATTGGTAAGCTACTATGATTATACAAGAAAGCGGCGATATAAGTTAGGCATCACCGATACCCTTTTCAGACTTGCCGTCGGATGTGAGGATGTTGAAGATATAATTAAAGACCTACACAGAGCCCTGATAGCAGCCGTGAAAAGGTAAATAACAGAAAGTGGAAGTTGCAAAAACGATAGAATCTGTCAGAAGTCTCGTCAAAGCCGCCCGTAGAGAGGCTAAAAAAATAGGTTTGGTGCCAACAATGGGGGCGCTTCATATCGGTCATATTTCGCTAATTGAAACAGCAGTGAAAGAATGTGATTTCGTTGTCGTCAGCATTTTTGTTAATCCTACACAGTTTGGCCCCACCGAAGATTTCGAGAAATATCCACGACCCTTAGAGGCTGATTTGGAAATTTGTAAAAAAGCTGGTATCGATATTGTTTTTGCACCTGCAACAGAGCAGATGTACCCACGAGAGAATTTTACCTCGGTAAACGTCGAGAAATTAACTGAACAACTTTGCGGCCGCTCTCGCCCGGGACACTTTCGAGGAGTGGCTACCATTTGTGCAAAGTTATTTAACATCGTGCAACCTGATATCGCATATTTTGGTCAGAAGGATAGCCAGCAGGCAATCGTTATAAAGAAAATGGTTGCCGATTTGAATATGCCTTTAAGAATTGCTATCTGCCCGACTGTCCGCGAACCTGACGGCCTGGCCGTCAGCAGCAGAAACCAATACCTAACCAAAGAGCAGAAAAAAGAAGCAACTTACATTTATAAGTCGCTTCAAAAAGCTCAGGAAATGATCGACGCCGGCATCACAGACTGTGAAACAATTATTAGGCAGATGTACTCAATACTAAATCAGGCTCCATCAATAAAGATAGAGTACGTCAGCGTAGTCGACGCCGAAACGGTGCAAAACATCGACCAAATCGCCGGCAAGGTTCTCGTAGCAGTCGCCGCCAGAATTGGGCTGGCAAGGTTAATCGACAACATACTGGTAGACGCCAGCAAACAATAATGTATAATGCTACTCAATTATGTTTCTCAAAGTATTAAAAGGCAAATTACATAGGGCAACTGTTACCGATACAAAGCTGAACTATACAGGCAGTATTGAGATAGACTCGGTACTAATGGAAGCTGCCGGCATTTTGCCTTATGAGTCTGTCTTGATAGCCGACCTAAACAATGGTAGCAGGTTGGAAACATATGCCGTTCCGGCACAAGCCGATTCCGGACGGGTCCTTATACTCGGTGCAGCAGCTCACCTCATCAAACCAAAGGACATTATCATTATTCTCAACTTCGGCTTTTTTACACCGGACGAAGCAAAGAAACTTAAACCCAAAATGGTTGTTCTCGACCAAAATAACAAAATTAAAAAGACTTTGTAAAAACACTTTTACTTTTTTACTTTTGCTTATTAATGTATCCGCAACTTTTTGAGATACCTTTCATACATTGGCCAGTACCAAGCTATGGCTCGATGATGGTTATTGGCTTTCTTGCGGCTGTCTTTCTGATAAGACACCTCAGCCGTGACATCACCCCAGACCCACAATTCATCACTAATGCAGCCCTTTATTCACTCATAGCCGGTGTTGTAGGCGCGCGTTTGTTTTTTGTAATCCACTATTTCGACTTGTTGTTTAGAGGGAATTTGCTCTCGGTTTTTTACATTTGGAAGGGTGGTTTAGAACTTTTAGGAGGCGTGATATCGGCCATCACTGTCATTGCCGTTTATCTCCGGTATCATAAGCTTCCCGTTCGTCGCTATCTCGATATCCTTGCCATTAGCTTAATGTTAGGGCTTGTGCTCGGCAGAATTGGTTGCTTTCTAAATGGCTGCTGCTTCGGTAAACCCACCAATCTGCCATGGGCTGTCCGCTTTCCCTACCATTCACCTCTACACATACACTCACCTGCATATTACAGTCAGGCACACCCGGACCTAAAAAGAAATCGACCCAACCCACAGATGGAATTGCCCGCTGATTTCTTCGGCTACTTTAACGAAAATGGTCTGTGGGTCCAGGATTTAAAACCTTACGAACATCTAACACAGGAACAAAAGACTTGGGTCGATAAAGGGCTATACCGCTGTTTACCCGTACACCCCACACAACTTTATTCATCAGTTAATGGCGCATTTTTGTGCCTCATACTCTATCTCTTCTGGCGAAGGTCATTAAAGGCAGAAAAAGTAAAAACTAAAAAGCTGTTTACCAAACCCGGCTGCACATTCGGCCTGATGTTCGTAGTCTACGGCATCACCCGTTTCTTTTTAGAATTTGTCCGTGATGACAATCCTTTTGAATTCGACTGCCTGACAATATCACAGAATATCAGTATCGGTATGATAATACTTGGCACTGCATTGATGCTGATATTTGAAAAAATGAAGCCAAAAACCTTCAGTCTGGGCTCTTGAATCTGGAGTCATGGCTCTTTTCCAGTTGAACAATTACCAAAATTGACGATACTATATAATAGAGAAATAACAACAGCTTTTAATTTTAACTTTTTACTTTTAAGTTTCTTAACTATGGGCCTTTATGATAGAGACTATACTCGCGAAAATTTCCAGAACCGATACCGATACGCACCACAGATGCGGATAGGGTTTCCCCAGATCACACCAATGGTTAAATATCTGCTGCTCATTAACATTGTGGTTTATCTTGTGCAGGTCTTGGCCACAAACGAACTGCTCGTGCGAATGTTTTCACTTTACCCAGCTTCCTTATTGATGGCGCTGCAACTGTGGCGACTTGTAACATACCAGTTTTTGCATGGCGGTCTCTTTCATATTCTTTTTAATATGCTTTGTTTATTCTTTTTGGGCTCCTCGCTTGAGCGACACTGGGGCAGCAAAAAATTTCTAATATTTTACCTCGGTTGTGGTATAGCAGGGGGGCTCTTTTACCTGCTGCTGGTTCTAATTAGGTTCCTGCCGGCCCTGCCTATGATAGGCGCCTCCGGCGCGGTACTCGGCCTGTTAGCTGCTTGTGCAATCCTCTTTCCGCAATTCATAATCTTCATATTTCTTTTCCCTGTACCGATAAGAGTCGCGGCAGTCGTTTTCACAGTCATCTACTTTGTCGCTGTAATCACGAGGAGCCCGAATGCCGGTGGAGATGCTGCACATTTAGCTGGTATGGCTGCAGGAGCTATCTACGTCTTTTCGCCATCTTGGCGAGCCAAATTCAGGACAAAAATCCGGCACAGTACCCGGGAAAAGAAAATCACTGCTGAGCGCAGCCTGCAAGCCAACGTCGACCGTATCCTGCAAAAGGTCCACAACTCCGGCATACACAGCTTAACGTCTGAAGAAAAAAAGCTCCTCAAAAAAGCCACCGAAGCCGAACAAAAAAGAACCCGCCTATAAAAAACAAGGGCTTACAGAAAATCCATAAGCCCTTGTTAATTGTAAGCTCTTAAAGACAAAGCACGAGTCACAATTCACGAACCGCCGGTCTAATCCCAGTCGATTTTTTCCGTTTGACCCAGCAACTCACCAACTCGGGCTTTCACATGCTCATCTTTAAACGCAGAGTCCTTCCACTTTCCAGCTTCAGCCTCACTCTGCTTAACCTTTTCCTTTAGTTTCTCGAGTTTTTGAAGCAGTTGCTCATATTCTATTTGTTTCCGCTTCAAAATTAAATCAAACCTGTTGCTGACCGCCTCTTCCAATTCCGCGATTAACTCCTCCTTGTCATCATCACTTGCAGTCTTAATCTCTTTCAAAAGTGCATCCCTCTGCTGCTTCAAGTTCAAATCTTCTCTAAGAACTGCGGCTAATTCAGGATTCTCATCCGCCGCCTCTGCAATCCTCCCATATTTTTTTAAACAAAGCCCGAGTTTTTTCCAATAAAGTTCAGGCCTTGCCTCTCTAAGCTCAGCCAACTCCTTCGCCTTCTCGGGGTAATTTTCTTCGAGCCAATCCATAAGTTGGGCATGTCTTCTCATACGAGACCGATCGGGCTGCATACCGGGCATCCCAGGCATACCTGGCATTCCGGGCTTTCCAGGCATCCCACGCGGACCAAATCCTCGTTCCCTATGTTCTCTGAGCCTTCTGCCGAGATGCTCACGCACGGCTTTTCTAAGCTCAGTCTTGAACTTTTCAGCATCTACCTCCCGCAATTGCTCTAACTCTTTAGCCTTTTCCGCATTGGTTTTTGCAAGCCGCTCCATCATACGCTCGATTCTCTCGTCCGTAAGTTCTCCCCATCTATGCCTGTGTCCCGGCTCATCCTCAAGCCAAATATCTTCTTTCTCTTTTTCCTCGGCCAGGCACGGCAGGGGGGCAGCAAATAGTATTACTGTTACCGCTAACAATATTGAAATTGTACCGTAATGCGTCTTCATTTCTTTACCCTTCCCAAAAAGAACTATTAATTTCTTCTAATTCCACTTCAAGTTCAGTTAAATCCGTGAAGCCGTTGCCGCCGTTTTCACCAAACTTCACAGCTAAAATCTCGCTTTCAATCTCTTCAACTTCAGCAGTCAAAGTTGCCAGGTCCGCATCTTCATCAGCTAAATGACCGCTCTCCCATACCACCTTAGGTATTATTGAGGTAGCAACAATTCTCACAGGCTCACCGTTGCCCTTCTCAAATAACTTTACGCCTACAGCTATCAGCAGGATAACTGCCGCCGCAATAGCTACTGCCTTATAAGCTCTCCGCCTAAAAGCAGTTGCCTTTTTACGTAGTATCGCCTTTGCAATCTCAGCCTTTATATTACCTACGACCTGTTCATCAGGCTCAGGGGCTGGGTGCTCAATAAGGATTTGCTCGCCTTTGCGAATATCCTCTATAGCCTGTTCAGCCTCTTTGGAATCGAGAAATTTCTCAAATAGCTCCCTGAATTCTTGTTCACCCCGACCGTTCATAATTTTTGCTCCATTAATTCTCGCAGCTTCTTTAATCCCCTGTGTAACTTCGACAACGTAGTTCCTATCGGCTCAGACCGCATCGCTGCTATTTCTTTAAAACTCACCTGCGAATAAAAACGTAAAATAATCACTTCTCTCGTATCCTCATCTAACTTACCAAGTCGCTCCTGTAATCTATCAATTTCCTCCTTATCGAATTGTCTGGCTCCCACTGCTTGTGATTCAATTTGCCTCTTCTCCGCTTTGAGCATTCTTTCCCGTCGCTGTTTACCTCTTAAGTAATCGTGAAAGACATTTGATGCTACCCTGAACAACCACCCTTCGAAAGCCCCGCCTTTGTAGGTGTTAATTCTCTCTACTAACTTGACAAATAGCTCACTGAGTAAATCATCACTAACATCACGGCTGCCCGTCAATCGGTAAAAATACCCGTAACAGCGCCTCGCATACATATCAACCAATTGTGAAAAGCTGCTTGCATCACCTCTCTTACAGCCAATTATTATCTCAGCTAAATCGTCATTCTCTGCCATATTCAAGCAATTTTCTCACATATAAAGACGCTTTTTATTACCAATTTATTGCATATTTTATAAAAATTGCTACCCTAAGTTTTATATTTATGCAAGGCACAGAAACAGAACATTTTTCGAAAAATACCTGGCTTACCAAACTAAAACGCACAGCCACCAGTATTTTACCGGTCGACAGGAACCGTAAAGGCACCTGCAAACGCTGCGGAGCCTGCTGCAAACTGCCAAATCACTGCCCATTTTTGAGTACCGACAAGCAGGGCCTGTCCAAATGCAAAATCTATCGGTTTCGCCCACTGAACTGCCGAAAATACCCCCGCTCAAAATCAGAGCTGATTACAGACGATACCTGCGGATATAGTTTCAATGAAAATTGAGACAAACAATTGAAATTGCTGCTTTGCAAATCCCTCCGCTGCATGGCTCTTTATTACTTATTTTCCTCTTCCTCTTCTTCAAGTTTCCAGCCTTCTGATTCGTCTATATCCTCGATTTCGCGTTTCATATATTTGAACATTTTATCCTGCAATGGTGCCAGTTTATCATACCACTTAAGCATTCTTTGATAGTTGGCCACCAGCATATCAAGACGGATTAGCTGCCATTTGGCTATACACTCCGCCTCCTTGATATTAACAAACGGATCACACTTAAATGTCCTTCTCCCGTCAGGACCCATCTCGCAAAGTTCACAATCTTTACACTGAATCATTTTTGCACCAAAATCTAAATCAGCAAAATATCCAGAGAAAAAATTTGCCTTTTTACCTTCTTTACTTTTAGCCTATCATACCATATATTCTAAACTGTTAAAAGTAATTTCAAATATAGATTTTATGGTCGCTTTATTGGAGAGATAAATGGCAAAACCAAGACGCAGACGCAAAGTCGGCAGTAAAAAAAGACAGGCCCGCTGGAAAGTTCGACATAAAAAAAGCGGCTAGCAAGTAACTATATGGCCAGTAGTGGGTAGCACTCCGCTGTCCGCAACCAACAAAATGAAACATCTCAATATAACCTTCAAACCTGATGGTAAGCGAATTTCTATCCATCAGGGTGCGACATTACTCGAAGCCGCTGGACAGGCAGGCATAATCTTAAATACCGTTTGCGGCGGCAAGGGCATCTGTGAAAAGTGTATTGTAAATATCGAGCCGACCGGCCAAGACGTCCTGGCCTGTCAGCACCATATTCAAAGCGACCTTATAGTAACAATCCCCATCAGCTCAAGGTTCTTCGAGCAGAAAATCCTCTCTGAAGGCATCTCTGCAAAACCCAAAGTCCAGCCTGACGTATGGAAAAAATACAAAAAACCAGACTCAACCGACAAAATATTTGGCCTGGCCGTTGATATCGGCACCACCACCATCGTCGCAAAATTAGTCGATATGACAAACGGACAATGCCTTGCAACCCAGGCTGACCTAAATCCGCAGTGCCGATACGGCGATGATGTTATCAGTAGAATTGCCTACGCTCAAACCGATGCAAAATTGGCTGAACTGAACGCATTGCTCATACAGTGCATAAACAAACTGACCGCCCAGCTTTGCAACCAGGTCTCTATAGATGCGACACAAATATACGAAATATCCGCTGTCGGCAATACTACTATGAATCACATCTTTCAAAAATTTCCCATAACCAGCCTTGGCCTAGCACCGTACAAGCCTTTCTCTGTCGATGCTAAAGACCTGTCACCTGATGAAATAGGCTTGAAAATAAATCCTGTTGGTAACATACATACCACTAACAACATAGCCGGCTTTGTCGGCTCAGATACTACAGCCGTTGCGCTTGCGGTAGATATAAATTCAGCTCAAGAACCGACATTAGCGGTTGACATCGGCACAAACGGCGAGCTCGTGCTTGCTGCCTCCCGCAAGCTTTATGCTGCAAGCTGTGCTGCCGGGCCAGCTCTGGAAGGGGCACGAATCAGCTGTGGCAGCAGGGCGGCAGAGGGTGCAATAGAAGCTGTCGTTGTAAATGAAGATGACATAGATTTGGATGTGATAGGCGGCTGTCCCCCGCGCTCTATATGCGGCAGCGGCCTGATTGACGCTATGGCAGTATTGTTGGATTTGGGTATTGTGGATACAACCGGAACCTTCGTAGAGCCTGAAAAACTACCTGCTGATTTACCTTCCGCCATTCGCTCACGAATCGTCAAACATAACGACCAGTCGGCTTTTTGCTTAGACAGAGCCGCGAACGTAAGTGAGCGGTCCCTCCTCCTTACTCAGGAGGATATTCGGCAGGTGCAGCTTGCAAAAGCTGCTATACGAACCGGCATAAAACTTTTGCAGAAAAAAATCGGCATTAGCGATAGCGACATAGAGCAGGTCTTCTTAGCCGGCGCCTTCGGCAACTATATCAGGCGGGAATCGGCCCTGCGTATAGGCCTACTGCCTGCTGTCGCGGTAGAGAAGATTCGATTTGTCGGCAACGCCGCCAGCAGCGGCGCACAGATGCTCCTTCTAAGCAGCCACTGTCGAGAAAAGGCCAGCAAATTAGCCCAGAAAATTGAATACGTCGAACTTGCCAACGAAAAAGACTTCCCGGCCGTCTTTGCAGAATCAATGAGATTCTAAAAAAGTATAAGAGCACAAGGACAGTGGTTACATCGCCCGTGTATAGGCCAGCAGGTACACCATATATGCGATGTACACGCAGAGCAGCAGAGTACCAGCGACTCGCCCAATGATGCGCCGTCCGATTAGGGCTGCGGCGGCAAAAACAACACTGACGACAATCATAATCCAATAATCAGTCGCTATGAGGCGATGTCCAATTTCAAATGGTTTAATGGTGCCCGCCGTGCCGACAACGAGCAGTGTATTAAAAACATTCGAGCCGACGAGGTTGCCGATGGAAATATCATGCTGGCCTTTAACGGAGGCCGCTATACAGGTTGCCAGCTCCGGCAGAGAGGTGCCTATTGCGATAATGGTCAGGCCAATAACAGCATTACTCAACCCGATTCGCTCACCTACAAACACCGCACCCCGAACAGCCATATCCGCTCCCAAGGCCAGCCCTGCCAATCCAATTACAATAAACAACACACTTTTTTTCGTTGTGCGTATTGCGTATTGCGTATTGCATTCGCTGCGCGATGAATTAACGGCGTCTTTTCGTGCCATATATACGGTTAGAAGTATCAGCGCCGCGAAAATAACCAGCAATACCAGACCCTCCGGCCGTGACAAAAATAAGTTGTGCAGGACAGGCCATAGTAATAACGCCACAAGTATCATCACTGGTATTTCACGCTGCAACGTCCGCAGTTGAACTCTAATAGGCCGAATAAGAGCTGCTATACCGCCTACAAGAGCAAGGTTGGCAATATTAGAGCCGTATACGTTACCTATGGCCACATCCCCTACACCTCGGACAGCAGCAGCAATACTGGCAGCCACCTCTGGGGCGGAAGTACCCATAGCTACAACGGTTAAACCGACAACAAGAGGGCTTACGCCAAGCTGCCGTGCCAGGGCAACGGCACCTGAGACCAAAAAATCGGCGCACTTCCATAGTATTAAAAGTCCGCCAAGCAAAAGTAAGCAAGCCCAGATTATGTTCATTGTTTATACTTTAACAAAAGATACAGAAAGCGGAAAACTGTTTTTTTTGTCACTTACCAACTCCAACGACGAATCTTAATAGTAGATAGAAACGATTTTCGATTTACAAAAGGCCATTGAGAATTGAAAATCTTAAAATCAAAAAATTGTAGAATGAAAAACTCTATATCTTTCCTACGACCACACAGGCATTATGACCGCCAAAGCCAAAAGAATTGCTCAAGGCAACATTAACTTTTGCCTGCCGGGCTTTTAGTGGCACATAATCCATTTTAAGGTCGCAGCGCTCATCCTGGTTATCGAGGTTTATAGTGGGGGGGATAATCGACTCATTAATGGCTTTTACGCATGCAATAAGCTCAACCGCACCACTTGCTCCAAGTAGATGCCCAAGGCTGCTCTTGGTTGAGCTGACAGCCAACTTATATGCGCGGTCGCCAAAAACTGTCTTGATAGCGACGCTTTCAGTAATGTCATTTAGCTCAGTACCTGTCCCGTGTGCGTTGATATAGTCAACTTTTTCTGCTTCAATACGAGCATCAACTATCGCAAGCTCCATTGCTTTTGCTGCACCTTCGCCATTTGGCAGGGGTGCAGTAATATGATACCCATCATCGGTAGCCCCGTAGCCAAGAAGCTCAGCGTATATGCTGGCGGCGCGCTTCTTAGCGTGTTCGTATTCTTCTAAAACGAGAATACCAGCCCCCTCCGAAAGTACAAAGCCGTCCCTGTCTCTATCAAACGGCCTCGAAGCTGCAACAGGGTCGTTATTTCGAGTGCTCAGTGACCTTGCAGCACAGAAGGAAGCTAATCCTACAGGGGTAAGAGCTGCCTCGGCGCCGCCGGTTATAACAATGTCGCTTTGACCAGCAAAGATGTTGCAAAAAGCCTCACCAATGGCGTGAGTACCTGAGGCACAGGCGCTGGTAACAGAGAAATTGGAGCCCCGTAAACCGTACTGAATGGCAATATTACCACAAGCAGCGTTAGCCATAAGCCTAGGAACAGTAAAAGGTGAAAGCTGCCGGGGTCCTTTGTTGAGCAGCCTAACATGCTGGTCTTCAATTTCCTTAATCCCCCCTATGCCCGTTCCTACAATCACACCTATACGGTAAACATCTTCCTGTGAAAAATCGAGACCACTATCATCTATTGCCTGCTTCGCTGCCGCTATAGCAAACTGGCTGAAGCGGTCCATACGCTTGCCTTCGCGACGGTCAATGTATTTCGTTACCTCGAAATTTTTTATCTCACCGCCAAACTTTACCGGGTATGGACTGACATCAAATGACTCTATATAAGAGATGCCGCTTTTACCGTCGCAAAGGGAGGTAAAAAGTTCAGCAACGGATTGACCCAAGGCGGTAACACACCCCAGGCCAGTAATAACGACTCGTCTTCTTTTCATAACGCTAAACTTAATTTGCTATTCCTGGCTTTTGGAGCGTGCAATATTTGCAATGTAATCGATTGCAGCACCGACTGTCTGGATTTTTTCGGCCTCTTCATCCGGAATGCTCATATCAAATTCGTCTTCAAACTCCATTACCAGCTCGACCGTATCCAGGGAGTCGGCATTCAAATCGTTAATAAACGAGGTTTCGCGTGCTATCTCTGATTTGTCAACGCCCATCTGCTCGCTTATTATCTCGACCACTCTTTTCTCGATTGCCACAACATCTACTTCATCGGCACTCACTTGTTTTGTCCTCCATACAAGTTCGAGTTTCTTTCATAACCTCAACGTCAACAATCAACGATACTAACCGGCACTAACAACTACACAATCCATTTCCTATTTTGGCAGGTAATACTACCACAAAAGTGCCCATCTACAATATTATTTTTTAATTTTTTTACCGTTGCCAATTAATAACCATACATCGATAAATATGACTCAGACAGGCGTATCACTCACCTGAATATCATATCTAACAGCACCACGCATTATGAGACTACATTGCCATTCCACCGTCGATACAAAGCACCTGGCCCGTGATATAGCCAGCCTCGTCACTTGCAAGAAACGCAACAGCGTTAGCCACGTCATCCACGCTGCCGAATCTTCGCAGCGGTATAATCTGTTTTGCCGCCTCTTTGACAACGTCGGGCAGCTTATCAGTCATCTCTGTAACAATAAAGCCCGGTGCAACACAATTGGCCGTTATATTCTTTCTGGCAAGCTCACGAGCTACAGTTTTGGTCAAACCGATAAGGCCTGCCTTGCTTGCAGCATAATTACTCTGGCCGGCATTACCCATCACACCAGCTACTGAGCTTAGACTGATAATGCGGCCGAACTTATTACGCACCATAGACCTTGCTGCAACGCGCATCGCAATAAATGCAGCTCGAAGATTAACATCAATGACTTTATCAAAATCCTCGTTGCTCATTTGCAAAAGTAATTTGTCGCGAGTAATACCAGCATTGTTTACCAGGATTCCAATACCTTCGTGCTTGGCAGCGAGTGACTCAAGTATTTCAGTAAGCGCATCTGTATCAGTAATATCAACACAGTACGTTTCACAACTAAAGCCAGCCTGTTTTACAACTTCCTCAAGCTCTTTAAGCTGCTCAGCGTTTATATCTAAGCCGGCAACGATACGGCCTTGCTTCAAAAGTGCAAGAACCACCGCACGACCTATACCTCTGGCGGCACCTGTTACAACAGCAAGTCTCTTGTCTGACATCATTCTGCGCTCCTGAATAAACTTAACGGTTTAACAATTCGTTTATCGCCTGCAAAGTGCCGACGTTGATAACTTTTGTTTTTCTATTGATTCTACGCATCAGCCCTGTCAAAACCCTGCCAGGCCCTATCTCATAAAAATTCTCAATCCTTTCTGCTATAAGTTTTTCCATACATTTTTGCCAGTAAATTGCGTTAGTCAACTGCTTTATTAGGCCTTGTGCTATTTCACTACCTTCTTTGTAATATTCAGCATTAATATTGGCAATAATTTTGACATCAGAGGGCTCTGAAATCTCAGTTTTTTTCAATGCTTCTTCAAGGGCATCTGCCGCACTTGACATCATCTGAGTATGAAAAGCGCCGGCCACTTCTAATCGAACTGCTTTTATAGCACCGTACTTTTCTGCCAGCTTTTCCACCCGCTGGCAGGCTGCCTTGCTGCCACTTACCACGGTTTGCCCTGGGCAATTGAAATTAACCGCATCCAAAAGCTCACCTTCACTTGCCTCAGCACAAAGCTGATTAATCTTGTCCTCATCAAGGCCAATAATACTGACCATTACACCTTCTTTCATTTCAGCAGCAGCCTGCATTGCCTGCCCACGTTTGGCAACCAGCGTAAGTGCATGCTCAAAACCAATTACGCCCGCAGCATAGAGAGCTGTGTACTCACCCAAACTAAGCCCGGCTGTAACATCCGGCGTTATTTGGCAAGTTGCCGGCTCAGTCCTGAGAACTTCCAAGATGGCAGCGGAAGTTACGAAAATCGCAGGTTGGGAAATTGCCGTGGTATTTAGCTGTTCCGCAGGCCCTTCGAAACAGATTTTGCTCAAATCAAACCCAAGTATATTATCAGCTTTTTGATAAATCTCCGCCGCTACGACGAAAGTCCGAGCAATCTCAACCCCCATCCCAACGACCTGAGCACCTTGTCCCGGAAACAAAAAAGCTGTCTTCATAATCCGTATCTTGTATCTGTTCTGGTGTCTCAACGAGACACTAAAACTGGATTACATTGGCACCCCACGTTAGTCCTGCTCCGAAGGCTACGAAAATGACAATATCACCCCGCTTGATTTTCCCTGCCCTGACGCACTCATCAAAAGCAATAGGCACCGATGCTGCCGATGTATTGCCGTATTCGGTAATGTTTAGGTAGACCTTTTCATTAGGCAGGTTTAACCGCTTTGCCGCAGACTCAATAATCCTGGCATTCATCTGGTGTGAAATGACCATGCCAATATCATCAATGGTCAACCCACAATGGTCCATACACGCGTTAACAGTCTCGACAATTCGCCTGATGGCCTGCTGATAGACTTCTCTGCCTTTGATTTCCATATATATTTTGTTGGGGTCCTTCAGTTTCTTGTCAGCTGGATAACGAGAACCGTACGCCTGGCAATTTAACGCCTTCCAGCGGTCCCCATCCGACGACATAGTGCTATAAATTATCCCCCTTTGCTTACCCTCGCCTCGTTCAAGCACAACTGCACCGGCACCGTCTCCAAAGAGAATACAGCTTGTCCTGTCTTTCCAGTTGGTAATCTTGGTTAAGGTTTCGGCCCCTATTACAAGAGCTTTTTTACAGCGGCCGCTCTCCAGGAACTGTTGCACAATAGACAGACCATAGACAAAGCCACTGCAAGCGGCGGCTAAATCAAATACCCATGCTTTCTTCGCCCGCAGAGAACGCTGCACAAAGGACGCCGTTGAAGGGAAAACCATCTCCGGCGTAATAGTAGCAACAATGATAAGGTCAAGCTCACCAGCATCAAGGTTAGCCTCAGCCAATGCTCTCTTGGCTGCTTCCGTAGCTAAAAATGCAGTAGTCTCATCGTCAGTGGTAATGTGACGAACCTTGATTCCGGTACGGCTTGTAATCCATTCATCTGAAGTGTCAACCTTCTTTGCCAATTCTTCATTCGTTAATTTATTAGCCGGCGCAAATGAACCATGACCAGTGATAACTGCGCGATAAGCGAGGCGGCGCTGCTTAACTTCCTTGTTCATTATTTTCCCTTACAGATGTACTCGACAGATACTCAGCGATTTTATCGTTTATCCTTTCCGTATAGTATTTTTTGGAGGCCAAAATGGCATTCTTTATCGTTCTGCTGTGGCTCGAACCATGACAGATTAGCGCCGTGCCGTTGACACCGAGCATGAGGGCTCCGCCATATTCATTATAATCATATTTCTTATAAATACGCGCCATCACCGGTTTAAACTTCATAGCAAGTCGCAACTTCTCTGCCAAAAGCTCGTGTTTTATCGCCTTAAACAGACCTGCGACAACCCCTTCAGTCAGCTTCAAAATCACATTGCCGACGAAACCGTCACAAATCGCTACATCACAGACACCTTTGAAAATATCCCTGCCTTCAATATTGCCGACAAAATTCATATTCGGGTCGGATTTCATAAACCCGCGGGTCTTTTTGACGATTTCATTGCCCTTCGCATCTTCCTGGCCAATGCTCATAAGCCCGACTCTCGGATTTTCTATACCAAGCAGGTGTTTCGAATATATACTCGCCATCACCCCGTACTGATAAAGATTTATGGGTTTGCAGGCGATGTTCGCCCCCACATCACATATAGTGACCGGCCCTTCAAAGGTAGGAAATACTACTGCTATGCCCGGACGATTGACGCGTGGCAGATTTCTCATCCTTATCTGAAAAGCGGCAACACAGGCACCGGTATTACCTGCTGAAATAACCGCATCGACCCGGCCAAGTTTGGCTAGCTTGGCTATAATTGCAATCGAGCTTTTGACCTTCCTTCGCAGACTTTCAATCGGAGGCTCATCCATGCCAATAACTTCAGGAGCGTCAAACACACTTATCGTGCCCTCGCGGGACCTCAAAGAGGGCAATTGGGGTTCTATTACTTCCCGGGGGCCGACAAGTATCAACTCATCATCTTCGCCAAGCAGCTCAATTGATTCCAGAGTCCCCGAGATAATCGCCTCCGGTGCGTTGTCGCCTCCCATTGCATCGATTGCAATTCGCATTGTTTAGCTGCTCTCCTCCTTGCCGAGCTTTAATGTGATTTTTGGGTTGACATAACCGCAGTTCGTGCACGCTGCGTGGGGCAGCTTGGCCTGGTCACACTTCGGGCAAAGTGAATAATTAACTGCCCTGAGCCGGTGATGGCTGCGGCGAGTGTGTGTTCTGCTCTTACTGGTTTTCCTTTTAGGTAACATTTTCTGCCACTCTATGCATGTTTCAAAAACCACTGAATGCCAACGGCTAAAAACTGTCTAAATAGTTAACCACAGGCACTTTGTCAAGGGAAATTTAATGCAATAGACCTTACCAGCCCGAAAAAACACTTGCTGTCATTGTGAAAAAGCCGTTTCGAAGCCGACAAAACCAAAAATATCAAAAATCCTTAGAAACTCATTTTAAAATCATTCAGGGATGTGTTAAAATTATACCTTGATAAAGTTAAGAAGGCAGGTAAAAAACTATCATAATTTGTTTTTTATTCAGACGTCGTATTTTCCAAGTGGTCTGTTACCCACATCGAATATCTTCCACGTATTGAGTTGGCTTAAAGAAGGAAAAACTCAAAATTAACGCAACAGAAACCTGCTTTTGCGCATTTTAATAATATAAAAATAAGTTAAAATTTAGGCATACAGGTAATTAACGTACCGTCTTAATTTACATTTCAAGGAGGTGAAAATGAAAAGGAATATAAAAAGTTGGAAAGTCACAGCACTACTACTCTTAGCAATCCAATGTGCGTTGGCACCACAAGTCCTGGCCGGTTCACTCGTTGGCTGGGGGCAGGGGGATAGCCCCGATGGTAACGATTTTATTGCCGTCACTGCCGGTGCTGGTCATAACTTAGCTCTGAAGTTAAATGGCAGCATCATCGGTTGGGGGAGGAATGATTATGGGCAGACAGAGCCGCCTGATGGCAACAACTTTATGGCAATAGCCGCAGGTGGCATGCACAGTGTGGCACTCAAGTCAGACGGCAGTATTGATGGCTGGGGCAAAAATGATAACGGTCAAGCTGACCCACCGGACGGTAATGATTTTGTGGCGATTGCCGCGGGTTACATGCACAGCTTGGCTTTGAAGGCTGATGGAAGGATAGTTGGTTGGGGCTATAGTACGGAAGCTCCGCCAGATGGCAACGATTTTGTGGCCATCGCCGCGGGGGGATACCATAGTTTAGCTTTGAAGTCCGACGGTAGTATAGTTGGCTGGGGGGAAAACCAATATAGTCAAGCCTACCCCACGCCGGATGGTAACGACTTCGTCGCCATCGCCGCTGGGAGGTACCACAGTTTAGCAATGAACTCGGACGGGAGTATTGTCGGCTGGGGCTATAACGCTTGGGGGCAAGCCAACCCGCCAGACGGCAATGACTTTGTCGTCATTGCCGCAGGCGGATATCACAGTTTGGCGTTAAAGGCAGACGGAAGCATCATCGGCTGGGGTGATAACAGGGCGGGCCAGACTAACCCCCCAGATGGTAATTTTGTGGCCGTCACCGCCGGCCTTTGGCACAGCTTAGCCTTGAAGGCAGATGGAACCATCTTCGAGTGGGGTAGAAACTTGTATGGTCAGGCCGACCCACCAGATGGTTACGATTTTACAGACATTGCCGCAGGGTATTGGCACAGTTTAGCATTGAAGTCGGACCGTAGCATTGTCGGCTGGGGCAGGAATGATGAGGGGCAAGCTGACCCACCGCACGGCAACGATTTTGCGGCCATTGATGCAGGTTATTTCTATAGCTTGGCGTTGAAATATGATGGCAACATTGTTGATTGGGGTTACAGTACGGAAGCTCCGCCGAATGGAAACGATTTTACCGCCATTGCCGCAGGAGGATACCATAGTTTAGCATTAAAGTCGGATGGCAGTATTGTTTGTTGGGGCACTAACAGGTTTGGACAGGCTAACCCCCCGGATGGAAATGACTTTGTCGCCATTGCTGCAGGCGGATACCACAGTTTAGCCTTGAAGTCGGACGGCACCATTATCGGCTGGGGCAAAAATGATTATGGTCAGGCTGACCCACCAGATAGTAACGATTTTGTCGCCATTACCGCAGGCGGGGAACATAGTTTGGCCTTGAAGTCGGACGGCACCATTATCGGCTGGGGCAATAACATATACGGTCAGTCTGACTCACCGGATGGAAATGATTTTTTCACCATTGCCGCAGGTGGGGTACATAGTTTAGCATTAAAGTCGAACGGCAGTATTGTGGGCTGGGGCGAGAACGTTTGGGGTCAGGCTAATCCACCTGACGGGAACGATTTTGTCGCTATCGCCGCAGGCTCGTTCTATAGCTTAGCCATAAAGGAGGCTCTGCCTCCGATAGAAGCACACATGAAATTTACGCCTAAGACACTAAGTTGCGGCAGCCACAGCAATTGGGTCAAAGCCCATTTTACTCTGCCCGAAGGTATCTTACCTGAAGATGTCGATGTCAATACGCCAGCTGTAGCTGAGCCTATGGGCACCATATCCGAATATATAAATGTGCTCGGCAGCAACGATGGCTTGGTTAGGCTTGAGATTGCATTTGGCCGCGAAGCTTTCTGCAGTGCTGTTCCGAACACAAATGATGGCTATTTAGATATTACTGTCACCGGCTATCTCAAGACCGGCCAACAATTTTACGGAACAGATACCATCAGAATAATTAACTCGCATTGGCGATAATATAACGTTTAAAGCTGCTAAAACTAAAATCAAGAGGGCTGAGAGGCCAGAACACTCTCAGCCCTTGTTATTTTTTTGTGTAATCCGCATAATCTGCGGTTAAGTATTATTCCAATCACTTTTCTTCTTTTTTTCCCGTCTCGGCTGTTTCAACCTGGGCTTCTTCAGCTATAGGAGCAGCTTCTTGGGCGGCGGTTTCCTTCGCAGCCTTTCGGCCGGCATGGCTCTTTCGGTGAGCTACTTTCGGCAAGCCAAACAGAGAGTCACCATCAGACCATCGCTCTTCGTCCTTTAGCTGCTCAATGCGCTCTGTCCGCGAAAGAACATTTCGATGCCTTTTCAAGGCGCCTTTGACTTTTAATGAACGGTCAATAGACATTCAATATCTCTCCTGAAAAACTATTCGTCAAACTTCATACCGTACGCATCGTGGAAAGGGCTTGAGCCAAACGTTTCGTATCCTGAAGGTGCTTTGTACTCAGCACCCAGATGGATTATTTTCTGTTTTGCAAGGTAGCCATCTGTCCCCGGCTTTTCGGGATTCTCGTATTTGTCTTTGGTAACGAGATAATACCAGTTGTCGATTCTTCTTACTTCGGTCTCTATCCCGAAACGAGCAAAATACTGACTTACAGGTTCCAAATGAGCCCTGACCTGATAGGTCTGTATCACGATTCGATTATTGCCCTTTACATCAGCAGGAATTGCGTCCGCCGCAGGTGCAACTGTTGCAGCTGCGGTTTCAGCTGGAGCAGCCGCTGGCGGGGCACCAGCCGTCGCCTCAGGCGCCACTATCTGGGTGTTTTCCGGCATCTCTGCAACTGAAGCGGCTTGCTTTTGAGCACCCAGACTCTGACCAAACCTAAAAACAACCAAAACCAACAGAATAAAGCCCAAAAGCAAGGCAACTGCAAGCTGATATGGTATTGACAACTCAATTCTGTTTACATTAAATTGCATGATTTTCGGTCTCTTGGGCCATCTTGTCAGCCTTGAGATTGATGCAAGAGGTTCTGCTGTAACTGGCGTATCCCCATCGGATTCTTCTTGATGCAATATCTTGTCGTAGTGTGGCTTAGACCAGGTCTTGCCGATTACCTCATAAAAAGCCTTTTTCTTGCGATTACGTACCATAATCGCACAAGCCTAATTCCCAAAAATACCTGATACGTAGTATTTTATCGGCTAACTCAGGGTTAACAAGCCAAAAACCGGTAAATAAATTGTCCAACCTTTTTTACAATATTTCAATATGAATTTCAATGGGAAAGTTTAACGATACGGCAGAGACAGGCCGGAGGCAAATGCATAAATATAGTCAATTCAGGTTAAGTAGGATAGACTAAAAGTTTTAGTTTTTAGTGCTCTGAAGGGGAAATGTTGCAAAAAGTTGCAAAATGTTGCAAAACTCTGCCAAAATAGCGCAAAACGTTGCCAAACTTATACAAAACCTTGCGAAACTTATGCAAAAAAGTGCCAAATTTTGCAAGCTCCCGCACATTTGATTGAATTTTTGTTCATCTGAAAAATTCAATGAAAATCCGAAATCCAAAGCACGAAATTCCAAACAAATCCGAAGGACAAAAATACAAAATTCAAAATGAAATAGATAAGCCACAGATTTCACAGAGAAACTTCGTATCTCGAGAAGCGTGAAGCGTATCCCGATGGAACTGAAAACTTAAAGCTAAAAACGCAAAACCATAATGTTAAATTCAAAATTAAATAGACGCAGAAGTCGCCCAAAACAAACATAAAAACAAAAAATAAAAAGCAAAATTAATTTTTTGCTGGACATTTTCAGGCCATCTTAGTATAAAAAACACGAGGAAACATCAGGGCTGGGTTATATCGCTTTTTCCCCTCTCCCTCCGCTCCCAGCCCTGTTTTTTTTCTGCGCATAGGGTGTTTTTACGGCCTCATTACAGGGCTTTTCCTTCCGGGTCTGCAATGGGAGTGTATATAAAAAAAACCCCTGCTTTGAAGGAGGAAGAGGAGGGGAAAAACGCAGGGGCTTTTCAGAAAAATAATTCTTCTACCAACACATTTTATGTCTTCCACCAGTGAGAGCAAGAAAAAAATATAAAAAGACGCCTAAGAACATCGAATCCCAGAATTCACACTGGAATCGTGTTTAAATAAGTCTTGGCTGCCTGAAATGTGGAAGGAGAAAAGAGGGCGAGGCAACTCCTAATTGAGAACCATCGGTGCAGATGGCTTCGGGGCTATAGTTTGCGATTGACGAACAAAAGTATTTGACTATGATGTCGTGAAATGAGAAAGATTGTAGCAGAACGGACAAGCAAAATAGACGCGAGCGGGATAAGAAAGGTCTTTGCACTGGCAGCGGAGCTTAAGGACCCGGTAAATTTTTCAATAGGTCAGCCTGATTTTGATGTGCCCGAGCCACTGAAAAAGGAGGCAATAAAAGCGATTAAGGCAGGGCAAAATAAGTATTCACAGACAGCGGGCGATAGCGTTCTTAAAGAAAAGATAGCGGAGCAGGTAACAAAGGAGTTCGGCTGGTCGGAACCGGCTATACTTGTAGCCAGCGGTGTCAGCGGGGGGCTGCTACTTGCGTTTATGGCGCTTGTCAATCCGGGGGACGAGGTAATTATACCGGACCCTTATTTTGTAATTTACAAACATGTGATCAATTTGCTCGGCGGCAAGTGCGTTTTTGTCGACAGCTATCCAGATTTTAAGCTGCCTGTTGAGAAAATCCGTGAGGCAATAACAGAGAAGACGAAGCTGATTATAGTCAATTCGCCTTGCAATCCAACAGGAGCGGTACATTCGCAAGAACAGATAAAGGCGCTTGCCGAGACAGCCGGTGAAAGAGATATACCTGTTATGAGTGATGAAATATACGAGAAATTCTGCTACGACGGAAACTGCACAAGTATAGCGAATTACTACGACAAAACGCTTTTGCTTCGGGGTTTCAGCAAGAGCTACGCGATGGCCGGCTGGCGGCTGGCTTATGCAGCGGCCGGCGAACCGCTTAGGGACGTAATTGAAGAGATGACTAAAATACAGCAATATACCTTTGTCTGCGCGCCTACACCTTTCCAAAAGGCAGCAATTGCGGCACTGGATTATGATATAAGCGACCTGGTTGGTGCGTACAGGGAAAAAAGAGACCTTCTTTATGATGGATTACGGGACAAGTTCGAATTGGTCAAGCCGGGCGGGGCATTTTATGCATTCGTTAAGGCCCCAGTAGGGGGGTCGGCGACGGAATTTGTAGAAAATGCAATTGCCAACAATGTGCTTATCATACCAGGGAATGTATTTAGCGAAAAAGATACGCATTTCAGGATAAGCTATGCAACAAGCAACGAAAAGATAAAACGGGGGATAAAGATTCTACGTCGGCTTGCGTAGGAAAATCAAAATGCAAAACCGACTTGACCGGATAAGTAAAAGAGGCTAAAAACTACAGCACAACTATTAAACGTATTAGGTTTAGGATTTCCGATTCACTATAACTATCCGCTACCACTATAAGGAAGCGATATGGTCAAAGATATAATTTTTGGCACGGTAGGGGGGTTAGGTTTGTTTTTATTCGGTATGGAATTGCTATCAGGGGGTCTTAAAAAGGCTGCGGGCCAGAGAATTCGTAAACTGCTTTCATCTCTTACCAAGCACCGATTAATCGCTATGCTCGTGGGCGCATTTACCACGTGTTTGATACAATCGAGCTCAGCAACAACAGTTATGACAGTTGGCTTTGTTAATGCATCTCTTTTAACACTGAAGCAGGCCCTGTGCGTTGTTCTTGGAGCGAATGTTGGAACAACCTTTACGGCGTGGCTTGTTTCAGGTTTGGCAGTGTTTAAGATTACGACGTATTCGCTGCCAGCCATTGGTTTAGGATTTCTGATACGCGTGCTTGGCAAGACCTCAAAAACGCGCAACACGGGCGAGGTGCTGCTTGGCTTTGGCATTTTATTTACTGGCATAGATTTTATGAAAATCGGTTTTAGCCCACTACAAGAAAGTCAACAGGTTCAGGCAGTTTTGATATGGCTGGGTAACTATCCGATACTGGCGGTTTTGGCGGGGACCGTGGTGACGATGCTACTTCAGAGTAGTTCTGCTACGATAGCAATGATACAAATACTTGCATTTAACGGTGCGTTCGGGGGTGAATGGTCAGAGGTATTGCGAGTTGCGATACCTTTCATCCTTGGTGATAACATCGGCACAACAATCACCGCCGAGATTGCGGCAATTCGCACATCTTTGGCCGCCCGTCGAACAGCTCGGGGCCATACCTTATTTAACGTTATAGGCGTGCTTTATATGTTTCCACTGGTATGGGCGGGATGGTACAGCGATGCTGTCGAATGGATTACGCCGTTTAGATTGTCACAAGGTACGATTATGGTACACATAGCTGTCGCCCACAGCGCATTTAATGTATTTAACACCTTTGTGTTTCTGCCGCTTATTCCCTGGCTCGAAGCGTTAGTAGTTAAAATCGTCCCAGCGAGGGCTGAGGATGCCATTGCAAAGCCGGTTGTTCTGGAAGAGCACCTTCTCGAAACGCCGGTAATCGCCCTCGACCAAGCAAGACGTGGAATCGTGCGGATGACGTTGGCGGCAAAGGAAGCTGTTAACCAAGCAATTGAAGGCCTTGAAAAGGATGACAAGAAAAAGCTTGAATTAACACTGAAAACGGAAGATGCTGTTGATAATTTCCAGTATGAAATCACATCTTATTTAGTTGCGCTTTCCAGGAAGGAGCTCTCCGATGAGCTATCTGTACAATTGCCTGTACTTTTGCATACGGTTAATGACCTCGAGCGTGTCAGCGACCATGCCGTCAATATTGCCGAAATCGCCGAACGAAAAATTGAGCAGAAATTATCCTTTAGTGATTGTGCACTAGCCGAAGCCATACGGTTGAAACAAGAAGTTAATCAAATGCTCGATGGTATTTCAGCCGCTCTGGAAAATAATGATATTGAGGCGGCCAAATCAGCTCTGGTCAATGAGGAAGCCCTTAACAAGATGCAGATAGACTTTCGTCGCAGCCATGTTCAGCGTATGAGCGAAGGCCTCTGCTCGCCTGAGGCGGGGCTGATATTTATTGACCTGGTTGACAATGTCGAAAAAATCGGTGACCACCTTACCAATATAGCACAAGCGGTAATAGGTGGGCTGCAATGGAATGGTTTCGGAGCGAAAACTCAATAAAGTATAGGACACATTTACCAACAATTACCAAAAATTGGTTGACCAATTTAGCTAAAACTACCGTGGAATTAGTAACCTATAGCGTTTAGGATACAGTGTTTAGGATTTTTGTTTTATACAACTAACCGCTATCTCTTTAGGGCATTTAGATGGTTAAATTGCTAGATATATCAGCGTTATACATAAATTCGGTTATATTAACCTTTGAAATTTTAAGGAGAGGATAATGTCAGTTTTAGAGAAATTTTTTGCTCCTTCGCCATTCGTAGGGCTGCAGGAACACGCAAAAAAGGTACATGAGTGTGTCGAACTTCTGCGTCCTTTAACGAATGCGCTGCTAGCGGAAGAATCTGATAAGCTCGAAGAACTACACAACCAGATGTCAAAGACTGAGCATGAAGCGGACCTAATCAAGACGGAACTTCGCGACAGGATAAGCAAGATGTACTTTTTATCGGTGGGGCGGCTGGAATTGAGCGAGTTTTTGGCGTATCAGGACGATGTGGCAGATTCGGCGGAGGATTTTGCGGTGGTGCTCCTTCTTCGCAAGACGAAACTTCCGGAAGAACTGAAGGCGGACTTTACAGCCTTTGTCGAACAAGTAATCACCGTTAGTGAGCACTTAATGGAGCTGACGAATAAGCTTTCGACCGTTGCTGAAGCTGCCTTTTCGGGCGAAGAAGCTGAGGAAATGCTTAAAGCTATTACAAGAATTGGTGAAGAAGAATGGCAAGCCGACCGTCTGGAGAGAAAATTTGCGAGACACCTTTATAGTATAGAAGATAAACTCGACCCGGTAACAATTATGTTCCTCGATAAGTATTGCGAAACACTTGGTCGAATATCAAACAACGCGGAAAAAACCGCTAAATATCTTCGACTTATCATTCGCAAGAAATAGTCCCACTGGAGGAGCAAAGTAGGCGTGGAAATCCTTGTTGTTATAGCAATCATAATTGGTGCCTATATGGCCTGGAATATTGGCGCCAACGACGTGGCCAACTCCATGGCTTGCGCGGTCGGGTCAAAATCGCTAAGTATCTTCTGGGCGATAGTGCTGGCGGGTATATGTAATTTTTGTGGCGCTGTGCTTGTCGGCAGCGCCGTTACTGACACGGTTCGCAAGGGAATAATAGACACGCAGGCCTTCACACACGACCCTTATATGCTGGCGCACGGTATGGTTTGCGCGTTGCTTGCGGCAGCGGTGTGGCTGAATCTGGCAACCTACTTTGGGATGCCGGTATCAACAACACATTCTATTGTAGGAGCCGTCGTCGGTTTTGGAATCCTACAGGCCGGAATCGGACACATTTACTGGGGCAAGCTCGTGCAGATTGTAGCGAGCTGGTTTATCTCGCCGCTGGCAGGTGGGATTATGGCCTTTATCACATTCAAATTGATATCACGGTATATACTCGGGGTTGAAAAACCGGCGATAGCAGCGCGGAATGGCGTGCCGGTATGTGTGTTTTTTACGTTTGCCATATTGATTTTGGCCATTATTTACAAGGGTTTGAAAAACCTTCATTTAGATTTAAAAGGTCCAGAAGCACTGGCTTTGAGCATTCTCGGAGGTATTATCGCCTCAGCAATCTCAATATTTCTTGTTAGAAGAAGCCGCAATTGTGACGGTGAACTATCCTTTGAAGAGCAGTTAGCCCAGGTGGAGAAAATCTTTGCAGTTTTGGTAATAATCACATCGTGCACGGTGGCCTTTGCACAGGGAGCTAATGATGTAGCCAATGCAATTGGGCCGTTGGCAGCGGTAGTTGAAATCGTCAAGAACAACGCCATACCCGGTAAGGTTCCTGTAAGTATAAAGCTATTAGTTCTTGGCGGGCTTGGCATCGCTGTCGGTCTTGCTATGTTTGGGTATCGAGTAATGCGTGTTGTTGGGACAAAGGTGACGGAAATCACACCTTCACGTGGTGTTGCGGCCAGCTTAAGCGGTATGGCAACGGTTTTAGCGTGTTCAAAAATGGGGCTGCCGGTATCGACCACTCACACTTTGGTAGGGGCAATAATAGGTGTGGGACTGGCCCGTGGTATCACGGCCATCGACCGCAGAGTAGTTGGTTCGATTTTTACGTCCTGGTTCGCTACCGTTCCGGCCGCTGCGATTCTGACCATATTCTTTTACCTGGTCGGGAAATGGTTATTTTGGTAAGCAAACCGAAAATAGTTTTCATTGCTAATTTGGCGAAGTAGAGGTAAAATTCCAAGTATGAAGAGGTTACTTTGTAAATTTGCGATGGTTTTGCCGTGTGTACTATTTGTTCTGGCAGGGGCGTCAGGAACCGAAGAGGAGGTCTCCAGTTTAGACTTGTCACCTACAAAAGCAGCGGTGATTGTCTGTAAAGGGATGATTGACGATGGGCTGTATAAGTCGATACAGCGCAGGACCGAGATGGCGCTTGATGAGGGGGCGGAATACTTAGTCTACGAAATAAGCACATACGGGGGTCTTCTTCAATCGGGTGATGATATATCCAAGTATTTTATCCTTGATGTGGCCAAGAAGGGCAAGACAGTTGCCTATATAACGACGGAAGCCATATCAGCTGGCGCAATGATAAGCGTGTCGTGTCAGGACATAATAATGCTCGAAAACACAACGATAGGGGATTGCGCTCCGATGCAGATAGGCGCTAAACTTGAAGGTGTCGAGCGGGAAAAAGTCGAGAGCTTCACACGGGCGGCTTTTATGCGGGCTGCAGAAGCAAACAGGTATCCAGAGGCATTGCTCAAGGCAATGGTAAGTATGCAAATCGAAGTATACCGCGTGAAGAATCTGGAAAGCAGCGAATATGAATTTTACGAAACCGACAAACTTCCTAAAGACGCCAATCAGTATGACCTGCAGAACAAGGAACTAATTGTTAAAGATGATGAGCTTTTGACTCTGACGGCTTCACAGGCGTTTGAATATGGTATAGCAAGGGCAAAGGTCAGCAATCTGGAAGAGGCAATGGAGTTTTTAGCCAAGCGTGACGCTGTAACTTTTGTTGGTGAACCAAGGGTACTTGAGACTATGTGGTCTGAAGAGATGGTTCGCTGGCTGAATTCCCCGGCAGTAATGGGTGTGCTCATTATGCTTGCCTTGCTTGGGGTGTATATTGAATTCAACACGCCTGGTGTTGGCCTGGCGGGATTGGTTGCAGTTATATGCTTTGCGATTATCATCGGCAGCAAATACCTCGTGGGAATGGCAAATTGGGTTGAAGTAGCGTTATTTGTCGTAGGGGTGCTTCTGCTTCTCGTTGAGATTTTCGTGCTGCCTGGCTTTGGAATTGCGGGCTTTATGGGAATAATGTGCATATTAGCGGGTCTGTTCGGCATGCTTATCAAGAATCCACCGGATAAATTGCCGTGGCCTCAGACGCAGCCGGATTGGCAAATATTCATAGATGGTATCTGGGCGCTGTCGCTTGGCTTTGTAGGATTTATTATTTTGGCGTGGCTTCTGACAAAATACCTGCCTAAGCTGCAGTTTCTCAGCGGCCTTATACTTGTGCCGGCTGCTGCGAAGCGGGGCGGTGAAATGGAGGTCAGTATGACTGCGCCTCCTGAAAGCAGAACGATGGATTTAAACTTGGGTGACATCGGTGAGGTAGTTTCGACACTGCGGCCTGCAGGAAAAGCAAAATTCGATGAGAAAATAGTCGATTGTGTAGCGCAGGCTGAGTTCTTGGAGAAAGGAACCAAGGTTGAGATAGCCGAGATTCATGGTAACAGGGTTATTGTAAAATCTGCAGAAGACTGAGCTGAACAGTTGTTACAAAAGTTCCAAGTAAAATGTAATAATATTATGAAGTCGTTTGGAATTTAAATTGCCACGGCCTAAAGGCTTCGCAATGACTTGATTAGGGGCAAACTTATGGATTGGTGGCTTGTATTCGCAATTTTTTTGTATTTCGCTGCGGCAGCTTTGATAATAGCTGAGGTGTTCGTACCAAGCGGGGGGATAATAAGTATCTGCGCGCTGGCGTGTTTAGTGGGGGGGGTAGTAATATTTTTCCGGCACAGCACCACAGCAGGGTGGGTGGGTGTAATTATTGCCGTTGTAATGATACCTACGGTTATTATAATTGCTTATAAGATATTTCCGAGGACTCGATTCGGCAAGAGCGTGATACTTGCACCCCCGGAACGTCAGAAGGGTGATGCAGTCCCCGATACGTCAGAAATAAAAGAGCTTCTCGGAGCCGAGGGCGTGGTTCTTACGCCTTTGCGGCCGGTGGGAATGTGCGATTTTTCAGGACAAAGAGTTGAATGCGTTGCCGAAGGCGGTTATGTTGATAAAGACAAGAAGGTAAAGGTTATAAACGTAGAAAGCACACAAGTAACTGTTCGTGTAATAGAGGAAAGTTAATGAAAGGGCAAAAACATGTATGACTTAACAAACATACTCCTGGTGGAAGGTGAGGCCCCAAGAGTTTTTGGAGTGGCAATTCTGGTCATTCTTATACTTGTAGTATTAATACTGTTGCTGCTATTTATAAAATTTTTCAGGCTATGGCTACAGGCCAGATTATCGCGGGCCGATGTGAAATTTTCCGAGCTTATTGGGATGTGGCTTCGAAAGGTCGATACAAGGACTATTGTACTGAGTAAAATAACTGCGATTCAGGCAGGTCTAACACTAACGACGCAGGACTTGGAGAGCCATTATTTAGCAGGGGGGCGGGTGCCGAACGTTGTACGGGCTTTGATAGCCGCCAACAGGGCAAACATCGAGTTGACTTTGAAAACAGCTACTGCAATCGATTTGGCAGGGCGTGATATTCTCGAAGCCGTGCAGACGAGCGTCAATCCGAAGGTAATCGACTGTCCGAGCCCTGAGAAGGGCAAAGAAACTGTGGACGCGGTTGCCCAAGACGGCATTCAATTAAAGGCCAAGGCGCGGGTAACGGTGCGCGCGAATATTGAACGACTGATAGGCGGAGCAACACAAGAGACAATTATTGCGCGTGTCGGCGAGGGGATTGTAACGACTATAGGCAGTGCGATAACATATAAAAGCGTTCTTGAAAATCCGGATGAGATTTCGAAGGCGGTTTTGTCGAAGGGACTGGATGCGGGGACGGCTTATGAGATTCTCTCTATCGATATAGCAGACGTTGACGTGGGGACAAACGTTGGGGCACAACTTCAGGCTGCCCAAGCTGAGGCTGATATGCGAAGGGCAAAGGCTGAGGCAGAAAAACGGCGAGCAATGGCAGTTGCACGCGAGCAGGAGATGAGGGCGATGGTGGTAGAGAACGAGGCAAAGGTGCCGCTTGCTATAGCGGAGGCCTTTCAGAAGGGCAACCTCGGGATTATGGACTACTACCGGCTGAAAAATATAAGCGCCGATACCTCGATGCGAGAGTCTATTGCGAAGCCGAAAAAGAAAGAATAACAAGCAAGACCAAAGACCACAGACTCAAGGCACAGATGTAATATGGACCATTTTTTGGCACAAGTAATTGTGGCAGCCCGTGACAATGGTATGGAGCGGTGGACGAACATACTTTTTGTTGTGGTAGTAGGGATTTTCTGGCTGGTCGGGGGCATTCTGAAGGCAAGGGCAAATAAGGCAGCACAGAAGGGTGAGAAACGAGAGCCCCATGAGCCAGCACGGAAACCTCCCGACCGTGAGAGGCTCTTAGAGAAACAAGTGCTTAAGCAAGCTCGTCGTCCTGTAGGTCCTGCACAGCGGCGAAAAATGGTTCGTCCTCAGCCGATACGGCGAAAGGTGACTGCTGAAATGGAACAGGCCATTGAGCTGCCCACCTTAGAGCCGATGGAGGTATCAAAAGTGGCAGCACCGATGCCGAAACTTGCGCCTGAGCTGGGAGAACTTCCAGAGTTTACTACCGATGAAGCTGTTGAAAAGCTGGGAGAGAGGCGAGCTGCTATGGCTGAGGAAATACCGCAGGCAAAATATCTTCCTGAACTCTTGATAGACTATGACGACCCTGAGAAGCTGCGGCGGGCGATACTGCATTATGAAATCTTAGGCAAGCCTTTATCGATGCGGAGGCCGTCAGAACATATGATATAAATGATTTTGTGGGTGATTGGTGGGGGACTCAATTTTTGCGCGATAACTAACGTCCCATAATATATGTTATGTTTCATTGGGCTTCTGTTTTTGGCCAAATGGAAACGTTGGGTGATTTTTGGTTTATGCGGGGTATTTCGCAGCGTTTGTCTATAATTGATTATTGTTCAGCGCCTGTGCGGTTGTGTCAGAAAGATTGTCCCACATAGCTGCGGCTCTATCCAACAATCCGAGATTTTGAAGAACTACAGAGATGTTAATTGGTGCATCGGTACTTGCGAAATTATCTTCCAGTAACCGGTCAAGATCAATAAGCGAGGATGCAAACCTTATCCTGTCACAATAAAGTAAAGCCACCTTATAATGCAGTTCGAGCGTATCCTTATCAAGACCCTCAGGGACGGTTAGCTGCTCAAGTGCAGCGGCCTTTTGTTCGGTCTCAAACAGGCAGACAGCAAGTTTGCTCCTGGCTCTTGTATATGTGGGATTTATCTCCAAGGCACTTTGAAATGCCCTCATCGCCTCGTTCATTCTTCCGATGTTCATCATTAAGACACCAAGCCTGTACCACAAATCGGGGTTTTGCGGCCTTTCATTAATTTGGCGCTGATGTGCGGCGATGACGGCCTCGATAAGCTTAGTTGAGTCATCCTCTTTGTGAGAGAACAAAGTTGAACCAAGGTTTATTTTGAATTGCAAGCTGGCTGTTTCAGCAAACAATACAGAGCTATTTGGCTGAATTGCCGCTGCAAGGGATAAGGTCGTTAATGACCCTAAGGCATCACCAGCTAATTTTTGCGCGATTGCCAAGCCGATATACGCATCAACTATCTGGTCGTTTATTTCGACGGCCCTGTTGAACTGTTGTGCAGCAAGCTGTTCAGCGTTTATCTGCAAATATTGTGTCCCAAGCTTTATGGTGGCCTCGAGAAAAGCCGGCCGGATACGAACTGCCTCTTCATACTGGGAAACAGCTTCATCGGTGGCACCGAGCATAGCAAGAATATCAGCACGCTTTAACAACAGGTCCGCCCTGTCAGGCTGGATTTCCAGCATATCTTCAATCTGTTCGAGTGCTTCGTGAGGCTGGCCGGCTTCGAGGAGCTGGTTTACACAGTCTGCCTCAACCTGAAAATTGTCCGGATGTATCAAGATGGCGGTGTTAAAGGTTTCAATGGCTCTAAGATATGCGGTGTTGGCGATATAGAGATGACCGAGCGTAACAAGAGTTGATATGTCATCGGGGTATTCGTACCTCAACATTTCGTATTCAGCTATGGCCTTTGCGAGCTGTCCATTTTTGAAATAGACGGCGGCCAATCGCTGTCTTGGCAGCTGTAAATAGTTTTTAAATTTGAGGCAATCCTGATAAAATTCGACAGCCTGAGCTTCTTTGCCGAGTCGTTCATAACAGTGGCCCAGAGCATAAAGAGCTATCGTATTGTTTGGCTGGCGCATATAGACCGAGTTCAATTCTTCGATGGCGTTTTGCAACTGGTTATTATGAAGGGCTATCGCAGCTGCTGCCATCCGCCCGAACGTGCAGGAAGGATTTTCAAAAAGATACAGTCTTATCTGCTCCTGGGCTGCATTGGTCTTTCGGCTGCTCATTAGCTTGATGACTTTATTGAGCTGTTGATACTGCTGCAAATCGATATCGATGGGTTTGGCCGAATCCAGCCAATGCCATATCAAGTCGGCTGTATCGACCGCTATCGCCCTACCGAGAATTTCCAGCAATCTGCCCATAAATTCGCTACTCGTATCTTGTATCTCGCATGCAGGGTTCGGGGTCAGATTCACCCTCTCCACTAATCTCTAATTGGAATATCGACAATAGGGCTGGGTGTATTAACCTGTGATTTGGCAATTAGTTAGTTGAAAGTCTATTTTAGCTGGCGTATATGGCGATTGTGTGTAATGTAGGGATTATTGCGGTCCTAAAGGAAGATTTGCGGACTTTAGCCTCCACCTGCCCTGCTATTATAAAAGGCGACTTTTTGGCGACAAAATAGGTCTATAAACACCGTAAACAGACTAAGCGCCAGCCACCTCGCTGGCGGTTTTTTGCTACAAACAGGAAATTTGAGAAAAAGGTCAGATGCCCCCTGCTTTGCTACTTTGAATCTGACTTTGCAGTTTGGGCCTGTTTTTCTATCTCGCTTAAATATGCTAATGTGCGCTCAAGTTTGTCACGCAGGTGCTTTAATTTCAGCATAGTCCTAACGCGCGTGATAAGCTCCAGTTTATTTACGGGCTTACTTATAAAATCATCTGTGCCTGAGTCGATACCGCGTTCAATGTCACCGAATTCATTAAGTGCCGTTACCATTATTATAGGGATATCGCTGGTTTTGGGGGCCTTTTTTACTCTCTTGCAGACCTCAAAGCCGCTCATTTTGGGCATCATAACGTCAAGCAAAATTAAATCAGGAGGCTGTTTGGAAATAATTTCCAAGGCCTCCAGCCCATCGTGCGCAGGGATAGTCTCACAGTCCATATCCTCAAGATATGCCTGCAGGAGTTCAAGATTAGGTATATTGTCATCAACAACCAGTACCACGGGAGTTTTGTCCTGCTGCTTATCGGATTTCATTGGTTTCATAGGAAACTGCTCCTATCTGTTTATCAGCGTTTAGGGGATAGTCTTATTTTATTAATAGCACCAAAAACCACCTGCGATTAAAGCGAACAAACAAGGATATGTCAACCTAATCTTTTGTTCAGTGGACCAAACAGCTGGTTTTTACGGTTTATGTTCGACCCGGCAGCTATAACAGATGATTTATGCTCTCGGATAAAGAGCGATTTGATTTGCGCCGTCGACAGCAATAATCTTAGCAGTGGGCTTTTCGGCAATCCACCCGTCCACAACTTCTTGCGGCTTTTGTACAGGATGCAGATGTGCCGCCTGGATGAGATTATCGGGTATCTGCGAATATATCCAAATTCGCCGTAATCGTTTTATCATTTGAGCAAATTTATAGGGCTTGTGACTGAATAGCTTGTACTGACTTTTAATTGATTGAAGAACCTGATCGATGGGAGCGGTCAGCCGGTTGTAAAAGTTCTCCATCGTCAGCTCAGCACCGATACCATTCGGACACGCCGACAGAAATAGTACCTCACCGCCATCTTTGACAGCGCTTTTTGTAAGTTCCAGGGCTCTTTGGGCAATGTATAGGTCGATGTCATTGGGAAATCCTCCCGGCGAGACGACCATGTGGTCAACGGAATCTACCGCGTGTGAGTTCATCCTATCAACTACGTCAAAAGCTGCTTTACTAACCTTCTCTGCAAGCCCGAATCGCGTCCACCAAATCCTGCCCGAATTGCTGATAGTAACAAGTGTATAGACCGGCCGGTCCTTTACAATCAGTCGCATCGCCTCAAGCTGGTCGGCAGCAATCGGGTTGGCACATCTTGCTTTGTCACTGTGGAAGGGATGAAGTCCAAACGTGGATTTTTCATCAAGCGCTAAACTGTGGTTCTGCTCAGTCGTGCTATATGCGCATATGCCGGGCACAAAGTTTTTGACCGGATTACAATAGCCGGCAAAGTAGTGACACTTCACATCGGAGAGCACCAAGAAGATCTGGGCATCATCGGCTTTAGCGTTAAACAACACTTCTGTACCATAGGATGTTCGACCGGCATTAATGAGACTATCCTGGTGGTAGTTGTGAACATGGATTTGGTAATCAGAAATGCCGGCTTTAGCAGCAAATTTATCTATCTGCTGCTTAATTGTAATATTTTCCGCGGTTTCAGCATCGTGTGTTCCGGTGCAAATAATGAACCGAACCAGTGAAGCATTATCTAATACGGGTAAGAGTTGTCCAAATACATCAGCAAGTGGCATATCGCGCGTGCCGTCATCAAGCAGGACACAAAGACGCTTACCCGCAATATTCTTGTGGAAATCATCCCTTTGCTTACATTCCAAGGACTGGTTTAGAAGTGTTATATTGTCGGCCTGCTGCCCACCTCGCCACGGTCGTATTACCTCAGCAATATTTTTGTCGGGTATCTGCAGAGTTACAAAGGCCTTACCATAGTGAAAGTCAATTTCCATATGGGAAACTTTCAATTAGCCACTTCATACGTTCTCGTGGATTGTAGCTTCTTTTATCCAGCAGTACAAGACCGGCACAACAAGCATAGTAAGTACCTCAATGGTCATTCCTCCAAAAGAAGGTATAGCCATCGGTACCATAATGTCAGAGCCCCGCCCTGTTGATGTAAGTACTGGGATAAGTGCAAGGACTGTTGTAGCAGTTGTCATAAGACAGGGTCGGATTCTGCGTCTCCCGGCTTCAACTACAGCCTGACGAACACGGTCGATGCCCTTGGGTTTTTTGCTGCGGAATGACTGTTCCAGATACGTACACATTACAACGCCGTCGTCCGATGCAATTCCAAACAGTGCAAGAAAACCCACCCATACAGCAACGCTCAGATTAATCGGATGCACTTGGAAAAGCTGGCGCATATTGACGCCGAACACACTGAAGTCAAGAAACCACGGCTGTGCATAAAACCATATCATCAAGAACCCCCCTGCCCAAGCGACGATGATTCCTGAAAAGACCAATCCACTCGTTGTTACCGAGCGAAACTGGAAATACAGAATTATGAATATGATGAAAAGCGCCAAAGGTATGACTATCAGAAGTGTCTTTTGTGCGCGAACCTGATTTTCATACGTCCCAGCGAAGGTGTAACTGACACCCTCAGGTACAAGAAACTGTCCTGCGGCAATTTTTTCGTCCAAATACTGCTGGCATTGTTCAACAACATCGACCTCGGCATACCCGGTTTTTTTGTCAAATACGACGTATCCAACAAGAAATGTGTCCTCACTCTTTATGGCCTGCGGCCCGCGGATATAGCGAATCTCAGCTATCTGTATAAGCGGTATCTGCGCCCCATCGGCAGCTGGAACCAAGATTCTGCCGAGGGTTTCAATCTGGTCTCGCAGTTCCCGCATATACCTGACTCTGACGGGGTATCGCTCGCGTCCTTCAACAGTAGTGGTAATGCGTCTACCGCCTATAGCAACTTCAATAACATCCTGAACCTGGCGAACGTTAATACCATATCGAGCTATAGCATCACGATCTATATCAATCTCAATGTAAGGCTTGCCGACGATGCGGTCGGCTATTACTGTGGCGGGCTCAACAGAGGGGACTTCTTTCAAAAAGCGTTCAATCTCCAAACCGACACGCTCGATTGCATCGAGGTCCGGGCCTTTGACCTTTACCCCCATTGGTGCGCGCATTCCACTTTGGAGCATAACTATCCGTGCTGCGATAGGCTGGAGCTTCGGTGCGCTGGTGGTGCCAGGGATTTCACCGGTCTGGACTATTTCGTTCCAGATGTCATCGGGACTTTTAATATGGTCACGCCATTGTCTAAACGGTCGACCATAGTCGTCACATATGAGCTGGCCATTCTCATCACGAACAAATTCTCTTTTTTTCTTATCATAACGGAAACGAAGGCGCCGGCCATCCTTATCAGTGATATACTCGGACTTGTAATTAATAACGGTTTCGACCATTGATATCGGTGCAGGGTCAAGAGGGGATTCAACTCGGCCAATCTTACCAATTACAGACTCTATCTCGGGAATTGACTGAAATGCAGCATCCTGCTTTTGTAATATATCCAGGCACTCTCCAATAGAGGCGTGAGGCATAGTGGTTGGCATATAGAGAAATGAGCCTTCATCCAAAGGCGGCATAAACTCTTTGCCAAGCCCCCGCCATATCATTATGCCCGCAACGACAAGGCAGGCTGGTATTAATAAAAACTTCCCTTTGTTGGCCAAACACCATATTAAAATCCGCGCGTAAAATTTTTGAAAAATCCTGAAAAATAGCAGCAAACCGCCAATAAGAAAGCCCACAAATATAAGGTTACGAACGAGGCCCTTAGCCGGCCCAAGCGGCAACCAATGACCGGTAAGTATTACGCCAACGAGGACAATTGCGGCTACGTTAGTAATTAAAGGCATAGAGCTGTTTACTTTCTCCGGAATGCGAGTGCGAAGAAGATGATAAAGTCCGATTGCGGCGATAACAACTCCTATCCACCAAGCAAGCGAAAGAGCTGCTATGACAGCAGCGACAATTAATAACCCGCCCAGAATGTATCGCTTTATCTTTTTGACAATGGCTTTTCTTGTGAAAAGCACGTGAGCAGCGGGCGGGATGATAGTTAGTGCAACTATTAGCGAAGCAATCAAGGCAAAGGTTTTTGTAAAGGCAAGAGGCTTAAAGAGCTTTCCTTCAGGCCCTGTCATTGTAAAGACCGGCAAAAAGCCAACGACGGTAGTCAGAACTGCAGTTAAAACGGCACTTCCAACTTCGCTGGCAGCGCGGAAAACAACCTCGAGCTTGTTATCGTCGGGCCCTGCCTCATCGAGGTGTTTTAAAATGTTCTCAGAAATCACTATCGCCATATCAACCATAGTGCCGATGGCTATCGCGATGCCGGAAAGAGCCACAATGTTGGCATCGACACGAAAGACCTTCATTGCGATAAAACACATCAGTATCGCTAAAGGCAGCAAGGAGCTTATGAGGATTGAGCTTCTCAGATGCATGACCAAAACGATGACTACGATAATAGTAACCAGTACTTCGTCTGTAAGGGCTGTATTTAATGTACCTAAGGTTTCGTAAATAAGTCCGGTGCGGTCATAAAACGGCACAATCATTACCTGTGAAACCGTCCCGTCAGGTAAAGTCTTCTTGGGAAGCCCTGGCGAAATCTCTTTAATTTTGGCTTTTACATTCTTAATGGCTTCAAGTGGGTTATAGCCGTAGCGTACAACAACCACACCACCAACAGCCTCAGCTCCGCCCTTGTCCAGTGCCCCCCGCCGCAGCGCAGGCCCATATGAAACTTTCGCTACATCTTTAATGTAAATTGGGACATTCTCATTTACCTTTATAACTGTTCGTTCTATGTCTGACAAATTCTCGATAAATCCAAGCCCGCGGATTACATATTCAACCTTGTTTATTTCTATCGTTCGCGCGCCAACATCGATATTAGAAGCTTTCACAGCCTTGAATATGTCACCGAGCCCAACTTTGTAGGCGCGCATCGCATCGGGGTCGACATCTATCTGATATTCTCTGGTATAGCCCCCTACCGAAGCTACTTCACTGACCCCCCGGGCACCGAGTAAACTGTATCGGACATACCAATCCTGGATAGTACGCAGCTCATCCAAATCCCACCCGCCGGTGGGGTTGCCGCTGCCGTCGCGTCCTTCAAGGGTGTACCAGAAAACTTGTCCCAAGGCGGTGGCATCAGGCCCCAATGCGGGCTGGACCCCCTCAGGAAGCGTTCCTGCAGGCAAGGAATTTAGCTTCTCAAGAACCCTGCTGCGTGACCAGTAAAACTCTGCATCTTCTTCAAATATTATGTAAATGCTTGAGAAGCCAAAAAACGAGTAGCTGCGCACCGTCCTTACGCTGGGGATACCAAGTAGTGATACGGTCAGCGGATATGTAATCTGGTCCTCTACGTCTTGAGGAGAACGCCCCATCCACGCGGTAAAAACTATCTGCTGGTTTTCACCGATATCGGGAATGGCATCGACAGGGACGGGTGCACGCGGCAGCCCCCAGAGCTCCCAATCAAAGGGGGCAACTCCAACGCCCCACCCGACAACAAGCACCACAAACAGCCCAACTACCAACTTGTTATCAAGGCAAAACCGTATTATTCTGTCTATCCAAGACCTTTCCCGGTTGCTTGATGCATCCATTCCTTCACTCGTATAATTGTCGGACCTTTAGTCCTTAAACTGGGGCAACTTAGCAATATACTTCTCGGGGTCGGCCTTGAACTTCTCCGCGCAGCCCGAACAGCAAAAATAAACTTTTTTGCCTTTGTATTCCGTGTAGATATCCTTGTTGATGGCTTCTCCCATAATCGGGCAAATTGTCTGCTCGAACACAGCAGAAGTAATCTCATTGCTTTCCACTGGTGCAGCTGGTTCTGACTTCTTCTTGCAGCCATTGAACACAAACATCACGACTAACAAGAGACCTGCCAGAATGATTATCGTGCTCAATTTTTTCATTTGGCCATTCATTTTATTTACCTTTCAAAATATAGTTTCAGTTTCGATTTAATGAACATGGCCACTGTGACCTATGGAAATTTCTTCTCCTTTTGGGTTCATCATACTGGGCTTTGCCTGGATCTGAAGTGCCGAGTCAATCTTGAAGTTGCCGTGTGTTACGACAATTTCTCCCTCAGCTAATCCGGATTCTACGATATAATAGTCCTCTGTCCTTGGGCCAAGCATTATCTCGCGACCCTCATAAGTTGGCTTCTCTGCCGGCACTTGAACATAAACGACAGCGCGTTTTCCTGTAATCAAAGGGGCTGATGCAGGGATAACCAAAGGTGCTTCGCTGGGTGTATCAAGCTTGACATAGCCAAGGGATTCAGTGGTTACCAAATCCATACCGCAGATATCACAACTGCCGGCTTTTGCTTTTACAACATCCGGGTGCATAGGACAAATCCATTTGCCGGCCATTTCAGGGTCCATAACCATACCACTGCCAGCGATATTTGAGTAAGCGACAGCTCTGACAAACATTTCGGGTTTTAGCTTGCCCTCGGGATTACCAACATTAACTCGCAGCTTAACGGTCCTTGTTTTGACACCAACAATGGGGTCGATAAACGTAATTGTGCCCTTGAAAGTCTCTCCGGGATAAGCCTGAGTTGTAAATTCAACTTCCTGGCCATATCGAACCCAGGGCAGGTCGGATTCGTAAGCATCCAATTTAACCCACAGGCGCGAGAGGTCCGCGATGGTGTAGATATGTGTACCTGTATCAACATACATACCTTCGCTAGCGTTTTTATGAATGACGACGCCACCAATAGGTGCGTAGATTGTTATGTGCTCGACCGGCACACCGGTTTTTTCGATGTCACCAATCTGCTGTTGTGTCAGACCGAGCAGCCGCATTTTTCCCCTAGCTGCTTCAAGAGTTGCCAGTATCGACCTGTTGATAAGTTCCGACCCCCCTGGCTTTATATTCCCTGCGGCCTTAACTGCCTGCAGCAGTTCCGCCTGTGCACTGATTAATTGCGGGCTGTAGAGGTAAACCATATGGTCGCCCTTGTTGACGGTAATTCCGGTGAAATCGACATAGAGGCGGTCGATTCTGCCGGGCACCCAGGCTGTTATGTTTTTGACGCGCGTTTCATCGTAATCTATTTTGCCAACCATTCGTATCTCGGCGGTAACAAATTTTCTCACCACCAGCGTAGTTTCAATCTCCATCAACTTTATGGCTTCTTCGGAAAAAGAAATTTGTCTTTCTTCAATAAGGCCGCTGGTAGATACAGGAATCAAATCCATAAAACAAATTGGGCACTTGCCCAGCTTGGGCTGGCGAATCTGTGGGTGCATTGAACAGGTCCACTCCTGTGAAACAGCCTGCTGTACGAGATGTTCGTGCTCTGCAGTAGCTGGAGGTTCTTGCAAAAGCGACCTAAAGAAATAACCTGCAAAAAGAGCTACGACCACCAAGATTGTGCTCTTTAACTTTCGACCGCTAAGAATCGATTTGACACTTTTTATACCCATATCAGCCACCTGTGCCTTAGTTACTATACTATTTCCGTAGGATTTCTGTTCGATATAAATGTTGTGTTATTAGCATCATCAATGGTTTCTTCCTTCTTATTGGCGCTTTTAATTTGCCCCCACAAACGATTCCTCCAAACAGCGAACAAAACTCGATTTAGCCAAACAAAACTAAAACCAATATGCCGTGTGTAAAGCCCAAGATGACAGAAATTATTGCAAGAGTCAGGTGGAGCTTAAGGAACCTCCGGCCGAGTTTTCTGCGAAACAGACCCGTCAATAAAGTCGCACTAACAAAGGTCAAGGTGGCTATTCCCAATGGCTCGACCATAAAAAACACCGAGAAAGATCTACCATTCTCGTCCTCCTGGCTGGCCTGTTCTCCAGCTAAAACGTTTTTCAGAAACCAATTGTTCAAAGCAAAGCCTGAAAAGATGATTATCACCAGAATCAGCAACATATGAGATTTCATTTTTAGCATCCCATTAAGAGAAATTTCACAAAAAAGTTTATTTACTCTTCCGCAGACTCTCTTGCATCTGTTGTCAGCTCCCTACCGACAAGCATCTCAAGCTCAGCGAGTTTTTGCTGATTGTCCGTTATTGCCCTCTCATATTGCAACTGAAAATTAAGAACGGTTCGCTGAGCATCTATTAAACTTAGAAAATCTATAGTACCGGCCCGGTATGCGGTTTCAGATGCCTCGAGCAGTTCCTCAGCCTTTAGTACAAGCACATCGCTATACAGTTTTATTTTCCTGCTGCTATCTTCAAGTTCATAAAGAACCTGCTCAGCACGCGCGACAATTGTATTTTCGGCTTCGGTCCGCTGCTGCTCGGTCTTTCTAAGAACCGACTTTGCCTGCTGCTCTGCAGCTTTATAGCTTTCACTCCAGATCGGCAGATTCATTGAAAACATCAAGATGACCGGGTCCCGACCGCTATCTGACACACCCTGGCTGACGGCGCCTCCTGTTTCAATCCAGTCGAGTCCGACTCCAACATCGGGGTAGAACTGCTTCTTTGCCAGTTCAAGTTTGCTCTTGGCTGCTGTTACTTCAAAGTCAATCGCTGCAAGCTCAGGATTTATCTGCTTCAGTAGCGTAATTATCTCTTGTCGCCCTACGACTACCCGTCTTAGCTCCTCCTTTACCGGCCACGGCAACAGCTCAGAACTTTGACGGTTAAGGATGGAATTAAGCTTGGCCACGATAGGCTTTCTGAGTTCCTCCAAGCTCTTGAGCACGTCCTCAAGCTTGGCAAGCTCCACCTGCGCACGTATTACATCAGGGTGAGTTCCAGCAGCTGCCATATATCTTGTTCGCGTAACCTCCTCAAAATGCTTCAACAACTCAAGGTTATGCTTTGCTATTTTCACGGCGGAGGCAAGATACAGGTATTCATAAAACGCCTCTTTGACCTGCCAAAACAGCTTAAGCTTTTCTGCCTCATACCTCTTTCTTGCTGCCTTTGCCTCAGCAGATGCTGCATCTGTTCTTGCTTCAATCTTACCGAACCACGGAAATACCTGCATTATGCCGAACTTGTGTCTCTGGGGCCCGACTCTGGTTTCAACCTCTCTGATAAAATAGCTGTAGGTAAACTTAGGGTCCGGCAAAGCCTGAGCCTGGGGGATTTTCTCTATGGCGGCTTTCCATCGCTCAAAGGTAGCCTTAAGGCTGGCATTATTAAGGGCTGAGTATCGCAAGTAATCCTGCAATTGCCGCGGGGTATTACTGTCGGATGGCTTCTGGGAGATACCAGCGAAACAACTCGTTCCGATTAAAGTTAGTACAATCGCACTGAAAAGAAGTACACTCCCCTTCACTTCTTACCTCCTTGTACTCACATTTCAAAAAAACGATTCTCAACCACAATACTATCATTCCCAAGTTTACTTTTGTCAAGCACTAAAACCTTGACCTAAACAGCCTTTTCACCGCTTGCACCAAAACAAGACTTTTGACTTGTTTTTTGAGCTTTGACATGTAAAATGGTTGACAGTTTTAGCGCCAAACAATTATTTTTGAAGTTTCTATAGTTAGCGTAGGGCCCGTAGCTCAGCGGCAGAGCAGTGGACTCATAATCCATTGGTCGTAGGTTCAAATCCTACCGGGCCCAGTAATAGTTAACGGTTGATAGTTCTTAGTGAAAAGCAGAAACTTGTTTTGGGCGATTAGCTCAGCTGGCAGAGCAGCTGACTCTTAATCAGCCGGTCGCAGGTTCGAATCCTGCATCGCCCATTCTCATACAAAAAGAAATTATTTGGGTAATGTTCGAATCTTACGAATGTCTACAAATATTCTTACCATTCGGTTAAAAACCCTTCCAACTACATTTCAAAAGACGAGCCGATTGATTCGGCAATTCAAACCTTCTTGCCCTCGACGTTTATATTTGCTAAAATAATCAAAATGTAATTACGCAAGAAGTCTTTGTCGATTAAAGTTAAATATCGAACAACAGGGAGAAATACTCCAATTCGGTTTTTCGTTATGGGAAAAAAGTAAATGTTAGTGAGTCAGCGGTGTAAAAATCTTAAGTTTCTGTTTCTGGCAATTGTAATTGTTCTGACAATACCCACTCAAGCACAGGCGTATATTGGGCCGGGAGCCGGCTTTGCGGTGGTGGGCTCATTTTTGGTGATGTTTACCGCCCTTCTGTCGGCGCTGTTGGCGTTATTTACCTGGCCGATGCGCTATCTTATTCGAGCAATTCGCGGTCGACATGCTTTTGCTCGTAGTAGGGTTAAGAAATTTGTGATACTTGGGCTGGATGGTATGGATTATGCAATGACAGAGAAAATGCTCTCAGAAGGCAAACTTCCCAATCTGGTGAAGCTTCGCGACCAGGCTTGTTTCAAGCCGCTCGCAACAACCATCCCTACCATTTCACCGGTTGCTTGGTCATCGTTTCAAACCGGTTCTAATCCTGCTAAACACAATATCTTTGATTTTCTCACACGTGATAAGCGCAATTATCAGCCGCGCCTAAGCTCAGTGGATATCAGAGGACCGCGACGAAAAATAACTCTGGGCAAGTACCAATTTCCTCTCGGCAAAGCTGATATTCGTCTTCTCCGCAAAGGAAAGCCATTTTGGAAGACGCTCGGCGAGCATGGAATATTTAGCAGTGTCATCCGCGTGCCGATTACATTTCCGCCAGAGAAGTTCCACGGCGTGCAACTCTCAGGCATGTGCGTTCCTGACCTGCGCGGCACACAAGGGATGTTTTCCTTTTACACCACAAAAAAAGAAGACAAAGTGGAGCACACCGGCGGAGAAAATTTTTACGTTACGAAGAACGGCAACAGTGTAAAGGCGGAGCTTATCGGTTCAACGAACCCCCTGCGTAAAGATAACAGCATTTTAAAATGTCCCTTTGAAGTCACTATCAAAGATGAGAACTCAGCAGATATCAAGATTGGCAGGGATAGTTACACACTCGAAAAAGACGTATATACCAATTGGATAAAAGTCAGCTTCAGAGCTGCTCCTGGTATAAAGGTTTATGGTATATGTAAGTTTCTTTTGCTAAGTGCTGCTCCCGAATTTGAGTTGTACGTTACACCCATTAACATCGACCCCGAAAAACCCGCTATGCCCATTTCGCACCCTGCGATTTACTCCACTTATCTTGCCAAGCGGCAAGGGTCTTTTGCAACGTTAGGTCTGGCTGAAGACAGCTGGGCTCTTAACGAAAAAGTTCTAATCGACAATAGTTTTTTACATCAATGCATTGAGACAGACCAAGAGCGTGAGAAGATGTTTTTTGATGCCCTTGACAAAATCAAACACGGCCTGTGTGTTTGCGTTTTTGATGGTACCGACCGCATCCAACACACTTTCTGGAGAGACATAGATGAGGAGCATCCTGCCAACCGGGAACAGGAGCAAAGACCACAGCGTAACATTATTGAAGAACTATATCAACGTATGGACATTTTAGTCGGCAAAACGCTGGCTAAGTGCAAGGGGAAAGATACTATTTTGATGATTATCTCAGACCACGGATTTAACACATTTCGCCACGGTGTTGACTTAAACCGCTGGCTCGAAGAAAACGGCTATCTAAAGGTTAAGGACAGCCAGCGCAACAAAAAGCATCTTGAGTGTGTTGACTGGTCGAAAAGCCGAGCTTTCGCTATCGGTTTGGCTGGTATTTTTCTTAACCTAAAGGGCAGGGAAGCGCAGGGGATAGTAGAACCGGGTGCCGAGGCTGCCCAACTGCGCAATGAAATAGCTAAGAAGCTGATAGAGTTAAACGATGCTGAACATGGCCAGAGGGCAATCAAACAGGTTTACAATGCAATGGAAGTTTACCAAGGGCCATACAAGAATGAAGCACCCGATTTGATTGTAGGTTACAACCGGGGTTATCGCGCATCATGGGAGACTGCGATTGGTCAGGTAACTGATAAAATCTTCCACGATAATACCAAAGCCTGGAGCGGCGACCACTGCATTGACCACAGTCTTGTTCCGGGTGTTCTTTTCTGCAACCGGGCGATTACCACAGAGCATCCCAGACTTATGGATATAGGGCCGACAGTCCTGGATATGTTCGGCGTCGCAGTACCGAGGTATATGGATGGAAAACCACTGGCAGTGACTGATGTTGATGGCAATAAGAACCGCAAGAAACAGGCCAAATGATACAAAGGAGCGCCAAATAATGCCCAACACAGATAAAGGCAAGCTTAATCGAAGAGAGTTTCTAAAGCGGTCAGCCGTCACGGCAGCAGCGGTTAGCACAGGCTTCGGCATCAAGCGGGTCTATGCGGCAAAGAAAAAACGCCTAGGTACAGGAAAGAAGGTGATTGTAATCGGCATTGACGGTATGGACCCGCGTCTGTCCGAACAGATAATGAATGCTGGGAAGCTGCCGAATTTCGATAAGCTTCGCAAACTGGGGGGATTTCACGTGCTGGGCACAAGCATCCCACCGCAAAGTCCCGTGGCTTGGGCCAACTTTATAAATGGTGCCGGGCCGGGTTCACATGGAATCTTTGACTTTATTCACCGACATCCCGAAAAACAGTGTGTTCCATTTTTCGCTATGGCCGAAACCGTTGAAGGCGAAGGCTATTGGGAAATAGGAAACCACAAGCTGCAATTGGATTTCTGGCCCTTCAATCACAAACGCACTGCTACCCTGCTGCGGCGCCAAGGAACACCCTTCTGGGATTATCTCAATGAAGCAGATATCTGCTCGACCTTTTACAATTTGCCTTCAAACTACCCACCGAGTGAATCCAAGCATGGCTACCATCAGTGTTTAGCAGGTATGGGAACACCTGACTTGCTGGGCACTTATGGAACCTATCAACACTTTGCTGAGGATGGACCGCTCCTAACTAAGGATGAAGGCGGCGGCAAACGCTCCATGCTTTTCTTCGAGAATGAAACAGCACAGGCAAAATTAATTGGACCACGAAACAATTTGCTCAAAATACCTGAACCAGCTGTTATCAACTTCTCTGTGTATCGTGATATCGGGGCCAAAGCAGCTGTTATCGAAATCCAGAAACATCGAATCGTTCTCAAAGAAGGACAGTGGAGCCGCTGGGTAAAGCTGGATTTCGAAATGTCAACACCCGCATTTATGCCCAATAAACACATCCGCGGAATATGCCGTTTCTATCTGCAGGAGGTAAGCCCTAACTTCAGGTTGTATGTAAGTCCCATCAATGCTGACCCGTCTGACTCAGCTTTAAAGCTTACTGAGCCACCGGAGTTTATTAAAGAAATTTCAAATAGATTGGAATTATTCTACACTACCGGATTTCAGGAAGACCATAAGGCATTATCAAACAAAGTATTCACTGATGAAGAATATCGCACCCAGGCCGATTATGTACTCAAGGAACGGCTTAACCTGCTTAACTACGCTCTCGAAAACTATGATGATGGTCTTCTTTTCTTCTATTTTTCCAGCACTGATTTGCAGGCCCATATGTTCTGGTGGGACACAGATGAAGAACATCCGACACGCTCCGCCGACGACGCTATAAAGTACTTCGACCACCTTAAGGGTATTTATCGTAAATTGGATTCGGTCGTGGGAGATATTCTGAAGCGATATAGTGACAAGGCCACCATTATTGTGATGAGTGACCACGGCTTTGCAAATTTCAAAAGGCAATTTAACCTTAACAGCTGGCTGCGTGAAAATGGTTATATTCAACCAACTGATAGTACTTCAATCTTACGTGACGTCGATTGGTCGAAAACCAAAGCATATGCATTGGGTATAAACGGTTTATACCTCAACCTCAAAGGACGCGAGCGAGATGGTATCGTAGAGGCCGGCCAAGAACGCGAAAAGCTTATTGAGGAATTGATAAGCAAACTCGAAGCAGTTAAAGATGTCAACGGCAGAAGTGTTATTCGCAAAGTCCACCGCACAGATAAGGCATATAGCGGTCCTGCAACTGAACTTGCTCCGGATATGATTGTAGGCTACCATCGTGGCTACCGGGCGTCCTGGGCCACCTGTCTCGGAGATATGACAACAGAGGTGCTGCTGGACAACGACTCTGCCTGGAGTGCAGACCATTGTGCCGATGCTTCAGAAGTGCCGGGAGTTATCTTCAGTAATAAACCCATTGGTGCTGGTGCTCCGTTTCTAATAGATGTAGCTCCGTCGATTCTAACAGAATTTGGATTAAAAATCCCGTCCTCAATGGCGGGTAGAAACATCTTCACGACATAAACGAAACTTTTATAGCACGATAGATAATAAGGGAGTTAAACAAATGGCAAAGATTAAGATTGATTCGAATCTATTTGAGCGTGTGAAAAAAGCAACTGAAACTGCGGGATACAGCAGCGTGGAGGAGTTTATTACCCATATCATCGAAAAGGAGCTTGCCAAATTCGAAAGTGACCAAACAGACGAAAAAGTAGCGGACCAGCTTCGCGGGCTGGGGTATATCGAATGATGCATTTCTTAACCCAAATCATAAATTGGATTAACGTACCGCTAAATGCTGCAGGTAAATTTTTGTCAATTCCGGTTTGCTCACTGCCGGGGTGGTTATCGAACACATTAATTTCAGCGGTAACAGGAGTGGTTCTACTAATTATTTTCAAATACACTTCTAACCAAAAAGCCATCGGGCGGGTCAGGGACAATATCAAGGCTGATATGCTTGCCTTGAAACTGTTCAAAGACAGTATTACAGTGACATTACAATCACAGGGCCGAGTTTTTAAGGGAGCTTTTCAGCTTTTGTTTCATGCTGTCAAACCAATGCTGGTGATGATTATTCCGGTATCTTTACTGTTGGCACAGATGGGCACATGGTACCAGTCGCGGCCGTTGCTGCCTGGTGAAGAGACAGTTGTGACCTTGCGGTTTAACAGTGACATCGAAGGGCCTTGGCCTAAAGTTGACATTGAACCCACCACAGCAGTTGACGTAACATCAGGGCCGGTTAGAATTTTCAGTAAAAAGGAAATATGCTGGAAAATAAGAGCACTTGAAGGCGGATACCACCGTATAATTGTTCAAGTAGGCCAGCGGCAGATTGATAAGGAACTTGCAATCGGCGATGGTTTTATGCGGATAAGCCCCGAACGACCTCGTTGGCACTGGGCCGATATTCTGCTTTATCCCGGGGAGAAACCTTTTGGTCCCGATTCCGTGGTCCAGTCCATCAGCATTGAGTATCCGCAGCGGCCGTCCCGAACAAGTGGCACCGACTGGTGGCTGGGGTATTTCTTTGTTGCCTCGCTGGTCTTTGCCTTAATATTCAAGCCGTTCCTAAAGGTAAGGATATAAATGGATAAAAGGCCGAAAAAATTTTATATCCTCTTCATTAGTGTGGTTTTGATACTGGTTACCCTTTCAGTTTTTTGGCAAGTACGCTCTCACGAGTTCATATCCTTTGACGATAACATGTACATTTACAATAACAGTCAGGTAACAGCCGGCCTGACACGAGAGAGCCTTGCCTGGGCATTCACCACAACACACGCCTTTAACTGGCATCCGCTGACATGGATGTCACATATGCTGGACTGTGAGCTTTACGGTTTGGACGCCGGCGGTCATCATTTTACGAACGTGCTGTTTCATATAGCCAACACCGTGCTGCTGTTGCTGGTACTGAATCGTATGACACGAAATCTGTGGCCCAGCGTATTTGTTGCTGCTGCTTTTGCCCTGCACCCGCTTCATGTGGAGTCCGTCGCCTGGGCATCGGAACGCAAGGATGTGCTTAGCACTTTTTTCTGGATGCTCACGATGTGGGCTTATGTTCGTTACGTTGAACGTCGAGAGATTAAAAGATATATTGTAATAATATTGGTCTTCACTCTTGGCCTTATGGCCAAGCAGATGCTGGTTACACTGCCGTTTGTGCTGCTTCTTTTAGACTACTGGCCCCTTGGGCGGCTCAAATTTGAAAAACAATGTTTCCGCAATTCCGCTCGGGAATGTATTGTAGAAAAACTGCCTCTTTTGCTGCTGTCTGCGGTTGCCGGCATAGTAATATATCTTGTCCAGCATGCTGTGGATATCGTAAAATCTACAAAAGACTATCCCCTGTCTGCGCGTATTACAAATGCGCTAGCAGCTTATATAACATATATCGGCAAGATGCTGTGGCCTACCCGCTTGGCAATCTTCTATCCGCATCCGGGCAAAGATTTGCCGGTATGGCAAAGTGTCGGAGCAGCTCTATTATTGGTACTTATAACAGCAGCTATATTCTGGAAGATACGTCGGCGTCCCTATCTTGCTGTCGGCTGGCTGTGGTACTTAGGCACCCTTGTACCCGTTATTGGGCTGGTCCAGATCGGGTTGCAGGCTCTCGCTGACCGATACACCTATATTCCCCTGATTGGTTTATTCATGATTATTGCATGGGGCACTGCCGATATTCTTGCTCGGCTGCGTTATCGAAAAGTAGTCCTTTCCATAACTGGGCTACTATTGCTTTTAATTATGGCAGTTATGTCCTGGTTTCAAGTCAGTTACTGGCGCAATGGTATGACACTGTATGGGCATGGAACGGAAGTGGTTCCAAATAATACATGGACACGCTATTATTTGGGGGAAGAGCTTGTTCTCAGGGGCCGACTCGATGAAGCTATTAAACATTTTAAAGAATCGCTGCGAATCGAGCCGGATTGTGCCTATACGAAGTATTTTCTGGGAAGCGTACTTCTCCGACAAGGTAAAATTGACGAGGCCATAAAAGTTTATGAAGAACTCCTGCCGAAACTGCCTGACAATATAGCTGCCGCCGATATGCCGGATGTTAAACTTGTCAGGAAGGGTAAGCTGGGGGAAATTATCAACTTGTACACCAAAGGACACGTCAATTTGGGTATAGCACTTAGCCAACAAGGTAAACTTGATGAAGCTATCAAGCACTATACTGAGGCACTGCGAATTAGGCCGGACTTCGCCGTGGCACATACCAACTTAGGACACGCTCTGGCTCGCCAAGGCAAGCTTGAGGAAGCTATTACACACTACGCCGAGGCATTGCACCTCAACCCAACCTCAACCGAAGCTCACTACTACTTGGCTTATGTTTTGTATGAACAGGGCAAGATTAATGAGGCTATTACTTTCGCTGAAAAGGCATTAGTTCTGGCTGAATCCTCAAATCAGAAAAAAATAGCAGAGGAAATTCGAAAAAGCCTGCGTTTATATAAGGATAAAGCAGACGCCCCATCCATCGAGTCTTCTGCAAAATGAATCTGGACTCAAATTGAAGTTATATTCTGCATCTTTTTCATTGTCTCAAGGCGAGGAATCAAGCTTTTCCAGTGGCTTTTGCTTTCGAAACTACTTCTGAAGGTGCGAATATAATTTTCTTTCAATAAACTGCCATAATTGTTTTGAGAAGTCGCACTATGGTGTGCTGCTTATCAATATTTGGTGGAGGACCTGAATTTTCCTGCAGTTGACGAAAGTCATCCTGCCGCCGGGCACAACTGATTTCTGATATTTTCCAATTTGCCGAAACACACAAGTTCATCACCCAATATAATTTTAGTGTTTGCTGAAGGGTTAGGTATCGTCGTGTCGGCACGTATTATGGCTAAAACTGTAATGTCACTTTTTCTTAACTGTGATTCCGATAATTTCTTTTCAAGTATGGAACTGCCGCCATCGACAGCAACTCTCGATACGCCATACCCACCGGTTGCTACTAATAGTTCTTCAAAAGATACAGACTTAATAATATCTCTTTTTACAATACGCTTCCTTAAAGCATTTGTAAACTTTCGAGCGAACTTAGTGTTAGTAAAAACCTTATAGATAACGTATATAGCAACAGCAATAACTGTCAAATTTATCCACGGCATCACACCGGGCGAGACAAAATCAGACAAAAGGGGAATCTCGATAATTGGTGGTCTTAAAGTATTGGCAAAAGTCGCTATCATAGTAACAAGTCCCGCGTGTCCCAGAACAATAAGAACCGAGGCGATACGGCGTCTTCGCTTGTCACTAGTAATTAATTCGGCTTCTTTTGTAGTAAAACCAGTCCCGGTAAAACAGGATAGCGCCTGAAATTTCGCCAAAGACCACTCAAGACCGGTTAACTGAAACGCTATCGCGCCTATCCGGACGGCGATGAATGACACAATAATTAAACTAATAAATAACAACAAATTCATAATCACTTCCCCTTAAATTGCCACGAATTCCTTCAAAGCCATCTCTTTCTTCTAAAGTAAATCAGCATACAAACTGCAATAATGACCATAATAAGCCACACCACAGGGTATGCCCACCACATCTCGAGCTCCGGCATATACTTGAAATTCATTCCATAGATTCCCGCAACAAATGTCATGGGGATGAATATTGTAGCAATAATCGTTAAAACCTTCATCACGGCATTCATCCTGTTGCTGATACTTGAAAGATAAATATCAAGCATACCCGAGACCATATCCCTGAAGCTTTCTATGGTATCTATAATCTGTATTGTATGGTCGTAAACGTCTCGTAAATACACACCGGTTGATTCTTGGATAAGCGGAGATTCGCTTTTCTGTAAACCGTTTATCAATTCTCTTAAAGGCCAGACTGATTTGCGCAAAAATATCATCGTTCTTTTATGCAAATGAATTTGTTGGAGGGTTTTCTCTGTAGGTTCAGCAACAAGCTCTTCTTCCATAGTTTCGATACTCTCTCCCAACCGCTCCAGTATCACAAAATAGTTGTCAACGACTGCATCCATCAAAGCATAGGCGAGATAGTCGGATGCCATCTTTCGGATACGGCCCTTGGCATTTCTGAGTCTATCCCGAACTTCTTCAAAAACATCACCGATACTCTCCTGAAAAGAAATCACAAAATTTGCTCCTACTATTAAACTTACCTGTTCGGTCTGCAATGCTTGTTTCTCGTCGTCATAGCTTAGCATTTTCAGCACGATAAATATATATTTTTCAAGGTCTTCGTACTTCGGGCGCTGACCGGTATTCAGAATATCTTCAAGAATAAGCGCATGCAGTTCAAATTGCCTGCCAAGCTTTTCTATGATGTCCACATCATGAATGCCATCAATGTTTATCCATGTTACCGTAGGAGTTGTTTTGAATGGGAAGCATTCTTCGACAGAGGATACCTGTTTTTCCTCAAAATTTTGCTCATCGTAGTCGATAACCGTGATTCTCGCCGCTTCTGCTTTCCTTTCTCCAACGTGTACCAGTGTCCCAGGCGGCAGCCCGGCTTTCTTAAAGTGTTTTTTTACCGCCTTAGCCATTCATAAGTTCCTCTCACAATAACTTTATGAATTTATCTAAAAACTTTCTATAAAAAGAAACTGCCTAAAACATAATTAGATTACCAGTAAACGCGCTGATACAATTATATCTGTCGACTATAAAAATTTATATTTTATTTTTATAAGTGACCTTCAATAACCTGTCCTCTTTATCCTCATTAAAGGTTATCACTTATTTACTGGAAAGTTCGGTGACTTCTTTTTTTGAAAAACCGACGTTTTTTCTCTGATGAATTTTATCCCTCTACCTGTAATTATCTCCTTCCCTTCCTTAAGAAACTCAATATGTTGTAGTAACGCCCAAGCAGAATTATTCCATCTCATTTGATATCCCCTCTGGTGCGCCTGTTTTTCCATCATAAGGCGCCTGTGCTTGTTAAAGACAAGATAGTCAAGAGCCTCGGCTATTTGCTCCACTGACGGCTCACCAGGGTCAACTAAAATTCCCCTGGCGTGTCTGCCAATGACCAATCCGGCTTTACATGGTTTATTTGAATGAATTAGTTCCACAGCACATCTGAACTTTGTTGCTATCACTACTCTACCCGAGCCGAGCGTATCTGCTAATATGCCGCTTGATATCTGATACATATTAAGATAGGGCAAAACCATTACATTTGTTGCACCGTAAAGCTTCAGTAAAGTGCTCTCATCCAGAAAAGTATCAAGAAAAACAATATCGTATTTTTGGTAATCGGTTGTGCCAAGCTCTTTTATCTTGCACCATCGAAGTTTAGAATCCTGGAGTGCTTTGCTTATTATCGCTTGATATTGTCGGTATTCTTCTCCGCCATCTGCCTTTACAAAATCAGGGTGACACTGCCCTGCTACCAGATAGACCATTTTTTCTATTTGAGACTCTGTGCATGATTCTTCTATGAATCTGCCGTAGGCGCGGATACTGTACTGGATACCCTTATCGGTTGAGAGCAGGCCAAGCGTAGTTATAAGAAAGCGATTTTGCAGACCGTATTCTGTTTTTATCGCCAATCGGTCATAGTGCGAGGGGTGCTGCATCCTGATTCCGTGGTCGATATGCTTAAGTTTCGAACGGTCGATTCCGTAAATGTTTGACTCAAGTATTTGAATTGCGCTCTCTGCTGTAACTACCAACCCATCGCTATGTTTGGCTAAATTTTGCAGAGTTTCTTTTTGATGATTATCAGGTCCATCAAGAACAGTATGTAGATAAACAAGTGTTGTAAGGCCATTTTCGTGAAATGCCTTTGCCATCTCAACAAAATTGGTGCCCTGTCCGTCTTCTCCGTTCTTGTCAGGGTCCAGTCCATATTCGTGCTGTAATAAAACCACTGTTGGATTGGTACTTTCATTAGCTCGCGCCAAAATATCACTGATTGCATAATTCCACGATTGGGGGTCATACTGGTTGATAACAAGGTCAACAGGAATATCATAAGGCAAATTATCCTTGTCGATTGCTGAAACCCTTATATGCCCGACTTCTCCTGTAAAATGTTCCAGTGCACTGGCCAAATCACGTGTGAATGTACCTATACCGCATTTTCGCGGGGGATATGTACCTACGATTCGAATGTTATATGGCATAGCTACCGAACTTCTCTCATAAGCTTCGAGGTATCATTATATTCTTAGTACAAGTCTCACAAACAATAAAGACGTCGTTAATATATTAAGTATCATTAGCTGCTTTCAAAAATGCGGTGAATCCTATAGTAAAATATTTTGACAAAAGTTCAAAAGATTCAATTCATACCTTTGTCAGTCTTCCAGCTTGTAAGGCGGACATTTAAGTAAATAGTCAACCAATTCATTAAGCTTCGCCGTAGCGAGAGCAATACACGAATCTGCTGCTCCGTAATACATGAAAATTATTCCATCTTTTTCTATCCAGCCACACGGGAAAACTACATCGTCAACATCACCTTCACGCTCATATGATGCCTTAGGCCCAAAAACCCACTCCTCGGACCGACGAATCACTCGTCCGGGGTTTTCAAGGTCAAGCAATACCAAACCCAGCCGATAAATAGACCCTGAGGATGTTGCCCGAACACCGTGGTAAAGAACCAACCATCCTTCTTTTGTTTCCATTGGTGGTGCGGAAAGGCCAATTTTATTTGCATCCCACCAGCTGCCGCGTCGCGCATGAATAAGCTCTTGATGGTCTCCCCAGTGTTTCAGATTAGGTGAGAAGGATAGCCAAATATGACTTTCTATACTGGGTAGTTTTGCTACAGGCCGGTGGAGCATTGCCCAGTGTCCATTAAATCTGACCGGGAAAAGCGCTGCATCCTTATCCTCAGGAGGCATTACAGACCCCAGACGTGTGAAGTTTCGAAAATCTGTGGTCGTGGCTAAAGAAACAAGAGGACCACCTCGTGAAAATGCTGTGTAAGTTATTGCCCACTTCTGGAGTTCCTCAAGCCAGGTTACCCGTGGGTCCTCAATACCCCAAACTTCTTCTGGGTGACCCTCGGGGTCAGGTCTCAAAGTAGGTTCAGTGTCGATATCCCAACTATGTACACCGTCATCACTTTTTGCAACGGTCAGATGTGAAATACCCCTGAAGTCCTCAACGCGAACCAATAATAACGTCTTGCCGGCAAACATTGCTGCTGCGGCATTGAAAACTGAATTGGCAGCGTAAGGCCAATTTTCTACTGAAAGAATTGGGTTGGCGGGATGTCTATGAAATAGTTCCTGAGTAAGTACCTTATTCATATTTTTTGTTTTCTCACCTATCAAAAGTTCCGAAAAACGACGTTATCGTATATTGTTTCTTTACCGACTGTTAATATTATCTGTTCAAATTTTAAAGCCCTTGTTATTTTCCTTTTCGGACGCGGAATAATCTACCAAACTGTAGAGCGCCTTTATGATAATAAGGTTTTCTCAGTGGAAATATTCCTTCTTTAACAAATTTGACATCTTCAATCGAGTAGAAAGCTTTTGGATTAAATCTTTTAATAATTTCTACGACCTCGGTAAGGCTGCTGCGTTTTATCACTGTATAAATAATATGCACACGGCCGGTACTGCCTTCTGCAGGTATGCTCGTTGTTCCATAGCCCTTCAATTTAAGATTTTTTATTAACTCAGATGCATCCTTTCTGGTAATAATCTGAATTACCAAGGTTCCCATCGCTATCTTTTCTTCGATGTATATGCCAATAAAATTTCCGGCGGCAAACCCACCGGCATAGGCTACATAGCAAAAAACATTGTTTAGGTTTTGCATTACTTTTCCGATTGCAACAAGCCATATCAATATCTCAAAAAAACCGACCAAAGGTGCAAGGTATTTCTGCCCTCGGGAGACAAAGATAATCCGTATCGTGCCTATAGTAACATCGCAGATTCTTGCAACAAAGATAAGAATAGGTAAAATTACAAATGTAAATGTTTCAGAGCTGAAAAAAAACATTTTATCCACTTTTCATTGTTGTCCCAGTTTGTTTTTCTACAGAATCATTACTACTGTTCGTCTTTTTTATTTGAGCTGCTAAATTTCTGACCATCGAAAATGGAAAGCTTACCATTTGTCGCAAACCCTCTACAGATGACAGAATTCTAACCTGACCTCGTACTTCCGTAACCAATTCATTTACAACAATCTTTTCTTCAACTTCGCCAATCTCTTTCACCATAGCCAGGCGATGCAGCGAGTATAAACCAATAATAAATGCAAAGGCAAAAAAGAAATCCCATTGTTGCAAGCTCAACGTAGGTAAACTAAATTCTCCGGTCGGGCTCGTGTACTTTAATGTCCAGACAAGTTCTCGGCCAGAGAAAAAATCAGCAAACTTACCACCCAGGACAGGAGCAATACCCGCAGCTACTGAGTTTACAATGGTATTCGTAGCAAGATAAGCGGTCGCCTGTCCCTGTGGCGCTAATTTCAAGCTGATATTACCCGATGCCAACGATACGCCTGCCGAGGAAAGCCCCATCACAATATGAATGAGAATCAGCAGTGGTATAGTTAACACATACTTCTCAGGCATCGTAGTAAAAGTCCAGGCCAGAATTGAAAGTATAAACAAGGGCCCGCTTATTGCCAAGACCGATTTATTGCTGAAACGGTCCGTAAATTTGCCCCATATCTTAAGAAAAGTAAAATTCATAACCTGACTGACAATGGAAAGGCCAATGATAAATGACATACTCAGCCCCAATCGCTTGAGCATATAAACCATAAAGAACGGCCCCGCCAGGTTAACTGCAAAATTCCAGGAACACAAAAATGCAATAAGCTTTCTAAAATTTTCATCTTTGAACGGCTGAGCAAGAAGCTTCAGAATCTTAGGCTTTTCCTCAGCAACAGCCATACGCAGTTCAGGAGTCCTCGCAAGGAAATATAACCCCAAAACTCCTGCTCCAAAACCAACGAAAAACAGAATTGAATACCCCTGTAATTCGTAATCAACAAAAAATTCCTTCCAGTAATCAAGATATACCGCTGCTGCAATACTTAATGCTATTCCAACACCTGTGGCTATTCTCATTCTTTTCGAAAAGAACGAACCCAGGATATTTTGTGGTATCAAGTCCCTCATCCATGAATTCCAGCTGCAGCCGGAGACCGCTCCAAAAGCAGATGCTGCAATTATTGATGCTAACAGCACGGCAAGACCAATTTTGCCCCCGAAAAAAAATGGAATCAGGACAATCAACAGCCAGCATAATCGACTCAAACCCGCTGCTACAACAACAATAGCACGTCTGTTACGTATTTTCTCAACCAGAAAAATTGAGGGCAGTTGAAGAAGTTGTGCTAATGGCCCAATAGCTGCCAACAGGCCAATAACCAGATTAGATGCACCAAGCTTGATGGCGAAAGCGACCAAAAACGCCCCACCGGTTAATATCCCCATTGCCTGGGATGCTATGCCGTCCTTAATTACATAGCTTAGGCCTGATTGAATCTGTTCTTCAGTGAGTGTTTCCTCAGCGTCAAATCCCATTGCACAAGCTCCATTATACAAAAACTATATTAAGTGGAGCATTTCCTCTATAACGTCGAGCACCGCTACTCGTCACCGCCGGTCTCGGCATCATCATCTGCATACTCTTGTGCATCTTCTTTTGGCATTTCTTTGGTTTTTTCGCTTTTAGTAGTATACACACGGGCAACCAATAGATAAGCACATATAAGAACTGCGATGATAATTATGACCCAGGCCATAATTCTCTCCCATCCATTTAATTGTTAATTGAAAGGATTTGCCATTTTATACTTATATAGTACCCTGTTGTTAGCAGGTTAAGGCTTATTCAGCAGCAATAACGATTTCGCATATTCTGCTGCTGCCCTGCTAATACAAACTCCAAAGATACATAACCTGTGGCGTAGTAAACTCGTAGAGTGTAGTCTTGTCAATTTTCAGCAAATTCCTGCTGTAGGAACCGAAAACATCAACAAATGAAAACGGCCTGCGATATTCCACTACACGGGCTTTTGCAATCTCAGCCAGTGATTTAACCTCTTCTATTGCCTCATCGAGATAGCCAATCTTATCAATTAACTTTTCGTCAAGTGCCTCCTGGGCGCCATAAATACTGCCATCAGCCAAACGCTTAACATCGGCTATGGCAAGTTCCTCCCTTCCATCGACAACAACCTGCACAAATCTCTCATAAGCAGGAGTGATGAGCTTATCTTGTATATATTGTCGCTGTTCGTCTGTAAAGGGCTTGAATGGACTGGGCCAATCCTTTTTCTCGCCTGACTTGACAATGGCTGGCTGAACGCCAAGCTTTTCCTCCAGCAATTCCTGCAAGACAAAATGCCCTGCTATCACACCTACTGAACCGGTAATTGCTGTCGGCTCAGCTACAATCTTGTCACACGGAACAGAAACATAATAGCCACCCGAAGCAGCAACACTCTGCATAAATGCAACAACCGGTTTTTCTTCCTTTTCGCGGTACCTTATTATCTCATGGCAGATTTGGTCGCTGCCCGAAATCATTCCCCCAGGTGAGTTTACGCGAAGAATCAAGCCCTTTACGTGCTTGTCTTCCTTGGCCGACTTAATCTGCCCGTAAACGTCTTCAGCCTGCTCGCCATCAATTATGCCCTGTACGTTAATCACAGCTATTTTAGCTGTCCGTGGCCCATCCCGTATGATTTCTTCGCTGAAAGTTTCCTGTTGCCCTGCTGCAAAAGCTGCAATTACACCAATAAGCATTATAAATAATACGATATTCGCCAGAACCGACAGGGCCAAAACAATACCCCAGAAAATCTTCCAGCCGATTCCTTTTCTTGACTTGGCTGCCATCGATAGGCTTTCGGAACTGCCGCAGACCGGTTGCGTCCGATTATTATCCTGCTCAAAATCCATAATTAACCCTTTCAAAAACGAAAGCATTATAGACCGATTAAACTATGCTGTCAACTTCTCGACGCCCCTAATAGGGCTTGAAGCACACTGCAAGGTCTATCCTCAAAATGAGAGCAGACACTGCCAGATGTACATGTAGGCTAATGCGTCGATATCTTCCCAGACTTTTTGGATAAGCTGCTCGTTTCCGGAAATCTCAGGCAGCTCTTTAAGTTTCTCCTGCCAAGGGATACAAACACCCGGCTTACGTTCGTGTTTGTGTTTTTTACCCATTCAGATAACTCCACAAAATGACTCAAAGAAAATCAGTACATTCCGTATTCACGTGTAAATTCAGTCATTGCCTTAATGTTCTCGACTTTGGCATCGTTCTGGATAATGGCGCTGGCGTCCATAATGTAGCCGCCGTCACCAGCAACACCATCAATTACCTTTTTGCAACAGTTCCGCACCTCATCCGCCGTACCATAGCTCAACAGAAAATTGGGGATGCCGCCGCTGAGGCAGAATTTCTGCCCAATCACTTTGTGGGCCTCAAAAATATCGGCATTATCAACATGGTAAACGATGCTCCCATCCGGCAGCTCGGCGAAGCACTTAAGATGGGCATTCCAGTCGCCCTCGGCATAGAACAGAACCTGATGACCGTTGGCCCATATTTCCTCAATGATAGGCTTAAGTGTCGGCCAATAGAACCTATCGAAATGTTCCTGCGAAACGAAAGGCACACACCCGCGATGCATCCAGAAACCAATGGGGACATTTTTATCTGGGTCCGCACCGGAAAGGGCCACGTGTGTTAGGTGCGGCATCAGCGCTTCGCAGGCGGTGAGAACTTTGTCCGGCCGGTCGAACAAATCTGTAACCAGCCCGAGATAGCCGCGAAGCTTGTCAGCGAGGATGTCAAACGGCGCCTTGAGAATACCCGAAATGGCTGAGACGGTCCCGGATTCTGTACGCAATAATTCGTTTTGCTTCCCAAATGCGTTGAAGTACGACAGCATAGCCATCCCGCCTTTCAGGAAGGATAAGTTGTTGCGATATGACGTTGGCTGACCCATTGCGCTGACATCCGATGAGACACGCGGTAGCCATACATTGAACAAAAACCCTGTCGGGTCCTCGATGAGCTGGTCGTACTCATCCAGCTTCATAAACGCCTGCTCTTCAGATGGCTCACGATATTGAAAACCCGTATCAGGCGAAATGCCGATACCGGGAACTGCGTAGTATTTCAGACCGATAGCTTCGGTCAGTCCGGTCCAGACGTAAACCATATTGCCGACCACGGCGTCCCAGTCGAAATCGGCTGCGCATTTGCGAACTGCCGCAAAGGCCTTCTCGTAATCGTGCGTTACCTCCTGGCAGGTGTAGCCGGCATACTTGGCTACGAACTCGGCAACAAATGGGCGTATCGGAATCGTATCCGGTTTGCCGTTCTGCATCGCAGTAACGTAGCGCTTCAGCCGTTCTACGTATAATCGCTCCATTTTACTCGCCATCTCACCTCCCTACTATTTGCGCATCAGCCGAATCTCTCTCAGATACCCCCTACCACTATTGTGAGCACTTGCGCGAGTAAGGATAATCGTAACCGCCTGCGGAATCAACTATAATCTCCTCTTTGCCCCAGCTCCCTTCTTTAGTATTTTGATAATCCTCGATATCCACAAGGCAACACGGGTACGAGCTACTGGCACTTGACATTAGCAATTTTGCCTCTAAAATCGCAGCCTATGGCAGAATCTGAGCCTCCAAAGAAAAAAAAGAAAAAACACAACCCCTTTATAGACTTTCTTTCCTATCTTGGGCTAAGGATTCTGGTGCTGTTTCTTCATTTATTTGATGTCGAGACCATTCTGAACTTTGCCTGCTTTCTCGGCAGACTGTTATGGAAATATTACCACCGCGGCAGAAAGCGGGCTTTGGACAACCTTCACGCCAGCTACCCTGAAAAAAGCGAACAGTGGATATGGCAGACAGGTCGGCGAAGCTTCGAGCATATCGCAATGCTGCCCGTTGATATGCTTTTTACGCCAAGATTAGTGAAAAGAGATAACTGGCGGGATTATTCTACATTCAAAACCGCTGAGAGAGCCAAATGGCTGATTAAGGAGGGTAATGGTATGCTCATGGTCGCAGCTCATTACAGCAACTTTGAAATAATGGGTTATATGTTAGGGCTGTTCGGCTTTAACATCTACAGCATCGCCAGGCCTTTAGATAACAAATTCATCAGCAAATACCTATACAACGTCCGCCAGCGGGCAGGACAAAAAATAATTGATAAAAAAGGCGCAGCAGCACTCATGAACGATATCGCATTGACCGGTTCAACATTATGTTTTATTGCTGACCAGGATGCTGGCAGAAAGGGAATATTCGTTGATTTCTTCGGCAGAAAGGCCAGTACCTACAAAAGCATTGGCCTTCTTGCTATCACCAATAATATACCGATAGGTGTTGCTTATAGCAGGAGAGTTGATAACCGATTTTTCTTTGAAATTGGGGTGCCTCGAGTAATCCTGCCCGAAGAATGGGTTGATAAGGACGACCCACTCGAATGGCTCACGGCTGAATATACAAAAGCAATAGAAAAATTTGTGCGCGAGGACCCGAGCCAGTACTGGTGGCTGCACCGCAGGTGGAAGCATCGACCAAAGGAAGAAAAAAATAAATCCCTGGTCCAGCCTTAACCACTTTCACCCCCTGCCGAGTGAGACAACAGAACTCAAAAACCGCGACGAGCGACCAGAGACAAGTATACGTAAAGTATTACAGGTTTGTGTCTCTTTTTCTTGCCGAGAGGAGGATTAGGTTTCTAATGGCGGCGTTGTCTCTGGCGGCAAGCCATCGCTGTTCAAAGTCCTTTTCCTGTGCAATCTGGGCTATGGCCATTAGTGCTCTGAGATGATAATTGCGCTCATCTTTACTGCCTGCCAGAACAAACATTACTTTAACAGGGTCCGGGGCGTGCGCAAAATCAATACCGTCAACAGCTCGGACAAGTAAGATATCGAATTTCTTTTCGCCCTCCACCACTATGTGAGGTATCGCCAGGCCCGGCTGAATCACTGTTCCGCCCTCTGCTTCACGCTGCAAAAATTTCTCAAAAAGCACATATTCATTTGTACCTAATCGCTCGGCCAAAATGGTGGAAACCCGACGGAATACTTTTTCGGCAGGTCGCCTGCCTGCTATATCCAGAATTTCACATTCTCTTATCAGCTTGTCAAATCTATCTTCGATTATTTCATCGCGCTCTATCAGGATGTCGCGAAGCTCATTTTCGAGGGTTACGGTTTTCAGCTCCCTATCGGTAACACGCTCGACGACGTGCATTACCGCCGAGGCCCTGCCAACCCTCCTAGAAACATACAGACCGAACCAGGCTGCGCTTAAACCGATAAAGCCTGCGGAAATCAGGAGCGGCACTTTCCCCATATCAACTATAAGGGCGCTATAGGCGATGATGGCGAAAATATGTATATATGGGTATAACGGTGATTGAAACTTCGGCCTGTAGCTTTGTATCTTGCTCTCACGCATTATAATCACGCTGGTATTGGCTAAGATGTAAAGTATTATCAGTAAAGTCGAAGCTGTTTTTGCCAGCATTTCAATATCAAGGAAAACGATTGCTATAATCATAAAAGCCCCCGTGAGCGATATACTGAGATGGGGTGTTTTGAACCGCTCGTTGACGCGGGAGAGAAGCAACGGCAGCGATTGGTCCCTGCTCATAGCCATAGGGGTTCGTGATGCAGCGAGTATGCCAGCATTTGCGGTGGTTACAAAAGCAGCTATTGCAGCTAAGCTGAGAACAGCAAATCCCCCAGAGCCCATAAATTTAGATGCTGCGAGTGATATAGGCATAAGACTGCCAGTCAGCTCTTCGCCGTTCACAACACCTACTGTAATTGTGATTACACCGATGTAAAACAGCGTTACGACAAACCAGGCCAGGAGCATACCAAACGGCAGATTTCTGCCGGGTTCTTTGACCTCTTCTGCAATGTTCGCAACTTTGTTTATGCCGCCGAAGCTTATAAAAACCAAACCTGCGGTTGCAAGCACGGCGGGCCAGCCTTTTTCGAGAAAGCCATTGTATCTGACAGCTTCAACAGTTCTGGCACCGAAAAACACAAAGAAGGCAAGTATCGCCAACAGTATCCCCACGAAGAAAACCTGAAATCTGCTTGTGTGCTTTACGCTCACGATATTAAGGGCAGTAAAGCTGAGACAACAGGCGACGGCTATTGCCTTGAGATGCCACGGGTCAAGCCGCACCGGAAAGACCACTTGCAGTACAACCTCGATAAGAACTGCCATCCCGACGACGGCAAATGCACTTTTCAATGCCAGTGAAAACCAATCTGCCAATCCACCGAACAATCCGCAGAGCGGGCCTAAACTTCGCTCGATATAAAAATATGTCCCGCCAGCTCGCGGCATCGCGGTGGCTAATTCAGCTTGGCTGAGAACACTGGGAATTACCAAAAGCGATGCGAAAAAGTAGGACAATATCACTGCTGGCCCCGCTTTTGTGTAAGCTATCGCAGGCAAAACAAACAAGCCCGAACTTATCATTGCACCAGCGGCCACGGCAAAAACATCAACCAAACCAAGCTCTTTTTTCAACAAAGCCACCTTAAAAGCTCCTGTATTTACACCTTAAAGCTAAACATCAAGAAATAACCACCCGCTGCTTTGAGCATTAGTTTCCACTTTTATCTGCACAGCGTCAAAGTTTTTTTAGACATTTTATTCCTCCGCTGTAATATACAAAACTATGAGGCCGAAAATTCTTCTGGTAAATCCGCCGATTTATGATTTTACCGCGTATGATTTCTGGCTAAAGCCCTACGGCCTGCTTTCTGTTGCAGGCTTTCTTCGCGCAAAAGCCAACTTTAAGTTCTTCGATTACCTTAACCGCTCACATCCTTTCGCAGCAAAACAAAAGGAGCTTGAGTCCGACCGCTGGGGACGAGGCCGATTTTATTGCGAACGAATTGGAGCACCTCCTTCCTGTCTCGAGCAGATTCCACGATACTACCGGCGATTCGGGCTGCCTCGGAATATGTTTATGGACTTTCTGAAAGAACACGGGCCATTCGATTTTGCTCTCATTCAAACGATAATGACATACTGGTATCAAGGCGTCCAGGAAGTCATAAAAGATGTTCGCAAGGCCTGGCCAAAAGCGAAAATTGTACCGGGCGGAAACTACGTTATGCTCTGTCCCAGTCATGCTCAAAAACTGGGAGCCGATTTTTTAGTTCAGACTAATAACCTTGAATCATTATGGTCATACTTGGGCTTGAGGCCGGATTTAAAGCAGCTAACATTGTGGGAGGCCTATGAGAAACTGGATACCGGCGTCCTTAGACTAAGTGACGGTTGTCCGTTCAACTGCACTTACTGTTCAGTGCCAAAGTTTTTCGGCACATTCAAAGCCAGGCCTTTTGAAAGGTCTTTAGCTGAGTTAGAGCTATTAATGAAACGCGGAGTTAAGAATATAGCCTTCTATGATGATGCTTTGTTGTTTGATGCTAAAAAGGTCTTAATACCATTTCTAAAAGAGATGTTAAAACGATCTATAAATGTGCACTTTCACAGCCCAAACGGCCTAAATATACGTTTCATAACACCGCCGCTGGCTGAGCTTATGGTTAAAGCCGGCTTTAAGACCTTTTACCTTGGTTTTGAGAGCGCATCTTTACAATGGCAAAAGCAAACCGGCTCAAAAGTCTCCGCCCCTGAACTGTCACAAGCGGTTAAGCACCTGACCGCCGCCGGGGCAGAGCCTACAAACATCACGGCTTATCAAATCCTCGGCCATCCTTACGCCGATATCCAGCAGCTCGAAGCCTCAATGCGTTTTGTCAATAGCTTAGGCATAAGAGGTATGCTGGCTGATTTCTCACCCATCCCCGGAACGCCCGATGGTGAACTTTGCCGGAAATGGGTGGATATGGATGAGCCGTTAATGCACAATAAAACCGCCTTTCCAATCATTCTGCTGGGCTTCGACGAAGTAAACCGACTAAAAGACCTACAGAGGAAATGCAATAGAGCTTTAGCCCCCGATACCGCAGAAGAAGATTAACCGCCACCTTCACTTATAATAACCCCTGTTTTATTAAAGCTCTGGCTATTACTATACATTATTCAATACAGTTTTTTTAATCAAGTCATTCAGAAGTACTGAGACATAAACTTTATCACCGCTGATAACTACTATTAGCTATTATTAGCTTTACATTTTTCAAAAATAATGTAAAATTAGACTTCTTCAAAAAACCTCAAATTAAAAAGGAGACAAATATGAGCGGTATTTTTGGTGTTGTCTCAAAGGGAAACTGTGCCGAGACCCTCTTCTACGGCACAGATTATCATTCACACCTCGGAACAGAATATGGAGGTATGGCCGTACTCGGTGAAGATTTTGCCCGCCAGATACATAACGTCAGCCAGAGCCAGTTCAAGTCAAAATTTTACGACGATTACAGGCATATGAACGGCAACAAAGGCATCGGGGTCATTAGCGCCCTTGAGGAACAACCAATTTACCTGAATTCAAAATTCGGGCCATTTTGTATAGTTACTAACGGAATAGCTGAAAACACTGAGCAGTTAACAGCAGAGTTGTTAAAGAAAGGAATATCTTTTAGCGAGGTAAGCAAAGGAGTAGTCAACACCACAGAGCTGATAGCAAAGTTAATTAACCGGGGAAATAACCTGATAGACGGCATAGAGAAAATGCTTGAGACAATAGATGGTTCTTGTTCACTGTTATTGCTTAATAAAAATGGAATATATGCAGCAAGAGACAGATTTGGATATACACCACTGGTTATTGGCAGGCGCCACGATGCTTGGGCGGTAACAAGTGAGACCAGCGCATTTCCAAACAACGGCTTTGAGATAACAAAATACCTCGAACCGGGAGAGATAATTCTCATAAACGAAGATGGCATAGTGCAAAGAAGACCTGGAGGAAATGTAAATCAGATATGCGCATTTCTCTGGATATATACGGGCTTTCCTGCATCAAGTTATGAAGGAATAAACGTAGAAATAGTTAGGGAAAGATGTGGCCGGCACCTTGCAAGACGCGACAAAGATATCAAGGTTGATGTGGTCTCGGGAGTTCCTGACTCTGGTGTAGCTCATGGGTTAGGATACGCGATGGAATCAGGTAAACCATTCAGACGTCCACTTGTCAAGTACACACCAGGATACGGCAGAAGTTATACTCCCCCTTCTCAGGAAACGCGCGACCTTGTAGCCAAGATGAAACTAATTCCCATTAAGGAGGTAATCGAAGGCAACAGCATCGTTATGTGCGAGGATTCAATCGTTAGGGGAACCCAGCTTAAAAACTTCACTATAAAAAAGCTTTGGGACTGCGGCGCCAAAGAAGTACACATAAGGCCTGCCTGTCCGCCTCTGATGTTTCCCTGCAGATTTAATCTTTCAACACGCTCTATCAATGAGCTTGCCGCCCGAAGGGCCATCCGCAGCCTCGAAGGTCACGACATTGAAGATGTCTCACAATACACAGATGCCAGCACCAAAAAATATAAAAAGATGGTGGAATGGATTGCCCAGGATTTAGAGGTCACCACGCTCAGATATCAGACCGTTGATGACATGGTAAATGCCATTGGCCTGCCAAAGGAAAAACTCTGCCTGTATTGCTGGAATGGCCAATGCCCAAAACCACCAACACCTGTAAAGAAAGAATATACCCAAGAAAGGATAGAGATTAAGGAGGTTGCCGCATCAAAGAAAACAAAGGTTCCTGGTCTTCATCAGGCAAATCCTCAGTCATAAGGAGTTTGGGATAATGAGCAATTTAATGAACAGACGAGAGTTTTTGGGGCTAAGTGCAGCAGGAGCCGGAGCTGTGCTGCTGGCTGGGCAGTTGGGAACCAGTCGCGCGTTGGCTGCCGATGGTCAAGACTGGCCGCCCAAGCTACCGCCTGTAAATATCCGTACGATTTATCTTGCAAAGCCGGTACCAACCTGGCCTAAGCCGAACCTCGACGTCCATGCTGAGATAGCCCGGCTTGAAAAGCACCTGGCAGATACAGAGCGCCAACTCGGTGATGTCAAATTTGTCGGTGGGGACTTGCTGAGGATAGCTGCCGATGCGGAAAAGCTTGCTGGTAACATCGGTGATGTCGAGGGTCTTCTGGTCTTCAACCTTACTTCGACCGTGGGGCATCTACTTGCCCGTCTTGTGGATACGGGTCGCCCGACAGTGCTGTTCTCACAGCTCTACAGCGGCCACGATTGGGCTGGCGTTGCTTCAATGCAGAAGCAAGGAAAGAAAGTTGTCGTGCTTGCCACAAGTGATTACAGCGAGATTGCTGAGGCAACAGCACTGATGAGGGTGCCTGCCTGGCTTCAGCAAACCCGTATTGTCTATATTAACAACGGTGGAATCGGTGCTGAAAGGGCTAAGGAATTCAAAGAGAAGCTGGGTGTTGAGGTTATCTCCGTTGACCATAGGCGGCTGAACGAAGCATACCAGGGCGTGGATAAAAAGGCAGCCGAAGCTGAGGCCGGACAATGGATTCGCAATGCAGAGAAGGTGGTTGAACCTACGAGGGAGGAAATCGTTAAGTCCTCACGGTTGTACCTGGCTATGAAGCTGATAATGCAACAGGAGCAGGCACGGGCAATTACCATCAACTGCCTTGGGCTCTTCAGACAAAAGAACCTTCCAGCCTATCCGTGCCTGGGTTTCTGTAAGCTCAACGACCTCGGTCTTGTTGGGGCGTGCGAGGCAGATATGGACTCTACCTTGACTATGCTCATATTTGGCTACGCTTTCGGGGTCCCCGGTTTTATTAGCGACCCTGTCATCGACACGGCGACCAACACGGTGGTACATGCCCACTGTGTTTCAGCGACAAAGATGAACGGCTCAACTGGCCCCCGATGTCCATACATCATTCGCAGCCACATGGAGGACGATGATGGCGCATCCCTGCAGGTCAAGCACCGCGTCGGTCAGGTGATTACTGCGGCAAAGCTGGTTAACCTTGACACGATGCTAATTTCGACGGGCAAGATAACGGGTAACCCCGACATAGACCGCGGCTGTCGTACGAAAATTGCTACCGAGGTGGCCGATGCCCGCAAAATCCTCGATAACTACCGCGGTGGGCTGCATCGTGTAATCTTTTACGGAGAGCATGTGCAGAGCATCAAACATCTGGCCGCACTCATGGGACTTAAGGTCGTTGAAGAAGGCTAAACGCTAAGCCGAGCTGAGGTTCACCAGAAACCTTGAAGACCATCTCTACAACTAACGACCATTCGCTGTTGCTGAACCATATTGTTCATTCGCCGGTCTTTGATTTTTCTTTCCAAGTTTTGTATATTTATCTACTTATGAGCACTCTAACTGTGCACATTAAAAGCTTTGGCTGCCAGATGAATAAACTCGATACAGCGCTCGTTAGCGCTGCGCTTGGCAAGGCAGGTTTCACACCCGTAGACAGCACCCAAGAAGCCGATGTGGTCTTGATAAACACCTGCTCGGTGCGTGAGCACGCGGAACAGCGAGTTCTGTCACACCTTGGACATCTAAAACATATCAAAGAAAACAGGCCTGATTTGGTGGTCGGCGTGATTGGCTGTATGGCCCAGCGGTTAGGCCAAGAACTACTTGAACACGAAGTGGTTGATATTGTCTGCGGGCCAGCACAGATACCACAAATCGTCGGCCTCGTACAAGAAAGACTTCAAAAGAATGAAAAAACACTGGCAGTCACTGAAAATATTCGTAAGGAAGGCCTTGATAACAAAGAACTTGAGGAATTTGAGTCTGTCTATGACATAGCCAATAAAGAAATGCCTGGCCAGGCGTACGTTCGGGTGATGAGGGGCTGTAATAATTTCTGCTCTTACTGCGTTGTACCGTACGTTCGTGGGCCGGAGGTATCCCGCACCCCTGCCGCAATAATAAAGCAGATAAAAAAATTGGCAGATGAAGGAGTTAAATTAGTTACGCTGCTTGGGCAAATGGTAAACGCATATAAGTACATCACGGGCCAGAAGATATACTCGCTGGCGGATTTACTTTATATGGCCAGCGAGGTCGAAGGGATTGAGTTGATAAGATTCGTTACCAGCTATCCCGCACAGAAGTTTTATGATGAAATTCTAAAGGCTATGGCAGATTTACCAAAGGTTTGCAATTATCTTCATATGCCGGCACAGAGCGGCTCGGATAAAATTCTGCAGGCGATGAACCGTCATTACACAGCCGCTGAGTATCTGCAACTGTTGGCCAGAGCAAAAGATATTGTGCCGGATATCGCATTGTCGAGTGATTTTATGGTTGGTTTTCCGGGGGAAACAGAAGAAGATTTCGAGGCGACGGTGGATTTAGTTAAAAAGGCACAGTACAAAAACTGCTTTATTTTCAAATACTCGCCTCGGCCTGATACTGTCGCTGATAAAAAATTACAAGATGATATTCCGCAAGAAGTTAAGAAAAAGCGAAATATCAAACTATTAGCTATTCAGGAAAAAATAAGCGCTGAATTAAGTAAGCAATTCCTGGGCAAAACAGTTACAGTTCTTGTCGAAGGGCCGAGTAAAAAACCGCATTTAGACTCCGCCAAAAACGGTTACCCACAATTGGTCGGCAGAACAGCTACCAACTGGATAGTTGTCTTTAATGGGCCGGAAAATCTGGCAGGGCAATTTGCAAAGGTCAAAATAACAAAAAGCAGTCCGCTGACATTATTCGGAAAACTTGGGCCGGTTTAGTTTCAAGAGAAAAGAATAAAACCACCTTAAGATGGGCAATATAGGTCAAGTGGGGTAGGCGACAAGGGTAAGTTTTTAGTGGTTTTATGGGGAAAAGTTGCAAAATATTGCAAAATGTTGCAAAACTCTACCAAAGTAGCGCAAAACGTTGCCAAACTTATACAAAACCTTGCGAAACTTATGCAAAAAATTGCCAAATTTTGCAAGCTCCCGCACATTTGATTGAATTTTTGTTCATCTGAAAAATTCAATGAAAATCCGAAATCCAAAGCACGAAATTCCAAACAA
>CP070728.1:1910324-1918030 GCA_020351025.1 Planctomycetota bacterium
GAGCGTCTCTTTGCTGCAGGCTCAGATAAGATGCGAGTCGGTCTGATAGGATGCGGCGGTCAGGGTACCGACGATGCAATAAGCTGCTTAAACTCATCGCCCAATGTTGAGCTTGTTGCTATGGGCGACCTTTTCAAAGACCGGCTGGACAAATCACTCGATGAACTTAAAACGAAAGTTGGAGACAAGGTAAAGGTTACCGACGATAGCAGTTTTGTTGGTATTGACGCGTACAAAAAGGTCATTGCAAGCGGCGTGGATATGGTACTGATAGTGACACCACCACACTTTCATCCGGAGCATGTAAAGGCAGCGATAGAAGCGGACAAACATGTCTTTATGGAAAAGCCGGCAGCGGTTGACCCTGCCGGTGTCCGCTCAATTATTGCTTCATCAGAACTTGCCGAACAAAAGGGCCTTTCCTTTGTGGCCGGCACTCAACGTCGACATCAGGCACACTATATCGAGATTATGAAGCGCATTCACAACGGCGACATCGGTGAAATTCTGGGCGGGCAATGCTACTGGAACGGCGATGATATGATTGGATACTGGAAATTCTACGATAAAGAGGGTATGACAGATATGCAATGGCAGCTGCGTAACTGGCCCTGGTTTACCTGGCTAAGCGGTGACCATATCGTAGAACAGCATGTACATAACCTCGACATTATTAACTGGGCACTTCAGGCGCACCCTGTGCAAGTAATGGGTATGGGAGGACGAGAGGTACGAAAGCAAGGCAACATCTTCGACCACTTCGCAGTCGAGTACGAGTATCCCAATGGCATACGAATTTTGGGAATGTGCCGACAAATTAATGGTTGCCATAATAGAGTAGGAGAAAGAATAGTCGGAAAAAAGGGTATAGCCCATGGTCGCGGTGTCATTGAGGGACAGAACACATACAAATATGAAGGCAAATCTCCCAACGCATACATACAGGAGCAGGCTGATTTAATCGCCAGTATTAGAGAAGGCAAGCCTATTAATGAAGGCAGAAATGTCGCAGAAGCTACGATGGCGGCAATTATGGGCAGAATGAGTGCATATACAGGCCGGGCTCTTAAATGGGACTGGGCAATGAATGCTTCAAAGCTGGACCTTTCACCACCGAGTTACGATTTCGATACCGATTTCCCACCAAGACCGGTCGCAGTTCCGGGCAAAACGCAATTGATTTAAACAATAAACCACAAAAAGGAACTACCTATGAAAAAGAAAAAGGATAAAAAAACCACTAAAACTTCACGAAGAGATTTTATCAAGGCAACCGCAGCAATTGGGATGACTGCAGTACTATCGGGCAAAGAACGCTTATTTGCAGCAGGCTCAGATAAGCTGCGTGTTGGTCTAATCGGCTGCGGCGGGCAGGGCACGAGAGATGCAATAAGCTGCGTAAACTCCTCGGCAAATGTGGAGATTGTGGCGATGGGAGACCTCTTCAGAGACCGACTGGATGAGTCGCTCGAAACGCTCAAAATGGAGGTAGGTGATAAAGTAAAGGTAACCAAAGATGCTTGTTATGTGGGCTTCAACGCATATAAAAAGGTTATTGCAAGCGATGTGGATATGGTACTGATAGTGACACCGCCGCACTTTCATCCCGAGCAGGTAAAGGCCGCCGTTGAGGCTGGTAAACACGTATTTATAGAAAAACCGGCGGCGGTCGACCCTGTTGGTATACGCTCAATCATCGCTTCATCAGAATTAGCGGAGAAAAAAGGGTTGTCGATTGTGGCCGGCACGCACCGCCGGCATAATGCAAGCCATATTGAGATTATGAAACGAATTCACCGTGGAGACATCGGTGAAATCGTAGCAGCACAGTGCTATTACAACATCGGCAAAATGGTGGGATATTGGACATACTATCAGCGAGAGAGCTTATCTGATATGGAATGGCAGCTGCGTAACTGGCCCTGGATAACCTGGCTAAGCGGCGACCATATCGTAGAGCAGCATGTTCACAACCTCGACGTTATTAACTGGGCATTTCAGGCACACCCCGTACAGGCAATGGGTATGGGCGGCCGAGAGGTGCGAAAGCTCGGTAATGTCTTCGACCACTTTGCGGTCGAGTACGAATATCCCGATGGCGTGCGGGTTTTAAGTATGTGCCGGCAAATAGAAGGTTGCAGTATTCGGGAAGGCGAAAGAATAGTCGGCACCAAAGGCATAGCGCACGGCAGCGGTGTTATCGAGGGGCAAAAGCCATACAAATTTGAAGGTGAATCACGCGACCCATACGAACAGGAGCAAGCTGATTTAATCGCAAGTATTCGCCAGGGCAAACCCCTCAATCATGGGCGGCGACTCGCAGAAAGTACGATGACCGCGATAATAGGCCGAATGAGCGCATATACAGGCCGGGCTCTTAAATGGGACTGGGCTATGAATGCTTCAAAGCTGGACCTTTCACCGCCGAGCTATGATTTTGATGTTGATTTTCCACCAAGACCCGTAGCAGTTCCAGGCAAGACGCAATTGATTTAAACAGTAAACCGCGAAAAGGAACCACCTATGAAAAAGAATAAAAGAGCTAATAAAACAACACGCAGAGATTTTATCAAGACAACAGCAGCAGTTGGGGTCGCAGCAGTGTTGCCGGCTAAACAGCGCCTGTTCGCAGCAGGCTCAGACAAGCTGCGTGTTGGTCTTATCGGCTGCGGCTGGCGAGGAACAGAGGCAGCGGAGGACTGCGTTAAAGCTGCGCCTAATATCGAAGTTGTGGCCATGGGTGATATATTCCAGGACCAGTTAGACTGGTCACTCGCTAAGCTGAGCAGAGAAGCAGATGATAAGGTATCCATAACGCAAGATACCAGTTTTGTCGGCTTCGATGCGTATGAAAAGGTCATTGCCTGCGATGTGGATATGGTCATTTTGGGGACGCCGCCGCACTTTCGGCCATTGCATCTAAAGGCCGCCGTCCAAGCGGGCAAACATGTATTTATGGAAAAGCCCGTAGCAGTAGACCCACCGGGGATTCGCTCAATAATAGCCTCATCTGAATTAGCTAAGCAAAAAGGGTTAGCAATCGTTGCTGGCACCCAGCGTCGGCATCAGGAGCATTACCTCGAGATAATCAAGCGTATCCATAACGGCGACATCGGTGAGATAGTAAGCGGGCAGTGCTATTGGAACATGGGAGATTTGTGGGTTGAACGTGCAACAGAGAACATGCAAAAGAGAAATGCCCTTGCCTGGTCAGATATGGAGTGGCAGTGCCGAAACTGGTTGTTTCTCACCTGGCTCAGCGGCGACCACATCGTCGAGCAGCACGTTCACAACCTCGATATTATTAACTGGGCGCTCGGTGCCCATCCGGTTCAATGTATGGGGATGGGCGGCCGTCAGGTGCGCACAGGGCCGGAATACGGTAATATCTTCGACCATTTTGCAGTTGAATATGAATATCCTAATGGTGTGCGGGTATCGAGTATGTGCCGGCAAACCGGTGGCTGCCACGAAATAGTAGCTGAACGTCTAACAGGCACAAACGGCCAAACATACACTGACGGCAGCACCGGCTATGTAGAAGGACAAAATCCTTACAAATATGAAGGCGAATCTCCCAATCCATACGTTCAGGAACACACTGATTTAATTGCGAGCATTCGCGAGGGCAGGCCGCTTAATGAAGGCAAACGCATCGCCGAAAGCACGATGACAGCGATAATGGGTCGAATGAGCGCCTATACAGGCCGGGCACTTAAATGGGACTGGGCTATGAACGCATCCAAGCTGGATTTGTCCCCCCCAAGCTATGATTTTGCTGTTGATTTTCCACCGAGGCCGGTCGCAGTTCCAGGCAAGACACCTTTAGTTTGACACCTTTCGCCTTTATTAGGCACTATTCGGCTACTTCAAGTTCTTACAACCAATAAGCCGATAAAAACATAGCCGCCTAAATGTAGTTAATGGGCTATCTGCTTGAACATCGTGTTCAAACAAGCAGTAAAATAAAGACAGATGGCTGATAAAAAAAATTGATATTTCAAGATAAAGAGAAAAAGTAAAAGAGGTGCAAAATGGTTAAAAGTATAGTGTCTATTCTAATCGCAGTTAGTATAAGCCTGGGCTTGGCATTAATGTCTGGTTGTGAGAGTGATGCACAAACCGGTGCTGGACTTGGCGCACTGGCCGGTGCAGGTATCGGCCAGTTGGCAGGTGGCGACACGGAATCAACACTGATTGGCGCAGCAGTTGGTGGTGGTGCCGGTTATATTATAGGCAGCGAACAGGACAAGAAAAAAGCAAATGCTCAAACAAAAGCCGAAATTGACAGTCTTCGTCAGGAAATGAACACCGTTACCATCAACATCACCAACCCAAACGGCTCTATCACCCCCGTGACCCTTAGAAAACAAGGGCTCGGCTACATTGGCCCAAAGGGTGAGTATTACAGCAAGCTGCCAACCGAGGAACAGCTGAAGCAGGCTGGATACGGTCTTTAATACATATTGCGTTACTGTTCCTGCCGTTTCAAGATAATTAAATGGGCGAGGAGAGCCTATATTCTTTCCTCGCCTCTTTTATTCAGACTATGGACGGATAAACAGCGTAGCGTTTGCCGTTATAATAACAAGAGACTCCTGAATGATGTGGCAGGGTTATATAGGATTGTATGCAACACCTGCATAGCCAGGTTGTCTTTGAGGTTTATTAGGCCATTTCAATTCATCAAACAAAAACTCACTGGCCTGGCGTATCATTACAGCAGGCATACACGGACACATCTCTAACGAACCAACTAAATCATTATCGTATTTGCCTAAAGTTTCTAATAGATAGTCCCAATCCTTCCGTGATATACCGCCCCGCAGGCCGGGCGGCTCATGGTCATCCATCTGGCCGTAATTATCCGTCAGATGCAAATGGGCTACTCTCGGGGCCAAACCGTCCACGTACTGTTTGAAGGCAAACTCAGGGTCCAGATTAGCATAGCCGGTATCGAAGCAATACCAAAGGGACTCGAACCTCTCACCAACCTGTTGAAGTGTTGACAAGCGGCCGGCCTCCAAACACAATTTGACCTGATTATCTTCGGCCAATTTAACAACTTCCGCAGCAAAAGCATAGCTGTCAAGCTCTGAGCCGTCAGGAATACCGAGGCTTCGCAGGGATGCTACGATATTAGCACCAAGCAGCTTGGCACATTCTATTTGCTCATTCCACTGCTCTATCGTGGGTTCTCCATCGCGAGAGTGCATCGCAACGAGCATACCTTCGGTAGCAGCAACGAGCCTGGGCCAATTCTGCCTCTCGTAACGGCACTCGTCATGGCCCTTTATATTGGGCCACAACTCCACACCGAACCCCAGCGAATTCAAGAACTGACACTCCTGCTCGAAAGAGAGGTGGTTCTCACGCCACCAGAAAACCATGGTTGAAACAACATATCTAATCCGCATGATGCATACTCCATATCCGGCACATAAAGTGTGGACTTCTGCAATTACTACTATCGATTAAAAACGATTAAAGCTTCAAACTTTCTCAAAAATCATAATGTTTTTCGGCAGCCAAAACCGCTTTTGAGGAATAAGAGCTTTTACATACCTGGGTTACGTCCAATAATAAACGTAAATTCGCCCCTGACAACGCAACTAATAACTATCAACCAAAAAGAAATTTTTATTGAAATGCATGCCGATATTACTAAAATATAGGATTTAACTCAGGAAGCAGTACAGTATGAAAAAAGACATACATCCAAAATATCAAAAGGCGCTGGTCCACTGCGGTTGTGGAAACACATTTGAGACCCGCAGTACCATCAAGGAAATCCACGCTGAGGTCTGCTCGATGTGCCATCCGTTCTACACCGGCAAGCAGAAATACGTCGATACCGCAGGCCGTATAGAGCGCTTCCAAAAGAAGTACGGCAAAGATTACTTCAAAAAGGCCAAAAAAGACCAGCAGCAATAGCTACATTCCAGTATAATAGCCCTTAGCGCTCAGCATTTGTTTTCTCTTTTTATACACCATGCTATTCGCTATTTTTTACTTTTGTGGAGGCCATATTATGGCTGAAGTAAAAGACACCCTTTTAGGCAAGCTTGACGAACTTGAGCAACGCTACAACGAAATTGAAAAGCAGATTGCCGAGCCTGCAATTGCAAGCGATGCAGCTAAGTTGATAGCACTATCTAAAGAGCAGGGCAAGCTCAAAACAACCATCGCAAATTACCGCGAATACAAAAAGATTTTAGCCCAAATAAAAGACGCCGAGCAGATGCTAAATGACAGCACAGCAGACGAAGAGCTCAGAAAATTGGCGAAGGAAGAACTTAGCGAGCTTGAAGTTAAAAAGAAAACCCTACTCGAGGAAATCCAAAATAACCTGGTGATGGCCGATGAGATGGGCATCGATTCGGTCATAATGGAAATAAGAGCTGGTACGGGAGGTGAGGAGGCGGCTTTGTTCGTACGAGACTTGTACTATATGTACACAAAATACGCTGAGGGCCGTAAATGGAAAGTTGAACCACTGAGCTTTAGTCCAACAGAAATGGGTGGTTTCCGCGAAGTCATATTTAGCATCAAAAGCAAGGGAGTCTGGTCTGAGTTAGGCTACGAGGCTGGCGGCCACCGCGTCCAGCGTGTACCGGAGACTGAATCACAGGGTAGAGTTCACACTTCCGCCGCGACAGTGGCAGTATTGCCCGAGCCGGAACAGGTCAATAGCCAGATAGAAGATGCAGATGTAGTTGAACACGTTAGCAGGTCAAGTGGCCCCGGCGGGCAAAACGTTAACAAGGTCAGCAGCGCTATAAAATTAGAACATACCCCAACGGGAATTACCGTTAGTATGCGGGATGAACAAAGTCAACACAAGAATCGTGCCAAGGCCTGGCGGATTTTAAGAAGCAGGGTTTACGAACATTACCAAACTAAGAAAAGGGCTGAGCGAGACTCGCAACGCAAGACAATGATTGGCTCAGGCGATAGGTCTGAAAAAATCAGAACTTATAACTTCCCACAAAACCGTCTGACCGACCATAGAATTAACCTGTCGCTTTATAGTCTGGATAAGATAATGGCCGGTGATATGCGCGAACTGACTGCCGCGCTAAAAAACTACGACAGAGAACAAAGGCTAAAAAATCTCTGAAACCTAACAGGTTTGGGACACAGGATACGAGAGACAAGATGATCATTGTTGTTACCGGAATGGTCGGTGTTGACAAGAAAAGCTACCTTCAAAAAGTATGTCAATTTGCTGCCGAATATGGGAAAAAAATACTGTTATGCAACGTCGGCGAGCAGATGTACGCCGAAGCTCCTGATATTCCACCCGGCAAAATCTTGGACATTCCGATGAAAAGATTAAGCTCGCTTCGCCGAAGCATCTTCAAAGATATAATTGCAAAAGCCAAAAAAAACACCAATTTAATCGTCAACACTCATGCCACTTTCCGCTGGCGGCATGGCTTGTTTCCCGCTGTGGATTTCGACCAAATGCGCCAGCTCGGCGCCGATATCTATATCTGTTTGATTGATGGCGTCATTGCACTGCACAGACGCCTTTGCGATGAACACTCCACCGAACACTCGCTGAAAGACTTGATTGTCTGGCGGGAAGAAGAAATCATCGGAACAGAAATGCTATGCAAAGGTATTGACGAAAATATCCCTTTTTACTGCCTTGCGAGGGGTGCCAAGGCCGAAACTATCGAAACATTCTACAGACTCGCCTT
>CP070728.1:1918130-1933579 GCA_020351025.1 Planctomycetota bacterium
GGCGTAAAAATTGAGACTATCCAGATTCCCGAACGGCCTGCCAACGTATGTCTTGGCGGCAGAGACAAGCAGACACTCTTTATAACGGCCCAAACCTCGTTATACTCGGTCCGAATGCAGGTTAAAGGCCTGTAGCAGAGAACAATAACTGCCCTGCTCGATAAGTTTTGGCAAGCATTTTCCACAGGAAGAGACAAAAAGGGTGTCCGCTATTACGATTACTAGAAACCCCACTGAAAACTATTCGATCTCGTTGATGTTGTTGATATCGATTTTAGTAAAAACTAGTGGAATTGAAGGAACCAGATTTGGGTCCTGCGTGTCAGCCCCGACAGTTTCGTTGTAGCTTAGCCAGTCGGCTTCCCAAGTCATGCCATCCTCAGAGACAATGCCGCTGAAGTAATCCCTGCTACTGCCTTCTATGGTTCCTATAGGTAGTTTCATCGTAAAATGTTCCAGGATAACCGTGACGTTTAGTTCGCGGGTGCTGGGATTGTACTCGACATCACAGGGCCCAAGGACAAAGAACGCATAATAATCATCATCGCCTTCGATAAAAGTTCCGCCCTCATCAACCGCTATATAAACATTCAAGGTATGCCTCAATTTCGAAAGGGTACCATCAGGTTTGAACTTGAACATCCAATTGTACTGCTTGTCTTGCTTCCATATTCCACCGGTCAAAAACTCCGGAAACCGACCATCATCTTCAATGATTACCTCAACCCCGCTTTCTTCACGGCCATATCCCCGACACCCCCCAAGGGGCAAAATAATTATGCTGCAAACCACTAAGATCCTTAACCGTCCCATTCGTTCAAGTCCTTTTTGTTTATTAACAAACCGAAAGCGTATTTTAGGAAAGCGTCGGACAATTTACAAGAAAAAAAGAGGCAGGTCAAAAAGATCTGCCTCTTCACTACTACTAATTTGCGTTCTTGGTCTTTATTTGTTGTATTTCCTACGACGCAGCATGAACAGGCCGCCAAGACCCAGCATTACAACCGTCGCTGGCTCAGGAACCCATTGTTTGTCAATCGCCGTATAGTTCGCCCAATCCGGGGTATGCACCAGGTAAACATACGCATCGCCGCCGCCGAGGACGTAACTATCCATGTACAAACCAGCATCCACGCCTGCACTTACAGCTGTACCTAAGCCTCCCATAATACCGTCCGAGGAAACCGTATCACCATAAGCAGTGCTTATAGCGGCATTAATGGAAGTTAGAGCTCCAGGGTACAAGACGCTAATTACGTTGCTGCTCTGCACATTAGAAGCCTCCGGGGCATCCTCAGTCAAAGCGCCGCCGGTAAGCGTCCGGCCTGGGGTTGTGTCAACCACCACGAATGTGTTCGTGTTATCAGCCGGATAAAAAGTGACGTCTGAGGCGACCCCGATATCGGACGCACCGCCAGTAATATCAAGGGTCAAAGTTGCATTTGCCACCGAGGCCATTCCAAGAACCAACATTAAAACTAACAACTTCTTCATAATAATACTCCTCCTTTAATATCTTTATCTTTGTCCATTACACAGCTACCTTCGGAACCACTCCTCAACACAAGGAGCTCTTCAGTAGCAAGGTTAAACTGTAAACCTTATTAACTTTCCAAAATCCAATACATCAAAAACATTCAAGACAAATTTTCAAACTCTAAGGCGCCGTCACCCAGAAGTTGTAGGTGGTACCCATAGGACAATCCGTAACGCCGAATTGGTTCAAGTAACTCAGCAAAATACCCAAGTCGGTATAGCTGACCCTGTACGGTCCGTCCACTAGGTGATTCAGATTAGCACAATCCGGACTCAGGCCTGAATTCGGCAGAGATGCCGGCAACTGGAAGTCGAACTTGTTCATCGCAGCCAGCAGGTCTCCCAAATCAAGGTAGCCAACCCAGTATGGACCTTCCATTTGACCATTGATATCGCCACGGCAATGCTGTTTGCTGTAGCACCAGCATTGAGGCCTATTAAGAGAAACCCAATAATTATACTCCGCACCTGCACCAGGACCCAAACATTGAATCGCGTCGTAGTTCTGGTTATTGGGACCGGGGGAACTGCAGGTAACATTACTGTAGACCATCTCGCACGGGTCAAAGGTCATCGTGTTCGGGCTGGGAATATAAATTGGCGTAGCCGTACCGGACCAGCCGTAGTCCACCGTGGCAATGTAGTAGCCGTTAACGTCAGTAACAGGATTACCCGGCAGACCACTTATCGTCACACCAGCTACAGGTACGGGGCCGGGACTCGAGGATACTGTGCCCGAAATCGTGCAAGTAGAAGGCCCAGCAGAAACCGTGACAGGACGAGTGATTGGCAGGTTAGTGGTCGCGTCGGCAGAATCCTCTTTCACCACCCCACCGCGAGTCGTATTAAGCGCGACGGTTATGTTGCAACTTGCGGTCACAATAACGTTGCAAAGCGTGCCGGTAAGCGGAGGCTGGTTACCATCCTCGTACAGAGCACCCATCTCAATGGTGATACCATTAGTGTCTAAGCCACCAAGGGCACCAGGGTCGTCATTCGGAGCAACGGGGTTCCCGTAATCATCAACCTTGTTGTCGGTACTGTTGATATCAATAGATCCTGGGAAGATACCATAGCCTTTAGCCGTGCTGTTGCTCTCTCCAATATGGAAATTGTTGATATCATCAATGACACCCGCGTCGACTGTGATATCCAAGGCAAATGCACTAATATTCGCATCTGTCGTATAAGTGATGGCAACTACGCCGGTTGTTCCAATCGGAACAGCGTTGATATCAACAGCAGCTATCGCCGGTGTTGCCAGTGCCAATATTGCCACAACTATAGCAATCTTTTTCATAGCACAACCTTCCTTTCTTTATCTTTTCTTCTTCGCAGAGTCACACACTCTGCTCTATCTTGGTTTCCTGCCTAATAAAAATCAAAATACTTTTGCGGCTGTTGAATGTTCCTCTACAGCAGAGTTTTACTTATGAACACAGCACTCCGGCTGGCAGGAATTACCGGATTTAAGTAACGACTTGTCGCTTCTCCACACTCCTCCTTTCTCGCACAAAAGCGAAAATGCGTACCTAAAACTCCTATAGGTACTATGTTACTTAACTAGTGAAGGCTGAGATTAAGATATCAAAACCCACTCCGGAAATCAAGAAAAAAATGAAAAAAAATTCAAAAATTAGAGCATAATCCGGCGAAAATGGGAATATAGGCCTCCTTGTCCGGTTCAGACAAATATGCTTGTTCAGGCTGTTTCAGGGGGGTATTAGCCCCTATGTTCCCTAGGAAGGCCGGATTTTGGGGCAAAAAATAATTTTTGTCTGATTTGTGTCTAATTTTGCTTTTTTCACAGCTTTTTGTTATTTTGCCTCTATGTATGAACTACTAAAAGGCCGGCTGATGGTCGTCAGGTTGGTGCTACTGGCTGCAACCTTAGCCCTGGTTGCTATTGGAATAGCAGCTATTTATTCCATTGGGAACCCCGCCCAGGCCAGCCCTGTCAGCCAGGCTGGCAAATGGAGCATACTCTGGAAAAAACAGCTTATATTCGCCATAATTGGGCTGGCTGGCTTTATAGCGGTTAATCTGGTTAATTACAGGCGATTCGGGGTGGTAAGCTTCTGGATATACAGCTTTGTACTCATGCTGCTGGGGCTGCTGCTGGTGAGCAGATTCATCGTTGAGCTTCCCTTCGTGCCTGAGATTAACGGCACGCACAGATGGATTAAATTCAAAATAGCAGGTCGAGACCTCCCCGCAATACAACCATCGGAAATTTGCAAGATTGCATATATCCTCGCCCTGGCCTGGTACCTGCGTTATCGAAGCAATTACCGCAACTTCAAAGCACTAATTGGTCCGTTCGTATTGACACTTTTACCGATGGTCCTGATTCTGCTCGAGCCGGACTTGGGAACGGTGCTGTTGATGATGCCAATCTTCTTTGCGGTGCTCTTCGTCGCAGGGGCCAAAGTAAAGCACCTGTTAGTAATAGTCCTGCTGGCAGTTATAGTAAGCCCCCTTTTCTGGCACAAAATGGAGCCTTACCAACGCACAAGAATAAGTAGTGTACTCTTACAGAATAACTGGATTCGCCAAAAAGCAGAGTGCCATCCAACAGTCGGTAAAATTCTGGTCGGCAGAAAATTCAGCGCAAAACAATGGGAGAACGACTGGGGTTATCATTTGACCCGCTCAAAATTTGCTGTTGCCTCTGGTGGAACGGGCGGGTACGGCTTTCGATTAGGGCCGTTTATTAAATACGACTTTCTTACGCATAGACACAACGACTTCATATTCGCTGTCATTGCTCATCAATGGGGCTTTTTCGGTTCTCTGGTACTGTTGGGGCTATATGCGCTTATCATCAGCTGTGGACTCGAGATTGCAGTACACAACACTGATCCGTTTGGAAGATTACTTGCCGCCGGTGTTGTGGCGATGTTCACAGTTGAGGTTCTCATCAATGTGAGCATGACAGTGGGCTTGATGCCTATCACAGGCCTGACTTTGCCTCTGGTTAGCTATGGAGGCTCAAGCCTGCTGGTTAGCATGGCCTCTGTGGGATTATTAAATAATGTCGGGCGACGCTGGCCATTCAGCGTCGCAAGAAAAACCTGAATTGTGAATCACTATAATAAGCCTTTAACAGGAGCAACGAAGGCCAAACGACAAGCAGCAAACAATGATAAAAGGCTTTAGACAAATTGCTTTTCTTACGGCGCTCTCAAGAGTATTCGGATTCGTACGCGACATCGCGTACAGTCATTTTTTTGGTGCTGGAGCCCTGCTGGATGCCTGGACCATTGCGTTCAAAATCCCTAATCTTGCCAGGAGACTATTTGGTGAAGGTGCAGCCTCGGCCTCCCTTATTCCAGTATACAGTGAGGAACTTCACAAAGACCGTGAGCATTCAAGACAGCTGATCAACACCGTAGTAACTACTCTTTTCGTTCTGCTGGCAATAATAGTTTTGCTCGGTCAAGTAGGTATATGGAGTTATTATAAGTTTTTCGCTACTACGGATGAGACCAGATTGGTTTTGTCCCTAACCTCTATCATGCTCCCTTATATGATACTGGTTTGTACGGTGGCAATACTGGCTGGGATTCTTAACGTACACAGACATTTTGCGACTCCTGCTGCCGCACCAGTTGTACTCAACATCTTCATTATTAGCAGTATCCTCCTAACCGGCTGGGGCTTTAAAATCCAGGCTCAGCAGCAGCTTTTTGCCGTAGCCATCGCGGTTCTTACAGCGGGAATAGTGCAAATCGCAATACAAATTCCACCACTTCGCTCTGCCGGTGTTTCTATAAGACCCTGCTGGCAGATTTACTCCCCCGCATTTAGGAAAATTATAATTATGATGGGGCCGATGATATTGGGACTGACGGTAACACAAATAAACACCTTAGCCGATGACCTTATTGCGTGGTGGTTCTCGGGTTCATCAGAAAAGGGAATGTTTTTTATGCTGCTGGGCAATAAAATTGCATACCCGCTGCAGCGTGGCTCGGTGTCACATCTTTATTATGCGCAAAGGCTGTATCAATTGCCGCTCGGCGTATTCGGCATATCCTTAGCAACAGCAATTTTTCCGGTAATGAGTTCCCTGTCGGCAAAAAAAGATTTTGCGGGGCTAGGCAAGACAGTCTCCCAAGGTCTCGGTTCCTGCTTTTTTATCGCAATCCCTGCGACGGTAGGCCTTACAGCAATAGCTAAACCGTTAATCTCGCTGGCCTTTGAGCATGGCCAATTCAGAGCAGGCGACACGAATATGGTTGCCTGGACGCTGTTCTTTTATGCATTGGGACTGTGCGGCTATTTCGCCCAGCAGGTTATCACCCGCGCATTCTACTCTATGCAGGATTCCAGAACACCGGTAACAACTGCGCTAATAGCGGTTGTTACCAACATTCTACTGAATTTGACCTTGATTTGGCTCTGGGGTACAGGAGGGCTGGCTTGCTCAACGGCACTATGTTCATATTTACAGGTTGCAATTCTGGTTGTGGTGCTCCGGCGGCAGTTGCAAAAACAAGGCGGTGCCTCCTTCATATTGGAGGGCTTAGCCCCAGCATTAGCCAAGACCATTGCGGCCACGCTTTGTATGACCACTGTAATTGTAATTGCCCTATGGCAGTCGAAAAACTGGGCCAGTATCTACAAGCTGCTCTTAGTCGTCCCCACGGCGGCAGGGACATATCTGTTGGCAGCAAAACTTTTACATATCGAAATGCTTTCTCTATTAACCGGCCGTAGTCAAATCACAAATGGTTCTTAACAAATGATAATCTTATGCTGTTATAAGCGGCTCAAAGGGTTTTCTCTGCTGACCGGAAAAAAACAAAAACTAAAAAACATAAAGCCAAAATGAAAACTCTGGGACACATCAACTCCTGTTTCTTAGCTTTCGGGTTTCCACCTTTTGCCATATTTGACATATAAGCACTTGGCCAACAAACAGTTACGCACTTATGCAATTGCTCTGCACACACGCCAAAACTTTTCGTATTAATACCATCTAAGGCACCTGAATCAAACAAGCATAATATAAGGTGCGACATTTACTTAAAGCAAATATGGCAATTGCCCGAAATAAATTTTAGAGTATACTTTTTCTGGTATGTTTACTGGAGAGATAAATGCTCAAAAGTAAGGCTTTATTAGTTCTTTCTGCAGTTTTGTTCTCCTCTTTGACAGCCGGGGCCCAGCGTGCTTTGGATTTGGACCAGGACACAAAAGACGAAATAGAACGCTTGGAAACAAGTTCCGATGAATTATTTTCGCCTTCTGTTGGCCAAATATTCTACGAAATCGCGTATGAGCTGGCCAACTCCGAAGATATCAACGCAGCGCAAGCAAAACAGGCAATCATTTTTTTAGATGCTACGCTGAGTCTCGACAGCAGGGCCAACTACGTACGTCCCGTGCTAATTAAGCTCGCCTACAAATATCCCGACCAGGACCATTCTAAGCTCGTTTATGATTCACTCGTAAACTATCTCGATGAATCAGCTGACCTTGAGCCGATTCGAGAGGCCGTCCGGTATCTGCTTGAACGTCTGAATTCCCGTGAGCAGCGGGAGCAATTCCTTCAAGAGATGTTACAGAATCTCGGCGGTAAAAACGATGCTCTCGATTCTGAATTGGCTACCCTGCTTGGACTATTGATGGCCGAAAAGGCCGACTTCGAAGCCGCCCAATTACATCTTATGTATGCCATCGACAAAAATAAATACAACAAGCTGGCATTCGCAAAACTGGCTGAACTGGCACCCGAACAGATACCACCAGTGATGTACCTCGAACATTTGAGACTCGCATTAGGTGAAAATCCAACTAATTTAGATACTGCAATGGCCTTCGCCCAATTTGCCGAACAACTGCAACTTTACCAGACAGCCGCCGATGCCTACCAATACTGCGCTGAGTTATTCAGGTATCTTTATCCCTCAGAAGATTTCCCGGCGCAAATTTATCTTCCCTGGATGATTAGCAGCTACAATACTCAACGAAATCAGCATAGATGCCTGCAAATTGCCGACCAGGTCCGCCAAAGCGGCCGATTTAACCTGCTTTCAGAAGCTATTGCCGGCAAAGCAGCAGCGAAAATCGGCGATACCGAACAGGCTGTTCAAATACTACAGACCGCAGAAGACAAAGCCCGTCAACTCGTAGACTATGAATCACAAACTACGAACTATCAGCAATTAGCCTGGTTTTATTGCTTCGCCCTGTCGGATGAAGATAATGCAATTGAATGGGCTAATAAGGCCTATTCGGTCGAACCTAACTCAGCAACGGCAGCGGCGATCTTGGCCTATTCTCTTGTTATGAATAGCCAATTTGATTGGGCGAAGTTTTTCATCGACAATTATGAGCATAATCAAATCGCTGAACTGGCACTGGCTCAAATCCAATTTGCACAAGGACAAAAAGATGCGGCAATTGACACCTTAAAGTCGGCAATCACCAAAGACCCCGGCTCACTGGAAGCAGAACGCGCCAAAGAGATTCTGGCCCAGTATGGAACAGAGTATATCCCGCCGATCGATGCTGATATCACCTTGGCAGCATTAAGAAACAGTTTTGGCCAGACACTTGTTCCAGCATTCGTTGGTCCGGAGAAAGCAATTTCAGTACAACTTAACACTCGCGGCAGTAAATTCTCCTACGGCAGCAATTTCAGCGCCTCTATTGTGATAACAAATAACTCTTCCGAGCAACTTGTCATCAGCGATGATGGTTTACTTAACGGCGACATTCGAATAGATGCCAATATAACCGGTGACCTTAATAAACAAATACCAAACCTTGTATCTCTTAAAATAAGGCCCGCTTTGCCTGTTAAGCCGGGCCGGAGTATCGTTATTCCTGTACGGCTCGTCACGGCGGAACTTAGAACAATACTACTGACCTCTCCTCAGGCATCTGTTGATATAGAATTTACGCTTTATCTCGACCCTGTAACCACCGAACAAGGGGTCAGCAACAAACTCACAGACATAGAGCCATTCCAATTGGTTATAAAGCGCCAAGGTGTTAACCTGACCGCTAAGTATCTCAGAAATCGGTTCAGTTCACTCACAAGGGGACGCCAAGGCCAAAAAATCAAAACCGCCCAGCTCTTTACCGGTCTGTTAGCCGAGCAAAACGCAATGGCCAATACTGAACCCCTTTATAAATTTATGTATGCCGACTGGATGCCTGCTATGTTAAAATCCACACTTCTGCATAACCTAACCGATGATGACTGGGTCGCTAAGGCACACACTATCGCCGGTATGCTCTGTTTACCCCTGGACTATGAGTTGACAGAGGCACTGGCAGAAAACTTAAATGAGGCGCACTGGCCGGTTCGCATGATGGCTTTATACCTTCTAGCCAAAAAACAAGGCAGCAATTTTAACAAAGTCTTAAACTGGACTGCAAAATACGACTCAAGCATATTTGTTCGGAATATGGCAATTGCCTCAGGTGCAGCAAAGCCCCAGGAAGAAGTCCAAGAACCAACCTATCAACCGTCTCGTGATGATTCAGAGAACTAATCACAACACAATAACCGCTAAAAAAGTTGTTGATGGTTTCCTATTTCCGTGCGAACCTAGTAAAATTTATGTTGTAATATGTTTATGATTTTGTATTATTCCTTCTCTTGCCGACGAGTTTTGAACTGTTTTTTGAAAGGATTGTTTAATGCCGGCTAAAGTAGACAAAGAAAAATGCACCGGTTGTGAATCTTGCATCGAAGAGTGCCCCAGCGAAGCCATCAAGATGCTTGAAGATAAGGCGGATGTTGATGTCGACACCTGCGTTGATTGCGGTGCTTGTGTTGACTCCTGCCCCACAGAAGCAATAAATATGGAGTAAATTTGATTGGCCCCATCGTCTAGGCAGGTCTAGGACACCGGGTTTTCAACCCGGCAACAGGGGTTCGAATCCCCTTGGGGCTATTCCGTAAATAGGGATGGTATCCTGCCTGTTTCAAAATCCGGACAGCATTGCTTTACGTAATGCTCGCTTAGAATTCGCTCTTGGAATGTGCTTTACCTGCTGCTGTGATTGGCATGTTACGGTGTAACTGTTATGTTAAATTTCTAAGCCCGAGATGACCGCTTCGAAAGTCATTGTATCGCCAACGATGCCCTGAACGCTGCAGGTATATTTTCGACGCTTGAACTTTGTAATGTGGCCAAGCAGATACAATCTTTGTCCCGGCTCAACGATTGAGCGGAACTTCGCCGAATCTATTCCGGCAAAACCAATAAAGCCCTCGAGTTCATAAACATACTTTACAAAAAAGCCGGACAGTTGAGCTGCAGCCTCGACCATTATGACAGCTGGCATCAAGGGACGACTCGGAATATGACCACGAATCCAGAATTCGTCCTCGGTTACATCTTTATAGCCTAAAACCAGAAGTTTTTCCTTGTTGTACCAAAGAATGCCATCAAGTTGCTGCATCTCAAATCGTTGGGGATTCACCCTCCCAATTGCTTCTCTGTCGAAGATAGGTTCACTTCGCAGGTCTATCCGTGATAAATCAAACAATAATGGCGGTGGCATTTACTCAGTCTGTTATAGAAACATTCTGCGCATTCAAAATAGCGGCGCCCACATCGGTTTCGGCAAACTGATTACTCAGTGCAAACCTCAGCCGAAATGGCACAAACATTGCTGTTGTCAAGTACTTGCAGTAATTTACTGGGCTGACCTGATTTCAAGAATACTGTTGCGAACAAGCTGAGCAGCTTGTTTGACCCTCTGCATTTGTTTGCGAACTCGAGTCCCGGCAGCCTTGTTCCCACCTTCAGCCTTGTTCACGTCACCTTCGATTTCTGCAACCAAAACTTTAAGATTTTCGTACTCCTGCATTGATTAATTCTCCACACTTTGTGAGTTACAATAGCAAAGAACTTAACGGTGCAAAATTCTTTTGTCAAAGAAAAATGCCCTTTTTGCAAGAAAAAACCAATTTTTTTTATTCTCTTGCAACAAAGAAGTAAGACCCGAATTACAAGAGCCCTTATCACTTATGCCCTTATACATTATGCACTTACGAGTTTTACTCGGTTAATATTTACGTCTTTATGTTTTTCGTGGTTGTTTCTCTTTTGCCTGTCACGACAGAAGTTTTGTGGTCAAGGCCGCAATTCTCTTACCCCGGCGTTCGCATTGCTGCCTGACTCTATCGTCAGGTTTTCCGATAGATACCGGCCCATAGTGGTCGCCCTGCGGGTCGCCTTGGACTATTAAACCGGCGATGAGCATTGCCTCTATTATGCCCATAATTGTGGTCTCATTACCGCCGCCGATGTTCGCCGCACTGGAAAATGCGCCCCCAATTTTGCCGTCGAGCCTGCCGTGGCTGCCCACACAGTCATCTATCAACTGCTTAATCGGCCCTGCCATATGACCGTAATAGGTAGGCGAACCTATAACTATCGCATCGTAGCCTAATAAATCTGCAGCTTTGACCTTATCGACGGACTTGCATTCGGTCGGCAAATCAGCCTCATTCATCGCCTTGGCAACTATCTCCGCCATCTCCTTCGTATTACCACTTCTCGAATAATAAACAACTATCCCCTTCGCCATCTTTTATCCTTTCCAAAATTGTAAATTAATCGATAAAAACCCAAACAATACCTATAATAAGAGGTGATAGAAGAAATACCCAGCCCATAAGCTGTACCGCCCATCCAGGCGATGTTGAGCTAACTAAGCCATATTTGATTCCTATCAGGTCTCCTAACGCATCACCATACCAAATACATGCCATAGGTAGTAACAGAAAAGACAACACACCAAAGAAAGCTTTTAAAGCTTCTTCATCCCCACTAAAATAACAAACAATCGGTACGAGCAGATAAACACCAGCTAAAATTAGCGATAGCAATCTCGATATTGACATTCGTTATTCTTCTTTTTGTTTACTGCTTGCCTTTTTCTCACCACTATCACCCTCATTTCGAGTTTGGTATTCCTTAGCATAGGTAACTCTTTTTTCGTGCTTTTCTGGTTCCCAATTATTGTCTAAGAACATCTTGTAAAGCTCTTTAGCTGTTGAATGGTCTTTCAGATAATGGTGGCAATTGGCTATCCAGTAATAAAGCTCGTATCCGTATTCATAGTAATCTGAATATTCCAAAGCTTTCCGATAATATTCAAGTGCTTGAGTGTAATCCTTTTCCTTATAGTAACAATGTCCCATTTGTTCGGCTGCATCCCGACACTCAATACTGTTGGGGTTCTGCAGAATTTTTTGGAGATACTCTTTGCATTTCTCGTAATCTTTGTCACGATAATAGCACAGGGCCAATTCAAACTGAGCTTTTCTATAATTTGGTTTTAGTTCAAGTGCTTTTAGAAATGCCTTCTTTTTTTCAGTGTTGTCTCTGGCCCGTTGACCATCCCTCAGATATGCCCCGGCGTAACAGTCCTTTTTAATATATGCCAAAAGCTCTCTGTTTATTTCGTTGACCGGTTTGTTCAAGGTCTGTTCCAACACCCAAATCTCAAAACCATTCTTTTGAACATTTTGGAGATACTCCCCGAGTTTGCCGTTCTCATACAACCAGTATAAAAGGACCCATGATAACTCATATCCTACAGGCCAATTGTAAAGTTCTTTCTGTGTCATCCCAAACAAACGCTTCAGGTCCAGCCTGGCCCCCTTCTCAATTCTCTCTTTTAATTCTCTTTGACGCCTGGGACTCGGTTCACCCACCATTAATTTGCCTTTGACAATTCGCGTCTCATCACCAAAAAAGCACGCCAGCCCTTCATTAAACCATGTAGGCGGGTCTTTGAAATTTGCCCTAACAAAGTGATGTGTAATTTCATGAAACAGAGTCCCAATCCTGACAGTGCCCCCTTGCTTCGTGAACCTGTGAGTGTATATCGCTGCCTCTTTAGATACATAGTAGCTTTTATGGGCTCTATTCTTGTGACCTTTTTGGCGAAGAAGCTTAAACGTATCAGATTGAGTCTTCGAATAATAGATTGTCAGAGGAGTTTTTTCCCCCTTTCTGAAATATTGGTTTTTCATAGTCGCGTAAAATGCCCCGGCATTGGCCTGAATGTATTGGACATAGAGAGGGTCTAAATCGCTTTCGATGATAACATGCCTGCTTTTATACGTCTTCCCAAAAACACTTGTAAAAAAAAGAAGGCTAAAACCAAAGCATAAGAACCTGTGTTTTCTCATTTTTGCTTGGTCCTTTGCTTTAGTGGGATTATTTCCTCGCCAAAACCTTCGGGGATTTTTACCTCAAAGACCTTATCATCTATTCCCTTGTTGACCTTGGCATCGAGTAATTTTATTTCGTAAATGTCCTCCTCTGTGGAGATGGCTACTATTTCTGCCGGCAGGTAGAGTTTCTTATCAATCCAAAATTCGATAGACGTATAATCATCTTCATAAATCGAATCCGGCTTTACATCCAAATGCAGCCGGACAAAAGCCTCCGCCTCATCCCCCTGTTGCTCCACCAACTTTATCTCAAACTGCTCTTCAAGCTCATCTGTTTTGCTAAAACCAAGTATAGGAAAATTCTCTCTGGCCAAATCAAAGGCATCCACCGACTTATTCGGCTCTGCCTGCTGGTAACGCTTGACCTCCTTGATTTGATAATCAATGTGCGTAAGCCACACGCCGTCGAAGATATACTGCTCAATGTATTCCTCTTCTGCCTCATCATCTTGTTTCAGCGTTTGAAAATTTATCCGAAGCGCCGACCTCCCGCCTGACTTTTGGTAATACATAACACCCTTCCACAGTGTCTGCGATTCGAGTATTGGCTGGCTGAACTTATATTCAATCCGGCACTGGTAAGACCTGAGCTCCGTAGTACTCTGATTTAATTGCTCTAAGACCACATCAACTGCATCATCCTTTGCTCTTACCTTAGGTTCAGTTGCAGCTGAATTTCCCGCACACCCCCCTGCCCAGCAAGTACCTACTGTGCTCAACAACAGAAATAAAACTTTTATTATCATTCTTTTTGGATTTTTATTTGTCATCTTGCTTTTTGATTTTTAATTTTTGATTTCTTTCTATACGCTACCCGCTATTTTTTATCATCAACAATTTGCAGTATCTGAGCAATGTTCTCAATAACAAAATCCGCATGTTCGGCAAATTTATCGGCCTGCTCGTTATTAGCAAGCAACACGGCAACGGCACCTGCCGACTTTGCACAGAGTAAATCGAAAAGATAATCACCCACCACCATAGTTTCCTCCGGCGCAACTCCGAACTGGCGACATATTCGCAATACACCAAAGGCATCGGGCTTAACAGGCCCATCTTCCCTATCAACAATAGCATCAAATTTGAGGCGATGCTTCCGGGCAATGGCCTGTGCGTTGCTTCGCCTGTTGCGTGTCAATATCCCGATATAAATTCCGGCGTTGCGAAGTGCCGAAAGTGTTGGTTTCGTACCGGCGTTCAGCGTCGACTGGACTACCGCACGCTGCTCGTGAAAGTGAAGTATTTCTTCAGCACGCCGCCTCTGGTGCGGCGTCATCTTATCCATCGACTCCAACACCGGCCCGGAATTTCTGGCCAAACCCATTTCCCCGCGAATGGCATCAAAATCAAAGAACGGCTGAGTTATTGTCCCATCTAAATCAAATATTACGGCTTTTATTGGCATAATATGTGTATCTTTGTGCTTAACCGCCTCCCAGCCGGTTCACGAGCCTGCTTTTTTGTGAAGTAACTCGACAAAGTATTGCCCAGCCTTGCTTAAGACCTTACCCTTACGAACTATTATGCCTGTCGGCCTTATAAAATGCTCGTTCGAAAAGGTAAGGGGGTTTAATGTTCCGCCGCTAACTTCCTGAGCAATTGCAGTCCGCGGCAATATACTTATCCCCGAGTTTATTTCAACCGCCCGTTTGACAGTTTCAATGTTGTCAAATTCCATCACCGGCCGGACGACAATATTGTAACGCTGTAAAATACTGTCTATCCATACCCGCGTAGGGACATTCTTCTCAAAGGCGATGAATCTTTCAAATTGAACTTTATGAATATCAATCTGGGATTCGCTTGCCAAAGGATGTTTAGGACTGCAGACCAATACCAATGGCTCATCCTCAAAATCATATACCTCCAGTCTTTTATCTCTTTTGGGCACTGCTACAAGCCCAATATCAACCTCTCCAGATAAAATCAATTCATAAATTTGGACTGAGCTTAGATATTCAACATGGACGTTAACATCCGGGTACTTGACCATAAATTGTTTCACGTAGTCAGGCAGAGTATGCATGCCGATGCTGTAAATTGCAGCCACGTTTATTCTCGTCGTAGAAGATTTCTCCAGTGTGTTCAGCTCGCTTTTGAATTGCTCGTACCTGTCAATTATGTCCTTGCAGGCATCGTAAAACAATTTTCCGGTCGGGGTCGGTTCCAGCGGTCTTTTTTTCCTGTCCAACAGTTGGGTTTTGTGGGCTAATTCAAGTTGCGCAAGCTGCTGGGAAACGGCAGACTGGCTCAGAAGATGCTTTTCAGCAGTCTTGGAGAAGCTCTCCAGTTCAACCAAATCGCAAAATATCCTTAGGATACCTAAATGCATTATAAGCTCTCCTGATAAACTCTATTATTATTTAATCCCTTGTATTACACCACAAAAATGGTATATTGCTGACCTAATTGTCGTCTCATATAATCTTGTTGTTAGTTTAACTTATTACAATACGTCTTAAAAATAGAAATCTTAATTTTTAGTGGAGGTCAAGAAAGTGTCAGCCAACACTACCATCCAGGCCGTTTACAAACAGGTTCTGAAACGCAATCCGGGCGAGGTTGAATTTCACCAGGCCGTAAAAGAGGTGCTGGATTGCTTGCCTCCGGTGCTCGACAAGCATCCGGAGTACATCAAGGCCAGAATTCTTGACCGACTGGTCGAACCCGAAAGGCAATTGCTCTTCCGCGTCCC
>CP070728.1:1933679-1976830 GCA_020351025.1 Planctomycetota bacterium
GTTTCTACAAGCTTATGGAGATGTATTGTGTAAGTAATTCGATAGATTATTCTATTTTCAAAGACGATGTGCTAAAACAAAGATGTTACTCAATTCAGACAGGGGTTATAGAGGACAAGATTGATTCTATGCCTGACAGAGTACTTTCGTACCTTTATCTGGCCGGTCTTTATTATCAAAAAGGTATGTGGGATGAGGCCATAGTTAACTGTTACAAGTCGCTGCAAATTAAACCGGACCATGCTAAAGCACACTACAATCTCGGTGCGGCACTTGTCCAGCAGGGCAAGCTCGACGAAGCCATTACGCACTTTACCAAGGCGCTGCGAGTTAAGCCTTACTTTGCCGAAGCACACTACAGTCTCGGCATTGCACTTGCCCGGCAGAGCAAGCTCGACAAAGCAATCAGGCACTTTACCGAATCGCTGCGAATCGAGCCCGAAAATGCTAAGGCACACCTATATCTGGGTGTGACACTTGCACGGCAGGGCAAGCTTGACGAAGCCATTAAACACTATACCGAGGCACTGCGAATCAATCCTAACTTCACGGCTGCACAAGAGAGCCTGAATAAAGCCCTTCTCTTACAGAACAAAAGGCACAAGAATGACTGAAAAAGGAATCTCAAATAGCTCAACACAGGCCAATACTTCTCCGGTGCAGTTTGGTCAGGATAATTAGTTAGTGGCCACCTCGCCGTGGGAACTAACGGATTATTTACAGTTGTCAAAATAAAAAGTTGACAACGGCTGGCAGCGTTGCTAACTTGAAAGGGCTAAAAAATCGTTTAGCATAGGCTATTTTTCAGGATGAAAAACCTTACTTTTAGGGAGATAGTAAAATGCAAGCCTACAAAAAACTTTCCGCACTTTTTATTATTGTTTGTCTTGTAAGTTTATTGTCCGTTGGCGTTGCCCAGGAGGCCGCCCCTTCACAGCAGGAGCCTGTTGCAGCCGGTAGCGGCGAGGAAGGTGCGCCGGCCTTTCCTTATGTCGCTGAAATAACCGGCGATAACGTCAATGTTCGTTCCGGCCCAGGCACGAATTATTACCGCAGCGGCGAGTTAGACACTGGCGCAAGGGTGAAAGTGGTCGCCAGCAAATTCAGCTGGTCACAAATTGTCCCGCCTGAAGGCAGTTTTTCCTGGATTTCAAAGCAGTACGTTAGTCTTGACACTGCTAATCCTACTGTCGGGACGGTTACAGGCGATAATGTCCGTGTTTATGCAGGCTCGCCTTACAGAGAGCCCATACATTCGGATACTCCGCAGTTGAAACTCAATACCGGTGATAAGGTTAAATTAATGGGCGAAGAGAAGGACGATTACTATAAAATTGTTCCACCTTCCGGCGCTTATCTTTGGGTAAGCACCAAGTATACCGAGCCTCTTGGGCCTGTTGGTGAGGTTCCTTTGGTTGCTGAAAAGCCGGCCGAGGCCGAGGGACCAACTGCCAAGGCCGACGACCTGCCTACCGACATTCGCGTTGAGACGATGAAGCTCAAGGAATATTACGATTTGCAGAAGCAAAGCGAGGCAGAGCGGGCCAAACCTTTGGAGCAGCAGAATTATACAGCCATAAAGAGAGCTCTTCTTGAGATGGCCAAACGCAAAGAGTCCGGCAAGGCGGCACGCTATGCGGAGTTTGCCGTCGGGCAGATAGAGCGTTACGAGTTGGCTCTTTCCGTGGGCGAGGAGCTTAAGCTGCAGGATGAACATCTGAAGAAGATTCACCAGCGGATAGAAAAGAACCGTATCGAAAAATTAGCCCAGGTCAAAGAACTGGGTAGATTTACAGTTATAGGGCAGTTTCAAACCTCAAATATCTACGACCCGCTGGCTGAGCCAATACGTTACCGCATAATCGATGATTCCGGAAGGACGGCGTGCTATGCAGTGGCGAGGGGTTCTGCGGCAGGGATGAATTTGAGTCAATTTGTGGGGCGTAAGGTCGGGCTGAAAGGGACAATCGAGCCCCATCCCCAAACAAAAGGCGCTTTGTTGACATTTACCGAAATCGAGGAGCTAAAATAACCGACCTTTTTACTTGAGCGGTATAAGCAAAACCCCAGATTCATTTGGGGCTTCACTTATTTTTTGAGGCTTGTGGAATCTTTCTTTTTTAGTGCCAGGTGTAGTCGTCGATTCTTTTAAGGCAGACTTTGTCATCAAGCACGCCAATCGTAATAATGGCGAAAGTAAAGGCTTTTGAGTCAGGTTCGAGATGGCCGCCTAAGGCTTTTTTGTCGTCCGAGATGGTGATGTGAGCATGAACCCGGCCATCTACGATATAACCATTGACGTCGAGAAGGTCACTTGGGATTGATTCTTTCATAAACGTCTCGCCCGGAGGAAATGTGGTATTGTTGACGACGTGGACATGATGTTGCGTGAGTGAGCCGATACCGCTTATGATTACAGCATTTTTGATCTTTTCCTTTTCAACGGCTTTTTGCAGGCCAGCCAGCAGGTCGGTGCCGTTTTTCAGTCGAACAACAACGATGCGGCTGAAAGCGCTGCTGATTGTGTACGCCTCGGGGGCGACGGTATCTGGTTTGGCTTTGGATGCAGACGTGGGACAGCTGCCGATTTGGACAACGCAACCTGATGTGATAAAAATAAGTATTAACAGCAACAATGAAAGTATTGTTTTCATGATGGCCTCCTATAAACTGCAACACTGGATTTAATATTTTTGACAGAAATAAGGTAAAGAAGCCAAAAAGTCAATAAGGTTTTGCAGATATGCCTTAGCGGCGTGTCCCGAGGATCTGGAGGGAGTCTTGGAAGACGGGAAGGGTTTTGGTTTCGACGTGCGGGTCGTAGACGCTGCCGGTAACCTCCAAACGGACGACTGCGGTACCGAGAGCATCGGTGAGTGACTGCAAAACAGAAGGCTCAGCGGTGGCGAGGCGGTCGCCACGGGCAGTTAAGGTCAAATCGACATCTCGGCTCTGTAGGTCGAGGTAGCCGGTGCCCTTAAAGGCGAGGGATTCGCCCGATAAATCGAACTTCTCGAGGAATAAGCGGTCGTCCTTGATGTATGAATCAACGAGCATACGCTGGAAAGCGTAGTCGCTTGGTTCGGTGAGTTGTAATACCTGCAGCAGCTTTGCAAGCGGTGAGAGCTTGCCGACCTGCATATCGGTTATCAGCAGGCGGCATCGGCCGATGTGAGGAAGATTTTGGTCGAGCTGGCCGGTGACGTTCAGCGAGCCGCTCATTTTTCCTGTGGTGTGGCTGGTGCCGTAAGAATCCTTAGGCTTGCGGTCGGAGAGAAATTGATTTAGGTCGATATTCTCGAAACCTACCTGCAGTATATAGTCGGTCTGCTGCAGAGAAGCTTGAGGGCGTTGTTTCAATTCGAGTCTGCCGGCTAATTTGCCATCATACCAATCTGCGATTAGGTTTTTGGTAAGCCACATCTGGCGGTCGGCGACATAATAGAGATTGGTCTTAAAGTTAGTCAAGGACTTACCCTTAATACTAAAACTGTCCGCAGTGAGGGAGATGTCGCCGGCCGAGGGTTCAAACCAGCCTTTGGGTGAGGTAGTTTGAGTTAGGCTTATTTGACCGTTTATTTCCATAGTTGGTGCGTTCGGCATTGCCGCGATGTCATAGGCGGGCGATGCCGCAATATCGGCCAGTGTGACGCTATTTTCCGTTATTATTAGACGGCCGATGATGTCTTTTAGCGGATAGGGGAACGGCTCAAAGTTGATGCTGTTACCGAGGCAATCGACAAAAATCTCGTAGTCCGGGCAGTCTTTGGTGGCGGCTCTGTTTAAATTGGCGGTGAGATTTATTTTTCCCGCTGGCTGTAATTCGGTCACGATTTTGGCTGATGCCGCCGGCAGGACGGAAATTAAATCTTCGTTTAGCTCGGTTTCTTCGGCATTTAGCTGCATACAATATCGAGGCGGTTCAGTCTCGGTGGCTGGCCAGATTCGGCCGGTCATTGACACCAGGCCTTGGCTGTAGCGACCCTTGGAATCTTCGATGCGTATCAAATCGGGCGTGAAAACGGTCTTTGCAGAGATGTCGGAGATTATCAGAGGTGATTGACTTACCACGACCGGACCGTTGGGCTCTTCTTGTCGCAAAACAGGGACCCTCAAGGATGTTTTGTTGAAAGTGACATCAGCAGTAAAGGTTGTTGGCTCAAGGCTCTGCTTGGGTGTAAAAATCTTTATATTGGCGTCAGCTGCGCCTGACATATCGAGTTTGGTGTAGAAATCTCTTTGCCTGTCCGGCAGGGCGGCTGCTAAGGTTGGATCCAGCGGGACGTCCTCTGCTTCGACGGAGATATCGGATATCGGCCGGTCTGTGCTGCAGGCTGTTACTTCGCCGTTGAGGATTATTTCCCGACCGTCATATTGTGAGATTACGTTTGAGACTGTTACGCTGTCGTGAGCGAACAGCAGATTGCCGCTGAGATTTTTTAAGGGATAGGGGAAACGATGGTATGAAGCTTCTGCGCCAAGTACTTTAACTGCTAAGCTTCTTTTTTTGTCCGTTGGGGATTGGCGGCTGAAGCGGTAATCTATGGCGGCAAGGCCGGATGGAGAAAAAGTTGACCAAAACTTTTTATATTTTGTGCTTAAAGCATTATATAAATCGCCATCCAGGGCCATATTATCACTTGTAATCTGAATGTCGTACTGCCGGTTCGGGCCGTAGCCTTTGGAGAAGCCATCAATAGTTACCTCGACATCACCGTGCTTGCCGGATAGATTTTTCAGCAATGCGCCTTGCTCGGTCAAATCTATCCAGCCGGTCAGGTGTTCTACGGGATAGGGGAACCTGCGGTCGCAAATTGAAACATCCTTGCAATAAACGTTGCCCTGCAGTGTAGTTTGGTTTAACCGTTCAAAATTTCCAAAGGCCTCAAGGCCGATATCAATTTTCCCGGTTGGTCGGTATCGGCCAAAAAATTTATGAAGACCCTTAAGGAACTCGGTCCCGCTGAAAAATGCCGGCATCTGTTGTGCGAAGGTATCCGGCGGGGGAATTTCTTTGCCGAGCAGGTCTATTAGTTTGAGCTTTAGTGAAAAAGTGTTTGTACGGTTATAATTTAACTCGGCATCGATTGCATTTATTATCCAGGCCCTGTCGAACAGGGGAATTTCGGTTAATGAGAGTCCGCCTGTAAGAATAACTCTTCCGGGCCGCTGCCAAAGCCCGGACAACGTGTTTCTGCCGAACGAGGGCTTTCTGGTCGTTGTTATATTAAAGCTGTAGCCGCCCCGCTGCTGCTTGGCGGGGGAAAGTGTTGCATAAATGGGTATTGCCATGATGGTTTGGGACCGTCCTTTTGAGTATTTGCTGTATTTGAGTACTCCTCTTTCCAGATGAATAAATGGTATCTTTCCGGTACCTTTTTTGGGGGGCTTAATTTTGATAGTCTCTATATTCCAACGCTTAGCGTCTAAATCGTATCTGGCGTTGAAGGTAAAATCGTTAACGCTTATTGTCTTTAGGCGGGGGTGCAGTAGCAGCACGCTTGCTATGCCGAAACGCGCGTATACTGTTTCGGCCTTGAGTATCGTATCGTCACCTTCCTGTTTTTGGTAGGGAGTGATGACGAGCTTCTTGATGACCACCGAGCCGTTGAGATTGTAGTCAATCGATTCGAAATCGAATGTCGTGCCCGTCAGTTCTGTAATCTGCTCTAAGGTCAGGTGCAGCAAAAATCGGCCGGTAAAGATAAAAACTGTGTACAAAATGGCAAGGGAAAGCAAAACTATCATAAGCCTGCGCAGAAGAATTGTGTATCGGCTTCTCGCCTTGGCATATTCGTCTGAATTTTTCCCGTTAGGCTTATCCATTGCATCGATTCTAACAAAATTTCGCCTGCAAACACCCGTTAGGAATACCGATTGCATTGCCTGACGCAAGATTTCTAACGGGTTTTACCGGCAGTCTTACTATTGATGAATCGGTTAATGATGGGCAATTTATTTAATTGCTTTGTCTGCGATATCTCTGCGGCAGTAGGCGCCGTCGAATTTTATCTTGTCAACGGCCTCATAGGCTGTTTTCTTGGCGTCGGCAATGGTTTGTCCCAGTGCTGTTACGCCCAGTACTCTGCCGCCGTTGGTGATGATATCACCGTTTTTGACGGCGGTGCCGGCGTGGAAGACAACGACATTATCAATACTTTCGGCATCTTGTAGGCCCGTTATTTTTTTGCCTTTTTCATAACCGCCCGGGTAACCGCCCGAGGCCACGACTATGCAAACTGCCGGGCGCTGGTCCCATTCAAGGCTGACTTTGTCCAGCGTGCCATCACAAACCGCCAGACAGACTTCTAATAAATCGCTTTTTAGTCGCATTAAAATTGGCTGGGTTTCGGGGTCCCCAAAGCGGACGTTAAATTCGAGCACTCTCGGCCCGCCTGCCGTAATCATAAGCCCTGCATATAAGATACCTTTATATGGTGTGCCGTTGCGGTTCATACCGTCTACCACCGGCACGAGAATTTCACGTGTGATTTTGTCCATCGCTTCCTCATTAACCACCGGAGCGGGGCTATATGCCCCCATTCCGCCCGTGTTCGGCCCGCTATCGCCGTCGCCAATTGGCTTGTGGTCCTGTGACGACTCCATAACGTAGATATTTCTGCTGTCAACGAAGGCCAGTATTGAAACTTCTTCACCGAGCAGTTTATCCTCCACGATGACTTTCTCACCCGCCGAGCCGAATATCTTGTCGCACATTATTTTTTCAGCCGCCAAAATACCATCGGATGGGTCATCACAGACAAAAACGCCTTTGCCCTTGGCAAGACCTGCCGCCTTTACCACTAATGCCTCGTCCCTGCTTGCAATGTATGTTTTGGCATCATCGAACCTTTCAAAGATTCTACCCTCAGCGGTGGAGATGGATGTCGAGCGCATCAACTGCTTTGCGAAAGCTTTGTCCGCCTCGAGCTGAGCTGCACCTGCGCTTGGTCCGAATGCCTTTATACCGGCTGCCTCGAATGCATCCACCGCCCCTGCTGCAAGTGGGTCTTCCGGCCCGACTATCACCAGACCAATATTGTTCTGTTTTCCAAAATCCACTAGCTTTTTGGTGTTGGTCCCGCTTATCGGGATATTTTTGCCGCATTTGCCTGTGCCGGCATTTCCTGGTGCAATGTAGAGCTTGCTCAGGTTCTTCGATTGAGCCAGTTTCCAGGCGATAGCGTGCTCGCGGCCGCCACCACCGATTAACAGTACATTCATTTGCCAACCTCACGTATAGTTACTTAATCATTCTTGTCTTTTTTGTTCTGCACTTATTGCTAAATTATTGCAATTTGAAGCTAAAGGCAAGAAAAAACGGCCAAAACTGCAAAAGCTCGCACCTACTCTGATTTGTGAAATGAACTATCTTTTACGCCCTGCGTTTTATTTGCAATGCCATGTTGCCCGGGGCCCCGCAGCAGGCAGTGAGGCTATATTGGTTATCGTAGCAACGGCTGGGCAAGGCGAATTCGCTCCCACTCATTTCGCGTTAAACTTTTCTCGCCTCTTCTCCGAAATTTTATTTTGCAAATTTAAGAGAAAAAAGTCATGGATATCATTGGACTTTTCTGAAATTTGGAAAATTTTTGAGGTTTTTTGTCTGATTTATGTTTCGTCTGACTATTTTGGGCCACCTTAGGGGTTTTTAGCCCATTATTTGAGCTGATTGGGGGATTGTCATTGACCTTATTTAGTGTTGATGGTAGTCTATCGCCCTTGTATTGGGACGGTTTGGTTATGGAACTATCCTGGCCTATGAAATTGAGGATTGCCGCTGCGGTAGCAGTTGGAGTTATCCTGATTGGTTTTGCAGCCTTGCCGTTGGCAGCACCTGCTGAACCGTTTGGGGTGGTATCAGTACTGGCAGGCGATATGACCACCCGTGGGGCGGTAATTCTTGTAGCTGTAGCATTTGTGACTGGCATTATAGCTTATTTTCTTTCCTGGCCTCATGGGCGTCAAATCGGCATTTTAGCAGTGCCGGCAGGACTTTCCATCTGGGCGCTACGCTACGGCAGTATGGCAGATTTAGTACGGGTAAATTCCACCTCGGTGCAGCGCCTAGCTCTGTTTGATGCGCTTAAATGGGAGCCTCTTTTCTGGCTTGGTATTGTCGCTGCAGGATTTGGCGGCGTGCTAATGGGCCAGAAATTGCGGGCGGTTCCACAGCCGGAAAAGAACCGGCAAGAATCTAACTCTAAATCAAATAAGTACCTAAACATCATAATAGCTCTGGTTGGCTCTGTTTTGATAGCCCAGTTTTGTATCAGAGTATTTGCCCAGGACGTCAAGATGTTCGATGTGAGGTTGGGCTCGGTTGTGGCTCAGCCGTCTGTGGGACAGATTGTTTTTGCCGTATTAGTTTCATTCGGGATAGCTGCATTCGTGGTTAAGGAATTCCTCGATGTCAGCTATATTTGGCCAGTGGTGTCCTCAGCTTTGGTAACCGGTTTTGTTATTATGATTTATATAAGGCAAGATGTAGTGCAACAACTTGTAGAGCGCCAGCCGGTGGTCTTTTTCTCTAATGCAGTTGTCTCGATACTACCTGTTCAGATGGTGGCTTTTGGCACGTTGGGTTCTATCGTTGGCTACTGGCTGGCTATCCGCTATAATTATTTGCGAAAACACGCGTAAAGAAGCGAGTCTGGCGGGGCATGCTAAATTTATCGTATCTTTTTTCAATCCTGTTCTTTTAGATAAGTATAGATATTTGAGGTATTTATGCACATAGTGCCCTGATAATTGACCTTCGTTGACAAAACAAAAGCAAAAATGGTTGTTTTCGGTCTCGGAATTAGCCGAAAATTAATTTGCGGCCAATGGCTTTTTGCTTAGACCATATTTTTAATTCTAAACCGTTTCAGAATAAGGGTATATAAGCGTTTGAGCCGGCCGAGCGAACAGTTGGCTAAGATTCTTCGTAAAGTATTTTAAGACCAGCCGACAAAAGGAGTTGACGATGTTGGTTCTGAGTAGGCAAAAAGATGAATCGATTATGATTGGTGATGATGTTGAGATTACCATTGTCGATGTCCGAGGTGATAAGGTACGTCTGGGTATAGCTGCTCCGAAGAGTATACCGGTTCATCGTAGAGAAGTATACGACGCAATCCAGCGAGAAAAGGCTGAGGGAAAAACCGAGCAGCAATAAACTTATCGACGCGGAAGTTTAGTTCACACGCTCTTTTCCCCACTTCTACACCCTTCCTATGAAGTCCTACCGTGAAGTTAAAGCTTCATCAGTGGGAAATAGCTGACTCATTAAAGCCGGAAATTCTGTTACAGGTACCGAAGCTGCAGTAGTCTTATGAAAGCCGCTGTAAACCTGTCAGAACGATATAGACAACTTAAACGTTATCGGTTAAAATCCTCAATCTATTCATTGTGATATTTTTCAGAAAGGTTAGCAGGATGAAGCAGGTAATCAGAGTGTTGATTGTATTGATGATAGTTTGGGTAGCAGGCTGTGCGGTTACACCCCAGAAGGCAACTACGGCTTGTGGAACACCAAGAGAGCGGTTGTCGATGGACTTTGGCTGGAAGTTTCACTTAGGGCATCCTTATGATGCTGACAAGGACCTTGGCTATCGGGAGAACGGCTCCAAGACTGGTGGTGCTGATGGGCCTGCAAATTCCGACTTCAAGGACGACGACTGGCAGACGGTCGACTTGCCTCACGACTGGGCGGTAGCACTGGAGGTTGATAAAGACGCCGATGCAATGCACTCATTTAAGAAGATAGGGTACAAATATCCGGAGAATTCGGTTGGCTGGTATCGCAAGGTCTTCAATATACCCGAAAGTGATTTTGGCAGAAGGCTGATAATTGAATTCGACGGCGTATTCCGCAACTGCGAGGTGTGGCTGAACGGTTACACGCTCCGCCGGCACCTCAGCGGCTATACCAGCTTCGTTATTGACATTACCGATTATGTCAACTACGGCGGTAAGAATGTACTGGTAGTTCGCGCCGATGCGAGCGGATATGAGCTGTGGTCCTATGAGGGAGGGGGAATTTACCGGCACGTCTGGCTGGTCAAGACCGAGCCATTGCACGTGGCACAGTGGGGGACATACGTAACGGCAGACGTAAAATTGGCAGAGAAGCCATCAGCACAATTAACCGTTCAAACTACCATCGCCAACGACAGTGATATGGACAGAAAGTGCGAGTTGATATCGACGATTATCGATGCTGAGTGTAAAACCATCGCCTCTGTCAAATCCGGAGAGACCATAAAAAGCTGGACTGATGAAAGAACCATTCAAAAAGTCGACCTCAAAAATGTAAATCTCTGGTCACTTGAATCGCCTTATCTTTATAAGCTGCGGACAGTTGTAAAGGAGGAAGGTAAAGCAGTAGATACCTACGAAACAATTTTTGGAACTCGCAGCATTTCTTTCGACGCCGAGAAAGGCTTCTTCCTAAATGGCAGGAACGTCAGGCTAAACGGAGTATGTCTGCATCAGGACCATGGTGGTGTAGGTGTAGCCATTCCAGACGCTATACACGATTTCCGGATTTTGAAAATGAAGGAGATGGGGGCTAATGCAATCCGCTGCGCACACAACTGGGTTGCACCTGAGGCGCTCGATGCAGCCGACCGGCTGGGAATGCTGGTCTTAAATGAAACACGATCGCCGGGCAACACGAAGGAGCGAATGGAGCAATTGAAAAGTATGGTCATCAGGGACCGCAACCATCCGAGCGTAATCTTATGGTCGATGGGCAACGAAGAGGGAAATATCGAGAAAAGCGAAACAGGGGCGCGAATTATACGGAGTATGAAGCAGCAGGTGCGCAAGCTCGACCCGACCAGGCCGGTGACACTGGCAATGACGTCACGATATATAGACACCTCTGTGGTTTTTGAAGTGCTGGACGTTCAGGGCTTCAACTATGTGAAGCCTAAGTTAGATGAGTTTCATCTAAGATATCCGGATAAGCCCTTTATACTGACCGAATCGTGCTGCCATTCAACAGCACGGGGCGTATATGAAGCGGATGATGCGGGCAGGTTAACCAGTTACGACGAAAACCCTGCCTGCTGGGGCAACACGGCAGAGAAGATGTGGACCTGGTGTGCTGAGCGTCCGTGGGTAGCTGGGACTTTTATCTGGACAGGCTTTGACTATGCCGGCGAACCACTTTCCTGGACTGACGACTGTAAGAAAGTTAAAAGCGAGGAAGTTTGGCCTATATTGCACACGCAGTGGGGGATTGTTGACCGCTGCGGATTGGAGAAGGACCCGTTCTACTATTTCAAGAGCTGGTGGACTGATGAGGTGGTGCTTCATGTTTTTCCGCACTGGAACTGGGCTGGTAAAGAAGGACAGGAAATCCGCGTCTGGTCATACAGTAACTGCGATGAGGTAAAGCTGATTGTAAACGGCAAAAGTATGGGCAGGAAAAAGATGCCGCGCAATTCTCACCTGGAATGGAAAGTGAAATACGAGCCTGGGTATATTGAAGCGCGAGGTTACAATGCCGGCAAGTTAGTTGCCACCGACAGGCAGGAAACGACGCGTGAAGCAACAGCAATCAGATTAACACCTGACCGAGTTAAAATCAAAGCCGACAATCACGATGTGGCACAGGTAACTGTGGAAATCGTTGACGATAAAGGGCAAGTGGTTCCGACGGCAAATAACGAGATAACTTTTACTGTCTGCAGTAATGGAAAAGTCATAGGTGCCTGTAACGGCGACCCTGCCTGTCATGTTCCGGAGAGCCGCACGACGTATCCAGCCTTCAACGGGTTGATGATGGTTTATGTCCAGTCCGGCTGGGAGGCTGGTACGATTACACTAAAAGCTGAAGCACAAGGCCTGCAAACAGCCGAGGTTCAAATTAAAGCTAAAGCAGTTACGCCGAAACCTTTCGTAGCTTCTGTGACAGAATAGATAAACAAGTGAAGAGGCGTGTAAAATTAGTTGCTGCGTATTTTGACGTCGAGGTATCTAACGCCCCATTGCAGGGCTTGTTTGTGGGAGTTAAAGAACACATCGAGCTTGTTTCCACGGATGACGCCACCTCTGTCGAGAACTTTCACAGGTTCTCCATTGTTATAGCCTGCAATGAGCATTTCAGTGCCGAAGGGGTATTTACTATCAGCCGCCACGAAGCTATCGCCCGGATTTATTTTATAACCACAGGCTGTTTTTCCGTTTGAGTATTCGCCGCAGCATCTTCGACAGGGGCAATAAGCAGTTACGCACATTTGTATGGTTCGCCATTTATCTGGCTGTCTAAAATTATCGAGCGGCCTGCTAATGATTCTGGTTTGGTCTTCAGTGGTTGCGCTTAGTAATGGTATCCGGGAGTTCGGTTTTGCGTGGCTTATGACGATGATACAGCTGAGAACGCAAAAAACCGCTATATATAGCAGCATCGAAAGAACAGTCCTTGGACTTGAAGAGCCGTATACGCCTGTAACTGACGCTTTTTGCAAGGTCTACCCCTCCTGAAATTGAAATTACGCTCCTCCGGGAGCCGGCGATTAACGCTTAAAGAAATCCCCATCCTTGAGGTGTTGGAGGTATTATAACACAGGAGTCTTTTTAATTCAACTAAATGGTCAAAGAATAGTTTTTAAAAAGCCGCTTACAGGCATTTGGGCAAGGTGTGAAGTGTCTTATGGGACGACAGTGAGAAAATTTTTCATGTGAACACAGCCTTGCTGTGTGAAATAAAAAGGGCTGTAATTGTCCAATCCTTACAGCCCTTTGGTCAGCATAAATTGTACCCGAAGGTGGCCCTTTATTCTACGATTTCCACTCGTGAATAGACCGGCACTAATAGGTTATAGACCAGTATGGCATCGGCATCGTACAGGCGAATGCATCCCTGTGAACTTGCCGTGCCGATCTCTTTCGTGTCTTTGGTGCCGTGAATGGCAAAACCGGTCCTGCCTACGGCATCTCCTTTGAGCCCCTCCAGTCCTATCCATCTCGAACCCAAGGGATAATCGGGGTCATCAGATTCGTATCTCCTGCCGGACATCGGGTCGGTCCAGGTAGGCTTTATCAATTTGCCGCTATCCTTGACAGCCCAGAGCCCCGTCGGTGTCTCCATGCCGGGCTTACCGAGACCTACCGGAAAACTTCGCACGAAGGTGTTCTGGAGATATAAATCCATTGTGAAAGTGGAGCGATATATCCTGGTGTGGAATGGGCCTTTGATTGCTTTTATCGTCTCCGACGCTCGCAGAGCTTTTGGACGACTGATGTTGTTAATCTCAACAAGTATCTCGTAAGGGACCTTAAACTGTTTGCCGATTGTCGAAAGTAGTTCACCGGGCCTTACCTGATGAGCACTGCAAAATGTGTCCTCGGGATAAATAGTTCTACTGAAGAGCCACTTATCAGCGAGCTTTGAGAGTTGCTTTTTAACAGATGCCCGCTGCTGGCTGCTCATGGCCAGTGACAACGTCTCATTTAGCATCTCACGTGCCTTTATAATCCTGGCTGGTTTTGCATCGAGGTGTTTCATAGCCTCGGCGATGGACCGTTCAACCTTAGGGTTGGCTTTGGCAGTGGGCGAGAGCTCAACTTCCAACAGCTTCGGCTGCGCTGCAGGTGGGAATGTTTCGTTTGCTGCATTGGTATCAGCTAAAGCAGCGGAAGTTTCACCTGTATTTTTGATGGAAGGGCCATAGATAAAAACAACCACTGCAGCAATAACAAGCAACGCTGAAATGTTATATATCAATCTTCTTCTTTTGCTTTTTCTTCTCCTGTATCTGCGGGACATCTTATTCTCCTTATCGGTTATTAAGAAATCTAATCGCTTAGTTAATGTTGGGGATTCATTATAATCACGGCTACCTCGTTTATTTTTTTGATATCACAGACAGGCTTAACAATTATATCCCAGAGCATAGGATTTTCATCGTCTCTTTTGCACTGGGCTACTGTTCCCACGACTATCGGAGTATCCAGCAGCCCGGACTTTCTGGCGGCATAAACGTAATCGCCGGTTTTAACTTTATGCTCTATCGAGAGTAATTTAACCTTGGCGGAGCTTCTGCCATTTCCCTGTATTACCGTTTTTGATTTTCTTATATATACTGCCATTTTGGAGGTGGGGTCGGTAATCAGCTTGGTCTTGGCTGTACGTGGCGTAACATCGGTTATGGTTCCGATGATGCTGTTCTCCCCCAGAACGAATTGCCCCTCAGCCAGCTCGTCGTCTTCGCCACGATTGATTATAAGCTCACATCGCGAACCGTTGATAGAGGCGGTAATTACATCGGCTAGGAGCAACTTTGCGCCTTCAAGGGCCTGTAGTCTGCTGCGCAGCCCTGATAGCTCTTCGAGCTTTTGATTTTTTTCAAGCAACTCTTTTGTAACATTAGCAAGGTGATTTTGGAGCTTGTTGTACTCTCTTCGGCTGACAACATCTGCAAACACCTGCTGTGCGCGTGCCGAAAGGGAGATGTTTCTGCCGATGCTCAAAGGCCGGCAAAAAATTCGTGCAAAGGCGAACTGCAATTTTTTTGTTAGGTTCTGTGGGGCAAAGAGGAAGATAAACCCGGCTAACAAAAGATAGGTAAATAGCATTTGTCTGGAGAGCCTGAATTGTTTCTTTGCCATGTTAGCTGCTTGTATCTTATGTCTGTCGGCCGACCGTACTTTTCATTCCCATTCGTACTCGTCGTGATTTATCGTTTCCTTCCACAACTCGATACTATCGAGGTATACACTGGTGCCGCGGGCCACAGAGTTCAGGGGCTCATCTACTCTTTCGACTTTCAGACCAGTTGCATTTGCCAGAGCGGTGTCCATTCCCCGCAGGAGTGAGCCGCCGCCACAGATATGTATGCCATTGTCAATCAAATCAGCAGCCAGTTCGGGTTCGGCCATTTCGAGCGTTCCTGTAACTGCATCTATGATTGCTGCAATGGGTTCGCGGAGTGCTTCACGGATTTCCTCACTTGTTATAACAATTTTTCTCGGCAGCCCTGATATTGTATCTCTGCCGGCTATCTCCATCGTTAATTCTTCTTTTAGTGGAACAGCAGAGCCGATTTGCATCTTGACTTTTTCAGCCCTCGGTTCGCCGATGAGCAGGTTGTAAGTTTTTTTGAGGTGGTTGATTATTGCCACGTCAATATTGTTGCCGCCGACGCGGATTGATTCGCAGGCGGCGATATCAGCAAGAGTCATTATGGCAACATCAGTAGTTCCGCCGCCAATATCGACAATCATTGAGGCAGTTGGCTCACTGATTGGCAGGTCGGCTCCGATGCCTGCCGCTATTGACTCATCTACTAAGTAGACCCTTCGTGCACCTGCACGTTCGGCGCTGTCTATGACAGCCCGGCGTTCGACGGGTGTTATTCCGTTTGGCACGGCAATTACCACGCGGGGTCTGACCAGGCTATTTCTGTCATGTACTTTCCTGATAAAATAGCCGAGCATTGCCTCGGTGACTTCAAAGTCGCTGATTACGCCCTCTTGGAGAGGTTTTATTGCACTGATTGAGCCCGGTGTTTTGCCGAGCATTTCACGTGCAACTATACCGACTGCTTCACCATTGTTAAGAACCATATTGGTTCCTTTGCGAACGGCAACTACAGATGGCTCGTTGAGGACAATACCTTTATCGCGGACGCATACTAAAGTTGTGCAGGTACCGAGGTCAATACCCATATCCATACTGAAGCAGCCTAAGATTGTGTCCAGCAGCACTTTCGACTCCCTTCTTAAATTTTATTTGCAGGTGTTGAGGCCTGCTTGTTTATTTATTCTGGCATTTCATTTTCCGTACTTGGTCTTCGTATCCACACTATCGGTTTTATAAAATTGCTACTTTATTAGGTTTATCTTTTTGGAGGTACCAGCTATAGAACCCCTTTCCTTGCATTTTTATAGGACGAGCAGGTCCCTAAGCTGTCCCAATAGCAGATGCTGCCAGAATTATTCTTGGGCCTTGTAAATTGTGTGGCTACTACCAATCGGTGGGATAGTAAATATGTTGAATGTCGAACGTTTCGGATAGCTTTTCTACCAACTCCTGCACCCTTTTTATCTGGAAGTTGGTTGGAGCGGAGGTTTTGCCGTCGGCAATCATGCACATTCGGATGGTCTGGCCGCTGCCGTACCAGCTTCTTCCTGGTTTGATTGACCATTGTCTTTGCCAATTTTCTGTTGATTGGATTTTACCGTCATTGCCGCCCAGGCCGTTGCAGATGACAAAATGGCAGTTTATATCCTCCGGACTGGCAAAACCATTAAGTGAGGTCAACTGCTTTATATTGCCGGCCTTGGTGTTGCTGTAGTAGATTTCGATGCGGTTCCAGCGATTTGGAGATTGAACGGCTTGAGAGCTAATAGCTTTTTCGACGGGTTTGAGGCAGTAATAGTTTGAAAGACAAAATGCACCCGCTTCAGGAGGATTACTACCCACGGCCATTAAGACTATTATCCCGGTTGTCATTGAAACTAATAATGCTGCAAAAACTTTTGCCTCCCTTAGCTGGACTGACATAATATGACCTTTGTTTACTTATTGAAATATTTGGTTAACATTTTGCTTCTCCTGTGGTGTTTTATAGGACCAGGACTTTTTGCTTTAGGTAATTGCTAATTTGCCTTTCCTGGGAACCCTTCAATTAAAGTATATGATAAAAACCGGGCTGGTCAAAATTTACAGCTGCAAGATTTTCGTTAATGTTAGAAAAATATGCCGGGTAAGCGACAGGATAAACTGTGGGAAGCTGAAGGCGGCATTAGAAGTTTTTATGCATTGTAGCGGCACCACTTGTAACTGCTTGAAAATGAGTTTGACGGCTGTTTATGGCATCATTATACTGTCATACTTAAAATGAAATGAAATGGCAGTTAATTCCGGAGAGAAAAATGGATAGGAGCAAGATTATTGCTGAGGGTATAACCTTCGATGATGTGCTGCTGATACCAGCCAAGAGTGATTTTGTGCCGAGCCAGGCCGATACCCGCACGCAATTGACCAACAATATCACGATAAATGTCCCGATTGTCTCAGCTGCTATGGATACGGTTACCGAAGGGGCACTGGCGATAGCCCTGGCGCAGGAAGGTGGGGTAGGGATAATTCACAAGAACCTGTCGGTCGATGGCCAAAGGATAGAGGTGGCGAAGGTCAAACGCTCAGAGAATGAGCGTGTTCTCGACCCGGTAACTTTATCACCAGCTGAGCCTGTTAAAAGAGCGTGGGATTTGATGAATGAGCAGAATGTCTCGGGCGTCCCTATCGTCGACGGCAAAAAACTGGTGGGAATCCTCACTCGCAGGGATTTGAAGTTTCTTAAAGATTATGATGTCAGGATAAGTTTGGTGATGACGAAGGATAATCTCATCACAGGCCCGGCTGATACGACTCTTGAACAGGCAAAGGAGATTCTGCAAAAACATAAGGTTGAGAAGTTGCTCTTGATTAATAATGAAGGTGACTTAGCGGGTTTAATTACGATGAGGGACATCGACCGGGTTCAGCAGTATCCGCTGGCAGCCAGGGACCAGCGAGGCAGACTGCGTGTCGGTGCGGCGGTAGGTGTGCACGATTATGAGCGGATTGATGCTTTAATTGCAGCCGATGTTGATGTTATCGTTGTCGACACAGCTCACGGCCATTCGCAGAATGTTATCGACACCGTAAAAGCAGTTAAAACCAAGCATGATATTGATGTGATTGCCGGCAATATTGCAACGGCCAAGGCCGCCAAAGACCTGATAGCTGCCGGTACAAATGCCGTTAAGGTAGGTATTGGCCCTGGCGCCATTTGTACCACCAGAGTAATTTCCGGCGTGGGCGTACCACAAATATCGGCGATAATGGATTGTGCCGACGTCGCTAAGAAGCATAATATTCCGGTCATTGCCGATGGTGGTATAAGACAGTCGGGTGATATAACCAAGGCAATTGCTGCCGGTGCAACAAGTGTGATGATAGGCGCATTGTTTGCAGGCCTGAAGGAAAGTCCGGGGCAATTGGTTATATACAAAGGAAGGCAGTTCAAAGAGTACAGAGGTATGGGCTCATTGGGTGCGATGGTCAAAGGCTCTGCAGATAGATACGGGCAAAAGAGTTCTACCAGGAGGTACAAGCTTGTTCCAGAAGGCGTAGAAGGCAGGGTGCCCTACCGCGGGACACTGGGCGATTTTGTCTATCAGCTCGTCGGCGGACTGCGGGCTGGTATGGGCTACTGTGGTGCACGGAATATCGAAGAGCTGAGAAAGAACGGTCGCTTTGTTCGTGTAGGCCATGCCTCGGTCAGCGAATCACATCCCCACGATATACAAATAACCAAAGAGGCACCAAACTACTCAGCAACTGTGCCTTTTGAGGATTAGTATTTTTTACAATTCACGATTTACGGATTATGAGCCCTGAGATGATAGCTATTCTCGCCTCCGGTTTGAGTGTGATATCTACCGGAATACGCTAAAAGGCATTTTTTTGACAAAAAATGCCACAATTCATTGCAGTTTCCTTCGGTAAAAGCCGTAAATATATTGTAGTGCGAATTGATTGTGGGCTTATATTTGCCGTTGTTCTTTCGTTTTGGGTTGTGAAGTTAGAAACAATTATGGACTTTTCCAATTGAGAGTAGATTGCCTGGACCGATTCTGGTTGTGCGTTATTTGCACAAGTTTAATTTTAGCTGCCGGCTGTGCAGGTCAGGCGAATAGTTTATCCCAAACAGCTAATCTTCCTGATTGTGCCAGGACCGACCTTGTTGTTCTTTCGGAGAAGATTGTCGAGGATTCAAAAGACGGTCTGGAAAAACTATCAAAAACGCCAGATGTGGTTCTTAAATCGACCAAAGATAATATTGTCAATCTTACGGACAAGATTATCGAAAATTCAAAAGACAGTTTGGAGCATCTGTCAGAAACATCGGATTTTGTTCTTGAGACGGCTAAGGCCAATGCAAGGGATTGGAAAACTACTGTTATCGGTGGTACAAAGGACACGTTTTCCAAGAAAGATAATATAATAGCTTTGCTATTGGCCGGCGGCGCAAGCGTCGCTTTACACAGTAGTGATGCCGATAAAAGAATTGCCGAGAGCATCGAAGATAAGCAGGTCTTCCACGATTTTACCGATGAAAGCCTTAATGTAATTGGTCATCCCTGGGCACACATTGGTGCGTCAGCTCTTTGGTATATGTTTAGTTCGGATAGAGAGGATGAGTTGAACAAACAGCGCGCAAAGACGATGGTATCGGCTCTGTCGGTGACAGGTGCGGTGACGATGGGCTTGAAGGCGATTAGGCACAATGAGGCTCCGAATGGGAAAAACTGGGCCTGGCCCAGTGGCCATACTGCCAGTTGTTTTACTGCTGCTTCTGTGTTGGATGAGTTTTATGGCCCGAAGGTCGGCATTCCTGCTTATGCGCTGGCATCTGTTGTGGCCTATCGGATGATGGACAGCGGCGACCATTGGACAAGCGATGTCGTCTTTGGTGCGACGCTCGGCTGGGTTGTCGGCCATACCTTTGCCGGTAAACATAAGGGGCTTGAAATGGCCGGCTTTAAGGTCGTACCTGCTGTTGCAAATAGCCATGGCCCTGTAATGGGTATCTGTTTGGCAAAACGATTCTAAGCTTTTTTTGACAGACGCCCTCATTCCAATATAAGCAGAACCCCATATTGTGAATACTTCCTCAATTTTTTTATTGTCAATAGACGTGCAAAATATATAATTCGCTCGCTGAGAGTGTATTCAATCTTTTGACAAAATAGAGTGGGCTTATCAGATTAATAACTATTGCACTATGTAGGAGTCATAGATGGATAGTCTTCTTCCGACTAAGGTGTTTTTGACAAAGGGTTTTGGCCAACATAAATACCAATTAAAATCTTTCGAAGAAGCTTTAAGACAGGCAGGTGTTGCTCAGCAAAACCTTGTTCAGGTATCGTCAATTTTGCCGCCAAAGTGCAAGGTCATCAGCCGGGAAAGCGGGCTGAAAAACCTTGTTCCTGGTGAGGTATGTTACTGCGTAATGGCTCGAGCTGATACAGATGAGCATGGCAGACTCGTTGCCTCCTCAGTAGGGATTGCTATACCCAAAGAAAGCACTAATTGGGGGTATCTAAGCGAGGTGCACGGTCATGGGATGAATCAGCAGGAGGCAGCTGATATGGCTGAGGACCTGGCAGCCGGAATGCTCGGGACCACGCTTGGTCTGGAAGTTGACCCAAACCAGGCCTGGTCGGAGAAAGAGCAAGTATATCAAGCCAGCGGTCTAATAATTAGAACCTCTAACGTGACCCAGACCGCTCGCGGACAAAAGGGCTTGTGGACAACTACAGTTGCGCTCGCCATGTTTTTATTTGATTGAAGAAAGTGGCGGAGTTGATTTAGTTGCTTTTTGTTTTGTAAGGAACCCATACCCATATTGTGGAACACGCAAGGTAGGCGTTTATTATGGCTCAGATATCCAACTTCGGTGATTTTCCGCAAGAGTATGCGAAGCTGGATAATTCAAAGATAGTTATCATTCCTGTCCCCTACGACCAAACAAGCACCTGGCTTAAAGGAGCCGACAAGGGTCCCCAGGCTATAATAGAAGCTTCTGCAAATATGGAGCTATATGATATAGAAACTGATTCACAGGTTTACAAACAAGGGATATTTACAGATAAAGCCATAAAGCAGGCGACTTCTCCCGAAGATATGATAGAGGCGGTCAGAAAAAGAGTCGCAAGCTTCATAAAAAAAGGTAAATTTACAGTAGTTATAGGAGGAGAACATTCAGTCGGTATCGGTTCTATCAAAGCTTGCGTTGAAAACAAAAGAGGTATTACTGTTTTGCAGCTTGATGCGCACTGTGATTTGAGAGACGAGTATAACGGCTCAAAGCATAATCACGCCTGTACTATGGCCAGAGCGAGAGAACTTGCACCCATTGTACAGGTGGGTATAAGAAGTATGGATTTTTCTGAAAAGCAGTTTATAGATAGAAGTACTGTTTTTTTTGCACAGGACATATACAATAACAGAGATTGGATTGGTAAGGTCATTGCCAAATTATCTGATGAGGTTTATATCACGATCGACCTGGATGTGTTTGACCCCTCGGTGATGCCCTCTACGGGAACGCCTGAACCGGGGGGCTTGCTGTGGTATGATGTTCTGGCACTGCTGAAGGCTGTTTGTGTTAAAAAAAATGTGGTCGGTTTTGATGTCGTTGAGCTGTGCCCTGATGACAACAATAAAGCACCGGATTTTATGGCAGCAAAGCTAATTTATAAACTGCTAAGCTACAAGTTCGGAGGTTCAGATGAATAAGAAAGATTTCCTGAAGGAACCTGTAGAACATATTGATATAAAATCGTTCGATGCAACCAAAATAATCGAAGTGATGAAAGATATGTCTTTCACAGCAAGAGAAACCGCAGTTGCTGCGGAGATTTTGAGCAGAATGATAAACGACAAGGACTGCACAATTATTCTCTGTATAGCGGGCAGCACAGGTGCAGCTGGATGTATGCAGATTTATGCGGATATGGTCAATTGCAATATGGCCGATGTTGTCGTCGCCACAGGAGCTGCAATTGTCGATATGGATTTCTTCGAGGCTTTAGGCTTTCGCCATTACAAGGGCAGTCCATCTGTTGATGATAAAAAGCTAAGGGAATTGTATATCGATAGAATTTACGATACCTTTATCGATGAAGAGCAGCTGAAAATTTGCGACAATACCGTAAAAGAAATCGCCGATTCGCTTGAAAAAAGGCCTTACTCCTCGAGGGAGTTTATCCAGGAAATGGGCAGGTATCTCGTTGATAATGCAAAGAAAAAAGATTCACTCGTGCAGGCTGCTTATCAAAATGATGTGCCGATATTCTGTCCTGCCTTTTCCGATTCAAGTGCGGGCTTTGGCCTGGTAAAACACCAGTATGAAAACGAAGGCCGGTGTCTTTCTATTGATTCTGTCAAGGATTTCAAGGAGTTGACGCAGATTAAGATGAAGTCGCTGGTTTCGGGATTGTTTATAATTGGGGGTGGCGTCCCGAAGAACTTTGCACAGGACACAGTCGTCTGTGCCGAAGTCCTCGGAAAGCCGGTTGATATGCACAAATATGCCGTCCAGATTACTGTTGCTGATGTCAGAGATGGCAGCTGCTCCGGCTCAACCTTCAAAGAAGCTTCCTCCTGGGGTAAGGTCGACACTGTTTGTGAACAAATGGTTTATGCCGAGGCCAGCAGTGTCCTGCCTTTGATTGCAAGCTTCGTGTACCATAAACGAGACTGGCAAAACAGACAGCCAAAACAGTGGAATAGGATTTTTTAAATAATTGTTAGCCAGAAAAGGATTCATTAACACGGTGTGCCCCATAACAAATTTTAAAGATTGCGCAGTAATTGTAGCCCATCCGGATGATGAGACACTGTGGGTTGGTGGGACGATATTAATGCATCCCGATGTCAGGTGGACGGTGATAACCATTTGCAGAAAGAGCGACACCGACAGAGCGCCTAAATTTTTTCAAGCAATGGAAAATCTCGGTGCAACTGGTGTGATGGGCGATCTGGACGATGGGCCCGAACAATTTCCACTCGTTGGGCGTGAAGTACAAGATAAGATACTTGAGCTGCTTGCACCGGATAGATTTGACCTTATTATTACCCACGGACTCTGGGGAGAGTATACGCGACATCTTAGGCATGAGGAAACAGCCAAGGCGGTTATGACATTATGGGAAAGTGAAAAATTGTTCGCAAAACAGGTATGGAGATTTGCTTATGAAGATGGGGGGGGAAAGTATCTTCCAAGGCCGGTTAAGGACGCTGATATATACGTAAGGCTGCCAGATGATATCTGGCGGAAAAAAATTAAGATTATTACTGAAATTTATGGTTTTGGGAATGATAGTTTTGAGGCCGAGGCAGCGGTTCGAGATGAGGCGTTTTGGCGATTTAAGCGGAATTGAAAAATAGGGAGAGATATTAGGAAATTAAAACAATGAAAGTGCTGGTTATATATGATTACCCGGCCTCACCCGCGGGATTGGCGACACAGGGGAATTTGCTTCACAGGGGGCTGGAAGAACTCGGTGTCGAGGTCTACTCGGCCCATTTCGAGTCAGCTCAGGAAAAAGAGTGGTACTACAGATGGTTTGAGCCAGATGTTGTGGTTGGTGTGGGCTATTGGGGACATACGCCGTATTTGGTGCTTCACCCCCAGAGATACGGTGTACAACCTGTACCATGGTTGGTCGCTGACGGCTATATGGGTGATTACTATGAAATTCTCGATGCTTTACCTCTCATCCTGGTAACTTCCAAATGGGTCAAGAAGGTCTATATACGAGACGGCCTCGATGGCAAAAATATTAGAGTACTCCCTGTCGGCTGCGATACAAATGCTTTTATACCACGCAACAAAACTGACCCCAAGGTCGCTGCTGTCAGAGAAGCACTTGGCGTGGCTCCGGACCAGATAATGATTCTTACTATTGGTGGAGATGCGACTTCAAAAGGCGCCCAGGAGGTTATGCAGGCTTTGGCTATTATCGACACAAAGGCTCCGGACTGGAAATATGTCTGTAAAGTATGGCCACAACCTCGAACAGAACATCAAAACCTCGTAGACCTGCAGCTGGCGACACAATTAGGTATTGACAAGAATGTAGTTTATTCAACCAATGTGGTTTCTCGAAATTTTATGCCTTACCTGTTAAATGCCTGCGACATTTATGCAGCACCATCGCGCTTGGAAGGATTTGGAATGATTCAGGTAGAAGCCAATGCGTGTGGCAAACCCGTTATAGGGATTAAAGCGATGGGTATGCTCGATACAATGATTCATGGCCAAAATGCATTTCTGGCAGGTGTGGCGCAGGAGGTGAGGTTGAGAGAGACGACACTTGACCAGGAATCAGGACACGAACCCGGTCATAGAGTAGTCTTTAAAAGACCAAGGACTGTTGATTACCGTGCAAGCGTCCACGATATTGCCAATTACTTAATGGACTTGATGACCGATTCAGAATTAAGAAAAAAAATGGGCGAAGCTGGCAGAAAAAGGGCAGTTGAGCACTACGATTACAGAGTTGTAGCTAAGAGATTTGTCGGTCTCATATCAGAAAGATTGGGCATTTTATAGAATGAGGCGACATCACAGGAAGTTAATAGAGCGTGCCAAAGAGGCAGCAATTAAAGTCTTGCTGCACAATGCTTATGGTGCCTACCGTGGGCTGCCGCGGGCAGCAGGATGGGGCTATCCTGAGCCTTATACCAGAGACATTATGATTTCATCATTAGGTATATTGACAACGGGCAATAAAAAACTGCTTAGATCACTTCGAAGGGCATTGGAAACAGCCGCCGGTAACCAAAGCAGGCACGGTCATATACCTTCGCTCGTTCACGACCCGGATGACCGTGGTGCCAGTGATTGTACCCCGCTGTTTTTGATGGCAGTAGGTATTTTCCGGAAAGTAACGGGTGAGACAGACTTTCTCCAAGAGGCGGTGGAAAAGTCAATGAAATGGATGGAATACCAGAGTCCCACAAACCGTGTAATTGTAACACAGTTGCCTACGAGTGACTGGCGGGATGAGCAGTGGGTTCTTGGTTATGGATTGTTTGTGAATACGATAGTTTATACATTTCTTCGGCTTTTTGGTCGTTATGAGCGAGCTGCAAAGCTTAAGGAGGCAATGGGCAGGTTCACAGTAAAAGGCGACAGACAAAATCGCCATGTACATGAAGGTCTGGTCTTAAGACACAAGCCTTATTATGCGCTGTGGTCTTACAAGGTCTACCGCAGTGAACGTTTCGATTTGCTTGGAAACAGCTTGGCAATTCTCTCTGGCATTGCATCACCAACCAGATCGAATTCACTTATCACCTGGATTGAGGCGGAGAGTAAAGCCTTAAGAAAAAATGAAGACCTTGCGGTTAATTTGCCACCGTGCCTTTTCCCATATATCAGGCCTGGCGACCCAGATTGGATGGAACGATATAACCGATATAATCAGCCGGGCGAATATCATAATGGCGGCCTCTGGCCATTTGTTTATGGCTTCTACATTGCCGCACTTGTTGCCGCAGGAAGAAGCCAACTTGCCACAAACAAGCTTATTGAACTTACGAAGCTTGTGAAGCCTGCCAGAGTGGCAGATGTGGAGTTCGGTTTTAATGAGTGGTGTCGGGCACAGGACGCTACACCACAGGGCCAGGATTGGCAAAGCTGGTCGGCTGCAATGTATTTATATGCTGCTGAATGTGTGGAGCGCAAAACGACACCGTTTTTCAATGAGGTGCGACAGGATAAAGAATTAGTTGATGTCTCTGAGTAATTAAGTTTCGTATTTTGGCTTTTTTAATGATAATATCAGGCCGTATAAGGATATCGCCAGTAAAGGTATGTGTAGCACACCATTCCACCAGAGTATACCGGGCCTGACAATAAAATTGAGGTGCATATTGTACAAACCGATGATGAACCCGACGAGACTGGTTACTCTCAGCGTAGCCATATTAACTTTCGGCCAATATAAAGTTAGCAGCCCTACATAAAAAGGCGTCATCGTACAAAAAGCCATTCCTGCGATGTTCGTAAATAGGTAAATTGGGTTAAAGTCTGGTCTACCAGTGCGCAGATTTATTGGATACCAAAATGCAAGAAATGCCAACGGTACCACCCAGTATCTCCAGATAAATAGCTTTGCCGGAACGAAATCGTTTTGCAATACTATCGCTTCCCAAATCCAGAAACCAGCGACGATGAGGAACATAGTTAAGTTGAGGGTGCAGATTACTAAGCCGTATTTTTCCGTCACTCCTATACTTTGGCCAAAAGCAAAGAGCACATATGATAAGCTGACGTAGATGCTAAATAAGCGGGACACCTTATTCCGAAAAACGATAATGCCAATGACCAATATAATAGGTATTACTTTGAAAATCGGATATAGCTCGGAATATGAGTAGACGATAGGATTCCGCAGCGCGTGCTTTATTACCTCTGCCCACTCATCGGGAAAGTTGTAACCTTTCGATGCGTATGGCGGAACAGTAAACTGCAGCAATACAAATAGCAGAAAAAACCACCACTTACGAGTTATTCGTTCCAGTTTAGTGTGTAACTGAGGTAGGTAAGTCATTCTTGTTTGTTCCCTGGACTAATAATTATCTTTGGCATCTTCCACTTTTCTCCATTGTGGATACCAAAATACATTATAGTTGAGCTTTGAGGTATGATATAATCAAATTTTCTCCAGAAGGAAAAATGGTTTGAATATTTGGTTGTTCAGTGTAAACTGTCCGCTTGTATTGGAAAAAGTTTTCTAAATTTGCGAGATTGAAAAATGGCAGAGTTTAAGATTGAGCCGGCACAGAGGATAAAGCGCCTGCCCCCCTATTTGTTCGGGCGGCTAAATGCCCTGAAGCTCGCCAAGCGTCAGGAAGGTGCAGATATTATCGATTTGGGTATGGGTAATCCCTCTGATAGAGCGCCGCAAGTTGTGATTGACAAATTATGCGAGGCAGCCCAGGATCAGCGCAATCACCGATACAGCGCATCAAGGGGCATTATGGGCCTGCGAAAAGAAATTGCAAACAAATACACTAAACTCTGGAATGTCCAGCTCGACGCCGATACAGAGGTCCTTGCCTGTATAGGCTCCAAGGAAGGATTTAGCCATTTGTGTCTTTCGATGCTCGGCCCAGGCGATACCGCTATCGTCCCAGACCCTGCTTTTCCAATTCACAATTATTCTGTCGCTTTAGCTGGCGCAAATGTCATATCTGTGCCGCTCGGCTGTGACCGCAAGTTCATAGATAACATCGCGATGGTCTGTGAAAACCTCTATCCGAAGCCTAAGCTGCTGATTCTTAATTTCCCGCACAACCCCACTGCGATGACTGTTGACGAAGGTTTCTTTGAGCCGGTCGTCGATTTGGCAAAGCGTTTAGGCATAGCTGTTATTCATGATTTCGCCTATGGTGAGACCTGCTTTGACGGCTATAAAGCACCGAGTTTTCTTTCGGTTAAGGGCGCAAAGGATGTTGGCGTTGAGTTTACTACGATGAGTAAGCCCTACAATATGGCAGGCTTTAGAATCGGCTTCGCAGCGGGCAACAAAAATATGCTCGATTACCTGGCCACCATAAAGGGTTATTACGATTACGGCATATTCCAGGCCGTTCAGATAGCCGGCATTATCGCCATGCGCCAGTGTGGTGACGACATTATCACTCAGAACCAAAAGTACCAGTCACGGCGGGATGTCGTCTGCGATGGACTCGCAAGAATCGGCTGGGAAGTGGAAAAGCCCCGAGCTTCAATGTTCGTTTGGGCGAAGGTGCCGAAGAAGCACTTAAAAGGCAAAGGCAGTATCGAATACGCGATGGATTTGATGGAGCATGCAGAGGTTGCAATCGCTCCCGGCAGGGCCTTCGGTGAAAACGGCGAAGATTATATGCGCATAGCCCTTGTCGAAAATGAGCAGCGCCTCCGACAGGCCATTCGAAACATCAGCCGATTCCTCCAGGAAAAGCCGATAAGAAAGGCAAAGCAAGCCAACAAAAGCTAAACGCAATGTAACCTTATGCTGCAAAAGGGCTTATTACGTGCTTTAAAAGCACAGACAGACTACAGGAACCGATAAGTTAGAGGGTTTTTTACGGCGTAGGGCGATTCTTATAAAATATTTTTGTAGACCATCTGTCCCTAAATCGCCTGCCAAAGACCTCCGAAGTGGGATTGAGAAAAAAACAGTTAAAAATTTGGAAAAAAGACTTGACTTTTAAAAGTCAATCTGGTTAAATATCACCATCAGCTTGGGGGCTGTTAGAGAACTCATCAGTAAACGCTATCTTTGTATAGTTTGGCTTTTTTATAATTTTGTGTATGGACACACCACTAAATGGGGATGAGAAAACTCAGAGGTGCAGGCGTTTGTGCGTCGTAATGTTGTTTTAGCTACGTTTTATGTAGCTAATTGATGCACCAGCGTTAAATAGCGAAATCTGGGTGAGAAAAGCTTCAAAGGCGAGAAAACTCAGGATACTTCGGCGCGAAAAGTGTGCGCGCATAACAAGTGAATATAGCTTTTATCAAAAGATTTTAAAGACTTGTTAGTCGTTAGTTAGCTGGTACGAAAAGATGAAATCGATGAAAAAATTAGTGGTTCTATCTTTGGCAGTGATTTTGGGAACGGGTGCAACAGTGTTTGCAAATGTCGTTCCGCCCTGGCGTGGGGATGAGGGTAGTACATGGCAGCAGTGGGATTTCTCATCAGACAGTACCAATCCCGATCCTGATGACGGCTCCAACCCTTACGGCGACCCGGCTCTGACAGTCTACGCTGTAGAACAGCGGATCCCTGACCCGGGAGCGTGGCCGTTGTCCGGCGAGATTGATGTCTATATTCCCAACCGTAACTTACTTCTTGAGCGAAAGGAAATCTGGCTTCAGCTCACCTGGCAGGCTGGCGGCAATGACACGAACCCTTCTATGCCCGATGAACCATGGGTGGCTGTGACTCCTTTTCAAGAGATGCATATGTTTCGCACGGACACTACCCCGAATACCTGGACGCATTCGCTGTTTGAAATAACCATATGGCCCAATCCGCCCGGGGAGTGGATTACCATCAAGGGCGATATCATTGTCGACCAGGTGATAATCGACACCATCTGCATACCTGAGCCGGCAACGATGTTTACGCTTGCTATTGGTGGCTTAATGGTTCTCACTCGGAAAAGGCACCTTGGTCGGGTGCTTTGAGGATACTTGGAATGAAGGAACGCTTTACGTTTTTTTTGGCAAATGAAATCGTGTCACGGATAATTTCGAAAAAAGGAGAAAAGCAGACAGGTAAGGTAAAAGCCATTGGTGTTGAAAGATGGATGAGGAGAGAGGATGAGAGGAAAAACTTGCGCTGTTTGGGTTGCGCTGCTTTGGTTTGGCGTATGTGCGTGTCCCTTGGAGGCTAATATGGTCTTCCCACTTGAGATAATTGACTGTGCTGCGAGGTGCTGTGATAGCCCCGATTTGAATATGTACGTCGAGGTTATAGATGGAGGACAGGACCAGGTGGATTTCACATTTTACAATGACAGCTTGATAAGTTCTTCCGTTGCGAGGATTTATTTCGATGATGACAGCGGCTTGCTTTCGGGCGTTGCCGGCATAGATGGCCTCGGGGTTTCATTCGTTCAGTCGACAAGTCCTCTGAATCTTCCCGGCGTAGGATTCCTTGACCCGCCGTTTGATGCAACCAGTGACTTTGGTTTTGCTGTAGAGCATCCCCTGCCCGCTAATGGTATTAATCCCGGCCAATGGGCCAAAATAACTTTTGATATGGCTTGCGGCAGAACGCTTTACGATGTCATTGACGCCTTAGACACTGGTACTTTGCGCGCAGGCGTTCGTGTTTTAACCCTGCCCGAGGGATTATTTAGCTCAGCCGTTACTGTCCCTGCTCCTGAACCGGCAACGCTGCTCCTGTTCGGAACTGCAGGAATGTGGCTTTTAACACGGAAGCGACGGTCTGTTTAAGGAGGTTTTCCAGATAAAAGCAAGTTACGTTTTTGGGATAAACAAATTTGGTAGCAAATTTCTTTAAGAAGGTAAATAAGGGAGACGGATGATGATAGCAAGAAAAATTGGATTTGTGGGTTTGTTGCTTGTTGCCGCAGTGCTTGTTCAAGATGCTTCTGCGACACTCACTAGCTCGCTTTACTATGGCAGTACGTTTTACAGCACAGACGATGGCCTCTCCGGGTATATAGATTTTGCCGTATATGACAGCCGGGAAGAGTACGAAACTCTTTACGGCCTTACAGCACCAGGCACCGGCGACTACGTTTACGCCTACCAGATATTTCATGACGCCGGTGTCAACCCGCCGCTTGCGTATTTCGCAATATTAGGTATCGAGGGTGCTCCTGTAGATGGCATTGATTGTCACGACGATTCCAGCAGCGGCATAGATTCGACCGACGAGTATTTCACCCTTTCAGAGGGAGTGTGGGAGTTTCAAAATGAACTTGGTGAAGGCATCTTAATTGCCGGTGAGCATTCATGGTTTTTGGTCCTGAGCAGCCAAACCAGCTGGGTTAAAGGCGACTTTGAGATAAGACCTGCTGAATCCTGGGTGCCGGTTCCTGACATCCCTGAACCTTGCACCCTCACGTTGTTTGCTCTCAGCGGTGCAGTGATGCTTATAAGGCGAAAAAAACTCGTTCGCTGAAATGCGTATTTGTTTTTACGATTACATAAGTTGGGGGATAATGAAAAGTAATCAGTCAATATCCTTCGGATGGCAGGCTTTAATATTAATCCTTGCACTCGTTTTGTTTGCTTGGTTTCAGCCGGCATATTGCCAAAGCGATGGCACGGCGCTTTTGCTGCAGCAAACACCTGAAGGAGGCGGCACAGTTACTCCTGCTGTGGGTGTTCATCATTTTGAACTGGGTGCACAGATTACTCTCACTGCCGTACCGCAGCCGGGTTATCAATTCATTTGCTGGTTGGGTGATGTAGGTGACTCGATGGCAGGAACGACCACTATCTATCTTGATGCACCCAAAATCGTTATTGCGGTATTTGAACAGGCCCAGTTCGAGTTTGCGGTTTTCACGGAGCGCTCACAAAGTGCTCCGGGTGGCGGACTTTTCTATAGCGCCGGTGATTACAGCAATCAGGGATTTGGCGGACCCGGTGGCAAAAGACCTTCGAAACGGCGGGGACAGCAGTTCGTTGAAGAGCCTACTCCTCCTGAAGAAGATGATTTCCCCGTCCCCGAAGAAGGCGATGACTTCCCCGTCCCCGGAGAAGGCGATGACTTCCCCGTCCCAGAGGTACCCGAACCAGCTACAATTTGCCTGTTTGGATTAGGTGGCTTGATGTTACTTAGAAAACGCGGAAGAATAAGAATGTAATCATTGAATTTGTCCCCCCCCTGTGTCTTTAGCGATTGGCTAACAACGCTAAAGAAAAACCGGAAGGTAAACTTACCTTCCGGTTTTCATACATCAGCATATCTTGATTTCACCCGTCCAGCCGTTCCAGCAAAGGACAGGGTTTAAATGAATCCTTAACTTCGTTAAGCCAACTCCTCCAGGCACGGCTGTCTTTCCCGTAATCACGACCTGCAATTGCAACAAGCGTCGTGTGGGCAAATTCAGCAAGGATGGCCCGATTATCATCGAGATAAGATATAAGTATATCGATACCGACACTGCTGCCGCAGCGAACTAACGCCCTGCCGATACTAACTTCTAAAAATGCCCGACGCTCGTGAACAAAATCACGCTGAAATTCATCTTTGATAACTAAGTTACGCAGACAAGCGTATGAGTGTATTTTATTTAGAATAGGAACAGCCTCGACCTGACCTAACAATTCCGCTCCGTAACACACCGCATCCACATAATAAAATGTGCCTTTATAACGGTCGTTGAAATCTTCTTCCGTGGGGGACAAAAGCTCAGTCACTTTGTCCCAGATAGCTAAATTCCGTCTGTCCCGAGTCATACCCAGCGAATATATAAGGTAAACAACATCGGGCATAGCACCTTGGTCCGGCGGACGCTGCGTATAGAGAACCTCGGAAGTTCGGGCAGGCAGCTTGTCTCCTGCCAGATGCTGTTCAATCTCAGCTACTAATTCCGCCACCCCCATAGTCGACTCAAACATCGCAAGTGCCTGAGCTAACAGTACTCGTCGTTTGCCTTGGGCCTGCGAAAGCGATTCCTCCAGAATGGGAACAACCCTGCCGCAACTGGCGCTGCAAACCTCAACGATGGGAATCTTCTCGCGAAAAACCTCGCCCATTTTCATTACTGAATACGAGTATAGCGGTTTCTCGCCACTGAGAGATTCCACCAGAGCCTTCAACTCTCCATCATTATAATATTTCTGCTTTGTCTTTCGTTGGAGCACCTCTTTTGGTAACAGCCCCGCTTTAACCAGTCGTTTCTGCAGCTTGGCAATGTTGATTTGTCGGGGAGAAACTTTTTCTCTTACCGCCTGTGCCGCTGCCAGCGCGACAACCCCGCCGAGATTTTCCAAATCCGCCTGCATCCGAATCGCCGGCAGAGCGTCGTGTTTGGCTGATATCGCCTTGCCAGCTACTAAAATGTTCTCTAGCCCTTCCGGCAATAGCGACCTGTAAGGAATCTCTATCTCTAAGTTTGGCGGAATAAGTCCCATTCGGAACCAGTCAGATGCGGTCTTGCCTTTGAGGTCGCAATTGCTGTAGTGAATATTAATCACGTCATCCCATTGCCTTTGTCGAAGTTGGTCGGTCAAAGTTAAAACTACGCTTCCTTTTATATGCCGTGTCTCTCGAGAAGCGATATAGACCCCATGGTCATGACAGTCGGGACCACGCCGCCGACCCGCTAATATCGCCCGTGTATAATCTTCTATATTTGAAACGTCCACCATACTCGTAAAGTTGTTCTGTGTGTAACCAGGTTTGACAAACTGAGCTAAAGAGAACCACATAACCGCATGCTCACGAGTCGAGCCGTATGTATATTTCGCTCCGGCAAACGCAGCCACGTCTCCATCCCCGGTCGCATCTATTACTACCTTGGCTAATACTGCAAAGACCCCAAATTTACCTGCTGCAACAACTCCTCGCACCTGATTGCCCTCAACGATAGTACCAATTGTTATTGCATTAAAGAACACCTCAGCACCCACACGTTTGGCTTCCTTCAAAAGGGCATGCATCTTCGCTTCTATATTCCAGCGAGGCCACTCTTCCTCCACAAAGTTCAAGGCTTTATGTTCCCTGTCCACTAATTGCTTAACCCGTCTGTTAAAGCCGACACGCCTGCCGAACCAATAGCTGTCCACTCCTCCTAATGTCCCTGTGCCGCCCAGGCCCGGATTTAATTCTAATAAAACCGTACGCACCCCTTCCTTTGCAGATGTAATGGCAGCAGTTGCTCCGCTTGTCCCTCCGCCAACTACAAGAACGTCAGCCGTTCTGAGAACTGGAACTTCTGATAACGCTACAACCTGCTGTTCATACAGTCGCCCACGCTGCGGACTGGTTGGTTGCTTGATTTCCATACCACCGGTTGAGCTGCCCGTGACTTTGGATTGCTTCGTTCCTTCAAATGTCCCTGTTTGGTCCCACTGAGCGATTAGACTTTTGGCAAAGGCAGAACCTGTAAGAGATGCTGACACCGGCTCGTTTATAAGTTCCATTTGGGCAAGTTTCAATCTCGCGGCTTCCTGTAAACACCATAGATTGCGAACCGGCCCTGCAAAGCCCGACGTCGAGAACTTAACTTTCTTCAGGTTTTTATTGGTAAAGCCAAAAGACACCGAGTCGAAGTCCAAAGCCCACTTTGGCACAGGCCCGGCCAGACAGGTGGTGTGACGGCCGTACAGCTCGTATGAAGTCGTAGCAAGATTGGCTTTTTTAAATTCTGTCATATTATTTATCAGATAAGATGCCAGACGCATCGTTCGACCCCTTGCTTCAATCTCTCTGGTCATCAACCCCCCAACGTCCATGTTGCCATATTGCAAAACCATAGGACATTCAACATATATATGTCCCTCTCCCCTGTAGCCGTGATGAAAACTAACTTCGTTGCCGGCAATTCCAATGATCTTTGGGACCGACAGACTCCTTTTGTTAAGGGTTTGTACACCGTCAAATTCAATTGTCCGATTGAATTTAAATGTTTCTGTGCTCGGAGTTTCAAATTCAGCGCCGGCAACCCGCGCCACCACCGCTGTTTCACTGGCATCTATAATTATCTTTCCCGTGATTACCTGCCTGCCGGATTTGTTACCTATGATAAGACCACCGACTGCTCCATCCTCCACAAGCACCCCTACCGGCTGGCTGGCATAAAGAAACTCTACGCCTGCATTCAAAAGCATATCTTCCAGTGTTCGTTTCACCGTATCCAGCTTGAGCGGAATATTACCACAGGTGGTATTGAATTCCATCGCTTTAAGACATGCCGCTATCGGCTCCGGTGCTTGCTCGAGTTTACCCAAGTTCACCCAAGGCCTAAGAGTTGCTGTGATTTCTCTACCAAGGTATGTCCTCGATTCAATCAAAACTACTCTTTTACCATCTTGTGCAAACTCGAGTGCTGCTGCAATACCGGCAAATGAACCACCCGCAATTATGACATCTGCCCTGTGGAGGATCGGAAGATTTGTCTCCGGAAATCCGATTTTCGCTTCAGCCTTTTTAAATCTTACTTTCTCAACCGCACAGCTGCTTATTCCGGATACCAGCACTGTTGCTACAGACCCGCCAACTACTCCTCCAAGAAAATCGCGACGAGATATCCGCTCGTACTGTTTATTCTCCTCTACCATATTTTCTCTTGGCTCTTTTTGTCCTTAACAGAACAAAACCTCAACAATACCGGTCTTCCCTTAATACTACCAAACATAGTGCTGTGCGTACTACAATTTATTTAGGAAATCCGAATGGAATGGTCTAAATGGTTGGAATTGAGACTTTGGCTGAGGTGTAGTATCAATTACGATTTTCTGAACACCGCAACGACATTTTCGACTTCGACTACGAACAGCCGGTTGTCGCCTTCGAAATCCACGGGTATGGCCCCTTTAGGATTGAACAAGACCTTATCGTATTGACGCAGCGGTATATCCGGTGAGTTTTCAATCTCAGCGGAGATGGCTACAACTCGCCCGGTTATCGTGGGGATTTCTATATTGTCCGGAAGCTTGATTCCGCCTTTGGTCTCTTTCTTGTCCTCGTCTTTACGGATAAGGACGCGCTTGCCTATCGGCTCAACCGTTTCAAGCGACTTCACTTCGATTTGGTCTTTTTTATTCATTTTCAGACTGTTCCAGTAAAGCAGCCTACTTCAAATACCACTCTATATATTATAACAGCTATCAGTCAATTCTGCAAATTTTTACTCTTTGGTGGTTACAGACCTTCTATTAAATACGACAGCTTTAGCTTTTTGTTTTATTTCTAACTCTCTTGGCCTTTTTTCTTCCCAGGATTTGGTTGGCTTCTTCTGGTGTTTGTGGCGGCCATTGCCCCGCTTCTTGAAATTGCTTTAATTTGTCCAGCACCTTGTAACTGATGATGGTTCTGCATCTCGGGAACTTATTACAGCCTAAGAATGGCCCTCGCTTGCTTTGCCTGATTACCAATTCCCCATCTTTGCATTTGTAACACTTTATTCCCGTTGGCTTTGCCGCTGGCTTGGGTGGCAAAGCGTTGCCGTCCTTGTCTAACTTAAGTGTTGTTTTGCAGTTTGGATACCCAGAGCATCCAAGAAATGGACCGAAGCGCCCACGCTTATAAACCATTACCTTGCCGCAAACAGGGCATTTGTGCTCGCTTTCCTGCACCTCCACCTGCTTGCCTTCTCTGTCGCAGGGACAGGCAAATTTGCATTTCGGATACCCCGAACAGCTCAAAAATCTGCCGTTCTTGCCGAATCTATAAACTAACTCTTTGCTGCACTTCGGGCATTTGTATTCGCTCGGACTGGCTTCTGCTTTGGCATGTTTCATCTCCGCCGCTGCCGTGTCGAGGTTTTGCTTGAACGGACCATAAAATTCCCGCAAAACTCCAAGCCAGTCAATGTGCTGCTCCTCAATCTTATCCAACTGCTCTTCCATATACCGCGTAAAAGCAATATCCATTATTCGAGGGAAGTACTCATTGAGTTTGTCCGTAACCACCTCGCCTAAATCTGTTGCTAAGAACTTTTTATCTTTCTGCTCAACGTAGCCTCTTTCCTGAATCGTGCTGATGATTGTCGCGTATGTGCTGGGTCGCCCGATTCCTTCCTTCTCCAGTGCCTTTACCAATGAGCCTTCCGTATATCGAGCGGGCGGCTTGGTAAAATGCTGCTCAGCTTTTATATCAACTGGCGCTAATCTCTGACCTTTTTGTAAAACCGGTAGTTGCTGCTGGCTCGATTTAGTTTGCCATATCTTACTAAAACCATCGAAAACTAAAACACGTCCTGTAGATGTATAGAAACACCGTCCAATCGAAGTTTCAGCTGCGATATCCACGTTTGTTATATCCCATTTCGCTCCTGCCATCTGGCACGCCACAAAACGACGCCATACTAAGTCATATAGTTTGTATTGCTCATTAGTTACCAATGGTTTTATCTCTGAGGGCGTCAGGTCAACATCCGTTGGCCTAATCGCTTCATGTGCCTGCTGAGCATTTTTCTTGGATGCATAAACCCTCGCATTAGCTGGAAGATAATCACCGCCAATATGCTTGCTGATATAGTTACGCACTTCATTAATAGCTTCACTGGATAAATCTGTGCTGTCTGTTCTCATATAGGTTATAAGCCCGAGATAACCCATTGACCCTAAATTAATACCTTCATATAATTGCTGAGCTACACGCATAGTCCTTTTTGTAGCAAAACCCAGCCGATTTGCAGCCGTCTGCTGAAGTGTCGATGTTATAAATGGCGGCGACGGCTGGGAAACCGATTCCTTCCTTTCTATACCGGCTACCTCAAACTCCGCCTCCTTTAGAGCGACGAAAAACTTCTCTGCTTGTTCTTTATTGGATGCCTCGAATTTCTCTTCGCCAACCTTGGCAAGTTCTGCCTTAAATGCATTATGTTCAAAAAGCCATTTGTTTTGTTCAGCAAGGGTTGGGGGTTTGTCGCTTTCGCTCTTAGGCGTAACAAAATCTAACCATTCATGTGTGTAATTGCTTTGCAGGTCAGTGCTAAAAACAGCAGGGATAAGCCAGTATTCTCTCGGTTTAAAGGCCCGGATTTCCCTCTCTCTTTCCACAACTATCTTAACTGCAACAGACTGTACCCGCCCAGCCGACAGCCCCCTGGCGACTTTCTTCCACAATAGCGGGCTTATCTGATAGCCCACTATCCGGTCGAGGATTCGCCTGGCCTGCTGTGCCTTAACCTTGTCCATATCGAGCTTGCCAGGCTCGGCAAAGGCCTGCTTTATTGCTGCTTTGGTTATGGCGTTAAAAATCACTCGATACGTCCTCTCTTCAGGAACGCCGAGGATTTGGGCTAAATGCCACGCGATTGCCTCTCCTTCACGGTCAAGGTCGGTAGCAAGATAAAGCTCCCCGCATTTTTCTACTGCAGCTTTTAGACTCTGGACAGTCCGCTTTCGACCAGGATTGATTACATAAGTAGGGTGAAAATCATCCTCAATGTCGACTCCAAAGTTTTTCGCAGGCAAATCTCGCACGTGACCCATCGACGATTTTACTTCGAAGTCCGAGCCGAGGTATTTATTGATTGTTCTCGCCTTAGCCGGCGATTCAACAACTACCAATGATTTCTTAGAATTCGTTTTCGCCATTTACGAACCAAAATCCACGTTTCGCTATTCACCAATCGGACGTTTCGCTAATAAAATTTAGAAATGCACAAATATAAGTAGCTTGAGGAATTGTCAAGAAAAATCAATTTCCGGCATTTTTAGCCTGTTGACAAAAGCTTTTCGAGTAACGGCTTCAGTTTTCGAATGGCATTGCCGCGATGAGAGATTGCGTTCTTTTGGTCGCGGCTTAGTTGCGCAACGGTTTTATTCAAATCCGGTACAAAAAAAATTGGGTCGTAGCCAAAACCATTAGCTCCGATTTCTTCTTCACCAATAAAGCCTTCCAATGTTCCTTCAGTCTCTGCCAAAATCTTAGCGGGACTCGCTAAACACAAATGACATACAAACCTCGCCGTCCTTTTTACTCTGGGCACCCCTTCTAAGAGTTTCAACACCTTGGCCATATTCTTATGGTCAAGCATTACCCTGTCAGCCTCTTTCTCTCCGGAGAACCTTGCCGATTTAACCCCTGGCTCACCCCCTAATGCATCGACTGCTAACCCCGAATCATCGGCAATCGTCCATAAACCCGTGGCTTTTGCATACCCAAGGGCCTTTGTGCGCGCATTCTCAGCAAAAGTTTTGCCGTCTTCTCTTACCTCGCCGACATCACTGAAATCCGACAGACTTACCCAGTCAATATCGGCATCAAGCATGGAAGTTATCTCCGCAATCTTCCCCGGATTGCCAGTGGCAATGAGAATTTCACGTTTCATCCGTTTTGTGTCCCCATTAGCCCATCAGTTTCTTCAAAAGGGCCCGCTGGAAGTGCAGCCGGTTCTCGGCTTGGTCGAACATAATCGAATTGGCAGACTCCGCCACTTCATCGGTGATTTCATACCCGCGATAAGCCGGCAAACAATGCATAATCTTGGCATCCGCAGGTGCTTTCTTTACAAGCCCCGCGTTTACCTGAAAACCTGCAAAGTCGGCAATCCGTTTTTCCTTCTCTGCCTCCTGTCCCATACTTACCCACGTATCGGTGTAGATGATATTGGCCCCGCCGACCGCCTCAGCAGGGTCGTTTGTCTGCACAACTGCTTTGGCTGATATTTGATTTGCCTTTTCGATTGTTTCGGCATCGAGCTCGTAGCCATCCGGCCCTGCAATGACCATCTTCATACCCAATTTCGCGCAGGCAAACACCAGCGACCGCGCCACATTATTACCGTCACCGACATAGGCAATCTTTACACCCTTTAATTTCCCGCAGTGCTCTTCTATAGTAAGTACGTCAGCCATTGCCTGGCAGGGATGCAGCCAGTCTGTCAGGGCGTTTATTACCGGCACCGTTGCAAATTTCGCTAATTCCGTAACAGTGCTGTGCTCAAAGGTCCGTGCCATTATGCCGTTGACGTATCTGCTTAAGACTCTCGCTATATCTTTGATTGGCTCGCGTTTGCCGATGCCGCCTATATCTTCTGGCTTGACATAAATTGCATCGCCGCCTAAATCTGACATTGCAACCTCGAAGCTTATTCGCGTTCGCAGACTCGGCTTCTCAAATAGCATCGCCAGAGTCTTGCCGGAAAGGCACAAGTCACGGCTGCCGCTTTCGTATAATCTCTTGAGCTGCCCGCTCAGCTTCAACAGCTCCTCTAATTCCTCTACCGAGCAGTCATTTATCGAAAGAAAATCTTTCATCTTTTTAGCCTTCACTTAAAACACTATCGAGAATATCAATGGCCTTGTCGATTTGGCTCTTATTAACAATCATTGGCGGCATAAAACGCAAAACAGTTTCATTCGTGCAGTTTATACGCAGACCATTCTCCAGACATTTATCTACTATGTCACTCCCCGGCCCTTTTAATTGAACGCCGATCATCAGGCCGATGCCGCGGACATGGTCTATAATCGAGTGTTTTTCCTTTAGTTGATTGAGTTTGTCTTTCGCGTATTCGCCAAGTTCGACGGCGTTTTCCAAAAGCTTCTCTTGTTCTATAGCCTCAATGGTTGCCACCGCCGCTGCACACGCCAATGCATTGCCCCCGAACGTAGAGGCGTGCTTGCCGGGTACTAACGATGAAGCTATCTCTTCTTTGGCCATCATCGCTCCTATGGCTACACCCCCACCCAGCGCCTTGGCCATCGTCATTATATCAGGCTCAACGCCAAAGTGCTGGTATGCGAACCACTTGCCCGTCCGCCCCGCTCCTGTCTGAACTTCGTCTAAAATCATCACCGCGCCATTTACATCGCACAGTTCGCGAATTGCCTCCAGATATTCTTTCGTTGCTATATTTATGCCGCCTTCGCCCTGAATCGCCTCGACTAATACTGCTGCAACCTCATCGCTGAACGCCGCTTTAAGTGCGCCGACGTCATTAAACGGAACATATAAAAACCCCGGCAAAAGCGGCAGAAAACCTTCGTGATACTTTGGTTGAGCCGTTGCTGCAACCGTTGCGAATGTACGACCGTGAAAGCTGCCCTCAGCGGTGATGAACTTGTATTTCTCCTGCGAGGTGTATAGCCGTGCCAGTTTCAATGCCGCCTCATTCGCCTCTGCCCCACTGTTGCAGAAAAAGCACTTGCCCCCGAATGCTCGCTCACTGAGTAGCTTTGCCAATTTGCCCTGTGGCTCGGAATAAAATGTATTATCGATGTGCAGAAGCTCACCAGCCTGCTTGCGTATCGCCTCTACCACCTTTGGATGGCAGTGACCTATCCCGCTGACCGCCCAGCCCGGAAACATATCAAGAATTTCTTTACCGTCACTGTCATAGCAGTAACAGCCCTGCCCCTTAACGATAACTCGCGGCAGACGCGAATAATTCGCAATAACATATTTATCAAACAATTCAATCGTCTCCTTTGTAGTCATATTTCACATCTCGTAGCCTGTATTTTGTATCTTCTCATTGCGAGCATCGCAGAGCGATGCGTGGCAATCTCAATTCTTAATTATCTGCGTCCCTACGCCCTTGTCGGTGTATATCTCTAATAGCAGTGAATGTTCAATCCGCCCATCGATAATGTGTGCCTTCTTGACTCCTGCCTCTAGCGCCGTCAGGCACGCCTCTACTTTCGGCAGCATTGCATCGGTGATAATACCCGAATCAATCATTTCTTTAATTTGCTCCTGGTTCATACTTGAGACCCAGCTTTCCGGGTCATTGATATCCGTTCGTATCCCGTGAGTGTCACTTACCACCACTAACTTTTCAGCCTGCAGTACTGCCGCCACCTTGCCGGCTGCTCCGTCCGCATTTACATTCAGTTTGCCTCCGCTTTTATCCTGCGCCAACGGCGCGATAACAGGTATAGTGCCGGACTCGCAAAGCGTCTTTAGCAAATGGCCGTTTACCTCTGTAATATGCCCCACCAGACCAAGGTCCAGCTTTCGCCCATCTTCGCCCGATAGTCTCAATGGCTCGGCAAACAACACACAACTGCTCAGTGAATGTAGTCCCGTCGGATAACACCCCAATTCCTTGAGTGTTTCACAGATTGGTATATTGATTTTGTTAACCAGCGTATGCTCTGCTATAGTCAGCGTCCGCTCATCGGTATAACGAAGTCCCTGCACCCAAACCGCCTCAAGGCCTGCTTCGTTCATCGCCTTGGTAATCGTTTTACCGCCACCGTGCACAATAAGAGGCTGTATCCCTACCGTTGCCATAAACGCCACGTCCGTTAACAGCTTTCTTTGCAGACCGCTATCATCAAGAATGCTGCCGCCCAATTTCACTACAACTATCTGGCTGCGAAACTGACGAATATAGCCCATCGCTTCAATAAGTGCACCGGCTTTGGCAATTGCTTCTTTCACGTACAATAACTCCTAAGAGATAGCTGTTGAGTAAAGACGAAAGTCTATTATCACTGCCGTAATTCGTCAAGTGATATTTACTTTCTCGCTTTCAGTCAACGATGGCTTGATAGGTAAGAACCTTCAATTCCTGCGTAAACCTGCCTGTATAAGGCATAAACTGCGTCATAAAGATACCAATCAGCTCTTCCTCAGGGTCAACCCAGAAACCCGTGCTGGCCGCACCGCCCCAGCTATATTGACCAGCTGTACCCAATATCCCTGTTTGAGATGCGTCCATAATAACCGCAAAGCCCAGACCAAAACCATATCCATTAAGGTCACCTCCGCCATAGGGCAGCAACTCATCCGGCAAATTGTTGGTAGTCATAAGTTCAACGCTCTTACGGCTCAATAGCCGCACACCATCCAGTTCGCCGCCATTAAGTAGCATCTGGCAAAATCGCATATAATCGGGCGCCGTCGATACTAATCCACCACCACCCGAAAAAAATCGAGTCGATTTTGTAAATCTGCCCCATTTGTCCGTGTCGCCGGGCTCAAGGCCACCAGATTTTGCCTCCTTATATAACGCTGCAGCTCGACCCATCTTCTCATCCGGAACATAAAAGCCACTGTCCTTCATTTCAAGTGGCTCAAATATCCGCTCCTCTAAAAACTCATCAAATCGCATACCCGAAATTACTTCAACTAAGTATCCGAGTACGTCAACTGATATACTATACTTCCATTTGCTCCCAGGCTGGTTGGCAAGCGGAAGCTTAACCAATTTCCCAATCATTTCCTTAAGTGTTTGCTCCCACCCGAATATCTCCGCCTCCTCGTACATCTCATCTACAACCGTTTCTTTACTTAACCCGTATGCTAGGCCCGATGTATGTGTCAATAGGTTATATATCGTTATCTCACGCTTCGGCTCGCAAACTTCAACTCCCGAATCAGTCTTTCTTACAAAGACTTTGACGTCCTTGAACTCCGGAATGAATTTTGACACAGGGTCATTTAGCTGAAAATGACCTTCCTCGTAAAGCATCATCACTGCAACACTGGTAACAGGTTTGCTCATCGAGTAGATTCTAAATATCGTATCAGCCTGCATCGGTTTCTTTGTTTCGATATCCATCACACCAAAACACTCGAAGTGGGCCACTTTACCTCGCCGCGCCACCATCGTAACTATACCTGCAACTTTATTCTCGTCAACGTATCCCTGCATAACCTTGTTAATCCGTTCCAGCCGCTGCGATGACAGGCCTACCTCTTCAGGTGTTGCTCTGGCAAGCCCTTTCTTTGCAATTGCACACTGCTGCATACGCCTCACCGGCTGACACGAAACCACCGCCATCACAAACAAAATGAGTAATTTACTGAACCGAGTCATCTTTATTCCCCTTCACCAAATTTATCTTTGGTTCTTTCTATCAGAACTTTTTCACCCGGCCGAAGAAAAACCATTTCCCACTTCGAAACGCCCGCAACAAAAAGACGGGCAATTTTCCCTGCTAACTTATCCGTTTCCTGTTTTGCTGCGTCCAGCCCCATCACCTGCGGGTACCATTTGGATTTCTCTAACTCGCTCACATCGAGGATTTTTGCTGGCTTTGTCCAGCCGACAGGATTCGCGATGTTCCTGTTAAAGCTTATATAAATCCCCTCCTGCGACCAGTCCTTGTCTTTGGCCCGGTTAAGCAGCATTACCCAGCTGTCTAAATATGTATTGAAGTGCACCGAAGGGCCCCAGAAAGCATCCGCATTTGGCTTATGCCAGTCAGTGGCAGCAGCAAAGATGGGCGTAACATTTCCGCCCAGGCCCGCCTCTGCCCATTTTCCCCTGTGCCACTTGAAGACCTTGCCCTTCGGGTCATCACGGTCTTTATATTTCATTCGAGCTACCGATACCCCTTGTTCGGCCTTATTCTTATGATATGTGCTTATGAAGAAATAAAAGTATTCTTTGTCGCAGTCTGCAACTACCGCAAAGTCGCCGTTGCCGCCCTTAAAATATTTGTTTGTTGTTTCAGGACTATCAGAGCCCTCCAGCGCCTCCA
>CP070728.1:1976930-1981539 GCA_020351025.1 Planctomycetota bacterium
TAACCGAAGCCCCCTTTGCCCTCCCTCACTTTACTAACTACCAGATTCGCAGTAGCGCCGGCATTGTCGGCTATGTAATAGCAAGGCCACGTCAGCGCCTTGACTACAATGTCGGCACCGGTTTGCTCATCGCCCGAAAATTTGAGTTTCTTAACAGACTCGATACAGCGAATTAGAGCTACTCCGCCACCTGGTACGATACCTTCTTCTATCGCCGCTCTTGTCGCGTGAAGCGCATCTTCTATACGGGCTTTTCGTTCTTTCATCTCCGCTTCACTGGCCGCGCCGACATTGATTTGTGCAACACCGCCGGTCAGTTTAGCTAAGCGTTCCTGAAGCTTCTCACGGTCATAATCGCTCGTCGTTGCTTCTATTTCCTTTTGGATTTGTTTAATTCGCCCGCTTATCGCATCTTCCTTGCCGGCTCCTTCAATAATGATGGTATTGTCATTATCGATGCTTACCTTTTTGGCCTGGCCGAGCTGTTTCACCCCGATATTTTCCATCTCAATGCCTAAATCCTTGAATATCGCCTCTGCTCCTGTCAGCGTTGCTATGTCCTCCAGCATCGCCTTTCTCCGGTCGCCGTACCCCGGTGCCTTCACTGCTGCTGGCTGAAGAACTCCTTTTAATTTGTTAACCACTAAGGTCGCTAGCGCCTCGCTCTCGACATCTTCTGCGATAATCAACAGAGGCCTTCTGCTTTGCGCTATCTTTTCAAGCAGAGGAACAAGTTTCGCCACGTTACTTATTTTGTCCTCGTAAACAAGTATGTATGGTTTGTCCAGCTCGCAGACCATATTCTCCGCGTCGGTTACAAAGTATGGTGAAAGATACCCCCGGTCAAACTGCATCCCTTCTACGAAGTCCACCGTTGTATCCAGGCTTTTACCTTCTTCTACCGTGATGACTCCGTCTTTCCCGACCTGCTGAAAAGCTTTAGCCATAATCTTTCCGATTTCCGCATCGTTGTTTGCTGAGACCGACGCCACGTTGACTATGTCGTCTGTTTTCGTGATATCGATTGCCTTGGCCAGCGATGCCAGCTTCTCCGTTACTGCCTTTGACGCTCTATGCATACCTCTGGCTAACGACATACCATCCGCGCCTGCTGCTAAGTTGCGATACGCCTCTTTGAACATCGCTTCTGCTAATACCGTGGCCGTTGTTGTGCCGTCACCCGCAACTTTTGACGTTTTACTCGCTGCTTCTTTTACCAGTTGTGCACCTAAGTTCTCGTTCTTGTCTTTCAGCTCAATCTCTTCGGCTACTGTCACTCCGTCTTTGGTTACTGTTGGCCCGCCCCAGCCTTTATCTAAGATTGCGTTTCGCCCTCTCGGACCAAGAGTCGATTTCACCGCAGCCGCCAGTTTCTCCACGCCGGCAAGAAGCCCTGCTCTTGCATCGGATTCGAATGCCAACTCTTTAACTGCCATAATTGCTGTTCTCCTTCCAAAAATGGTTAACTTTCATATCGTCTCGCACAGTTTTAACTCTTTATGCTGTTTTTCACTACCGTTTTGCGTAATCTTTAGTAACAAGCAAAAAATATACCATCTTTTCTATAAATAATGCTCCCTTTCGTACTTCTTGTCTTAACTGCATAGAGAAACTGTAATTATAGACCAAAAAATTACTTACGCAAGCTCAAATGGCACTTTTAAACTTACAAAAAATGCCATTTTTGGCATATAAGCCTCCTTCAACACGCCAACTTGACAGCCTCCGCTCCGCTAATTTCTTCGCCGTTCCGCACTCCTCCTGCGCCATTCTATATTCGAGATGCGATATTCTCTCTCCCTCCTGCTCTTGCCTCATTGCCCCTGGTTTTTTGATAAGAAATCTTTAACGCAGCGACCGATAAAATCCCCCATCTCTTTGAACAATACAGCATAATCACCTGTCTGGCGGCCTTTTGTGATTATTTGCTTGAACGGATAGATTCTTTCTGCTATAATCCTCTTAACAATTGGGACACACAAATATGGGGGGCAAAATGAAAAGCAAGATTAACAAATCAGCGATTTGGGCAATGTTACTTGCTCTCGTTTTATCCGCATTTATCCTGGCCGCATATTCCACTATGGAATTGCCTGCTGCAGATACCATTGCACGGAAATTAGCAAATGCTGTATCGAGCCTTATCTATCTTACCAAATCTCTCAATCTGAGCCGATGCTATTATCATGTCAGAAACATATGCCTTGTCGCTTTTTTACTGTTACTGACTTTCTGGAGGTTCCTGCTCATAAGAAGAAACCGGTTCTGGAGTCTTTAGCCTAACCCGTTTTTTTGGTTGTCCCCGGACCCGCAGGGGACACAAAAACACGAAACCCCGGGGGAAACCTGGGGTTTCCTTTTTTTCTCACCTTTACCCCACCCTTTCCTCTGCTTCTTGGCATCTCTACACCCGGGAAGACCATTGCAGCAATTGCCGTACTGACGCTAAAGAAAACAGGCCTGAACGTCCGACAAACACTAATATCAGTATCAAAAAATGGGAAAATACACTATGGAACAGGTAATCAATAACGGCCGAAAAACAAGGGTCGCAACCATAAACGAGTATGCAGCTATGAAAGGTGTTACCCCGGAAAAGGTCCAAAAATGGGTAAAGAAAAATCGCATAACTACCCTCAGAGACAACGGCAGGACCCTCATCGACCTTGAAGCCCCGCAAACCGCAAAAACCAGGCTGGACGAAAGTCAGCTCCCTTCCCGCCAAACGATGATTCGAACATTCTTGGCAAAAGCCGAGGCCTCAGCCCAAAAGAGCGAAATTTCCCGTAAAAGATGGCAGCTGCTCGCATTTGTCTCGCTGCTACTGCTTGCCGCCACCCTTTATGCCGCTGTTTGGGCTCATGCCCAGCTCAGCGCTCTCACCAATTACATCCCGGCGTCGTATATGGGTGAAGGCCGGCTCCAGGCAGCCAACTTGAAAGTCGCAGAGCTTACCCAGCAAATCGAGCAGCTTCGAATTACCAACGCCCACCTTACTCTCGAAAATGCCGGCCTCGAAGCACAGTACTCTCTGCTTGCCATAGAAGGCCAATCTATTAAAGAACCTGCCCAAGCCGAACCAGCCCAGCCGGAGCCGCCAGCCCACGATGAGGAGAGGCTCACCGCCATTCGAAACCGGATGTATCCCGAGGATATGACAAAGGATGAGCTTATAGCTGCACTCGGCCGGCCTGACCGGCTATATAAAACAGAACTTTACGAGCAGTTGGTTTATTTCGAACGCTCCCCCAGCCGCTTCTGGTTCAAGAACGGCCCATTCCTCCACGCTGCAAGATAACTCAACGCTTCCTACTGCTCACCTGTTCCACTGCTCAACTGCTCTCACTTGGCCCCTTCCTTGACCATCACCTTATATAGGTGTATAATCCTCCTGTTGGAAACCATCGAACAATACAAGACCGGAGGCAATTGTTAAAATGCGGGCGAGAAATTAGCGGGATGAAGGCAATGCGATTTTGGTGGAATGGTACTTAGGGTTTATATGAGATGGAAGCAGAGGTTGTTAAAAGGACAAGTCGTATTGCCATCGCTTTTATAATTTCCTCTATTATAATGAGCATATTTGCTTTTATAGCATTTCTTCATCCGTTTCAGCAGATTCTTGTTAGCGGCATTTTTTTGCTTTTTGGCTTTATTTTATTCTGTTTCTTCATTCCCGTGTTTACCATCGTTTTTTTTCATAATAGGAAACTTACCAAAAAAGCAACGACTATGATAGGGGTATTAATGCTCGCTATTTATCTTCTAAGTATTATTTGGATTTTTGCGCATGTTTTGTTTCCACATTTGCCTTTAAGAAAGCTAAGCTTATTATTTATTACGATCACGATTTTATTAGCCTTGGTTACTGGTATAACTTCATTCCAAGGTAAAACAATAAAGGCTTACTTTTCGTTGATTGTCTTTGTTATTCTTCTTAGCGTACCGCTGATACTCATAGCTCCTATGGCACTCAGTTTTACTTTGCCCTATATATATACTCCACCCACTCTTACATCTGAGAATCTCATTGTTTATAACGAATATGTTAAGTTTGTAACAAAATATGATGAGTATAGGCAAATTAAGCCTGAAAAGAATGAAGATATGTCCAATTGGGGTTATTATGGACTTACCCACATTTTACATGGAGGAGATGAAAGAAAATACTTTTCTAAAAAACAAATTATTGAAATGCGCATACTTAGCGAACAGCTCTATAATATTAAGTGTAACCGGACCCGCAGAAGTAATGATATGCTGCTGTTTTATAAAAATGCTAATTATATCTTACCCGTGAGGCCCGGCGTGGTTTATTCATTAAGTGGGGATAATCCTAATGAAAGTTATAGCGAGGTCTTAGATGCTGCCAAGCCCTTTGTTAAAATTTCTGGTGATTGGTATATGTCAAGGCACCTTATGTTGGGAGGCCCAAGGATAGCTGCGCCAGTTTCTATACCAGAATCTTTGATTGACCATTCCTTGAGAATAGATGGAATTGATCCTGAGGATTTGATGAAGTTTGACTGATATTTATTTTTTATAAACGCGAAAGGCTTAGAAAGATTATCAGGGAAGAATGAAATATGCGGAACAGAGTGGGTGTTTT
>CP070728.1:1981639-1986621 GCA_020351025.1 Planctomycetota bacterium
GAGCCCGTGCCGATTTCGAGGACCTTGGAATTCGGTTTTAGCTGTAACGCCTCGGTCATAAAGGCCACTATATAAGGCTGGCTTATTGTCTGGTCATAACCGATAGGCCGGGGATAATCACCGTAGGCATACGGCAGCTCGCCGAACGGCATGAAAGCGTGCCGCGGCACAATCCGCATCGCCGCTAAGACATTCGGGTCTCTTACACCCCTTGCCTGTATTTGCCGGGCCACCATCCTTTGCCGCTCTTCGGCCCGCTCGGCAAAGGCCGGATGATCATGCTCAAGTCGAAGCTGCACCTTCTTAACCGGCTCTTTTTGCTCTTGCCCGGCCTGGACTGCTGCCTTGTTCGCATCCGCCTCGGCCTCCTGCGAAGCAACAATCTCCTCAGGCTCCTTCGCACAGCCGACCCCGAAAACAGCAGTAAATAATCCCGGCACTATGATTAGACACACAGCCGGATAAAACCACTTTTTGAACCGCCAAAGATTTGTTACAGCCATCATCTTTGCCTCCAATTCTTTTATACGATTTCCTGTTTTTAGAATTGGCCTCGGCCGCCCTGTATTTCTTTTAGTAACACAGGGTAAAACTGCGCTGGTATTATACCATGCATCTCGCAAACGCTACAAAAAAAATGAACATTATTACACCCGCACTGCGTATAATTGGCGACCATAAGTATAAATTACAGGTTATTAAGCCGTACAGAACCAAAAATGGAAATAGTTCTAATCACATTTGTCGTCGTAATCGCAAGCTCGGTCGGCACATTGACAGGCTTCGGGACCTCGACCATTATGGTTCCGGTTATGCTTTCATTTTATCCCGTTACGCAGACACTCCTTTTCGTCGGAATTATTCACTGGTTCGGCAACATCTGGAAACTACTCCTTTTCAGAAAAGGTTTCCAATGGAAGCTGATTCTCAGCTTCGGTATCCCTGGCATAGCCGCCACATATCTCGGCGCCGAGCTGGTATTCGATATCTCCACGGCCTTGTTGTCGAGAATATTGGGCTCCTTCCTGATTCTTTACGTAATCTACCTTTTCGCCAAAAGCTCTTTCAAAATCAAGCAAAGCCTCCTGGCCAGTGCCTGCGGCGGAGCTCTATCAGGTTTCTTTGCCGGCCTCTTCGGAATCGGCGGTGCCATCCGCGGCCTTTTCTTAACCTCCTTCGATTTACCGAAAGCCATTTATATTGCCACAGCAGGAACCATTGCCCTGACGATTGACACAACCCGCCTGACGACCTACATCAAAAATGGGGCACGGCTGCCTCTTTTGCTATTCTGGGGCATGCTGATATTCATCCCCGCTTCTTTCATCGGCGCAAGAATTGCCAAATCCGTCGTTGATAAAATCCCACAGGAACATTTCAGAAAGGTCGTCGCCGTCTTTCTCCTGCTAATGGGTATAAAATTACTTATTTTCCCAAAATAATTTCTAATCCAATCTCAAACCCAAGGATCAATAGCAAATAATCAAATTCTAAAGTCCCTTCGTCGTTGGTTGTTAGTCGTTGGTCGTTAGTTTTTTTATGAGATTCGTCGTCATTTTACTAATTTCGTCGATACCAGATAGGATAGTATCAGCCTTAGTCTTTTCAATGTATTTCAATCGTGATGCAATAATAATTTGTGTGGTAAGTTCGGCACAACTTCCAAGGGATATGTACAAAAATTTCCTGTATTCTTTATTACGAAACCTCGCAAATCCTTCGGCAATATTGGAAGGAATTGATACGGCCGAACGCCTCAATTGGGATCGTAAACCGTATGTTTCTTCTTTTGGAAACGATTTACTTACCTTATAAACATCTTCAATCAGCTTAATACCCTTATTCCATATCTTCAGGTCTTTGAAGCTTTTTATTTTACCCGCCTTTTTCTCTCCCATCCGTTTCCTCTCCACTATATACTATTCAATAAATACCATTCACCAACGACTATTCACTAAATACTAGAGTTAAGCCTGCTTAACTCTATGTCCCACCTGTGGCAGCCCATTTCGTCGATTTTCTTTTTTGCCTCTTTAAGCGTCTCTTTCGCCTTTTCTTTATTCCCTTCCACTATCTCAAGCTCCGTCGCAATTAAAAACACCTCCGGGTTCCGCCGATGATACCCCATCTCCTCGACCCGCTTCGCGGCCTCTTTCCAATGCTCACGTGCCTCAGGGCTCCTGCCCTGAGCCAGACATACCCTCGCTGCCTCTAAATGATAATCGGCTAAATATAATCCCATCTCGCCCCGCTCCGCAATTTCTCTCGCCTCCTCCAAATCCCCCCACGCTTTTTCCCAGTTTTGCTGGTACCGGTATAATTCCGCCCGCGTCAACAGTGCTCGAGGTATAAACCATTGTTGCCCCGCCTCCCGCAGACCATCAACCGCCTTATTCAGAAAATCCTCAGCCTTCAATAATACTTTACTCCATCGTCCATCGTCCTTCTTCCCTCCTTCTGTCTCCTCAACCACCTCAAGCATATATGCTCCACCTAAAGAGAGATTGCTTACCCCGATATCTAAGGGTGCAACTAAGCTTTGTTGCCGTGCCCATTCTAAATTTTTAGTGGCTCGCTTTTGCACCTTTTTGTATTGACCCTGACTAATCAGCAAATCGCAGAACTGAAAGCCTTGAACAGAATAAAGATACGGATATTCAGGTTGCTTTTCTTTTTGCATCTCTTCGGCCTCTGCAAATATTACACTGGCCTTAGATGGTTCTCCCGACTGATTGACTGCATCAGCTAAAGTTGTAAGATACATTCGTTGTGGCCTCCACTGATTTGTTCGATCAGCATAATCCACACTCTGTTTTCCATAATCAACTGCCTTTTCAACATCGCCCATTGTTAGATACAGCTCACTCAGATTCCCGGCATCCTTCGCAGATTCGGCCCAATCCTCCATCTTGATCCTTGCCTCTAAAGATCCTTGCATTGGACCCACGGCTTCTCTAAAACGCCCTAATGCACGTAAGCGAAAGCCTGCCAGATTTAAAAAAAAAGCCTTTGCTTGTTCAATTAGACATGATGAAGGCGTTCTCCATGGCTCCTCAAAAAAGCAGGATACTGCTGCTAAATCGGCACCAAATGCACCGAGTCTCTGTGTGCTGTAATGCTCATTATATCTTTGTATACGCTCCCAATACACATCATCTAGTGTTTCCTGATATCGTCCTGCTAAACAGCCGTGATTAACCGCCGCAAATAATGGCTCCATCTCCGCCAACGTATCCGGCAGTTCCTTCTTGGGTACACCTTTGTAATATTCATACAGCCTGCCATGAGCCTCTTTCCACGCCTCCGGCTTATCCTTTTGCAGCTTTTCACCAAAATGCTCCCGAACTAAAGGATGACAATCAAGCTTGTCCTTATCATCCTTATCTTGCTTGGCAAGCAACCGAAGTTCCCTCAAGTTGCTAATCGCAAACTCCCAATCCTCCTCTGATAGCTTAATTATCTCATCCGTCAAACCTTCTATTACTGGTTCTTTGCGCAATTCCTTAATGGCACCTCCCTGTGCCGGATGGTCGAATAGTCCCATCATATAGAGAATATTAAGTTCAGCAGTTTGCTTGAAGTGATTCTCATAAGCATCCATTACTTTCCTTGCGTGCAGTCCCTGCTTTAACTTCACATTCATAAGATGAGTTATAAGATCCCGCTTTCGAATTTCCCCATTGTGCACTTTCGCAAGGTAAGTTCCTAACAAATTCAGCGCCAATGCGTGACCATCAAATTCACCTACTGCATCCCTTAGTTCTTTATCAGTTCCTTTGATTCCAACACTTTTTAGAAGTCGCACACCCGCCTCGGTCGAGAGATTTTCCAATAAGACGCGTTTCAACGCAGGCTTATCAATGTGCTCAAGGTCTTCCACTTTTTCTCGTGTTGTAAGAATACACAATCCAGGATTCGAGCGAGAAAGCTCTTTTAGCAATGCCTGCAATCCCTTATCTTTAAGCAATCCCTGCATTGGCCCGGGCGGATACTGCAATGGTTCCAATCCATCCAGTATTAAAAGCGTCTTTTGTTTTCGAACCAATTCCGCTAAGCGTATGCCCTTATCCCAGGCCAAACCTTTTATTGGGTCTTTATCACCAAACCATTCTAACGCATGCGCAATAAACTCATCACCCGAAACCTGTCGTTCTTCTCTTGTCCCCTGACTGTAAAACGACCAGCCGTAAACCTTCTCCGCTCCCCGCCAGTTATCATCCCCCATATGACCCAGCCAGTGATTTACCAGTGCCGATTTGCCCACACCGCCCCATGCAATAAAAGATAGAATATTCGTATGTGGCTCTTTCCATGCATCATCCAGCATGCCGATTTCATTTTTCCGCCCAAACAGCTTATGCTCTGTCGTTGGAAGCTTCGCTGTATAGATATGTTCCGGCGGAATTCCCGAACCTTTCTCTTTTTCGTCCGACTTTATCATTCTCGAACGAATCTCTTCCACTTCCTCTGCAAGCGCAGCGAGATCGGCATCAATTTGATGTTCTGTACCACCCGAAAGTGCTCTGCCATCTTTAGGTCTTGCTTGCATTTGTCTTAGCCATTTGACCTTTTTCCAAGCGCAAGGTTTAACTATCAGCGGTATTACACACACACCTTCTTCCTGTCTTCGTTCCAATAATTGTGGAACTTCTTCATTTAGGATAAAATCAGAAGTTAGAAAATTAGCTGAAATCAATAGAATTGCTATACTGGCAGACTCCAGCGCTTCGTTGATTTGCTCACACCAATCATCTCCTCCACATATCCGCCTGTCATCCCAGATATCCAATAGTCCTTGCTTTTGCATTACGCCAAGATGAGTTACAAGGCGCTCTTTCCAATCTTCATCTTTATGGCTATAACTGATAAATACCTTTTCCATAATATCCCTCAGGTGTAATCTGTACAAACCGCGTCGCTAAGTTTTGTCATTATAGCACAAGGCCGCCGATAGAGGCAAAATTTTTTGCAAAAAACCACTT
>CP070728.1:1986721-2019459 GCA_020351025.1 Planctomycetota bacterium
GAAAAGGCCGGTCTTGGTCAAAAGGTAGTACGGCTAAAGGGCGGAGACCCCTGCATTTTCGGCAGGGCAGGTCAGGAAATCGCAGCCCTCACCGAAGCCGGCATCGATTTCGAAATAGTACCCGGTGTAACAGCCGCTACGGCGGCAGCACAGTATGCCGGTATCATACTAACCGACAGAGACTATAGCTCACAGTTACTGTTAGTTACTGGACGAGAGGCTGAAGGTAAACAACAGGGCAATATCGATTGGCACCTGCTCGCCAAATTCAAAGGAACTATAGTTTTCTACATGGCTGTGGGAAGTCTCGATTTCATCGTTAAGAAATTAATAAAAAACGGCATGTCAAAAGTGATGCCCACGGCGATTATTGCTGATGCCACTTTACCAACGCAGAGAACCGTAACAGCTCCGCTTGAGCAAATAAGCCAAAAGTGTATGGAGCAAAAAATTGAGCCGCCGGCAATTGTTGTGGTCGGTAGAGCAGCTGACGAGAAATTTAACTGGTTGACCGGCAAGCCTTTATTCGGCAAAAAAATCGTCATTACGCGGGATGAAGATGGTAATACCGACTTTGCGAGCAGGATTATCAGCAAGGCAGCCGTGCCCGTAGCACTTACAACAATAAAAATCAAACCTTTGACCGATACGACCGAGTTTTTACAAACACTATCAAAAATCGCCGAATATGATTGGATAATTTTCACCAGTGTAAACGGTGTAAGTATCTTCTTTGATGTGTTAGAAGGACTTAACAAAGATGCCCGCATCTTCGCTTCTGCCAAAATCGCCGCTATAGGCAGTGAAACCGCGGCTAAATTAGGGCAGTTCGGGATAAAGGCTGACTTTGTGCCGACTGTTTACACAAGCATAGAGCTTGGCAGACAATTAAGTAGCTTTTCGAATTTACAAGGCAGGAAGGTTTTGATTTTGCGCTCGGCTCTTGCCTCAAATAAACTGGGAGAACTTTTGGAGCAAGCTGGAGCCAAAGTCGACAGTGTTCCTGTTTACACAGCCTCAACAAATAAGACCAAATGCAACTGGTTAACCGAAAAAATCAGCAACGGCAAAATCGATTGGCTGACCTTTGCAAGTCCCTCATCAGTCAGAGGATTTTTTGAACAAATCGATAGCCGCTTAGTAAATTCGAGCAGAGCGAAAGTAGCTTCCATTGGGCCGGTAACCTCCGAAGAATTGGAAAATCTCGGTATTAAAGTTGATTTAACCGCAAGTGTGCATACTATCGATGGACTGCTAACCACAATAGAAAGCAGCGAAGAACGTAAAGAACAAAACCATACAATTTAAAAGTTTTAGATTTCTAATTATAGCTTTTAGCTCTTAATTTTTGGCTTTTAACTTTTGGCTTTTAGTTTTCTATGATAAACATTTCAAGACTATATTGCGGACTCGCAGGCCAGTCCGACTATCTAAGATACGGGGATACCAATTCGCTTGGCCCCGTCATCGTTTATAACTGCACGAGGCGGTGCAATCTGAAGTGTTTGCACTGCTATAGTTCCTCAGGCTCAGACAAGAACGGCAATGAATTAACCATGGCCCAAGCAAAGCAGTTACTCTCGCAACTCGCAGAAGTTAAATGCCCCGTTGTATTATTCAGTGGAGGTGAGCCATTGTTACGCAGCGATTTGTTTGAATTACTGGAAGAGGCAAGACGATTAGGGCTGCAAACCGTCATTTCGACCAATGGGACATTGATTGAGCCAGCAACCTCCGACAGGCTCGCTGAGGTCGGCGTAAGTTATGTCGGCATTTCTATTGATGGAGGACAGAAGTTTCATGATAAATTCAGACAGTTGAACGGGAGCTTTAAGGCCGCACTGAGAGGAATTGAAAACTGCACAGCCGTGAGTATAAAAACAGGGCTGCGCTTTACCATAACAAAAGCAAATATAGAGCAAATCACCGCTGTTTTTGATACTGCCGCAGCAGCAAATGTACGCAGAATATGCTTCTACCATTTAATCAGCAGCGGCCGAGCAAAAGAGCTTAAAGACCAAGTTCCAACGAAACAGCAAACGAGGCATGTCCTTGACGTGATTATAGAAAAGACAGATGATTTTGTCCAAAAAGGCCTTGTTGATGAGGTCCTTACGGTGGGTAACCACGCCGATGGGCCTTATCTTCTCACAAAGATAGCCGAAGAAATGCAAAACTCAAAACTCCAAACCCAAAAATATCAAAACGCGATGCTGCTTCTGCTCTCAGCGGGGGGCAATAAAATAGGAGAAAAAATCGGCTGCGTAAGCTGCGATGGCAGCGTCCATCCGGACCAGTTCTGGCACAACTACTCGCTCGGCAACGTCAAGGCTCAAACTTTCAAACTAATCTGGGACAACCCGGATGAGCCGGTACTGAATAAATTACGCAAAAAAAATAAATTTGCTAATGCCAGATGTTTGAAATGCAAATGGTTCGACTTGTGCAAAGGAAATTTTAGATTTTTAGGTGCCAACGGCAACGACGCAAACTGGCTCAACGAGCCAGCCTGCTATCTTATGGATGAAGAGATAAGTTAGTTTTAAGTTTTTAGTTAGCCCGAGAACGAAAAAGGTTAAATTTTGAGGTTTGATATGTAATTTTGACTTTTGCATTTTGAATTTTAATTTTTCAACGGAGTTAAATTATGGGTTTTCCGAAAATCAGGATGCGAAGGCTGAGAAACAGCCCCGCAATGAGAAGATTAGTGTGTGAAACCACCTTGAGTGTGGAGGATTTTGTTTATCCGCTATTTGTACGCGATGGCGAAGGTATTAAAGAGCCGATTAAGTCGATGGCTGACTGTTTCCACTTCTCACCGGACACGGTAGCAGTCGAGGCTGCTGAAGTTGCCGGTTTGGGGATAGCAGCGGTGCTTCTTTTCGGGCTGCCGAGGGAGAAAGACAAACTAGGCTCGAGGGCCTGGGTTGAAGATGGTGTGGTACAGCGGGCTATACGAGAAATCAAAAAAGAGGTGCCGGAGCTTTTGGTCATTACGGATATTTGCCTCTGCGCATATACCGAGCATGGGCATTGCGGGGTTATAAAAGACGGCAAAATAGATAATGATGAGACGTGCAAGTTGTTGGCTAAGATAGCTTTATCGCACGCACAGGCGGGCGCTGATATAGTTGCACCATCGGATATGATGGATGGCAGAGTAAAATATATTCGCGAGGCGATGGAGGAAAATAGCTTTAAGGATGTGGCGATTATGTCATACGCAGCTAAATATGCATCTGCATTCTATGGGCCATTCAGGGATGCGGCGGAATCGGCACCTTCGGCAGATTTTGCAGGTACAAGCCTTTGTGATAGAAAGACTTACCAGATGGACCCAGCTAATGTAAACCAGGCGATGGCGGAGATTGCAGCTGATATAGAAGAGGGGGCGGATATCGTGATGGTGAAACCTGCAACTGCTTATTTAGACATAATTTACCGTGCGAGGCAGCGATTCGATTGCCCAATAGCGGCGTATAATGTCAGCGGGGAATATATGATGGTGAATTGTGCTGCTGCGCAAGGCCTTGTAAATAAAGAAGATACAATGATGGAGATGTTAACCGCGATTAAGCGGGCGGGAGCAAATATAATAATAACGTATTTTGCAAAAGAAGCAGCAAAAATGACATCAAAGTAAACTTTCTTACTTTAATCACTCTATGAAATCAGAAAAGCCTCGTCTTATAGCATTTGAGGTTACGCGAAGGTGCCGGTTCCGTTGCCGGCACTGTCGGGCGAGTGCGGGGCCAAGCGCCAAAGAGGTACTTGATACAAGTCAATGTAAGAAAATCTTAAAGGCAATAGCGAAGTTCAACAAGTGTATAATTATCCTCACCGGTGGTGAGCCGATGGAACGGAAGGACATATACCAGATTATTCGATACGGGCGAGGGTTGGGGCTGCGAGTGGTGCTGGCAACGTGCGGGTATCTGATTGATGAGAAGTCAATAAAAAGGTTAAAGAAGGCAGGAGTAACAGCGTTATCATTTTCTATAGACGGGGCATCGACAGATACGAACGACGCTTTCAGGCAGAGTAAGGGGGCATTTGATGCGGCTGTTAAGGCTGCGAAGATGGCGAAGCAGGCGCGGGTGCGGTTTCAGATTAATACAACAATCAGCAAAATCAATGTTGATGAAGTTATCGGGATAGCAGCACTTGCTAAAAGACTGGGAGCTTACTGCTTTAACCCATTTATACTCGTGCCGACGGGCAGGGGGGCTGAGATTGAGGATATGATACTTGACCCGGTAGAGTATGAGTCGCTTTTGAATGAGCTGTGGCGGATAAAGCTGAGCGCGAAGATTAAGGTTCGGGTGACGTGCGGACCCCAGTTTGCGCGTGTGTGCAGGCAGGCGGAGGCCAAGGGACTAACCAAAGAGGTAAGCGGCTGTATGGGCGGTAGAGGGTTCGGGTTTATAAGCTACAAAGGTGATGTTCAGATATGTGGGTTTCTGGATAAATCGACGGGGAATATGATTGAAAATAACTTCGATTTCGGGAAGATTTGGGAGGAGTCGAAATTTCTGAATGAGATACGTGATAAAGCGAGTTACAGAGGTAAATGCAGAAATTGCGACTATGTCGGTGTCTGCGGGGGGTGCAGGGCGAGGGCTTATACAATGACGGGAGATTATTTAGGGACTGACCCTGCCTGTGATTACGAAGGCGGAGATAAAGATTGAGTTTGCATATAACAAAACTACAAAAGAGATTGTGCAATGTTCTTCAAGATGGACTGCCGATACGTGCAAGGCCGTTTGCAGATTTAGGAAAACTTCTGGAGACGGACGAGAAAACGGCGCTGGAAGAAACGCGCCAGTTAAAAGAAAGGGGGGTTATTAAACGAATCGGGACAATGATAAATCACCGAGCGCTTGGTATGACAAGCACGCTGGTAACAGGGCACGTTCCGGAAGAAGCTTTAGAGGAGGTCGCAGAAGCAGTTAACGCACTTAAGAATGTTTCCCATAATTACATCAGGAAACATAACCTGAATTTATGGTTCACGCTTCAAGGTGAATCGCAAGAACAAATTGATATTGAGGTGTCAAAGCTTTCGGGACGTTTCGGTATTGATTTTTACAGTCTGCCGGTGGAACGTGTTTTTAAGTTAGACGTTCGGTTTGACGCTGAGGGCGAGGGACAGCCGAGTGGTGATACCCAGCAAGTACCAAAAAGTGAAATCTTCGAGCTAAATGATACTGAGAAGCAGATACTATCAAAACTGCAGGATGAGATAGAGGTAACGGAGAGGCCATTTCATTTTTTGTGCGGGGCAGGAATAGAGATTGATGAGGTTCTAAATACTATAAAAAATCTGATAGATAAAGGAGTAATCAGGCGGCTCGGAGCGGTTGTCGACCATCGCAAGCTTGGATTTGTTGCGAATGTTCTTTTCTGTTGTGAGGTTCAGCAAGAGCGGATTATAGAAGCGGGTAAAAAGCTGGCACGGTTTGGGATAGTGAGTCATTGCTACGAAAGGAAGAGGGTTAAGAACTGGCCTTATAACCTGTTTGCGATGATGCACGGCAGAAGCATGGTTGATATTCAACATGTGATAGATAAATTTACTAAGGCTGAAGGGATAGAATCGTTTGAATTACTGCCGACGGAAGCAGAGCTTAAAAAGGAGCCGGTTCGATACGTTAGATTGCCGCGCGAGCCTTCGGGCCGCTCGCAATGACCTCACACCACCCCTTCGACATGGTCAGAGCAGGCCGGATAGGGGGAAAGCATTTTTTGCGGTTTTGTATTTATCGTTAGACGTTGAATCTGAAGTTGATGATGTCACCGTCCTTAACGATGTATTCCTTTCCTTCGAGCCGGATTTTACCGGCGGCTTTTATTGCTTTTTCAGAGCCAAGCTCTTTCAAGTCCTCAAAGGCAAAAGTTTCAGCTCTAATAAAACCGCGTTTGATATCGGAATGAACTTTAGCGGCAGCATCAAGTGCGTTGGTGCCTTGTTTTATAGGCCAGGCGCGGAGCTCGTCCGATACAACGGTTAAAAAGCTGATTAAGCCCATTGAGGAGTAACAGCTTTTTGCGAATTTTGCGGCGGCAGAAACGGTAATACCCATATCGGTCATAAAATCGTGTCTGCTTTGCGGGTCAAGCTGCGCCAGCTCATATTCAAGCTTGGCACAAAGAGTAGTTACAGGTATGGCACTGTCGATTATGCCGGTAAAATCGAACTCTTTATCCAACTGGTCCTCGCCGACGTTGACTACAACCGTCATGGGCTTTAAGGTTAGAAAGCCGAGGGACTTTATAATTTCGAGCTCAGCCTCAGTTTCAATAGCCGAGCTTATCGTCTTTTCCGCTTCAATTGTCTGCTGTAATTTTTTTTGGAGGTCTAATTCGGCCTTATCGTGAGCATGGTTTTTGGTGGGTTTAGCAAGATTCTTTTCAAGCCTTTCAATGCGAGTTGCAACAAGCTCCAAATCAGCAAGCAACAGTTCGGTTTGCAACTCTGTTAAATCCCTGGCTGGGTCTATGGCATTGCGGTAGGGCGGAACGGCTGGGTTTTCAAAGCAGCGGACAACCAGGACAAACATATCGACGATTCTTATGTGGTTAATCAGCCTTCTTGCAGCAGAGCGGCCATGCTCATCGGTAAAATTAAAGCCGGGCAGGTCGAGACAGTCGATTGTAGCGTAGGTTGTTTTTTTTGGCTTGTAGAATTCTGTTAACCAATCGAGGCGTTCGTCGGGAACGGGGACAATAGCTTCGGCGATGTTGGTCGAACCAGATGGGGGAATCGCTTTGCCGCTTAAGCTCGCGAAAATAGTGCTCTTGCCGGATTGCAGCAGGCCAAGCAGAGCTATCTTCAATTTCAGACCTCCTTGTAAACTGTGTTTCCGTAAGAGTCGTAGGCGACGATGGCGGGGAAATCAACAACTTCGAGCTTCCTTACGGCTTCGGTGCCTAAATCTTGGTATGCAAGTACCTCTGCGGAAACGATGTGCTTACTAAGCAAAGCGCCTGCGCCGCCAAGAGTAGAAAGATGAACCGCACCATATTTTTTCAGGGCATTTCTTACATGGTCAGAACGGCAACCTTTTCCGAGCATTGCTTTAAGGCCATTTGCGATTAGCTTTGGGCTGAAAGGGTCCATTCTGGAAGAGGTGGTAGGGCCTGCAGAGCCGATTACACATCCGGGCTTAGCAGGGGAGGGGCCGCAAAAGTAAATAACAGCTCCGGCGAGGTCAAAGGGCAACTCCTTGCCGACATCGAGCGCTTCACACAATCTTTTATGCGCCATGTCGCGGGCGGTGTAGATTACCCCGGTTATTTTAACTTCGTCGCCTGCCTTTAGTGAACGCACGATGGAATCGGTCAGAGGCGGTTTAATTGTTATACCCTTACTCATATTTGAGCCTTTAAACTCTCATTGTTGCACAGCCCAACATCAAGGTCAATATGCTATCTATTTTTGTTCAAGCTACGAGGGTGTAGCATTTCCTGCTATTAGCTGAAAATTACGCGTTTGGGAGGAAGGCTCCGAGATTTTTTAGGTTCTTTTGCAGGTCTTTGACATTTATAGCACGTGTATTCGTTTTTTTTGCGGCAGCGAGGGCTGCTGCGGCACCTGCTGCCTGTCCTGTAATCATGCAGCCTGGCATAACGCGAATCGAGCCGTGGACATAGCGGTCGGTGCTAATACATCGGCCAGCTACGAGGACGTTTTCAAGGCCCTTAGGCGTCAGGGCACGGTACGGTATGCCATAACTTTCGCCTTGTTTGTAGCTTGATTTAGCGAATAGCTTTTGCATCCTTTGTTGCTCATTTGCGTCTACTGATGAGGCGTGAATATCAATTTCATTGTTATAGCGGCCGATTTCGTCAGGAAAATCAGCACAATTCGTGTAATCCTCAAGGTTCAAGACATAATCACCGATAATTCGGCGAGTTTCTCGAATACCCAGCAAAGTGCCGGTTGCGGCGAGCTCTATATTTTCAAAGCCTGGGTTATACTCTTTATAATAGCGCTGATACTCCAACAGTTTCTTTCGTTCCTGCAGTAGAGCTTTTGTAATTGAGCGTTCATCAGTTCCATCAACACCGAAGGCATGGCCGATGTTGCCACCACCCTGAGTACGGCCGTTGAGCCATATGCCAGGCAGATGTGGGTCCTTGACTGTGAATATACCATCATTAATAGCCTGCTTTAGTTTGTCACTTTGACCGAGGGGCCATTTACCGTACATTCCCGCTTTTCGTGCCTTATCCCAGTCGACACCTGACCAGATGCTACAGAGGGTGCCGGCCTGTACATTGCCCTGTTCATCCCCTTTTTGGAATGAAGCACCTGCCCAGGCTGCGAGGTCGCCGTCGCCTGTGCAGTCAACATAAATGTGGGCCTTAACAGCAAACAGGCCGCTTTTGGCGTGGCAAAATGCATACTGCACAGAGCCATTTTCGACATTCACCGCAACCAGACGCGTTTGAAAGGTGAAATCTGCGCCACATTCAGTTATAAGGCTATCGTAAACGCGTTTCAAGCCTTCGGCATGAATCGGGTTACCATCCCAGCGGTACTTGCGGTCGGGATTGTAATCGGGCCCAAAGACACCGGTGTCACGGCAGCGGTCATATATTTGACGACCCACACCGCCAGCAAGAAAGTTAATTCCATCGGAGAACTTTGAGAAACTGGGTACAAGGCCGGCAGTTCCCATACCGCCGAAAAAACTTTGCCCCTCAACAAGAAAGACGTTCGCATCCTGCCGCCTGGCTGCCAGAGCGGCAGCAACACCGCTTGGGCCACCTCCTGCAATAAAGACATCGACCTCGTGACGGACAGGAATTTTACGCTGGAATAAAATATCCGGTTGCTTTTTGTTATGCGCAACCTCGCCAACTACTTTGGATTTCTGGATTGCCAGTGAAGCTGTCCCGAGACCGATGGCTTTGATAAAATTGCGGCGATTGAACTTTATATTCATATTATCCTCCTGGTTAATATTCAGACATTATTTTTCGACACTTATCAAACATCCAAAATCCGAACTGGTATTATATATATCTTATCTGAATCCGTGTGAATTGAGAAGCATAAAAGCCTCATTAAAATTGAAGGTTTAGACTGAAATCACCTGATGAGCTGAGGCTTTGGAACGGGGCTTAGGACCTGTTATAAATTCAATCTTGCTATCAGATTAGAAGTGAATATAATAATTATTACCATGGCAAAGTATCCCATATTTCTTGAGATGAGCGGTCGTCGTGCGGTGGTAATAGGAGGTGGTGTTGTTGCTGTGCGAAAGGCGCAGTCACTTCTGGCAGCCGGTACCCGTCTGGTGGTTGTAGCTAAAGAGATAGATAATTCACTGACAGCTCTTTGTCAACACAGCAATGCCGAATTAATAAGGTCCAAATATTCAAAAGCTTATCTTGCTGGGGCGGTGCTTGCGATAGCAGCAACAAACGATGCCAAGCTGAACAAGCAAATATATAAGGACTGCCAGGAGCTGGAGATTTTATGCAATGTTGTAGATGCGCCGGAGCTATGCGATTTTCTTGTTCCAGCAGTTGTCAAACGGGCAGATTTACAGATAGCGATTGGTACCGAAGGGAATTGCCCGGCTTACGCCGGCCATGTACGGAAGAAATTAGAACAGAGCTTTACCGAGAAACACGGTGAGTTTCTCGCTGAATTAGAAACACTTCGTAAACGTATTCTTAGAGATGTGCCGGACGCTGCGAACCGCAAGGTGTTATTAGGGCAATTAGTCGATGACAAGTCGTTCGAGTATTTTGCTCAAAATGGACCCGCTGAATGGCACCGATATGTTGATAAACTTATGTCAAGAGAAGATAAAAGCTAAAAGTTCAAAACTAAAAACCACTATTAATCATTTACAACTTTTGAATCTTGAGTTTTTTCCACATTTCTTTCCCCGGGGTACCGGCGGCTGAAGGCAGGTTTTTCAGGCTTGTATTTTATCAATTGTCACCTGTAAATACTTTTGGCGGTGGCCGATACGTCTCTTGCTGTTTTTTCGCCTGCGAAAGTGCATGGGGTAGAGTTTCTTACCTTTAACAACAGCCTGCTGAGCTGTGGTCTTAAAAGAAGCAATAACCTTTGAACCTTTTAGAAACGGGGTGCCAACCTTAACTTTCCTGCCGTCGCAGACGAACAAAACTTTATCCAGCTCAATGGTTTCAGCATCGGGCGAGACGTTGGTCAGTTCAATATTCAAGGAATCGCCCTCGGCGACTTTGTACTGCTTACCACCTTGTTCAATCACTGCATACATTGTAAAAAGGCCAAGTTTTATATATAAGATTCTGAATCAGGAGCGGTATTCTACGAGGACTTTTGTTTTTTGTAAAGCAAATTATCCGATATTTTTGTATTCTATTTAATTATATATTAACCTAAGATTAACAGTAACATTAGTCTCGGGAGCGACTATATGCAGATAGCGATGATAGGCGACAAAATGGTGCCTTTGGCAAAGCTCGAGCCGATTTATTGCGACCGTGGGTTCTATTTCGGCGACGGGGTTTACGAAGTAGTGCGAAGCTACGACGGCAAGATGTTTGCCCTTGAAGAACACTTAGCGAGGTTCAAGAAAAGTCTGTCAGCAATTAAGATCGAAGGTGTGGACACAGACCAGGTCCGAAAGCGGGTACAGAAAGCTTTTGAGGGAGCAGGTATTGCCAATGCAAAAATATATTTTCATGTTACCAGAGGCTCGGCACCGCGAGAACATAGCTGGGAGGTTGACTTAAAACCCAACTTCTTCCTAACCGTGACGGAACTTCCGGATAAGACAACGATAAAAAACAAAGGTATTTCGGTGTCGAGTTGCCCAGACTTGCGGTGGAAAAGGTGCGATATAAAGTCGCTGAATCTACTGGCTAATGTTCTTGCTCGTCAAGATGCCACTAAAAAAGGCAGTGCTGAGGCAATACTTGTCACTGAGAGAGGGCTGATAACTGAGGGAGCCGCATCAGCGTTTTTTGCGATATTCGGCCAAACATTGCAAACGGCCCCGCTCACAGCCAATATTCTGCCGTCAATCACGCGTAAATATGTGATTAAAGCAGGCAAGACTATCGGATTAAAAATCGTCGAGGAATCATTAATGCCGGAGCAGGCAAGGTCCGCCGATGAACTTTTTATCGCAGTAACCACTCAAGATATTGTTCCTGTGGTTAAATTCGATAATAAGACAATCGGCGGGGGCCAACCCGGGAAATACACAATATCGCTTATAGAGGAGTTTCGCACGTTTACGCGATAGGCTTTGGTTTGGGCGTTTTTTTCATCTTCCAAAAAACATTACTCAGCTATAGCTTTCGGTTCTTATTTGACAATTACAGAAAAGTCGGCTATTTTGTTGTTAGTTTTGAACTTCAGCGCCCGTAGCTCAATTGGACAGAGTCGCGGACTTCGAATCCGAAGGTTGCAGGTTCGAGTCCTGCCGGGCGCGTTTTCTTATGTTAAAGATAGCTTAGTTTATTAAGCCAATTGGAGGATTGATAATAATGATGAGCAAGAAAGAGTTTGCGGGAACGATTTTACGTGTAGCGGTTGCATGTATCTGCCTTGCAAAGACCAGCTTTGCAACAGTTTCATCAGTGAGAGTATGGGAGGAGCCGCGGGTAATCCCTACCTATCTTATAGGTAAAGGCGACCATAATCCGAGGTTCTATGTCGGCAGAGCATATCAAGGAGCACAAGGACGAGTGTATCCTTATCCAATGCTGGATGTGCTAACGGATAATCGTCAGGATATAACTTATAAATCGCTTTATCTTGAAAATGAATATTTGAAGATTTCAGTGCTTCCCGAAATAGGCGGGAGGCTTTTTTCCGCATTGGACAAGACCAACAATTACGATTTTATTTACCACCAGCATGTTATAAAGCCGGCCCTGATAGGAATGCTGGGTGCCTGGATTTGCGGAGGTATCGAGTGGAATTTCCCACACCACCACAGGGCATCGGTATTTATGCCGGTCGATTATGCATTAGAGGAAAATGCGGATGGCAGCTGTACCATCTGGGCAGGTGAAATGGAGATTCGGCACAGGATAAAATGGATGGTTGGTTTGACGCTGTATCCAGGCAAATCTTATATTGAGGTCACTATTAAACCCTTCAATCGGACACCATTCGCACATTCCTTCCTGTGCTTTGCAAATGTCGGTATCCATGCAAACAAAGACTACCAGGTAATCTTCCCGCCGAGCACGGAGTACGCGACATACCATGGGAAAAACCAGTTTTCACACTGGCCAATTTCATACGAGGTATTCAACAGGACAGATTACACCAAAGGGGTGGACGTGAGCTGGTGGAAGAATCACCCGGAATGGATATCTATGTTCGCCTGGAATTACGAAGACGACTTTTTCGGCGGATATGACCACGGGAAACAGGCGGGCATCGTTAGTTTTGCCAATCATCATGTTGTTCCCGGCAGGAAGTTCTGGGAATGGAGCAACGGGCCGCGTGGCTGGATGTGGACCAAAATTATAACCGAAACCGATGGACATCATCTGGAGCTTATGACCGGAGCGTATTCAGATAATCAGCCTGACTACAGCTGGCTGCAGCCTTATGAGGCCAAGGTCATAAAGATGTACTGGTATCCTTTACGAGCAATAGGGGGGATGAAAAACGCCAATCTCCAAGCAGCTGTCAACCTAGATGTGACTGATGAGAATACCGCTAAGCTCGGATTCAACACAACATCTCAGTACAAGAATGCAAGGGTGTTGTTAAAGGCCGGCGAGAGGATAATTTTTGAACAGGAGACAGATATAGCACCAGATAAACCATTCTGCAAAGAGATTGCTCTTTCTGCCGGAACAAACGAAGAGGATTTAAGAGCATCGCTACTAACATCGGCAGGTGAAGAACTGATAGCCTACAAGCCTATTCAACGGAAGGGCAGTCCGATGCCTGAGACGGTAAAGCCACCATCTGCTCCGCAAGATGTAGAAACAGTTGAGGAGCTTTATTTGATAGGGCTGCGCCTGGAGCAATTCCATAACCCCGCGATGAAGCCCTATCCTTACTATCAAGAAGCTTTAAAAAGAGACCCGGGCAACTACCGAGTCAATGTAGCCCTCGGAATTCTTTACTTCAAACGCGGGATGTTTGAAGAAGCCGAGCGGCACTTCAGGACTGCTCTGGAGCGGGCCACGAAAAATTACACCAGCCCAAGGGATGGGGAGGCCTATTATTATCGCGGGCTTGTTTCAAAATTTTTAGGGGACAATGAGGCGGCATATACTGACTTATACAAGGCAACGTGGAGCTATGGATTTCATACGGCTGCTTACTATCACTTAGCTGAAATTGACTGCATGAGAGGCAATTTTTCAACAGCTTTGGAGCACATCAACCGCTCCATAGCCACGAATGCCTGGAACACAAAGGCGATGGATTTAAAAGCAGCGCTTCTAAGACAACTTGGACGGTTTGAAGAGGCAGCTAAGGTAGCTTCAGAGGTGTTGTCCAGCGACGTTTTTGACTTCTGGGCGGGCAATGAGCTGTATCTGGCTAAATCTGCAATGGGTCAAAAGGAACAATCAAAAGAAGCAATAGAGACTTTAAAGGTAAGAATGCGAGATGAAGTTCAGTCGTATCTGGAAATGGCTGTTGATTACGGTAATTGCGGGTTGTGGGATGATGCGATTGAGGTCCTGTCTCGGCTGGATACCTCGAACGGTAAAAGCGGCAGTACATATCCGATGGTTTATTACTACCTCGGTTATTTTTGGGAGAAAAAAGGCGACAGTGAAAAATCCCTAAAATATTACAAAATTGCGAGCGAGATGCCACCTGAGTACTGTTTTCCTTTCCGAATAGAGTCAATTGATGTGCTGAAAAAAGCTTACAAGAATAACACGCAAGATGCACGTGCTCACTACTATCTCGGCAATCTGCTCTATGACAATCAGCCGGAAGCTGCAATTCGAGAATGGGAAAAATCAAAAGCTATTGATGATACATTTGCAACTGTGCATCGAAACCTCGGCTTTGCCTACAACCATATCTATAATGATATCCCCAAAGCTATTGCCAGTCTGGAGAAGGCGGTTGCCTGCGATAAAAAAGACCCCAGACTTTTTTACGAGCTGGATGTTCTTTATGAAATGGGGCAAGTTGCAGTCGAAAAGAGACTTGAGCTTTTGGAAAATAATAATGAGACAATTGTTAAGCGTGATGATGCCTTTATACGCAAGATACTGCTTTACGTTCAGAAAGGTAAATATGATGAAGCCATTGAACTAATGAACAATCGTCATTTTCATGTATGGGAAGGCGGAGAAACCGTACATGGTGCGTATATCAACGCGCATTCACTTAGAGGGATGAACCGATTCAAAGCGAAGCGATATGCCGAGGCGTTAAAAGATTACGAAGCAGCGCTTGAATATCCGGAGAATCTGGAGAAGGCAGAGCCATATCGCGGCGGCAGGGCCTGCCAAATCCACTACTTTGTTGGGACTGCTTATGAGGCCTTAGGAGATGCTGAAAAAGCCAAGGCATCTTATCAGAAATCGGTAACAGCAAAACAGAGAAGGAAATGGTCGGAGCTTCGCTATTATCAGGGTTTAGCTTTTTGCAAACTCGGTCAGGAAAATAAAGCAAATACAATATTCGACGGACTGATTGAGTTTGCAAAGACCCAGGCTGATGCAGGGATGGACTTTTTTGCAAAGTTCGGAGAAAAACAATCCCCGGAAATTCGAATGGCGGAGAATCATTACCTTTTGGGTTTAGCGTATTTGGGCAAGGGCATGCAAACGGAGGCAAAGGCGGAGTTTGAGAAAGCGCTCAAGTTGAATATAAACCATCTTTGGGCAAAGGTACAACTAACCGAAATTGAATCACAGAACTTATCTGCACAAATAAGGTAAGATTTTAACCTATTGAATTTGTCAGCATCTTTTCTATAATGCCAAGACTTACAGCTTCTACGAGCTAAAGACTTATAAGGTAATCAATATTATGAAGAAAATTGCAACTATTGTCTGCGTATTGTTTATATGCTTAAGTGTTTTCGGCATTTTTGGTTGCGGGAAGAAAGACGAAGAAGTGAAGGTATTAAAGCTGGCTCATGGTCTGGACACAACTCATCCGGTACACAAAGCGATGGTATTTATGGCAGATAGAGCCCAAGAAAAATCTGCAGGCAGATTGCGGATTGATATTTATCCGAGCGAACAATTAGGCAGTGAACGAGAGTGCATAGAGCAGCTGCAATTAGGCGGGTTAGCAATGACTAAAACTTCCTCTTCGCCTCTGGAAAGTTTCGTACCCATGATGAAGGTTCTCGGTCTTCCCTATATTTTCAGGGATTCGGAACATTGCTGGAAGGTGTTGCTTGGGCCTATAGGTAAGGAATTACTGGCTGCCGGTGGGTCGGTAGGGCTTAAAGGTTTGTGTTTTTATGATGCAGGTGCTCGCAGTTTCTATACGCGGGACAGACCTATCAACACACCGACCGACCTGAGAGGGATGAAAATACGCGTCCAAAAAAGCAATATGGCGATTAAAATGATTGCAGCAATGGGCGCTTCAGCAACACCAATTGACTGGGGCGAACTTTATACTTCGCTGCAACAGGGAGTAGTGGATGGCGCGGAAAACAATCCACCCAGCTTTTACACATCAATGCACTACGAGATTTGTAAATACTACATCCTTGATGAGCACACGCGGGTTCCGGATGTGCTGCTGATAAGCACCAAGGTTTGGAATGAGCTTTTGCCTGAGTTTAGAAATGTCCTACAGGAGGCAGCGGACGAATCCGTTTCGTACCAGCGCAAGCTCTGGGCCGAGAAGGAAAAGGAAAATCTCGAAGCGGTTGCAAAAGCGCGGGTGAAAATAAGCCGTCCCGATAAAAGGCCTTTCCAGGATGCAGTCATATCAATGTGGGAAGAATTTGAAGGGACCGAAATAGGCAGACTCGCAGACAGAATCAAGGCGGTAAAATAGGGCATGCTTACGAAAATTAAAAAGGTCCTGGACCGAAGTCTCGAAGTACTTGTCACTGTTTCAATGGCTGTGCTGGTATTGGATGTGGTCTGGCAGGTCTTTACGCGATATGTCTTACAGGACCCAAGCTCATGGACGGAGGAATTAGCAACATTTTTAATGATTTGGGTTGGCATGCTCGGGGCCAGTGTAGCATTGAACAGAGGGGCTCATTTGGGAATTGATTATTTCGTCGCAAAGTTGCCAGAGAAAAAACGCTTGTATACGGTATTAGCTGTTTTTGCTCTGGTGGCCATATTTTCACTGCATATCCTGATTATAGGGGGCATCCAGCTAGTGAGCATTACATTGCGAACGAACCAAGTATCACCAGCTTTGGGTTTGAAGATGGGATATGTGTATCTTGCACTGCCTATCAGCGGTTTTTTCCTGTTATTTTACAGCGTAGAGCTGTTTGTCGAAACATTTACAGCCCTTATCAAGGGGCGTAGAATAGAACAGCCGCACGATTTTGAATCAACGGCAGCGATGGACTGATATCAGTTAATAGCGCAAAAATATTTCAACACATACGGAAAGAGTAAATCTTAAATGGATACGGCAACAGCGGCGATTTTAGTATTAGTTCTTAGTTTTATCATACTTTTGGCCCTGAACGTACCGGTAGCTTTCTGCATGGGTATTGCAACGTTGCTGGGTGTCCTTGTAATAGGTGAGCTTCCTTCGTTTCTTATCATAGCCCAGAAGATGGCTACGGGAATTGACAGTTTTGCACTGCTGGCAATACCATTTTTCATTTTATCAGGTCTGTTTATGGGCCGTGGCGGCATTGCCCGGCGGCTAATCGACTTTGCAAATGTTTTGGTTGGAAGATTTCGCGGCGGCTTAGCGTTTGTTAATATTATGACATGTATGCTCTTCGGTTCAATTTCAGGTTCTGCGGCAGCGGCGGTATCTTCGGTTGGCGGGTTCATGATACCCTTGATGAATAAGATGGGCTATCACAGGGATTTCAATACTTCAATTAGCATTACCGCTGCAACTACAGGGCTTTTGATACCACCAAGCAATGTAATGATAGTTTACTCTCTCGCTACGGGTGGAATGGTTTCAATTGCAGCGATTTTTATTGCGGGTGTTTTGCCCGGGATATTAGTCGGCCTTGGGCTTATGGTAGTAGCGGGCATTATCTCAGTCCGACGCAATTACGGCAAAGGAGAACGATTTGGGTTCCGTGAAAGCTTTATGCGCTTCCTGAAAGCTATTCCGGCGCTTCTGCTGATTGTCATTGTATTAGGCGGTATTCTCGGGGGGATATTTACCGCAACCGAAGCATCAGCTATTGCCGTGGTTTACTCTTTTGTTCTTTCGGTATTTATATACAAAGAAGTCAAGCTTAAGGACTTACCAGGTATAGTACTTCAATCAGCAATCACTACTGCGGTTGTTTTTCTTTTAATCGCAACTTCAATGGCGATGAGCTGGTTTTTAGCTCGCGAGAATGTGCCGCAGAATATCAGCGCGTTCCTACTTAGTTTAACTACGAGCAAGGTGCTTCTTTTGTTAATAATAAATCTAATTCTCCTTGCAGTAGGAACATTTATGGATATGACACCGGCGGTTTTGATTTTTACACCGATTTTCCTGCCAATTGTAAAAGGTCTGGGTGTACACCCGCTACACTTTGGAATAATTATGATTATGAATCTGTGCATCGGCTTGTGTACTCCGCCGGTAGGTACGGTTTTATTTCTCGGGTGTGGAATAGCTCATACCACAGTAACCAAAACAATGCGGTACCTGCTTCCGTGTTTTGGGGCTATGATAGCTGTGTTGTTTATATGCACATATGTGCCGCAGATTTCGTTAGTTCTGCCACGGTTACTTGAACTGATAAGATGAGCGAACCTTAATTTAATGAGTAAGCTGAAATGTGGAAGAAATTGTAAAGGAGCAGTTGTGATAAGTTCAAAACCTAACGCCATTGTGGCTCAGTCTGGGGGTCCAACGGCTGTAATTAACTCAAGCGCCTGCGGTGTAATCCAGGAGGCAGTAAAATCAGGCAGAATCGGGCGTGTCTTAGGTGCAGCCAACGGGATATTAGGAGTCTTACAAGAAGACTTGTTTGACATCTCCGCAGAAAAGCCCGAGACCATCGAGGCACTTAAGCAAACACCTGCTGCTGCCATTGGCTCATGCAGGTACAAGCTAAAATCAATCGAAGAATCGAAGGCCGACTTTGAAAGAGTACTTGATGTCTTCAGAGCACATAATATTCATTACTTTTTTTATGCAGGGGGCAACGATTCAATGGACACTGCGGACAAGGTCAACAGGCTTGCCGCGGATAGTGGTTATGAACTGGCCTGTATTGGGATTCCCAAGACGGTCGATAACGACCTTGCCTATACGGACCACTGTCCAGGCTATGGCAGCGTGGCAAAATACGTTGCGACCTGCGCGATGGAAGCTGGCAGAGACACTGAAGCACTGTACACTCACGACACGTGCACCATAGTTGAGGTGATGGGAAGAAACGCCGGTTGGATAGCGGCAGCAACTGGACTGGCTGCACGATGCTCGGAAGATGCACCACATCTTATATATATGCCTGAAGCATCTTTTTCCTTTGAGAAATTCGTAAGTGACGTCAAAGAAGTACACAAAGAATTTAGTAGGGTATTTATCGTCGCAGGCGAAGGTCTTAAGAACGAAAAAGGCAAATATATAACAGCAGATAGGGGAGCATTCAGCGAGGACAGCTTTGGTCATGTACAACTCGGAGGTGTAGCTGACATTCTTAAAGCTGTTATTGAAAAGGAGGTAGGAATAAAGGCCCGATGTAACAAGCCTGGTACAAATCAGCGAAGCGCTATGCACTTTGCGTCGCTGACGGACGTCAATGAGGCGTATATGTGCGGACAGATGGCAGTTAAGGCAGCAATTTCCGGTGAAAACGGCAAAATGGTAACGTTGGTTAGAGAAGAGGGGGGTGAATATAAATGCACGACTGGGCTGGCTAAGCTTAGAGATGTAGCTAACGGTGAAAAGAAAGTACCCGCTAACTACATAAATGACAGGGGCAATCATATAACAGAAGCCTGCCGGGATTATATTCGTCCACTAATAAAGGGCGAGGCACCGATTACGATAGGTGAAGACGGCCTGCCTGTGTTTATGAGATTCGAGCGAAAACTGCTGCAAAAGAAACTGCCAAAATACATGTAATAGGCCGTGCACAGCTGAGAAGTAATATGATGCTTGGAAAGTACTCATTTGGAATTGGCGATAGATTCGGTCGACAGGGTAAGGCACTGCTACAGGCCATCATCAAGGCAAAAGAGCAGGGCGTTAATATCACGCCGGTTTGGAATAAATCGCAGCGAGAGCACACAATTACCAAAACTGCGCCGGCTTGTGTCCGCACCGAAGCCGATGAGGCAGTCAAAGCAATGAAGTGGAAAGATTCATTTTACGTTGACGCAGACCATATCAGCCTGGAAAATGTCGATTTTTTCATTGATTCAAGCGATTTTTTTACATTTGACGTAGCCAACTTTATTAATAAGTCCGCGGATGAAAAGGAGCTAACGGGCTTCATAGATAAATACAAAAATCACGTTGGCTCACTGGCAATTCCAGGAATCGATAAAACCTTCGATATTAGCGCAGCACATCTCGAAGCTATCGCAAGTAAATTTTCGCCGGCGATTAAGCAAGCAGGTAAAATCTACCGTCATATCGAAGCAGCTAAAGGCGCGGACAATTTTATCACAGAAATCTCGATGGACGAGACCGACCAGCCACAAACGGCGATTGAGCTATACTTTATTCTTGTGGCCATTGCCGATGAGGGTATCCCAATTCAGACTATAGCTCCAAAATTCGTCGGACATTTCAATAAAGGTGTTGATTATGTAGGCAACGTCGATATATTTGCAAAAAGCTTTGAAGAAAATCTTGCCGTAATTACTTTTGCAACGAGAGAATTTTCTTCGCCCGAGAACCTGAAATTAAGTGTTCATTCCGGCAGCGATAAGTTCTCACTTTATGGGCCAATAAACAAGGCTTTGAAGAAATTCGATGCAGGGCTGCATATAAAGACTTCAGGTACAACGTGGCTTGAGGAACTTGCGGGTTTAGCGATAGCTGATGAAGCTGGCTTATCAATAGCCAAACAAGTTTATGCCAAGGCACTATCGCGATTTGACGAGCTTTGCGGCCCGTATACAAAGACCCTCGATATTGATAAAAACACACTACCATCAGCAGCTATTGTCGAGCAATGGAGCGGTGCTGATTTTGCCAGCGCATTTCGGCACGATAAGTCGTGTGAAAAATACAACGGAAGCTTTCGCCAGCTTTTACACGTTGCTTACAAAATTGCCGCTGAAATGGGCGATGATTTTTTAGATGCTCTGGAAAAACACGAACAAATAATTTCAAAGAATGTAGCAGAGAACATTTATGAGCGCCATATAATGCCTATTTTTATGGAATAGCAAAAGGACAAAAACAAATGAACAAACTATTTGAGCTGACAAATAAAGTGATAGTGATAACAGGTGGTGGCGGTATTTTGTGCGGCACATTAGCCAGAGCACTTGGCGATGAGGGCGCAAAGATAGCTGTTTGGGATATAAATGAAAAAGCAGCGGTTAGCATTGCCAACGAAATAAAATCCAACAAAGCAACATCCGTTGGTGTTAAATGTGATGTGCTGGATAAAGAGAGTCTGAAAACTGCCAAAGAAAGAACCGTAGCTGAACTTGGCCAAATCGACATTTTGATTAATGGGGCAGGTGGCAACAAAAAAGAAGCTACTACTTCAGAAGATTTATCGTTTTTCGACCTCCCTGCAGATGCAGTACGCTGCGTATTGGAGCTCAATTTCATGGGCACGTTTCTAACGACACAAATTGTTGCCGAAGATATTGCCAAGCGAGGCGAGGGTGTGATACTGAATATATCGAGTATATCGTCTTTCAGGCCATTGACCAAAGTGATGGGTTACTCTGCCGCCAAAGCCGCAGTTAATAATTTCACACAATGGCTTGCGGTACATATATGTCAGAACTATTCCAAAGACATTCGCGTGAATGCAATAGCACCGGGCTTTTTTCTGACCGAACAAAACCGGTTTCTTTTAACGGACGAAAAGACCGGCGAATTGACTGCTCGTGGTAAAGCGATAATCGACCATACACCAATGGCAAGGTTCGGCAAGCCGGAAGAGTTGATTGGAACTGTTATGTGGTTATTAAGCGATGCAGCAAAATTCGTTACCGGTATCGTTGTCCCGGTTGATGGAGGTTTCTCATCTTTTGGGGGGGTATAAATTGTTTCAGGAGAGCAAAATGCCTGACCCAGCAAAGCCGTTGAAAGATTTCAAGCCGAAAAAGGAATTCTTTGTGGGTATCGATTCGGACGGTTGTGCTTTTGACACAATGGGAATTAAACAGCGGGAATGTTTCTGTCCGTGGATGATTGCCTATTTTGGCCTACAGCCTGTGGCACAGGCGGCACGCGAATGCAAGGAGTTTGGAGACCTTTTCTCAACAACGCGTGGTGCCAACAGACACAAAACAACAAAGCGTATCCTCACAGAGCTATTGCCATCTCATCCAATGACCAAAGTTAGAGGTTTCCGGGTCCCACAGTTTCCGCACTATTTTGCCTGGGTAGATGACCCCAAGAGCCTGCTGAGTAATGACGGGCTCAAACAAGCCATCGCCGAGACCTCCAATCCGGATGCCAAGCGTGAGTTAGAGCTGGCGCTGGCATGGAGCGAGCGAGTCAACTGGGCTATAGGGGAAATGGTGAAAGGGATGCCGCCGTTTCCATACGTTCGGGAAAGCTTAGAGAAAATCTCGGCACTGGCTGACGTTATTGTCGTTTCAGCAACTCCGTGGGAAGCACTGCAAAGGGAATGGGAGGAACATGACCTTGCAAAATATGCAGAGGTTATAGCCGGCCAAGAAATGGGCAAAAAAGCCGAGCACCTTGAATATGCCACCAAGGGCAAATATGAAAAGCAGCACACTCTGATGGTCGGTGATGCCCCCGGAGATATGAAAGCCGCTAAGGCCAACAATGCTCTGTTCTATCCGATTAATCCCGGCAACGAAGTCGAATCGTGGAAGAGATTTCACGATGAGGCATTTGATAAATTTATCAAGGGCAAATACGCTGGAAGTTATGAGGAAAAATTAATTGCCGAATTTGATGAATGTTTACCTGAAACACCTCCCTGGCAAAGATAAAGGCTCAGAAATGGTAATCGAACGGCAGAATAAAGACGGTTTCATCACAAGCAACGAGGGCAGCGAAGCAATTGCCGAGTTCTTTAGGCAAAACGATTACACCGAAAAACGGATTTTACTGATAATACCGGATGATACCCGTTCCGGTCCTGTAGACGAGATATTCCAGAGCATCTACGATTGCATATCTTCAAGGGTAAAGGCCCTTGATTGTTTAGTTGCACTTGGTACACACCAACCAATGACAGAAGAGCAAATCTGCACGAGATTGGGTATAAAGCAAGAGAAGCGCAATAACAAATATACTTTGGTAAAATTCTTCAACCACGAGTGGGATAAAAAAGAAACATTCATTTCAATAGGAAAAATCACCGCTGATGAAATTCACGAGATAAGTAACGGCCTTTTTCGTGAGGAAGTTGATGTCGCAATTAACAAGCTGATTTTAGATTATGATGAGTTTTTCATCTTAGGCCCGGTATTTCCACACGAAGTTGTAGGCTTCTCAGGTGGTCACAAGTACATTTTTCCCGGGATTGCAGGTGCTGAAATCATAAATTTCTTTCATTGGCTCGGCGCAGTTATCACAAATTCGGTGATAAACGGCAACAAATGGACACCGACAAGGCTGTTGGTCGAGAAAGCTGCTTCGTTTATAAAAACAGCACACAAGTTATTCGCCATTGTTTCTGCCGACAACAAACTCAAAGGACTATTTATTGGCGATTGTACGCAGGCCTGGGAAAAAGCAGCTGATTTATCTGAGAAGGTCCATATTGTCTATAAGGACAAACCGTACAAGACGGCTTTGGGCATAACGCCACAGATGTACGACGACATCTGGACAGCTGGAAAAGTTATGTACAAATTGGAACCTATCGTTGCCGAGGGAGGCACGTTAATCATCTATGCTCCACACATCAGTGAAATTTCCTATACACACGGCAAAATCATTGATAAAATCGGTTATCATACGCGCGATTACTTTCTCAAGCAGATGGATAAATTCGCCGGCATTCCTCGAGGCGTGATGGCACATTCAACACATGTTAAAGGAATCGGCACATATATAGACGGCATTGAAAGACCACGGATAAATGTGGTGCTGGCCACAGGCATCAGCCGCGAACGATGTCGAAAGGTAAATCTTAGTTACATGAATCCCAACCAAATTGATATAGCTAATTATGAAAATAAGGAGGACAGAGGTATCCTTGTTGTACACAATGCGGGAGAAATACTATACAGACTATCAAGAGGAGAGATACCAACAATCCCTAACGAACAGTAAAGAAAATTAGAAGGGGAACACAAAATGGCAGAAGCTGACATTGGATTGATAGGCCTTGCCGTAATGGGTGAGAACCTGATTTTAAATATGGAAAGCAAGGGCATCACTATCGCCTGCTTCAACCGTACGGTATCAAAGGTGGATGATTTTATAAACGGCCGGGGAAAGGGCAAGAATATCATCGGCTGCCATTCTATCGAGGAACTCTGTGAAAACCTAAAGACGCCACGTATAATAATGCTTATGGTAAAAGCCGGCCCACCGGTCGATGCATTCATTGACAAAATTTTACCACATCTTGAAGAGGGTGACATTATAATCGACGGCGGCAACAGTCATTTTCCTGATACGATTAGAAGATGCAAAAAAGTTGAACAAGAAGGTAAGCTCTATATAGGTACAGGTGTATCCGGCGGAGAAGAAGGTGCACTGCTGGGGCCATCGATTATGCCTGGGGGCTCACGAAAAGCCTGGGAAAGTGTAAAGCCTATTTTTCAAGCCATCTGCGCCAAAACCGATGAAGGTGTGCCTTGCTGTGAGTGGGTGGGAGAAAACGGGGCTGGACATTTCGTCAAAATGGTTCATAACGGCATCGAGTACGGTGATATGCAGATGATTTGTGAGACATACCATATGATGAAAGAAGGACTCGGCATGACCAACGAAGAAATGCACAAGGTCTTCGCAGAGTGGTACAAAGGTAAGCTTAACTCGTATCTCATCGAAATCACACGTGACATTCTCAGATATAAGGACGAAGACGGTAATGAGGTCATCGACCTTATCCTCGACACAGCTGGTCAGAAGGGTACGGGCAAATGGGCCGGCATCGAGGCCTTGAACCTCGCCCAGCCTTTGACACTGATTGGTGAAGCTGTTTTCGCGCGGTGCCTATCTGCCCTAAAAGAAGAACGGGTCCAGGCATCCAATATCCTCACAGGGCCGAAAGAAGAATTCAAAGGCGAGAAGAAAGCGTTCATCGACAGCCTACGCCAAGCACTTTACGCCTCTAAAATCGTAAGCTATGCCCAAGGTTACCAACTGATGCGCGCCGCTGCCAAGGAATACAACTGGAACCTGAACTATGGAGGGATTGCCGTGATATGGCAGGGCGGCTGTATCATACGGTCAGTTTTTCTCGGCAAAATAAAGGAGGCCTTCGACAGAAATCCTGACCTGAACAATCTGCTGCTCGACCCATTTTTTAAAGATGCCGTCGAAAAAGCTCAGGGCTCCTGGCGACGCGTTGTAACCACAGCTATTAAGCTCGGTATCCCCATGCCTGCTATGAGCGCGGCCCTGGTTTTTTACGACGGATATCGACATGAAAGACTACCTGCTAATCTGCTGCAGGCCCAGCGAGACTACTTTGGTGCACATACTTACGAGAGAATTGATAAAGCGCGTGGCGAGTTTTTTCACACCAACTGGACAGGCCGAGGCGGTATCACTGCTGCAGGTTCTTATACTGTTTGAGATAACGAGTCTATACTTTCTATTAACGTTGAATTAGGGACTTAGCAAATGGTTGGTCAATTTTTAACAGATGATTTTCTCCTGCAAACAAAAACCGCAAAGATTTTGTATCACGAACACGCCAAGAAAATGCCTATTTACGACTTTCATTGTCACCTATGTGCAGACAAAATTGCTGCCGACCACCAGTTTGACAACCTTACACAAATATGGCTGAGCGGTGACCATTACAAATGGCGTGCGATGAGAGCCAACGGCATAGCGGAAAAGTATATCACCGGCGAGGCAAGCGACTACGAAAAGTTTGAAAAATGGGCTCAGACCGTTCCTTACACCCTATGTAATCCTCTCTATCACTGGACACATTTAGAACTCAAAAACTCATTTGGTATAAAAACAAAACTCTTGTCTGCCGATACTGCAAAAGAAATCTATACCAGTTGCAGTGAGATGTTAAGGACACACCAATTTAGCGTCCGCAACATATTGCGTAAAATGAACATCGGGCTTATCTGCACAACTGAAGGGCCTCTTGACTCATTGGAGCACCACAAAAAAATTCGAGAGGATGGCTTTGAAATAAAAGTTTTCGCAGCTTTTAGACCAGATAAAGCACTGGCAGTCGAAGACCTTGCGTCTCTGAATGTGTTTATTGACAAACTCGAAGAAGCTTGTGATAGCGAAATAAGCAGCTTCGCCTCTTATATAAATGCAATCCGCGAACGGCACGACTACTTCCACGAGAGTGGCTGTCGCCTATCAGATTATGGTCTGGAAACTGTTTATTCCGAAGACTATACGCAAAGCGAAATTGAAAAGATATTTAATAAGATAAGGTCAGGCCAAGACTTAAATGAATCAGAACGTTGCAAATTCAAATCAGCAATGAGCTTTGAATTAGCTGTTATGGATGCAGAAAGCGGCTGGGTCATGCAACTTCACCTGGGAGTACTGCGAAATACGAACACGCGTATGCTGCAAAGCCTTGGCCCAGATACGGGATTTGATTCGATGGGCGATTTCGAGACAGCTGGCCCATTAGCTAAATTTCTCGACCGCCTCGACAGGAACAACAAATTACCGAAAACCATTATTTATAACATCAACCCCCGCGACAACGAACTTATAACCTCTATGATTGGAAATTTCCAGGATGGAAGCTGCCCCGGTAAGATTCAGTACGGACCTGCGTGGTGGTTCCTCGACCAAATCAACGGGATAAAAAAACAGATAACAGCGCTTTCAAATATGAGCTTGTTGAGTCGCTTCATTGGTATGACAACAGATTCAAGAAGTTTCTTATCATTTCCAAGGCACGAATATTTTCGCCGGATACTATGCCAAAAGCTCGGCAACGACGTTGAGTCTGGACTGCTGCCTGCTGATATATCCCTGCTTGGAAAAATGGTTGAAGATATCTGCTTCAACAATGCTAAAGACTATTTTCCAATGGAACTTGCCTAAGCAGTATCATCAAGTGGGATGAGCCAGATATTGCGAAACTTCACTTTGCTCCCATGGTCCTGCAGTAAAATGGGGCCAGGCTCCGGTCCTTCAGGCTGTCCCCGGCCTGTTTTGCTTGGGATTTCGACAGCATTGTGAATCAAGACACCATTGTGAATTACCGTGATACGGGCGTTTTCGACCTTCCGTATGTTTTGATAATCTCTATCAAACCGAGGTGCATGGAAAATAATGTCATAGGTCTGCCACTCGCCAGCCTTCTTAGAGGCATTTTCATCCGGTGCCTTCACTCTGTAAATTGCTCCACAGCCGTTGTACCTTGGTTCTTGACCGAAAGAATCCAGGATTTGCACCTCGTAACGGCACTGTAAATAAACTCCGCTGTTGGCACGGTGTTGCCCCTTAGCAGCTGTATGCAAACGTGGAATATTGAATTCCACGTGTAATTTGAAATCCTTGAATTTACGTTTTGTCACAATGCTGCCTGAGCCCGGAACGACCTCCATAGCGCCATCGACAATTCTCCATCCGACAGGATTTTCATCTTCACCAGTCCAATATGAAAAATCCTTTCCATCAAAAAGCACAATGGCATCCTTTGGTATTGTGGACGACCTTGTTTGCATTTCGAGCTGATTACAACCTGAAAGTGCAAGTAAAACCCTCAAAGTCAGTGTCAATGTTAAAAATACCTCCTGGAAACCTTTCATGTATCTACATCCTTTTGAAGACTATGCACTGACTCTTCTATTATATACTCCGTGGCACAACATAAGGCTCACGGTATTTTCTAGTCAACATGCGATCGGCCTCTTCATCACCTACAAATTTTTCTCTGGCACCATCAAAGGTAAGCTTACGTCCGAGATGATAGGATATATTTGCCAGGTGAGGCAACACAGTGGACATATAACCAACCTCGATGTCACAAGTAAGATATTCCCTCTTTCCAGCGCGAAGTGCCCGGATGAAGTTACTAAAGTGGGCATCTGCCCCGGCGCCAACCAGATTCATAGGGTCAGCGGCTGGTTCAGCAGTCTCAGAGCTGGGTCCCGGCACATTCTTTCGGCCAAAGTATGTTTTCCATGTGGTGCCATTAATTGACATCCAGCCTTCAGTGCCATAAAAAAGGTTGCCGATTTTGACATCTTCCTGTTGTTTTGTCTCCTGTCCTGAGGCAATCGCTGATTCGCCATTCGTGTATACGCCGCGAACCTCGAACTGCAGGATTTTCCCATCTGCATATTCAAAAACAGCAGCCTGGGTATTGGGCGTCTGCTGGTCGGAATCAAAAGCAAAATATCCCCCAGAGGAACTAACTTTGACCGGGTGCTCGTTTTTGTTTATTCCCCAGCGAGCAACATCAAACTGGTGAGGGCCCTGGTTGCCAATATCGCCGTTGCCGTAGTCCCAATTCCAGTGCCAGTTATAATGGAAGCGATTATAATTGAAAGGCCTCTCAGGAGCAGGGCCAAGCCAAAGGTCATAGTGAACACCTTTCATATAATTACTATCGTAGCAAATGCCCTTTTCGCCCCAGATATAATGTTCGTAGTTCTCGCCTGAACCCAAGCCGTCAGCACATTTGCCGATGCTGTCACGTGGTTTGAAACACAGACCTCTGGCCATATAGATTTCCCCGAGTTTGCCATCGTGGAGGAATTTCATCGCTTGACGAACATTACTTATAGAACGGTTCTGGAAGCCAACTTGAACAAGACGATTGTACTTACGAGCTGCCTCGACCATTTTTCTACCCTCCCAGATGTTATGCGAAGAAGGCTTTTCTACATAAACATTCTTTCCGGCCTGGCAGGCCCATATAGTAGCAAGAGCGTGCCAGTGGTTGGGAGCAGCGATGGCCACAGCATCAATGTCTTTATCGTCGAAGACACGACGAAGGTCATACTCGGTAGACGGTGGCGCAGCTTGTATTTGCTCAATTTCTTTTACACGCTCAGGAAAGAGGTTTTCATCAACGTCACACAAAGTCTTGACATGTACACCAGGTATTTTAGCGAAACCTTTAGCAAGCTCCATACCACGGCCTCGGATGCCGATAACAGCCATATTAATACGCTCGTTTGCACCAATGACACAACTTTTTGTATCAGTGGCAGCATGAGATGTGCTGTATGAAGCTAAAGCAGTGGCAGTGACGATACCCGCTGCCGTTTTAGTACTTCGATTGAGAAATTCACGCCGCGAAATTTTTTTACATTTGTAAGACATTTTGAGTTCTCCTCAAACTTCATTAAACCTTATTGCCAAGAATTTACCTTTTGGTGGCGTAAAACGAGACATAAGCACACAGTTTTACGTGCCGAATCCAAAGCATTTACTATGTTAAATAACTTTATTAAGATTGGCAAAGAAATTCTACAACAGGAAAGAAGCAGCAAGATAAAGGGGTGTCCGTCAAGCCCAAGTAAGGGTCGTGTGAGTAAGCAGCAAAGAAGCCTTAGGCAGGTGAATTTGGGTCTTGACAATTTTGTTCATTAGGCCAAAATGGGCATGAGTTTGTTCGTTTAAATATTCTAATTTTTTGCAAACAAACATCCATTAATAGTTAGATAGCAGTCATATCAACATACGTTGGTTAAAGGAGAGATAGCATGATAAGGGCAAAACAAACAAGGAGACAGTTTCTACAAAAGGCGAGCATAGGGGTGGCAGCTTCTCTTATGGCAGCAAGCAACTGTTCAGGACAAAACCAACCGCTTATCGGAAACGAATGGATAAAAGGTAAATGCACTTCCAAAAGACTATTTGAGCTGGGTCTGGCATCGTATACCCTAAGAGAATTCAATCTGGATAAAACGCTGGCGATGACCCAGCAGCTCGGATTGAAATACATCGCTCTGAAGAGCATCCATCTGCCACTGGAGAGCACGCAAGCCGAAATCGAAACAGTGACAGCAAAAGTGAGACAAGCGGGGCTTAACTTGTATGGCGGTGGCGTTATCTATATGAACAATGAGGCTGAGGTACACCGCGCTTTTGACTACGCTAAAGCTGCCGCGATGAAGGTCATCATCGGAGTACCAAAACCGGAACTTCTTAGTTTAGTCAACAAAAAGGTAGAAGAGTATGACATCAATGTAGCAATTCATAACCATGGTCCGGAAGATAAGGTTTACCCAACACCCAGAAGTGCTTACGAAAGGATAAAAGAACTGGATGGCCGAATCGGGCTTTGCATTGACATAGGACATACACAGCGGGCTGGTATAGACCCATCAGAAGCCGCCGAAAAATTCGCAGACCGGTTGTTGGATGTCCATATAAAAGACGTATCAGCAGCGACCGTAGAAGGGACAACCGTTGAGATTGGACGAGGAGTTATCGACATCCCAAAATTTGTCAGGAGTCTACTAAACATCAAATATACCGGTATTACTTCATTCGAATATGAAAAGGACGCAAAAGACCCGCTTCCAGGAGTAGCGGAGTCAGTAGGCTATGTCAGAGGCGTACTGGCAACCATTTAAAATGGAAAATGGTACATAAAAAGTGGAAGCGGAGAACGATACGCAAACATTCAAATAAAGAAAGGATGTTATGAAGGTCGGAAGATTGATTTTGACAGGATTAGTGTTCTTTTTGACAACGCTGTCTTCTTTCTGCGCCAAAAAAGTGGAAGCTAAAATGAAATTCAGCGGTGCTAAAGGTGAAGTGAAGTTGATGACATTAGACCCAGGGCATTTTCATGCAGCATTGGTACAAAAGACGATGCACGAACAAATATCACCGACGGTGTACGTGTACGCTCCTGTGGGACCGGACGTTGAAGACCATTTAAGACGAATTGAAGTGTTTAATAAGCGGCTGGAAAACCCGACCAACTGGGAACAAAAGGTATACACCGACGATGATTTTTTGGGAAAAATGCTGGCAGAAAAGCTGGGTAATGTGGTGATAATATCGGGCAATAACGAAAAAAAGACAGAGTACATCAAAGCATGCGTGGATGCAGGGCTAAACGTGCTGGCAGATAAACCGATGTGCATTGATGGCGACGACTTCGCACTTTTGGAAGAAGCCTTCGCTTCCGCTAAAAGTAACGGCGTACTGCTTTATGACATTATGACAGAGCGTTTCGAAATCACAACAATTTTGCAGAAAGAACTGGTGCAGAATAAAGAGCTATTTGGAGAACTACAAAAGGGAACGGTTAATGAGCCGGCAGTTGTTAAAGAAAGCGTACACCACATTTTCAAATATGTGGCGGGCAATCCTATTAAGCGGCCGGCGTGGTATTTTGATACCACACAGCAGGGCGAGGGGATAGTGGACGTAGCAACGCACCTGGTGGATTTAGTGATGTGGGAATGCTTCCCGTCAGAAGCAATCGATTACGAGAAAGATGTCGAGCTGAAAAAGGCCAGCAGATGGCCGACTATGATTTCCCGCCAGCAATTTAAGAAAGTAACAAGGCTGGACGATTTCCCAGCTTTCTTAAAAGAAAAGCTAAATGACAAAGGCGTACTTCCATATTATGCCAATGGCGAGATGATACACACGTTGAAGGATATTTATGCAAGGGTATCTGTAAAATGGGATTTCGAAGCTCAGGAAGGAGCGAAAGAAACTCATTATTCGATAATAAAAGGAAGCAAAGCGAATGTAATCATCCGCCAAGGAAAGGAACAAAACTACCGCCCGAATCTCTACATAGAAGCGGCGTCAGGGACAAAGAGGGCCGAAGTAGGACATTCATTGAAAGAGGCGATACTCACGTTACAAAGCAGGTACCCTGGTGTGGAACTGGAAGAAGAGGGTGATACTTGGCATGTGCAGATACCCAACAAATATCACATAGGCCACGAAGCTCACTTTAGAGAAGTCATGGAAAAGTACTTAGGATACTTGGTTGAAGGCAAGCTGCCTGAGTGGGAAGTACCAAACATGAAAGCAAAGTACTATACCACAACCACAGCATTTGAGTTAGCGAGCCTATAGACTGTTTATAGGGGAAGCAACCCATAATTTAGTCGAGCTCGATTTCGGGTGGCTGCCAAAATTAGTTGCAAATCGGGGCGACAGGACTCGAACCTGCGACCTCGTGACCCCCAGTCACGCGCGCTAGCCAAACTGCGCCACGCCCCGAATAAACTAAAACAGTATTCTAACATAAATAGATTGCAAAAAAAACTTTTTCAAACAATAAATCTTGAGAATTCTGCAACCAAATGCACCGTTGAATGCCTCGCTGACCGCAAAAATTCAGCGGTAATAATCCTGATAAGCGGTGATATTTAGCCATAGCATTTAACATACGGAACCACAAGAACAAAGAAAACCAAATCAGTTAGAACCAAGTTACTCCTCCATTAATTGAGTCGCGCCAGATTTTTCCTCTCGTCCTTCCTTTTTCTTATTATGTTGCAGGAGAAGGACCTTTTCCAGATTTATTCGCGCATCAGTGAAGTCCGGTCTAATCCGCAACGCTTGAGAAAAGTGTTTGATAGCTTCGTCAAGCCTCCCCTCTAGGGCAAGTGCCACACCGAGATTGTGGTGTGCTTCAGCAAAGTTGGGTTCAATTCGCAGTGCCTCATTAAAGTGAGAGATAGCTTCATTGCGCCTGCCCTGCTGGGTAAGCGCCATACCGAGATACAGGTGCGCCTTAACATTATTAGGTTCGGTTCGCAGCACCTCGGTAAAGTGCCTAACACCCTCGTCAAGCTTACCCTGTCGAGCAAGCGATACGCCGATATTATAGTGTGCATCGGCCAAGTCAGGCTTGACTCGCAGAGCCTCAGTATAATGCGCGATGGCCTGGCTGAACTTGCCTTGCTTGATAAGCAAGCCACCAAGATTGCTGTACGCCTTATCAAGGCTTGGGTTGATACGCAATGCCTCGGTAAAGTTAACGATAGCTTCGTCAAGCTTGCCCTGCTTGGCAAATGCCAAACCAAGATTGTAGTATGCTTCATCAGAGTCCTGTTTTATTTGTAACGAGTTTAAACAGTTGGCTATAGCTCTATCAAGCATACCTTTTTCATAATAAAGACTGGCCAGATAAAGGTATGAAAGCGCCTTGTCAGGCATAGAATCAATATTGTCCTCTATAACCTCTATCTGAATTGAGCAGCATCTTTGTTTTAGCTGCTCATCTTCGAAAAGGCTATAATCTATCTTATTATTCGCACAATACGTTTCCACAAGCTTAAAGAAACGCTCTTTCTGGGACGGCGTAGCCTGCGACAAGTCAACCATATCAGGAAACGGCGAATAGACTGAAAGAGCATAAGCGGCAAAATCGATT
>CP070728.1:2019559-2028003 GCA_020351025.1 Planctomycetota bacterium
CTTCCTTAATAAAACTCTCGAGAGTGCGGTAAATTGTAACCTTATTCGGGCCGGTAGGACCAAGCTTAGCGGCTATCTGCTCTTGTGTAACTGGTCTGGACGCTTCAAATAGAACGCCCAATATAGCTAAACGGCCTTTGGTGCGGCGAAGCTTTGTTAAACATAGTAAAGCCTCGATTTTCCTTTTAGTCTCGGTTTTCAACGATACTCCTCCGATTCTTTCTGTATGTGCGGGTGGCTGTGTCGGCTGTGAACCGGACATAGACCGGAAATTTCAAGGTCGGGCTCCACAAACAATAACGGGAAGACAATATCGCTGATACAGCAGGGCAACCAAACCGCGACAAATAGAGTTATAAATATTCCGATTGCAGCTACAATTGTTATCTCTGAACGCATGTTCATAAGAAGATACGATGACGATGCCCAGGTGCTGATTAAAACATGACTGGAGTGGGGGAATTTCGTCCGTGGAAGAAAATAAGCGATTATAACTCCCAACAGGGCAGCTGGACTAACTATATACCATTCTTCTATAAAGCCAAAATGTATCTTGTTCTCAAAATGCGTATGTGTAGCTGCTGCGCCGTTCTCTGTTGAAGCTGCTGCCTGAAGGTGCAATTGAGCTTCTGATGGAATGTGCAGCCCAAGCAATTCTGCGCCTATATGAGGTATTACCACATCGCTAATGGTGGCAATACCAACGGAGCCGAAATAACCTATTAGTAGCACTATAACAAACCGCTTTTTCGCTGCGTGCATCCGGAACATCGAAGCAGTCACCAATGCGCTCAAAACCACGTGGGTGGGATGGAAGATGACAAATAGCATGCGGCCGTTAGCTCCGCTTAAATGTTTAAAAAACACCATAAAAAAGATTCCCAGCATTGCACCCAAAAGCGTAAACGGCCAATGACCCTTTAGCTCCACAAGGATATGTTTTGTCTTTCCTTTTATCGACATTGTCTTACCTTTGCTTGTTTATTAATCAAAAGCACTAATTTCCATCCTACCAATTCCCTGACATCTAAAACCATTTTAGCTAAATGCAACTTAGTTGCAAATACAATTTTTATTTTCTTTTGACTTCCACAAACCAGCGAAGAGTCCCTGAAGGGAAAAGCCATTGCAGATTTTGGCTAAAGCGGGTAAATTAGGCTTCTTGCTCCGCCTGTAAAGTGCAAGCAGTGACTTTCACTACTATAACTGAGACAAAATATGGAACAAAAAATTCGCTGGGGCATAATTGGCACGGGATTTATTGCAAAGAAATTTGCCGAAGCGCTGCAGGTTCTGCCTGAAGCCGACCTTATTGCAGTGGGTTCGCGTGCTGCTGATACCGCTAAAAGCTTTGCCGAAGCCTTCAATATTCCGCATCAACACAGCAGTTACAACGAACTTGTAAACGACGCCGATGTGGATGTTGTATATATCGCTACCCCGCACCCATATCATATGGAAAACACAATCCTTTGCCTAAAAGCGAGAAAAGCGGTTCTGTGCGAGAAGCCTTTCGCTGTGAACGCAAGCCACGCACAGCAGATGATTAGTGTGGCCAGAGAGAAACAACTGTTTCTGATGGAAGGAATGTGGACTCGTTTTTTACCGATTATCGTGAAAGTTCGTGAATGGTTGGAGAAGGAGTTAATTGGCCCAGCGCGATTTTTAAAGGCCGATTTCGGCTTTAAAGGCAACCGAAATCCAAAAGGGCGCCTGCTGAATCCGGAACTTGCCGGCGGAGCACTCCTCGACGTTGGAGTCTATACCATCGCGCTGGCGTCAATGGTATTCAAAGAATCACCATCAACGATTACGGCTGCGGCAAAATTCGGACGAACAGGCGTCGATGAGCAATCAGAGATAACTCTCAATTATGATAAAGGTCAATCTGCCATTCTCTCCTGCGCGATCAGAAAAAGAACACCGCAACAGGCCGTTATTGTTGGAACCAAAGGGAATATTAGAATTCACTCGCCGTTTTGGTCTGCTACAACTGCCACGATTTCAATAGAAGGCAAAGAGGATGAGACCGTCAAAATGCCGTTTGAGTATAACGGATTTGAATATGAGGCCAGAGAAGTCATGCGATGCATAGAGGCGGGACAGCTTGAAAGTAACATTATGCCACTCGATGAAAGCCGCTCAATTGTTAAAACTATGGACGAAATTAGAGCACAGTGGGGACTAAAATATCCTATGGAATAGAGCACACAAAAGCCAAAATGAAGATTATAGAAACAACATCAGATTTAAAAAAAATCAAGCCTGGTTGTGTATTGACTATCGGCAACTTCGACGGCGTTCATATTGGCCATCAGGTTATCTTAGCCAACGCTAAAAAAAACGCAGCTAAAAGGAAAGCTCAACTTATAGTATTAACATTTGAGCCACATCCAGTAGCGATTTTGCATCCGGAAAAAGCGCCTGCAGTGCTGACCCCCCTGAAGCTTAAAACACACTTGTTGGAAAAATCCGGCGTTGATTGCCTGGTTGTGCTAAAAGATAGTGCCGAGCTACTGAATCTGTCGCCGGCGGATTTTGTTGACAAGTTTCTCGCAAGAAGAATTCAGCCGGAGGTAGTAGTTGAGGGCGAAAGTTTCAACTTTGGCTCCGGCCGAAGTGGCAATGTCCATACGCTGAATTCTCTGGGGCAGGAAAAAGGCTTTGAAGTTCACATAATTAGTACAAAACAGGTCAAGCTTTCAATCGGCCAATCAGTCAAAATCTCCAGTACAATAATACGCAACTTACTGGAAACTGGCAAGGTGGCCGATGCCGCCGTTGCCCTAACCAGGCCATATCGCCTGATTGGCAAGGTGCTACCCGGACAAGGCAAAGGCAAACAGCTTGGCTTTCCTACTGCAAATTTAGCCCCAGCCAGGCAGATTATCCCCGCCGAAGGCGTCTACGCAGGTTTCGTAGCCGTCGGCGATAGCGAACAGCAAATCTGCTCAGCAGAGAAAAAAATCCCTGCTGCCTTCAGTATAGGTCGGTCGACCACCTATGGCACCGAAAACCCCTTGGCTGTAGAGGCACATTTACTGATAGAAAATGTCGGTGATTTGGTCGACAAATGGATGGCTATGGACTTTATTGAGCGAATTCGACAACAGATAAAATTTGAAACAAAATCGCAACTTTCCGCCCAAATCGCAAAAGACTGCGAAAATGTAAAACAACTTTTAGCTAAACAAGATTAAGTGATTGTCATCATAACATAAGTACACGGGAGTTTATGATGTCGAAGAAAATATTAGTTGCAATTGCAGATGGGATTGAAGAGTTGGAGGCCGTTACAATCATCGATGTTCTAAGAAGGGCAAAAGCTGATGTTACAGTTGCTTCAGTAGATTCAAAAGAGGTTACCGCCAGCCGAGGTGTAAAATTAGTTGCTGATGTGGTCATTGCAGATTGTGCCGACCAGGTTTATGATTTAATCGCTCTTCCCGGCGGTATGCCAGGCGCAGAACATTTAAGAGATAGCAACGTGCTAATTGAACTCTTGAAAGCCCAGGCAAAATCAGGAAGGTTCTACGCAGCCATTTGCGCATCGCCTGCTGTTGTGTTAAAATATCACAACCTTTTGGACAACAAAAAGGCGACCTGTTATCCTTCTATGATTTCAGAATTGGATAACTCAGAAGTTGCAAGAGTCGTCATAGATGGCAACTGCATTACAAGCCAAGGCCCGGGAACAGCGTTAGACTTTTCATTAAAATTAGTCGAGCTATTGTTTGGTAAAGAAAAATCCAAGGAAGTGGCAAAAGCAATGCTGGTTGATTGATTCTATGTACAATGGTCTTTGGTCTCGATACAATAGCCGACAAATCACAAAAGCCTGAGAAACGACGAAAGGAACAGGATGGTAAGTGCCAGTGTTTTTCAAAAAGCGGTTGAGTTAATTGACAAATCGAGCAATATTTTGCTCACGACGCATATCAAGCCAGATGGCGATGCCTGCGGTTCGGTTGCGGCGATGTATGATACGCTACTTGCCTCAAACAAAAAGGTTAAGATGATATTTTTGTCGGAGCTGCCAGAATGGTACGAATTTCTCTTTACCAAAAAGCCGGCAATCCTCGGCGATGATGTTACTATCGACCAATTAAAGCAAGGGCAGTTTTTTGAAACGGACCTGATTGTACTTGTCGATGTCAACAGTAATAACCAGTTGCCGAAACTTGCAGAATATCTAAAACAAAACGATAAACCTGTTCTGGTAATTGACCACCACGTAACAGGCGATGGGTTAGGCGACGTCGAGTTGATTGATACGGACGCTGCAGCTACAGCTCTGATTGTTTTTGATTTTCTAAAATATGCCAATTGGCCTATGACGGATAAAATCGCACAGGCGCTTTTTGTGGCCGCAGCTACCGATACCGGCTGGTTCCGGTTCTGCAACACAGATAGCAGGGTCCATCAAACCTGTGCCCATTTGATTGAGGCTGGCGTAAATCCCACACAACTCTACCATGATTTGTACGAAAACTACTCACCTCGGCGGTTCAAATTAATGATAGAAATGCTCAACACGCTCGAATTACATTTTGATGGACGCTTTGCGACACAGTATCTCTCGCAGCAGGTCTTCGAAAAAACCGGTACTGCAATGAAGGACACAGAAAATTTAGTAAACGAATGTCAACGGATAGGCACAGTTGAAGCTGCAGCCTTGTTTGTCAAGTTAAAGGACGGCCGGGTAAAATGCTCCCTGCGAAGCAAAGGCACCATCGATGTTCGCAAAATCGCCGCCAAGTTCGGCGGCGGCGGCCACACTATGGCCGCAGGCGTCCATCTGCCCGGGCCTCTTAAAGACGCAAAAGAGCTTATTCTCGCTGAAATGGCAGAACAGTTCAAACAGTTGGATGGTAATTGATTTTCATTAGGCCGGTAAATAGTGAGCAATTTCCCCCTTTATATTCGGAAGGTATAGCTCCTGCAGAATAGCCTTTCCTTTATTGCTATCGGCCGGCACCCATTTCTCTAAAGACAAGGCCACACGGCCAACCATAGAAAAATGTTGACATTTTGTTTCTGGTAGATTAAATTGCCACGCAAAACGTGTTGTATAGCTCTGCCACAGGTATTATTATGTCATGCCCAATCGGAGAAAAAACAATGATAAATAATAATGTTAACAGACGCGATTTCCTAAAAGGACTCGCTGCTACTGGAACCGGGCTGGTCATCCTGCCGAGCGGTGTCTTGTCCGGAAAAAACGCACCGAGCAACAAGCTCAATATCGCCCTCATAGGCGCCTATGGCCGGGCACTTGCTCATTATCGAGGATTAAAAAATGAGAACGTCGTGGCCTTGTGCGATGTCGATGAAAATCATCTCGCCTTGGCCGCAAAAGAATTCCCAAATGCAAAACACTATGTCGATTGGAAAAAGTGTCTCGAACAAAAGGATTTGGACGCCGTCGTTTGCTGCACACCTGACCATTCACACGCCTTCATCGCAACCTGGGCTATGAACCGCGGGCTGCACCTTTATCTCGAAAAACCAATGGGTATCAGCATTGAGGAAGTCCGCTTGGTGCGCCAGACTTACTTGAACAATAAAAACAAGCTCGCTACCCAGCACGGTACGCAGCGTCACGAAAAACCCAATTTTAACCGCGTCCGTGAGTTGATTCACGATGGGGCCATCGGCGAATTGAAGGCTGTGCATGTCTGGGGCAACCGCCAGCTTCGCCGTTGTCGTTATCCGCTTGCCAAAGGAGAGCCCCCAAAAACGCTCCATTATGACCTCTGGCTCGGGCCATCACCCTATCATCCCTATAATCCTGTATACTTTTCGGGCGAGCCCGGCCTGAACTGCCTGCAGTGGAACATGTATTGGGATTTCGGAACCGGCCAAGTCGGGGACATGGGCAGTCATACCATGGACATCGCTTGGAATGCCATTGATGCTGGCATACCTCTTTCTGCTGAAGCAACCGGGGACGACTACAATCCCGATGTGACGCCTGTCGAGCTAAAGGCCGTATTCAAGCACCCCCCCAACAGTTGGCGCCCGGCCATCGACGTCATCTGGTATCAGGGCGGGGCAATGCCCTCATCGCCCATGGAGCATGTTGACCTGAACAAGATTGGCCACGGTGCAATGTTCAAAGGCAGCGACGGCTTTCTCATCTCGTCGTTCGACAACCGCATCATCATTCCTTTCGGCGATGATGCCGATATGACCTACTACAACCCACGCTCTAAGGACGATGTGATTGAGCCGATGGTAGACTTTCAGCAGGAATGGCTCGATGCCTGTAAGGCCGACCTAAAGACTTCGTGTGATCTCGACTACGGCGGCACGATGATGGAGCAGATGTTACTCGGCCTGGTTGCGTACAGAGTCGAAAAGGAAATTGAGTACGATGGCGCCAATGGCCGGGTTACCAATTGTGACAAGGCCAACGCGCTTCTCAGTCGCCAATACCGACCGGGATGGATTCTAAACGGATAAAGTGCTCATAATCGTGCGATGTCATTTATATGCTTATCAAGCTTAGTACTTGGGAGCATAACAATGGCTTGCACTCGGACGCCAATCCCGTTGCCGATTCACCACCGCCGGTTAGTTAGTAGGCTGGGCCGTTAGTAGGGTGGGCCGTGCCCACCATTTCCTTAAATTCCTAACAAATCGTATTGTATAGCTCTGCCAAAGGTATTACTATGTTAGGATAAGTAAACCAATGAAATTTTATTTGTTCAACTTGTTCTTTTTACTAACACTGCTGGTCGGATGTTCCGGAAATGATACAAACGACGGTTCACATACGCCTGACATAAAAATGATTGGTTTCTCGGTTGTATATCCTGATGGCTGGAGTGCACATACATATTTTTACTCGAATCTAAAAGTCCAAGGTGGCCATATCTCAGGAGGCGAAAAACCATTTGTGCATCTTGTTGAAGATAACTTACCCAAAGAATTATGGCAATTACTCTATAAATTAGCTCAAAAAATCAAATATCAGGAAATGCAACCGGTAAAAATGGATTTGAATAAACCTGTTTATAAAATTCATATTTCTTACGATAGTGGCCAAACCCGTGCTTTTGAAACCCATGTTGGTCAAAAATATAATAACCAGAGTTTAGATGACTTGGCATATTTATTACAAAAAAACGAACGAATTTATATCCATCAAAAAGAGAATAAATGGATTTACAAATAAAAGTCTAACAAGGCACTCAAGCGGTTCGTGATTCGTGGCTTTGCCGCTCATCACTCCCGCCGAACTCTATGTTATACCGTCATAATTTGAATATAAGGAAACAGCAATGGAAGTCATTAATTTAAAAGACAAAGGTGCCCGAATACCAAACCTGTATCAATATGAAATAATAGCAAAAATGAATAATCATAATTTTACACTCGTAAGAGTTAAAGACAGGACTCTCGATTTCCATACGCATCCTGAATCCGATGAAGTCTTCTTCATCGTTGATGGAAAAATGAAACTGGAATTTACCAATAAAATAGTAGAGTTAAATACAGGAGACATGTGTGTGGTCCCGAAGGGCGTAGAACACCGACCGATTTGCACCACAGAGGTAACATGTTTACTTATTGAATCTGAAGGAACTCTAACGCCGGAAAATACCGGTGGAAAATATAAGGGATAATTATGGCAGCATACCTGATTGCAAATGTCGAAATTAATGATGCGGAAAAAATTAAGGAATATATGAAAGCAACTCCAGCCATAATTAAACAATTCGGAGGCAAGTTCCTTGTAAGGGGTGGTGATTTTGAAATATGCGAGGGTAGCTGGAATCCGAAAAGGCTTGTTCTGGTTGAGTTTGAATCAATGCAAAAGGCAAAGCAGTTTTATAATTCACCAGAGTACAAAGCAATCATAGATTTACGCCAAAGTTCCGCATACACTGAGTGGATATTTGTCGATGGCATATCAAAAGAAATATCAGACATGTTGAATTTATAACCATTGGGTACTACTGAAACCTCCCTCCGGTTGGTTCAGCAGACCCAAATCGTTATGCATTAAATTGGGTTCATCCGCCCCTGGTGGACTCGACTTGCCCGCCATCTGCATAGCGGACTTTCCTGCCACTGCCGTAAATCCCGTAATGGCGTAAGCCATCCTGTGGACGAACGCTGTGCGGCATATCGCCAGTTGAGATTTCTGGTCCGCCATTTGTCTTCTCAGCGGCCTTTGGGGTAATGAGAAATGCCTACAATCTGGTTTTTAGCCCAACTTTCGAACAAAATCACCATATTTTTAGTATAAAGTAAGGAAGGGAGGGGTGAAAAACAAAAAAATCATTAAAAAAATAAAAAAAACTTGACTATATGTCGATACCGTAATAGACTAAGATATAGCTGTGTGCGCTGACATTAGCATACCAGAAAGGTTTTTTAGGTTAGGGTTTTGATGAAAATCTCGATAGCTTTTGTCTTTTTGCATTAAACTGTTG
>CP070728.1:2028103-2062723 GCA_020351025.1 Planctomycetota bacterium
TTCGAAGTGGCAACGTAAAAGAAGTCATTATGGCTACCAATCCTAACATAGCAGGGGACGGCACAGCTCTTTATATAAGCTCACTACTTAAAAATACGAGCGTTAAAATCACCCGCCTGGCCAGGGGTTTGCCCACCGGAAGCACGATCGAATACGCAAGCGGTAAAATGCTCACCGACGCTATAATTGGGAGACAGCAAATAGAGTAACACCCATCTTATAGAAGTTTTTGAGCTTACGCCCCACAAAATTGCCTAAATTTCCAGGCACATTTATGGTATAATAGATAAAGACTGAAATCAGAACAAAAAGTTTACTCAGGTGCTTTTATGAAGTTGGAGATGAGAGAACAAATGCGGCTGGAGCAGAGAATGAAGCTTGCTCCGCGCATGATTCAATCAATGGAGATTCTCCAGCTTCCGATGCTTGCTCTTGAGGAAAGGATAGAGCAGGAGCTAAACAGCAATCCTGTTCTGGAGACAGAAGGGCCCTCAAAGCCCGAAGAGGAGCCTTCCTCAGGCGAGCTATCCCAGGCTGATATTGACACCGAAAGACTTGAAGATTTCGGACGAATTGAACGTCTCGACGAGGACTACAAAGATTGGATGGACCGCTCAGAAACCTTTCGGTACCGTCCTCGTACTGATGAGCCTGACCTTAAACTCGAGGCCATAAAAAACACCGCAGCGCCACCTCAATCGCTGCATGAACATCTATCTGACCAGTGGCGTTTAGTCGAAGCCGATGACCAAGTAAAAAAGGCCGGCACCACAATAATTGATTACATCAACGACAGAGGCTATCTGACCGTAAGACTGGAGCATTTGCACAATAAAGATAGAGCCGATTTCACATTCGATGATTTAAAAAAAGCGCTCAAGCTGATTCAAAGCTTAGAACCAGCAGGTGTCGGTGCTCAAAACCTCAAGGAATGTTTGCTTATACAAATAGCCCAAAGCAGCGACAACATGAGTTTTGAAACAAAGCTAATCGCTGAACATATGAACGAATTGATCGAGAATCGCCTGCCCGAAATCGCCAGAAAAATGAATTGCAGGATAGAAAAAATCAATCAAGCCATCGAGCGAATGAGCAAGTTTGACACATCCCCAGGGCTGCAAATCAGCAAAGACCAAAACCATCCAATCACCGCCGATGTAATAGTGGAACGAATCGAAGATTCAGCGGATTTCTCCGTACGACTGGCTGATTCTAATCTGCCGTCCCTGAGAATAAACGACTACTATGCTAAAATGACCAAAGAGAGCGGGCTTAATGCAAAAACCAAGAAGTTTCTGCAAAACAACATTCGCTCCGCCAAATGGATTATAGATGCGATAGAGCAGCGAAAAAACACACTTCTTAAAGTTGCAAGTGCAGTGGTCAAATTCCAGAGAGAGTTTTTCGATAATGGGCAGCTGTATCTAAAGCCGTTGCCTATGTCAAAAGTGGCGGATGAGATTGGGGTGCATCTAGCTACCGTTTCCCGCGCTGTCGCGGGCAAATATATCCAGTGTTCCTGGGGCATATTGCCGCTTCGAAAATTCTTCAGCGGCGGGACAGAAGATGCCCACGGAACCGAACTTAGCTGGGAAGCCATACGGGCAAAACTGCAGCAAATCATCGACAACGAAGATAAATCCAAACCGTTGAGTGACGACCAAATCCGAAAAAAACTGGCCGAGGCCGGCATCAAAAACCTTGCCCGACGAACTGTTGCAAAGTATCGAAAGCTCCTAAATATCCCCTCGGCAAGATTCAGAAAAAAGTATTAAAATCTCCGATAGGCTCCCCACCGTGAACCATTGTCATTTTGAGCGAGCCGTCTTCCATAGCAGTAGCTGTGCTACTGTAGAGGACGGAAGTTAAGAATCTCATTGCTTTAGCTAACATATATAGTCCTTGGGACCTCGTGATTTTGAGGCTAACACCCGAAGATCCTATCCTGAAAAATATTTAACATTTTGCTTGAACTTTATTGGCTTATGTGAGTATATAATCACATAGTCATTTAGTTGGAGCTCTTTTATGTTAAGCAAGGAAAAACAGTTGCTGTTTGAAAAACAGGGGGAAATTGCAAAGGCTATAGCTCATCCTCTGCGAATCGCTATCCTTAATTTTTTAAAAGATGGCCCGCAATGTGTCTGTGATATCGCCGAATACATCGGTTCTGAACGCTCAAATGTCTCAAGGCATCTTTCACTTATGACAAAAGCGGCCCTTTTGGAACACCGCAAAGAAGGACTCAAGGTCATTTACAAACTCAAAACACCATGCATCCTCGATTTCTTCTCATGTGTAACCGCCTGTTTGAAGCAGCAGGCCAAAGACAGCGAAAAATTGCTAAAAGCCCTATAGCCGATGTCCGTTTACAAGGATAAAAGTATGAAAAAGGAATTTAAAATATTGGCAACTCTTGTAACTATCTTTATTGTTGCATACGCTTTGCCTTTAGGAAATCCTAAGATTCAGCAAGCGATTCAGGAAGCATTTCGGCTTCTTCAGTGGTACGCTCGTAATCATACATTGGCCTGCGTTGTCCCCGCTTTATTTATCGCCGGTGCTATCATAACGTTTTTGTCACAGGCCTCCGTAATGCGCTATCTGGGACCAAAATCTAATCCAGTCACAGCATACGCCATCGCATCAGTATCGGGTTGTATCCTGGCGGTTTGCTCCTGTAGCGTGCTGCCAATGTTCGCAGGCATCTACAAACTCGGTGCCGGTCTGGGACCAGCCTCGGCCTTTTTGTATTCAGGGCCAGCTATAAACATCCTCGCCATATTCTTAAGTGCAAGGGTATTGGGGTTCTCCATTGGAGCAGGGCGAGCTGTCGGTGCTGTAGTCTTTGCAGTGGTGATCGGCCTGCTGATGGCGACAATGTTTCGCAAAGGCGAGCGAGCAAAGGTCGAAGCCGCCCTCCAGATGCCCGAACCCGAAAAACCTCGCCGTCATATCACAAAGACAGCCATCTTCATGGCCTGCATGATCCTGTTTCTTGTCTTCAGCGACTGGTTCAACCCAGGAAATGTCGTCGTGAAAACAACTGATGGTCAAGAGTTCAAGGCCGTAGTTATTAACGAGACCGCCGATGCTATTCGCCTCCAACTCGAACAAGATATCGATACAGCCAAATTTGGCGAAAAAATAACACTACCTAAATCCGAGATCGCCGATATGCAGGAACAACAGACATGGGTAATCGCTGTCTACCATATTCGATGGTACTTGGCAGGACTATCAGGACTGGCAGTTCTGATTATGGCCTGGCATTGGTTTGAAAGGAATGAACTTCGAGAATGGATGCAAAACACCTGGCAGTTCACGAAGCTACTTGTTCCGCTGCTATATGGCGGCGTCTTTATCGTCGGCTTCATCAGTGTCCTTCTGCCCGAAAAACAGGTGGCGCAGTTGGTTGGTGACAACAGCCTGCGGGCCAATCTCGTAGCCAGTGTCATTGGTGCATTCTGGTATTTCGCCACACTAACTGAAATCCCCATCACACAGGCCCTGATGAAGCTCGGGATGCACCATGGGCCTGTCCTGGCGCTACTGCTGGCCGGTCCTGCACTCTCATTGCCCAATATCCTTGTCATTCGAAAGGTTATGGGAAACACCAAAACGCTCGTCTTCATCTTGCTGGTAGTCGTAATGTCCACGATTGTTGGGATGTTCTTCGGCACCTTTTGGGGATAAATGAATGGCTGAAATTAGAAAAAATGAACCGGCGCCAGGCTACCCGCCGGAAGAAGGTTGTTACCTTCGCGGCAATGACTATTCACCGGTCGCGGTGGTTGTGATTTTAAAATGGAGAAGAGAGAAGATACCTCAATCAATAGAAGAGTTTGTTAGAACAGGATTAGAAAGTGGCGCGGCATTATCCGGGACACTGCAAACTGAAAATGTAGGATTAGAAAAAGTAATTTGCAATATAATTGCCAACCCCAACATCAGATATCTGATTGTGTGTGGTCCAGAGTCTCCCGGCCATTTGGTTGGGGATTGTATCAGGGCTTTGTATGAGAATGGAATCGATGAAAATCGAAGAATAATCGGAACAAAGGCGCCGGCACCTTATCTTTTTAATATCCCTGTGGAGTGGGTGGATAGATTTATAGAGCAGACAAACTTAATTGATTTGGTTAACGAAGGCTCATGCGAGATTATTAAAGACGCGGTGTGGTCTTGTTATCAGGAAAAACCAACAAGATTTAGAGGCTATGAGCTTTCCGATATTGGAGCATATGAGGGAGAGGCGATTTGTGGAAAAATTACCTGGAAAATTACAAATCCTGCTTATGCTCCAAAGGATAAGCGAGAACAGGAGGCTTTAGAAAAAATGCAAAAATTGATAAAAAGCTTAAGGAAAGGAGTAGTCGATGAGGATTGAAATATTGGGTACTGGTTGCCCAAAATGCAAGAAGCTGGCTGAAAATGCGGAAGCGGCCGCCAGAGAACTTGGTATCGAGTATGAACTAAAAAAAGTTACGGACATCAGCGAGATTATGAAATTCGGCGTGATGATGACACCGGCTCTGGCAGTAGATGGTCAGGTAAAAGCCTCCGGCAAAGTGCCGTCCGTACAAGATATTAAAGCAATGCTGGTATAAACAGGGCCTTCGGCACGCCCCTTGAGATAAAGGAGACACAATATGAAGACCAAAACCATAATTAAGATAGTACTGTTACTATTCATTTCCGGCAGTGTGGCATATCTGGTTGTCGAAGAGGTAGGTTCGAGGCCCGTGTCCTCTCCAGCGGAGAAAGTCCTTCCGGAAGTTGAACCCAACCAAGGACCGTCCTCGGAGGCGGTGGTCACTCCAAATGCGCCACCTGAGGCGTCACAAAAGGTCGTGGTCTATTATTTTCATGGAACTTTCCGCTGCCCGACCTGCAGGAAATTTGAGGCTTTTTCCAGTGAAGCTCTTCGGGAATCGTTCTCGGACGAACTTGAAGATGGGCGCCTAAAGTGGCAAGTGGTCAATGTTGACAAACCCGGTAACGGACACTTCGTAAGGGACTATCAATTGCACACCAGAGCCATCGTCATTGTGAAAATCCGAGATGGCAAGCAGACCGAGTGGAAGAACCTTGAGAAAATATGGGGTCTGGTCGGTGACAAGAAGGCTTTTGTCAAATACATTCAGAGCGAAGTCAGTACGTATTTAGGAGCAAGTTGATGTCCGAACTTTTCCTTGGAGCGTTGTCGGCGTTGTGGGTGGGCATTTTGACCTCTATTAGCCCCTGCCCGTTGGCCACGAATATAGCCGCCATTTCTTTCATTAGCAGACGTATCAGCCGGACCCGTGTGGTGTTTTTGATGGGTCTACTCTATACACTTGGCAGAATGTTGACATATGTAATTCTCGCGATTCTTCTTGTAACCAGCATTTTGTCTATACCGCAGGTCTCGCATATCCTCCAGAAATATATGAATAAGCTCTTAGGCCCAATATTGATCTTTGTAGGTATGATTTTATTGGAGCTCATACATATTAATGTCTCCAGTTCCGGTTTGACGGAAAAAATGCAGAAGCGAGTCGAAGCAGGTGGAATCTGGGGAGCCGGGCTGTTGGGGTTTCTCTTTGCGCTCTCCTTTTGTCCCATCTCGGCGGCACTTTTTTTCGGAAGTCTAATCCCGCTGTCGGTAAAATGCTCTTCGAGTCTCATGCTCCCAGCCCTATATGGGATTGGGACCGGCCTGCCAGTCTTTCTGTTCGCTCTCCTCATCGCCTTTGGTGCTCAATCGGTGGGAAAAACATTCAACAAACTGACACAACTCGAATGGTGGACTCGACGTATAACAGGCATAATATTTATCTTAATTGGGATTTACTTTTGCCTCGCACACATTTTCGCCATCTTTCAATAAGAAAAATAGCAATACCGCAAAACTGAATAAGCGTATAGAGTTAAAACTGTGAGACAACAAATACACACAACGAAAAACGCAAAGGGCCTAAGTGTCTTTGAAAAATATCTGACTTTATGGGTGCTTCTGTGCATAGCTGGGGGCATAACTCTCGGCAAGCTTGCACCCGAATTCGCAAGATATCTTGACAGTATGGCTATATATGTTGGCAAAGCCCCCGTTGTATCCATCCCTATCGCCGTGTGCCTCTTCTTTATGATGTACCCAATTATGGTGAAAATCGATTTCGCCGAGGTCCTCAAAGCCGGCAAAAGTATCAAGCCAGTCGGATTGACTCTCTTCGTCAACTGGGCAATCAAACCCTTTACAATGTATGCAATCGCCCTGTTTTTCCTCGGCACACTTTTTCACAGTCTAATCGGCCCTGATGCCATTGACCAAGTCAGAATGCCTTTGGGACTTGACCTGCCCCTTGGTGCCACCTATGGCGCTGGAAAAGTCGTCGAAGTTGAAGGCATCAAGATGCTACAGGTTCCGCTCTGGAGAAGCTACTTGGCTGGTTGTATACTTCTTGGAATAGCCCCCTGTACTGCTATGGTTCTCGTTTGGGGATACCTTGCTAAGGGAAACGATGGACATACGCTTGTAATGGTGGCAATCAACTCATTGACTATGCTCTTTCTTTATGGCCCATTGGGCGGCTTCTTGCTCGGCATCGGCCGCCTGCCCGTTCCCTGGCAGGCATTGTTACTATCTATTGCTATATACGTTGCTTTACCATTGGTTGCTGGATACCTGTCACGAAAGGCAATTATTGCCGCAAAAGGTCAAGACTGGTTCAAAGAAAAATTCCTGCACTTTCTCACACCAGTTACAATAATCGCTTTGCTTATTACATTAGTCTTGCTGTTCTCTTTTAAGGGAGATGTTATTCTTTCTAACCCATTAACAATCCTCTGGATAGCTATACCTCTTTTTATTCAAACAAATCTTATTTTCTGGCTGGCTTACGGACTCTCGAAAGTCTTGAAACTTCGCTACCGCGATGCAGCCCCATCTGCAATGATAGGAGCGTCAAATCACTTTGAGGTTGCTATTGCCACCGCAACAATGCTGTTCGGCTTATCATCCGGAGCCGCTTTGGCAACAGTCGTTGGTGTGCTTATTGAGGTACCGGTTATGTTGATGCTGGTCAAAATATGTGTGCGAACCCAAAATTGGTTTGCGAAACACTAAGATGTAGTTACTTGAGTACCTATTCGTTGTTGACATTTCTCAGCACCGGAGGTATATATTATCCGCTGAATCTCTTAAGCAATTAAGGAACTTACACAATGGATTTCTCTATTTTCAAGGCATACGATATAAGAGGCATCTATCCTGACCAGCTCAACGAAGAAGATGCGTGGAAAATCGGTTGCGCAACTGCGCGATTCCTGCCGTCTCTGGTCACCGGCTATGAACGAGGCCAGGCTAATGCACGCTCACTTTGCGTCGGGCGCGATATGAGAACACACAGCAAAGCCTTAGCAAACGCCCTTATAGAAGGTATAAACGCCGCAGGAATAAACGTTATTGATATAGGAATGATAGATACACCACAAATGTATTTTGCAGTCAATCATCTCGGCACTTGTGGGGGTGTGCAGGTTACAGCCTCGCATAACCCTGCCAAGTACAACGGCTTTAAAATATCCGGCCTGCAGGCCAAACCTGTTGGTGTTGATACCGGCCTAAAAGACATAAAGCACATCGCAACTGCCTTAATTCATACAAAAGGCAGGGTCACAGGTTCCATAGAAAAGTATGATTTGACTGCCGATTACAAAAATCACGTGCTTAAATTCCTAAAGCCAAATATTAAGCCAATGAAAATTGCCATCGACGCTTCAAACGGAATGGCAGGAAAAATGATTCCTGCACTGTTCGGTGACCTGCCGATAGAAATTATCGCCCTTAACTTCGAGCACACCGGCAAATTCAAACACGAGCCAAATCCACTCATCGAAGAAAACCTCGCTGGCGTAAAAACCACCGTAAAGAAAAACAAATGTAATTTCGGCATCTGCTTTGACGGCGACGCCGACAGATTAATGATGGTTGATGAAAAAGCAGCTAATATCAGTTGCGATTTATTGACTGCCCTGATGGTGCCATACTTTCTGAAAAAGCAGCCCAAGGCCACTGTCGTCTACGACCTGCGAAGCAGCTGGGTCGTCATTGAAGAGATTATCAAAAATGGGGGCACGCCGCGAAGAGAACGTGTCGGCCACGCCTTTATGAAAAAGGCCCTGCGAGACTCACACGCCATCTTCGGCGGGGAAGTCTCCGGCCATTTCTATTATCGCGACAACTTCTATGCCGACTCAGGTTTGATTACATTCGTCCACGTATTAAACATCGTCAGCGAAGCTAAGGTGCCCATAAGCGAGCTTATAAAACCATTACGAAGATACTATAGCAGCGGGGAGGTAAACTTCGAAGTCGAAGATAAACAAGCCAAAATGAACGAACTCGCCAAAAGATATAACGACGGCGATATCGACTACCTCGACGGCGTTACCGTCCGCTATAAAGACTGGTGGTTTAACTGCCGACCCAGCAATACTGAACCACTGCTGCGACTTACAGTAGAAGCCAAAACCAAAAAGACCTTCGAAGAAAAGTTCCCCGAAATTGCAAAACAACTCGGCAGGCCGGTCAAAGAGAAAAAGAAAACCAGAAAAAAAAGAAAAAAAACAGCAATCAAAAAGAAAAAAACGCACAAAAAGTAAAAAGCAACTATCGAGCCAAAAGACTCTTTGTCTCGATATAAAGTGCATTTTTCAGGTTAACGATATGGAAATACATACAAAAACATATCAAACGCCAAATGGCGTCGTAGAAGGCACGCAAACCAAATGGGCCAGCTTCAATATATTATTGGTAACAGGTTCCAAAGGTTTCTTAGCCTGCCCTGCGATTGATGTCGACGCCTGCCAACGCTACGGAGTTGCCGCAGCTCTGGTCGAAAGCTCCCCCGACAATCCCATTGGCACACTCGAGCGTTTTCCAAATCGCAAGATTAGCAAGGTAAACCCAAACGCACAAGCCCTCGGCATCACGGAAGGGATGGACGTCACCGATGCCTTCGGCCTTATTGCGTAAAATTACAAAAACAACAGTTAAAACCTAAAAGAAGGAAAGAGGAAAATGAAAAAATATTGTCTTACGTTAGCTGTTGTCACTGCGATGTCGTTGCTCGCAATCTCAGCCGATGCCAAGCACGTTTTAGCAGATATAGACACCTTACACATTACCATTATTCACCCCGACCAAGAACCCAACACCGACGGTCTTATATGGGAAAGGTTAAAAGCTCAAATAAACAACCTCATAAGCCAAGCCGGCATCAAAGTATTTTCGCCATCGCCGGATGTAATATACAAATTACCTATTTGGCCCGAACTTAAAATTAAAGTCGATATGCTCAAGCTCAAAGATTCGCAACAATATGTGTTCCACATCCAAACACTACTGGCTAAAAATATCTATTTACAAGTAAAACCTCCACTTCGTCAAAAAGCGGACGTCTGGCAAACCGAGCCTGTGATGCAAATTGCAGCGATAAAAAATATGCCCGCTAAAATAACAGAAATAGTTCTACAGCAAGTTAACCTGTTTATTCAATCCTACAATGCAGCAAAAGCGCAACCCACCCAAGCGCCCGATGTCAATGACACAACAACGGTGACCAAAAGTCAAACAAAGACCGTTAAATCTGAAGCAATTCAATATGAATATATCGCATCAAAAAACAGTCAAGTCTTTCATGGACCCAATTGCAGCTCAGCCAGGAGAATCAACCCGGAAAATCTCGTCGGCTACAACAACCGAGACGAAGCAATACAAGCTGGAAAAAGACCCTGCAAAAGATGTAAACCATAGCTCAAATCCTAAAAGGACACATAATGGCTGAAGAAAAAAAGCTAATCTTCCGTGAAGTCCAGAGTTTTCCTTTGTGGCTTCGTCTGGCCGTTGCTTTTTCGATGGGATTCGCCGTAGTAATTGATTTTTTTGCTCTACACAAGATGCTTTCCCAGCAGAACTTACCCAAACCTTTTTCAATTGCTTCACTCATTATCTGTGGCATCTTACTTCCCATGGCAATCGCCACACTTTTTCTGCTCTTGAAAATGCAAACAAAAGTCCACAGTGATGGTTTGTATGTCCGTTTTTTCCCATTTCACATCCATTATAAAAAGTTTACTGCTGACGATATAAGCGAATGTTTTGCCCGGACATATAAACCGATACGCGAATATGGAGGCTGGGGAATTAGATGTGGCTTCCGCAGCGGCAGGGCGTATAATGTAAGCGGAAACAAAGGTGTCCAACTCGTCTTGAAAAACGGTAAACGACTGCTTATCGGCTCCCAAAAATCAGAACTACTCGCTGAAGCAGTCAGCTCTTTTATCAAGAGCACTTAGCCATTACAAACTGTCCTTAACTTACTGATGGCAAATTTTCCCATTGAATTTTCTACATCTCCAAATTAGTATTCATACCGTTTAACATTTAACCGTAGCTTAAAAAAGCAAAAAATACATTTCAAAACTTGGAAACAACAGATGAAGACTATCGAAAACGTGCTGCAAACTTTAATAAGCGTCCGCATCCCCCTACGAGCGGGTCAAGAACAATCCTCATTATAACGGGAGGCTTTAGGGATGCTTAAAAGGAACTTCCCCATGAGCAGACAAAACCAAATTCAAACAAATGAAATTTACAAAAATATACCGCTTGAGGACATTCCCTGGAACATAGAAACTCCCCCACAGCTTCTGGTCGAATTGGTCGACGGCAGGAAAGTGCAGCCGTGCAAAACTATTGATTTGGGCTGTGGTAGCGGTAATTACGCCATTTATCTTGCAACCAGAGGATTCGAGATGACGGGAATGGATTGTGCGCCGACAGCCATAAAGATAGCCAAAGAAAACGCACAGAAAAAAGGAGTGAAGTGTAACTTCTTCGCAGCAGATGTTGTGGATGACCTCGGTAAAATCAATCAAACCTGGGACTTCGCCTACGATTGGGGCCTGTTGCACCATATATTCCCCCGGCAAAGGCCAAAATACCTTGCAAACGTCCATCGGATACTTAACCCGAGATGTAAATATCTATCCGCATCTTTGAGTGAAAAGGATAGGGGTTTCGGAGGCTCGGGCAAATACAGGAAAACACAGTTGGGCACTCTTTTATACTTCTCCAGCGAAGATGAATTGAGGGAATTATTTGAGACGCACTTCGAGATAATCGACCAGCGGACAGTTGAAATAAAAGGTAAATTTGAATCTCACACATTCAACTACCTTTTTACGGAAAGAAAATGAAATTGAACCCAGCAGGGGCAAAATTACCGGTATTCCAACAAAAGATGGAATAATAAAAGATAAACAGCAGCAGAAGAAACGTAAAGCAGTTATGGGTTTAATCACAATAATAATTATATCTGTAGGCCTCGCAATGGACGCCTTTGCCGTCTCTATCGTCAGCGGCTCAGTCTATAAACAGTTAAAAATAAAGCACATCTTTCGAATAGCCCTTTTCTTCGGAAGCTTTCAGGCATTTATGCCCCTATTGGGGTCTCTTGCAGGTATGAGTGTAAAACAACATCTGGCAAACTATGACCACTGGATAGCCTTTGGCCTCTTAAGTTCGGTGGGCGTCAAAATGATTTACGAATCATTCAAAATCGCACCTGCCAAACAAAACTTTAATCCATCGAATATTTTTATTTTACTAATTCTCTCTGTTGCTACCAGTATTGATGCCCTGGTCGTGGGCATAACGCTCTCATTTCTGGAAGTCTCAATCGCAATCGCTGTGGTAATCATTGGCCTGGTAACTTTCACGCTCTCATATCTCGGCGTTTTTATTGGCAAGAAGGTCGGGCACTTTTTCGAAAGCAAAATAGAAGCCGCCGGCGGCCTGATCCTCATCATACTGAGTGTAAAAATACTCCTTGAGCACCTGCTCCTCTAAGCAGCTCACGCAAATCTCTGCTCTGCTATATCTCACCAGAGCGCCGAACTTCGCTGGCCCAGACAACCAAAACACCAGGTACCTTTCAAAAAAACCCGGCACAGTTATCTCTCAAAAGCACACTTGTCAAGAGCCCTTGTATATGCTATAGATGATATTACAGTGCGCATTCGAACAGTGTACGGTCGTAGCTGACTTGAAATTTGCTCGCTGACCGCTTGTTCCAAACAGTATGAGCCGGGAAAACAGCTATGGCAAAAACGCATAAACCAAAAAATTGGCAGCAGCTGCCCGACGAAGAAATTCTGCAAATGAGGATTCGAGACCTAAACGTACAGATCCAAGGCTCGGCCCTCGAGCCACTTATACAAAGGATTTACGATGAACTAGATAGCAAGGGTATTTCCTTTCACCCGCCATGTTATCTCTCCGACGAGTGGCTCTGCCCTGACAAACTTCCAATTATAGGCATCCCTTTTTGTCTGGCACATCCACGTCTCAAGAACATCGAGCAGAAAATAATGCTTGATGTTGAAGGTGGAAGCGAAAAATCGTTTATGAAACTCCTCCGTCACGAATGCGGTCATGCCTTGAACTACGCATACCAGCTCTACAGAAGAACACGATGGCGAGAGCTGTTCGGACCTTTCTCTGCAAGGTATTCGGACTCTTATTACTTCCAGCCATACTCCAGACGCTTTGTCATTCACTTAGATGGCAATTATGCACAGGCCCATCCGGATGAAGACTTTGCCGAAACGTTCGCCGTCTGGCTTACTCCGGATAGCAAGTGGGAACAAAAGTACCGCGGTTGGCCGGTTATCAAAAAACTCCTCTATGTTGACCAGCTAATGAGCAAAATCCGAAACCAAAAGCCGCTCGCTACCGCTCGACAGACACCTCCATGGTCAGCCTCGCGAATGACTTCAACCCTCGCCGCACACTATCAACGCAAACGAAGAGTTCTTGGAAGTGAATTCCAAGGATTCTATGACGACAGCCTAAAAAACCTCTTCACCACAAGGCATAGCGATTCACCTTTTAAAGCCTCAAAGCTCCTGCGCCGTCACCGGCGTCAGATTATTGACAATCTCTCAAGGTGGACCGGACACCGAAAGTTCGACATCCATCAGCTCGTGAATAAATTCATTCAGCGATGTGATGCACTTGAGCTGTACGCCAGAACCACCGAGCCGGAAAATGTCATAGGGGTAACGGCTCTGCTCACCGCTATTGCAAGTAATACGCTGAGGATTACAAAGGATAAACGTTAATGAAGCGCCGATTAAATATCACTGTTCTGGTCGATACAACGGCCATACCTTCAAACGACCCTGAGTTCAAGGCCGCTCCAAAAGTCCCCACCACTGAACACCACGTCATCGGTTCTTTACGCACATTACAGCACAAGGTATCAGTCCTCGGTGCAGCAAACGACATCGGAACAATCATAAACTCACTCAAAGAACTAAAGCCTGATATCGTTTTCAATCTGACCGAGCAATTCGCTGGCGACCGGCAGATGGACAAAAATATTACTGCGCTCCTTGAATTAACAGACATACCTTTCACCGGCTCCGGTCCCACAGGTCTGATGCTGTGTCGCGACAAGCGTCTCTGCAAACAACTGCTATCTCTGCACAAAATTCGCGTCCCGGGCTTCATCTACCTACCACGTGACCATTTAGTCGTTATCCCCAAAAAACTCCGCTATCCCCTCGTGGTCAAACCCGCATTCGAAGACAGCTCTGAAGGCATCTCAAACGCTTCACTTGTTGCAAATGAAACTGCCCTGAGAGACCGAGCCAAATTTGTCCACGAACGATGGCAACAAGCTGCCATTGCCGAAGAATACATCGAAGGACGAGAACTTTACATCAGTATCCTCGGCAACAAAAGACTGGTTGTCTTTCCAATCCGCGAATGTCTGTTCGACTTTAACACAAATGAAGGCCCACAACTTGCCACCTACCGCGTAAAATGGAACGAAGAATTTCGCAAGAAATGGAATATTGAATTCGGGTTCGCCAAGCTTGAACCATCAATACTTAGGAACATCGAGCGTACCTGCAAAAGGGTTTATCGCGTTCTGCAGATTAGGGACTACGGCCGAATAGACCTCAGACTTACGCCAGAAAATAAGCTTGTAATTCTCGAAGCTAATCCCAACCCCGATATCGCTTATGGGGAAGATGTAGCAGAAGCGGCCGAAAAGGCTGGTATCTCTTATGAGGAGCTTATTGAACGTATCCTCTTTATCGCCCTGCGAAGATATGACCGATCCTTCTAAAAAACACATTCTAACGACGAAAGTAAAATATGAGTTCGAAAGTATATTTCATCAAAGCATCAGTAAGCGACGGCGAGCAATTGCTCTCCGACAAAGCCGTTAAATTATTTAATGCCGCCGGATTTGAAAACTGCTTCACTGAAAATGATTTCACTGCTGTTAAGGTCCACGTCGGAGAAGCAGGTAACACCACATATATAAAGGCCCCTTATATTAAAGGTCTTGTCGAAAAACTGCTCTCACTAAAAACAAAACCGTTCTTGACCGACACGAATGCGTTATATTCAGGCCTAAGGCACAACGCTATCGACCATCATATTACCGCCGCCGAGCACGGCTTCTCTTTAGAAACCTTAGGAATACCATTCATTGTCCCCGATGGAATTAACGGGACCGCTGAGGCAGCAGTGCAGGTCAACGGCCAGATTAACAAAGAAGTTTTCATAGCCTATGGTATCGCAAAATGCCAGTCTATCCTCTCGATAGCTCACTTCACCGGCCATATGGCTACCTGCGCAGCGGCCACATTAAAAACGCTCGGCATGGGCTGCGCAAGCCAGAAAGGAAAAATGCTCCAGCACGCTGCCCTCACACTTACCATTGGCGACAATTGCAAACGCTGTGGCGAATGTTTTAAGCACTGCCCCGCCGATGCTATTACCATCGATGATGTCAAAGCTCACATCAACCAGGAAAAATGCATTAGCTGTGCAGAATGTTTGGCCGTCTGCAGATTCTCCGTCGTACAATACAACTGGGGCGAGGAGGACGAAACACTACAAAAAAGCATGGCAGAACACGCCCTCGGCGTACTCAAAGGAAAAACGCATAAAGCCTCATTTTTTAATTACCTCATCTCCATCACAAAAGACTGCGACTGTTTTGACACGCCTGACATGCCAACAGTCGTCGATGATATCGGCATTGTTGCATCGACAGACCCGGTGGCCGTAGATAAAGCAGCTATTGATTTGGTCGAAGAGAAAGCCGGGAAAAAACTGCCTCAACTGGTCAAGTACGAAAAGATAAAGCCACAATACCAGCTCGAACATGCCCAGCGTATCGGCCTCGGCACTATCAATTACCAGCTTAAAGAAGTTAAATACAAGCAAACAAAGTGAATTTCGTTAAATATTTATCTAACTTTTGCTTGCATTTGCTCAAAACACCGCTATAATTCGTCCTATGTCCTTAGGCCAAATAATAAGAAAAAAGCGTGAGCAGTTAAATCTAACGCTTGACGAGGTCAGCAGAAGCATCGGCTTCTCCAAACCCTATCTATCCACCATCGAAACCGGCAAGGTCAAAAACCCACCCAGCGACCAGCTGCTGACAAAGCTTGAAAAGGCACTTAAATTTGAGCCCGGCCTGCTTCTACACATCGCTCATATGGAACAGATTCCACCCGACATCCGCCAGAAATACGAATCTACTGAGGCCGAAAAGCAAAAATTACGACAGCTTATAAAAAACCTAATTCACAAAAAAACAGGTAAAGGCAGGCTCGATAAACTCCTGGCCGAAAGCAAATTGGATACCGAAAGCGACAGCCTGCCCTTATCGGCCGGTCGTCTCGTGCCTGTCATAAACAAAGTCGCAGCCGGCTATCCTGCCGATTTCAATGACCTCGACTATCCTGTCGGCGTAGCTGACGATTACGTCAGGTGTCCCGACCTCCACGACCCCAATACCTTCGCCGTCCGTGTCGTCGGTGATTCTATGGAGCCAAAATTCTGCGAGGGCGATATCGTCGTCTTCTCACCAGCAGCTGAGGTCCACAATGGAGACGACTGTTTTATTCGCCTTGCAACACCACACGAAACAACATTTAAAAGAGTCTTCTTCGAACCCGACAATCAAGTTCGGCTCCAGCCGCGAAACGAAAAGTACTCGCCGATAATCATTGACGGCAAACGAATCAACGGCATATACCGTGCCATCATAAAATACGAAAAATTATAGTCCTTTAAAGGCAAATTTGGTAAATAAAGTAGCGCCTAAAATTCTCCGCCGCAATCTGCTAAAGTTTCTCTACTCCAAAGACTTGATGATAACGGAAAAGAAGGACCGTTACCGTCAGGAAAACGACCCCACCCCCTTCACAAAATAGGAAGTTTCTCTCCCTTCTAATCTCCAGTAACAGCAAAACCAACCTACAACCTCAATTACCTGACATCTTGACCGGCAACAGCCAGAACTAATGCAAAGACTTTCGAAGCACCGGCCTGTTTCAATGTCTTTGCACACTCATTCAACGTCGCACCGGTCGTCTTTATATCATCTACAAGACAAATATTTCTGCCAGCTAACTTATGTCCCCTCCGTACACCAAAAGCACCCTTAACATTCCTCGCTCGTGCTGCAGCACTTGCCATTAAAGGCTGCGATTTCGTCCTCCGAATCCTAACAAGCTCCGTATTTATCTTACCTGCCGAATGCTTTAACTTCTTAGCAACAATCAGTGACTGATTATAACCGCGCAATAACCGCCTCGACCAGTGAAGTGGAACAGGAACAAAAATCTCTATTTCATTTATAAAACCGCTCCCCTCAAATGCTGAATTTGCCAAATGTCCCAGAACTTTATCCAACTCCGTCCCGCCTCTCTTAAAGGAAAGTATCATTCTTTGTAGCGCATCCTTATAAACTCCGCTTCGTCCTATCCCGTCAAAATAAATCTCCTTCCCCTGACAATCCGGACATGCCCCTTCAAGCAAACCGAATCTACTAACATCTCTCCCGCACCGCCGGCAATAATCACCCCCGGTACAACTTAGAAGTTCATCCCAGCAATGGTTACATAAATTGTCTTCCTCACTAATACTCGCTCCGCAATTGATACAAACCGCAGGCCACAGAAGCTGCTTCAACCCCTGAAAACCAATTCCAGTTAACTCTTTAAGCTTCCGCGAATCCACACCCCTGATTTTATGAAGTTTATCACGTAAGATAAATATCAATTTTCAACTGCTATCAGGTCGCAATAACAAAAACGCTTCTCCCTAAAAACAATTTCACCCTTCTTATGTAATACCCTCTTGTCGAACATAGGCCCATCATACACAAACGAATGAAATTCCCCATTCTCACCACACCGGTCAACACCAGCAGGAAGTTCTGATAAAAACCGCTCATCAAAGCTCCTGCCGGCAAATTTCCTGTCAAGCACATTACAGTCAACGCTTGTAACAACCGCCCTGTACCCCAGTTCTATAAATTTATCGACAGCTTCACTCGTATCAGTCCCCCATATAGGAAATACCCCCTTCATGTCAATCTTCGACAGATTCTCCTCTCGGTATTTCCTTACATCCTCTAAAAAAATATCTCCGAAAACTACCGATGAAACCCCTACTCTCTGATACTTTTCCAGTACCTCTCGCATCCTCGATTCATATTCCTCATCAGTTGCACCCTTTGAAATGAACACCTTCTCAAGAAATAATCCGAGCGACTCCGCCTGCCGCTCAATCAAAACACGATGAACTCCGTGCATACTCACTCTGTCATAGTCCTGCACTACAGTCGTTAATAAAGCTGCCACCTCATATTCCCCCATCCCCTGAAGCTCATCAAGTGCTAAAACACTGTCTTTACCTCCACTCCACGCAACCAACACTTTCTCCCGCTTAGCCATCCCTCGTTAGTCTAAATCAAAAAGTGAGTTATCCAGCGGCTCAAACCACCCCAAATCCATCCGGTCGAAACCCTCATCGTACGCCTTTGTTCCCTCGCAGTCGGCCTTCTCACGCCAACTGCAATGTCCATCAGACCAGCCAATATTTACGCCTCCGCGGTGGCGAAAATGAATGCTCGGAAGGGGGTGAAATCCCATCACTCGACCATCATATACCCAAAAATACGGCTCAGCGAATGAATATTCTATGAGTTTATCATCCTGATTAAAACCCGTGTCGGCAAACATCAGTGTCTCATAAGGTTTCGATATCGTAGTAATACGAGCTGTTCTGCCGTACCTGTCCTTAAAATCAAGCCCACTCAGCCAAAGACAACTACCAAGATATGTCATATTATAGCCGTAACCACCACAGCCTTTCTCAAAGCTGTCCTTCCATTTTTGGCCCCTCGTAAATTTTACCTTCGCCGGGCATTCCTTGACCTGCCCACCAGCTAAATAACCAGCCAGTGGACCTCTGCACGGGTCAAAAGCTTCGTCTTTGTCGTCCCTTACACCATGCCAGCGTTCGTAACCCCCAGCGCCGTCCCATATATCGCTCGCAGCAGGAACACAAAAACCATCATGCTCGTCACTATACCCCATATTCGCCAAGACAAGCTGACGAAGATTTGACCTGCAAACCGCAATTTGGGCTCCCGACCTCGCTGTAACCAAAGCAGGCACCGATACCGCCATAAGCAAACCAATCGTGGAAATTACTACGAGAAGTTCAACCATACTAAATGCTTTTGACTTTTTAGCATCCATAAAATACCCGCAAAAATATTTCAATTACGCCAGCTTTCTTTACCAAGCCATTGCTTAGTAAACTCACAAAGGTCAAATTCATCAATCACTAAATCCCTCGGTTCCGCCAAATCACTCCTGCTTATCCAATCACCGCTGCCAAAATGATTCCGCCATGCTGACCCAAACAGCGCAAAATCAAACATATCAACTACACCATCCAGATTGATATCCGCAGAATATTTTTGCTCTCGGAGAACACCTACAGCCTCTAAATCAAGACCGCCCGAACCGAATGTCATCCAGGCGTCATATATCGGGTGGTTAACATCAAAGTTATCCCAACTTGGCCAGCTATTAGGGTCAATATGCTTAACAGCTTCATCTTTAAAATCACCGCTGCCGGGTATATCAACTATCCTAACGTAATTTATATTGTTGATATCGACTACTCCTGAGACAACACACGGGTCATCGGCAATGTCACCCAAATCAAACAGCGTACCGGTACACACACCTGCGGCATTAGGGTGTTTGCCAACAAGCCTGAAAACATCGCTAATCTCAAGAGTCCCATATGAACCAACAGGCCCTGGCGTCAATGATACTGCCGGAAACCTCACAAAATTACTGCCGTCCGAAGACACTTCCACATATCCCAACTCCGCAAACATTTCACCTGCAACCGAGCCGCCGGATGTGTCATAATCGCTAATAAAACCATTCTCGAAAATGGCAAAATCATAGCCTGCTCTGTCACGAATCGTCTCGCTAAACGATAAAGTTATCCATCCCGGCTCGCAGCCATCGTTTATGGCATTAACGTCCAAATCACCCAGGCTGACAATATCAGTATAATCTCCCATAGCTGGACCTAAGGCCTTGTTCGGGTCTGACCATTGGCTGTCTACTCCGGGTGCAGGACTATAGCTGACTACGCCTATCGCCCAGCCCTGAAATATCGGATTCACTATCGCATTCGCGTCACACGGGTCAGCGTGACGCCAATGGTCTCCGATATATCCGTTAACTCCCGCTTCTGTATAAGGCCCAGCCATGCTAACCGACCGCATGTTAATACAAACCGTAAAAACCAGATAAACTATTAACCTTTCTTTCCCAGCCACCACCATTCTCCCCTCTTATAAGCGCCCCAATGGTTGCAAACGCACCGAAGCGTCTAAGATAAAAATTCATATCAAATAGCAGCGACTCTTGCGGTCTTCCTGCCTCTCAGAAACAGGCCACCTAAGCCCAACATTAACAAAGTAGCAGGCTCAGGTACAACCGTATCCGCCGCAAAATACGCCGGTGTATTCATACCAAATTCACCAACATCGCTCGAGGACAGTGTAAACTCCAAACTCTTAACCACACCCAGCGATGTCAAATCAATACTCTGCCATGTATCTACAATGTAATCGAGCTCGTTGTCCGCAAAGCGGTAATCAGCCAGATAAAAAACAACACTATCGGTAACATCACCACCGACATCTTTGCCCGTAATCGTCACTAAAAACCAGTCCTCGTCATCTCCACTCGCACCGCCAAACTTCTTAGCGTAGGCATCTCCGTAAAGCATCGAATAATACGCATAGTTATTGTTCGTGACGTATAAACTATCGAGAGCGCCCGCCGTATCCAGCGTAACAGTAGGCGGCTCGGCCCAGCCGACATAGCCAATGGCATAATTACTCGAACCGCCCTGACCAGCGCCGACTATAGCATTATATTGACTATCCATCCCGCTTGTTGTCGTGTCCGTTATATTCGAGTAAGCAAAACCGTCCCACGAACCAAACGTGGAATCATAATTATTGTGATAGTAGGCGCTGCCGCTTTGGAAACCGCCCGACTCATCTGAACCATTCCAGTAAGACTCTGGCCCAAGCGACAAATCCTCAAAATCACTCACTATTGCAGCACACGCTGAAGCTGCCATCGCAAAAAAAATGATAGTAAAAACCAAATGCATCACTCTCCCCGAAGCCATAATTCCGTCTCCTCTCAATCCGAAATATCAAAACTCCCTTTTTCAAATCTTACCCTTCTTTCTCCCTCGCTCACGACACACCAAAAAACCTTAAGACACAAAGTAAAAAAATAACGAATAAACAGAATAGAACTCCACAATTTTGAATTTTTAGTTTTAAGCTTTCAGTTTCTTTGGCCTCCTTTCGCGCTGTTCGGCCCCTCTTGTGAGGGCTCTAAGACAAAACAATAAAAAAGACCGCCATTCCCGCGAAAGGAACGGCGGCCTAAATCACCAACATCTCCACACTCCAACCCAGCAATTGCGAAGCAATCACAGCGGTCTTCTCAAGCTGGATAGTCGCACTCTGTCCCTAATCGCGAGAACACCTCAGCTCCCATCTTGCTACTTTTTCCCACAACCAAAACGCACATCTTTTGGGCGCTTGGCTACCAGCAAAATGGGACCCGCTATATGCCAACCAACCACAGGCAGGTTTTCTGACTTGCGTCTTACCTCAAGACTCCTTCCCATCCGCCGAGCCTTATTTTGCATCACATTGCAAAATCAAAAGCCTATTGCGAACAGTGGAGAGTGGCTCCCAAACTCCCCTCCTTGTGTTTGGAAGCCCATACTATGTCTCTCGGATTTCCAAGCTTTCTCGGAACAGACGCTCACAGCGGCGCGACCGTCGCGGACTTTAAAACCGCGTTCCCGTTTGACTATCCCATAGCAACACAATGCCTTGGGACCTGCAGTTAGGCTATATACTTTTCAAAGAACATTCTATTTGCCTTCTATCACAGCACGGAATTGCCTTCAAGCAAAAAAATAAAATTTTTTACTATCGTTAGAAGCTTTTCTCCCTAAGTTCCCTTTTCAACAGCTCTTACTGCCTCAGATAAATAATAACAACCGTTAGTATCAAGATCGCTAAAAGGCACACACCCATAGCTATCGTAAATACCCACATAAAGCTCTTGCGCTGCCTCGACAAAATGTATTTAAGATACCTGTCACTGGCAGCAAAGGTCTTGCTCATCTGCATAATACCATCGGTCTGGCCGATAGTGCTCTGGTTCAGCTTGTCTAATGTCTCGGTAAATTTGTTAAAAGTCTGTGCCATTTGCACATCGATATCGGCCGCAGCGGCGAGCTGATGGTCGATATCAACCAGAGCATCAGTTTGCTTGGCGGTCTCATTCGGAATTTTTTCAACCGTATCCATAAACTGCTGCTGCTTGGTAGCTGCTGCTTTTAACTGCTCCATCAGCTGCTCGGTCAACTGCTTTTGATTCTCCACAACAGATGGAAAGCTCTCCAGCAATCTCGGCAACTGTTCCATTCGGCTCATCAAATCTTCATTCTGAGCAAGCTGGCTGTTCAAATGCTCGTTGATACCCTGCAACTGCTCAATGAGCTTATCGAAACCAGCCTGCAGCTTCTCAAGCGATTGCGCTTTGTCCGCCGGCTGAACAGCCTTGACCATGACTCGATTGCTCTGGGCGTCCTTATCGTCAGCAGTTGTTTCCGTTGGCTCGCCATCTGTGCTGATGAGGCCATCATCATCTACCTGCAGCTGATAACTTTTAAGACTTGAAGGCTTGTGTGCCCGCACCCAGTTACTTGTCCTCGACCAAATATCCTTTATAGCCATCTTTAAAATCCCCAACAATAAGTGCGTAAGTCATAAGGCATAAGTGCACAAGTCTTGTGCTTGCACTGTTCAATTCATAGCTGCGTTACAGCTCACATTTGCCGCGTTTCAATGACATTAGAAGATTTTTCCGCTGTAAATTCAAGGTAATTTTGCTACATTAGCAGACGGATATTCCAACAAAATTAGAAAGGCGAGGCGATGAAATTAGTCACATTCTCCAAGGACAAGACAATTTCCTGCGGAATATTGACAGATAGGGGGATAATTGACATACCAGGGGCCTGGCAGTGGGGTAAACCGCCTCGAAGCATAAAAGAAATCCTCAATCGCAGCGAGTCGTGCCTTGCAAAACTTGCTGAAATGAGCCAATCAACACAAATCCTAACACCCAAAGATGAGGTCAAATTGCTTGCGCCTATCCCCCGCCCGCCTAAAGTCCTCGCACTTGCCGGCAACTACTCAGAACATATCGCCGAAGCCGGCCTAACACTGGGTCTATCTGATTCTCCGAGGCATACGACGGTGCCAAGGCCGTTCCTTATGCCCGCAACTGTTGTAATAGGCCCCGATGACGAAATTCCCTGGCCGGCATACAGTAACAAAATCGATTACGAAATTGAACTCGCCGTGATAATCAGCAAAAAGGCTAAATGTATAAAACCTGATGAAGCTCTTGATTACGTCGGAGGCTATACAATTTGCAACGATATATCTGCTCGAAGCTTAACCTTCGCTAAAGGAAGGGCCGAGAGGCCGTGGGACGAATTCTACGACTGGTTAAACGGAAAATGGGCGGATGGCTTTTTACCGATGGGGCCATATCTTCTAACTCCCGATGAAATCGCAGACCCCCAGAATCTCGAAATGTCACTCAACATCAATGGCCAGGTCCGACAAAAGGCCAACACAAGCCAGATGATTTACCCTGTTGCAGATATCGTCTCATTTTTAAGCTATCTAATGACCCTTGAGCCGGGAGATATTATTGCCACCGGCACACCGGCAGGCGTTGCTATAGCTAGCGGAAAATTTCTCCAACCGGGCGACTGCATAGAATGCTCCATCCAAAGACTCGGCACACTGACCAACACCCTCGGCCCAAAACCAAAGAAATTCTACCAACCATTAGCATAAAATTTTAGTGATTGATTTTATTTGAAAGGGCGAAAAATGGATGTTGATTTAACGAAACGTATTTTGATTCGGTGTTTTTTATACGGCTGGGCTTTATTGCTCTTATGGTTTCTGATGTATGTAATAATGGCCGACTGGATATACACCGTTCATAGCAAGTTCTTTGATATCAGCATGCACGATTTTGCTCTTATGAATTACTATGGCATGGCCCTTGTTAAGTCATTCATCGTCCTTGTTTTCCTAATCCCGTATGTCGCCATTCATTTCGCAGATAAGAAAAGGTCGTCTAACTAATCTTTTCAGCGGCTGATTGTAATTATCTGGCGGGTTAATCATTAAAATAAAAAAGGCCCCGCATCTCGGCGGGGCCTTGAGTTTTCACGACAATTGCCTTGTGTTAGCTGGGGATTACATCGGTCGCACAGGGGCCTTTTTTGCCCTGCCCGACAGTAAACTGAACCTTCTGGCCTTCGTGAAGACTGGCATAGCCAGTCGTCTTGATTTCCGAGTGATGGACGAACAAATCATCCTCACCGTCATCAGGAGCTATAAATCCATATCCTTTGCTTTCGTTAAACCATTTTACTGTACCTGTACTCACTACTTGTCTCCTTTGGCCCTGTAAACGGCCATAAATTAACCTTTGTCTCTCACATTTTTTTCAGAGAATATTCCTGAGAGGCGAAAGAATATACCCCATGAGCCAGCAGAATACCAGAAAGGCTCGCTCGTGTCAAATAAAAATAAAATTAAATAACCCTGCCCAACGTTCAAATTTTACCAACCATTTAAATAGCGGATAGGGATTAGCGGATGGCGTAAAGAGCGATGGAGACGCGGTACCTGCCTTCGCGGGCACAGGCTACACGGGGACACGTGTCAGTGACATGCTGGGATAAGAAAGGGGGAAAAATATCAAAGTTGTTATTGACATTCCGGGGTGGTTAGAAAGGCCTATTGTATTTGTCCTGCTATTGTATCGACGACTTAGCTACGGATATCCTTTTCGGCGGATAGCTCTTACGCAGGATAAATGCGCCATAGTGGACCCAGAAGATTACGCACAGCTTAGCAAATATAAATGGCGGGTTTGCGGCAGGGGCGGCAGATATTACGCAGAGCGAGGTGTCAAACGAGGTAAGGGTAAGAAGTGGGGAAGTGTGCGGGTGCACCGTGAGATAATCAGTGTGCCGGAAGGGATGGTATGTGACCATATCAATCATAACGGGCTGGATAATCGCAAGGCAAATCTGCACGTGGCGACAGTGGCTGAGAACGCCTGGAACAGCAGAAAGAGAAAGAGCAGGTCGAGATACAAGGGTGTGTGGTGGAATAAGCAGTTAAAGAAATAGCGGGTGGAAATATGGTTTAACCGGAAAAGAAAGCATATTGGGTATTTCAATGATGAGAGGGAGGCGGTGAATGCATATGATATGGCGGCGAAAAAGTACCACGGGGAATTTGCCGCTCTAAACTTTCACAAAAGAGCACAAGAGCACAAGTAGGTTGTGCACTGGTTAAGCTGATTTGTGGTCGAGGAAACCTTCGAGCTTTCGTGCTCTTACGGGGTGCTGGAGCTTGCGTATGGCCTTTGCCTCGACCTGTCTGACGCGCTCTCGGGTTACCTTGAAGATTCTGCCGACCTCCTCGAGCGTATAGGTATAGCCATCACCAATTCCATATCGCAGTTTGATAATCTCGCGTTCTCGATATGAAAGTGTTTTTAAGATAGAATCGATTCTTTCCTTGAGCATTTCCTGTGTGGCGGAGGATACAGGTGAATCGATACCTTCATCTTCAATAAAATCACCGAAATAGCTATCTTCGCTCTCGCCTATTGGCTTATCAAGACTGATGGGATGCTTGGACATCTTGACAACCCTGGCGGCTTCGTCCACGCTCATCTCAGCTTCCTTGGCGATTTCTTCGATAGTAGGCTCCCTTCCGAGACTCTGGTGCAACGTTTTGCTTGCGGTTCTCAGGCGGCTCATGGTCTCTATCATATGTACAGGGATGCGAATCGTTCGCGCGTGGTCGGCAATTGCTCTGGTAATTGCCTGACGAATCCACCAAGTGGCATAAGTGCTGAATTTGTAGCCCCTGCGGTATTCGTATTTATCGACGGCACGCATCAGGCCGGTATTTCCCTCCTGGATTATATCGAGGAAGCTCAAACCGCGGTTTCGATATTTCTTGGCGATAGAAACCACAAGTCTGAGGTTTGCGCTGGAGAGCGTCCGTTTTGTTTGCTCGTACTGGTTAAAGACCCTATCGATAGCGCGGAGTCTCTTATCGAGCTGTCTTGGGGTTTCCATCACGAGCTCTTGCAGGCCGGACAATTCCTGCTTTACCGCCTCAATATCTTCGCTGGTTATATCATCAGTGACGCCACGTGCGATAATCTGCTCCAGCTGGTGCATCTTATGGTTGATACCATGCAGTTTATTTTTCATCGGCTGAATTCTGCTCGTGCGGAGGCTGAGTTCCTCCAGCAGCGTTGCAACTTTGCGCTTGTTTCTATGCATCCGTCTCAAATCCACCTTTTCAAGAGCCTTGCTGCCGTCGCCAGAGAGGGATTTCCTAAACAAACGCTCGTTAGCCTTTAGCAGCTCGTTCACCGTCTTAATGTTGCCTGGTAGTCGCCTTTTTATCACACCTCTTACAAGGTTTTCGGTGGTGCTAATCTTCATCGTTCTGTCAAAGCTTAAAGTACCCTCGTGGACTTGTTGAAGGACTTCCAGGGCGGCTCTGGCGCAATAATCACTCTGGAGCATTTTTCTCCTAAAGCCCTTACGGGTGAGCTCTATCTTGCGGGCAAGGGAGATTTCCTGCTCCCTCGTCAGGAGTGAAATCTCTCCCATCTGGGTTAGATATGTTCTGATAGGGTCATCAATGCGCCGAATAACTTCCGCGCCGACGAGTTGTTTTTCGAGCAGCTCATCCTCCTTGAGCTGTTCATCCTTGGTAACCTCTTGCTCACCTTCTGTCGGGCCAAACTCTGCTTCAGCCTGCTTTTCTACATCAGCTTCATCGAGGAGACTAACTCCCATCTCATCGAGCGTTTCTAACAACTTATCCAGATGGGCAGGAGTAATGGCTTCGTCGGAAAGGTCTTCATTCATCTCCTCGTAGGTAAGGTATCCTTTTCTCTTGCCCTTTTCGGCAATTGCCTTTATCTGCCGCTCGGCACCTTTGATTCTGTCCGGGCTGGTGGGAGTTGAGGGCTCACCATCGAGCCCTGTTTCATCGAAGACATTTGGTTTATTCGCTCTTATCCTTTTCTTTGCCACAATTGGCACCCTTACATATGATTTATAAAATTAAGCCCTAATAATTCAGAACTGAAAAAACTACCGTTAATGCCGACCCAATTGTTACACGTTGTTTTATACACTCAATTTTACTACTATTCTAGAGCTATTGTTCACTACACCATTCCAAGGCTATGTGGGTTTTCCTTTTCAGTATTTTCACTGACACGGCGCAGAAATTTGGTTTGGTCTTCGGTTGCTTTTATCCGGCTTTTTCTCTCTTGTGCCTGATAGCGCTTTACTGCATCCAAGGCTCCGGTCAGGCGTGACTTGAAATTAGCTTTTTGTTCACCAGCGTGGGCTAAGTCCACAATGACACTTCCTTCCTCTACCGATTCTGCCGCAGCCAATATATCAGCGAGGCGAACATCAGGGTTGCGATTTAGCATTTTAAAGAGTATCGTTGCAATTTGTTTCAATATCGGAACCTCAAAAAGCTCAGCAGTAATATTTGGTTTTACAATTTCAAACAGCTTTGGTTCATTTAGCAGCACTTCTAAAATCTCCCGTTGAGCTTCGGCGAAAAAACCGCTGCCTAAATCTAAGCTTTGGACCTTTTGATTTTTCGTCAGGATTGTATCCGGATAACTTGCAACTCTTGCAGCAGTTTTGATTCTTTTGGCCAACTCGGCATTTATTTCCTTGGCATCTGTAGCGATAATCTTTGAAAGGCGGTTAACAATCAAGCCCCTATCAATGGCCGGCAGCTTACCCGACCAGACTGCTGCAGCTACTGTTTGCAAAAACTCTTCGATAGCAGCTTTGTTGTCGACAAGCGTACGTTCAGTTCCGAAAGCTTCTATAAGTCGGTTCCACTTGAACCGGAAGACATCAACAGCATCTTCTACCAATTGGTCGAAGGGCTCTTTGCCATCTGTGAGAAGAAAATCACAGGGGTCCTTTGCCTGCGGCACCGAAGCAAGCTTGATATCTATACGCTGGGAGACACAAACCTCGAGGGCTCTGTTAGCAGCTTCGACGCCGGCGGTATCACTATCGAAGACGAGGACTACCTTTTTTGCGTAGCGGCGGAGGATACGACCATGTCCGGCGGTGAAACTTGTACCTAAAGACGCAACAACATTTTCACATCCGCACTGATGGGCCATTATGCAGTCGGTGTAACCTTCAACAACGATAGCCAGGCCGGTGGAGACGATGTGATGTCGTGCCTGCTGGAGGCCATAAAGTGAATTACTTTTGTCGAACAAAGCGGTCGTCGGCGAATTTATGTATTTAGCACCTCTGTCATCGAGGGCACGCCCGCCAAAAGCGATTACTCTACCAGTGACATCTGTAATAGGGAACATCAGGCGATTTGCAAATTTATCGCCAAAGGTCTTAGTTCCCATCTGAGCTACAATCAAGCCTGCTTGTTCGAGGAGTTTTGTTGGGATTTTTCTTTTTTTTGCGGCCTTTAGCAAATCACCATTTGCAACAGCCAAACCAAGCCGCCATTTTTTTACACTCTGCGGGGTTATTTTCCGTTGAGCGATATAATGCCGGGTATTTTTGCCTTTGTCTTCATCAGTGAGATTTTTCTGGAAGTACTTAGCAGCCCACTCGTTGACCCTTGCCAGCTCGTTGGGGTCGACATCGGCTGGGTGTTCTGTGGTCTGGTCCTTTGCAGCTCTTGCAGGCAGCTTTATTGCGACCCTCTCTGCCAATCTTTCTATTGCCTGAGGGAACGAGAGATTTTCTCTCATCTGCAGGAACTTGAAGACATCGCCGCCTGCACCACAAGCAAAACATTTGTATATCTGCTTGGCGCTATTAACATAGAGGCTTGGTCGATGGTCTTCGTGGAAGGGGCAGAGGCCAACCATTTCCTTTCCCTTTTTCGCCAGGCTGATGTGTTCGCCTATTACATCAACAATGTCATTGGCCTGCTGAACCTGGCTAACTATAGTTTGGTTATACAGCCCTGCCATATATAGAATACTGTGAATCCCTCACAAATCGATAAATGATGACCAAATAAGGCGTTAATAAAAATCAATAGTAGATAATCAACTATCATTTTGCAGCCAACTACTTAAATATAGCCCGATTTGATAAAAAGTCAAGTCGGAGGGCTGAAACACCGTTTTTAATACTGTTAAAGCCGTTTTTGATTTAACTGGACACCTGGTAAAATAAGACAAATGTGTGGATGAATATTGTCTCAAGATGATTGAAAAAGGCTGAATATGCTCTAAACCGCCATACAAACAACGGTGCTAACGCACGAGCTTAGACTTAAGGCCGGGGCCAGAGTTTTGTTTCGAGCCATTCATCTGCAAATTTGGAAAAGTCACAGAAGTCAATCTGGTCGTTTACAGGTTGTTTGGGTCACAGGGGTCTTTTCTACCCACACACAAATCAGCTTTAGAGTTCAATGGTACATATATCTTTCCATCCATTTCAGACAAACCCTTAATCTCAGCTGGCGACAGGGAATAATTGTAAATGTGGATATCATCCATACAACCTCTGAAGAATCTATCGTCGCTAATTTCATCGCCGGCGATAAGTGTCCTGCCATCGAACTCTTCTGAATCCGCAGGTGCACCGATGGCCATACGGAGGACATCATCGTTGGAGTCGAAAGGGTTATTGAAGTCAGCAAAATACAGGGTGTTTGTTCCGGCTCTACTACAAGGGCGACCATAGACCACTGCCAGTCAGGTATAGAGGAGATATAGACAAAACACGGCCACGACCAGCACCAAATTTCGCCCCACTCGTACGTTAAGGAACCATCGTAGGTAAAGCCCAGGTCGGCTCCATACGTAATGCCGGCTATGGTGTTGGCACCTCGGGTGTGGACTATTCCGGTGAAGGTAGCTTTCTGCTCATATGTGCCTTTTTGGGGGTCAGTAAGCCAGGGGTCCGGCTTTATCCAAGCCGTTATTGAGACGGTGTTAGGATTTAGATTAAGTGGAGGTATTACGAGGTAATCGCCGCCATCGGCATTTACATCTGGATGTAAGCCGAGTTCTCCATCGAAGAACAGGCACCAGCCACGACAGGGGTCGTTCACCCAGCAGGGTCATTGTTCGGCTCCATGACAGGGTCGCCATTTACGTCCCAGCTCATACCTATGGTGAGGTCGTAGCCGTTAGAATCACCCCAGGTGCCGGTATTGTGGACAATGGTACCGCTGCCTTCATCAAAGGTATACTGAATCACACCGTTTGTCTCAGGTAGCACCGGGTAGGCCCATTGCCCGCTCTTACACCAATCTCCTGCAACGATGCGCAAATCATTGATGTCAACGGTGCAATCATCGTTGAAATTGGCTACAGATCCATACTCTGGGAAGCATCTCGGCGGGTCAGGGACACTGTTCACATCGCCGAAAAAGTCTATCTCTAACGCCGTAACGCCAGCCCCTGCATAACCCCAGTTCTAGCCGGTTGCATAACTTCTCCTGGTCTCAGAATGGAAGGGATTCGAGGTGTTATAGTATTCGAACCGCATCGAGTTACCATCGACAGCGAAGTTAGAATCCGTGCAGACGTAGACCACACCCTCGCCGGTGTGACCCGTTAGCGAGTCTTTCCATACAGACCTCAGCGCATCATCATCTGTGTACGAGTCAAAATCATCGATAACTATATAATCGACAGCAACTGCAACGCTCGCACCAACTGCCAAAACGAGAGGGATTAAAAGAATCAGTTTCCCGCGCATAATTTTTCTCCTTAAAAGCACTCAATCCTTCGAAGAAATCCTCAGCATTACGGAGATGAAAGGCTTTGCTTAAACAGAAAAACCCCTTATTCACTTTATCTCTGTTACAGCGTCATTACGAATTTTACGCTATTTAGGGCGCGTTCGTCAAGGGAATTACAGGACTTCTTTACACCTTTAATACAAGATGGTTGCGGATTTCATAGTACTGTGCGGGGAAAAACGGCTTTAAGACAGGTTGAAGAAAGTCTTGCTTGCTGCGGTTACGGCTTGTGCAAAAGTGTTCACATCCATTCCCTTCAATTGAGCTATGAATTTAGCGGTGTGGAGCATAAGGGCAGGCTCATTTACCTTCTGCTTTCGCATCGGCTCAGGGGACATATAGGGACAGTCGGTCTCGAGCATTAATCTATCGAGGGGGACGATTTTAGCAGCCTGTTGCTTTAAGCGGGCATTTTTGAAAGTAACTACGCCGGTAAAAGAGATATAAAATCCCCTGTCGAGAACAATTTTTGCCTGCTCGGCTGAACCACTGAAACAATGAAACACAACTTTCTTAACATCGCCTCCAAATTGCTCTAAAATATCCATTGTTTCATCGAATGCCTTTCTGCAGTGGATAATTACGGGAAGATTTAATTCGGCGGTGATTTTTAGGTGCTGAGCGAAGACCCTTCTCTGGTCGGTTCTTTTTGAGAAGTCATAATGATAATCCAGGCCTGTTTCACCGATGGCAACGACCCTTTGGTTTTGAGCCTGCTTTTTTAATTGCCCTATTGTCTGTGCAGTTACCTGTTTGGCGTCGTGAGGATGTATTCCGACAGCAGCGTATAAATTGTCAAATTGTTGCGTAAGCTCGATTGCCTTTAGATTTTCCTGTAAATCGGTGCCGACAGTTATCCAGCTTGTAACGCAGGCTGCTTTACTGCGCTGTAAAACCTGCTCGACATCACCGGCCAAATCCTGAAAAGTCAGATGACAATGCGTATCAATCAGTTCCATTGTTTTTTTACCAGCATTTTTTTAGCTTTTTATGTATTAAGAATAAGTTCCATAATGAATCCAGTCAAAAACAAAAACTTTGAAATTATCAGTTCAGGGTTTTCACATAGCCGGTTTGGCGGTAACATCACAGTATGAGCAAGGCATTTCAACAATGTCGGCACTTTCTGATATACGTTATTCTAATCTTAGTAACTTTTGTGTCATTTAGTCCGGTTCTCAATCACGGTTTTGTAGATTATGATGACAATGACTATGTCACTGAGAATCCACACGTCAAGGCTGGGCTGACGCGTGACAGCATTATCTGGGCATTTACGGCAGAGCACTCCAGCAACTGGCATCCACTGACGTGGCTGAGTCATATGCTGGATTGTCAATTGTTCGGCACCGAGCCGTGGGGGCATCATCTTATGAGCCTGCTCATACACATAATAAATACGGTACTACTTTTTGCCATGCTCAAAAAAATGACTGGTACACTTTGGCGAAGCTTTTTTGTTGCAGCGGCATTTGCACTTCACCCGCTACACGTTGAGTCTGTAACGTGGATAGCAGAGCGTAAAGACGTTCTCAGCGGATTATTTTGGTTCCTTACAGTAGCAGCTTATTTGCAATACGTCAAACACCCCGGCAAGATAAACTATTCGTTAATAGTGGTTGTCTTTGCACTGGGCCTAATGGCCAAGCCGATACTCGTGACATTGCCGTTTGTACTGCTGCTTCTTGACTTTTGGCCTCTCGAGCGTTTTCAAAGACACAACGCCTGCCGTTTAGTTGGAGAAAAAGTTCCATTGCTCTGCCTTTCTGCCATCTCAAGCGTTATCACTTTCATTGTACAGCAAAGAACGGGTGCAGTAGCGCGAATCGAGCAGGTTGCTTTTGATAGTCGCGTCGCTAATGCCTTTATTTCTTACATTGTTTACCTTTCAAAAATGATTTGGCCGAGTCGCTTGGCAGTATTTTATCCGTATCCCACCGGCGCAGTGTCGATATGGTTAGCTGTGCTTGCGGCTTTATTGGTGGTTTGTATATCCATTTGCCTAATTTGGCTGGCGCGAAATCGCAAATATCTACTGACCGGATGGTTCTGGTATATCGGGGCGCTGGTGCCGGTCATCGGTTTGATACAGGTCGGCGGACAAGTGCGAGCAGACCGTTATACCTATTTACCATCGATTGGTATTTTCATTATCGTTGCGTGGAGTGCTGCAGAAGTCCTAGCTAAATGGCGATATCGAAGAGTTGTTTTATCGGTATCAGGAGGACTTGTTATTTGCGCTATGGTGCTATGTGCCCGGCTACAGCTGCGTCACTGGCAAGATAGTTTTACGTTGTTTAAACATTCAGTTGAAGTGACCAAAAACAATTACGTTGGTCATACTGGTCTGGGCAAGGCCCTTCGAGCACAGGGTAAACTCGATGAAGCCATTGAACAATACCACGAGGCGCTGCGAATCAAACCTGACTATGCCATAACGCATTACAACTTAGGTAATGCGCTTCTTGCCCAGGGTAAGGTCGACGAAGCGATAGACGAATATCATCAGACAATACAGTTTGACGAAAATTATACACCTGCGTTTACCAACCTTGGTGGCGCGCTGGCAACAAAAGGTAATTTAGATGAAGCAATCGATTGTTTTCGTAAGGCTGTGGATTTAGAACCCAACGAAGCGAGAACGCATTACAATCTGGGTTATGTACTTGAATTAAAGGGTTCGCTCGATGAGGCAATTAAGCAATACCGTCTGACACTGCAAATCAATTCTGTTCACACCAAAGCTCGAGACCGTTTAGAAGCCACATTAGCAAAGCAGAAACGGAGCAAATAGAAAAAAGCTAAGGCACATTCAGGTCTTTCACGACTGTACATGGTGATAACCGGCATTTGTTGACTTGGCTTCGAGCCAATGATATTATTGTTGAATTAACAGAACAGCCGTGAGTACAGTGGAAAGAAAATGCAGGATGCCGGTGAAGAGCTGAATTTTTCGAAAGGTCTAAGAGAATTGCCAAGGAAGGTCGATAAGCAGACGTTGCTTATTGGTTTCGGTATCTTTGGCCTGGCCTTGGTTGTACGTCTTCTTTATCTTTGGGGCAGTTCCGCCAATCCTTTTTTTCTAAATCCTATAGTGGATTCTGCCAGCTATGTTAATGCAGCCGGAAAACTGGCTGCAGGTGACAGGTTGAGCAGCCGTTTTTTATTTCAGCCGTTCTTCTATCCTTTCTTTTTATCAGCAGTTTTTTGGTTTACCAATTCATCAATTATCTGCGCGAAGGTTATTCAGGTTTTAGTGGGAGCGGGAACCTGCGTTTTGACATTTTTGCTGGGAAAGAAAGTCTTCGGTCGAAAAGTCGGTATTATAGCAGGTTTTATAACGGCCTTTTATGGGCCTCTGATATTTTTCGAAGCGGAGTTGTTGGCAACCGGATGGGCGGCGTTCTGGTCGGTCGTGCTTATTTTGCTTTTTCTTAAATGTTCATCAAAGAAAAGTACGCTCCTGTGTGTGTGGCTTGGGGTCTGCACAGGTTTAAGTATTCTGACACGACCTACTTTTGTTATTTTTGCTGTGGCAGGTGTTCTGTGGCTGGCGATTGTTTTTTATTTAGCTGGTGATGGTTTGCATAGATTTATTTTAAGGGTATGTGCAATAGCCTTCGGGTTTCTGTTGGTAGTGATACCGGTTGGGATTGTAAATTTTCGCCTGAGTGGACGTTTTGCGATACTTCCGTATTCGGGGGGCTTAAACTTTTATGTAGGGAACAATCCGAATTATGCCAAAACAATAACGGCCCGGCCTGGACCGGAATGGGAACAGATAATCAGTATGCCTATAAGAAGTGGCATTAGCAGTGACCCCTGGGAGCGGCAAAAGTTCTTCAGACAAAAGGTAATAGAGTACGTAATCAGCGAGCCTTTTGACTTTGCTAAGGGTCTGCTGCATAAGACTATCGAATTTTTAAGTTCGCGTGAAATACCACGAAATATAGATATTTACTTTTTTAGAAGATGGTCAGAATTATTGTCTCTTTCAACCTGGAAACTTGCAGGTTTTGGCTTTCCATTCGGGGTGATTCTACCTCTGGCTTTGTTAGGCTTAGTTAGTTACCGGCGGCAGCTTCCCGTACCTATACTACTGTTTTTGATTTTCTATCCATTGTCGATAATCCTGGTTTTTGTTGCCGGCCGGTATCGGGTGCCCATAATTCCTGTTATGTCGGTTTTAGCAGGTGCGGGATTTCTAAAA
>CP070728.1:2062823-2085499 GCA_020351025.1 Planctomycetota bacterium
CCGGGTAGAATCTTATGCAAAAATACCACCTCGTCCATCCACTCTCGCACCGCCACGTTGCAGTTCTTAACGTTCGTGAAAAGCTCCGCCAATTCTGTCACTTCGTGATAATGCGTGGCAAAAAGCGTTCGGCACTTCAGTTTGTTTGCGAGATGTTCGGTAATCGCCCATGCAAGAGCAAGGCCATCATACGTACTTGTCCCTCTGCCTACCTCATCGAGTATTACCAAGGATTTCTCCGTGGCATTATTTATGATATTAGCCGTCTCGGTCATCTCTACCATAAATGTCGATTGTCCCCGAACTAATTCATCCGAAGCACCAACTCTCGTAAAAATCCTGTCGACTAAGCCGATAGTAGCTCCCTTGGCAGGGATGAAGCTGCCGGCCTGTGCCATCAAAACCAAAAGCGCCACCTGCCGTATATACGTGCTCTTGCCGCTCATATTCGGCCCGGTAATAATAAGTACATCTCCGCTGCCGTCACCCAGTTCGATATCATTCGGCACAAACTCAGGCCCCAGCACCTCAGACAAAACAGGGTGCTTACCTGCATTTATAATAAGCTCTCCCCCTTCGGTTACCTTAGGCCGAACATAATTACGCCGCTTTGCTAAATACGCCAAGCTGCTCAAACAATCGCACTGGGCGATCGTATCAGCGAGATTTTGCAATCTGCCAACATACTGTGCCGTCTCCCGCCGTACCTGCTCAAATAACTCAAGCTCCAATTCCAGCGCCTTTTCCTCAGCGCTCAGTGCCTGTGTCTCGTAGTTTTTCAGCTCATCTGTAATATAGCGCTCCGCATTTTTTATTGTCTGCTTTCGCACATAATCCGCCGGAACTTTATCCGCTGCTGAACGGCTGATTTCAATATAATAGCCGAATACCTTGTTGTACCCGATTTTCAAATTCCCAATCCCCGTCCGCTCAACCTGCTCTCTCTGATATTGCCGCAGCCAGCTCTGACCATCTTTCGAAATCGACCGAAGCTTATCAAGCTCCTCGTTAAATCCGGCCATTATCACCCCGCCGTCCCGAAGATGTCCAGGACACTCCGGCTCAATTGCGCACTCGAGCAATTCCGCTAACTCGTCCATACTGTCGCTTCTCCTCGCTAACTGCATAAGCAAATCAGCGCTAAATTGCTCCAAAGCTTCACGCACCTTTGGCACCTTTCGCAGCCCCCCTGCCAGTGCCACTAAGTCCTTCGGCGTTGCTCGAAATGTGCTCACCCGTGCTGCAATCCGCTCTATATCAGTTATATCTGAAAGCACTTTGCGAATATCAGTCAATTTGGGAGAAGATTCCATCATCTGCTCAACCGCATCCTGCCGAAGCTCTATCGCCCCAACATCACACAACGGCATACAAAGCCATCCCTTAAACATCCTGCCCCCCATCCCCGTTAATGTCTCATCGAGACTCTCTAAGAGCGTCCCCTTCTTGCTTTCAGTGCGAATCGTCCGCAGGATTTCTAAACTTGCCAAGCTCGTCTGGTCGACCTGTAGAAATTTCCTTCGCTCGACTTTCTTTATCGATGAAATATGGCCAAGCGCAGTTTTTTGTGTTTCATTGAGGTATTCAATGATGGCCCCCGCCGCAGGTATCGTCTCATCCCCATCTTCGATGCCAAAGCCTTCAAGAGTGGCTGTGCCGAAATGCTTTAACAGCCGCTGCCTTGCCTGGTATGGGTCAAAATACCACCCTGGCCGCTCAGTTATAATCGCACTGGCTAACTGGGCAATATCCTTCGCGAGTTTCTTTGACTCCGCCTCAAACAGCTCGCCCCGCCTGTCCGCAAGCAAACACTCCGCCGGCGATAACCTAAGAAGCTCATCTAACAGTTTCTTTTCAGGCACCTGCTGTACAAAAAAATGACCCGTTGAAATGTCAACCCAGCTAATTGCAGCCTTCGCATTCATCCCTAAACTGACCGCACAGAGAAAATTGTCCTCCTTGGCCTCTAAAAGCATATCATCGGTCAAAGTCCCTGGTGTAACCACTCGAACAACATCCCGTTTGACAACGCCCTTTGAGGTCTTTGGGTCTTCTACCTGCTCACATACAGCCACCTTGAAACCTGCCTGCAACATCTTCTTGAGGTATCCGTCAACGGCATGATATGGCACGCCCGCCAATGGTATGGGATTATCGCCCTTGCTTCTGCTCGTAAGTGCTAATCCGCAAACTCGCGAGCATATCTTTGCATCCTCGTAAAACGTCTCATAGAAATCCCCCATCCGAAAAAACAGAACGCAATCCGGGTGTTTTTGCTTGAACTGCTGAAACTGCCTCATCGCAGGCGTTAGTTTTTCTTCCTGTCTGCCCATACCCCTAAATTATACACCCAACCGACCATTTAACAACTCTGTTATAATTGATGCTCCGTCACTCTTCGACTTGGCCTTTTTTAGCTGTTTTAATAGATTTTCTTGTCGTTTGGTTATGCAAACAGGTTGTTTTGAATCAAATCCGGCAACTTCAAGCACCTCTTGGATTTTCTTTAGAAGGCTTTCAATTCCGGTGACAAATTTTGCGCTTATTTCAACTGTGTCACCTAAAATTGCCGGTAGTTTCCTTGTATCAAATTTAGCTGGCAAATCACACTTATTTAATATTGTTAGCACTTTTTTGTTGGTAATTCTTCCAATCAGCTTCTCATCAACCTGCTTCGCGGCCTGGCTATTGTCTATGACAAACAGAATCAAATCCGCCCCCTCTAACATCTGAACACTTTTTTGCTGAGCAGCTCTTCCTATGGTGTCTTTAGCACCAGCTGTAAGTTTCTGACCAAGACCTGCAGTATCAATTAACTTCATCGCCACAGGCCCCAGCTCGCACTCAGCTGAAACCCAATCTCGTGTTGTACCTTGAATTTCGGTCACTATTGCTTTTTCTCGCCCAGCCAAGCAGTTTAATAGTGTACTCTTACCGCTGTTTGGTGGCCCTGCTATTACCACTGTACAGCCGCCAATGATTAATCTTGCCGTCTGGCTTACCTCGAGTATCCACTCGGCTTCTTTTTTGATTCCATCAAGCGATATTGCGTCAAAATTTTGAAGCCATTCTGTAGTTTTTTTGCTTAAACCGCCATCAATTTGATTTGCTATTATTTTGGCTCCTTCAATTGTCTTGGCCCTTATCTGTGCTAATTTAGCTTCGATTCCTATTGTGTTACTGCGCTTTTCGGCCCTTAAAGTTTTGGCCAAAAACTCTTTTGTTGTTACTAACTTGGCCCCCTCTTTGCTCAAAAGTCGCATTATCATTTCAACAATTAAAGGATTGCCGTGACAGTTTATAGTGAAATTGTTTCTCCCTTCACAACCAATTGTGACTTGGTCGATTGTTTGGCTAGCATCGTTGATTACGCCAACAAGAATCTTGCCGGGCTTAAGAATCGCCGTTTTTTTCCCGGTAGGCTTGAATATTCTTTTTATGACAGCTTCGGCGGAATCGCCAAAAACTTCAATCGTCGATATCGCACCGGTACCTTTGCCGGTCATTACCGCAGCAAAGACGCTCATAGGTTAAATTAGGTTTATCCCTTCTCTTCGATATATTTTCGGTAAGCTAAAGCAATTCCTTTTACTACTAGGTTCGGCACGTAGGAATCGATGAATTTGCAGTCGTCCTTTATAATCTGGGCGGCAGAGCCTGTAAGTACCGTATGGGGCCATCTGCCGATTTTCTCAGCATATCGCCTGATTACCTCCTGCAATGTCGCTATAGCAGAGTAATATAACCCGCAGTTTATTGCCTGGTTGGTGGTTTTGCCGTATGGTCCTTCAGGCTTGGTAACCTTTACCTTTGGAAGTTGCGAGGTACTTTCTTTTAGGGCCTCTGCGCTGATTTCAAAACCCGGACAGATTACACCACCCTGAAAAATCCCGTTACCATCAACTAAGTCAATTGTAACAGCGGTACCGAAATCTGCCACTACTACTGCATCTTCGGCAACAGCGTAAGCTGCCGCCGCCGAAATCACCCTGTCCGTGCCTACCTTGTCAGGCTCATCAACCCATAGTGTAATTGGCAGTGGTATGTCTTTACCTATAACGTAGATTTTTTCACCAAGCTCTTCTTTTGCAATCTTCTTGACAAGGTTGGTCCACGTTGGTTTTACGCTGCTGATAACAATGACACCATCGCGCCTCTTCTCTTTCGAGCTTTTAGCAATCGGAATCTTATCCCATGCAGATTTGAGGCACTTTGTCAATTCAGCGCAATTGCCGCCTAGTACGGATTTGATAAATTGCTCCTTACCTTCAAGGAACAATCCAATATTGATATTTGTATTGCCGACATCTACCGCGATTATGTTCATAATTTATTGCCGCGCCCCAGCATTTCTTCCTTTCACCTTCTCCCACAGTACTTCGCTCAATTCTTTAATTCCGTCACCGGTGACTGCTGAGATTGGGTAAATCCTTTTCTTCAGCTTCTTTCTAAGTTCCTTTACAGTTTTTCCATCCGGGTCAAGGTCGATTTTATTAGCTATAATGACTTCGGCTTTTTTCGCTAATGCTTTGCCGTATTGTTCCAGTTCACGGCGAACGGCTTTGTAATTTCCCACAGGGTCCGAGCCAACTGTTGGCATTATATCAACAATGTGGGCGATAATTCGAGTCCTTTCTATATGTTTTAAAAACTCAAATCCTAACCCTGCTCCGTTATGCGCCCCTTCGATTAGCCCCGGAATATCAGCCATCACAAACCGCCTAAAGTCGCTTAGCTCGACAATTCCGAGTACCGGCTCAGTTGTTGTAAAGGGGTAATCTGCGATTTTTGGCCTTGCCGCCGAGCAGCGCGAAATAAGCGTGCTCTTGCCGGCATTTGGCATACCGACCAAACCGACATCGGCGATAAGTTTAAGTTCGAGTCTGATGCTTCTCTCTTGACCATTTTTGCCGGGCTCGGCGTATCGTGGCGTCTGATTAGTTGCTGTCGCAAAGGCCTTGTTGCCTTTTCCGCCCCTTCCGCCTTGGCAGATGCGAACCTTTATTCCGACCTTGTCGAGGTCCTTCAGAAGTAGATTCAGTTCCGCATCATAAATAACTGTACCCGGTGGAACAGCGATTGTCAGGTCCTCACCATTTGCTCCGTGTCTGTTTCCCCCTGAGCCGTCTTGGCCATTTTGTGCTCGCCAGTGATGTTTGTTGGCGAAATCCGTTAAGGTATCGAGATTTTCAACCGCCTCGAAATAGACGTTGCCTCCCCTACCCCCGTCGCCACCGTCAGGACCACCCCTCGGAACGTACTTTTCACGTCGAAAGCTCAGACACCCATTACCACCATCCCCCCCCTTAACCCAGATTTTCGCCTCATCTATAAACATATCACGTATAGGTATAAAAAAAGGATGGTATAATTACCATCCCTTTTCTTTGTACCGGACATTTTTTCGTTTTATCAGATAACGTGAACTTTTCGGCCCTGAAAGCGGACTATCCCCTCACTAGTGGCGAACAGGGTGTAGTCTTTGCCCATACCAACATTGCTGCCGGGGAAGAATTTTGTTCCGCATTGACGGACGATGATTGAACCGGCCACCACCTTCTGGCCGCCGAACAGCTTCACGCCTCGGTATTGAGGATTACTATCCCTGCCGTTTCTTGAAGAGCCTTGTCCCTTTTTATGGGCCATAATTTGTTCACCTTGTATGCTACAATAACCAGACTATCAGTTTATCAAGCCACACATTATAACTGCATCATCTCAGCTTGTCTAGGTAATTTTAGAAATCTGAGCTCTCGGCTTTTACGATTATTCAGCCGCTAATATGGCCTTGATTGCACCCAGTGAAAGCAGGCCTTCCGTTGCCAGCTTTATTTTACCTTCGCGGTCAATGAAAAAGCTGCTGGGAATACCCTTTATCTGGTTGTATGGTACCGGCATGTCATTTATATCGACAGAAAAGACCGTGTAATTGATTTTTTGTCGTTCTACCAACCTCTGGACCATCTTAGTGGTATTGGGGGGCATTATGGTTTTATAAGATATAGCTAACATTGCTAATTTGTCTTCCTCGACGGTTTTCCGCAGTTCTATTAGATGAGGAATCTCTATTAGACAAGGCCCACACCAGGTTGCCCAGAAGATAATCATAACATCCCTGCCGACATAATCACTTAGCCTGTGCTCCTTGCCATTGATGTCAACCAACTTAAAGTCCGGAGCCTTTTGGCCGTACCAAGACGTATAAACAGGCCCCCAGCTTCTTGCAGCGCGTATGACATTGTTTATGCTCAATTTTGGTTGATTGATGCCTGGAGCGTTTTTTTCAAATGATTCGAATAACGAGGGACTGTGCTCGTGCTCTGTGTAATTGTGTTTGTGATGCTGATTTACCACTGCTCGGATTACTACCACAGCAAGTATAATTGCAGATATAAAAACCACCAGCCAAAGGTAAATCTGTTTCTCTTGCTTTAACATTTTGTGTTTCTCCGGTAATTTTCACTCGGCTGTAACGCTACTACGATAACATACTATAGCATAAAAAGCAAAATTCAAAACAGGTTTTAGCCCAGCGATCAAAGGGAAATCCTTTGACAAGGCAGATTTTAAGATTAGCATAAGTTTTCTTAGAAACTCGTGGCAAGTTTCTATCAAGCAGTACTTTTGGTCCGTGTTGTCTTGTAAGCAGCGATAATGAGTGAATTATTAAGCAACATTTTGGCCCAGGGCATTGAACATCTCAATATCATTTTGCTGATGGGTCTGGCCATATTTTTTGGAACAGCTGGCGCCCGTATCTTCCAAAGATTTCATATTCCGACAGTAGTTGGCTACGTGGTAATAGGTTTGATTATCGGGGAATCCGGCCTGAACCTAATCGGCCGTGATACCGTAGAGACCCTTGCATTATTCAATATGTTCGCACTTGGTATTATTGGATTTATGATAGGCGGCGAATTAAGACGTGATGTTTTCAGAAAATACGGTAACCAGTTCTTCATTATCCTTTGCTGCGAAGGTATAACTGCATTTATCCTTGTGGCCATTCTTTCCGGCTTCGTAGCTTGGTATTTTACCGCAAATTTTCAAACTTCAATTGCTATGGCACTTATCCTTGGGGCTATTGCTTCTGCAACCGCACCTGCAGCTACTGTAAGTGTCCTGTGGGAGTATAAAACCAGGGGACCATTAACCTCAGCAGTCCTTGCGATTGTTGCTCTCGACGATGGCCTCTCTCTTTTACTTTATGGCTTGGCCTCCAGTATTGCCATCGCACTCATCGGCCAATCAAATGGCGCATTATGGATAACTATCTTAACCGCTGCTTTCGAGATCTTTGGGGCCATAGTTTTAGGTGCGTTTGCCGGATTCCTACTTAGTTTTATTCTCAAGCGAATCAAAGAGCCGGATAAAGCCCTTACTTTTATAGTATCATCCGTGTTACTTGTCATCGGCGTCTCGATCGCACTAAAACTTGGCTCTATCTTGGCAGCTATGACACTTGGAGTAACAATCGCCAACCTCGCGCCTCGCAGGAGGCAAAGCGCCTTTGAACTTGTGGGAAAATTCGCTCCGCCAATTTACGTGCTGTTTTTCGTTTTGGCTGGCGCTCACATCGTCCTTGCTGATGTAACCGGGTGGATGATTGTGTTGATTATTGCTTACCTTATTGCCAGAACTGCTGGTAAATTGTTCGGCTCATGGTTCGGCGCAAGACAATCTAAAGCACCAGACGCGGTTCGAAGATATCTTGGACTTTGCTTGCTCAGCCAGGCAGGTGTGGCAATAGGTTTGGCAATCATATCTAGTCAATTGTTTGTAGAACAAATAGGACACGCAATTATCGTCATTGTCATGACAACAACCTTTATTGTCGAAATCTTTGGCCCAATGTTTGTTAGACTCGGTGTCAAAAAAGCCGGAGAAATTGGCCTTAATATTACCGAAGAAGACCTTATCGGTACTTACGGTGTTGCAGATGTGATGGACACAAAGGTGCCTGTTATTTCCGCAGGAACGCCTTTGAGTGAGGTTATCAAGGTCGTTAGCAGTACCGACAACTTTTACTACCCCATTGTTGACACTAACAAAAAGCTCATAGGTGCCATTACGCTCGGTGGTATCAGAAATACTTTCGCTACTCAGGAGTTAAATGATTGGCTCGTGGCTCTTGATATTGCCGAGCCAATTATTGCAAAGGTAACGCCGGATATCGCACTCGCAGAAGCTCTCAAAAGGGCAAAGCAGTTTGATATAGAGCACATCCCCGTTACAGCTTCAAGCGAAGATAACTGCTTTATTGGCATCTTGAATTGTCGAGCCGTTCGACGGCAGCTTTCTGCCGAAGTGTTGGCACGTCAGCAAAAAGCCGATAATATACAATATACATAAAATCACTTTTTGACGAAAAGATGCTAAAGCAAAAGCCCTGTGGCACCTATCAGTGCAGCTTGTAGGGCCCCATGAATTTAGAAAATGGGATTGCTATGAGTAACACGCTTATTAATGTCAGTATTCAAACTCCCGGCTATTTGAATTTAGCTTTGTTATTTGGACTGGTTATTTGGGGGGGTACATTGGGTGCTCGTCTTTTTCAAAAACTGCGTATTCCGCAGGTTGTCGGCTGCATTATCGTAGGGATATTTCTCGGCGATGTTTTTAATGTGATAACTCATCAACATATCGAAACCCTCGAGCCCTTTACAATGTTTGCCCTCGGTGTCATTGGGTTTATGATTGGAGCTGAACTTCGCAGTGATGTCTTTAGAAAGTACGGCAAGCAATTCTTCATCATTCTTTTTGCTCAGGGGATTGGAGCTTTCTTGCTCGTAGCTGTAGGTGCTTCACTGCTGGCATGGTTTGTAACGCGTAATCTGTACATTTCCATTGCAGTAGGTCTTGTGCTTGGTGCTATCGCCTCTGCCACCGCGCCGGCAGCCACAGTGAATGTTTTATGGGAGTATAAAACAAGGGGGCCTTTAACAGCAGCAGTGCTCGCTATAGTAGCACTCGATGATGCTTTGGCGCTGCTGCTTTACCGGGCTGCTGCGACAGGAGCAGATGCCCTTATAGGAACAGAGCACGGCTCCGTCCTCGCCACAACCTTCCTATTGTTGATTGAAATTGTCGGAGCCATAACCCTCGGATTTTTAGTCGGCGCGATGTTATATTTTATCTTAAAATTCGTCAGTGACGATGATAAAATCCTCGGATTTTCAATTAGCTGTCTTTTGCTTGTTGTCGGCGTCTCTATGATAGCGGATATCGGCCCGATTTTACCTGCTATGACTCTGGGCATAACCATGGCCAATTTGGCGCCGAGGGAAAGCAAAAGCATTTTTAACCTCGTCGGAAGATTTTCACCGCCTATCTACACCGCATTTTTTGTGTTAGCTGGTGCGCATATGGAGTTCAACACAATAACTCCGTGGATAGCAGCTATGATTGTGGTGTATATTCTCTGTAGGGCTGCAGGTAAGGTTATGGGCTCATGGTTTGGTGCAAGCTATTCGCACGCACCGGCAGTCGTTCGTAAATACCTGGGAATTTGCCTACTGCCTCAGGCCGGTGTAGCTATCGGCCTTGCTATCTTGGCCAGCCGGCAATTTAACGCAGAACTCGGAAAAATTATTATTATGGTCGTTATGACTGCTACGTTTTTGATGGAAATACTTGGCCCAATGTTAGTCAAAGTAGGCGTAAAAAAAGCAGGCGAAGTGGGAATGAATGTTACCGAAGAAGACCTGATAAAAACCTACGCCGTCAAGGATGTTATGAATACTGAGCCGACAAGCATCGCACAGGATTTACCATTGCACCAGATTCTTGAGGCCTTCAGTGTCTCTGACAGTGTATATTATCCGGTTATTGACAGCCAATCCCGTATCATTGGAATAATCACCATCGCTGATATCAAAGAGATGTTTGCCAATCAGGACGTCGCTGGCTGGTTGCTGGCCTGTGACGTTGCTGAGCCTGTCTTGGATAAAGCTACACCGAACGAACCTCTTGAAGAGGCTATGGAGAGGATGAGACGATATGATTTGGAAAATATGCCTGTAGTGACCGGTCACGATAACAATGAACTTGTCGGAGTTTTGGACTATCGAACTGTCAATCGTAAAATAAGTGCCGAGGTTTTGCGCAGACGTAAAGTAGCAGACGAAATGGCCTTGGCAACCTCGTAGCAAATAGAAATTGACAATGTGAACTTTAGGGTTAAAAATTGAAACGGTTTTCTCTTCCTAAGAGTAAAAAACTTGTTAGCAATAAGCAGTTCAAAGCTGTTTTAGCTCGTAATCTCCGGGTGAGCAACGGATTGCTTACTCTCTATATATGTGAAAATGACTGTGGCTACCTGCGATTAGGTGTTTCTGTTAGCAAATCCTGCGGTAATGCGATTGTCCGTAATCGATTAAAACGGCTGTTGAGAGAAGTATTTCGTCAATACCAGGACCAGATTCCACTTGGCTTTGATTATTTGCTTATGGTTTCGCCGAATTGCGTGAAGAAGTTGGATAAATCTCCAGACCCCAAAGAAGCTGTAAGATTATTAACATTTGAGAAAGTTAAAACCTCATTCCTGGCTCTGGTCGATAGAGCTAAAAGGTTAGACGGTGAAATGGTGAAACAGTGAGCCAGAAAAGCAAATTAATGCCAATAGGTGCTGCTGCAAAAAAAGCTGGCATTTCCCGCCAATCTTTGCAATATTATCTTATGGTTGGTTTGCTCGAACCCACGGAAATTAAACCAACCGGAAGGCGAATGTTTGATGAAAAAGCCGTTGAACGAATTAAACTGATAAAAAAACTTAATGACAGCGGATATCCCCTGCGTGCCATAAGGGAATTGTTTCTGGAAGGACGCTCCAATTTGAAAGGAAGCAGAAAGTGAGTGATTACGAAACCACACAAAAAAGACGCAATATTACTGTAGGAATTTTTGTCGTAGTAGCTGTCTGTGCACTTGTATGGCTTATATTTAAGTTTGGCGATATGCCCACAGCCGTCAGCAAATTGCGTTCGTTTCGCGTGTTCGTTCAGTTCCCCACAGCACCCGGCGTGCAAAAGGATACGCCTGTTCGCTTTTGTGGTTATCAGATCGGTAGAGTCACTAAAGTTAAGGCCCCGGAGATGCTCACGGATTTACATACCGGTTTGAAGTATCATCAAACAGTGGTCGTTCTTAGTATTGTAAAAAAGTATGTTAATATTCCGTCCAACGTCGAGGTAAAGTTAATGACACGTGGCCTCGGCAGCAGTTATATCGAACTTACAGTTGACCCTACTTTAACCTTGACGCCGCGTGACCCGAACCGACCGGAAACAAAGTTCTTGACTGACAAAATGTTTCTACAGGGTTCGACTGGTATGACCAGTGAGTTTTTCCCGGCAGAAAGCCAGAAAAAACTGGAAGAATTGGTTAATGGCCTAAGAACTCTTATAAATAATGCTAACGATATTCTTGGCGACAAGGCCAACAAAGAAAATCTTAAAGCAACATTAGCCAATCTCTCTGAGGCGACAAACCAGGCTACTCACGCACTAAAAGAATTTCAGCAGTTCTTTAGTTCCGGTATCGATACGACAGAGCAGTTAACTGAAACTGTAACCGAGTTAGGGCTGGTTTTGGAGAAGATAAACAGCGGACAAGGAACTGTTGCTAAGCTTATAAACGATGGCCGTTTGTACGAAAATCTCCTTGAAAACAGCCAGCAATTGGAAGTGTTGATAGAAGAGCTGCGGTCATTTATAGCTAAGGCCCGTGATAAAGGCCTACCAATCAAGGTAAAGTAAAACCAGCTTTCTCCGGTGATTTGTAGTACATCGTTTTTGTGAGGGCCCTGTAGTTTTTTGGAATAACTCGCCTTTTTTCTCAAGGTTAGATAATCCCCCTTTGCACTGCTTCAAAGTAGTGGATTCTCAAGTACGCCCGGCAGGATTCGAACCTGCGACCTTCGGTTTAGGAAACCGATGCTCTATCCTACTGAGCTACGGGCGCATAAATAATAAGTGCTTGGAATATACCCACTTTATGCGTTTATTGTCAACTCTTTTAGAAAGCAAAAGCTATAAAATCAGCAAGAAGCGTTATTTTGGTAACTTTTTACCATTTAACTGTGTTACCAACACGGCTATTCTTAATAGGTTATAGCTCAAGGATTCTTGATGGGATAAAATCTCTTGAAGACAAGTGGAATTAGCAGAACTGTCTATATGCCGATACTGTTGCTGTCATGACGCAACAGCTATGGGGCTAGCAATCTAGCCAAGGATATTCAAGGCACAAATTCCAACAAGGCAGGAATTCATGGAAAACTTAGGTATGTTAAGGACTTAATGATAAAAGTGCGTTAAAGCAATAGCAGACTGTAATTTTGATTCAGACTTTTTACGAGTGTGTCAAATGGCGGCGAACATGTTCTGTTAAGTTTAGCTTTGCACATCTCCATCGTAGATATTTCGATTTTATGAGAATTGCCTTCAAAACTTTCTGCCGCTTATGTAAGATAGCTTCATGCGAGTTCAATTTTCCAAAATGCCTCTGGGATACATCTTATATCTTCACATGGCAGGGATAGCTAGTACATAATTGATACCTGAAACCTCAAAAAGCCCAGTTAGCTGACGAGTTCATAAGCCATAAGGGCTTATGCCAACATTTTATTCGTAGAAACAAATTCACTTGATTTTTGTGGCGGGTAGTCTATTATATAGTCGTTATACCTCAGGGATGGGTAAATTCTGCCGAAATCACTGGATCTAATTGGGAAAACGATTCGCTATGTTCGGTAGATTTAAAATAATCTTTATTGGTGTGTTATTTGGGCTGTACGCAGCCAAGCTCTACAATTATTTGCTTCTCTGTCCTCTTGCTGGGATGCCTGCCATTGTGGTGACCTATGGCATTTTTATGCTCGCCTCGAACCGCCGCCAATTTATGTATAATAGGCATCTTCTCCTTTTGGGTGTTTGCTTGTTTGTCATAGGCACTGATTCAATTAATACCACGGCACACCAACCCGAAAAATTGAAAATCAAAAGGAATTAGGATGGAAGAAAAAGTTAGAAAAACAGGAATCGAGATTGTAGGTGATGTTTCCTGGGGCACACATTTCTGTCAATTCTACCAGACCAGAGAAGATTTGATTGACATATTAGTACCATATTTCAGGGCAGGATTAAAAGATAACGAATTCTGCATGTGGGTTACTTCCGAGCCTTTAAACGTTGAAGATGCAAAGAAAGCATTAAGCCAAAAGGTAAAAGGCTTAGATGGTTATATTAAAAAGGGCCAGATAGAGATACTTGACTATAGCCGCTGGTATAAGAAATCAGGACATTTTGATTCGGATAACGTGTTACAAGCCTGGGTTGAGAAAGAAAGGAAAGCTATCAAGAAGGGCTTTGAGGGACTTCGACTTACGGGAAATACTTTTTGGCTCGAGGATAAAGATTGGAAAAACTTCACCGATTATGAAGCTGTCATAAATAGCGTTATAGGCAAATATAAAATGTTGGCCATATGTACATATTGCCTCAATAAATGTACAGCATCAGAAATAATAGATGTCGTGAGTAACCATCAGTTCGCTCTTATTAAGCGGGAAGCTAAGTGGGAAATTATTGAAAGCACTCAGTACAAAAAAACGGTAGAGGCGATGCAGGAAAGTGAGGAGAAATACCGCGCTATCTTCGAGCAAGCAGCAGACTCAATCGTGCTAATTGACGCAGAAAACGGAGAGCTGGTGGAGTTCAACGAGAGGGCATATGAAAACCTCGGTTATACTCGTGAGGAATTCCAAGGGCTTAAGATACCCGACTTTGACGTTACTGAATCTTCCGAGCAGGTCGCCAAACACATCGTGAAAATCGTCGGTAAAAGGGCTGATGCCTTTGAGACCAAACACAGAACAAAGAGCGGGGAAATACGGGACATTCTGGTAAATAGCAGAGCTATTTCCATCGGCGGCAGAGACTTCGTTCAGAGCATATGGGAGGACATCACTGAACGCAAGCGGGCCGAGAAGGCGTTAAAGCTTCATGATGTTAGGCTACAGGCTTTGTTAGACCTTAACAAAATGATAGAGGCCTCGGAGCAGGAAATTCTGGACTTTGTGCGTGAAGAAGCTGTTAGAATTACCAAAAGCAAGTTTGCTTTTATTGGCTTTATGAACGAGGATGAGTCAGTGCAGACAACATACGCCTGGTCAAAGGAAGTGATGAGGCAGTGTGCTATTGTGGAGACTCCGAGGCAGTTTTCTGTAGCGGAAGCTGGTCTTTGGGGAGAAGCTGTAAGGCAAAGGAGGCCGATTATTATCAACGACTATGCCGCCCCACACCCTCAAAAGAAAGGCTGTCCAAAAGGACATGTACCAATGAAGCGGTTTCTATGTGTCCCCGTATTTGATGGTGAACGCATTGTTATGGTGGCGGCTGTGGCGAACAAGGAAAAGGATTACGAACAGTCGGATGTGCGTGCCATTACATCCATGATTAATGACACGTGGCGGCTTATCAGACGCAAGCGGGCTGAGGAACAAGTGGAGAATATGGCAAAGTTTCCTTCCGAAAATCCCAACCCTGTCTTACGGATTGCAAAAGATGGCACGGTGCTTTATGCTAACTTTGCTGGTTCCGAACTTTTGAAAAACTGGAGTTGTGAAGTCGGAGCACGCGTACCTGAGCATTGGTACCTGTATATTTTGCGAATCCTTAAGTCGGGCTTGGGTGAAGAACTTGAGACCGTCTGCTGCAAAGACAGAACCTTTTCTCTGATAATCGCACCTGTTGTGGACGGTGGATATGTCAACATGTATGGTATTGATGTCACCAAACGCAAACAGGCAGAAGAAGATTTGAGGAAATACCGGCAGCACCTCGAAGAACTGGTCCAGGCCCGAACGGAAGATTTAACAGAAGCCAACAAACAATTGCTGCAGGAAATCAAACGGGGCAAGCAACTTGAAAGAACCCTGTTGGATGTCAGCGAACGAGAGCAGCGGCGAATTGGACGCGAGTTGCATGACAGTATCGGCCAACAGTTTACAGGTATTGCGTTTATGACAAAGGTCTTAGAACAAAAGCTCGCTACTAAGTTGCCCGAAGAAGCAGCTAATGCCGCAGAGATAGCGAAACTTATTAACCGGGCAATGGAACAGACACGGGGGCTTGCCAAAGGACTTGAGCCTGTAAATTTGGATGCGGGCAGCTTGACGTCCACACTGCAGGAATTTGCGGTAACCACGGAGCGTCTGTTTGGTATTCATTGCATTTTTAAATCTTATATGCCTCTTCCTGTAGATGATGCTGCTGTGGCTATGCACCTTTATCGTATTACTCAGGAGGCTGTAACTAATGCAATTAAACACGGTGGGGCGAAGAATATCCACATAGAGCTGGTTCACGATGGAGATAAATCAGTCTTGAGGGTTAAAAGTGATGGCATTGATTTTCCAGGAATGCAGGTTAAAAGCAAAGGTATGGGATTACAGATTATGAACCACCGTGCCGAGATAATTGGCGGTTCTCTCGATATTCGAAAGGGCGATACCGGTGGGACAATTGCGTGTTGTACGTTCCCAAGTAGACATCCTCCCAGTAATAGCGAGAAAGATTATGGTTCGAAAAAAAATACACGATGAAGCTAGCGAAAATAAGTCAAAGATTTTGATTGTTGATGACCATCCTATCGTAAGACAGGGCCTTGCAGAACTTATAAATCAGGAAAAAGACCTAACAGTTTGTGGTCAAGCTGAGGATGCTCACCAAGCAATGCAGGCTATCAGGTCACTAAAGCCGGATATAGTCGTAGTTGACATTTTGCTTAAACAGACCAGCGGTATGGAACTCATAAAGGATATTAATGTGCGCTATCCTAACTTGGCAATATTAGCCCTTTCCATGCACGAGGAGTTTTTGTATGCCGAGCGTGCTTTACGAGCAGGTGCCAAAGGTTATATTATGAAGGCCGAAGCCACGGAAAAGGTAATTATCGCCATTCGGAAAGTCCTAAGCGGCGACATATATCTCAGTGAGCCAATGGCAGCAAAAATAATCCATAAATTGGTTGGTGGTGGAGCTGACGTGGGAACTTCCGCTATAGACCGTCTCAGCGACCGGGAGCTCGAAGTGTTTCATTTAGTTGGCCAGGGCTACAGAACACAACAAATTGCAGAAAAACTGCACCTCAGTGTAAAGACAATCGAAACTTATCGTGCCCACATCAAGGAAAAGTTAAATCTAACAGATGCTGCGGAACTGCTTCAGTATGCAATTCGATGGGTAACTAGCCAGGACAAGGAATAATTTCACCGCGATTTTTAATCACGCGTTTAATCTCTGTCTTCTTTAACTCCTGCCATATAAAAATCGTCAAAAGCTCTTTGCACCTTTCCAAGCCTTTCTGCCTCTCACTATAGGGGAACTCCCTGATACTAACAAGGGTGGTTTAGCCGATAGAAAAATCATATTCTCGCCTGATTTACAAGAATAAATCAACCGTTATTATCGGCTCATAGCATACAGGTTCCAAAAATGCGAATTTGGAGTACGTACTTGGAAAGCTTAGAAGGTATGAAATACGTAGCAAAAGCACACCACCCTCCTCCGCTAGGCTGAGAGTGCCAGCCACACATCTTGTGTGGCTGGCAAGCCTAGTAGAAAATAAACGCGGCAATAGAAAGCTGCGTTTGGCATAGATTGCTCAGAGATGCGTAGTGAGATTACTTGTTTTGCTAACAACAATTTTGACGCCAAACATTACAACTAAATCAGGATTTGAAGGAATCGAAAATGTTGGTTTTAAGCAGAAATAAAGATGAGTCGATCATGGTGGGCGACAGTGTTGAAGTAACAATCCTTGATGTTCGTGGTAAAAAGGTTCGGCTGGGAGTAACTGCTCCGAAGTCTATACGGGTCCATCGCAAGGAAGTGTACGCAGCTATTCAGCGCCAAAAAGCTCAGAGCGAAAAGGTAATGCTTTTATCGTAAAGGTTCAGTGGTAATGAATATTGCTGTCGTATCAACTGGACATACTCTTGAACACTACATTGCAAAATAGGCTTATTGTTGTCGATACTTAATGGCTGTTGTTCCCGACATAGTGCGATACGAAGTAATGCAAAATCCTCTTGTTGAGCGAAGAAGACCTGCTGTAGTACAACTAATCGCACAGTTGCTCTCACAAGCTGACATAGACACGGTCTTAGTCGGAAGTCGTACTCCTTAGGCACTTGAGCCACTTACCGGTGCCGGTATCTATACGCTTGTTGGGATAGCTGGTTTGATTTGAAGGCCTGCAGTGCATTTTGGATATTCTAATTATTTTATGACTTCTTGTAATTGTGTAGTAATAAAGTATGAGCAGAAGAGAGCACGAAACAGACATGGCCAAAATCAAAATTTTGATTGTTGATGACCATTCTATCGTCCGTAAGGGACTAATACAGCTTATCAATCAGGAACCTGACCTTGTTGTTTGTGCCGAGGCCGAGAATGCCGAGCGGGCGCTGGAAGCTATTGAGCAGCAGCAAGTTGATTTAGCTATTGTTGATATCTCGCTGGACGGCATGAACGGCGTCCAGCTTACTCAAAAAATAAAAACACAACACCCACATTTACCTGTTCTCATTCTTACGATGCACGCCGAGCCCAGTTACGCCAAACGGGCCTTTCAGGCAGGTGCAAGAGGATATCTCACCAAGCAGGAGGCAGCTGAAACAATTATAACCGCAATCCGGCTGATGCTTAGCGGCAGAGACTATATTAGCGAGAAAATGGCGCAAAAATTCCTGAAAAATCTGCATTCAGCAGGCTCTCACTGCTAATGTCGGAGACACTGTATAGCTGACCGACCGAAATGTTTTGGCTGGAACGTTATAAGCTAAAACTTGATTATGAACAACCTCAATTGTCAAAGAACTAAACGGGTGGACGATAAAAAACAACACCAACAGACCAGCGAGAGCCAAATCAGAATTTTGATTGTTGATGGCAATCGTGCTGTACGTCAGGGATTGGCTCAGCTTATCAATCGCGAATGTCACCTTGGCCTTTGTGCCGAAGCTGACAATGCTAATCAAGCTTTAAATGCTATTGAAGAACACCACCTTGATTTTGCAATTGTTGACGTTTCTCGTGGCAGCGAAACCAGTGTCCAGCTTGCGGAGAAGATAAAACTTCAATGCCCAAATTTGCCCGTCCTTATACTTTCAATAGACAATGAGGTATTCTATTGCAAGCATCCGCTTTGGGAACAGACGCCGAACAACGCTATAGACCAGCAGTCAGCTGAAAAAATTGTAAAGGCAATCCGTTATATCCAGTCTTTATTAAAAAGCCGCGTCTTTGGATTTACTGTCTTGGTTAAGGTAGAAAAAGCGGGTAAATCATAAGAATGATAAAGTGGCCAGCTAAAAAAATAGCGTTTATTTCTTCATATGTGCCCAGAAAGTGTGGTATTGCCACCTTTACCGCGGATCTAATTAGTAGTATCAAACTTGCCGGGGGCAAAGAATTCCAGCCTGTTGTTATTGCTATGCAGGCGGGCCCTGAGCAACAGTACGATAAACCGGTGAAACTTAAGATTCGAAAGAATGTAAAATATGATTATGTTTGTGCAGCTGACTATATAAATGTCAGTGACGTTGACATCGTATCTGTCCAGCACGAGTTCGGCTTGTTTGATGACCAGGACGGCTCGTATCTAAACCTTCTACTTGAGAGGTTGAATAAGCCGGTGATAACAACGCTGCATGCTGTTCTTGAAGAACCGCCCGCGCCGTATTTTAATTCCTTAATCGATGTGTGCGAAGCATCGGACAAGGTAATCGTTATGAACAAACGCGGCATTAAAATGCTGCGCCAAATTTACTCTGTGCCTGAAACAAAGATTGAACTTATTCCGCACGGCATACCGAATTTACCTTTTGCTGGCAGTGATTTTTATAAACGCAGATTGGGCTTAGAAGGACGAAAAACAATCCTTACCTTTGGTCTGCTTAACGAAAACAAAGGCATCGAAACTGTGATAAGTGCCTTGCCAACTATAGTCAAAGCCGAACCATCAATCCTTTATATAGTCTTAGGTGCAACACATCCTGAAGTAATGCGTTGTGAAGGCCAATCTTATAAATTTAAGCTCGAAAAAATGGTAATGAAGTTGGGATTGAAAAGAAATGTTGTTTTCTATAATCGCTTCGTGAGTAACCATGAGCTTTTTCAATTCCTTGGTGCCGCCGACGTTTACGTTACACCATATCTACATAAAGAACAGCTGACCAGCGGTACGCTGGCCTTTGCTGTAGGCGCAGGTAAAGCCGTCGTCTCAACACCATATTGGGCGGCTCTGGAGTTGTTGGCACAGGGTCGGGGCAAATTGGTGCGATTCGGTGATGCCAAACATATTGCTCGGTCAATAATAGAAATCCTTACTAATGATTCCCACTTTTTAAGCTTGAGAAAAAGAGCCTATAAATATGGAAGGTCGATGACTTGGCCGAAGGTTGGTCGCTCTTACTGGAATCTTTTTCACCAACTCGTATCTTCAATGCAGATGCCTTTCAGGCACAAGGTTCAAGTGCCGGCGTGGAAGGATCCAACTTACAACAAACAGCAAGCATATCAGCCGGCTTAAAAGGTTAAAATATTATATACACAATGTATTATAAAAGATTAGGCAGGGATTGATAAAACTTAGTTACACAGAAATATCAGTTAATTGGGAGATGTTTATGGCTAAGACCGAAAAAAGAGAAAAAGCCAAAACTATAAAAGCAAAAAAGCCAGATGTTTATGCTTGTAAAACCTGTGGGAAAGTTACAAAGACCCGGTCCCATCTCTGTTCACCTCTCAGGGCTCAGAAAGTATACATCTGCCGGTATTGTGGCCTTTCCTCCGGTGACACTCGGCACGTCTGTGCACCTATGGTCGCAGAGATGAAGTATGTCTGTGACAATTGTGGTAGGGTTACACCTTTTAGAGGAGCAGTTTGCCAACCGAAGGTAATTCGCTGATAAGCGGGCAAAGCCAGACCAACACCGGAATAACGAACTTAACGCTTTTATGAAAAGTGAAACGGAAAATCAGCTCTCCTAATATCTTAATTCAAAGAGTTTACCGTGGTTATGACAGCTTCTACGATGCTCCCATTAGGAACGGCGGTGCCGGCTTTTAGCCTGCCGGATTCAGAAGGGAATATTGTCTCAGTAGGCGATTTCAAAGATATGCCAGCGCTTCTGGTTATCTTTATGTGTAACCATTGTCCTTTTGTAAGACATATCTTGAGTCACTTGGTGGAACTAATTAAACAGTATCAGCAAAGGGGCCTTGTAGCTGTTGCTATTAATTCAAATGATGTTGCCAATTTTCCCGAGGATAGCCCGAAAATGATGGCTAGGGTAGCAAACAATAACGGCTTTACATTCCCCTATCTTTATGATGAAACTCAGGACATTGCAAAAAAATATCACGCTGCTTGCACGCCGGATTTCTTTTTATTTGATAGACAAAGAAAACTGGTTTATCGGGGTCAGTTGGATGACAGCAGACCCACAAACGATATACAGGTGACAGGTTCAGACCTCAGGGCTGCACTTGACGCTGTTCTTGAGGAAAGGAAAGTTCCAAAAGAGCAAAAACCGAGCATTGGTTGCAACATAAAGTGGAAACAGGGAAACGAGCCGGAGTATGTAAAGTGAATCGTCTCTCGTTTCACTAAGCATTAAATAAGAGATGAAATTATAGGAGGTAACCAAATGGCTGTAACAGTGGAAAAGCTGATAGATTTGTTAAATATGGATTTGGAATTGGAGTATTCTGCGGCAATACAATATATAAACCATGCTGCTGTGATGACAGGTGCTGCCTATGGTGATATTATAAAGGAACTTAAAATCCACGCAAATGAAGAAATTCAACACGCTATGCTCCTGGCAGACCAGATAGATTACCTTGCTGGGTCCCCGAGTGTTAACGTAGGTGAAATCCTAACTTCTAAGGAAAATGACCAGATGCTCCAGCAGGACCTCGATGGAGAAGAAGATGCGATAAAGAGGTATAAGGTGAGAGTCGAACAGGCCGAGCAGCTAAAAGAATTTGCCTTAGCTCAGCAGCTCAGAAATATCCTCGCTACAGAGCAAGAGCACGCAATGGACCTCAAGCAGGCGCTCGGAAAATAACATTACCGATAAAAATTGAAGATGGCTGACTCACCATCTATCACGGCCGGAACATACAGCTGACCGACATATAACCTCGACACTGCAAAAGGGCAATGAGCTAATGCAATTTCGTACCATTGGGAAACTTTCAGTTATCACGAAAAAATCTAAGTGTTGTTTGTATTAGCTCAACCAGATAGAAAAGGGACAACATTATGAGCAAGCTGTTATACATACAGGCCTCTCCAAGAAGGCAGCGCTCCAAATCCATAGCAGTTGCCGACGCATTCATCGAGGCATATAAACAAACACACCCGCATGACCAGATTGTAACTTTTAACGTTTTTGATGCTCTAATACCTGATTTTGATGGCCCTGTAGTCCAGGCCAAATATGCAATTTTGCATGGCCGGCAGCAGTCAAAAAAGCAGTTACAAGTATGGAAGGATGTTGAAAGAGTGATTGAGCAATTTACCTCTGCTGATAAATTTCTCCTCGCTGTCCCTATGTGGAATTTCAGTGTCCCCTATCGGCTCAAGCGGTATATCGATGTCTTGGTTCAACCTGGTTATACCTTTAGCTATAGCCAGGACAAGGGCTATCAAGGTCTTGTTATTGAAAAACCATTGTTAGCTGTCTATGCCCGTGGCGGCGAATATGCTGCTTCCAGTGAGGCTGAGGCCTTTGACTTGCAAAAAAAGTATATAGAGTTGATATTTGGCTTTATAGGCTTTCAGGATATTCGCTCAATAATTGTTGAACCAACCTTGCAAGCTGGCCCAAACGTCGCAGATGCGAAGCGTCAGGAGGCTATTGACACGGCAAAAGAAATAGCTGTTGGTTTTTGATGACAGCGCCAAAATGGTAACAAAGGCCCTCAATTGTGTCCTGACTATTATAGCTGCTGGGGCTCTTATTGTTATCGCCTCGCCATTGGGCAGGTTGTTCCGGTTCTCAAAAATAAAACTGCCGTATCTGGCAAGGAAACTGCCTATGTATGCCAAAATTACGTGTGTAATCAGCCGGTCAGCAAAATCAAAAACCTCGACAAAATGCTTTTAGACTTCTTTCGTAGTAAAATAAATGACTAAAATATGCCACCCCCCGTTCAGACATATAAAGGAATATTAATTCTGAGGCTTGTTCGTTTACTGTCTATAAAGAAAAATGCCTTGGGGACAACTATCTATCGTCTCAAAACAAAGAGATTTATTTTATAGCTCTTTTAGTTTTATAATGCTCTAAGAAAGTGACTATAAGATTGCTGCCCATCGAGCATCGTAAGTGCCTCTTTCAATTAAATCGAGCATGTATTTGGCTATCCTTTTGCAGTCAAACTCACTGTGGGCTCTCTCCATTCCAGCTTTTGCAATTTTTTCTCGTTCCGCCTCGTGCTTTAGGTACCACTCACCAACTTCAAAAAACTCATCAATCGTATCAAAATACCTCATATGAACACCGTCTTCAAAAAGTAGTTCATAACCCGGGACTCTCTTTGCAAGTGTAAATGTACCGCAGGCCGGGATATTTATAAATCTGTCCGAATGATAGAACC
>CP070728.1:2085599-2092134 GCA_020351025.1 Planctomycetota bacterium
ACAGCTGGGGATACAAGAAAAATGACCACAACTGGAAATCAACAGAAAAGCTTCTGCACAACCTTGTGGATACAGCCAGTAAAGGCGGCAACTACCTGCTGAACGTTGGTCCAACATGTGAAGGGTTGATTCCAAAGGCCAGTATAGAGCGTTTGCAGGCTATTGGCAAATGGCTAAAGGTAAACGGTGAAAGCATTTATGGAACCACAGCCAGCCCGATTGGCAAGCCGGTATGGGGTCGTTGCACAGCAAGGCCTGGTAAACTGTATCTTCACGTATTCGATTGGCCTGCGGACGGTAAACTGGAAGTGCCGGAGCTGAAAAACAAAATCAACGAAGCTTACCTGCTGGCCGAGGGAACATGCAAGCTCGACGTCAGGCAAGAAGAAGATAAGGCCCTCATCGACCTGCCCGATATGGCCTTTGACGAAATTGACACTGTTATAGTGCTTGCAATCTAAGGCAAATAAAAGGTTAAACAACGGAACCAAAAAAGATAAGGAGTGAGTTATGAAACTTAGACCTTTGGATGACAGAGTTGTAATAAAACAATCGGAAGCGGAGGAGAAAACAACCGGCGGCATCATTTTGCCGGACACGGCCAAAGAAAAACCCCAAATTGGAAAGGTTATAGCCGTCGGACCAGGAAAACTGCTTGATAACGGCAAGCGAGGCAAGATGTCTATCAAGAAGAACGATGAAGTCATCTATGGTAAGTACTCAGGTAACGAAGTTGAAATCGACGGCAATAAATATGTAATTCTGGAAGAAAAATATGTTCTTGGGATTATTGAGAAGTGAAGTAGTTTTTAGTTCATAGTTTATAGGTTAGACAGCAAAAACAATAAAAACTAAACGAGGTGACAAAAATGGCAAAACAATTAATGTTCGACGACACGGCACGAACACACCTGAAAGAGGGCCTATCGGAGTTGGCAGCAGCAGTTAAAGTTACACTCGGTCCAACCGGCAAGAACGTCATTCTGCACAAAAGCTGGGGCTCACCAAAGGTAACAAAGGACGGAGTTACCGTGAGTAAGGAAATCGAGCTTCCGGAACCCTTTAAGAATATGGGAGCGAAGATGGTGAACCAGGTTGCGAGCAAGACCTCGGACGTTGTGGGTGACGGGACAACGACATCAACCGTACTTGCAGAAGCAATCTACAAGGACGGTCTAAAACACGTAATCTCCGGTTCAAACCCGATGGCCATTCAGCGAGGCATCAGCAAAGCCGCGGAAGCTGTGACGAAATTTATCGAGTCGGTCAGTGTTCCGGTAAAAGGTCACGGTGACATTGCAAAAGTGGCAACAATCAGTGCAAACAATGACGAAAACGTAGGTGAACTTTTAGCCGAAGCATTTGCCAAGGTCGGCAGTGAAGGAGTTATCGAAGTCGAGGAAGGCAAGGGAATGGAAAGCGAACTCGACGTAGTTGAAGGGATGCAGTTCGACAAAGGTTATATATCGCCCTATTTTATGACTAACCCAGATACACTTGAAGCTGTCCTTGAAGACAGTTACCTGCTACTGCACGAGAAAAAGATATCTAACATTCGGGAGCTCATACCGCTACTGGAAAAAACAGCCCAAGTCGGCAAGCCGCTGCTCGTCATAGCCGAAGATGTCGAAGGTGAAGCTCTGGCAGCACTGGTAATTAACCGTCTGCAGGGTGTGTTAAAGGTCTGTGCGGTGAAGGCACCCGGGTTTGGCGACCGCAGGAAGGCGATGTTAGCGGATTTAGGGGTACTGACGGGCGGGCAGGTGATAACTGAAGATTTGGGTATTAAACTGGAAAGCGTGGAACTATCGCAATTAGGTGAGGCGAAGAAAATCGTAGCAGGCAAGGAAACAACTACAATTATTGAAGGAGGCGGCAAAAAGAAAGACATAAAGGGGCGGTGCGACCAAATACGCAATCAAATTGAAAAGACAACAAGCGACTACGACCGTGAAAAGCTGCAGGAACGCTTAGCTAAACTGACGGGTGGAGTAGCAGTGATTAAAGCCGGCGCCGCAACGGAGACGGAAATGAAGGAACGCAAGGACCTTCTCGAAGATGCTCTACACGCCACAAGAGCAGCGACAGAAGAAGGTGTTGTAGCCGGCGGGGGCGTTGTGTTTTTACGGGCCATCGGTGAAGTTGAAAAGTGTCGAGCGAAAGCCAAAGGCGACGAAAAAATCGGCTTTGATATTGTTGCAAGCGCATTAAAATCGCCGACAAGACAAATAGTCGACAACTCCGGTGAACAGGGAGATGTGGTCGTCGCGAGCCTGCTGGAAAGGCTGGAAAAAGAAGACAATATCGGCTACGACGCTAATACAGGTAAGTTTGTCAATATGTTCAAAGCAGGGATTATCGACCCTGCGAAGGTCGCAAGAACAGCCTTACAAAATGCTGCTTCGGTGGCAGGATTGATGTTAACTACCAACGTGTTAGTAACCGATTTAAAAGAAGATAAGGACGAGGGGCCTGTAGCAGGTGCAGTAAGTTAAAAATTCGTGAATTTTTTATCGTGAATCGTGGTACGCAAATTTTAATTGGAGACACGAACCACGAGTTACGAGATCGGACATAATGGCCAAGCGGGATTATTATGAAGTTTTAGGAGTGGGGAAAAGCGCCTCCGCGGACGAGATTAAGCGTGCATATCGGCGGTTGGCAATGAAGTATCATCCCGACAAGAACCCCAATGACAAAGAAGCCGAGACAAAGTTCAAGGAATGCGCCGAGGCCTATGAAGTTTTGAGTGACGGTGAGAAACGGCAGCGATACGACCAGTTCGGGCACGATGGCCTTCGGGGAATGGGTATGCGAGACTACTCGCATATGCGATGGCAAGATATCGGCAGCATATTCGAAGATATCTTCGGCTTCGACGACTTTTTAGGCGACATTTTCGGCACGCGGAGCAGAAGAGCAAGGCGAAGGGGTCCTTCACGCGGGTACGATTTGGAAACATCGGTCGAACTGACACTTAACGATGTCTCTAAAGGTGTTGAAAAAACTATCGAATTTACTCGCCAAGATACATGTTCCGAATGCACCGGCAGCGGTTGTGCCCAAGGTACATCACCGGGACATTGCCCGACCTGCGGCGGAAGCGGCCAAGTAGCAAGAGGAGGCGGTTTTTTCCAGATGGTCTCAACATGCCGGCAATGCGGCGGCAGCGGGCAGATTATAGCGAAGCCCTGTAAAAAATGCAAAGGCACGGGGAGAATACCCAAGAAGAGAATCGTTAATATTAAAATCCCGGCGGGTGTCCACGAAGGTCAGGGTATAAGAGTAACCAGCGAAGGCGAACCCGGACGAGGAGGGGGTCCAAGAGGTGACCTTTATTGCTACGTGAGAATAAAGCCGCACGAATTTCTTCAGCGGGACGGAAATAACTTAGTTGCCGTTGTCCCCATAAGCTTTACACAAGCTGTCTTAGGGGCAACCATTGATGTACCGAGTCTGAACGGGACGAGACGACTAAAAATCCCAGCCGGCACACAATTTGGAAGTATTTTCAGGATAAAAGGCAAGGGCCTGCCGAACGTGCGGTCCGGACGAACCGGTGACCAGCTTGTACAAGTCATGATAGAGACACCAACAAATCTGAATTCGACACAACAAGAGCTTCTTAGAGAATTTGCCGAAACCGAAAATAAATCAGTTTCTCCGAAAACTGCGAGTTTCTTTGAGAAACTAAAGAAATACTTTGGTAACAACTGATGAAGGAAAAAAATAGAGAAAAACTGAAAGAATTAAAGCAGTCTAAGGCAAAGAAGGACGAGGTCGAGAAACTTCACCGACTAATAGACGATTTGCAAAAAGAAAAAGATGAGCTTTTCGGCAAACTCCAACGAGTGAGTGCTGATTATGCGAATTATCAGAAACGAGCTCCGAAACAAATAGCTGATACTATTTGCTACGAGAAGGAAAAAATAATAAAAACGCTGCTGCCGATTTTAGATAATTTTGAACACACGCTTGCTAATGCGGACTCAGCGGAAAATGTCGATGTACTTATCAAAGGCATTAAAATTATCTATGACCAAATGCTGGAGACTCTAAAGTCACACGGCGTGGAACAGATAAAGGCATTAGGTGAAAAGTTCGACCCGGCGTTGCACGAGGCAATGATGAAAAAAGGCGACGCATCGCAAGAAGAAAACATTGTGCTTGAGGAATTTCAAAAAGGATACAAACTCAATGGTCGAGTCATACGACCAACGAAAGCAATCATAAGCTAATATTCAGAACGAAGAGTGATCGGCATGCCGACTTACGAGTACTTATGTGCGAACTGCGGATATGAATTGGAGCAGTTTCAGGCTATAACAGCCAAGGCCCTGCGGAAATGCCCCAACTGTGGGAGGAAAGAATTGAGGCGGTTAATCGGGACAGGCGCAGGCGTAATTTTCAAAGGCAGCGGGTTCTACCAAACCGATTACAGGAGCGAAAGCTACAAGGAGGCAGAAAAAAGCGAGAAGGGAACCGGCGATACCAAGAAAAAGGAACCTAAGAAAAAAGGTGAAGATAAAAAACCTAAAGAGAAGAGTGAAACAGGGAATAGAGACGAGAAGGAATCAACTTAATTAACTTTACCGATAAACAGAAAACAGAACACCTCTTAATCCAACTAATATTGTCGCTCATCGCTGTGTAACTACAATAGTCAAATGAATTTCTTGCTCATCCATTGCCTGTAGAGGAGGTTTTTTAATTGTTCTCTCACTTGAAGTGAGGACGGGCTTTGGTATGGTTATCAAATCAGGCCCTGTATCATCGATGGCAGCTAATATTTCTCTGCCGGGCAAAAGGTCAGCTGTTCTGTTCAAAACAGCAAAATCCTTCGCCACATCGATACGGTCGTCGAAGGTATCTTGATTTGCAATATCGGCAATTTGTTCAGCAGTAACAGTCTCAACAATCACCTGTGCACCAAAGTCGCCGGTCTGAACAAACAAGGTGGCAGAATCGAATCTTTCCCACATATTTTGCAAATCGGTCAACAGTAAATTCAGAGCTTGTCGGCTGCAACTAAGGGCATATACGCTTTTGTCGGCTTCAGCTTCAACACTAACTTTTTCCAATAGGGCGTTCTGCTCAATTGCCCTATTGATAGATGCACTAACCGCAATCAAGGTGGCGGTTTTGAATTCGAGCCTGCCATTAAATTGAGCCATTGCCAGACCAATTTGACTGTCCTGCCCCGCTGTGAGCCCTTCAGCGGCAACTGGTGCGACGGGCTGCTCCCAAGCCTCAATAGCAACTGACCTATCAGCAACATCTTCAGGAGCAACAATGGTATAAACAAGCGTAGCTAAAACGGCTACTAAACCGACCATGGCAGCGACAGCGGTAAGTCTGCGAACGAGCAAATGCCTTGCCCCAATACGCTGGTCAAGCGGCTGCGGCTGGTAACCAATCGGTGCTGTTCTTTCCAAGGCAGCTTTTATGTCGTCGGTCATTCCAGCTGGAGCCTCAACAAAGGGTAATGAACTAACCAATGCCTTACACTTTTTAAGTTCCTGCAGGCGCTTAGCAATCTGCTGGTCATGTGTAATAAGGCGTTGAAGCTCCGTGTGCTGTCTGGGGGACAGCTCTTCGTCAACGTAGCCATTAAGTAATTCTTCGATTTGGTCATCTGTCCAGTTCATCACAAAAAGGTCTCCATAATCTCTCTGAGATTGCTTCTGGCCCTGCTCAATCTGCTTCTAACAGTGCCGAGTTCGATATCAAGAACCTTTGCAATCTGATTATAATTCATACCCTCAATATCCCTTAAAACCACAACTGCCCTTTGCGACTCATCCAATCTCATCAGTGCTTCAATAACAATCTCACATAGTTCTTTATTCTGAGCGACGATAGCCGGGTCAGGCGAACTATGATCAGCCAATAAATCCTTTAACAGCTGCTTTGCCTGCTCATTGTATTCATTTTGCTGTGCATCAAGACTCGTGCGTCTGAGCCTGTCATCTCTCTGGCAGTAATTCAAAGTCAAATTAACGGCTATTCTGAAGGCCCAAGTATAAAAGCTGCTTCTGCCCTCAAATTTGGCTATGTTCTCTATTATTTTGACAAATGTATCCTGTGTAAGTTCCGCGGCATCGTCAGTATTTGCACAAATTTTCAAAATTGTGTTATATATTCGGTTCTGATACCTAAGTATCAGCCTTTCGGCGGCTGCCGAATCGCCTTGTCGGCACTTTTGGACTAAAACAGCATCGTCAATACTGATACTGTCTGTTTTCGACTGCACGTCGTTCTCCTTTATCAGACCAAGTTTACCTCAAAAAGGTTCCTTCAAAAATAAACAAGAAATCAGGTTAACCCGGAGGATATAATCGCAGATTAGGCCTTTTTGGTCAATTTAATTTAACGAGATGAGAAAATATAAGGTTGGGGTTTAGATTAGGCCCAGAGAGTGCCGAATGCCAGTACCCTCCTATTTTAACATTTATTGCAAAAGAGGTTCCTGATTTTAATAAATTCAGAAGTTTGGCCTTAAAAAGAAAGGTGGCGGCCATAAAGGCCGCCACGC
>CP070728.1:2092234-2119187 GCA_020351025.1 Planctomycetota bacterium
TTGAGCCTTTGCCTTCTCCTCGGCTTGGGCTCTGGCCGTTGCTTGAGCTTCAGCATTTTTCTCAGCTTTGGCCCTTTGCTCAGCTTCTGACCTTGCCTTCTCTTGTGCTCTGGCTATGGCCTCGCCGTAGGCCCTGGCTTTTTCTTCAGCCTCGGCTTTTGTCTGTCTTTCAGCTTTTAGTCTTGCTTGGGTTGCTAAGCTGGCTCTGTCTTCTGCTTCGGCTCTTAACGTGGCCTCAGCTTCTGCTCTCCTCTGAGCTTCAGTCCTTGCTCGTTCGTAAGCTTTGGCTCTTTCCTCGGCTTTGGCTCTTTGTTGAGCCTCGGACCTTGCTATTTCCTGTGCCTTGGCTATCGTTTCCTTGTAGGCCCTTTTTTCAGATCTGGCCTTGGCCTTTGCTTCGGCCTTAAGCCTTGCTTTTTCTTCGGCTTTCGCTCTTGCCTGTGTTTTTGCTTCGGTTTTTGCTTTCGCTCTGGCTTGAGCTCTGGCCCTTCTTTCAGCTTCGGCTTGTTCTTTTATTTGTGCCTGGAGTTCATCTCTGGCCCTTGCCTCGGCTTCAGCCTTTGCTTTTTTTTCGGCTTTTAGTCTTGCTTGTGCTTCGAACCTGACTTTGTCTTCGGCTTCAGCTCTTAACTTGGCTTCGGTTTGTGCTATCTTTTCAGCTTCAATTCTTGCTCGTTCGTGGTTTTTGGCTTTCTCTTCAGCCAGGGCTCTGGCTGTGGCTTCGGCTTCGGCCTTTGCTTGAGCTTTAGCCCTTTGTTCAGCTTCACTCCTTGCTATCTTCTCTAATCTTATCTTCTCTTGAGATTCGGATTTTGCCTTTTGTTCAGCTTTTAATCTTGCTTGTGTTGCTGCCTTGGCCATTTCTTCGGCCTCGGCTCTTAACTTAGCCTCGGCTTGCACTCTGTTCTCAGTTTCTATGCGTGCTTGGTCGTAAGTCTTGGCTTTCTCCTCAGCTTGTGCTCTGGCGGCGGCCTGAGCTTCAGCTATTTCTTCAGCCTTTGCTCTGGCGTCGGCTTGAGCCTTTGCTATTTCCTCGGCCTTTGATATCGCCTCGCTGAAGGCCCTGGCCTTGTCTTGGATTTCAGCTTTCGCTCCTTTCTCGGCTTTTAATCTTGCTTGTGTTGCTGAGCTGGCTCTGTCTTCTGCTTCGGCTCGTAACATGGCCTCAGCTTCCACTCTCCTCTCAGCTTCAATTATTGCTCGCTCGTAGGCCTTTACTTTCTCATCAGCTTCGGCTCTGGCCTTTGCTTCGGCTTTAGCCTTAAGTTCAGCCTTGACTCTTTCTTCAGCTTCGGCTCTTGCCTTTTCTTCTGCCTGGGTTTTCTCTTCAGATTTAGCTTTCGCTTCTCTTTGAGCGTCTAATCTTTCTTGTGCTTCAATCTTTGCTTTTTTTTCTGCATCAGCTCTTAGCTTGGCCTCAGCTTCTGCTTTCCTCTCGGCGTCGATTCTGGCTTGGTTGTAGGCCAAGGCTTTCTGTTCAGCTTCAGCTCTGGCCGTGGCTTGTGCTTTAGCCCTTGCTTCAGCTTTAGCCCTTTGCTCAGCTTCAGCTTCGGCCTTCTCCTCTGCTTTCGCTATTGCTTCTTTGTATGTCCTTTTTTTAGCTTTTGCTTCGGCTTTTGCCTGTGTTTTTGCTTTTGCTCTGGCTTGAGCTCTGGCCTTTTTTTCTGCCTTGGCTTTCGCCTTGGCTTTGTTCTTATTAAAACAGGGAATTAAAGGATGGTGTGGCCAGTGTTTTTCTCCGCATATCTTACATGTTGGTATGAATTTCTCTTTAGAGAAATGGACTGTTTTTCGGGTAGTTTCGAGCGTTTGTTGCTCGCTGCTTTCAAATTTTTTTTCATCGATATTCATTTTGAAGACACCATGACAACTATGTTTTTCAACTTCACTGCTCCCACTCAGTATACGGAACAACCACCCTATGCCGGGCGGATGTTATAACATTTAAGACTTGATTTTTCAAATATATAAACTTTTATGTGGCAAAGCAGGGCGTCATATACAGTTTCATATCGGTCACGCATAAGCTGTGAGTATAGTATTTGGCCCTGCTTTTGCCGTTTTTAGCCATAAATCGCGCGTATAGTGTAATATATTGCCTGTGCTCGCTTTTATCAAGCAATTTGGCAGAAGGATTGGCGTAAGCCTAAATTTGGAATATAGTCGGTCTGTTGACACTGACTTTTGATGGGAAAAAGTTCCAGCACCCGGTGAATCCAGGTGCAAAAATGGCTTTGACAATATCTGTATAGACTTAGTACAATTATTTTGCTCAAATAATTTGCGGGCGTAATTCAGCGGTAGAATGTCAGCTTCCCAAGCTGGACGTCGCCGGTTCGAATCCGGTCGCCCGCTTTTTTTCTATCCTTACTTATTTTCATTGACTTGTTACAAATCGTTACTCCCTTTTTTTTGCAATTTTGGCCGAATTCGTCCTTTTGTGCGCTTTGCGCGAGTTTCGTTACCGCAGGGATTATGAGAATGTTATAATTAGACCAAAGTATTGATAGGCGAGAAGCCCTCCCAAAAGGAAAGACAAAAATGAGCCTTTCTTGTGAGAGGTACCAGCGATATCTGGAACCAGGATTTACTCCTTTTGATCCGTTGGAGCTGGCTAATCAGACCGAGCAGATAGTCTGTCGGGGCGATAGCCGCAGGTACACGAAGTTCTACTGCACGGGCGTGTATGGTGGAATAGCAACTGGCTATACATGTGGGTGCTGTTTACGCTGCATCTTTTGTTGGGTGAATTGGAGTCGGGACTTCCCAGAAAAATATGGCGTCTTTAGGTCTCCGGCAGCAGCATTTGAAGAGCTTAGCCGCGTTGCTCATAAGGCACGAGTTTTGCAGCTGCGCATCTCAGGAGCTGAGCCGACCTTAGGCAAATCCCATCTTCTGGCCTTATTGGAAAAGGTGGAGAACTCGGCATTTCGTTTGTTCATTCTGGAAACCAACGGCATCCTTATCGGAGCCGACCCTGACTATGCAAAGCAAATCGCTTGCTTCAAAAAGGTCCACACACGCGTCTCACTCAAAGCAGGAACACGGCAGGCTTTTACGACCAAGACGGGGGGCAAGCCTGAAAGCTTTGAGCTGCCTTTCCAGGGCATTGTGAATTTGCTGGAAGCTGGGGCAAGCTTTCATGTTGCTGCCATGAGCGCGGACCCAAGAATCATGACTAAGCAGGAACGTGAGCGTCTTCTTAGCAGGCTTGCGTCGATACATTCGGCATTGGTGGATAATCTTGAAGAGGAGGTGGTCGACCCATACCACACCACGCTTGAAAGGTTGCAACATGCCGGCGTCAAGCTACAGTGGACTCAATACTAACCTCGGAAAGTTCAACTCCTATCGGTTTCAAAAAAGAGTTGAGCCATGCCTTATTTTAAGTGTCTAAAATCCTACATAGTAAATCAGCAGCAGCAGAATAGCCAGCCCTGCGAGAAGCCACACGATATACCTCGGAAGTACTCCTGTGTGGATGCTGCTTAACGCATCACAGATGCTAACACCAATATTTCTACCAAGATGATAGATATCAAACCTCTTTTTTCCCGCGTGATGATAGATGGCTTTAAAAATTCCTATATTTTTGATTGTATGATAGAATCCTTCGGCGGATACTCCCATTTCCGGTTCAAATTCCTCTCCTCCCACGAAAGGCGGACTCACAACAGCCTTTTTCAACTGCCCGGCCACAAAAACGATTGCCCCGGCGACAAAGGCGATAATTAAAAGCAAAGTAGCAAGACCCGGGTGCCAGTATCCGGAGAACGATACTCCCGGCACCACCGGCAATACGAAAAATTTTAACGGAATATCCCAAGCCACCACGCCAAAGATGATGCATAATCCTGCCATAATTACCATCGGTATCCACATCAAAACGGAAACCTCTTTTACCTCATGTGGTTTTTCAGGGACTGTTAAAAATGTGGCATAGATGAGTTTTACAAAACTGGCAAGGGTAAGAGCGCTGCCGAACATCGCGGCTGCCAGCCATACAACTGTAAACGGGGAGCCGTCCATCGTAAAGCGCTGAACCAGTCCCTGATAAATCATCCACTTGGAGACAAAACCGTTAAACGGCGGGATGCCTGATATAGATAAGGCAGCAATAGAACAGGTTATAAATGTGATTGGCATTGACCTGGCAAGACCGCCGTAATCGGAAAGATTCCTGCTTTGAAGACGATGAATGACCGCCCCAATTGAGAGGAATAAAAGTCCCTTAAAAAGTGCGTGGTTCAGTAGATGAAACAAACCGCCGGCAATGCCTATGCTGACACCCGTCCCGATGCCGAGAACGATGTAACCAATCTGGCTTACGCTGTGGTAAGCGAGAAGTCTTTTTGCATCAACCTGTTTTATTGCCATCATCACGCCAATAATTATGCTTGCCGAACCGAGAGCGCAAAGAATAAACTGCCAGCTTAAGACAGGAGAAAAAATATGACAGAATATTCTTATCATCATATAGATACCTACTTTTATCATTACTCCGGAAAGCAGGGCAGATACCGGCGACGGTGCCGCTGGATGTGCATCAGGCAACCAGGTGTGTATTGGAATTATCCCTGCCTTGACGCCTGTCCCCAGTAAGAAAAACAGAAGCAGGACGTGCATAAAGGTTGAATTAACGTTTATTCCCCGAGAGGCCAGTGTTGCCATATCAACGGTGTCTTCCTGAAGGTAAACGGCAATTATAGCGAACAGCATAAACAGAGCACCCATTTCGCTCATCACGAAATATTTTATCCCTGCTTTTATTGATTCAGTGGTATTTTCAAATATCACGAGAAAGAACGCTGCCAGCGTCATCACTTCCCAGAACAGAAACATACTAAACAGGTCTCCTGATAGCACTGTTCCGTTCATCGAAGCGATGAATAACAGAAGCAGAGAGTAATATTTGCTCTGGCCGCGCGATTGTGCCATATATCTTGTCGAGTATAATGTGGCAAGAAAACCTGAGAATGAGATAAGGGTAATAATTACCATGGATAACAAATCGAGGTTCGCCGTAATAACTATTCTGTCCGTGATATTGAATAGGTCATAATGCAGTGCTTTCTTAGTAACTGCCGGGAACAACGAACCCGCTAATACGAGTACACACAATGTCACCGCCACCGCAAACCATTGCCTCAGTCGCCCCTTGAATATCCAAGCAAGTGGCGCTGAAATCAGCGGTATAATTACGAGTAATAGAGGTGAAATATTCATTTATTACACTCCAAGCGCCGCCAATATCACACTGATTACTGCTATTGCTGTAACCGGACCGAGAAAGAATTTTAACGCCTGGTCGATTCTAAGACGAGGATGAGTACTTTTTACGAGAATGACCAGGACCAGAATTATCAGGTATTTAGATGTAAGCAGAACAATACCTTTAATGGAGCTGACATCAATCCCTCCCAGAAATAGTGTTATTAAGAATAGCGGCACCGCAAGTAACATCATAGCATTTGTCAGTTTGAATATTGCCAACAAAGCGCCCGAATATTCCGCCAGGGTGCCTCCGATAATCTCACTTTCTGCTTCGGGAATATCAAATGGCAAATAGCATAGTTTCGCCATCATACAGATAAAAAAGACAATTGAAGCAAGTATTCCGGATGCGCTCGCAATCATTGCGCCATTGAGCAACTGGTATGTAATGATATCTTCGAAGATTATAGACCTGGTTTTTATCACTGCGGTGAGGATAATCAGTATAAAGGGCAGTTCATAAGCAAATACCATGGTCATTTCCCGGCTGGCCCCGACACTGCTGAAAGGATTTCTGGATGCCGCCCCTCCGATTATCAGGGCTAAAGAAGGCAGTACAAACAGGTACATAACGACGATCAAATCCCCTATAAACGATGCACTCTTGTTGATATTCACCATCCAGATAATGCTTGCGGCCAGGGATATTCCGGCCAGACCAATTAGCGGCGCTGCTACGAAACTCAGACGGTTCGAACCAGCGGGTATTATAACCTGTTTATACAGGAGTTTCCCAATATCGGCATAGCACTGATACCAGGGCGGTCCAATTCGAGACTGAATTAAGGCCGTTACCTTACGGTCAACCCACATAAAGAATAACCCCAGTACCCCGGTAAAAAGAAGACCAGGGAATATCAATAAATAAAATACGGGTTTCAGTATTTCGAGCATTTCACTTATTGGCCTTCAGTTACTTGCCAACCTCTATCAATTCAGAAAAACTCTTTTCTTTCAGATATTCTGCCGCGACCTTTTTGTCCACCAAACCCAGCGCTACGGCCACACCGAATAATATAGCCTCGGGTCTTGGGGGACAACCCGGGATATAGAAATCAACCGGTATGACCTTGCTGACACCACCAACTACATTGTAAGAATCAAACCATATGCCTCCTCCAGTTGCACAGGAGCCTATGGCAAAAACAAGTTTGGGGTCGGGCACAGATTCATAAAGCCTCTTCAGCCGGGGGCAGACCTGCCGGCTGACCGCTCCGGTCACCAGCAGAACATCGGCGTGCCGCGGCGAACCGACCAATTTTATTCCGAACCGTTCCGCATCGTAAAATGGCGTTAGTGCGTTTATGATTTCTATATCGCATCCGTTGCAGGCACTGGCATTGGTATGATAGACCCAGATGGATTTCTTAAAACACTTCTTTAATATTGAAAACATGGCTACCTCTTTATTATTTCTTCTTTTGTATAAAGCTTCTCTACGCCTGTTTTAACATCCACTACCGCCATTCGCTCCGTACAGGAATAACAGGGGTCAAGGCTGCCGATAATAATTGGGACATCGGCTATGCGTTCGCCCTTGATTATGTTGGGGATACACTGCAGATTCGGATACGTTGGTGCCCGCACTCTCCATCGATACGGCCTATTGTCCTGCCCGGTCTGCACGTAGTGCACTGCTTCGCCCCTCGGCGCCTCGACACAGCATATAGCTTCCCTGCCGGAAGGTATCTCCTCCATTACCTCGCCCATTATGGGCCCGTCAGGCATTTCCAGCAGACACTGTTTGACGATCTTAATTGATTCCATTGTCTCTTTCAGTCTAACAAGTGTCCGTGCCCATATATCGCAACCGCTTTCCACCGCAACTTCAAAATTTATCCGGTCGTAGGCCGCATAAGGGTGATCAACACGAGAATCAATAGGGATACCGGACCCCCTTGCTGTTGGTCCTACCGTACATATACTGCGGCCCACTTCTTCGGTCAGGATACCAACGTCCTTCAGCCTGACGTGAAGAGAAGTGTCTCCCATAACAGCGTCTATGACTTCTAACGTTTCACGTTCGATTTTTTCAATCACTGTTATTATCTTATCGTGCATCTGGTGTGGTATGTCGCGGCGAACACCGCCTATAAGGTTCATCCCATACGTCTTACGGTTGCCGCTTATCTTCTCGCAAAGCCACATGACAGGTTCCCTGATTCGCCAGGCCTGCATGAGCAGGGTGTCGAACCCAATAATGTGAGTGGCGATTCCAAGCCAGAGAAGGTGACTGTGGATTCTTTCAAGTTCAAGCATAATGGTGCGGATATAATGGGCGCGAAGAGGAACCTCTATACCCGCGGCCTGCTCGACCGCCTCACAGTAGCAGGTACTATGAATAAATCCGCAGATACCACAAATTCTTTCAGCCATAAAACATATCTGATTGTATGTAAGTTTGGTGTCGCCAATCTTCTCAATCCCGCGATGGTTATAAAATCCCCGGTAGTCGCAATCAACAACTGTCTCTCCATCTACAAACAGCTTAAAATATGCAGGCTCTTCCAAAACGGGGTAAAAAGGTCCTATAGGTATGACCTTGGTACCTTCAGGTGGTTTCTTTAGGTGTACCTTGTTCTGAGGTTCGGAGGGCGGTTTATAGTCATATGGAAAATCCCTACGTAGCGGATAAAGGCCTTGTGGCCAGTCATCGGCTAAAACGAGACGGCGCGGGTCAGGGTGATTCCTAAGATTTATGCCAAGCAGGTCACGGGTCTCCCTTTCCGACCAGTTAGCACCTGCTATAATCGGTGTAATAGAATCTATATCCGGTGCTGCCGCATCTACTGCAACCTCGATACAGAGAAATATCTTGTCACTATCGAATGAAAATATATAAGAAACCAGGTATTTTCCATCCTGCCGGACTAAATCTGTGCCCGCATTGATGAGGAACCGCGGCGAAAGAGTCTTGCTAAGAAAACGGATTAACGGGACAAGGGTGTCAGGAACAACCCTGACAAATACTTGGTTTGACACTTTTTCATCCGCCTTAATAATGTGGTTGTTGAACTTCGTTCTTAAGGTTTCGATTATCTCTTTGGCTGTTAACATAATGAAATATTACTCCCTGAATCCCGTTACCATCATCTTGTCCAGAGGATGTTCCGGTTTGAAACATCTGGTACACCGTTGGCAGGTATCCATGTAAATTTCTATTGTTAGGTCAAGGTCCTCCTTGGTGTTGGTGGAGAGTTCAAACTCATCTGTGAGTTTAACCGCTTTCTCCGGGCATACTTCCTCACACCTTCCACAATAGATACAGCGAGTAAGATGAAACTGTATCCTCCGCCAACCTTTGTCGAAATCAATAACTTCAATGGCACCTGGCGGGCAGACATTGGCACAGCCTGCACATCCTATGCACTTATTAATATCTACCTTGAGTTTTCCTCTAAAACCCTCTGGCGTTGGCGATGGTTTATAAGGGTAGGGGAGTGTAACCCTGCCTGCCTTTAAACATATAAGAGCCTGTTTTAATTTGCTAATAAACATTTTGCATCTTCACCCATCATAATCGAGCAGAGTGCATCTGCTGTTTTCCTTACCCGCGGAGTCATCGGACTTCCATAGGACGTGTTTTCCGGTTGTATTCCCAGTAAAAACACTTGTGCCCCGGTAGCCTGATTCAGATATTTCATAAGCAAGCCAACGGAAGCGTTATGCGTTGAATATCCCATGGTTGAAACTTCCTCCTGTGTTAAAAACGCAACGGCACCCGGTTTTTCACCCATGCTGACCGCGTCGAGCACTATTACGGTATCGGGTTTTAATTTCCTGACGACACCTGTATAACTCTCAGGTATTTCTTCACAATTTATTACTTCCGCATCGACCCTGCCGATGAGCTGTTCGGCAAGATAAGGGCCCACACCGTCATCCCCACGGTCTCGGTTGCCGATTCCAAGTATAACAACACTTCTGTTCTTCATTGTCCGTCTACCTGTGGTTATTCTGTCATTACTTTCATTTCATGATATGTAAATACTGGTCCGTCAATACACACATATTTATGCCCGATACAACAGTGTCCGCATTTGCCTACGCCGCATTTCATATGGCGTTCCAAGGTAGAGATAATCGTATCATCCGTAAATCCCAGTTCTAACAGGTCCCTAATTACAAATGGGATCATCACCGGTGGTCCACAGACAAAGGCAACGGCGTTCTTGCTCATAATACCAGCTCTCGGGAAAAGAGTGGTCACCACTCCGACATTCCCGGTCCATTTCTCATCGCCGCGGTCAACTGTGAGCAGCATAGTCACATCAGGCTGACTCTCCCACCACTTAAACTCATCCTTGAAGACAAGGTCACCGGGCGTCCGTGCCCCGTAGAGGATGATGACCTTGCCAAAATTATCGCGGTTATCCAGGACGTTATTTATAAGCGACCGCAGTGGGGCCAGACCTATTCCGCCGCCGACAAAAAGCAGATTTTTTCCGAAAACCTCCTCGTAAGGAAAGCCGTTACCGAAGGGCCCCCTTATGCCAACTTCCGAGCCTGTCGGTAAGCGGTGCAGCGCTGCCGAGACCAAGCCTACATTCTTAACGCTCAGCTCAAAGAAAGCCTTGCGGCTCGGTGTCGAAGTAATGGAAATAGGCATCTCACCGATACCGAATATTGAAACCTCGAAAAACTGACCGGAACGATAGCTAAGGTTTTTCTGGGTATCAGGGTTTTTGAATCGCATCCTAAGCGTTTTTACGTCACCGGTTTCATCCCGGACGGTGTCTATTAGGGCAATATCAGGGTAATATACGTCTTTCATTATTGTCTCCTGACGGCTTCGATAACAGAAGGCATACTAATATCCGCAAAACAGGTAGTGATACATCGACCGCAGCCAACACATCCGTGTCTCTTGTTTTTTTCAATATAGCGATAGGATAATTTGTGAAAAAATCGTCGCTTCAACCTATCCTTTTTATCACTTCTTAGAATCTCGCCACCCGCTATTCTGGTAAATCCGGCGAAGGCGCAGCTGTCCCATGTTCTCGTTCTGATTCCCGATTTATCGCTCAAGGCAATGTCAACAATGTTATAGCAGCAGCAGGTCGGGCAGACATAAGAGCATCCTCCACAATCAAGGCATCGCTCTGCGAGTTCTTCCCACAGGGAATCATCCACTTTACCTTCTGTGATTCTTCGGATGGCTTTGCTTACATAGGCGCAGGTATCCGCGAACGTATTCAGCGCACCTTCTTTTATCCTCTCAAGCTCCTTCACTTCATCAGAGGACGCCTTGCGGAAGAAATGTTCATTGCCGTAAATAATTTTGAGGCCTCGCGCCGAACCAACCTCCACAACATAATCGGCGTTCATAGATGTTAGTTGCAGGTCATAGTCTTCCTCGAGGAAAGGTCCGGCATCACAACAGACGCAGAAACAGTTCTCTCCGGGCTGATGACATCCAAAGGCGATAATGAAGGTATTGGCCCGTCTCTTGATGTAGTGGCTGTCGGGGAAAAGCGGCTCTTCATCGGTGGATTCCTTGCTCAGGGAGCCTCCTCCAAAGAATCTATCAAGGAAAATTAGCGCATTTACATCACAAGGGCGGATGCCAAATATCATTCTAACCTGGTCATCATAATGTGGCGTGATTTTATAACTGTTATCATGCCGGTATTCGAACATTACCTCGGTTTGTGGCAGGAAAAATCGTTTTGGCGGAAGTACCGCATTGACGTATTGCCAGTCCCATGCTACGTCTTCTATGGTTTCAATCGGGTAAAATATCACCTCACCGCCATGACCCCTCACCGGTGCTATAACCTCCCTGGTCTTTATAAACACCTCCATCAAGGCAAAGAGGTTATCTCTGGTGATTATCCACAAGTTTTCTTCGTATCTGCTCATCTTTGGTCTCTTTTGAGGCTCATAGGCAATTTAACCTGCATTCATATTTTCATAACCGGCTCTACTCTAACAGCACAGAACATTTCAGATGCCTTTGCGTTTGTAAAGCTGCTCGGGTTCAATAGCACTTTACTTGCCGTATTCTTATAATGCTGGGGGATAAAGACGGTTTTTACCTGGACTCTATCGGTTATCATTGCGGCCGTTTCCATCTCGCCGCGTTTGGATATTACTCTTATACGTTGATTTTTTCTGATACCTAATTGTTCAGCATCTTGCGGATTTATAGCTGCAAACACATCCGGATATTCCCGGCTGAGTGTGGCTGAACGTCTCGTCATTGTGCCGCTGTGCCAATGCCAGTAGAGGCTCCCCGTGGTTAGTGTGAAAGGGTATTGTGCGTCGGGCGGCTCCATAAGCGGAATGTCTTGCACGGGCGTGAAATGTTCTTTTCCCTTGCCATTCTGCTCGATTAGCGGAAAGATTGCTTTAGGTCCCTCATAAAAATCGCGGCGTAGCACGCCTGTTCCCGGGTGTTCCTTGTCCGGGCAGGGCCATTGCAATCCCCATTCTTCATCCAGCCGTTTGTGACTGATGCCTGTATAAATCGGAGTAAGATGTGATATTTCCTCCATAATTTGAGCAGGGGAACCATAATCCATCGTGTATCCCATACGTTTTGAAAGTTCAGTGATAATTTTCCAGTCAGGCAATGCCTCTCCGGGCGAGCTGACTGCGGCCCTTACTCTCTGCACTCGTCTTTCTATATTTGTGAATGTTCCGTCCTTTTCGGCAAATGACGCCGCCGGCAGGACTGCATCGGCAAATTCAGCGGTTTCTGTCTGGAAGATATCCTGAACAACTAAAAACTCTAATCCATCCAGTGTTTCTGATGTTAGTCCGACGTCCGGAGCAGTTATAAGCGGATTTTCACCCATTATATACAGGGCTTTTAACCTCCCCGGTGAAAGCATTTCAAGTATAGAAAGACCCGGTTTGGCAGGTAGCTTCGTATTCCATTCAGATTCAAATTTAGCTCTTTCAGTTTCGCTATTCACTGGTTGATATCCCGGATAAAAATCCGGCAGTGTCCCCATATCAGCCGCACCTAAGGCATTGTTTTGTTCCTGAAGAGTAATTATCCCGTTGTGTGGTCGACCCAGGTGGCCACATAGCAAAGCAAGATTTGCCAGCGCACAGACAATATCCTTTCCAGCCGCCTGAGCCGTGGCCCCTGTGGAATAAACCGTCATAGCCTTATCGGCTTTGGCAAAGAGACGGGCAGCTTTCGCCAAGTCAGACCCTGAGATTCCACAAAGTTCGCTGACATAATCAGGAGTGTATTTTTCAACCATTTTTTTTAGTGAATCTAAATTGGAAGTGGCACGAGAGACATCTTTCTCATTTATCAGTCCCTCCTTTAGGATAATATGGATGATGCCGTTTATAAGACCAACGTAAGTTCCCTGTTTCAAACGGAGATGTACATTTGCAAAACTGGAAATCTTTGTTTTCTGCGGGTCTATTACTATCAGCGTTGCTCCGCTTGATATGGCTCTTGTTATTCGAGAAGCCACCTGGGGGTGTGTTTGAGTGGTATCGGTGCCGACTGCCAATATAACTTCAGTATCCTCGAGTTCGTTCAGCGAATTTGTTGATGCCCCAAAGCCACATGATTGCATGAGGCCTGGGAGGCTTGCGGAATCGTAGAGTGAAGCACCGTTATCGATGTTGTTTGTTCCCAGCACTGCCCGACAGAATTTCATCAGTACAAAGTTATCCTCATTAGTGCACTTGGGCGAAGCTATCACACCTATGGAATCACTCCCATACTTGTCTTTAATTCCGATTAAATTTTTCGCTACCATATCAAGTGCTTCCCTCCAGTCTACCTCCCGGAAAGCTCCGCCTTCCCTGACCAGTGGCTTCTTTAATCTGTCCGGGTGATGTACAAATTCGTAGATGTGCCATCCTCTCGCACACAATCTGCCGCGGCTTACGGGATGCCGCTGGGACGGAGTTACACCTGTGACATACCCTTTCTCAATTTGCAGATATAGGCCGCACCCGCACCCGCAGAAGGCGCATGTTGTCAGTACATCTTTCATAGTTACCCTGTTTTCCTATACCTACCTTTTCAGAAGTTTTTCAACCCTTTCCAGTAAATCGGAAGCTTTTATGGGTTTTTCCACATAATCGTCTGCCTCAAAGTATTCGCCATCGGTTGCGGGAGAAAACTTGAACCCTGTTTTTTTAGTAATTGCTGAAATAGTAAGTATGGGAATTTTTTTTAGTTCTGAATCGTGTTTCAGTTTGTAACATATGGTGAAACCATCATCCAGTCTGTCCATCATAATATCCAGGAGAATCAGGTCCGGTTTTATCTCCACAATTTTCTGCATTGCGGATTCTCTGTCATGGGCGGCATCGACTGTATATTCTTTGCTTTCGAGGATTGCCCTTATCGATTGGACGTAATTGTAATCGTCGTCTATAATCAAAATTTTGGTTTGTTTGTTCATTTTTTCCATCTTGATTTATCTTTCCCCTTTGCATTTGGCAAAAGAATGCTAAAGGTACTCCCCTTGCCGAGCTTACTAGTTAGCTTGATCGAACCATTATGCGCTTCGATTATCCTCTTTGCTATCGGCAGTCCCAGTCCGCTGCCGGTAACAGCTCGCGTCTTCTGACTCTTTACTCTGAAAAACTCATCGAAAATAAATGGGAGATTTTTCTGCGAAATCCCTATTCCAGTATCTGAGACTTCTACCGCTAAATAATCGTCTTCCTCTCTTGTGCTTACGGCTACTGTTCCTCCTTCCCGATTATAGTTTATTCCATTACTAATCAGGTTCGTGAACACCTGTTTTAAGGTTTCTGCATTGCCTTGAACTACAGGGCGACTATCATGGGAATTTATCTCGAGTGTAACTTTCTTATCATTTGCCAGTGGTTTCAAAAGTTCCATGGTTTCGGAAAGAACGTGAACTAAATCCACAGGTTCAAATTTCTCTACAAGCTTACCAGCTTCGATACGGGACATATTGAGCCAATCGTCGACAAGCCTTAAAAGATCGTCAATATACTTGCTTGCCTGTTCTATCATCTCCTTCTGCTTTCTATCCACGTTACCGGCGAATCCCCCAAGGATTACCTCGAAATACTGCTGAATAGAGGCAAGTGGTGACCGCAGCTGGTGTGATACGAGGGTGATGAAATTCTCTTTCATTTTCTCCTTTTCCAGCTGTAGTTGTGCAGACTCGAGAGCAAGTCTTCTCCTTTCTAAACCTCTTTTAGTAACAATTCTTAGTTGGTCCGGTGTGAATGGTTTGGGAAGGAAGTCATAAGCATTTCGTTTCATCGCCTCTACAGCCGATTCTATAGTTGCATAGCCTGTGATAACTACAGAAACAATGTTCGGGTCAATATCTGCGATCTTTTCTAAAAGCTCCATACCGCTCATTCCGGGCATTTTGAGGTCAACCAGGACTAAATCGGGCTTTGTCTCCCTTATTTTTTTTAAACCGCTATCCCCATCCTCAGCTGTTTCTGTCCGGAATCCGTCTTTGGTTAATACCTGAGAGCAGGAATCCCGCATAGCTATTTCATCATCAATGACTAAAATAGTGGCCTTCTCCGGCATCTTATTGCGCTCCTCTGATGAATATATGCGTCTGTTCTTATTTTCTATCCCTTTAAGAGTTTCTCAATTCGCTTTAGAAGAATCTCCGGTTTAACCGGCTTTTCCACATAGTCGTCCGCTTCAAAATACTCTCCATCTGTAACAGGCGAGAATTTAAATCCGGTCTTTTCGGCAATAGCGGATACTGCCAATACAGGAATCTTTTTCAGCTCAGGGTCATGCTTGAGCTTGTAGCAGATGTCAAAACCATCGGTCAATTTTTCCATCATGATATCTAAGAGAATCAAATTAGGCTTAACCCTTTTGACCTTTTCCATCGCCTCTTCACTGTTGTAGGCAGCTTCAACCTCGTAGCCCTTGCTCCGTAGCACAAGCCCCATTGCTGTGACAAAATTCGGGTCGTCGTCGACGACCAAGATTGTTGATGGTTTATTCATCTCTTTCACCTCCTTAACCCTTCCCAGTTTTTTGAACACATCTCGAACTGCTTCCTTTAACTCTTCTCGCTCGAAGGACTTTATGTAGTAATAGAAGATATCCTGCTTCCGCACTTTCATTTCTAATTCCGCACTATTCTTAGCTGCGGTCATAACTATCTGGATTTTTGGGTCAATTGCCTTTAGAATTGGGACCGCCTCATAACCCTTCATCTCAGGTAGATTAACATCCATAATGACGCAATCAAACTTTACGTTCTTAAGTCTTTCTGCTGCCTTGCTAATACCTTCGCTTGTTTCCACATCATAATCATCATCAATCAACAGAGACGAGAGGTCTTGGGCTGCTTTACTATCTGCGTCTACTATCAAAATTCTCCTATGCTCGTTCTTCATTTGAATCACCGCAAGTTGTCTAATTTGCGGTCCTCTACAGGCTCACGGCTCAACGCAAACGTTTAACTTTGCTCTACAATGTCTTTAGCAAAGTTCGTGCCAGGTAATAAAAAAGCCACCGAGGATTTCTCCTAAGTAGCTTATTTTGAAGAACTTAACTATATGTTTATAAGTATTTAAGCTGTTTACATATCTCCGAGAACAGACACTAATATGGGGCATTTCTCCCCAATAATGGGTAAGGTTTCGCCAGACACCTTTATTCTATTCCGTATATCTTCAATTTAGAACGGAGAGTTTTGCGGTCTATTCCCAGTGATTCTGCCGCCCTGCCCTTGTGTCCGTTAAACATCTTGAGCGTCTTGACAATATGTTCTCTCTCTACATTGATAAGGCGCTGGGCTCCGCTGACATCTGACTTTGCAGCTGTCTCGACATTTAGCCCATAGTATAATAGGTCAGACGGTTTAATTACATCGTTTTCGGCTAATACGACAGCTCGCTCAATGGCATTCTCAAGCTCTCTAACGTTTCCCGGCCAATCATATTTAACCAGAGCCTGCATGGCTTGAGCAGAAATAGCCCTGATGCTCTTCCCTCTTTTTTTGTTGTACTTTCTCAAGAAATGATTAGCCAACAGTGAGATATCATCTCTTCTTTGGCGTAAAGGAGGGAGAGTAATTGGAACGACGCTCAAGCGATAAAATAGATCCTCGCGAAATGTTCCTGCTTTTAAAGCTTCGTGCAAGTTTTTGTTGGTTGCGGCAACAATTCGCACGTCCACTTTGATAACCTGTGAGCCACCTACCCGTGTGATTTCCTTTTCCTGGAGCACCCGAAGCAATTTCGCCTGAATATTTATGCTGATATTTCCAATCTCATCGAAAAAAAGTGTTCCACCATTTGCTAACTCAAATCGGCCATATTTAGTTGCAGTGGCGCCGGTGAAGGAACCTTTAACATGCCCGAAGAGTTCACTTTCAAAGAGATTCTCCACTAAACTTCCGCAGTCTACCGGTACGAAAGGCTTATCCTTCCTGCTACTGGAGCGATGTATCGCCCTTGCTACAAGTTCCTTGCCGGTACCACTCTCCCCTGAAATGAGAACAGTAGTATCTGTTGGCCCTACCTTCTGCACCAAGTCCTCAACCTTCTTCATCGATTTGCTCTGCCCCACGATTACTTCATATCCAAAGCTTGCTTTCAACTCAGCCCGCAGTAGCACATTCTCGAGAGCGAGTTCCCTCTTCTCCAATGCTCGGTTGACTATTACTCTTAGACTTTCCGGTGTGAACGGTTTAGGGATAAAATCATAGGCTCCCCTTTTCATGGCCTCAACGGCAGACTCAACGGTTGCATAGCCGGTAATAACTATGACCAAAGCATCAGGGTCACCTTCTTTTATCCTCTTCAGTACCTCCATGCCACTCAAATCAGGCATTTTCAGGTCAAGGATAACGAGGTCGAAAGACTTCTTTTCCAGCATGGCTAGCCCCTTGGAACCGTCGTCCGCTACTTCTACTCTGTTTCCATCTCGAGACAGCGCCTGCCGGCATGAATCCCGCATGGTTTCCTCATCATCGATGACCAAGATGTTAGCCTGCTTGGACATTTAGTTTTTATCCCGATTTAGAGGTTAAAGGTAATCTGATAATGAAGCTGGTTCCCCTGCCTGGTTGACTTTTCACTTCTATGGTACCATCATGCCTGGCAATGATTCCATGGCTTATAGACAAGCCAAGGCCGGTTCCGCGGCCTATCTCTTTGGTGGTGTAGAACGGATCAAATATCTTCTCGTGATTCTCGGGTGCGATGCCACAACCTGTATCGCTGAACTCAATTTCGATATACTCATTATCAGCTGCCATTCTTGTTGAAACCGTCATCTCTCCTTTTCCTTCCATAGCCTCGGCGCCATTTAACACGATGTTTGTGAATACCTGTTGCATCTGACTAACATCCATAAATACCTTTGGCAGAGAAGGACAAAAGTCTTTGCTTACTTTAACATTTTGGAATAATGCTTGATTTTCAACTATAGCCAATGTTCGCTGCAAAGTCTCATTTATATCTGACTCCTCAACCTTAGGTTCAGTCTGACGGGCAAAATCGAGTAAGCCCTTCACAATGCTCTTACACCGTGAGGCTTCCGTGACGGTTTTTTCCAGATTCTCACGCAGGACATCCTTTTCTTGCAAATCCTCTAACGCTAAATGAGCGTACATCAAAACAGCGCCAAGTGGATTATTGATTTCATGGGCCACCCCAGCAGCCAGTTGTCCCAACGTGGCCAGCCTTTCCGATTTCATTATCTGTTGACTGGTGTATTCTTTTAACTTGTCATCTCTTTCTTTCAGTGAAGATGCCATAGAGTTGAATGTTTCTGAGAGTTCAGCTATTTCGTCTTTCCGCGTGGTCTTAATCCGGTATTCGAGGTTACCCTTAGCCCATTGACCGGATGCGAATAATAAACGTTTAATCGGCTGCAAGACGCCCTCAGCGAGAAAACTCGAAACGATTAGCGCGATGAGCATTCCCGCAAGTGTTATTCCCAAAAACCACACAATAGCTTTCTTTCGCATATCTATAAATTTCTCTTCCAGAATCCCGACGTAGAGAATGCCGATTATTTTCCCTTTGATATCCTTTATGGGTTCATAGGCGGCAATATACCAGTTGTTTACTACAAATGCCCTGTCTATCCAGGGCAAACCTTTTACCAGGACTTGCTCATATACCTCTTCAGATACGCGTGTTCCAATGGCACGGCTTCCGTCATCTCTCTGAACGTTGGTTGAGATACGCAGGTCGCGTTGAAAGATAGTCGCTGTGCCGATATCCTTTCCCTTATATTTGACTCCCTGATATACTATCTCTTTAACCTCATCAACAATCTCGTAGTTTCGGTTGAGCAAATTCCCGCCGTATAGCACACCAATCAGACCGCCGTCATACCCGAAAACAGGTGCAGCAGCCTTTATCATCATTCCTGAAGTCTCCACCGTTTCCAAAGTCGGCTTTGCTTTTGGAGTAGGGACAAATTTTATGTAGGCTCGCTCAGCCAAATCCGTCCCTTCTTTTATGAGTTCTTCTCTCGTTACTATTACTGTCGCGCCAAGTACTTCCCTGCCCGACAATGCCAAGCTAATGAGCTCATCGTTTGCTTGATTGTCAACGTAGCCAGAAGGATTTCGTGCTCTGGCAATGACCCACCCGTTTCTGTCCGCAAGGGTTAACACATCCAGGGATTCCATCTTTCTTATCTTCTCCAGTTCCCTTTTTAGCGTTTCCGTATCCCCCTCTAAAATGGCATCCTTCATAAAGAACCTTTGGGCAGAAAGACGCAATAGTGCTTTAACTTTTTGAATTTCATCCTGATATATATGCCTGGCAGAGTTTAAGTCGATTCTCACTTTGTCCTGAGCCTGACTTATTATACTTGTACCGATTAACCGCATAGCTATCAGTGTGGCAACCAGGCCACATATAATAATCACTGCCAGAAAACTTATAATCAGCTTTGATCTTAGGGAGATTCTCATGTTTTTCCCTTAAAAACTTGCTAAATTCGTCTAAAATTCACGGCGGCTGCAAAAAGGTTGCGGTTGCTAAAACCGCATTTCTTTTAGCCAGCATAATATCTTACTAAAATTGCGGGAACATGCAAGATGATACGCTACAAACTCCGTTCCACAAAAGAAAGCAATGCAAGCCTACTTGTGCCTCACAAAATAGCCATGGTTACCTTATTCGAAATTCAACCTTTGTTTATTTTGATACTTTGATATAGAAGGAACTAACAATTATCAGGTGCTGATGATGTCTTCGATGGCTCGTGCGACCACGTAATCTGGTAATTTTTCCAAGGCAGGCTTTGCGTGGTAAGCGGATATGATTGATTTGTCGGGGAAGGCGCCCATCTCGGCTATAAGCTCGTCGGTGAGCTGGTGGAGTCTATTGTCTGGCATATCCGAAACAGCCTTTGCCTGTACGGCTTCGGTTAAGGCGAGGAATTCGTCCTCACTGTTGTACCAGTTAAGCTGCAACTCCAATTCGCGCGCAAGGCTGGTGGGCATTTGGTCAAGGGTGTATTGAAAGCCGATAGGGTTGTAGGTTTCAATCCTTTCGTCGAGGAAGGCAGCGGCGGCATCACGATAGGCAGCGAATTTTTTGGGGGTGGAAACCTGAAAGTTGCGGTTTTTGATTTCGTTGCGGAGCAGCACTTCTGCATTAGTTATCAGGACATTTCTGTTGGCCTCTAACAGTTCATAGAGAGCTTCGTAATATGCCTTTAGAAGTAAACTTGCCTGGTTCATCTGTTTTTTCTTATTGGGTGGTTATAAGATGGCATTATTTCGATATCGATAACAAATTAGCGAATTAGATTATAGATTCCAAATTTGAGATTTCAAATTATAATAGTCGCTATTATGAGAGTTTTAATATTCGGCGGTGGCTCTGTTGGATTAGGTGTTGCGAGTTGTTTGCTAAAGGCTGGTGCGGAGGTTGATATTATTGGCAGAGAAAATACGATAGCCGCCTTGCGTGAGGGTGGACTTATCAGGTTCGGGATATTTGGGGAGTTTTATGCAGAGGCAAAACAGTTCCGTAGTTATACGTCGCTGGATGAGATACAAGAGGGAGTCTATGATTATATACTGGTTTGTGTGAAATCGTTTGACACTTTAGAGGCGGCGGAGAAGCTTTCGAGACATAAACGGCTTTTTGGCGAGAATACGAAGATAGTATTATTTCAGAATGGGTGGGGAAATGCTAAGAAATTTCTGTCTTACTTTGAGAAAGAGCGGGTTTACAGCGCACGGGTGATTACAGGATTCCACAGGGTTAAAGAGAATAAGGTCGAAGTAACTGTACATGCAGCTTCGATTCATATTGGCAGTTTGTTTGGGAGAGATTTATCATGCGTTGAAGGGCTGAGCGGATTTATAAGCAAGGGTGACATACCGTGCGAGACGACGGATAGTGTAGATAAGGACCTTTGGGCGAAGATGATGTTTAACTGCACTTTGAATCCTTTGGGGGCGATTTTAGACGTACCATACGGGGTGTTGGGTGGGAATGAATATTCACGAGCGATAATGAACGGGATTGTTGAGGAGATATTTGATGTTATTGCGGCGGCCGGTTACAAGACGCACTGGGGTCGGGCGGAGGATTTTTTAGAAGTTTTCTATAAAAAGTTAGTGCCTAATACGGCTGAGCATAAGTCATCGACGTTGCAGGATATTCTTGCAGGCAAGAACACGGAGATAGATGCGTTAAATGGTGCGGTTATAAAGTTAGCTCAAGAGTATAAGGTTGAGGTTCCTTATAATCTGGCTGTTTATAATATGATAAAGTTTATAGAAAAAAGTGGTCAAAATTCAAAATGAATTAGTTTATAGGAGATTAGTCATGCGTAAGTTATATTTTATTGTAAGCGTTTTGTTTTTGCTTTTTGCACGGCAGACGCTATGCGAGGATGTTCCGACAGGAAAGCCGGAGGATTTTAAGGTAAAGACGTGCCTGCATTCTGTTAGCTATGCAGGGTTCTGGCGAGGTCAGGCAAGATTGAGTGTCGATGAGTTTCTGGTCAAGGCGAAGGAACTTGGTTTTGATGGTGTGATGCTGATGGCTAAACGGCCTCACGTTTCGCCGTTAGATTATGATGAGGCGAAGCGAAAGGCACTTAGGCGCAGGATTAAGGAGCTTGGGCTTGAGCTGGTTTGTTTAGCCGGGTATACGGATTTTACGGCTGGTGTTGATAAAGCCGGGATTCCTAATGTCGAGATTCAGGCTTTATATGTCGGTGAATTAGCGAAGTTAGCGCGTGATTTGGGGACGGACATGGTCAGAATATTTACAGGCTATGAGCGTGAGGGGATGTCTTATGATAAGCAATACGCGATGGTGGTGGAAGGATTGAAGCTTGCCGGGCAAAAAGTGGCAGAGTATGGCGTTACCCTGGTCGTGCAGAATCATCACGATATTGGGGTTCATCACGATAGTATGTACTGGCTGCTTAAGGAAGTAAATATGCCGAATGTTAAGGCTGCTTTCGATGCGTGGGCACCGACACTGCAGGGTTTGAGCAGTGAGGAAATCCGGGCTGCTATTTTGAAGCTCAAGCCGTTTATAGCACATACAACTGTTGCTGATTATGTGAGACTGCCTCGATATCACTATGAGCACGGCCTGACGAATTATCTGCAACGGGATACTTTGATTCGAGCGGTCCCGATGGGAGAGGGCATCATTGATTATGAAACATTTTTCAACACCCTTAAGGAAATCGGTTATCAGGGCTCTATCGCTTACGAGATGTGCGAGGTGTTAGAAGGCGGCGGAGATATTGAAAATCTCGATAAAACGGCGAAGAAATTTTTAGAATATGTGAAAAAATTTTGATGCGTAAATGTTTGGTTGGCTGGTATTAAGGATGGAGCCTATAAAAATTAAATATGCTGCGGGTGAGGAACCTTTCATTCAGAGTGGTTCTGTCAGTAGCATTAAACTGCTTGATTTTTGGGCATGGGCCTATTCGGACTGCATCAATAATACTACAAGAGGTATCTTAGCCGAGTTTCTTGTTGCGATGGCCTTGGGAATCGACTTGCATAAACCTCGCGATGCTTGGGCGAAATTCGATCTTGTGTATCGAGATAAAGGGATAGAGGTCAAGTCAGCCAGTTATCACCAAAGGTGGCATCAGGAAAAGATGTCGAATATTAGTTTCACTATTCCTGCAACAAAGGCGTGGGAAGAAGAAACCGGCTTTTTAGATACTGAGGCAAAACGCCAAGCTTTTATCTATGTACTGTGTCTTCTTTCGGAAAAGACTCGAGCTCTTGTTAATCCTTTAGACATTGACCAGTGGGTGTTCTGGGTAATACCAACGCGATTCTTCAACGAGCGTAAAAGAAGTCAGCATTCTATTACATACAGCTCTTTGATAAAAGAGGTTGGTCAACCAGTAACATTTGCCGAAATCAGACCGAAGGTTGATTATTTGATTGATACCATCTAATAAGATGCCGCACCGAACAATAATTTCGGTGCGCTTCATTGTCATTGGTGAACCGGCGACGGGTAAACAAAACTGGATTCCTGCCTACGCAGGAATGACAAATTTTGGAGGAAAACAATTAGGCTCTGATTATGTCGGCGATTTTCATAAGGCGAGAGGTGTTGTCGCGTTCTGCTTCTGCTAATTTGTCGAAGATGAACCTGATGGTTTCCTGAAGCTCGGGGATGACGACGTGCTCGAGGACGTTTACTCTTCTTCGGGTCATCGTAAGTTCTGTGGCGAGGAGTCTCGCCTGCTTTTCCTTCTCAGCCAATTCAATCAAATGGTTGAACGCACGTTCCAAGGCCAATAATGCGACATCGAGCTCGCCGGAGGTTGTTGCAAAGCCGTAACAGATGATTTCGCCTTCAATTTCCTTAGCGAGATTCGGGACTTTTACGTTCATTATACTGGCTAAGTTAACTGTGAGGCTGAACTTTTTTGTGGGGACTTCCAGAGCGGCTTTTATGTCCTCCGGCTCCATTGATGCGCGAGCAAGCATAAAACGGCGGCAGGTCTCGACCAGCTCGGCTTCGACTTTTTTTCGCAGGGGCTGGATTTGCTTAGCGATGTGAATTAACTGGCGGGAGATTTCATCTCTTTTTTCGCTAAGCAGACGATGCCCCCGGCTGGCAAGTGCCACCCGCTTTCGCAGGTGCAGGAGTTCCATTCTTGTCGCGTTTACTGTTGTTAACATTTAGTTGGATTTCTTCTGTTTTCTAAACCGGGGCATATATTTTTCGATAAGTTTGATGTCGATGCGTTTTAGCTCGACGTTTTCAAACATGCTCAGGAGCTCCCAGCCGAGGTCGAGGGTCTGCTCAACGGTGCGATTTTCATAATAATCCTGTGAGACATATCGGTCTTCGAACTTGTTGGCAAATTCCATATATTTCTTGTCTTCTTCCGAAAGTGCGGCTTCTCCCATAATTGTTGCCAGCTCCTGAGCTTCTTTTCCGCGGGCATAGGCGGCGTAAAGCTGATTGTAAAGGTCAGCGTGGTCTTCACGGGTTTTGCCTTCGCCGATGCCCTTATCTTTTAGTCGAGACAGGCTCGGCAAGACATCAACAGGCGGCGAGATGGCCTTTCTGTGAAGCGGTCTGGAGAGAATTATCTGGCCTTCTGTGATATAGCCGGTGAGGTCGGGGACCGGATGGGTCTTGTCGTCTTCAGGCATTGTCAGGACCGGGACCAGTGTAATGGAGCCTTTTTTGCCTTTGATTCTGCCGGCCCTTTCATAAACGCTTGCGAGGTTTGTGTAGAGATAGCCTGGGTATCCTCTTCGGCCTGGCACCTCTTTTCTGGCGGCACTGATTTCCCGCAGGGCCTCACAGTAATTGGTCATATCGTTTAAGATTACGAGGACATGCATATCGAGCTCAAATGCAAGATACTCGGCGGCCGTAAGGGCAAATCTGGGTGTTGCTATCCGTTCAATAGCAGGGTCGTTTGCGAGATTGAGGAACATAACCGCGCGTTCTATAGCGCCGGTTTCCTGCAGGTCGTTGATGAAAAATTGTGCTGCCTCAAAGGTGATTCCCATTGCGGTGAAGACGACTGCGAATTCCTCGCCTTTGCCGAGGACGGTGGCCTGGCGGGCAAGCTGGGCGGTAATGTTATCGTGCGGCAGACCTGAGCCCGAGAAAACAGGGAGCTTCTGACCTCGCACGAGTGGGTTCAGCCCGTCAATCGTGGATATGCCGGTCTGGATGAATTCGTTCGGATAATCTCGGGCATCGGGGTTGATAGGGCTGCCGTTAATATCGAGGCGTTTTTCGGGGATGATGGGTGGGCCGTCGTCTTTTGGTTCGCCGAGGCCGCTAAAAACCCTGCCGAGAATGTCTGGCGAGACAGCGAGTTCCAAAGGTCTTGCTAAAAAACGAACTGTGCTGTTGTCGACATCGATGCCCCGCGTTCCCTCGAAGACCTGTAAGAGGACTTTATCTTTTTCGACCTGTAATATTTGTCCGTGCCGCAGAGAACCATCCGGTAGTTCGATGTCGACTATATGGCCGTATTTCGCCTCATCAACCATCTCGACGAGCATAAGTGGGCCGGAGATGCTCGCAACTGTTTGGTATTCTTTTACAGATAACATCTTTAACTCCGTAATCAGCGTTTAGCGTGCAGCGTTATACACGATCCGCTATTTTCAATTGTTTCATTTGTTCGTCGATTTTTTGTCTTATTTCAGTGATTTTGTTTATTTCCTCTTCCGGTATATATTTTGCCCTTGCTATATCTTCGCGTATAGCCAATTTGAAGATTTCAGCGGTTTCGACACCGGCATCGATGGCTGCCAGGGCGGCTTTTTCAAAGTGAAGGATGGTTTTTAGCATTTCATACTGTTTTGTAATTGAGGTGTGGGTATCAACCTTGTGAAAGGCGTTTTGGTGCAGGAAGTCCTCACGGATTGAGCGAGCTGTCTCAAGGGTAAGGCGGTCTCTTGGTGAGAGGGCCTCTGCTCCAACGAGTCGCACTATCTCGAGAAGTTCTGCTTCCTGCTCAAGCAGGCTCATAGCCTGCACAGTCATTTGTTCCATTTCGAGTCCCTGTTCTTTATCTTCGAAACAGTATTTGAGGTGTTCTTTGTAGAATGAATAGCTCGTCAGCCAATCGATGGCTGGAAAGTGCCTTTGGTAAGCGAGCCTTCCGATGAGTGACCAAAAGACCTTGACGACATGGAGTGTAGCCTGGACAACGGAATCGGAGAGGTCACCACCTGGTGGGCTTACCGCCCCGATAATGGAGAGAGTGCCTTCACGTTCAGGTTTTCCAAAGCATTTGACTCGGCCTGCTCTTTCGTAAAAGGCAGCGATGCGAGCGGCCAAGTATGCGGGGTAGCCTTCCTCAGCAGGCATTTCTTCGAGGCGGGTTGAAATTTCTCTCATTGCTTCAGCCCATCGGCTTGTACTGTCAGCCATGAGTGCTACGATGTAACCCATATCTCGGAAATACTCAGCAATTGTGATGCCAGTGTAGACGGAGGCTTCTCTGGCAGCTACGGGCATATTTGAGGTGTTTGCAATGAGGACGGAGCGTTTCATAAGCGGCTCACCGCTGCGTGGTTCCTTTAGCTCCGGAAACTCTATTAAGACATCGGTCATTTCGTTGCCACGTTCGCCACATCCTACATATACAACGATGTCGGCGTCGACCCATTTTGCCAACTGATGCTGGACAACTGTTTTGCCAGTTCCAAAAGGTCCTGGTACACAGGCGGTTCCCCCTTTAGCGATGGGGAAGAAGGCGTCGATAACCCGCTGACCTGTAAGGAGGGCGCTGTTCGGAGCGAGTCGTTTTATTACCTGTCTCGGACTTCGGACGGGACATTTCTGCATAAGTTTCAGTTCGGTTTCGGTGCCATCTTCGGATACGCAGACAGCGATTGTCTGCTCAACGGTATAATCGCCTTCGGCGATTTTTTGTATGGTTCCAGAGACTGCCGGCGGGATCATAATCTTTTGTGTAACGAGTGTAGTTTCAGGTACCTCGCCTATGATGTCACCGGGTTCTACGAGTTGGCCATTTTTTATTGTTGGTTTGAAATGCCATTTTTTCTTTCTGCTGAGGCCCGGCAGGACACTGCCTCTACTCATAAATTCGCCTTCTTTTTTTACAAGTAAATCCAAGGGTCTTTGGATGCCGTCATAAATGCTTTCAATCAGTCCCGGTCCTAATTCGACACTGAGAGGTGCTTCAGTATTGACGACGGGTTCACCCGGACCAATTCCGGTTGTTTCTTCGTAGACCTGGATGGAGGCGAGGTCAGCGTTTAGTTCGACAATTTCGCCAATGAGAGCAAGGTTTCCTACGCGTACGACATCATACATTCGAGCCCCTGCCATACCCTCGGCGACAACAACAGGGCCTGCGACCTTAATAATCCTTGGTTGTTTTTTATTACTCATAATGAGTTCCTTCTTTTCTTTATAAATCAGCTGTTTTGCAAGATGTTGATACCGGTGGCAATTTTAAGTGTTTCTCCGAGGGCTCTTGTTGCGAAGCCGCTGGACTCGGTAGTAAACGGCACGACGATAATGCAGGGTGTCGGTGACTTCATCACAGAGGAGAAGACCTGCTCGGCGGTCGGTGCTATATTTTCGGCAACCACAACGAGAGCATATTTATCGCTGATTATTTTCTTGGCTCCTTCGAGTATTTCCTCAGTTGTGTAGCCAACCGGATAGGTATCTGCGCCGAGGGTAGAGAATGGCATTACAAAATCAGCGTCACCCAGAACTGCTATTTTGTTTGTATGCGGCATTTTGCTTC
>CP070728.1:2119287-2141809 GCA_020351025.1 Planctomycetota bacterium
CCGCTGAAGTCAACTTTTTCAAGGCGGCCGCCTCCAACAAATATCAAATCTTTTATATCGGTGCCTGCGCGGTTATACATGTAAAGACCATCTGAAGTGCCCGAACTTATCGTTGACCGGCCGTCGCCACCGCTACCATATGAGCCGACCGTCAGCGGGGTAGTTGGTGTACCACCGTCATTGACATCAAACACGATTGTTCCGCTGAACGTCTGGCCAGCTTCAAATAATACAGAGTCTCCATCGGCAAAGTCCACACTGTTTACTTTGCTAATCGTCTGCCATGCTTCGGTCGGTGATGTACCTGAGTTGTTGTCATTGCCGGTAGAACTGACATAGTAATCGGTGGCCCGTACCACCCCGCTTAGGCCGATCATCAGAACAAAAGCTAATAAACATACTGATTTCTTACACATAATGCGCCTCCTTAAAGCTTACTGTTGAAATCTCCGCGATACTCTTTTCCCAAGTCTCTTTTTCTCTCACCTCCTTTCAAGAGAGGGAAGTAAATTTCCCAAATATCGATAATTCTCTTACCTTATTATGTTTATCATACTCCAGGCTTACAATTCTTTTTGTGTCGTTCTTTACGCCACTTCTAAATAGCCCTGCTTATCTAAACCCTTTCTTGCTTATGTAGCACCAAATCCATAAATCTTCCGCGAACAAAAAAAACTTTCGGTACCTTTTATTAAGGCTCGCTCCTATCCGTGTGCCTCCTTGCCCTTAGCATATTATTCTCCCCCAGCCTCTTCTCACCGCGAAACTTAATGCTTCAGGGTGTTAGATAATTATATTGAAGCTGACTATCACGACAAGAGGATTTTGATGGAAAGTTTTGCCGAGAAAGTACGAATTGTCCCAACGGGCATTTCATGTAGGTGGGGTGGCAAAAAATTGCATTTTTTTGCCATCTTTTGCATAAAAAATGCAACTTTTTGCGCAATTTTTGGCAACCTTCTGCAACTTTTAGCAACCTTTTGCAACTTTTGGCAATATTTCTCAAAAAAACTTGCTTGCTGGACCAATCAGCCGCTAATTTACCCCGTTTCGACCTGACCAATCACCCCATTGTTGGTATTTTCAACCAGCTTCACCGTCGCTAATTCGCCTTTTTCCGGTTTTTCACCTGTTTTTGCAAGATATACGATGAAGTACCTTTCGCTCCGCCCGTAAGGCCTTCCATTGCTGTTTCCAATCAAAACCGTATCTCTTTCTTTGACAAACTGTTGCCGAAATTTATACCCTAACTCAGCTTCCAAATCCCGCAGTATCTGTGAGCGGCTCTTGATAACTCTATTATTTACAACACTTCCCATTGACGCAGCAGCGGTACCCGACCGCGGCGAAAAGCTAAAGATATGCATCTTTGCAAAACCTGCTTCCTTCGCCAATTTCAACGTCGCCTCAAAGTCAGCATCCGTCTCGCCCGGGTAACCAACGATAATATCAGTAGTTATGGCAGGCCTGTCGAGTCGCGATTTGATTAACCCAACCTTCTCTCGAAATTCCTCAACACTGTATTGCCTACGCATCCTTTTCAGAACAGCGTTTGAGCCCGACTGCAACGACAAATGCAGGTGTGGCATAATGTTGTGATGCTTACAAAAAACGTCGAGCAACCGAGTTGTCACATCTCCCGGCTCCAGCGAGCTTACTCTTATCCTTGCAAGGCCGGAAATTTCACTCATCTTATCCAGCAAATCAGCTAATTTGTCGTTTTGTCCATTAGCCCACTTTTTTCGCATAACGCTTTCTTGACCGTAAGCACCTAAAAATATTCCAGTTACGACAATTTCCTTGTGGCCTGCTTTAACCAGAGCACGTGCCTCTTGCAGAACCGCCTCTACCGGCTTGCTGTGAACATTAGGCCGTGCCTTTGGTATAATACAGTAGCTGCAATAGCCGTCGCAGCCGTCTTGAACCTTAAGAAATGCCCTCGTATGGCCCTTAAATGATGTTAATTGCATAAGTTGCGGCTGTTCTGCCGCTTTGCTTTTGACTATTTGGCATAACGTTGCGGCAAGCTTGGTTCTTTGCCTGATTACGTGAGCATTTTTACCCAGATTTTTTATTTCATCTGTTTGGACGGTCGGCAAACAACCGCTAACAACTATAGCAGCATCGGGACTTTGCCTTTTGGCTTTTCGGATTTGCTGTCGGCTCTTGGCTGAGGCAATGTGAGTTACGCAGCATGTGTTTATAACAACCAAATCGGCTTTGTCTGCGGTTTCGACGGGGTTTAGGCCGAGACATTCAAGCAATTGGCGAATTTGCTGGCTTTCATATTGATTGACCTTGCAGCCGAGGGTATTTATGGCAAAAGTTTTCATATTTGTGGCAAAAGCTTCTAAAATATGGTATAATTTATGCCTAATAGAGTGAACTTACAAGATTATTCATTAAGTTCGTTCTGAAACTAAAGAGGCTTTATTATGGCGTTAGAATCTGTATCGGTTTGGGCAATAGATATAGGTAATAATTCCCTGAAGGCATTGCATTTAAGCGTTGCCAGCGGTGCTGTTGAAGTGATCGGCTTCGAAAATATCCAACACGGCAGGATACTTGTTGGCAGCGGGATAAAGGCAACGGAGAGGGATGAACTGATTGCGTTGAGTTTACGCCAGTTCGCAAAAAAGAACGATTTGGGTAATGACCCTGTAGTTGTTTCTGTCCCGAGTCAGAACAGTTTTGCGCGTTTTGTGAAGCTGCCACCCGTTGAGCAGAAGCGTATCCCCGAAATCGTTAAGTTCGAAGCGGCGCAACAGATTCCCTTCAACATCAACGATGTGCAGTGGGACTGGCAGTTGATGACAGAAGCCGGCAGCTCTGAAACCAAGGTTGGTATTTTTGCAATTAAGAGTGAAGTGGTTGCCTCGATGTTGGAACATTTTAGCAGAGAAAACATAACCGTCAGCCACGTTCAGATGGCACCGATGGCACTATATAATTATGCTTTGTACGACCGCAGTGATTCAATTAAGTCCGACGCTCATGCCACCGTTATTCTTGACATAGGCGCTGAAAATACCGATTTGGTTGTCAGTACGAAGTCGGCGGTTTGGCAGAGAGCTATTCCGATGGGCGGAAATGCCTTTACCAGGGCGATAGCGGATTCATTTAAACTCAATTTTGAAAAGGCAGAGAAGCTGAAGCGTACCGCAGCGATGAGCAAATATGCCCGCCAAGTATTCCAGGCGATGAGGCCGGTTTTTACGGATTTAGCCTCTGAGATCCAACGGTCGCTGGGCTTCTACAAGACATCCAATCCGGACACTAAATTGGTGAAGATAATTGCCCTTGGTGGTGGAACGAAGATGCGCGGCCTGCTGAAGTATCTACAGCAGACATTACAAATACCCATCGAGAGGCCGGATTCGTTTGAGAAGCTTGCGATAAGTTCAGGAGTATCGGCTGCTAAATTCCATGAGAATGTTTGCGACTTTGGTATTGTGTATGGCCTTGCTTTACAGGGTTTGGGCTTAGGTAAGATAGAAAGTAATTTGCTGCCACGCAGTATTGCGAGGTCGATGGCTTGGACAAATAAGGCTAAGTACTTTACTTTTGCGGCGTGTTTGCTGCTTTTGATTTCGGTTCTATCCTTTGGGAGAACACTTTTTATAGACAGGGCAAATTACAAAAGGAACGAAGGTATCAGGCGTGGGATTACCAGCGTTATTAATACTGCCAGACAGGCCAGTAGTAAGCTCGAAGAACAAAAAGGTAGAGCTTCGGGTTCTGAAAAGCTAATACAGAAGGAATTTGATTATTTAAGGTATCGTGATGCTGTTCCGCTGTTGCATCAGACGATAATGACAGTCCTGCCGAATGAAAAGAACAATCCTGAACAGAGTGAGCTTTATCGAGCCTTTGCTGAAGGTGATGTGGATGCTGTTAGGGAGATTCCACGTAAGCAGCGGAAGCAGATATTTGTAACGACTATGTCAGTTCGCTTTGTAACTGATGTTGTTAGTGCGGATTTTGATGTAGCGGATTTCGTGAGGCGGACCGGAGGAGGCAGGAGAGGTAGACCTGGTGTTGGTATGCCTGATTTAACAGGTATGCCCGGTATGCCCGGTATGCCCGGTATGCCCCTTATGCCTGGTATGCCTGGTATGCCTGGGTCACGCTCCAGGTCTACTCGAAGGTATTCGAGAAGGCGCAAAGGAGACGACACTTTAGTCAAAAAAGATGAGGACAAAGGCGGACCAGGTTTTGTTGTAACTATAACCGGGTACAGTCCCTATAAGAACATAGGTGAACTGATGGATCCTCCTGGAGTGGAAGGCGAGCCTGATAAGTGGGGAATAGTTACCCGGCTGCTACACCTTGATGATATTATTGACGGGAACAGTCCGTTTGAGGTGTTCAAGAGGACTGACATCCAGCATTTCAGATTGGAGACAGGTGAGGTAGGCTGGGATGTCGAAATGCCTGCAGGGATAGGTATTGAGGAGGCTGAATCGGATAAAACAAGAGAGGATGAACAGGTTTTGATTGACCCGATGACCAAGGAGATTATCTGTAAAGTAGCTGAGTTTGATGAGAGCGGAAGAGAGAAGATCGACAGAACTGGCGACATAGTATATAAAGTTAATGACCATTGGTTCAGGTTGGATGCTAAATTTATTTGGAAGGATGCACCGTATGAAATTGAGGAGGAGGACGAGGAATAGTTGAAGGTTGGTGATTGAGGTAGCGTTGCTATAGGTATCATTTAGCGGGTAGGCTGGAGCGAACTTTCAGCGTGCCCGGTTAGAAAAGCTGAAAAGAAAAATAAGTTGGTGAGCTAAGATGGATATCCCTCAGTTTAAAGATATTATCCGGAAGGTAGCTTTTGTTAAGAATTACTCGTCGTTGGTGATACCGGTTGTTATAGGGTTGGTTGGTTTGCTTCTTTTTATACCCACCGGATTGGTGAACAGTGAGCTTGGGAAGCGAATAACAAAAGAGAGTGTTTCGATAGGCAAAAGCGTTACGTCCCTGAGTAGAAGCGTTGTTTCCCGTGACCAGTGGCGGGAAGAGCAGGATTATCAGCAGGCTTACGAGAGTGACGCCAATCAAGCAGCACTTTTGGCCGAGCAAAGCACTCGGAGGCAGTTGCTAAGTTATAGGATATTTCCTGAGCCGAAGGATATCTCAACTTTGATTTTCAAGGAATTTGGTCGGAAGTATCGCGGGGCAATCAAGGAGTTGATTACGCGTATAAATGCGCGCGATTGTCCGACAGAAACCGAGTTGCAACGGCATTTGCAAAGCTCGTCAGGTTCGTATGTCAGGGGGAGAGCGTCGCTGGGGAGGTTGAGTCAGGTTGATAGTGCGATAGCGGATGTTCTTTGCCGTGAAAAGGCGGAATCTGCATTTGTTTATGCAAATCCGGCTGTTTTGGCCGGATATGAGTTCTGGGAAGGATATGAATATCCTGGGATGCAGAGGGCAGTTGAGGATTGCTGGTACTGGCAATTAGCTTATTGGGTCATCGAAGATGTTATCGATACGATAGATGCTCTGAACTCCGGGTCAAATAGTGTTTTCAGCTCGCCAGTGAAACGGCTTCTTGGGGTAAGTTTCATGGTAGGAGGTGATGGGGGGGGCTCCAAGCAATCCAAACAAAATATATATTTCACGAGGCCCAACTATGTTCTTTATCCAGAGGATGGTCTGGCGGAGTCATGCACAGAGAGATTTTCAAATGTTGATATTGACATTGTTCATTTTAATGTTGTTGTTGTAGTTAATTCCCAGTCGGTTATGTCATTTATGCAGCAGTTATGCAGCGCAAAGGAGCATAGATTTGCGGGTTTTTTGGGTGAGGCTGAGGAACCAAAGACCTTCAAGCATAATCAGATAACGATTTTAGAAAGCAATATTTTCCCGATTGACCGGGAAGATTCGGCTCACGAACTTTATCGTTACGGAGAAGATGCTGTGGTGAAGTTGGATTTGATTTGTGAATATATCTTCAACAAGAAAGGCTACGATGAAATCAAACCACCAGCGATTAAGGAGTTACTCAAGGAGGTAGAGGAGGAGGAAGAAGATTAAGGTAGTTAGAGATTGAAAGGCCAGATGGCTGCTAACAAGAGAAGCGTAATATATAAACTCGTGAAGTAGGGGCGAGATATGGGTGCAAAAGGGAGCAATTTTTTTGAAGAGCATGTTGAAAAGATAATTCTGGCTGTTGTTGTGCTTGTGTGTGTTTGGTTGACACTTACGCGTGTGTTTATCAGTCCTGTGCGTATTAAGTATGATAACAGGACATTTAGCCCGGGTAATATTGATATTTATATAAAGAATCAAGCTGAGGATTTAGAGGTTAAGCTAAACCGCAAGCCTGAGACTATTAAGTCATATAAGCCTCGGATTGATGAGTTCGTTGCTCGCTTGGACTCGGCCATAAATAATATTGACGTTAGCATCGTATGGCCGGTGCCCCCTTATTTGGAAAAGGTAGAGGTTAAAGGCATATATAGTATTCCGGAGATTGGTGAAATCAGCGATGTTGAAGTCGAGCACATAAGGGCGGTAGCTTATGTGCCTACGGTAACTGTCGATGAGGAAAATGTTTATAGTGGTGAGAATAGTGAGCCAAATGATATTGATTTTGTAAGTGTAGAAGCGAAGTTTGATGTTGATGAGCTGTATAAAAGGTTTAATGAAAATTTTGCTGGTCATAACATTCGAGAGGAATGGCGTGACCCATGCCTTGCGAAACCTGTTTTTGCGGCAGTGGAGTTACAGAGACAAGAGCATCTTAGTGATGGCAGTTGGAGTGATTGGCAGCCGGTGCCTCGGGCCAAGATTGAGCGTCGCAAAAAAATGTTTGATATTATAGAGGGAATTGAAGATCTGCCAGCGGGAGGTCTGGAGGTTCGTCTGCTTCAATTTGATGATGGGACAGTGCGGAAGGAGCTGTTGCAGCCGGAGGTTTATAGGATTGCCTCCGCGAAGGAAGATTGGTTTCCTCCGAGATTGCATAAGAAGTATACGGAGTATCAAAAGCAGATAGATTTGCAAGAGAAGCGAGAGGCACAAAAAGCTGCAAAAAAAGAGGAGGAGCGTAAGGATGAACGCAGCGGCAGAGTGGGACGAGCAAGAGGGCGGGAAGGAGGCTTAGGAGGTCTTTTCAGTCCTATGGGCCCTATGGGACCTTCCCCTGGAGGTTCTCCTGGTGGTATGCCGAGTGGTATGCCGACGAGAAAGAAGGGTCCAACGAGGAGGAGCCGAGAGCGCAAGGTTGAGAAAGAGCGACCAGAGAAGCCCAAGAAGGAAACTAAGGATACATCTGAGATTTATAGAGAATTTAGTGAGATTCAGATTTCCGAGCGAGAAGGTATCTCTAAGATGGAGAAGCCATTGTTGTTTTGGGCGCACGATGACGCTGTTGAACCGGAGAAGAGCTACCGATATCGAATTCGCTTAGGTGTTTTTAATCCGATAGCTGGGACGAATCAGTTCAAAGACCAGGACAAAGTGCTGAAGGACAAAGTGATATTGTGGAGCGAGTTTTCTGACGTAACGGAGGTTGTGAATATTCCCGGAAGGTTGTACTTTTTCCCGTGCGATATACAAGAGGCCACTGAGGCAGTAACGGTACAGGTCTCCAAATATGTACTGGGTTATTGGTACAGCAAAGACTTTACAGTTAGGCAGGGAGAAGTTATAGGTAAGGTCATCGATTACGAGCCTACGGAGGAGGAAGAAGAAGCGAATGTTAGGGTTCCGAGCAAAATTGATTATGCTACGGGAGCAGTTTTGGTGGATGTTGTCCCAGTAAATGACTGGTCGGGAGAAAAGAATCTGCGTGCCAGACATTATTTTGATATGCTTTATAGCTTTGATGGAGCAGATATGGAGCGTGTACCGATTAAATCGCGTTACTGGGCCGATGGATTGCAGGCTAAGTTTAATGAAATCAAAAGGCTGGAGAAGGAGCCTAAAGAACCTTTGCGAGGTTGGGGTGGCAGACTGGAAGAGCGCAGGCTTGGTCCAAGACCGCTAGAGGAGACGCCCCCTGGGATGCCTCCCGGATTATGGCCTCCTATGTTCCCTCCTGCACTGTCCCCTCGCTGAGCGTATGTTTTAATTAAAGCTCAGTTTTAAAAACGGACTTAAGAGAGCATAGCTTCAGGAGCGGTTCAATTGCGGAGAATGGCTGCTCAAAGTTGATTTTTATCTCAAACCCATCCGGCGGTATCAAGTCAATAAAATTGTCGCTGAATTGCGCTGGCACAGAAGTGCTGATTTGGACATCCTTTGCGACCGCATTTGATTTTAGTGTAAGCTTCCATTGTTTTTCAGTTATTTTGGAGAGGCGTTTGGTGATCTTTACTTTCGGCCAATCAATATACTTGTCGGGCAGGTAAAAGAACAAATTTTCCGCGATTTTTATGCCGTTTTGTTTCATTAAAAAGTGCAGGCAGGATTTGTCCGAATATTCGGGGGAGATAATTGCTTTCGGAAGTTTCGGCAGTGCCGATATGCTAAAGGGGGCAATCGCAAGGGGAAGCGCGACCTGGTCGATGACATGTCCGAATAAATCAATTAGTCGACAACTCAGAGTGGCAGTTATGGGTTGATTGCTGTCATTTATTACAGTGACATTGAGCGGTTTCAATGTGTATAGTGAAGAAGCTTTTGGTTTTTTCCATTCGGATACAACGGCAATGAGCAGGTTTGAGAAGAATCGTTTTGCATAATAATAAATTGCCTTCGGTTGATAAGTTGCGTCTATTGCCGACCAGCTTATTGCGGGACAGCAGTCGTTGAACTGCCAGAATAATACGCCGCTATTTCTACAGTTGTGCGCCCTCAAATGCTCGACATACATCTTGGCAGCACGAGCTTGAGTGATTTGTGATAGGTATACAAGCTGTTCAAGACTTTCAGCGGTACCGAACAAATCACCCACATAGCGATATAAACGGCTGTTACCGTCTACTTGATAATTATGTTTTTCGATTGTGTAGCTGCCAATGCGAAGCTTTTCGGTAGGGCAGAAATTTTTGATAGTTTCGATATGTGGTAGAGATTGTAGCCCAAATTCGGTGACAAATCGGGGGATGTTTTCAGTCTGGCAGAGGTATTGATGAAGCGGTTGATGCCCCGACCAGATATCCCACTGGTGAATAGTGCCTGAGTTTGGGTCGTTTAGGTTGTTGTCGGGAGCGTAGGGGGTAGTTGGGATGTAGTCGCGGTCGGGGTCTAATTCGGCAACGAGCTGTGGCAGAAGCTGGTGGTAAATTCTTTTGCCGTAAAATTTTTTGCCTCTGCCGAGCTTGCCGGTATAGTGCATCCAGTCGATTTCGTTATTGCCGCACCACAGGACTATGCAGGGGTGATTGCGAAGCTGCTTTATAATTGTACCGGCTTCGTTTTTTACTTTCTCCAAGAACCATTGTCGGTCGGGATAATATGCGCAGGCGAACATAAAATCCTGCCAGACCATAATTCCAAGCTCGTCGCAGAGTTTGTAGAATTCGTTTGCTTCGTAGTAACCGCCGCCCCATACGCGCAGCATATTTATATTTGCTTCGGCGGCGGCGTGTAGGAGTTTTTGATAATCGTTGTTTGTGACTGAACCTGCAAGCAAGGATGCAGGTATCCAGTTTGCGCCTTTGGCAAATATAGGTTGGCCATTAATTTCAAATTGGAATTTTTCGCCTTGTTTGTCTGGTGAGCGATTAAGCTTTACAATTCGCACGCCTGTTTTTTTCTGTGTCTGCTCTATAACTTCATCGCCGCTTATTAGCTGACAATCAAGCTGGTAGAGATGTTGCTGGCCGTAGCCGGCAGGCCACCAAAGATATGGTTTTTGAATGCGAATTACCGTTGATTGAGAATCTTCGGCAGGGGAGAAAGTTAGGTTGTGCTCAATTGTTTGCTCATTGCATGACAAGTTCACTCTGCAGAGAAATTCTTTTCTTTTAAGTGTTTCAAGTTTTACTGTGATTTTGATATCAGCATATTGAGTGTTGCAGTCTATTGTTCGGATGAATACCTCAGCGAGTTTGGCTTCTTTGATACCTTCAAGGCGGAGAGGGCGCCAGATTCCGCAGCCGGCCAGGGCGGGGCACCAATCCCAGCCGAATTGGTACTGCGCTTTTCTTATGTAGACACGGTGTGGATTTAGAAAGTCGGATTGCTTAAAAGTGGAGTATCGGTTCATTAGCTTTTTGGCATACTGTATTGCAGGCTCGAATTTAACCAGCAGACAGTTTTTTTGCAGCTTTAAGGTTTGTGTTACATCGAATCTAAATGGAATGAACATATTATTTGCTTTGCCGATGAGTTTGCCGTTCAGCCAGATGCTGGCTATGGTATCGAGGCCGTCAAAGACGAGGTCAACCCGGTTGCAGTTGAGCAGGTCAGGAGTGACGTCAAAGATTTTTCTGTAAATCCAGGGTTTTTCGCTGACGAAGGAAAATTTTTCAGGGTAGGCATTAAATTCCAATCGTTTTATTTGACCGGCTTCAATTAGGCTATCAAAGATGGAACAAGGGACATTGGTCGTTAGCCAGTCGGCAGAATCCAGGTCGCGCATTCTGCGTGCCTGGAGGGGATACTCCTTGAACTGCCATTCACCTGTCAAATTCAGGGATATTTTGGGCATCGAAAATTTACTCCTTTTAAGTCAAACAAGCGTTGCTAATTATATTTTGGTCAGAGTAGCTTACAATAAAATTTCCTTTTAATTGTTGTTTTGTGGCTCCAACGGCAATTTAGGATACAGGAAATCATACTTTTTAATATTGTAGATGTTCTAAGTACGCGTATTGTAAATCTTCTGAGGGCGTGCGAAATCCTGCTTATTTTTCTTGACGTGTGCGTGGTTCCCTGTTAAGAGAAGATTTGTGGTTTGGGAGGTTAGTTTTTTTAGGTCATTTATTTAAGTTGCGGGTTGCTGGTGGGAAGAGATGCGGATGGCACAGACGTAGGCAAATTACACCAATGTGCGAATGTTATTTTTATGAAGGAGGTTCGTATGGAGGAAAGAGATTCTTTTTTTTAGTATGGTGTGAGTATGGAAATGTTATTTTTTGTTAGATAAGTAAGGGAGGTTTCATCATATGGAAGAACACGAAAGAAGACAGATTCTTCGGTTTTTGAGAAGGCATCGCTGGTTAAGGTGGCTGTTTCCGATTACAGGATTTTTTGCTCTTGTTTGGTTTCTGGTACGTGTGATTCCCAAGCCCACGCGGGCGACATATCCGTGTCAGCGGGTAGTTTTTCCTCTGGCTTCAGGCTTTGTGGTCTGGCTGATAGGAGCGATTACCTCACTTGCGGCGTTCCGTAAGGCGAAGCACTACTTTGAGCGGTCGCGTTATGTGGTTGGTGCACTGTGCATTGCATTTAGTATTGGTGCTGCGTTTTTTGCTATGAGTGGCGGTTTCGAAAGGATGATTTTAGCTGATAACCCAACTCCGAATGACCCGATGGGCACTGCCAAGGGTATTAAGCCTGGACGGGTTGTCTGGGTGCGTGACGCGAATTCAACGAACTGGGATGGTCCCGGTACTGGAGATGGCTACTGGTACGACAACATCGCCACAAACAGGGGGGTATGCGAAGGTATGCTTTCGATGTCGCTGCAGCAACTAACCGGCCAGACGGGTGACGTCAATGCTTGGGATGCGCTGTTTAAGCATTACAACCAGGATGCAGGCAAAGGGAATGTTGGCTATCAAGCCGGTGAAAAGATTAATATCAAAGTCAATTTTGTGACGTACCATCGAGGCGACAATATTGACCAATATGGTGAGCAGAATGGTGGTTACGACCGGTGTAATAACGCACCACAGATGATTATGGCACTTCTAAGGCAGCTGGTCAATGTGGTAGGTGTAGACCCGTGTAACATTTTTATTGGTGATACGCTGGGAGGTTTCCCGAACCACTTCTATGACCCTATTCAGGCTGAATTTCCAGGAGTGGTTTGCATAGATTACATTGGTCTACCTGGTCGGACGCTGCCGGTGAGGTCGACAACCGATTTTATATACTGGAGCGAAGGTGCCGGTCAGTATAGTGAGGGTGTTCCAACGTTTTATGCTGAGTCGGAATACTTTATCAATTTTGCGGTCATGAAGGCTCATGATGCTGCTGGTATTACGGCTTGTGCGAAGAACCATTTCGGCTCGTTTATCCGAACCCCGATGGATTTTTGGCATGACTGGGACGATGATTATCTGGACCTGCATGTCTTTTTGCCGGCTGAGGCAGCTGGGATGGGTAAATATCGGCCTTTTGTTGACCTGATGGGCCATCCGGACATGGACGCCAAAGGGATACTGTGGCTTATCGATGCTCTTTACGGCGCACCCCATGAATCGGGAGATATAGCCATGTGGAATATGGCACCATTCAATGGGGACTGGCCTTCGAGTTTGTTTGCATCACAGGACCCGGTGGCAATAGATTCTGTTGCGTTCGATTTTATGTATGCCGAATGGGACCCCTGTGACCCTTGTGATGCTGAATATTATCCGCATATGAGCGGGGCCGAAGATTACCTTCACGAAGCGGCTGAGGCAAATGACCCGTGTTCAGGCATGTTTTATGACCCGGATAAAGATGGAAACAGTTTGGATAGCTTGGGTGTACATGAGCATTGGAACGATGTGAATAATAAACAGTACACGCGTAATCTTGGGACGGGTAATGGTATAGAGCTGGTGAAGGTTCTCCATAATTTAGGTTATATAGACGAAGTGGCAGATAGTGATATAGCCGTTTTAGGTACGGTCAGCGGCACCTATGTCGATACTCAGACCAGCGATGATGGCTATGAGTCAATCGAGGAAGTAGAATCGCCCGGTGGTCCTAGCACACGTTATAGCTACCTGGAGCATAAGTGGACGGTTGACGTGACCGGCGGTGTGACGGTAACTTTCCACGTGGAGGCATATCACAGCGCTAATAGCGAAGGCGATGATTTTGTTTTTGCCTACTCTACCGATGACCAAACATACACGGATATGGTAACGGTTACCAAGACCAGTGACGATGACATAGTCCAGAGCTATGAGATGCCAAATGATATAAGCGGCATAGTGTACATCCGGGTTAAAGATACCGATCAGACAAAGGGGAACCTGGTGCTGGATACGGTTTACATCGATGATATGTATATAACATCCGACTACGGCGTCGGTCCTGATGTTACTCCACCGAGTCCGGACCCGATGACCTGGTCAACTTTGCCGTATGCAACGAGCAGTGATTCGATTACGATGGTGGCGACAGCAGCATCTGACCCAAGTGGAGTGGAATACTATTTCGAGGAGATGAGCGGCAATCCCGGCGGCTCAGACAGCGGTTGGCAAGATACTCCAGCCTATACTGATACTGATTTAAATGCCGAGACTCAGTACACCTATCAGGTCAAGGCACGCGACAAATCGCCCAATCAGAACGAGACTGCCTGGTCAACTGCTGAATCGGCAACGACCCTGCCACCCGATACGAATGCACCGAGTCCTAATCCGATGACCTGGGCGACATTGCCTTATGCGACCGGCACGAGTTCGATTACAATGGTGGCGACAACCGCCACCGATGACAGCGGTGTGGAGTACTACTTTGATGAACTCAGCGGTAATCCCGGCGGCTCTGACAGCAGCTGGCAGGATAGCACCAGCTATAAGGACGTAGATCTTGACCCCAACACCCAATACTGCTACCGTGTGCAGGCACGTGACAAATCGCCCAACCAGAATGTAACCGCCTGGTCAACGAGTGAATGTGCGACGACCGAGCCTGCTGGTGCTGGTGACTTGCCCTTCTCCGATGGATTCGAAAGCGGCGATTTTGAAACAGGCGGCTGGACCACATCGGGGATAGCGGAGGTTAGGACACAAGCGGCATACAGCGGAAGCTATGGAGCGGAGCTTCAGGTAACTGCCTGGATGGAAAAGGCGCTGAGCACCTCAGGTTTCACCGATATCCATGTCAAGTATGTTTGCGTAACAAAGGGAATGAATCCCGGTGAGTACCTGTATGTTGAATGGTGGGACGGCGAGGATTGGAATGTGATTGATGCCTATCAGGGCACGGACTGGATTTCTCAAGATAAGACATGTGGCTCAGGTGCCGATGATAACCCAGCCTTTAAGGTAAGGTTCCGCTCTAATGCCAGCGCACCGAGTCCGAAAGAGGAGTTGGCTCGTATTGACGATGTTGAGGTTACCGGTTCTGCTAAGTGATAGTGATTAAGTCTGGAACTTTATGTTTATGATTTAGTTCCTTATGCGTGGCGGTCTTTATGGCCGCCACGCTTTTTTAAGGCCGTATGTCTTTGCTTTATCTGAGTTCAGAGCGGCACCTTTCAATTAGTTGTGCGCAAATAAAAAATTGCAATTTTTAGCTTTTGCCGCTATAATTCCAAGCTCCATTTATTTTTGAAAGGGCTTATGGATGAAGTATGATGTAGCTGATTTATCGTTGGCTTCTGAGGGCAAGAAGCGGATTTTCTGGGCGGATAATGATATGCCGGTTCTGGCGGCGATACGCCGGCGGTTTGCAAAAAGCAAGCCCTTAAAAGGTAAAAATGTTTCAGCCTGTTTGCATATAACGGCGGAGACAGCTAATATTGCACGGACTTTGAAAGCAGGGGGAGCGAATGTTGTGCTCTGCGCTTCTAATCCGCTCAGTACTCAGGACGATGTGGCAGCTTCGCTGGTGAAGGATTTTAAGATACCGGTTTTTGCCATCTGCGGTGAGAACCGCAGTACCTATTACAGGCATATTAACGCGGCGATTGACCATAAACCGGTTATTACCTTTGATGACGGAGCTGATTTGGTGAATGAGTTGCATACTCGCAGAACCAAGGATGCGCACCGGATTATTGTGAGTATGGAGGAGACCACCACCGGCGTTATTCGTCTGCGGGCGATGGCAAATGAGGGTAAATTAAAATTTCCTGTTATTGCGGTAAATGATGCCGAAAGTAAGTACCTCTTCGACAATCGCTATGGTACAGGCCAGTCAACGGTTGACGGTATTATTCGTGCGACTGATTTTCTGATGGCTGGCAAGAAGGTTGTTGTGGCAGGGTACGGCTGGTGTGGTCGAGGTTTTGCTATGCGAGCCAGGGGTATGGGGGCTATTGTTATCATTACGGAAATTAATCCAATCAAGGCGATTGAGGCGGCTATGGACGGCTTTGAAGTTATGCCGATGGCGCGGGCAGCTAAGGTCGGTGAGCTGTTCGTAACCCTTACAGGTAACAAGAACGTTATACGTACGGAGCACTTCCGTGCGATGAAAGATAGAGCGGTTGTTGCCAACAGCGGGCATTTCAACGTTGAAATAGACATACCGGCTCTGAAGAAGCTCAGCAAGAAGGTAAAGCGTGATGTTCGCCATTGTGTTGATGAATATATTCTCAAGAATAACAAGCGGATTTATCTTTTGGCCGAAGGCCGACTAATTAACCTTGCAGCCGCTGAGGGCCACCCGGCAAGTGTAATGGATATGAGTTTTTCTACGCAGGCTTTAGAAGCTGAATATGTATTAAAACGAGCAGGCAAACTTTCTGTTGCCGTTCACGATGTGCCGGCCGAAATTGAGCAGCGGGTATGCAGGCTTAAACTGAAATCAATGTCGATTGGTATAGATGAGCTTACACCGGAACAAGTTGATTATCTTGCCTGCAGCAGTGAGGGGACATAATACAGGGAGCACAAGTTATAGGAGCGTAAGAGCATAAGTTACTTTTACCATGTGTACTTATGCTCTTGTCCCTTTTTTGAGCGTTTATGGCGATGGATAATAAAGAGGCGGAAAAGGCACCTAAAGTAGTCTCGGGGCTGCCCAAACGCAAAAAAAAGCGTTTGGGGGAGCCCTCGAAATCTTTTATGGCTGTTGGTCCTACATTCCACTACAGCCATCAAAATGTTCTAAAGTGCTGGCTGTTTGGCGTAGTAGCGTTTGCAGCCAGTTGTTTTTTCTGGTCTAAGATACAGACCGGAACATTTTGGTCATTTAGCTTTACCACTGTAGTGTCTCCAGAGATGTGGAATTTTGGCCGGTTTGTTACGACCGGGATTAGCATATTTGAATATCCCTGGCAGATTCTTGTCTTAGGTCTGTTGATGGGTATTTTAGCTATGGTGCCGCTTTTGATATCACAGCTTATGAGTTTTAGCTACAGTGTACCTTTTATATTGTCGGTGTTTTTTTTAGCTGATTTACCTGCCTTTGCAGTTTGCCTTTTGATAAGTTGTATTGCAGTGGCGTGTCGTCCTCTTCGTTTCCGCTCCCGTTTTGTTGCGATAGCGTTATGTACAGCACCGCAGCTTTTTTATTGGGGATACTTTGGAGGGGCAAGAGGCTTGGAGCCCCTTAAGTTTGGTTTTTCATTTGCACCATGGATTTGTGCCTGGCTTATTGGTTTGGGTATAGCAGGATTAGTTCTGGGAATAGGTCATTTTACACGTTATCGCCCTGGCTTGGTCTGGATATTTACCGTTGTTTTTCTTTTGTTGGCTGTTGTGACTTTCGAAGTCAGAATTGGGTTTGATGAATTAGATTATCAGCTTTATGTGGCCAAAAATAATCCGGAGCAGATAAGCGAATTTCACGACCATAGTATAACAGAAGCTTTGGACAGGACAATCGCAGACCCTGCTGTCAAAAGATATTTGACAGGTTTCTTTTACCCAGAGGACGATATACAACGAAGGGTGGAACTGAAAAGGGAAATCCAGTTGCAGTTAAATCGGGACCGTTGGCCGAGCTGGTTCATAATACCGCCGGAGCTATATTATCAGGTAAAAAAACAGCGGCTTTTCGAGCAGTATGATTTATTTATAAGCTTGCGTCCCAAGAGTCGTAGGATGCCTATTGCGCTTTACTATAAGGCGCTTCTAAGCGAATGCAGTCCGGATATTGAGATGCTTGGGCGAAGCGAAGTTTTGCATTTTTATAGTGATTATCCGCACGAAAGGTCACGGGATATTTGGTATCGGCTGTACGGGGAATTCGGTGATAGTCCCGAATCATTGGAGGCACGATGGCGTATTGCCAAGCATTGGGCTGGTCAGGGTAGATTTGAGCAAGCTGATGAGCTTCTTGCTGAAGCCCAGATAAAACTTCAGGAGCAGTTGAATCAGCTTGAGAATGAGCAGCCGCGGGATGAGACGTTCTTTAGCCCTTTTCGTCCACCGGCTGATATGGCAATGACGGCGTTTAAGCTAACCGAGTTACAAAGACAGTTAAATCAGTTACGCAATCTTATCGGCGCAGAAAACAGAACCGACGAGTCCGCATCAACTGAGCATTTGGCGAAGTTTGTTATGTTAAACCCGCATGGTCAGCTATTTCCACGGCAGCTTGATGAATTGCTGGTGCAAATTGGCGACGATGCTCCCCTGCGTGATAATATTTTGTTAGCCAAAGCAAAGCTTATTGCCGATGAGCAGTTGCGAGCTGAAAAACTGAGTCAGCTGCACAGAGAATTCCTGGATACCGACGGTGGAATGCAGGCATTGTATGAGTTGGGGCTTTTGAAGATTCGTCTGTGGCGTCAGCAGAGCGATTCGAATTTGGAGCAGAAGAAAGGGTATCTGGCTGATGCAAGGGCAACTCTGGCGAGTTTTATCAACCTATATCCGGATAGCTTCTTTGCCGAGCAGGTCAGAAAAAACCTGGCTGACCTGCCAACTAATTGATTTTTGCTATTGATTGTCTCCTTTCTAATTGTTAATAATCAATAGTCGATTGTCTGTGGGGATTAGGTTTGACTTTTCTGCAAATTATGCTATTATAACGCCCGATAATTAATTGGTTTTTTGCATTTTTAGGCCTTTTTATCACAATAAGTTACTAACGAACATGGTAGACATCGGGAAACTGGTTTCCAGCGTGCAGTTGGAGGCCATAGTAGTCGGCAGTTCGGGCGATGAGTTTGTCCGGTATGTGACGAATTTACTTGGGATTTAATTAAATGGTAGTCGAGGAGTTACTATCTGGTTCTGGCAATCGACGAATTCTGCTGATAGGTGATATTAACAGAGCCTTTTCGGATGCTGAAGTTGTTCACCGGCTGCCTTGCGAAATCCAAGCTAATATGCTTGATGCAATAGATATCGTGGCGAGAGAAAACTTTGTGGTAATTGGCGTTGTGATGTCTGGTTCGTTGGGCAGCTTAAGCTCGGCTCTTAAGGCGTTGAGGCAAGTAAATTCGGACGCCAGAATTATTCTTTTGGCGCGGATGCACGAAGAGCCGCTCGCTATCCAGTTAGTCGGCTCAGCTTCCAACGGTGCAACCTTGGCGGATGATTATTTGATTTGTCCGATCCGGGCGAATAGATTTTACGAGTTTATCGAGCCTGGCTATCGCGTCAGAAAAGCAAGTGTTGCCACATCAGCTGTTGTCGATGCAGTAACAGAAGCGAAGATAAAACAACTTGAGAAATTAGCTACTGAGGATGACCTGACGAGTCTGAAGAATAGAAGATATATATGGGAATTTTCTAGGCAAATTATAGAACGTTCAAGAAAGCGAAACGAGCAGGTAACGTTGCTTATTTTCGATATTGATAACTTCAAACATTATAACGATGTTTATGGTCATTTAGCTGGTGACGAAATCTTAAAACAAGCCGCTGTATTAATGCGGCGCTGCTGCCGGCAGCACGATGTTGTCGGGAGGATTGGAGGCGATGAATTTGCGGTTATTTTCTGGGATGACCCGCATAGAAAGGCACTTAAGGAGGAAGCTGAGAGGCGTTCGGCACTGGCGGAACATCCTAAAGCGGCAATCTTTATAGCGAAGCGATTTCGGAAGGAATTGGAGAAGACGGAACTGCATTTATTGGGGCCCAAGGGCAGAGGTGTTTTGACAATAAGTGGCGGGCTGGCGAGCTTTCCTCGCGATGGTTCGACAGTTGGCGAGCTTTTCAGCCAGGCAGATACTGCGCTGCTGGATGCGAAGCGCAGCGGTAAAAATAGAATCTATCTGGTTGGCAAGCCACAAAGCGACATTGCCGATGTCGGTTAATCTGGTATTGCGTGTTTGTGATATATATATTACACACGATGCACTGCAAAGGGGCCATATAGTTTGTAGCGTATTCCACGCCACTGGATAGTCCTGCCGAAGGCTGAGGAGACGATAAATAATAGCAGCAGTAGTGACCATACCCAAAAGAGAAATATATCAGCAGCACAAGCAGCCTTCATCTTTGGGAAATCTTTTTCCAGTAATTTACTAATCATTCTTTGTCTAAGTATTGCTCTTGATGCCTGACCTGCGAAGAACAAGATAGGTACAGCGGTTAAGAGGAGGAGGTTTTCTGCGATTCCTGCAGCGTAGACCGCCAGTCCTGCTGTGCCCCACAAGCCTAGTACAGAATATAGGCTGCTGAACAATCCAAACCACCAGGCAGCCGGTGCGCTTACACGCGTAATTAAAAATTGTCGCCGGCAAAATTCGAAAAGCCTGCCCCAGGTTGTGGATTCGTATGAAGCCACGAGACAGGCAGGTACAAAAGCCACCTTCATACCGGCTTTTTTGACGGCATAGCTGAGTGACAAATCATCACTTAAGGCATTTGGCCAGAGTTTATCAAGGCCCAGTCGCCGAAAGACATCGAGGCGAATAGCCATAGACCCACCCCATGCCTGATTGAAATGTGTGTTACCAAGCAGTTGTGCAACTTTGGCGTTCAATGCCGATAGCGCCAGACTGGCAGGGTTGTTCTTTTTTGGTATAAACCAGCGGTAGCCGCTGGCAACACCGTTCTTGGCTTGCCTAAGAGGATAAACGATATGGCTTAGCCAATCACTGTTAATGCATATGTCGGAATCTGCAAAGGCCATAATCTCAACATCATCGCCGATTCTTTCATAGCAGTAGAGCAGGTTGTGGATTTTTTGGCTGCAGGTTTGTCCTTTACCTGCAACAAATATTTGCACATCTTGAGCCTTTGAATTTTGGGTTAGCTGGTCCTTCAGTTTGCATAGTTCGTCATAGGCGGGGTCTGACTCATCGGCGACAACAAACCACAACAGATAGTTTTCATAATCCAGATTAAAAAATGAGGTGATATTTTTTGGGAAATCTAAATCCCAACCCTTGCATGGTATGATAAGTACAGTCCTCGGTTGATATCCCGAGCGATCCTTTTTGTATTTTTTCAGCGCATAGCGATAGTTCCTGTATGTCTGGATGACGAAGAGTAATTGCGACAGAATTAACGCCAGTGCTATATAGTAATACCAAACCATCTGAATTAAGTATTGGGTTACTGAGTTATCAATTAAAATTTAAGATTAAGATATAGAAGCTAATGGTACTATTGAGTCGGTCAGCTCGTCAATAGTGTAAGATTTAGCCAGGTCGATTGGCAGCAAACAGCCGTGATTGTGATCGGAAGCAATAATTATAAGATTTTTGCCAGCTTGTTTCCATCCCTGCTGTTGTGGTTGATGTCCGAGGATAAAAATATCGGCGTCAAGTAGCTTGGCCATTTTGTCGAGCAGAGACTGGCTATGATTTCTTCCCCAGGTTAATAAATAAACCGAGCCGGGTTTGACAGTATCATCGATTTTAAGCGGTCTACCCAGGATTTGCCGGTCGAATTCATCTGTGAAACGGTCGCTGGGGAGCGAATGTGATGCCCATATTCTATTTTCGCACCTGACTGCTAAAGGTTGTGAGAATAAAAAATTTCTTATTGTGTGTTTGATGTCAATTCCTGCCTCGTGGAATTCACGCTCCAGAGCGAGGCTTATTGACCGGTTCATTTCCTTGCCGTTTTTCATGACTTTACTGTCATTGATGAAGGCGGTATCGTGATTTCCAAGAATAATGTGGACTCGGTCAGGGAATTCTAATTTATACCGTATGACATCAAAGAGCAGCTTGTAAGATAAACAACCACCTTCTGAATCCTCGGGGCCTCCGTGTATGATTTCCTGCAGGACGATGTGGGTGTCGGGGTTGTTGACCAAGTCTGCAGAGACAAGTATTCTTTCGAAGTTTCGCCGATGTCCGTGAATATCGCCGGTTATAATTGCCGTGCCCTTAGCAGGCAGGTAAATTATGTTGCCTCGGCGAAACTTATCTTCGCTATTGGCCTGTATGCCCTTATTTAGTAAGTCAATTATTGTTTGGGGCATTTTTATTTGTTTTTATCCTGCCAGCGGATACGCTATGTATCAACAAATCGAGCCTCGATATAACCGTTATCATATCACGTGGGCGGTTCGCAGGCTCGTCGTTTATGCACTCCATTACGAATTTTGAGATTCCTACCGGTATTTGTTTTCTTATTTCGTGAGGTGCTCTGCGGGCTTTTTGTATTGGCAGGCCGAGACTATCCTTTTTAGGTATCAATGTTGGGACGTGCTTTCCTGTGAGTGCCCAATATATTGTTGCACCCAGATTGAAGATATCAGTTTTCGGGCCGAGCGGTTTGCGCTTAACCTGCTCAGGCGCAATGTAATCAGGAGTGCCCTGGATTCGCGGCTTTGTCGTTCCGATTCTGCAGCTCTGACCGAGGTCTATAATTCTAATTGCTCCAGTCTTGCTTAAGAGGATGTTATTGGGCTTTATGTCACAATGAAGGAATCCTTCTCTGTGCATAGCATTAAGACCGGTTGCGACCATTCTGAATACAAGCAGTACGTCGAGCAGACTCAAAGTGGGGCTGTCTTCGAGATTTTTGCCGTCAAATAGTTCCATAGACAGCAGTAGTTCTCTTACCTTAAATAAACTGCGTATTTTTTTAAGTTTATAGCACTTTCGGACGTAGGGGTGGTCTACTCGCCGGGCCACTTTATATTCAGTCTCCACCTGTTCGAATATTCTTGAATCTTCCGGCCTTTCGAAAATAACACGTTTTAGAGCGACATCGGTCTTATCCTGCTTGTCTGTTGCATGGTAGATGGTGCTGCGCGCACCGGTTCCGATGCGCTTGATTATGCTAAAACCTCCGACATCAAGTGTTACTTTAACCATATTGCTAACAGAAGCCTCTAATATATTAACAGATTGTCGATATTTCACCAGAACTAAATTAAGATGCGCTAAACTGTTCCTCTGTTCCTTTGATTTTGCATTTTTAATACCGAAACTGCCGAAAAAACCCTATATGTTTATGACATCAAGGCGATTTAATTGGGCTATATAGGTTCTGTAATATACTATATGAAGGTCACTTGTCCAGCTATTCCACTGTTTTTCGTAGTATCGACCTAAAAATAAGTCTGTCTTGACAAACCTGTTGAAATTTAGATAATATTTGCAGATAATTTGGACGAAAACAAGGCATATTGATTTTTAAGTTGCTGTTCCCCGATAGCTCAATTGGTAGAGCGAGCGGCTGTTAACCGCTAGGTTGTAGGTTCGAGCCCTACTCGGGGAGTTGTGGGAGTGGCCAGATCCATAATTAGGCGGAGGTTAACCGCGAATGACTTATAAGCTTTTCGGATCGAGCTTTTGTTTTCAACCAAGCTAGGGAAATAATTGAGGTTGAGGAGAGTGAGCGGGTCTGGTGATGTGGCACGATTC
>CP070728.1:2141909-2173749 GCA_020351025.1 Planctomycetota bacterium
GGAATAATTCAAAAGAACCGGTTTGCCGGCACTTAATGAATCAAAAAACTTGTTTGCTGAATTGTGCTGTAAGATTGGATAATTGCCGATTATCACCAGCCCCACATCAGTTGCAGCAAGGACCTCGGGCAGTTGACGTTTAGGTACAGCTGGTAAAATCTGTATGTTTCTCAAGCCAAGCTCTTTTACTCTCCTTTTGAGCACTGGCTTTTGATTACCCTCACCTATTAACACAAAAATAATACTCCCATGTTCTTTGAGTCTTTCGGCAGCGTCAATAACAAAATCCAAGCCATTAACCTTACCCATTGTGCCTGCATGTATGAAAACCAGCCTGTCGGCCCATCCTCTCTCCTTCCTTACCCCAGAGCCATCAATATCGGGTCGATAGAACTGGGTCTCGGAAAAGTTGGGAATAACAGTTATCAGCTTGTCCTGCAGTTTCTCCCTAACCGTAATTTGCCTTACGCCATCAGCCATGCCGGGTGAACATACAATGATTGAATCACTGTGCTGATAGATAGTTTTTTCCAACCACAAGAGTAATTTAATAAGAATCTTGTTCCTTATGACTTCCAGCTCAATGGGTATCTCAGGCCATTGGTCGGTAACCTCGAACACAAAAGGTGTTTTTCTGAACCACTTTGCTACTATCGCAGGAAGACCAATTGTCAAAGGTGTGCTTCTTGCGTAAATGACGTCGATGTGCTTCATAAGTAGAACCATTATCATCGAAACAAACAAAAAAGCAATCCATGACAAGTAACGGCCTGCCTTGCCCATCTTTTGGCTGTATGGTATGTTAAATGCGAGCACATTAGCTTCTTTGATATTTAATTTTTTGAAGAACCTGCCTGTCGCATTTCTCAAATCCTCAGATGTAAGCTCGGCAGTCGTGGTCAACACAGTAACCTTGTGTCCTCTTGCCATCCACAGGCGGGAAAACTCGAGTGCCCGTGTGACGATCGTGCCGTTTGCGGTGGCAAAATATTGATGGATATAGAGAATATTCATTGCTTTTTCTTTGGTCTGTTTTAGCATTAAGTTGTCACAAACTTGGGCTTGGCACTACTAGGGCACATCAAACTTCATCTTGTCGCGAGATGCTTGAAGGCTGTGTCATTACAATGTGCTGCAATTTAAAGCTTCTCTAACACACTCATCCATTCTTCGACGATTCGGTCAGTTCTGAACTTATCTGTTCTCTGGTAACCGACCTGCTTATAGTGCTGTCGGAGTAAGTCATCTTGCAGCAATGTCAACAGGGCTTCTGCTAACATCTCTTCCTCCTTCGTCAAGGGAGCGTCGGCTTTTTTGAACTCCCCATCGAGGGGTGGTACCAATATACCATATTTACTTTGCTCAATTTCTCTTGCAACTTGGGAAAAGTCAGTATCCGGGGCCAGTAGTTCCCGCGGACCCGATTTGCAATCAGTTGCGACAATCGCTGCTCCACAAATCAGAGCTTCAACTAAGGCAACAGGGAATCCTTCCCATAAAGATGGAAATGAAAGAACCGTCGCTCGTGAGATGAATTTAAATGGGTTTTGCTGGAAACCCAAGAAATGAACTTTGTCTTTTAGACCAAGGGCGTAAGCCAAAGATTCCGCGTAGCCTCGCAGTTTGCCGTCACCCAGAAAAACTAATTCAACATTGGGGATAGTCTCGAGTATCTTTTTAAAAGACCGAATCAAATACCATTGCCCCTTGTCTTTTGTAAAGCGCCCTGCATGGATAATTACGTTGCCGTCGAATAATTTGTGAAACTGTGTTTCTATTGGCTGCTGAGCTAAAGATTGTATCTGCTCTATGTTGCATGGATTATACATTACCGCCAGCTTGTTGGAGTTAACGGGGAATATATTGGGAAAATCATCCATTAAAGCCTTGGATACACAAAGTATCTGATATGCACGGTGCAGAAATAGGGTGTATAGTATTTTGGTTGATGTACGCACGATAATATTGCGTTCTTTGAGACTTCTCTTTATAAAAGTATGTATAGTCAGTATTCGTCGGTGCCTTCCCGGCAATGCAAGATTAAAGATATTCGCCCGCTCCATAAAGCTGATAAGGACACCTATCTTTTCTCTTTTCATGAGACGGTACAAACGTATGTACTGGAGAGGAGCATAAATGAATTTTTGAAAGGGATTTAGATCGCTACCGCGCAATAATGGTATGACAGTTACATTTTTAACCTTCACGGCTGGGGAGGTATCTGTCACTATGACGGTGACGTCTATTCCTTTTTTTTTAAATCCCTCTGCTAGGCGAATGGCAGCTCTTTCGGCACCATAAGGAGTCAACCTAGCTATCAGAATTGCAGTCTTCATGTCTTTGCCTTACCGCTTTACTTTATTGAAGCTTTAACATGCCGCCTCCACTCATCTGACTGGTTGCTCCTGCGACACAAACTCACACGACCTTGTTATTGTGTTGCTCTGCGGAGTTTGAAATGCTTGTGGATGTATAGAAGGGTAGGCATTAAGATTCAATCAGCTCTCTTAACTTCGCAGCATTTTTGTGAATACTAAATTCTTTGAGAACACGTTTACTCCCAGCTTTTCCAAACTGCTTAATCTTATCCATATTCCCGAGAAGCTTTTCTAACACTTCCGCTAACGCGTCTTCATCTTTATCCCGAACTAGATAACCTGTTACATCATTCTCTACCAGCTCAGGAATGCCGGATATAGAGGTTGAGACAACCGGGACGTGGCAGGCCATAGCTTCCATCATAGCAACCGGAATTCCATCCATATTCCCATCGGACATTTTTATACATGGCATGAGAAATGCACATGCTTTGCTGAAAAACCCAGCCAGTTGGTCATTTGGCTTAGCCCCGAGTAACTGAACATTATCCTCTAGGCGCAATTGCCCAATGAGCTTTTTGAGCCGATTGTACTCGGGGCCATTTCCTACAATCTCAAACAGGAATCCTACATTATTATCCCGCAGTTTCGCACAAGCCCTTATCGCAAATTCGAGACCTTTCTTGGCAAAAAGTCTACATACACAGATTATTCTGCCAGGTTGAGGGCGCCTCGGAACAGACTTGAATTTATCCACATCTATACCACAGTGCACAAGATGGCATAAATCTGCAACAGATTTGCCACAAGTCTTTTCCAGATACTCAATATTGAATCGGGAAACGGCAGCTATGAACTTGCACTGGTTTAATCGATATCGCAAACTACGTGGACTTCTGGTAAATATGTCAAAAGCGTGGACAGTGCATGAGACAGGCAAACTTGCTAGGATAGCTAAGATAAGCCCAAGACTCAGGGACCGACTGGCAAAATGTACATGAATATGTCTGACGCCGAACCGCCTGCAGTGAGAAATATAATAACAGGCGGTTGGTAGCTCGTAAAGCGCCTTGGCAAATTCAACGGGGCTGTGAAAAAACAAAGAGATAAACCATAAGCACAATCTTGAGAACTGAAGTGGTTGTGTGATCATTTCTCGTAAGGTTAGGCCCACCAGCACGAGAAAACCGACATCAGAGCGGTAAACAGCGCGTTTGCCCCACTTGTCCATAACTTCGGACAAAATTTCAATTGGACAGGGCTTAGAACTCGCCAAGGGCAAAACCTGCCATCCAGCTTCTTCATGCGCCTGAAGTTCGTTGATAACAAACGTATCGCACATTGAACCGATATATGCAATCTTCATAGTTAAACAGATCTTTCTATCAGTTATACATTCGACCACCTATAACGGGCATTCCGGCTAAGATATGAGTTGTTCTCGTTGTCAGATTTTCTTCAGACATCTCCCGGAATCTGGAGCTAAGGTTTCTTCTAGCGACTCCTGAGTTGTCAGAAGATTTAAGGGCGCAGGCAATTTTGAAACCTGACTCTTGGAGCAGACGCTTGTGGTAAGAATGTGGTTTTCTGTTTAAAAGATGGTGTCTGTTACCCTTAATCATTTTCCACGTGAAATCCGAGTAGGTTAAATGGCCAATACACTATTTTGCCAGTCTGTGGCACCCAAAATCGATCTGATGACTCATGAAACCATCAACTTTAAGCTAACTATATAATGCCTTATAGGTTCGGGGTAGGTTGACAACATGTTCGAGCATGGCTTGAGATAATATCATGGCAACCGATTCCTCGTTTATAACCTCATCGTGGTACCAAGAAACAATGTAATGGATATCGATAACGGTTCTTGTTCGAATTACAAGGATTGGTAAGTGCATCTTTTAGGAGCTGAATCCTCCGAGCATTCAGACTGCACGCGAGCAGGTTGTCCCCAGAAATTGATGCGGAAACTCGTAGGATTGCAGTAACAGTCTGCCTGCAAGAAATTTTTGCTGGTTGGAAATTAGCTTTTTTTTACACAAAAAGTGAGATCAACTTATCGAAGACGACAAGTTTTATTTTGGTGTTAACAGATTCTACAATGTCGAGGGCATAATATTTCATAGCTCATGATAAAAGCGATGCCAGACCAAGGCCGGGGGAATCTCCGGGGCCAAGCTTGGCAACTACCTTTGGTCGGGCGAAAAGACCATGCTACTGTGCCCTAACGAGAAGTTTTAACCAGACAGAGTAACAATAGCGAGCCGAATTGGTTGCCCCTGTGGGTTTATCTATAAATGCATACATTCTTGGAACTTATGTTAGTATACCCTTTACTATATGTTTGAGAGCCATTTATTATACTTACCTTAAGCTGCTGGTTCAGCCTTCTTGATATTAGCGTCCTTTTGCTAAAATCTCGTTGTATGCTCCTAATGTTTGTTCGCATATAACCGATGCCATAAATCTTTTCTTAGCCACCATTTCGGCACGATGCCCCATAGAACGAGCCAAGGTCTCATCTGACAGGATTTTTGAAATGGCTTGACAGATGCTTTTTGTGTCATTAGGGTCAACTAAAAATCCGGTTTTTTCATTTTCGACCATGTCTGGAATGCCACCTACTTTTGCTCCAACAACAGGGACGCCGACAGCCATTGCTTCTTCGACAGTTAGTGGTGCATTTTCCTGGAAAGAAGGTATAGCTAAGCAATTTGCCTTAGACAACTCGAATTGTACATCTTTGACACTAAGGTTCCCGAGGAAGCGAACACGGTTCTGCAGGTTGTTCGACTCTATTTCTTGCTTACATGCTCTGAGATAATCAGTGTCCGGAGTTCCCGCAAGCCGAAGACGGGAATGGGGAAAGCGCTGTACAATGTGAATAAACGCCTTTATCATTCCAAGTATATTCTTTAACGGCATAATCCTGCTACAGCATAAGATTCTGCCTGGTTCAAACTGCCAATCAACGTTAAAGTACGAATTTGCGATAGGATTCTCAATAAGCCAGGTCTTTTGGGCCCTAATCTTCTCCTTCAGTAGTTCCTGAGCATATTTACTGAGCATTATAATGTGTGGAACTCTGCGACGGCCATAGTCTTCGGTTATCTTAAGAACCAACCACCTTAACCATCGAATCGCGCCTTTCCAGTTCTGGAGAGCATCGTACTCAGCAATCCCGTGTACGGTAAGAATATGAGGAACCTTACAGTTTGAAGCTAAGAAGGCGCAACCTTGATAATGTACTAAGTCCGGCTTAAGTCGGCGTATGACCTTATTTAATTTTCCTCGGCCTACGATTACAGCATATATCGTTCCGGGCAAGATGAACCATATACGTTTTGCACCAACTCGATAAACCTGGTAGTTATCCCACTTTTCATAAGTGGTTTCTCCAACATTGCTCCTTGGAACAACTATAGTTACTTGAATGCCGTTTTTTTTGACGAGTTCATCAGCGAGGTATTTAGTTGCTCCAGCGACTCCACCATTAATATGGTCTGCATCTTTAGGAAATGGAGCTATTATCACAATATGCATTTGGTTTCCAACGATTTTTTTTAGGGGTATAGCTACTCGAGTATATAGTTTGAGTAATAGTCTACGTTTCCAAATTTTTCGGCAAGCATGGCTGTTTGGCTGCGATTTCGCTGGTCAAGTTCTTGTGCAACGAGAACTAAAACAAGAAACACCCAAAAGAACTTGTCATACATTTGCAGCAAGCTCAGCCCGTTGACCAATAAGAATATCAATACTGCTCGCGTAAATATTTTTGTCGGCCCCAGTAGAATGCGATGCACTGTTGCCGTTACCATAACTATGTATAGAGCAAACAGCGCCGCGCCAGGTATACCATAAGCAACCAAAACCATAAAAAAGTCGTTATGGACTACTAATCCTGTTGCACCCATTGCCCTCCAACCATAAAAACTCATACCTAATGGGTATTTAGCTATAGAAGAAATGCCTTCCTTTACTAGTAGCATGCGGAAGGCCAAGCCTTGTTTGGCATATTCCACATCCGTTAGTCTGGATAAAACGCCCATAGTTAGCCCTCCTGCCTCTACCAAAAAAGCAGTAACTACGCTGGCTATAAGGGTAACAAGTAGCAAAATTGCTATTAATGCGGGTCTTCGCAATGTTTGGCGCGCAAACAATAATGGCGACGTAATTGTGAATATAAAAGCGATCAGGGCTCCTCTGGAGCCAGTTCTTAGTATCATTAGTGGTAGTAATAATATTGCAACCAAATATAATCCTCGCCAAAATTTACTTTTGTCCTGGAATAACAAGTATACTGCGGAAAAGACTGCTAATCCCATTATTGCTGCCAGCATGTTCGGATCGGTAAACGCCCCCACAGTTGCCATGTACCTGCCTTCTGCAACTTCTCTTCCTCCAGTTGTTGTTGCAGCCATGGCGGTACCTGTGATAAGAGTTAAAACGACACTTCCCAAAGTACCCAAAATATAGCTTCTTAAGGACCAATAAAAGGTTTTTATGCCGTTTATGGTTATTATCCAGTATATTATCAATGCAAGTGTGAGCAGTTGGACTTGAGTAAAAACTCTTACAACTTCCAGGCGAAAATATGTAGCCCAAAGTACAGATATTGTAACCCACATCACAAATCCAATATGGATCCACATTGCTTTGTTACGGATTTGTAATCGTGGGCGGCTCAAGAGCAAGTTTAATAGGAAGCTTATCGCAAGAAGTATACCAACGCCGCGCTCCAAACTGAACATATACCAAATACCAACCCCAGCTGCGGTGGGCAGGGCCATCATCATCAGGCAAAGACCGAACGTAGGTTTAATAACCATACCCAAAAACGTAGAAATCCCAATGATATAAATGCCAAACAAAGTAGATTTGCCCCAGAATATAACTGCAAGTCCTATGAGACAGATACAGACCCATACGCCAATCATGAGAATATTCATCACACTAGACAGTTGAATATCCATAGTCTGCTCCACCGGCTCAGCGTAAAGCTCATCCTCATAGATTTGGTCTAAATATTCAGGAAGCATAAAACTAAAGTTACCTCCTTCGGAAGACAGACACACTTCAATACTACTGGCTGAAGTCCTTAAAACGATTGAGGAATATGTTGCGACGTTCGTTTCTTGGCAATAAGGCCAACTTTGTCATGAATCGCGGTCGTTGTTCATGGGCTTGAATTACGATACTCTTTGCTCGTGCTACTGGCGAGCCTGTATTAAATTGCTCGCTTGCTGCAAGCCATTTCCAAATGTAGTAAAATTGAACCCTGTGTCTCGTGCACTCTTTGGCTGCCTCAAGTAGAAAATGTTCGAAGCGATAATATTTCAGAGCAATCATTCTAGTTGCATAAGCAATATTTAGCCTCATTTTTTTGTCTCGAGCAACTAAGTCAACTTTATGGGATAATATTACTTAACTGCGGGACAAGCGGGGTCGCTAACAATTATATCGGCAAGTAATTTCGTAAAAGTTCAGGGTCTTGTAAGGGCCAGGAATGATTTATGAGTTCTGCCAGCTTCTAAAGAAAACCAAGGGTCCCATCGGTCATATACTTGTTTAAAACCAGCTTGACTGAGGATCCACTTGGCCTTCCAAGGAGTAAACCAGTTAACAGCAGGTTTTTCTCTATGCCCAATTAAATGGGGTTTGTGTGTTTTTGCCCATTTCCTAATTCGGTGCTTTAGACGGTCTGGGTACCAACCACAGAAAGCGAAGCCAGCAATTTCCTTTTGGTGCGGACACAAACTGCTTGCCGTATAAAACCAAGAGAGACCACCTGTCTTTAGAATACGATGCACTTGTTTAAATTCTGCCTGAGGGTCCGACATATGTTCGATTGTCCAATTGGCCAGAACGACGTTACATCGATCTGATGGCAGGAGTATGCTTTCAGCTGTACCTTCTAATAACGAGATATTACTACCCTCGTGCTCAGCTAAACATTGTTCCGCTATCCTTGTCTCCTCCCAAGGTTCAATGCCAATTGCCTCAAAACCCTAGCGAACACATGCAGTTAACAAACAACCTTTAGCTGCGCCTATCTCAGCTATGGCTAACCCTAGTTCTGCAGAACAAACTTGAGAGAGCCGATCTAAATGACTTTCGCATGAGCTTTAGTATGTGGCAAAGCAGCTAAGGCTTCGTAAAAACGATTTTTGTTCCGCCACTTTTCTTTTTTTAATCACAATAGGCTTTGCCCCTCAGTGTGGGCATAGGTTTAAATACTAATAGATTCACAGAACACGGTGGTATAGGGCGCTAATCATCCCGATTTAAATCCTTATCCTGATCAAATCCGATAGGTTTTAAAGCTAAACCAGCTTTTCTCATATGCGGCCGGATATTCAAAGACTCTTCAAGTGGTAGGTTTAACTAACTCTATAACCCCTTGCACAAACTTTCCATCAGAGATTTATCCTTGCGCCACACGCGAGCATTTTGAATTTTCCGCAGTGGGTCTCGACCCGCAAGTCGTTCCCTTAGTTCAAGATAAGCGGAGCTTACATTCCTGTATCGTTTAATTATTCGATGGATTTCGTCCTTTTTAACTTTAAGTGGCCAACTCATCGTCTTCGAAGCTTCGTGGAAGCGAAATGCGGACAAGTATTCTGAAATAACGTTGATTTTCGCTCGCTGCCGAAAACGTAAGAACAAGTCAAAATCAAAAGCAAATCGTAATGAAGTATCGAGACCGCCGACCTCCTCATAAGCCTGTCTGGACCAAAAAGTTGCTGGCTGAGCAAATTCGGCCCCCCAAAAAAGCAGACCGCTTAGACTCTGTCTCCTAGGAACCTGCACAGAGAGCGGAACACTACCCGAATCCACAAAAACGCAGCGTCCTGCAACCCACACACAATCAGAATTAGCTTGAAATGCCTTGCAGACAGCCTCCAGAGCTCTTGGTAACAAAAAGTCATCGCTGTTGACCCAGCCTAAAATATCACCCGTCGCCCTCGCAAAACCTTTGGCAATGGCGTCAGTCTGGCCGTCATCTGGACCGCTTGTCCAATACGCAAGCCGATCGGCATATCGCTCGATAATTTCTGCGGAATTATCCTTGGACCCGCCATCCATAACAATATATTCTAAATTTGGGTAAGTCTGCCCCAAAATTGAACGAATTGTTTGTTTGAGATACCTTCCCTGATTATAGGATGGTGTGACAATCGTTATCTTTGGCAATTCCATTGCTAAAGCTCCTTAAGCTCGGGAATTCCGTCACCTTTTGGTGTCAGTTGTTTTTTCAGCAGCGGAACCGCAGCAGCCTTTAGCTCTCTTTTTGATCCTTCTAATAACTCGGGCAGGGACTCCGGCAACAATTGTGTCAGGCGGGACGTCTTTCGTCACAACCGCGCCCGTGCTGACCACTGCCCTGGCGCCTACTGTGACGCCTTTGAGAATGGTTGCATCGGCGCCGATCCATGCATCTCGGCAAATGCGAACCGGAGCTTTAGCGATTAACTCTTGGTTGCATGACCTCCGTGCGTCGGGATCGACAGGATGAAAATCTGTGTCATAGACCTTGGCGCCGGCGCCAAGGTTCACGTAATCCTCGATGACGATTTCCGTTGTGCAGTAAAGAATAACGCCGGACAGACCCACATGGTTTCCAATGATCAAGCGTGCCTGGGGTGAGTGGGCTTCCAACACGCTGCGATGAGTAATGCCAGCCCGATTTTCAGAAAGTCTATTGGATATCGTAACATGATTGCCAATCTCAATGGTTCCTTGGGGGTGCCTTCGGCAAATAGGCAGTGAATTCATTCGCAGTTTTTTCCCGAGCTTAACACCCCAGAGCAGCAGATAGATTTTGCCTATTTTTCCAGCTAGTATATTCACCAACCGCCTAATCAAAAATGAGGTTCTGATCAGCATGTAAAACTGTCGGCTAAACCTATTGAAAATCTTGCTCAAATGCATTGTTTTTACACTTAATGGGTTAAGCTGCAAAGGCATTCCAACACATGTCTGGCTGCCACCTTATCTGCCGTTTTAATGTTCCTGAGCATTGTAGTCACCGTTAGCTCAGATGACACCCTATTTTCTTTGCGACTCATTATCGAATTCAGTTCCTGGGGATTTGTTGCTACATGCTTTGCGTCGAGAAACGGCCTACCGTATAAGCGGTCCATGTCCTTGGTCCACAACAAGGCGCATGGAACCCCGATAACCAAGGGAGTCAGTACAGCCGTCGAGGAGCATGTACAGGCGAAATCCGCGTTTCTTGCGTCTTCCATTAGTGGCGAGCTACCCTCGCTGAATTGAAGCCGTTCGCCCAGAAAACCGACTTTGTCCCTTATAAATCGACGTGCATCTTTCTTATCAGACGGATGCAAACGCACCGTCAACTGCCACAGTGTTTTCTGACTCGATAATACCTTTGCCAGCCAGTCAAACGCCTGTTTGAAACCCTCAGCGTCATACAGATTCGTTCCGTGTAATTGTGAAAGGAAAAGAAAGTTGCGAACAGTTGCTTTGCTGGTCCCGGCACAGGTTTTATCTGTGTCCCGGACTGTTCTTAGCCAGTGTGTGATTTCGAGATTTCCAATTATAGGCAACCGGTCAGAAGGTGCACCATATTCGATAAATGCCTGCCTGGATGTTTCGCCCCAAACCCAGGTTTCATCTGAAACAAAAGGCCAATACAAACGAGCAGGTGTCCCGTGCAATATCTGATGACACATTAGTCCATTCATCTTGGCAGCCGTTACAAAGAGTGATCCGGAAGCATGCTGTTCATTTGGAGTAATGACGACTTTGCATTCAATCTTTTCAAGCCACCCTCGGACGTACTCAACTTTCTTTAGAAACCGGGCTATTTCCCATCGTTGTTCTGGCCAGCGTTGTCGAAACCAATCGGCAAGAAAGTCATCCTTTTCAAACCTTGGCCCAATGAGGGTCAGAAGGGCATCTGCATCTCTTAAATATTCCCACTCAAAGCTATTATTAAGGGACAAATGGTAGTTCACAACACGTTTGTTCAAGCGACTCGTACTTTGCCTCAACCAGCTTTTGCCCAATTCCACGGTGCCTACTCTCACATCGTGATCTTCCTCCAATATGGCGTTGACCAACATTTGGCTAACAGCCATCATTTCACTTCTGCCCGTAAGTGGGACAATAAGAACATCACACGGCTCATCCTTTTCAGCACAAGCCCTGCCCAGCAACTGGCACATACTTCGCCCCGAACGGACAAGTAATCTGGCGAAGCTCTTTGTTTCCCGAAGGACCCTACCTTTATTTGCTATACCATGCTGGAAGATTTCACTGGTCCAGTGAGCAACCAAAGCCGCTACCACAGGATGGTCTTCAACAAGACTCCAGAGGGCATCTACAAGGTGCTGCCTCGCTGTCAGCATATCCCATTTGGAGGTTTCTGTACCCATCTGCGTCCTTTCCATATTAACCGTTTGTTACTGAAGATTTCGTTTGCCTCCTCATCGGGCTGTTTTGGATTTCATCGCTGTATATTTTATCTTCCGGATGAACGAATTCTTGCAATAATTAAATCTTTTGCCTTGGCAACTTCACCGGTGCTGACTACGCCACAAATCCACATCAAAGGAATCATAGCCAGCAACATAACGGCCTTCAGCACTATGGCTGGTATCAACGGAAGTTGAGGCGACAACCAAATATCCACCAGTTCCAACAGAACAGCACAACCAATCGCACGTGCAATAGCACCCACCTGCCATGGTAAAGGATACAGACGATGGCTCACTATTGTGATAACGACGAACCGTACAAAAAAGCATCCAACCATAGCCATGGCGGCACCGTAAAGACCATAAATTGGTGCCAGAATAATATTCAGAATGATGCTCACCACCACAGATGAGATGGTTGCGGTCGCCATCCACAGCCCACCCCCGAAATAAAATACTGGATTCGACGCAACCCAGTAAAGACCATGGATCAGCCAGGCAAAGACAAGGATAGGTACGACACGCATCGCTTCATGGTATCCTGGTGCGGTGAGTATTTTTATAGCAACTGGCGCAAATAACGAAACAGCAAGCGCAAGCGCTGAGATGCCAGCGATAAGCAGGGTATAGAGCCGGCTATGCTGTCTTCTCGCTTCAGTTCCCCCGTCGCTCATCAGCTTCGCAAGGGTCGGATATGCTGCGCTGCCGAAAGCATTCAAGGGAAGCTGAATAAGTTGGCCGAATAACACAGCAATTCCATAAACCCCCAGTGCCGCGGTCGAGACAAGTTTATTTACAAGCCAGGCATTCACCGTAATCGCTAGCATCCCTGAAAAACTGTGTGGGACAAAGCCAAGGCCGGTACGAAGAATGCGCTTAAAAAGAGAGAAATCAAATTTTCCACTTGCGAAGCGCCATATCACGAAAAAAGAAAAAACAGATGCCCCTATTGCACCCATTAAAAGCGTGCCTTGGCGGCCGAAACCTTGCCAACCGAGGTATACTACTGCGAAAATACCGAGTATAATCTGAAGCAGATAATTCAGCAAGTTGATAGATACCGATACAACGGCTCGCTCATGTAACTGTGTTAACGTCACCCCAAAAAGAACGAGGCAGCTAAAGAAGCACGTCCAGACAATCATCACCCAAAGAGCCAGAACCAGACCGGGGCTGAGAGGAAGATTGGGAAGTAGATATTCTGCAACCCAAATGCCCGCTAGGCTAAGTACCGAACACAGCAGACCCATTTGGATGACCAGCCCAATCAGAACGGTTTTGACCAACTGAGGCCGCCGAGCCTCTTCCATCCGGAAATAATGGCTCGCCACTGCACTGAGCAATCCCAATGCTATTAAAATACTCAGAGGCGACCATATCTGTCTTGCCAGCGTGACAATACCATACTGAGCTGGTGGCAGATAATGCGTAAAAATCGGCAGAACCAGAACAGTAAGAACGTGCGGTATGATTATTCCAAGAATATAGACAACGCCGAGCTTGCCTATCTTTGTAACATTCTCAACAAAAGGTATCAAGTTATTACGTTCCCCCCTTGATGGTTGGCCTCGATCGTTCCGGTCCATATGATAAAACTTAAAAGCCTGCTAATTCACAATGGCAAAGTCACAGCAGAATCAGCGAATAATCTCAAGCAATTCCTTAAACCGCTTTATGTAATGCGTTGCCAGAACCTTTTCCCGGTAATTGTAAGCAACCGCCGTCAGGCCAAAGTCCATCGCTCCCTGCAATTCATCAGCGTCATGGCCAACGAAAATGGTGGCATTTATTTCACCACCCAGTCTTTTCAATACAGCGGCGTAGGCTTCGGGCTGGGGTTTGATGTGGTTTATGTCCACGCTTGTCACAACGGCGTCAAAATATTGCTCAATGTTTAACTCGGCCAGTCGCTGTCGGACATGGGGTTCGTGGCTTTCGGTATCGGACAAGATAGCCAGCTTAAGCCCCATTCGCTTAAGTTCGCTCAGCGTCTCGGCTACACCGTCAAAAAGATTTCGGTCTTCAACCTCACGGGCCTTTTGTTGGCTGGCGGCAATCGTCCGCTCGATGCTGGCGTCATCGAGGCCGAACTCGCCGAGAAACTCCTTGAACCGATCCCAGTACTTTTGCTTGCCGAGATAGACATCGACAAGTTTGATTTCCCACTTGCGACACAAGCTCGGGTAATCAATGGTAACACCTAAATTTTGCAAATACTCTGTCAGCCACTTGCGCCAGATACTCGCATCAAAAAAGATGTCACCTATGTCAAAGATAATAACTTGGTAACGCATATCATTCTATTCAAAGTCCTCTTCTGAAAGTGTCACATCGCTAGGTATATCTCGCCTCGCAACTTTATCTACAATCGTACCTCGTTGGCGCCAAAGCAAACCCGTACCTGGGCTCTTCAGACAAAGCATCTGCTCTGTAAGACGGGTTCCTTTTGGTATTGCTACTTTCGATACTAATGACCGCTGAAGCTTGGCCCTGGCCTCTTCGATACCGGCTGGGACCCGTTTGACACCGTCGCCAAGCGCAAATTCCATGTTCCTTATGTCGCGGACTACTCGACGCAACCCTTCCGGCTCAAGGCTGCAGGAATGGTCCGTTCCTTTCATATGTCGTGCCAGGGTAACGTGCTTCTCCACAACAACCGCACCAAGCGCAGCTGTAACCACTGGAACCATAATACCAATAGTATGATCGCTCATTCCCACCAAGACATCGAATTCTCGCCGGAGTGTATCCATTACCCGAATGTTGACATCCCTATAAGGTGTGGGATAACTGCTTGTGCATTGGAGCAATATGGTCTGATTGTGATGGTGGCGAATGGTATCCAGGGCCTCGCCGATATCCTCCATTGAATCCATGCCGCACGAAAGGATAACGGGCTTGTTCTGTCTAGCCATGTAATCTAGCAGCGGCAAATTGGTAAGGTCCCGACTAGCCACCTTGTAAAGAGAAACACCAACTTCCTCAAGGTCATCAACACTTTGCATGTCGGACGCACTGGCAAAAAAGATAACTTTCTTGTTCTCCGCATAGTGTTTAAGCTCTTTGTACTGTTCCTTGGACAGTTCGAGGAACTCGCGGTGCTTGCCATAGGTCTCGCCAAAACTGTGCGGACCATAGTAGGGCATATTGTAAGCTTCCTTGGTCAATTCGCTTGAGACGTGTCGCTTGCAAAGTTTCACGGCGTCAGCTTTGAAAAATGCTATGTTGTCGATGAGCTCCCGAGCAATTGCCATATCGCCATTATGGTTCTGCCCCACCTCGGCGATGATGAAACAGGGTTGGTCGTCACCGATCCACCGGTTCTCCGTCACTTTGATGTTCGGCAACGGCTTCATGTCCAAATTCTTTTTATAGATTACCTGTGTCAACTCTTCCATTGAAAGTCTCCTCTCTTACTTCTTACTGGATTTGGGGTTTAAAGAGCTTTGCTCTATCATTATATTACGCCACTGTGGATGCTCTTCGAGTAATTGCATCACGTTAAGCGCTTCGGCTGACTCCGCTTTATCACCAAGTGTAGCAAACACCTCCCGGAGTAGTTCGAGGTCAGCTTGGGTATCCAAAGTAAACCGCACATAGGGTTTGTTGCAGAAGGATGGAACACTCAGAAACCGAACTTTGAACATCGAGGATCGCTTGTAGATGCCCAATGTCACATGCTCACGTTCGAATTGGTCGATAATCACCTCATCAGCACGTTCAAGGCACTGACGAGTCGCGGTTTCGGCAAAAAAGCTCAGCGCTGTCAGCATCACGTGGCGTCCAGTCCCAAGTTGGAAGCTCTCGTAGTCTGCTCCACTTTGCAACGTGTCGCTGACCAATTCATCAACATAGTGCGGATCAACGAGAGGATTGTCAGCGTTGACCCGTACAACTAAATCCGCATCAAAGGCTCTGGCTGTCGAGACGAAACGATCTAATAGGTCGTTCTCGCTGCCACGGAAACACCCGATGCCCCAGCGGTCACAACACTCTGCAATTGCGTCATCGTCAGCTTTCAGACTTGTAGCCACAACGATCTGATCTAACCGTTCGGCCCGTGCCAGACGATCGAGCACCCATTGCAATACGCAGCGGTCGCCCAGTGGCAACAACACCTTCCCCGGAAGACGGGTCGAACCGATGCGTGCCTGTACTATTCCTACCGTCTTGCCCATATCAGATTCTCAGTCAATTATTCGCACAGAAACATCCGGATACACAAAGAGGGATCTCTCCCCCTTAATGTTGTCCATCACGTTTCCTGCTTTGCCTATACCAATCTATCGTCGCTTTAAGGCCCTCATCAAACGTTGTTTTTGCCTCTAAGCCAAAGTGTTTTTTGGCTCTGGATGTATCCAGACATCCTCTTGGCCGGCCATCCGGCTTGGAACAGTCCCAGCGAATCACCTGTATTAATTATCCTATGATTAACATGAGCTCAGTTCTTTTTATGCACTCTGATAATGTCATCTTTAACTTCAAAGACCCAATCAGGATGATTTTTTAGAATTAAATCTTTCACTTTTTCGATGGCAGGATAGCCATTTTGATCCACGAACTTGCGCGCATCGTCTGTGAGAATAACATAATCTTCGATGGGCTGATCTAGAATATATCTCAATTCCTCTGTGATAGGACTATCTAAGTTGTCTTTTGCTGTAATTCCACCTGAATAATGAGCGTCAAGCCAAAAAAAGCACGGCTGTTTGATATTGGTCAGAATGTTTGGTAACACCTCAGCACTGTTGCCTTGAATTATTTGAATATGGGCAAGCCTACTAAACTTCTTTTTTGCTCGTTCACAAAGGGTTTTCTCAAGTTCTATCGAGATGATTTTGCTAAATGTGTTTTTGCATGCATGTACCATATCACCTAAATAAGTCCCTGTTTCAACAAAAGTGTGAACATAGAATTTTTTTGCGTACTCCTTAGCGATTCTTTGTTTCATCAAACGCGGTAGTGGGATAGGCTTACCATTTTTCTCCCAAGACCACAATTCTATTTTCCACCAGATTGGCCTAATTACATCGTAAAGCAATGTGTATTTGATTATATTTTTGATTGTTCGGGGCACTATATCAATCTCCTAGTGCTTCTCTAAGTAAAAATTTATTTGCCTGTGCTCTATCAAGCAAGTTATACAAACCCCTCTGCAAGATGCATCTCACTAATGATGAAGCAAAACCGTAAGTAATGCCCAGTCTTTCATTTTTTTCATTCATAGTTATATTTTCCTCTGAGTATGAAACCTTTGATTGTCCTTCTGTGCTTTGCGGGGAAAAGACTCAGTACATATGACCGAAAGAGCTTAAAATTTAAAACGATTGTCTCCCCAAGTGTCATAATCTTCCTCGAAGTTGAATCAATCTCAATCCCAAGTGATTTCAACTTTTTAGCTGCCCCTCTACGCCATTTACCTTTTATAACTACATTCGTTATGGGAAAGCAATCTTTCCAAGCGGCGTAAAACCGGTCGTACTCATCCGACCTGACGGAGCCGTGAACTTCAAAATCCCATGCACTTTCACCGCCTTTCAATAAATCCGATAACACGCTCTTTTTCCAGACCGACACAACCGTAGATGTCCGGTATATGGCTTTCTTGGAAACTATTCCGACAACCTCATTAAAAGGTCTATCCGGCTTATTTCTCATCGGGTTCATTCTTATGTAATTGACATCCGATTCTATCGCCCAGCTGAGAACCTCCAAAACTTTCTCTGTGTTGACAGACCCGTGCAAGAACAAATCATCCAGAAACAAAAAGACATAGTCTTCCTTTAATTGACTTATCGCTTTTAGTAAATTATCCGACCATGATATATCATCTCCGACCGATATATTTCTTACTCCACGCACATCACAGCTGGTTTTATTACTGAGAAGATAAACATTAAAGGGACAATCAGGCCAAAAACGACGAAACGAATCAAAAAAAGGCTTCCACAAATCTGAATATTTGTCACAAGAGACCACTAAAACAGCCAAATTATCTTTGATATTGGGTGAAAGAGGCACGATATCAACTCCAATTAGACTTCCAAGCCTACCTTAAGTATTTTGTCGATGACCGATTTTGGGAGATGTAAGATGGCCACTAATTAATTGATTCAGGCCGCTCTATTTTTTCGATGCCAATCGATTATTTGCTCTAAGCCACTTTACGAACTTTGCTAAACCCTCGGAAAGCTCAGTCTTAGGTTCATAGCCGAGAGCTGCTTTTGCTTTTGTTACATCAGCGTATGTCTGATACACATCGCCTGGCTGCATTGGTAGTCTATTGATGATTGCTTTTTTACCGAGTGCTTTCTCAATTTCACATATCAATTTATCAAGCCTTACAGGTCTCGACTCACCAAGATTGTATATTTCATAGCTTCGACAGTTGTTTATCGCGGCCATCGTTCCATCAATAGTATCATCTATATATGTAAAGTCTCGCTGCATCGAGCCATCCCCGAAAACAGGTATTGGCTGGTTTGCTTCGATTAGCCTTGAGAACTTGTGAATGGCTAAATCCGGTCTTTGTCTGGGGCCATATACCGTGAAATATCGCAGACAAGTTATATCGATATCATAGAGATGGCTGTATGTATGGCATAGCAGTTCTCCTGCCTTTTTGGTTGCTGCATATGGTGAGATGGGAAAATCTACGTTGTCATTTTCTGAAAAAGGGACTTTCTTGTTGTTGCCATATACGCTTGAGCTGGATGCAAATATGAATTTTTTTACATTGAATTTTTTGGCGGCTTCAAGTAACACCATTGTGCCGTTTATATTTACATCCTGGTAGCTTACAGGGTCATTAATCGATGGCCGCACACCGGCTTTTGCCGCCAAATGTACGATTGTTTCTATTTTTTCTTCAGTAAGAATTGATTCAATACAATCAGTATTGCGGATGTCTCCTTCTATGAATTTGAAATTGTCAAGCAACAAAAGGTCCTTAATATTGGCTTCTTTTATATCACGGCTGTAAAAGTCGTCAAAATTATCCAGTCCTGTTACTAATATCTTTTGTTCGGTTAACCTTTCACAGAGATGTGAACCGATAAAACCTGCTGCACCAGTTACTAATATTTTTTTATTTGAGAGGCTTGTCATGTTTTTATATTGCTGCGGCCCGGCCTATACAGTGGTATTCAATTCCTTGCTTTTTTACATAGGCCGGGTCATAAAGATTTCGTCCATCGAAGATAACCGGTCTATTGAGCTTTTTAGCTATTAGCTCGAAGTCGGGATTTCTAAACTCCTGCCAATCCGTGAGTATTACCAGTGCATTGGCTCCATCTAAAATGTTGTAGCTGTCCTGTGAAGTTTCGATTCTTTTGCCAAAGTACTCTTGTGTTGGGAGCATAGCTTCAGGGTCATAGGCTTTTATCTTAATACCTGCATCTAAGAATTTCTCAATACATCGGATTGCCGGGGATTCTCTGATATCATTTGTCTTCGCCTTAAAAGCTAATCCCCAAACAGCTAAAGTAATTTTGCTTGCTACGTCTTTAAAGTAATCTATTATTTTCTGTGCAAATTGATCCTGCTGCCTGAGATTAGCACCCTGAACAGCTTTGACAATCCCCATGGAACATTCTTCTAAATCACCTGTGCGGATAAGTGCCCTAACATCTTTGGGGAAACAGCTTCCGCCAAAGCCAACGCCAGGGAATAGAAACTCATTACCAATTCGAGAATCGCTTCCTATACCTGTTCGGACGAGTTCGATGTCGGCTCCGACTTTTTCACACAGACCACTTAATTCATTCATAAACGATATCCGAGTGGCGAGCATGCAATTAGCGGCGTATTTGGTAAGTTCTGCACTGGATGGGTCCATGAATATTATTCGGCTCTTCTTGCGCATAAATGGCGCGTAAAGCTGCTTCATAATTTCCATTACTGCTGGATTCGTAGTACCGATGATGATACGTTGTGGCTTCATGAAATCGTCAACGGCACCTCCTTCTTTAAGGAATTCTGGATTACTGACATAATCAAAAGGATGTTCTGTTTTTGAGCTGATTATTTCACTGATTTTGTTGTGAGTTCCGACCGGAACGGTACTTTTTGTTGAGATGATTCTATAGCCATCCATTAATTCAGCGATGCAATCGGCAGCCTCTAAGACCATCGATATATCCGCTGAACCATCTGGGGCACTCGGCGTTCCAACCGCTATAAATATAATAAGTGATTTCTCAACGCCTTGACTTAATTCAGTCGTAAAATATAATCTTCCTGCAGCTAAATTATGTTTAACTAACTCTGCGAGTCCGGGTTCATAAATTGGAATGATTCCCTTTTTAAGGTCGTCTATCCTTTTTTCGTCCTTATCAATGCAGATTACATGGTTGCCACCCTCAGCGAGGCATGCTCCGGCTACCAGGCCAACATATCCCACTCCAACTACAGCTAATTTCATCTAAAATGCTCCTTATTATGCTATGCCAAAAATGACAGGATTGTTTCTATAACATAATCCTTCATCTCATCGGTCAGTTCCGGGAAAACCGGCAGTGCGAGGACTTCCTTTGCGGCCTTCTCAGATTCAGGTAAATCACCTTGTTTGTACCCGAGGTCGCTGAAACAGTTCTGCAGGTGAAGGGGCACAGGATAATATATCTCACAGCCAATATTATTCTCTTGCAAGTGCGTTACCATTTCATGTCGTCTCGGTACGCGAATCACATATTGGTTATAAATGCTTACACAATCAGCATTGATATAGGGGGTTTGAACGGCTGTTCCTGCAAATTTCTTATCATAATAGGCTGCGTTACGGCGTCTCGCTTCGGTCCACTTGTTCAAATGCGGGAGCTTGACTAAGAGAGCTGCTGCCTGAATTGGGTCAAGACGGAAATTGCCCCCAATGTATTTATAATGATACTTTGGCTTGCTGCCGTGATCGCGCATGATAACCAGCCGGTTGTAAAGCTGCTCATCATTTGTAACAATCATACCACCATCGCCGATACCGCCGAGGTTTTTGCTCGGAAAGAAACTAAAACAACCCACCGTTCCGATACTGCCGGCCTTTCTGCCTTTATATGTGCTTGTAATCGACTGGGCTGCATCCTCAATGACTGTAAGATTATATTTGTCAGCAACTTTCATAATCGGGTCCATATCAGCCATCTGGCCGAACAGATGAACCGGCATAATTGCTCTGGTCTTATCGGTAACAGCAGATTCGATAAGGGTGGGGTTAATGTTGTAAGTTTTCGGGTCAATGTCCACAAATATCGGTTTTGCACCGACACGGGTGATACAACCGGCCGTTGCGAAAAATGTAAAAGGTGTTGTTATAACCTCATCGCCAGCGCCAATGTCAAGGCTCATCAAACTATTCAAAATAGCATCTGTTCCACTGGAGACACCGACCGCAAATTTACAATCACTTATCTGAGCTATTTTCTCCTCTAACTCAGCCACTTTCGGACCGCCGATACACCGCTGAGATTCAAGGACTTCAGAAACAGCTGCTAATATCTCATCCTTGATTGTTGCGTACTGCGCTTTTAAGTCTAATAAAGGTACCTCCATATCTATTCCTTTAGCAATGTACAACCTGTTTTTTAATGACTTCACGATTTTCAATCGACGGTCTTTAGAGCTGCTGCAGACGCTTACGGTTTGCTACATACCAATCTATTGCTGCTTTGAGACCTTCATCGAAAGGGGTTTTGGCTTCAAAGCCAAAATATTCTTTGGCTTTGGATGTGTCGAGACAGCGTCTCGGCTGGCCATCTGGCTTGGAACTGTCCCATCGAATTTCGCCGTTAAAGCCGGTAAGCTCGGCAATTTTTTCAATTAATACCTTTATTGTTATTTCAAAACCAGCACCGATGTTTACAGGCTCGGCCCCATTATAGTGCTCCGTCGCCAATAAAATACCCTCAGCAGCATCAGCGGCGTAAATAAACTCGCGAGAGACCTTTCCTGTCCCCCAGCACTCAATATACTTGGCACCGCTGTCAACTGCATCAACGCATTTTTTAATCAGTGCGGGTATTACGTGGCTGCTGGCAGGGTCAAAATTGTCGCCCGGTCCGTAAAGATTTACCGGCAGAAGAAATATCGAATTAAAACCGTATTCGGCCCTGTAAGCCTGCGATTGAACAAGCAGCATCTTTTTAGCAAGCCCGTATGGTGCATTTGTCTCCTCCGGATATCCATTCCAGAGGTCTTCTTCCTTGAATGGTACAGGTGTGAATTTCGGGTATGCACAAACAGTGCCGATGGCTACGAATTTTTCTATGTTTCGTAACTTAGCCTGCTCAATTAATTGTACACCCATCATCAGATTTTTGTAGAAGAACTCACCTGGATGTTCGCGATTGGCACCAATGCCGCCGACTACTGCTGCGAGGTGAATAACAATATCCGGCTTCATATCCTGATACATCTTGATGATGTCTTTGAGATTTACAAAGTCATAATCTTCGATTTTCGGAACGAGGATATTTTTGCAGCCACGTTTGCGCAATCCTTCGACAACATAGCTGCCAAGAAAGCCTGCGCAACCTGTAATAACAATTCGCCTGTTCTCGAAAAAACCGCCCATTATTGTTTCTTACTGTGGTCCTTCAGGACCTTCTCATCCTCAGCAAGTTTCATATCCGCATCAGTCATTATTTTAGCAAGCTCTTTAAATTTCACCTTTGGTTCCCACTTGAGAAACTTTTTGGCTTTACTCGGATCACCTTGCAGACAATCAACCTCGGTAGGTCTGAAATAACGCTTGTCAACTTCAACGTACTTGTGCCAGTCTAAATTAAGGTACCCAAAAACCTCGTCTAAAAACTCCCGCACTGAATGTGTTTCACCGGTAGCTATCACATAGTCGTCAGGTTTTTCCTGCTGGAGTATAAGCCACATCGCCTCGACGAAATCAGCTGCAAAACCCCAGTCACGCTTCGCGTCGAGATTGCCCAGATAGAGCTTATCCTGCAGTCCCAGTTTGATTCGGGCTGCTGCTCTTGTGATTTTTCTTGTAACAAATGTTTCACCCCGCCTTGGTGATTCGTGATTAAACAAAATTCCATTGCAGGCAAATAAGCCGTAAGCTTCTCTGTAATTGACCGTTTGCCAAAAGCTATATACTTTTGCACAGCCATATGGGCTGCGTGGGTAAAACGGTGTCTTCTCTGTCTGTGGCGTTTCCGCGACCTTTCCATACATCTCGCTGCTGGAAGCCTGATAGAACTTTGCCGGTTTTTTCATTGAGCGAATTGCCTCGAGCAGTCGAAGTGTTCCAAGTGCATCTGTATTAGCAGTATAGATTGGCGTGTCAAAACTTACCCGGACGTGGCTTTGAGCGCCAAGGTTATAAACCTCATCCGGCTTAATCTCATTCATAATTGTTGATAAATTACCACCGTCGGTCAGGTCCCCATAAACGAGCCTAAGTGGTGGTTGTTCGTGTGGGTCTTTATACAAATGGTCGATTCTGCCTGTATGAAATGATGAGCTTCTGCGTATGATACCCCACACCTGATATCCTTTTTTCAACAGCAGTTCTGCCAGGTATGAGCCATCCTGTCCTGTGATACCGGTAATCAGCACTTTTTTCATAGTGTCAGGCCTTCTTGGAAATACTTTATTAATTTACTTAAAACTATCGATAATAATTTCAAGTGTTTTGGTCAGACTTGTTTTTGGCTCCCAGCCGATTGTTTCTTTGATTCGCTCCAGATTCGGCACACGCCTCATCATGTCTTCGATAGGCCTGCCGTAGGCTTCTTCGTAGGAAATAAATTTCTTTTTACTTTTACTGCCTGTCATTTCAATAATTTTATCAGCAAGGTTCTCGATAGTGACTTCTTCATTCGAGCCGATGTTATAGACCTTACCTGCTGCTTTCTCAGATTTCATCAGACTTACAATTGCATCGACGAGGTCATCAACATAACAAAAGCATCGACTTTGCCGGCCTGTGCCGTATATTAAAACCTCCTTGTCTCTTAGTGCACTTTGGACAAAGCGGGGCACCACCATTCCATATTGGCCTGTCTGTCTTGGCCCTATTGTATTAAAGAACCTGCCTATCACAACACCTAATCCATATTGTTGATAAAAAGCCAGACCCAAAAATTCATCTATTGCTTTACTGCAGGCGTACGACCATCGCGACAGACTGGTGCTGCCAAGGACGATGTCGTCGTCTTCGCGAAAAGGAACCGCTTCGTTTTTCCCGTAAACTTCGCTGCTTGAAGCGAGCAGGATTTTTGTTCCGAATTTATTGGCTGAATCCAGCACTACCTCAGTGCCGCTTATGTTGGTTTCTATTGTGTGAACCGGTTTGTCCGCTATCAACCTGACGCCGACGGCGGCAGCTAAGTGAAAGACCACTTCGCTCCGCTCCACCAAAGGCTCCATTAGGGCGGCGTCGCGGATATCACCCTCGACGAAATCGAAGCGCGAATGTTCTTTGAGGCCTTCGATGTTTTCCAGACTGCCGGTACTGAGGTTATCAACAACGACTACCTTGTGTCTATCTTTCAGTAGCCGCTTTGATAGGTGTGACCCGATAAAACCCGCCCCGCCTGTGACTAATGCTTTCATTTTGCGCTCTTTGTGTGAAGCTCTTCTATCTGGAAGTAGTAACAGCCGTTAATCGATTATGCATTAATTTCTTCGGACTCCGTCCCCGTCGGTTGCGCTGAAAAAGCGAACTTATTCTAAAGCACCATATCCAGTTTGGGATAGTGTTTTTAGGCAGTTGCACCCGATGTTGGACCGCAGGTGAAATCCCGATGCCCCGGGATGTCGGGATGGCCGCCAGTATTTTTATAACGTAAGTATCGGCAGATAAAGAACAGAGCTTTAGTAAAGACGACTTCGAGGCAGGTAGCCTCCACTGATTTTATTACTAAAACTATACGTTCAGAAGCATAACTCAGTTCATAATACACGGTTATCAACGGTGCTAAAACGTAGTTTTTAGGGTACAGAATATGGGACAAAACTAACATTTGGCGTAATTGCTCAAGTTACTGCTTTCTCAGTATCAAGAATGCATTTTTTATCGGTCGTTTTGTTAGATTTTTCCGCTTTGCGCGTATTTACGCAAGGTAGGTTGATGTCTGGATTGGTATTAATGAGGATTAAATGTCCGCTTGTTTTGCTTGTCAATATCGTATTTATATATCCGATGGTCCGACAAAGCTGCTAAAGAATGAACACATAAGTCTAAATAATGGAATAAAGTTTCAAAAGCTTAAAAACAGCAAAGTTTTAATCTTTATTTCTTAGCCAATTTGAGGTGGGATTTTGTTTAGCTTTTTTGTCTGAGCAACTAAAGATTGTTCGCTTTTATTAAATTTAATGATTCAATATTGAATTCAACGGTTAAGATTCCATATGAAAATGTTCAATACAGCTGCATAGCCAACCCAGATCAAATATGGTACAAGCAACATGCTCGCAGGAAACGAAATGCTTTTAAAAACAAGCAAAGTTGCAAGTATTGCTATGAATAAAAGAATAATATCAATTAATGCCAGCAAAATTGAATGAAAACCAAAGAATAAAGGAGTCCAAATAGCATTTAGAGTGAGCTGGATTAAAAACAATCCAATAGCAAGTTTCACTTTAGAGTAATCCAATCCTTTGTTCCAGACAAGAAAAACGGATATCGACATCAATAAATAAAGTGTTGTCCATGCTGGACCGAAAACCCAGTCGGGAGGGGTTATATTAGGCTTTTGCAGCTGGGCGTACCAATTGGTTACAGAATCATCGGCCATGAACATGGTGCCAAGCCCACTTGCACCAAAACATACTACCAACGAAATGATAAATTTCAAAATTTGTATCGCTTTCACTGTGTCTATTCTCCGATTAGTTCTCTTATTCTATCAATATTGAAATAGACCAAGTGTTTCTTTGAATCAGTCTCCTTGTACTTTTTAATTCTTCGTTTCATAGAATCTATCAATTCGTTGTCAGAATCTTCTTTTATTTTTGTTAGATATAACCTTTTACCATTATAACCCGGAGCATCTTCCAAAAATAAATAGGCGGCTTTTGGGTTTGAAGTTATATTCTGATAACTCAACCGTTCGTTCATAATAAATGCGGCTGTTTTTTCGTCCGTTATATGCGGTCTTGCATAAATGGCAACATCTACATTACCATTGCTGTCGGCTGTGGCAAGCACACCTGTGCCTTCAGTGTTTTCAAAATAGTCATACAAATTCATAATCTAATCCTCCTAAATTTCATTGATTGTAATGCATTTTTTAAGTTGGGATTTCTAAATTTAAAGCCTGCAGCCAAAAGTTTTTTTGGATAGACTCTCTGGCTTGTCAGGAAAAGCTCGTCTGCCATTTGGCCAAACATTATCTTCAGGAAAAAGGCTGGCATCGGTAACCAGCAAGGTTTTTTTAGTCTATCACCTAATATTTGAAAGAAATGATGATTTCTCTCTGGCTCCGGAGATGTTAGGTTAAAGACACCTTTAAGTCTATAATTTTCGATTAAAAACTTGATAGCTGAAATCTCGTCGGCCAGACTAATCCAGGATATCCATTGTCTTCCGGAGCCCCAATAGCCTCCAATATAAAACCTAAAAGGCATTGCCATTTTGGGTAAGGCCCCCCCACTTGTATCAAGAACGACTCCTGTACGTATCACAATAGTTCTAACATCAAGATCTTCAAATTCTTTGACAATACTTTCATTTTTACGACAGACTTCTGCTAAGAATCCCTGTCCATTTTCAGTTTCTTCATATAGTTGCTCATCGCCCCTTGAGCCATAAAAACCAATTGCAGAAGCTATAATAAAAGTTTTAGGTTTTGCTTGTGTTTTTTTTATGGCTTGAAGTAATATACCGGAAGAGTTTATTCGACTGTTAACAATTTCAGCTTTTAAGTCTTTGGTCCATCTGCCTGCTGCTAAATTAGCTCCAGCAAGATTTAATACTGTATCAGAGCCCTCGAGGTATTTTTCCCACCCGTCCATGACTTCTGGATTCCACTTGATAATATCAACTGGCGTTTGAAAAATAATAGATGCTTTTTCCAGCCTTCGAGTTAAAGCGATTACATTATGTTCTTTGGCAAGTTTATTGCAAAGGGCTCTACCTATGAATCCGGTTGCACCAGTTATAACTATCTTCATAACAATACATCTTGCTCCATTTGATTAACTTTTTCAACCTCCATTTTAACACTGGCCTGCCCCCTTTTTTGTGTTTCAGACTCTTCCAAATCCCTACAACCGCACTACAACCCAAACACCAGATAGCTCATAAAATCGCAAAAAATTGCAGAAAAAGTAAATATTTTAAATGCCTAATCTCGTGTTTCGAGCACGCAGTCAATCATAGCAAGATAATTGTCATACGGCACATATTCGGGAACACTATTTCCAGTGCCCAGTGCGTACCCACCTTTTTTCTCGGTTTTAGTCATCATGGCTCTGCATCGTTGCTTAATCTGTTCTGGGCTGGAACGGCAGATAAAATCGACATCGATACCACCTAATACTGCAATTCTGCCTCCCCATAGCTCGTAAGCCTCCTCGACGGGCATAATCACATCCTCAAATGAGTGTTTGGCATCGTACTTCATATCCTCAATTACATCATCCATAACCTCATCGAGCTTTCCACAGGAATGCAGAATCGCCGGCTTGCCAGCGGCGTGAATCGCTTCTACAATTTTCTTATGCCAGGGAAAAACAAAACGTCGTAAATCAGCAGGTGATAGCATTGTCGATGTTTTAAAACCCCAGTCATCATTGGAAATCAGGACCCCGACGCTATCATATTTTGCGCAAATCTCATAATATCGTAACAGACGTTGGCCCACAGCATCAAAAATGTCTTTCACTAAGTTTGGGTTGTCTGCTAACAACATACAAAGAGAGTCGAAACCTACCAGGGAAATCGCATTTTCCAAAACACCACCTGGCCCGTAGACTATAAGCTTCATACCGTCTGGCAATAAACTCTCAGCCTTACTCAAACGTGAATAATCACAGTTATCAGGCTCAGGCCAGTTATATAACTCAAAGCTTTCACGGTCACGAATCGCATTTCCGGCATTTAACGAAATCGTCTCTTTCTTCTCTATCTCTCCCGCATCGAAGGCCATATCAGCCCCATGACAAATTACGTAATCGTAGCCTGCGTTTTTAAATGCCTCTATTATGACTGGATGTGGCTCAGCCCATTTCCAATCTTTACCCTCCACGCCGAGCTTCTTTCCTGTTAGCTTCTCATAGTAGGGGCCGTTCAGGAAAAACTCAAACAATGTTGGTCGGTCGGGTATTTCCCTGTGTAAAACTTTCAGTAAGTTCTCAAAATTCGGCTCACTCATACGACCTATTTTTATAGCATTGAAAGGATTGGGTTATGGTGCGCTATTGATTTTGTCATATATGCTCGGTCCGTAGTACGAGCAGCATGTCCTGTCCGTCTCCCACACTGTTACACAATGCAGTGCCGCTTCACTGAATTTATCAACGATTCTATCCCATGCAAAAGCTGCGATGTTTTCCACGGTTGGAATTACCTTGGTAAAATGTGGCACATCGATATTCAAATTCTTATGGTCAACCAATTTGATAAACTCATTATCCACAGTTTCTTCAAAATCACTAATTGATAGCTTATACCTGTCTGCATCTGCTTTTATAGTTACCTCTACAACGTAATTATGGCCGTGATTATTGGGGTTTGCGCATTTGCCGAATACCTCGAAATTACGCTTCTTGCTAAATTGCTCGTTCCAGAGTTTGTGTGTTGCTGCAAATTCGAATTTCTCAGTAAAATAAATCATTTTGCAATCCTCACAGCTTACCGCTACCTTTCTGAAAGGATTCAATGCCAAACTAAGATGGGTCAACTTTGCTGGCCCGAACTTGTTAGCCAATTGTCCTGAAGCTGATTTTAGAAGTTCCGTTATGCCGGAAAACCCGATGTGGATGCCCCGCTGAAAATCTTTTCTTATTCGTTCGGCAAAAATCGGGACGGCAAATTCACGAACATTCTTGTCAATATCAGTTACATTGGCAACAAATCCCGTAGCTGGCTCAACGGAACCCGTCAGCTCAACGCATAATTCGAAAAATATTGATAATCCTTCGCCTGCCGGTTTAGATGAAAATGAGTTGAAACCACTGCTATCTTCAGGCAAAAAAGGATTAATTGAAAATCGCACTTTTCTGGAAAGTTTATGCATTGACAAAGAACCTATCTGACTTTCCTTTTCTACCTGTTGCTGGTATGCATCAGAGTCATAACCTCATTTCTGCTTTTCGGGTCTCTCTTAAATATACCTCGGAGCGCCGAAGTTACCATAATTGAGCCGGGTTTCTTAATTCCGCGGATGGTCATACAGCTATGCGCTGCCTCAAGTACCACCGCAACACCTCTGGGTTTAAGGCTGTTCATTATAAAATCAGCTATCTGGTTCGTAAGCCGTTCCTGAACATGGAGCCGACGGGCAAAACAATCCACAATCCGGGCCAGCTTGCTGACACCAAGCACCGCGCCGGCCGGCAGATATGCTACGTGAGCTGACCCGATAAACGGCATGAGATGATGTTCGCAGATGCTGTAAAAAGGTATGTTGCGCAGCAGAACTATTTCATCGTAGTTCTCGGTAAATACACTTCGAAGATGTTCCTTGGGGTTCTCGTTCATACCAGCTAACAACTCAGCGTACATATTTGCTACTCGCGCCGGCGTCTCTTTTATTCCCTCACGCTCGGTGTCTTCACCTATAGCTAAAAGTATTTCTGTAACCGCTTTCTTGATTCTTTCGGCATCTATACTTTTTTTATCTTTGTTATTCATTTTCTTTACCTTCTATAGCTGACCGACTCCCTGTCATCCTTTCTTTCCTGTTAGATTCATAAGAAAAGTGGTTAGTAAGCGCACGCCGAAACCGCTCGAGCCTTCTGACATAAATTTCGTAGCCTTTTCAAATATATCCACGCCTGCGATATCCAAGTGTGCCCATTTGGCGTCTCCCACAAACTGGCCCAAAAAAGCAGCACCACCGCAGGCGTCGCCGTATTTAGTGACATAAGCTAAATTTCTTAAATCGGCAATGTTGCTTTTCATTTCCGCTAAGTACTCTTCTCCGCTGGGCATATGCCAAACTTTTTCGCCGCTATCCTGAGCTGCTCCTTGTATTTGTTTTATCAGTTTCTCATCGTTGCCCATCAGGCCTGCCATATGTTTGCCAAGCGCAACCTTGCACGCGCCGGTTAGTGTCCCTATATCTATTATGATATCGCACTTTTGCTTGACAGCATATGCGAGCCCATCACAGAGTACCATCCTGCCTTCGGCGTCGGTATCCAGCACCTCAACGGTTTTGCCGCTGAATGTTGTGATAATGTCGCCCGGCCTGTAGCTTGTTCCGCTCGGCATATTTTCCGCCGCTGGAATTATGCCGTAAACATTTATCGGCAACTTCAACTCTGCAGCCGCTTTCATCGTCCCTAACACGGCAATCCCACCAGATTTATCTAATTTCATTTGGTCCATGTTCGCGGCCCGTTTGATACTTATTCCACCGGAGTCAAATGTTATCGCCTTTCCTACTAAACCAATCACAGGTAATTTCCTTGCCGCTTTGCTGCCGGCTTGATATTTCAGGATGATAAATCTTGGTGGATTTTTTGACCCGGACCCGACTGCAAGTACACCTCCCATCCCTTTTGCAGTTAATTGCTTTTCATCAAAAACGGTACAGCTTAATCCCTTTAAACCGCGAGCCAGCTTACTCGCCTCCGCCGCGAGAGTCGCAGGGTTTATCACATTTCCTGGCCGATTTGCCAAAGTCCGAGCGTAACTTTGCGTTTTGCCGATGGTAGCTCCGTTCGAAAGCCCTTGGTTTAACTTTCTTGTTTTTGTCGAATCGGTGTCAATCAACTCAACGCTGAGTGTATCCAGTCGCTCGTTTTTACTCTCGGTAACAAACTCATCGTATCGGTAGCTGCCGAAATACACCCCCTCCGTCATTGCTCGACCCATCACGGTCAAATCAAATCGTCCTCCGAATGCTCTATGTAGCGCCAGGCTGACAGTCTTTATTTTCATTTCTACCGCTTTATTGGTTGTGTTGGCCGCCGCCTTGCGGACCGTGTCAAGTGTTGCTTTTTGCTTTTCACCCAGACCGACCAGCAAAACCCTTTTAGCTCCTATTTGCTCGTTGCCGTAAATCAGAGCGCTTGTTCCATCTTTACCTTTAAAGTCACCTAATTTAATCAATTGGTCAATTGCTCCCTTAAGCTTGCTGTTGAGTTCTTGAGTTGGTTTGTCCAGCCCTTTGGTGTCGGCAAAAAGCCCTATTGCAAGCAGGTCTGTTTTGCAGTTGCTCAAATCGACCTTGTGCGATTTCACTTCGACATTAATAATCTCTTTCATCTTTTCTTTACCTTTATCCTTTTACCTTACTCTTATCTCGGTTCTTTGTTCTGTGCCTGAGATAGCTTTCGATAAATCCGTCAAGTTCTCCATCGAGTACTGCCTGTACGTTGCCTGTTTGAAAATTGGTTCGATGGTCTTTAACCATCTGATAAGGCTGCATCACGTAGCTTCGTATCTGATTCCCCCATGCAATTTCACCTTTATCGCTGTATAGTTTTGCAAGTCGTGCATCCCGTTTTTGCTGCTCGAGCATATACAGCCTTGCTTTGAGCATCTTCATCGCTTGTGTCTTGTTTTTGTGTTGGCTTCTTTCATTCTGACATTGCACCACAATGCCGGTTGGTTTGTGCGTAATTCGCACCGCTGAGCTCACCTTATTTACGTGCTGACCGCCCGGCCCGCTGGAACGGTAAAAATCAGTCTGTAGGTCCTCTTCGTTTATTTTAATATCGATATCCTCATCGAATTCGGGAATGCAGTCTACCGCTGCAAAGCTCGTGTGGCGCCGCTTATTTGCATCGAATGGGCTTATCCTGACCAGCCGGTGCACACCCGTCTCACAGGACAGCTTGCCGAACGCAAAAGGCCCGTTGACCCGTAGGGTTAGCGACCGGATGCCGACCTCTTCGCCCGCAGTTATATCAAGCTCCTGGATCTTGTATTTTTTTCTCTCGAAATACCGCGTG
>CP070728.1:2173849-2195987 GCA_020351025.1 Planctomycetota bacterium
TGCATCATATCTCTAACGTGCATTCCTGCTTGATTTTTGCCAAATCGCATTTGCATCCCGAAGGCATCAAAGTTAATCCCGCTTTGTATGGCCATATCGACGTATACTAATGGCGGGATGGTATTAGGTGTCGTCGCGTAATACTCGCCCCAAGGGTTGGTGATTTCTATTATTTTCAGCGCTCTATCGCTTTCCTGCTTTACTGCCATATTAGCTGCTCGGGTCATCTCCAGAACCTGCTCGAAGTTAAACTCGAAATGGTTCAGTGCATTCAGGCCGCTTATAACACGCCACTCATAAACGCTCCCGGAGTAGCGAGCAACGACATTTGCAACGAATTGATAAGCAGTTTCGCGTATCTTTTCAAATCCTGCTTTGCTGTGCAGCAGCCACTGAGGCAAATATTCTTTCGAGAAACAAAGTAGGGGCCCTGCGCCGATTGCCAGTTTCTTTTTGCTGAGCACATTAATACAGGCATCAACCCGTGAGAAATCGTAGCGGCCTTTCTGAGACTCTATCTGAGCCCAGTTTATAGGTATCATTGCCAAGCCAAACAATTTAAGTAGCTTCTCGTTATACTTGGGGTTAGTAATATTTTTTGGGTCTATCCGACAGCCGAGACAACCTCTACCAAAACCATGACTCTTACTTCTTGCATCAAAAAGCATCTTAGCCTGTTTAGCTGCCAGCTTCTCAGAAAAGACTATAGCCTTTTCAAGTGACTTATCCGCCAGTTTAGAGGCCAGTGGTGGGCTGGAGACGTTTTGGATCGCCTGGATAAATAAATCCTGCGCTTCTTTTGAAATATCTCCAAGACCCTCCGATTGATTGAAAAATGACCAATCCTCCCGTTTGGTAATGATTTGCATAAGCTTTGCGCGCGCTATCTCTACATTCAAATTATAAGGCTGAGTTCTTTCAGGCAGGCAGGTTGTTGGTAGAAGCACCTTACCGAAGCCACTGACCGGCCATAGCAAAGCCAATCCGGCTGTTTCCAGATTTGGCTTTTCACACTCGATAATGCCGTTTTTGAATTTAATCTGCGTTCGGCGTATGGCAACGCCGTCGGTCCCGAAAAGGTAAGCACCGCACAGCGTAAATTTGTCAACAAGCTTGCCGCCTTTGAAAAGCTGGAATTTCATTTTTGCCTAAACTTAAAAGTTTTTAACACACAAAGCTTTTTTCGTCAGATATAGGCTATTTACCTGACATTAGTTAGACGTACAATCACAGAATTATAGCAATTACATGCAAAAACGCAATCTAAACCTTTGTTGAATTTATGACTTATGTCGCTTAAAATGATTTTGCTAATTTGATTTAATTTTGTTCTTAATTTGCAGGAATTATCATTAATTTAATGAAAGGCCGAAAAATGGGAAATGGGAGAAAAACGATGTCCCGGCGTGATTTCATAAAAAGTTCTGTTTTTGGCTCAACAGTAATAGCTTCTGGCTCTGTATTGTCCTCTTGCAAGTCAGCATCCCGGTGTTCATCTACAGGAGCGAAAGTTTCACCCTTGCGATTAGGAGGCCCTATTTTTGAAAAATTTGACAGCCCGGATGCCTGGGTAACGATTCTCAAGGGTCTTGGCTATCGCGCTGCTTACTGTCCGCTGGATGCTAAAGAAAAAGACGACGTTGTCAATGCCTATGCCAAGGCGGCACGGAAAGCAGATATAATCATTGCCGAAGTGGGAGCATGGAGTAACCCAATAAGCCCTGATGAAGAGGCTCGCCGGGTGGCTCTGGCAAAATGTCGCGAGCACCTGGCATTGGCCGACCGAATTGGGGCAAAGTGTTGTGTCAATGTCAGCGGTTCACGCAACGAGCAATATTGGGCCGGCCCGCATAAAGATAATCTCACCGAAGAAACCTTTGACCTGATTGTTGAGACTACCCGTGCCATCATTGATGATGTAAAACCAACTCGAACATATTTTACATTAGAAGCAATGCCGTGGTCTTACCCCGACACTACCGATTCTTACGTGCGTTTACTAAAAGCCATTAACCGTAAGAGATTTGCCGTTCATCTCGACCCGGTTAATTTTGTCTCAAGCCCGCAATTGTATTTTAACAACGCTAAGCTTATCCGAGAATGCTTCGAAAAACTTGGCCCCTTTATCAGAAGCTGCCATGCCAAAGATATTATTTTACGTGAAGAGATTTACACAACACATCTTGATGAGGTTCGACCCGGCTTGGGTAGCTTGGATTATGCTGCGTTTTTGAAAGAATTGAGCAAATTTCCGGATACACCGCTGATGATGGAGCATCTGCCGAACGCGGAGCAATACCGACTGGCTGCTGAACACATTCGCTCTGTTGCCAAGGAAATAGAGCTATCCTTCGATTAAAAAAGCTTGGCATTTTTTTATAGCGGAAGATTGGCTTGTAATAAACCGTAGTTAATATCGGTAGTTTGTATAGATTTAGGAAAGGCAAGAAGTTACGGTCAGTCCGAGGACCCTCCGCTTTGTTCGTACGAGCTGGACTGTTTCATTTGAAGTTCATAAAGAAGGTTGTTTTTCTCGATAAGCTTAGCTATCAGGCTGGTTTGATTAAGTAGTGTTTCAATCAGGTCTATATTGACCATGGTTGATTCGGGGCTGTATTGCGGCAGAGCAATAATGACATAGCCACAATTGGTCTGTTCCGTAGCTAATTGGGCGGCGACAATGCTGGAATCGTCTGTATGGGTTATCAACGGCTCTGCACCATCATCGATTTTAGCGCAAAGTTCTCTCAGGAACGATTCGCTGATGTTTAGCTTAGAGAATTCTTCAGAGTCGCTTGGCCAGCAGTTAGCGTCCCTATCCATAATCACTATAATAGGCCCCCGTTCCGGCAGCATTTCAAAGACCTGCCGTGCTACCTGCTCGTTTAGCATAGAGCTTAGTGAAACTAATGAGTCATACGTATTCATTTGATGGTTTCCTTGGTTCGCCTCTAAAAGAGTGCTACTTGCAAAGACTTCGGTACAATCAAGCGTCAACTTTCCTAAATGATATGACATTTTGGTTTAATTCCGCACAAAAAGGATAGTTGTCGAGTTAAGAAATGAATTTATAGGACTCAAAAAGTTTGCTGCTTTGCTCTTGTTTTGAAGAATTAGCCTACAGTCTGGATAAAGTTATTACGACGAGGTCAGAAATCGAGCATCGATTTTAGCTTAGCCATCGGAAACTTTTTGCCTGGGCAGTCCGTTGGAGGTACTCCAGGCGTGGAATTATGACCGTAGATCCGCCTCTTAGGTATTCCATAGCGGTTTTGGAGAAAGCGAATTAATTTTTCAAGAGACTGCATCTGTTGTAGTGTAGGTACTGTGCGATTAAAGTTACCCACTAAGCAAATTCCTATTGCATTTTTGTTGGCCCAGTTTGCCGGCGTGCCCCCGCAGTGAGCTCCAGTTTTTTGATTACGCCATCGGAATGTAACCTCAACCTCGCCGTTGGCGCTATCTGTGCCGTTGCCTATAACAAAATTGTAGCCGACTCCTTCCCAATGATTACCTTCTCTGTGCCACTTGTCAAATATTGCTGCGTTGCCGGTTTTCGTTCCTGAGTGATGTATGACTATAGCTGTCCATTTCTTTTCCACTAGCGAAGCCGGCAACCAAGCTTTTGGGATATTTCCTTCGGCACGAGTTTGGGTTTTAGTTGTTGGAATCTTCAGCGGTGTGGAACTATTTTCGGTACGGTCGTAGGTAATCTTGGGCATGGGCTCATCATTATATATGCAACCGCCCAAAGCACACAAAAAGCTGCAAAAGATAAGAGTTCTGCTGTGTATCTTTTGTTTATTTCTCATTTAGCTTTTGATTGTCTCTACGCCTTACGGTGAGTTTCTGTTAATCGTGGTTTTTCTTTATATCTGACCATACGCACACGATTACCCTGATTATTGAATTCGATCACGTCCATATACGAGCGCATAAGGAGCAAGCCCCTGCCCTCGGTTTTATAGAGGTTTTCACCACGTCGTGGGTCCGGTACGGAATTCGGGTCGAAGCCGTCCCCTAAATCTGTCATAAAGATTTCAATTTTATCCGGGTTCACCGAATAGTCGATTTTGACCTCCTTGTTTGCGTCCATTTTATTGCCGTGCTTGATGGCATTGATAAAGGCTTCTTCTATAGCAAGATGGACTGCAAAAAGATCCTCTTGGTCGAAGCCATAGGCTTCGATTTCAGACAGAATCCGCCTGCACACTCCGACAATAGCAGGTGGTTTACTTGGGACTGCCACCGTGCGAGTAATTGGTGCTCTTGATGCCATAAGCTTACACCGTCTCAAAAAGCCCTTGCGGCAGAAAGACGAAAACAATACTTTCTTAATTAGCTGAGCCAGGTTGTAAGTATCATTATCGGACGATTCTTTGCTCTTTAGAGCAAGGCAAAGCGCATTTTCTGCCTAATCTTCAGCGGGCAAACCTTCGATAGCACTTTCTCTGTCTTTATATATATCGAAAATTTTCGTTAGTCGCGTTATTTTGAAAATCTCATAAATTCTTGAATTTATATTGCAGAGTCTCAATTGGCCGTCACGCTCGTAAATCTTTTTGCTGACTCTAATTAAAAGTCCTAAAACAGCGGACGACAGAGCCCGGACATTGCGAAAATCCAAAATTAGATTGATTTGCTCTACCTGCTCAATAACCGACATGATTGATTCTTGAAGTGCCTGAATGTCCTTCTCTTCGAGGATTCTTTCGTCCGTGAGAATTACAATAGTTGCGTTCTCGGCGTACTCAACACTTATTCTCGGCTTAATCGGCGCCATAGGTTCTCTCCATATAACAAGTGTCAAATTGCAACTGAAGCCCAAATCCTACGTCAGAGTACTTACGATGTCAAGTTTTTTACCTTATTTTGGCATATTTGCTGGATTTCTCTTATTTATTAGAGAACACGTTTCTGTCATTTTATGTATTTAGCGGCAGAAAAACTCTTGCAGCGCTTAGAGTATTATGAATAATGAAATAGCCGATTACTTTAGAAACCAGCGTCCTTTGTGTTCGACAGATACTTATTATTTTTGTTTTATTTAAAGGGAGTCTCAAATGAGAATTAGTAGGTCAACCGGGTATGCACTGCTGGCGGTCGGCCATATTGCTAAGAATAGAGACCAAGGGATTATTTTATCGCAAAATATAGCTAAGGAATATGACATTCCTTTAGAATACTTGCTTAAAATACTCCAACAGTTGGTTAAAGCAAACATACTACGCAGCAAAAAGGGACCTCACGGGGGCTTCTCACTGGCTAAGCAGCCCAAGAAAATCACACTCCTTGAGATTGTCGAAGCTGTTGAAGGTCCTATGATTAGCAGCTTGTATCTGGCTGAGCAGTCACATGGTAAAAAAATTGGGATTAGAGTAGACAAAATCTCCGCAAAAGCTATCGCTCAGGCCAAAACTGTTTTCGAAAAAGCGAAGCTAGCAGACTTGATCAGGGGATAATTTAGTTGGCAAACAGATGCATATTAGTGAATTTCAACGGCTGATTTCAAAGAGGTATGACAAGCGTGACCGCCAAAGGGGTACTGCCGCTACGTTTATGTGGTTCATTGAGGAAGTTGGAGAGCTTGCTACCGCATTGGCAGGTGACGACCAGAAAAATAAGCAGGAGGAATTTGCTGATACTTTTGCCTGGCTTTGTACGTTAGCTAACATAAGTGATGTGGATTTGGAAAAGGCTTGTGCTAAGTATACTGATAATAATGTCGAAGGCTTCAAACCTAAGTAGCAGGCAGCTCGCCATTTGGTTTTTTGTGTGCAATTCGTTTGGTTAGTTAAAAACTCAGAAATGAATTTAGTGTTCCTCGAGGCCAACCTCGTCAGGATAGTGAGTGTCGTTTTTTTCATTAGATGTTGACAAAGCTCGGTAAAAACACCACGCCAGGCCGCCGATTATCAGTAGAAACACAGCGCTCAGAATCAAATAAGATATGCCGCTAAGTTGCTCCTGAGCATGCACAACTTGTTCCGCAACATCCTTTTGTTCTGTCAAATAAATCAAGGATAGCGCAATAAAACCACCAATGTCCGCTGTAGCAAGCAGCCCTGCCCACCGGGCAAACCATGAGGCCTTTGCAGTTGAGCCGTTACGTGTACCTACCATATAATTACTGATGATTACTGCAGCTATCGCGGGCGGCAGTGCAAGCCACAAAAGTGTTTTTTCGCTCTGTCCATCTACCGCCATCTTGAACAAAATTGCAACCACTAATGCTGAAACTACGGCAAGCACTAAACTAATTACTCCCCATAAACGTCCTCTGATTGGTAACTCATACAGTGCATTGCCCCATCCCTGACCCCGGCTTCGCCCTTTGGCAAAACTCACAAGGATGCCTACAAGAGGAACCAAAATCATAATTGACATCCCAACGCAGTTGGGCAAAATCCAATCGCCTACGCCGTCCCGAAGGAAACCGCCTTCCTTAGTAAAATCACCGAACAGGCTCCACACGAATAATGCACAAAGGGTTATTGGTATGCAGATTCGTATCAGATAATCCCACCATTTGCCAAGTCTCCAGTCGCTTCGGTCGTTAGCGTGACGGCGCAGCAGGTCAATCTTCCAAAGCCACCCTAAGACCATACATTCTGCCAGCCCAAGGAACGCAAGCCCCCATGTCCCATCGATAAAGTCGCCTATAAGCCAAAGCCAATTCAGGCCTCCTTCAGTAATATAAATAATTCCGGTTCCAAGTCCGATCACGCTCATCACCGGAAGAACAATGCTTCGTTTCCACCCCGTTTTGTCAACCACCGATGCAAGCACTGACTCGGTAATAGAAAAGCCGGAGTCGATACCTAAGGTAACAAGTGCAAAGAAGAAGACAAAGCTAAACCATGCCGAATAGGGCAATTGTGCCAGCGCATAAGGAAATGCCACAAAAGCTAATGATGGCCCGCCCTTGGCCACATTTTCCACCGCAACAGGGTGACCTGCCTGCTGTGTCACAAATGCCATACCTCCTAATGTCGCGAATACCGCCAAACCTGCAACGAAACTGGTACCAAAATCTGCAATAGCTATTATTGCTGCATTGTTATTAAGGTCGCTTCTTCTGTGAAGAAAGCTTGCATAGGTAATCATCACTCCGCCAAATGCCAAACTCAGAGAGAAAAACGCCTGACTGAAAGCAAATCGCCAGGTTGTTGCCTTCGCCAGCTCTGACCAGGTAGGATTAAGATAGTACGCCAGACCTTGGATGCTGCCTTCGAGTGTCAGACCACGCACGGTAAGTATCAGCAACATTAGCCACGGCAATGGAACCGTCAGCCAAACGATCTTGCCGACCAGCCGAACTCCCCTGAATATGCAAAGGTACATCACCACCCACGTGATGACGAGCGGCCAGAATACATTCCATCGAATAGAGCCAAGTGCAAATTCTTCTTTATGTCCCAGGTAGGTATGAAAGAAAAATTCCTCTGCCTTTTTGACGCCCTCGAGCCCTTCACCTGCCCATGGCAACTCGCCGCCAGCTAAGATGCCCTTTATGCTAAGCGACATAAAGCTGAAACAATATGCCAGAATCACGGCATAAAACGATATAATGACAAATCCCAGAAGAGTGGTCCACCAGCCGATAAACTCGAATCTTTTATGCCCGCGGGCGAATGCATCCGGTGCCGCACGCTGTGTGAAATGCCCCAAACTAAACTCCAAGATAAGCATCGGTACCCCGATTACAAACACAGCGATTATATATGGAATCAAAAATGCGCCCCCCCCGTGGTCATATAGTTCGTATGGAAATCTCCACAAGTTGCCTAGTCCAACTGCTGAACCAACCGCAGCCAAAACAAAACCGCCGCGTGTTCCCCAGCTTTCCCTTTGCTCTTCAAAAGGCTCAAGGCTCACCGTTTATCTTCCTGTAAGCTAAAATGCTGTGGCCTCTATCTTTTAATTCCAAGCAGTTCTAATGTGTCTCGCTCAATGATGCTCCGAATGTTGTCACGGGGAACCGTTGGCAGATTTGTGTCAGCCAGAAGCTTATTAAATCCCAAAAGTGTCTCTATGCACTGCCCTGCGTTGCCGAAGGGGAAGCCGCTGCCAAACAGCAATTTATCCATAACAGCGCTTTCGTGTGCTGCCACAACGATATTGTAAACTTGCCAAACATTACTGGGTTTTACGGTCAAATCGGCATAAACATTTTCATGTTTTGCCAACATAGACAGCGTTTGCTCAACAAATGGTATCCCCATTGTCCCGATGATTATCTTCAGGTCGCTAAATTTTCTTGCAACTTCGTCTAAGAGATATGGTTGAGCGTAGTCTAACACGGCCTTAGGCCCCATGCCCGGACTACGATTATGGAAGAAAACAGGCAGCCCAAGCTCTTTGGCGGATTCATAAAATCTCATTGCCCTGCTGTGCGCAGGATGAAAGCCACAGCCGCAGCAGTACAAAACTGTGCCCTTTAGTTGAAGCTTATCTCTGATAGATGCAAGGTTTTTGACACTTATGTTATCCTTTGTAGGTTCTACATGTGCAAAGCCGACCATCTTCTCCTTATGTTTGCCGACATACTCAGATAATTTCTTATTGACTTCTTGACTTGGGCCATCTGCTGTAGCCAGTACTATGCAAACATCTACTGTCTCTGTTGTGGCAAGATGCTTGGCTGCATCAATGTTCTCGGCAGCATAATTTATATGTGTGTGGCAGTCGACTATCATATAGTTCGGCACATTTAACTATATTGATTGTCAGTAATCTATAATCGATTATACTCACCACGTCAAGCACAAATATTTATTGATTATTTCGTAATTTCAATTTCCTACCGTACCCATTTTGCCTCTTTTCTCATCTGCATTTTATTGCTTCTTTAACTAATTCTTTCCTTTGACAAAAAACGTTTGCCTCTCATGAGGTTTTTCTTGACCTCAGCGTGCTGTAAATGTAACATGCCTCCGACTATTTGCTTAGTATGGAGAGTTTTCGTGGATTGTCCGGTCTGTAAAAGCGCAATGATTGTCCTTGAACTTCAGGAAGTTGAGGTTGATTTTTGCACTGCCTGTGGTGGTATCTGGCTTGATGCCGGCGAATTGGAACTCTTGCTGGGCAACTCTCAAAAGACGGAACAGTTGCTCGATTCCTTCAGAATAGACCGCCAGTGCACCGAAAAACGCAGAAAATGTCCTATATGCCTGAAAAAAATGGGAAAAATAGTTGTTAGCCACTCCACACCGCCTCTGCTCTTAGATAAGTGCCACAAAGGTGATGGTCTATGGTTTGACAAAGGAGAGCTGCAGGTTATCTTAAACGCCGCGCAGTTGGATAAAGAAAACAAAATTCAGAAATTGTTAGCTGATATTTTTCCCGGATAATGCCCATTTTTTTGTTTACTCAGAACGAATATTGCCGCAAAATACGCAATTCACTGTGCCGTTATCTTCAATTCGGTAGAAAGCACAGTGCCCTTAAAATAGACATTTTATCGACGGGTGTTTTAGCAGAAAATTGACAGGAAACTAATATGGTCGGATTCGAAATCTGGGATTGGGCCACCCTCGGCTTATTTTTCTTGGGCCTGATTGGAATCATCTGGTGGGTACTCAGGCAGAAGGAGGAGACCACAGCTGATTATTTTCTTGCAGGTCGTACGGCTGGTTGGGTTGCAATTGGTGCATCAATCTTTGCATCGAACATCGGTTCTGAACATTTGGTAGGCCTAGCCGGCGCAGGCGCAGAAAGCGGTATGGCAATGTCACATTGGGAGTTTCACGCTTGGTTAATACTTGTCCTCGGATGGGCATTCGTACCGTTTTACTCCCGAAGTAAGGTATTTACCATGCCTGAGTTCTTGGAAAGGCGCTACTGTCCGGCAGCAAGAACTTTTCTGTCGGTTATCTCGCTAATCAGCTATATACTTACGAAGGTAGCGGTGACAGCATATGCAGGAGGCACAGTTTTCCAAACAGTACTGGGGATTGAGACGGTTTCCATGTTTGGTTATGACGTCGATTTCTTTTGGGTAAGTGCTGTAGGTCTTGTCGTTATCACAGGTATTTATACGATTCTGGGAGGGATGAGGGCGGTGCTTTACACATCCGTGCTGCAGGCACCGGTTTTGATTATAGGTTCGGTGGTAATTCTTGTGGTCGGTTTGGTTAAACTTGGCGGTTGGGGCGAACTTGAGGCAATTTGCAGTCAGAATGTTACCCCATGCGGTGACAGTATGATTAATATGATACGTTCGGCCAAAGACCCTGAGTTCCCATGGACAGGGGTGCTTCTTGGTTCGGCCATCATTGGTTTCTGGTACTGGTGTACTGACCAGTATATCGTGCAGAGAACGCTTTCTGCCCCTAACCAGAAACAGGCACGTCGGGGGACAATCTTTGCCGGTTATATGAAGCTTCTGCCGGTTTTCATTTTTCTTGTTCCGGGTATGATTGCCTATGCCCTGCATCAAAAGGGTATCATCAACTTGGCAAGGCCTGATAAAGCCTTCCCGGTACTGGTCGCAACCCTGCTTCCTGTAGGCGTAAAGGGTGTTGTTGTTGGCGGTCTGGTCGCAGCCCTTATGAGTTCATTGGCCTCACTGTTCAACTCCACTGCGACGCTGTTTACCGTGGATTTCTATAAAAAGTTTCGTCCTGATTCTTCAGAAAGGCATTTGGTATTTGTCGGCAGGGTCGCTACCGCTACAGTAGTGCTGTTAGGACTTGTCTGGATTCCGGTGATGTCTAAAATTGCTGATTACCTGTATAGATATTTGCAAGATGTGCAGTCAGTAATTGCACCATCAATAGCAGCCGTATTTATCTTGGGTGTGTTCTGGAAGCGCACAACTGCTGCAGGTGGGCTTTGGGGTCTGGTCATCGGATTTTTACTTGGGATGTTCAGGCTGGTCCTGCTTATTTTCAAGGGGCATTTGTCTGAAGGCAGCTTTTTGTATTTGCTGGCTGATATCAACTGGTTGCATTTCTGCATTAGTTTGTTCTTCCTGTCGATAGGCATCGGTATTGTTGTCAGTTTATTCACCAAAAAGCCCAGCGAAGAAAAAATTCAGGGCTTGACCTACGGCTCGGCAACGCCGGAACAGATTCAAGAAACTCGACAAAGCTGGAATAAGTGGGATGTAATCCACTCGTTAATCATCGTTGGCATTATCGTAGCTTGTTATATTTACTTCTGGTAATTCGGACTTTGATAGTGGTTGTCAGTCACAAGTTTGTAAGTTGACTGAAGATAAAGAAAGGAGATATGCGATATGCTTGCTGTGCTTGATTGGACTGGCTGGCAAAACCCTTATGCAATAGCGTATATGTTGGTGATGCTTGGTCTGGTCGTATTTATCTGGTTATTACCCAACGAATACATATTTGAATGAAAATGCATAACCACTGAGGAGATTCAGTATGAAAAAGTTTGTATATTTAGTGGCGGCAGGAAGTCTCTTGTTATTTGTCCAGACTGTCGTTGCCCAGCAGGATGAATTAAAGTTCATCGAATTTCGTCAAGAGTTCGCAGATAACTTAACCTCTGTTAAGAATGCAGTAAGGGAGAATGACTGGGTTACAGCCCAACAGAGCTTTGACCAGGCTAAAGACGAGTGGGAAAATCAAGTTAAGCCGATGATTGTTGAGGGCAGACAAGAGGAGATAGAAAAGGCTAGGCAGGAAGGTATAGAAAATCCAGAAGATGCACCAGGCAAGCTCAAAGAATACTCTGATAGAATCGGTGAAGTTGAGGAAAATTTTAGCAAGCTTGCTCAATTGTTAAAGAACAAAGAAGTTCAGGGGCTTGAGTTGACAATAAATGCAATAATTTGGGGGATAAGTCACCAGCCTCGCGGATTTGACATTCCACACCGCACGTATTCAGTTTGGGACTGGGTCTTTGGCTTGGGTATAGGCGGAGGCTTTTGCATATTTGCAATAGTTGCCGGCTTATACCTAAGGAGGTCATATTATCGAAGGTATCAAAAATTAGAGTTATGAAAACAATGGAATATAAAGTTGCAATAAGGAGGAAAAAGTAATGTCCTCTGACCTGATTATTATTGGGATGTACTTGGCGCTGATGTTTACTGCGGGAATATTTTTCAGCAGAAATATCAAAAATACGGCAGATTATTTTCTTGCTGCTCGCTCTGCACCCTGGTTCTGGATTATGGGTGCAGTATGGGCAACAAACATTGGCTTCCTTCACGGTTATTTGGCCCATGGCGGTGCGGCATACGAATGGGGCGTGATTCAAGCCAATTTCGAATGGTTTCAGGGCCCGTTTGGCTATGTGTTGACCGGCCTGTTCTTCATTGCATTTTACTGGCGTGCCGGAATATTTACAGTACCCCACTTCCTGGAGAGAAGATACGGCTCAGGAATAAGGGTCATTTACTCCATCGCCTGGTTAATTTTCTTTATTATAACTATCGCAGCTGAGTTGTACTTGGGTGGTCTGTTTCTTAAGGAACTCATAGGTTTACCATTCTGGCCGACAGTCCTTGTCTTAACCTGTGTTGTTGGTACTTACACATTGCTTGGCGGCCTCGGCGCTGCCATAATGATGGAGTTCGTCCAGTTTATAATTATGATGTTAGGCACAATGCCGTTACTGTTTATCTTGCTCAATATGACCGGCGGGTTTGAAGGAATAAAAGATGTGCTAATCAATCAATGGCACATCAGCGACCAATACTTCAGCGTCTTACCCGATATACACCACCCCTATGGACCCGGCCCCTGGATCATCATGGGACAATGTTTTGTGGTCACAATTGGCTGGTGTGCTGGACATCAGTCGATGGTCCAGAGAAATTTGGGAGCACGCTCATTGTATGACTCCAAGCTTGGATACGTTGTTGCAGGTGTCCCCAAAACTCTGGGCGCCTTTCTGTATGTGGTTCCTATGCTTGCTGCCCCTATCGTATTCGCAAAGCACGGTATATTTGTGGAAAAAGCTGATGCCGCCTACGGCAAGCTTATTCTCAACTTACTGCCTACAGGGATGTTGGGCTTGTTCATTGCCGGCCTTGTATCTGCGGGCCTATCCAGCATTAGTGGCGTATTGAACTCATCATCTACCATGGTTATAAAAGATATTTATGAGCGGTTTCTGGTCAAGGGTAAATCAGACCATCATTACTTCATCGCTGGCCGAGCAGCTACATTTGGGATAATCGTTGCTTCGCTGCTGTTGGTATCCGTCGTAGCAAAATCACCTCTTATTATGTGGTTGGAGCAGACATTACTGGCTATTCTTTTAGGCCCATTTATGGGTGTTCTGATATTAGGCATTTTCTGGCGCAGGACTAATACTTCAGGCAGCTTAATCGGTTACTTGGTAGGCTCGGCCTACGCTATATGGTATCAGCAAATTTGGGGACAGAACATATTCTTCAAAATCAGCTGGTGGTCTTTTGTAGTTACACTTGTTGTTACAGTTATTGCCAGTCTGCTCACGAGAAAACCAAAAGCCGAAAAAGTTGAAGGACTAACCTGGGAAAGCGATTTCCATGCGCAGGTCGGGGCAATAACCGAACAACGTGCAGAAACCAATGGCACACAGGTAACTGCTATGCCTGAGATAAAAGTCACTATGCCCCCCTGGTATCTTAATCTTAAGTACTGGGCTACTGGAATCTTAATTGTCCAGCTTGCTTTGTTACTCTTTTTCGGTTAAAAATGGTTTTTTGAAAGTCAGAAGGATATAAATTATGGAAGACAAAAAGGGCGCAAATCCAAAAATTATTGTTGCCGTTCAAATGACGTCTATCGGGATAATTCTTGTAATATTGGGTATCACGGTTTTTATTCTAAGTCCGCTTGACCCTGCTGTTAATCCGAGGATGACTCCCTTCATTCGGATGTGCTCTATAATCAGTAATTGTGCTATTACCATTACTGGAGTGCTTTTTGCCATCGGTGGCCTAATCCGATTTAGGCGAGCAAAGAAAGTATGAGAATTATCAGGTTCGTCCCAAGGTTAGCAGATGCCGATTATGTATTAAAAAAATATTGCCGTAAAAATTTCAAAGCGCCCTGTTCACTGGAAATACTCTATTTGCCGTTTGTTTTGTTTAGATACAAAATTGAACTGATTTCGTTATTTGGAAAGAAAAAAACTGAAAAGGGACTGTTCCTTGTAGATTTACTCCAGGGAATACCGGTAAATATCAAGAAAGATACTAAATTTGAATTTAGGGATTCTAATTTACAGGAGGAATTTAGAGAATTACTCGATTCGTTTTTAACTGAAGTTAAAAAAAACGTCGTATTGCTCGAAACCGAAGACATTGAACAAGAACAGGTTTTACCAATAGTTTTGGAGGAGCAAGTCGCAATAGAAAAAGGTAAGAGTTTATTAATGTACGATATTATGAAACTGGCAGGAAGTTTACGTTACCGAAGATTAGATGTTATACCTCTGCCGGGGACCAAAACTCTCTATTACCCTTATTGGTTGATTTATTATCGGGATAGAAAAGGTATTATGCAGTTTGATGTGCTCGATGGATTGAGCGGGCAAAAGGAGGGAGGCCAGATTATTAAATCCGTCAAAATAGGGTTGGTTGAAAAACAAAGAAATTCTGAAAACCTTAATTTAGTAAAAGGAGCGAGTGAAAATTGGGTACGAGAAAATTAACATTAGGACTTGATTACGGAACAAATTCCGTAAGAACAGTGCTCGTAGATGTGGCGAATGGCGAAGAACTTGCTACCTCTATACACGAGTTCGAAACGGGCGAAGCCGGCATCATTCTTGACCCGGCCGACCACAATTTGGCAAGACAAAAGCCATCTGATTATCTAAAGGGCGTCCAGGTTACTGTTAAAGAGGTTGTCGCTGAAGCCAAAAATGCTGACAAAGATTTTGACACCAGCCAGATTATAGGTATCGGTATCGACACAACCGGCTCAACACCGCTTCCGGTGGACAAGAACGGAACACCACTGAGTATGTTGGGTGAGTTCAAAGACAATCCAAACGCTCAGGCCTGGTTGTGGAAGGACCATACCGGCCATGCCGAAGCTGCCGAAATTACTGAACTGGCTAAAAAGGAACACCCGGAATATCTGGCTAAGTGCGGTGGAACCTACTCATCCGAATGGTTCTTCAGCAAAATCCTTCATTGCTTAAGAGTCGACCCCAAAGTTTTCGATGCTGCTTATACCTGGATTGAACACGCAGATTATATGCCGGCTGTTCTTACAGGCACTACGAAGCCACAAACAATCAAACGCTGCCGATGCGCCGCCGGGCACAAAGCGATGTTCAACAACGACTGGGGTGGCTACCCAGCTAAGGATTTCCTTGCAAAGCTCGACCCTAAACTGGGGCAACTCCGTGACACTTTAAGTGATAACACTTATGCCATCGACCAAAGAGCAGGCGACCTCACCAAGGATTGGGCGGCCAAACTCGGCTTAAAAGCTGGAATACCAGTTGCAATGGGCGCGTTTGATGCTCATCTGGGCGGGGTAGGGTCAGGAATAAGCACCGGCAAATTAGTCAAAATAATCGGCACCAGCACTTGTGATATGGCAGTCTGGCCCGCCGATAAGGAATTGGCTGATATCCCGGGTATATGTGGAATAGTTGATGGCTCGATTTTGCCTGGCTTCTGGGGACTTGAAGCTGGCCAATCCGCAGTCGGTGACATATTTAATTGGTTTGTGAATTACATCCAGCCGGGCGGTTCCGCGAACGGCTCGCATGAGGCACTCACAGAAAAGGCCGCAAGGTTAAAACCTGGTCAGTCCGGCTTGTTAGCTCTCGATTGGAATAATGGCAACAGAACAATACTTGTCGACCAGCGACTGACAGGACTTCTCCTTGGTCAGACCCTTCACACAACACCTGAAGAGATTTACCACGCATTAATTGAGGCAACTGCCTTTGGTGCCCTTACTATCATCAACAGGTTTGAAGAATACGGAGTAAAGATATCCGAGGTCATAAATTGTGGCGGCATCACTGAGAAAAACCCCCTGTTGATGCAGATTTATGCCGATGTGCTTGGCAGAGAAATGAAGATTGCCCGCTCCCCTCAGAGCTGTGCAGTGGGCTCAGCTATCGCCGGGGCCGTCGTCGCAGGTAAGAAAGCCGGCGGCTATGATAACTTTGCTGATGCTCAGGCAGCTATGTGTGGAGTCAAAGAAAGAACTTACAAGCCAAATCCTGAAAGCAATAAGGTTTATCAACAGCTTTATTCTCTTTACAAACAGCTCCACGATGCCTTTGGCCTGGAAAGCTTCTCAGGCAAAATGGCAAATGTGATGAAACAGCTTTTGGATGTAAAGGATAAAGCGAATCGTTAGCCAATTATCGCAAATGTATGAGGAATTAAAAAGAGCCGTTTGTGAAGCTAACATTGAGTTGCAAACTCATAAGCTGGTAATTTACAGTTGGGGTAATGTTAGCGGAATTGACCACGCTGCTGGCATAGTAGCTATTAAACCCAGCGGTGTTCCGTATGACGAGCTTACTCCGGATAAAATGGTATTACTTGAGCTGGATGGAAATATTGTTGAGGGCAATCTCAGGCCTTCATCAGACACACCCAGCCATCTTGAACTTTACAGGAATTTTAAGACCGTTGGGGGCATATGTCATACCCATTCTGTCAATGCAGCTATGTGGGCCCAGGCTAATCGGGAAATCCCCTGCCTTGGCACCACTCACGCCGATTTCTTCTACGGCCCCATACCCATTACTGAAACGATGACAGCCGAAGAGATAAAAACCAATTATGAACTGAATACAGGCAAAGTCATTGTCAGGCGATTTGCCGGGATGGACCCATTGCAAATGCCTGCTGTCTTGGTTGCTAATCACGGGCCCTTCACGTGGGGCAAAACACCTGCTGACGCCGTTGAAGCTGCCGTCGTCTTGGAACAGGTAGCTGCAATGGCCCTCGGCGCCATAATGATAAACCCCAAGCTGAAAAAAATTGAACAGGTGCTTCTTGACAAGCACTATCTACGTAAACATGGTAAAAATGCTTATTATGGACAAAAATAACTGAGGAGATTGAAAAATGAAAAAAACGACATTTGGTGTTATTGTTGGAAACAGGGGCTTTTTCCCTGATGTGCTGGCCAAGGAAGGAAGAAAAGACATACTTGATACCCTTAAAAAGAGCGGCTATGGCACAGTAGCCCTGTCAATGCAGGATACCAAATATGGTGCGGTTGAAACCTTCACCGATGCCAAAACCTGTGCTGCCCTTTTTGCCAAGAATGCTGAAAACATTGACGGTATAGTTGTAACTCTGCCGAACTTTGGTGATGAAAAAGGTGTTGCCGAAACCATCAAGCGTTCCGAACTCAATGTCCCGATTTTGATTCAGGCAGAACCCGACGCACCCGGCAAAATGAAAATGGGCGCAAGACGAGATTCCTTCTGCGGAAAAATCAGCGTCTGCAATAATCTAAAACAGGCTGGCATCCCCTTTACACTGACAAAGGCGCATACCGTCAAAGTTAAATCAGCCGAATTTCTGAATGAGCTCGATGATTTCGCTGCGGTCTGTAGAATTATTAAAGGCCTTAAAAACGCGCGCTTCGGCGCCATCGGCTCCAGACCCACAGCTTTCAATACCGTCCGCTACAGTGAAAAACTCCTTGAATTTTCAGGTATTGCCGTTGAAACCGTAGATTTATACGAAATTCTTGGAAAGGTCGATGCCCTCAAAGACAGCGACCGAGGCGTCAGAAATAAATTAAATGCTATCAAAAGATACGTCACAACCAAGGCAATACCTAAGGCGGCTATCTTGAAAATGGCAAAATTCGGTTATGTCGTTGACCGGTGGATTAAAGACAATCAAATTGATGGTACTGCCATTCAGTGCTGGACAGCGCTTGAGGAATTCTTCGGAATCGTCCCCTGCACCCTTATGAGTATGATGAGTGATTCACTGATGCCGAGCGCCTGCGAAGTTGACATAACGGGGCTGCTGGGAATGTACATCTTGCAATTGGCAAGCGGCACACCCAGTGCCCTGCTCGACTGGAACAACAACTTCGGTAACGAACGAAACAAGTGCATTGTCTTCCATTGCAGCAATCTGCCCAGGTCATTCTTCAAGAGGTCAAAGATGGACTTCCAGGAAATCATCGCCGGTGCTGTAGGCAAGGAAAATACCTTCGGTACTGTTGTAGGCAGAATAGCTCCTAAAAAGGCAACCTTCTGCAGAACCACTACCGACGACGTCGCCGGACTTATTAGTGCTTATGTAGGGGAAGGCGAGTTTACGAATGACAAACTTGATACCTTCGGCGGTTATGGCATAATCAAAATTCCGAACCTGCAGGCTCTTATGCAGTATGTCTGCAAGATGGGCTTCGAGCATCACGTCCCGCTGAATATGTGCCAGAAAGCCGATGCCGTTGCTGAAGCCCTCGATACGTATATGGGATGGGAAGTCTACAGGCATCGATAAGCAACGGTTCCTTAGTTAACTCAGAAAAAGACTTTCGTCTGATATGGTAATGAGCGGTGTTCTAAGGAGCACCGCTCTGCCATCGGTTGCAGAAGTTTTGCTTATGACTGATTCCATTAACCTAATAGTTTCGGAGTAAAAAAATGAGTATTGAAAAAAAAGCTTTTGGAAAAACAACGGATGGCCAAAAAGTCGACATATACACACTGACTAACGACAACGGCCTGCAGAGCGAGATAATGACCTATGGCGGCATAGTCAGAACACTTCTAATACCCGACCGAGATGGCAATCTTGCGGATATAGTCCTGGGCTACGACATCCTCGAAGAATATATAAAAGACAATCCCTATTTTGGCGCATTAATCGGCCGATATGGAAACCGCATCGCAAAAGGCAAATTCACCCTCGATGGCGTCGAGTATATACTGGCAACAAACAACGGCCCAAATCACCTTCATGGAGGTGACAAGGGCTTCGACAAGGTCGTTTGGGGTGCAGAAGAATTGCAAACTAAAGAAGGCCCCGCGCTGAAGTTAACGTACACAAGTAAAGATGATGAAGAGGGATATCCGGGCAATTTAACCTGTACTGTTGTTTACACCCTGACAAACAATGATGAACTTACAGTCGATTACGTAGCCGAAACCGATAAAAATACTGTGGTCAACCTTACACATCACAGCTATTTCAATCTTGCTGGCCACAACTCCGGTGACATCCTCGGCCACGAGCTTATGCTGAATGCCGACCATTTCACTCCTGTTGATGATGCTCTGATTCCAACTGGCGAAATAAAGCCTGTTAGGGGAACACCGATGGATTTCACAAAGCCGATGTCCGTAGGCTCACGCATAGACCAGGTCGAAGGTGGTTATGACCACAATTTCGTCCTCAATAGTTCCGGCGGCTCACTGGCTTTAGCTGCTTCAGTCTACGAACCAAATAGCGGCCGAGTCATGGAAATTTCAACCACCGAGCCGGCTATCCAGTTCTATTCCGGTAATTTCCTCGATGGCTCTAACAAGGGAAAAGGCGCTGTCTATAACAAGCACAATGGCTTCTGCCTCGAGACGCAGCATTTCCCGGATTCGCCGAATCAACCTGATTTCCCTTCGGTGGTCTTGAAGCCGGGTGAGAAATATACGCACCTTACCGTGCACAAATTCTCTGCAAAGTGAAAATCAGGCGGCAAGTTAAAACGCAAATTAAGAACGGAAAGGAAGGACTGAAATGAATAGCAAATCCTACGCTACAAAAATCTCCATTATTGTTGCATTAGGCGGATTCGCTCTTGGTCACTGGATTCTTGCGATCTCAGGAGCAATCCCATTCTTACGCGAAGACTTTCAGCTGTCAGCATTGATGGTTGGTTGGGTCACAAGTTCTCTTGTGGTGGGTTGTATGGCTGGCTTTTTGACCGCAGGTTTTTTAAGTGACCGTTTCGGCAGAAAAAAGGTTTTGTTGGCGACAGCGCTATTACTTTCAGTTGGCGGAATTTGTTGCGCAATCGCTCCTTCATTTATTTTTTTAATTCTGGGGCGAGTCATTGGAGGAATTGCCATTGGATGGGGATTAGTAATTGCACCTGTATACATATCTGAAATCGCACCCGCCGAAAAAAGAGGCAGCATGGGAATGATCAATCAATTAGCAATTATGATTGGCATCTCTGCCGCGTATTTCTTGAATTGGCTGGTTCTCGACCTTGTTGACGTGCATCAATGGCGATGGATGCTTGGATTAGTAACGGTTCCGAGTGTCCTTTATTTTATATTTCTGTTTGTTGTCCCTGAAAGTCCCCGCTGGTTTGCACTCAAAGGAGAAGTTGACCAGGCATCAACTATATTAAGTAATATTGGTGGTGAACAGTATGCTGCTGAGCAAATCTGCTCTATACAGGAATCAACAGAAAAAACTCAACAATCAACTTCGATGTTACAACTTTTCAAAGGAAAACTATTTACAATTTTACTTATCGGAATCGCAATCGGCTCGCTGCAGCAGCTCATCGGTATCAATGCTATTCTTTATTATGCTCCGGACCTTTTTGAAAAAATCGGAGGCTCAAGAAGCGCTGCATTTGTACAAGCTTGCATTATCGGCATTATTAATATTGTGTTTGCGTTGGTTGCTATGCGGCTGATTGACCGAATCGGCCGGAAATCTCTGTTAGTAATCGGCATTGTCGGCATTATCATATGCCACCTGGTCGTTGCGTTCTCTTTTATGGGAGCCAAGTATTCGATTAATGATGAATCAATTGCAAAACTAAAGACCGATGTTAGCGCCGAATTAATGGGAAAGATTGAACCGCTAAAAGACAGGTTATACAGTTCGAAAAAAGTGTATTTAACCGATTTGGCCTCACACTTGACGGAGAATGAATTTAAAGACAATAAACTGAATATCTTAAAATCGACTGTAAAATTGAACAGCACTGTTATTCTGGTCGCAATACTGAGTTTTGTGGGCATGTATGCGATGTCATTAGGGCCGGTGACCTGGGTGCTTTTATCCGAATTATATCCAACTCAATTCAGAGCGAAGGCAATTTCAATTGCAGGTTTCTTCAACGGGTTGTCGAGCTTTTTCATTCCCTTATTATTTCCTTGGGAATTAGAGAATATTGGTGAGGCAGCAACATTCTTCATTTTTGCATCAATAGCTTTGGTGGGATTCTTTTTTATATTATATAAAATCCCGGAGACCAAAGGTAAATCGCTTGAAGAAATTGAAGCCGCTCTCATAACAAAAAGTTAGGTACTTGACGATGAAAGAACAGACACATGGTCCAAAATAAGCTATTCCCTTTTTTAATATGTAGGTAAAATACAAGCCCCTTTAAACTAGGAGGAATATTGTTAAGAAAAATAAACGTGAATATGTTGTGTTAGTCATTGTGTTATTGGGTGCAACGAATACATTGCAAGCGACTAACTATTACATCGGCCTTAACGGCGATGACAATAATTCCGGAACATCTCCGGAACAAGCATGGAAAAATATTTCAAAAGTAAATGAAACGCAATTTAGTGCCGGTGATAGTATCTTTTTTGAAGGAGGACACGTTTTTTTTGGATCGATTCAATTCGGTTCGGACGATAATGGAACATCAAAGAATCCTATTACTATTGGTTCATATGGCAGAGGTCGTGCGATTATCAGTTCCGGCCAGAAGCATGGCTTTCATGCTCACAATTGTGAAGGTTTTGTGGTCAAAGATTTAATTTTTATTGGAGCTGGACGTACAGTAAAGACCGATTTCAGCGGTATATTTTTCACTAAAGACACGTTGCCGGAAAAACGTCTGATTTTTTTTCGCATCGATAATGTGGATGTGAGCGGCTACCGTAATGGAGGAATTTTCTTCAAGGGAGGCAGTGATACTGATAAGGGATTTAAAGATATACGTATCACCAACTCGATCGTACATGATAACGGAGATAAAGGAATTTGTATCTGGACAGGTTATAATACTTTGACCAAACCGAATTGGTGGCCACATGAGGATGTCCATATTGCGTATTGTAAAGCTTACAATAATTCGGGTAATGCAGGACAAAAAGGTCACACTGGAAATGGGATTATAATTTCTCAGATCAATCGGGGTGTTATTGAATACTGTGAGGCATATAATAACGGCTGGTTGTGCGATGACCCCGAATCTGGTGGTCCTATTGGAATCTGGACCTGGGATTCTAAAGATATCATTAT
>CP070728.1:2196087-2210681 GCA_020351025.1 Planctomycetota bacterium
TTAATCTTGACGTCACCAATTGATGGTAAGGTCATACAAGTTCATGGTAGACCTCGTGATGTTGCTTTGCGTAGGCCGGGTGAGCTTGTTGTGCGTAGAGCAGGTGAGGTTGTTTTAGCTGGTGAACCGATACTTACTATAGCAGAGACAGAACCCCATGAGATAATCGCCTATGCTGGCCTAAGACAGTTAGGTCGGATTCGAAAGGGAATGACAGTACAACTTGTAAAAAACACAGAGCCGCAGCAGATTGCAACTTCAGAGGTCACTCATATTGGCGCCACTCTGGAGAGAATGCCCGAGTACATGTGGCAGGTTCCAAACATCCCTCAGTGGGGAAGGCCCATAATCATAAAAATCCCACCGGGCTTGAAGCTGGTTCCGGGTGAAGTAGTTGGGATAAGAGGAACTTAGATAAACCGATAGTCTGGGGGTATATCTTGAGGGTGTAATAGAAAACGTAACTAAATTAATTGGCGGTAGGTGCCAAATATTATGATTCGTGATTTTATTATAAAAAAATTCTTTTATGCGATTATCTTCAGCTTGCTTGGCTTATCTGTCTTAGCTGGCTGTAATACACCCGCCGATTACAAAGCTGATGCTGATGAAAGGGTTTATAATATTATTGACCGAAAGTGGGACGAAAGTTTCGGCAGCCAGGTCAACTATAAAATTGGCGATACCGAACCTGCGCCCGGCGACATTCACATTGAAAAAGCCATACCTGCTTCAGGCATACTGACCATCCCTCAGGCGGTGGCACTGGCAACCGCGCATAACCGCCAATACCAGTTCGAAAAAGAGCTGCTCTATACCACAGCCCTCGATTTACGGTTGGCAAGGCACGAGTTTGAACCACACCTTTTCGGTGGGGCAAGGGAAGGATATGGCAAAGAAGGTGACAGAGAAGGTATGGGTGGCGAAGCAGACCTCGGTTTTGACCGCCTCCTCGCAGACGGCACCAGAATCGGAACAAAGCTCGGTATCGCATGGTTCAAGGTTATCACCGGTGATGTCCAGGGCGGACTCGCCTCTATCCTCACCGCCACTGTAACAAAACCTTTGCTTCGCGGCAGCAACCCTGAAATCGTCCGGGAGAATCTTACCCAGGCGGAACGCAACACCCTCTATCAGCTTCGTCTTTTTAATCGCTTTCGTAAAACCTTTGTCGTCTCAATTATCACCCAGTACTATTTAACTTTGCAGCTGCTTGATGCTGCCAACAACGCTCAGGATAACTACAATACCCTCACCGATTTATCCGAACGTGTTGAAAAATTAACCAATGCTGGCCGTCTGCCCTCTCTTGAGCTTGAACGGGTCTGGCAGGAAAAACTCCAGGCACAGGACAGAATAGTCGAGGCGCAAAAGCTGTACAAGCAGGCGCTAGACGAGTTCAAAATATCGCTGGGTCTGCCCACTACCGTCGAGTTCAAGCTCGACCCAAATGAGCTTGAAGCTTTAAGAGTTACGCGATTGACGCCTCCTGATTTTGCTGAGGACCTGGCTGTTGAGACCGCCCTCAATCAGCGTCTTGATTTGGCCAATTACGCCGATATTGTTGCCGATGCGGAACGCAAGGTTCTCGTCGCATCGGATGCCCTTGGCGGCGAACTGGGCCTTTACCTCGGAGTCGATGCTACTTCACTTGCTGGGGCTACAAGACAGCCCGGCGTAGGCGGCTTGGACGATGATTTTTCCGCCGACCGCAACCGTCCGAACCCGCTGAGGCGCTTACGGGACAACAATCCTCTGAGAAATTTTCGAGACGAGGCCGAGATAGGCATCGACGGGGACCTGCCGCTGGACAGAGTTCTCGAGCAAAACATATATCGAAAAGCTCTGATAGCCCGCAGCCAGTGCCAGCGCCAGTATGAGGAAATGGCCGATTGGGTAAAATTGGAAGTCCGCCAGGCCTATCGTGACCTCACCGAAGCCGCCGAGCGGTATCGCCTCCAGTCCGAAGGGCTTGGGTTGGCACGAAAGCGCTATGAAAACACGCTATTGCTGCTCCAGTACAGGCGAACAAACAGCCGCCGCGTGCTTCGTGCTCAGCGCGACTTTTTCGATGCCCAAAATGCTGCCACCGAGGCACTTGTAAATTACACCATTGCTACCCTCAATTTCTATCGCGATACCGAAGTTCTGCAGGTCCGTCCTGATGGAATGTGGCAGCTATAATCCACTTTCCTAAAGAAACCATCACTTCTTGAGAAGAGCTAATGCCTGAAGACTGCTTGATTTTCTATAAAATCCCGGATAGAAATGGTCTCTGAGATGAAAGTAGTATCCAAATTATTTTTCTTTTCATTGATATTTATCACTACTGGCCTTGCCTCTCATAGACCGAAACCTCAAGAAGTTCTTACTTATTATGGCACCAGTGATGCTTCTGCTGCAGTTGCCCTTGGCCAGAGTATGTTCATCGTTGCTGATGATGAAAATAACATCTTGCGTGTTTACAATACAAATCAAACCGGCCTGCCTGTTTTTTCTTATGATTGGACACAATTTCTTGACATCGACCCGAAACACCCGGAAGCAGACATTGAGGGTGCAACGCTACTCGGTGATTATATCTACTGGATAACTTCGCATGGCAGAAATCAAGATGGTAGAATCCGACCCAGCCGATATCGTTTCTTTGCCACAAAAGTTGACGTAAAAAACGACGACCTTACCATTACTCCTGTAGGTGTTTCCTGCAAGAGCCTCGTTCACGAGTTAGTAAAGGATGAAACGATGCGCAAGTTAGATTTGGGCAAGGCAACGCAATTTGATAGGGTAAAACTGCCCGACAAGCAGCGCAAAAAACTGGCGCCAAAACAGGAAGGACTTAATATTGAAGCGCTTTGTTCATCTACCGATGCAAAGACGATATATATCGGATTTAGAAATCCCCGCCCTAACTCAAAGGCTATTGTCGTTCCACTAAGCAACCCGCAGCGTGTAATTGAAATGCAGGAACAGCCGCTTTTTGCACGCCCAATTCTTTGGGATTTGAAAGGCCTCGGGATAAGGGCTATGGAGTATTCTGATTTTTACAAGGCCTATTTTATTATTGCAGGCCCGCATAATGACAAGCCGAGCTTTGTTTTATATCGCTGGTCGGGAAAGATGGATGACCCGCCGAAGCTGGTGCGCGAATTACATTTGAATAAATATAATTTTACCCCTGAGGCAATGTTTACTTTCAAGGATTCAGAAAAATTTTTTCTGTTAAGTGATGATGGAACTTTGCCAATAGATGTGTCCGATGCTTCAGAATGTATGCCGGGTAGATTACTTGAGGATGGTAAGTGCCCCAACAAATACCTAACCGACCCAAACAGAAAAACCTTCAGAGCAATCTGGCTCCAACTCTGATGCTTATGGTTATTGTCGTTTTATATTTTCCACCTATTACTGTGGAATCAGATTTTTTGGAAATTTTGAAAAATGCCGAAAAAAAATGTAACGAATCTCTGATTTCTGGACTATACATACAAAACTGGTGGAATACATAGATAACAACGTTGATTACCGTGGTTTAGTTGAGCAGGCCCGGCTTGGTGACCAACAAAGTATGAATCGCCTGGCCGAGCTGGCTGAGGGTAGAGTCTTTGCATATATTTATCGCCTTACACTGGACTATGATTTGACACAGGACCTTCTGCAGGAGACTTTGTTAGGGATGGTTAAATACTTGAAAGACCTGAAAGATGCCGAACGGTTCTGGCCCTGGCTGTTCAGGACCGCCTGGGGAAAAGTTCAGCACCATTTCCGCCAGCAGCAGCACGAACGGATGGTACAAATCTCCGCCCTTGAAAAGGAGCGTTTACTCAAGAGCGCCTCAAAAAGCAGAAACGATGGACTCAAAGACCTTATCCGCAGGGAGTTATCAGAAGCGATAGTTGAAGCAATGGAGAATATGAAGCTCGACCAGCGAAATATTCTGATTTTGCGATGTTTCGAACAAATGTCCTACTCTGAAATCGCCGGCTTTATAGGTTGTAAACAGCTGCGTGCCCGGGTATTGTTCTTCCGTGCCAAACACTCACTTGTATGTCAGTTGTCTCACCGAGGATTTGGCAAGGGACTGTTGCTCGCAGCACTAGGACTGCTTGGGCTTATGACCGCTCCCACCAAGGCGACGGCAACCACCACCGTAACCGCTGCCTCTCTCGAGGTCGACTTCTTCGCAACCGTTATTGGTGCTGCAGGTACCAAGCTCGGCGTTGCCATCATTACTGCAACGACAGCAGCGGTTGTTACTGTGACTGTTTGGGGTGTTCTACTCGCGGTTTTGTTTATTCTATTTGTCCTTATTTGCCTCGTCGTCGCTGATTTGTATTCACGCTAATAAAGCCTTTGATTATTTCCTTCTGATTTGCTGTCGGTTGCACCAAACCTTCAAGCCGTCAAATCCGTTACGGATTCTCTTACAAATCGCTGGCATTTGCCAAATCCAGAATCTATACTCTTCAATGTTTGCTGACCGCAAATTGTTTTGCCGGAATCGACTCGTATGAAAATTGTTATCGCAATGGATTCGTTTAAGGGAACACTTACCGCCTGCCAGGCCTGTGAAATTGTTGCAAACTCAATATCCGAATGTATACCCGACACCCATATCCTAATAAAACCGATGGCCGACGGCGGTGAGGGCACTGCAGAAGCAATGATTAAAGCAGCTAATGGCCAATGGATTCAGCAAACTGTGATGGGACCTCTGCCTGATATGCAGGTCGATACCGGCTTTGCCTGGTTCGATAGTGACAGAACAGCTCTTGTTGAAATGGCATCTGCCAGCGGACTCGAACTACTTTCAAAAGACCAGATGAATCCCCTAAGGACAACTACCTATGGCACCGGCCAGCTTATCGATGCAGCATTAAACTATGACCCTGCAAAAATCCTTCTTGCTGTGGGTGGAAGTGCAACCGTCGATGGCGGAACAGGTGCAGCAAACGCCCTCGGATGGAAATTCCTCAATGAGGCTGGCAATCCAGTACCCCTTGGCGGTCAGGGCCTTGAGCAAATCACAAAAATACTCGAACCTAAAGACCTCGAACTTCCTCCTGTTGAAGTTCTTTGCGATGTTGATAATCCTCTCTGTGGTGAGCATGGTGCTGCTAAAGTTTACGCACCGCAAAAAGGTGCAACTCCTCAAATGGTCGAGCAATTGGAAACAGGCCTTGAACATCTTGCAACTCTCGTTGAAAAACACCTCCAGCGCGACATCAACAATGTCCCCGGAGCAGGAGCAGCCGGGGGTCTCGCAGCAGGAGCTATCGCTTTTATGAATGCTAACCTCGTATCCGGTATCGAAACAGTAATAGCATATAGTAATATACTTGCAGAGCTCCAATCTGCCGATTGGCTCATTACTGGCGAAGGTTCTTTTGACCGCCAGTCCCTCTATGGAAAGGTTGTCTCCGGCCTCGCAAAAATTGCCTCTCAATCAGATACTCACCTCGCTGTCATCGCAGGTCAGGTCAACGTCCCACAAAAACAGTATCAAAAAATCGGAATTGAAACTGCTGTCAGCTGCAGAGCAAATGATATGTCCCTTGATTACGTACTTGCAAATTGCCGTACACTACTCTATTCAGCCGTACAGCGCTTCGCAAAACAGCACCTCTTTCGCTAACTCCCTTCCACAAAATGCTTACCTACTCTCGGCTCGATGTGGGCACAGTACACAAATAAAAAGTTCATTGCATATTACAATTCTCTTTGCTATTATTGCGAATCTTTATTGAGCAAATTCTAACAAACGTTAAAGGACGAATAATTATGCCGATTTCCGACCAAAAGGTAGCAGAGCTGGAAAAAATAGCAAAAAAACTCCGTTATGACATCGTCTTAATGATTGGCGCCGGAAAACCCGGCCATCTCGGTGGCTCCTGTTCAATCGCTGAGATTGTTGCAGTGCTCTACTTTCACAAAATGCGCCACGACCCAAAGAACCCAGAATGGCCCAACAGGGACAGGTTCCTCTTAAGCAAGGGACATGCAGCACTGACACAGTATGCCGCACTTGCAGAGTTAGGCTACTTCCCTATGGAAAAATTAGATACCCTAAAGGATTTGGGCACTATACTGCAGGGACATCCTGAAATGTTAAGAGTCCCCGGCATCGAGGCGAACACCGGCTCTCTCGGCCAGGGGCTCAGCATCGCCTGTGGAATAGCAATGGCAGGAAAGCTCGATAACAAAGACTACCACGTTTACTGCATTGTGGGCGATGGAGAAATTGCTGAAGGGCAGATTTGGGAGGCCTCGATGACAGCCGCTTGCTATAAGCTCGACAACCTCGTAGCAATCCTCGATAAAAATGGCGTCCAGGCAACAGGTCCCATCGTCGAGCGTTATGACACAAACCCACATCCGGATAAGTGGAAAGCTTTCGGATGGCACGTCATGGAAGTCGATGGCCACGATGTCAGGCAGGTTGCCGACGCCGTCGATAAAGCCGACCGGCTAAAAGGAAAACCAATTATGATTGTTGCTCATACCGTCAAAGGAAAGGGCGTTCCTTTCGCCGAAGGAAAGGCCGACTTTCACCACGGTATTATGACACAGAAACAGTATGAAACTGCTCGAGCACTTTTTGAGGAATAAGGACAAACGCAAATGAATAAACAGAATTGCAGAAAGGTTTATGGCGAAACACTCGTAGAGTTGGCAAGACAAGATGAGCGAATTGTTGCTCTCGATGCCGACCTGAGCAAATCCACAATGACTCGCCTCTTACAGCAGGAGTTTCCGGACCGCTTCTTTGAAATGGGTATCGGTGAGCAGAATATGATTTCAACAGCTGTCGGCCTTGCACTCTCAGGCAAAATCGCTTTTGCGAATTCCTTTGCTGTCTTTGCTGCAGGCAGACCTTATGACCAAATCCGGGTGAGTGTTTGCATCGGCAAAGTTAACGTCAAAATCATCGGTTCCAGCTGCGGAATTTCAGATTTCGGCGATGGTGCTACTCATCAGTCAATAGAAGATATCGCAATTATGCGGGCTATCCCGAATATGACCGTCCTCTCACCAGCCGATGGTATCGAAACAAAAAAGATGGTAAAAGCAGCCGTAGAATACAAAGGCCCGGTCTATATCCGTATCAATCGAAATGAAATGCCCGATGTCACAGACGAAAATGAACCATTCGAAATCGGAAAACCCTGCCTGATACGGGATGGTTCCGATGTCACCGTCTTCGCAACCGGCTATATGGTCTATAAAGCCTTAATGGCAGCCGAGCAGCTACAAAAGGAGGGTATATCACTTCGCGTCATTAACGTCAGTACCTTAAAACCGATCGATGAAGATGCTATCAAAAAATTAGCCGACGGAGTAAAAGGAATTGTTACCGCCGAGGAACATTCCATCATAGGCGGTCTTGCAAGTGCTGTCACTTTCATTCTAAGAAGTGTACCTCTACCCATAGAGGCCGTCGCTATAAAAGATACATTTGGCCAATCAGCCCTCGATTACGAACAGCTTCTGGAGCATTATGGCCTTACTGATACCGCTATTATCAAAGCCGCGAAAAATGTCCTTAAGTAGTGAAAGGAGCAGCTTATGGCGAAGAAAAAAATAGGCTTTATCGGATTGGGAATTATGGGAAAACCCATGGCAATGAATCTGCTAAAAGCTGGTTACTCCCTGACCGTGTATGACATCAGACCTGAACCGGTAAAAGAGGTAGTTGCCGCTGGTGCCGCCGAAGGCAGGTGCAGTGAGGATGTTGCAGAAAAAAGCGAAGTCGTAATTACAATGTTGCCAAATTCCCCTGATGTAAAAGATGCTGTATTGTCAAAGCATGGTGTCCTGGATGGCGCAAAAACCGGCACCATCTTGATTGATATGAGTTCAATTGCCCCGTTAGTTGCGAAAGAGGTCGCTGCCAAAGCCGCCGAAAAGGGCGTTGAAATGCTCGATGCACCCGTAAGTGGCGGCGAGCCAAAAGCCATAGATGGCACCCTCTCAATTATGGTAGGCGGCAAAAAAGAAATATTCCACCAGGTCGAGGATATTCTAAAGGTTATGGGTGCTTCCGCTGTTCTTGTCGGTGATATCGGCAGCGGCAATATGACCAAACTGGCAAATCAAATAATCGTAGCTTTGAATATCGCGGCAATGTCCGAGGCTATGGTCCTGGCAACCAAGGCAGGCGTCGACCCCGAGAAGGTTTACAAGGCTATTCGTGGCGGACTCGCCGGCAGCACAGTCCTTGATGCTAAAGTGCCTTTAGCCCTTGACGGAAACTTCAAACCAGGATTTAGAATCGAACTCCATATAAAAGATTTGCAGAACGCCTTGGATACTGCTGGCGAGGTTGGTGTTCCCGTGCCCTTGGCCAGCGGCGTCATGGAGATTATGCAGGCCCTCAAGGCCGATGGAAAAGCTTCCGACGACCACGGCGGTATCATTCAGTACTATGAAAAATTAGCCGAAGTACAGGTCAGACACCAAAGCTGATAACCCTTCGATTCTGCCGAACTGAGAGACAAAAGTGTCTTTACAGAAAGGACTCTTATGTTCCTAATTATACTTTTACTCATCAGCATTCTATTCATTGTTATCTCGACGAGCAAATATCACTTTCATCCTTTTCTTGCCCTTTTATTTGTCGCAGTTGCGTTTGGCCTGTTCTCCGGCATGCCACTTCCCGACATCGTAAATTCAATCAACGACGGCTTCGGTGGGACCCTCAGCAGCATAGGAATCGTTATCATCGCTGGCGTCATAATCGGGACGTTTCTCGAGCACTCAGGCGGCGCTTTTGCAATGGCAGAGCGTATCTTAAAAATCATCGGCGAAAAACATGTCCCCCTCGCAATGTCTATCATCGGCTACTTTGTTTCCATCCCTGTTTTTGCCGACTCCGGCTTTGTCATACTTACACCGTTAAATAGAGCTCTTTCCAAAGAGGCCAAACTCTCTCTCGCTGGCTCCGCCATAGCTCTCTCTACCGGTCTTATAGCAACGCATTGTCTCGTCCCGCCTACCCCGGGCCCCATCGCCGCCGCTGGTATCCTCGATGCCGACCTCGGCCTGGTCATCTTACTTGGAATGATAGTCAGTGTATTTGCTCTTGTAGCAGGCTGGTTATTCGCAACAAAAATCGCCTCTAAAACTTATATCGACCCAAATCCTGAGCTCTCAGAAGCTGATATAGCTGCTAAACTTCAAGAAGCCCCCTCAGCAATCAAGGCATTCGTTCCTATTCTGGTACCAATTGTTTTAATCGTTTTAAAATCGGTTTCCGATTTCCCAACACAGCCGATGGGCGATGGCATCTTAAAGAATTGCGTTGGTTTTATAGGAGCGCCCGTAATTGCATTACTCATAGGAGTTCTCCTGGCATTTCGACTCCCCAAGAAACTTGAGATGCAGATGCTCTCCACTACCGGCTGGGTCGGCCAGGCTCTGCTAAATGCCGCCATCATTATTATGATTACCGGGGCAGGGGGGTCGTTTGGCGTCGTCCTTAGAAATTCCCCCATAGCCAGCGTAATTGGCGAGTCCCTCTCAAATGCAAATTTAGGAATCTGGCTTCCATTTATCATCTCCGCCGCACTCAAAACCGCACAGGGCTCCTCAACCGTCGCTCTAATCACCACCGCATCCTTAATGGCCCCACTAATGTCTCCTCTTGGTTTCGTGTCACCGGTTGCGAAGGCTTTGGTTGTGTTATCCATAGGTGCCGGCTCAATGGTCGTCTCCCACGCAAATGACAGCTTCTTCTGGGTCTTTACGCAGATGACAAGAATGGACGTCAAAACAGGCTACCGATTACACACCTTCTCCACCTTTATAATTGGTATAACCTCCGCAATCGTGATTTGGGTCATTAGCCTGATTGCTTTATAACTTGTCACTATGGCACAAGTATAACTTTCATCAGCCCAGCCTCTTTATCATACAGCCGCTTAAACCACGCCGCCCCCTCCGATAGCGGTGATGTTGCACTAATTAATGCATTAACGTTAACCTTTCCGCTCGATATCATCTCGAGGCAGGCCGGATATTCCCCACGCGAAATATAAGAACCAAAAACCGAAATCTCACGTGTCACCACCGATTGCAATGGCCACTCCACGGTAGCGCAGAAGTTCCCAATCAGAGTAAGTGACCCGCCTTTCCGCAAAACCGCCTCCGCTGTCTTAACCGTCTCGGCAAAACCAACCACTTCAAGTGAAACATCTGCACCTAATCCGTCAGTTCTCTTTAGCACTTCTTCCTTAACGCTGCATTCATCAGCCTTCAGCCCCACATCTGCACCTAACTGCTCCGCCAGTTCCAGCCTGTTCTTGTCGATATCCACCGCGATAATCTCACCAGCCCCCGCGACTCGTAAGGCCTGTACAACCAACAGCCCAACCATCCCTGAACCTACGACAACTGCTTTGTCTCCCTGCGATATCGGCGTTCGGTTAACTGCGTGAACTGCAACCGAAAGCGGCTCAGTGAATGTCGCCTGCTCAAAGCTAATCTCTTCCGGCAGTCGATATAATATCCGCGCTGGCACCGACACGTATTCCGCAAACGCTCCGTCACAGCGATATTCTTCACACGACACCCCTAATACCTTTCGGTTATCGCACAGATTGATTAATCCTTTCCTGCAGAAATGACAATCGCCGCACGACACCGTCGAATCAAACGTAACTCTATCACCTTTTCTCCAGTCATTAACGTTAGACCCCACCTCAGCGATGACACCAGATGCCTCATGTCCCATTATAATTGGCGGAAGTCGCCTGCCTGTCGAACCATCCATCCCGTGCACATCGCTGCCGCATATCCCGCAAGCCTTAACTTCTACAAGCACGTCCTCAGCGCCGAGTTCAGGCCGAGCCACCTCCTCATAAACCAGCTCATTATATCCCTTCAATACCAACGCCTTCATAACTTGCCCTTACTTGAAACGCTGCAAACCAGCAAAGCCAATATAATTAGGCAAATCCGTCGTCTGTGCAAGGGGAAAAAAACAATACCCTTAGTGCAGGCTTTAGGAGCATTGCTGATTTAACGACAGAACTATAATGCCGGATGTTGATTATATATCTTGGATTTTTATCTATCCACTATCCGCCATACGCTATTCTTACTTCTGGCTGCTTTTGTACTTTTCCCAATATTCGGGCAATAGCTCCCTGACCTTGGCTTCGAGCTCCTGGTCGCTGATGGCGGTCAGACGGCCTTCCTTATCATACTGGTCAATGACCCAGCGGGCCAGCTTGTGGACTTTAATCTTGTTGATTCTGTTGTCGCCCTTTAGGCCGAAAAACTCATTGAGCCAGTGGGCCACACCATCGGCACCGCTCTTGTCCGTAATGGCAACCCGTGGCGGCCGGCCGAGGAGCTTCTCCGTGTCGAAAATGTTATATATCTGCTCGTCCCGACGGAGCCCGTCGGCGTGGATTCCTGCCCGGGTAGTATTGAATGACCTGCCTACGAAAGGATAGTTCTCCGGAATTGGCAGACCAATCGACCGCATATAGTCAGCCAATTCGGCTATTGCCATCGTGTCAATTCCGCAAAGGTCTCTCTTGAGTGCGATGTACTCGAAAACCGCGCCCTCAAGAGGAGGATTTCCTGTGCGTTCACCGAAGCCGAACAACGTAGCGTTCACCACATCGCAGCCGTAAAGCCAGGCCGTTGCAGCATTGGCATGTACTTTGTGGAAGTCATTATGTCCGTGCCACTCCAGCCGGTCGCTCGGCACACCGCATTCACGGTTCAGCTTGTAGATAAGTTTCGGGATGCTTCTGGGAAGTTCTGCACCGGGATAGCTGATTCCAAAACCCATAGTATCACACAGACGAATCTTGACGCTGAGCTCCTCTGGTACCTGGCTGCTCATTTCCATTAGCCGGTCAATAAACGGAAGGACAAACCCGTTGATATCCGCACGCGTCAAATCTTCAAGGTGACAGCGGGGTCGAACACCAGCGTCGAAGGCTGCCTCCACGACTTGGCAATAGCTATCCATACATTCGGCACGGCTGCGGAATCTCAACTTCTGGAATATGTGATAGTCCGAGCAGCTTGTGAGCACGCCGGTCTCTTTCAGCCCGGCTTCTTTGACCAGACGAAAGTCACCTTTGAGTGCTCGTATCCAGCCGGTACACTCAGGATATTTGTGGCCCAGTGCCCGGCAGCGCTCAAGAGTCTCGCGGTCGTTCTTAGTATAAAGGAAAAACTCGGTTTGCCGGAGCACCCCGTTGGGACCACCAAGACGGGACATCAGGTCGTAGATGTGGACCATCTGGTCAATAGTATAAGGTGGTCGAGCCTGCTGGCCGTCACGGAAAGTCGTGTCGCTAATCAAAATGTCCCTGTCCTTAACTGCCCCGAAGTCGAACTCCACCGCTTTGCCGTCAATGTATTCAACCACCGGGCCTTCAAAGCGAATCAACGGCGGCAAACTGTAGGGGTAAATATCCTGTACTAGGTTCGGTTCCTTTGCATTCACTAGCCGATGTTGTTTTCTCACTTCATCCATTACAAGTCCTTTCCTCTCCAGCGTTCAAGACTACTGCTCAGCTTCAACTCCTTGTTCACCACAGACCTCGGTAATGAATTCGACCGCTTTGCCAACGGTTTCCACCGAAAGGGCGGCATCTTCATCCATTTCAATCCCGAACTCTTCTTCAAACATAGCTACTAATTCGATGGATTGCACACTTTCAGCTCCAAGGTCTGCTGTAAAACTGTGCTCTGGTTTGATCTCGTCCGGATTAAGTTTCAAAACACGGGCGGTTATCGCTTTAACACGCTCTTCTACTGTTGCCATTAATTCATCTCCTGTATGTTTTCATCGATTTAACATTGCTATTCGGCCCTTTTTAATGGCCTCGTTTCTCATCGGTGCTGTCATCTCAAAGACTGCATCCCACATACGCTCATCAACTTCTGACCATTGGCATTTGCGCCGGCTCATCGCTGTTTTGGCAGTTTCGTACAATTTTCCTTTGCCAAATCCTTTTGTCACGACACCCTCAACAAACCAGGCAAACGAAGGTATAAACTTCGGTAGCAGAGTACCTGTAGTCATAATCAGGGCCATCGCCCCGATATAGGAGCCGGTATTTAACAGCGTCCCGATTGATGTCTTCGTGTGGTCTCCAATAAGAGAACCAACTTTGGTCGAGCCGGTATCTATTGCCCGCTGCCCTTCTAACATCACCGAAACGCTCGAATAGTCACTCTTCAGGTCGCTGTTTGTCGTAAATGCACCAAGGTTAACCCACTCGCCAACATAGGCGTGTCCCACAAAACCATCGTGGTACTTATTCGAATATCCCTGGATAATCGACCCTTCCACTTCACCGCCTATCCGGCAAACCGGCCCGATTGAACTACCCTCGCGGCACTTCGCGCCGAGGATGATTGTTTTTTTTCCAATGTAGCAGGGCCCTTCAATGCGACTGAAAGGATGGAGCTCCGCGTCCTGGTCGATATAAATCGGGCCATTCTCAGCGTCGATGACCACCATCGGATGCACCGTCGCACCTCGAGCGATATAGATATCCTTTTTGCCGCCCCGGATAACATTCGGCTGTTCCACCTTTCCCTCAATGCCGTCTCGTCCCGCCGCTGCAAAGTCGGCCGTTATCTGCTCGCAATTACCAAGTATCAGCTCCCAGATGTATTGCCATGTCTTTACTGCTGGTTTAACGTTTGGCAGCTTTGCTTTAGCTGCTGCTATGAACTTGCCGACGTCATCTTTGCCAAGCTTGGCCAGGTCGTTCTTGGCAACGCGGGCGTACAGTAGACGGCCTTGTTCATCCAGACCGACCTCGCTGGGACCGCTGGTTGCTACGTTGAAACCATCCGCCTTTACACGCGGGTCCACGACCAGCAGGTCATCGCCTTCCAGGATGGATGTATCGTTGACCGGATGATTTACCTTCGCACGGTACAAATCTGCCATATAATCAGGCACAAAATAGGCGACATCGCTTGTGCCGAGCTTGGCAATGAGCTTTTCTTCAAGCGATGTGAAACCGCATCGAAGCTCCCAGAGCGGACGACTCAACGCCAGGGGATAAAAGTTGCCTCTAATTTCTTCTGGGCTATCAAGCAGAATCAATCGCATAAATACAGTTCCTTATCCTACAGCACGGAAATCAGCCTGCAAAACTTATTTAACGCCAGATAGGGGGAATCAGATAGCGCTTAACGAAGAACAAATACTTCTAAATCCATTACTGACAGCAATGGGCGGTACAGGACTTGAACCTGTGACCTCCTGCGTGTAAAGCAGGCGCTCTAGCCAACTGAGCTAACCGCCCTTTATTTGTCCCCGAAAATACAGGTTTTTAGCTCTTGCGTCAACATTTTTAATCATTTATATTTGTTGGCAGATTGTGTTTTGAACTTACCTGCTGCGACAGGGCGCCAGCACGGCGATTAAGGCAAACAAGGAAAATACCAAGGTGTTATTATGACAGTAATTGAAGCGATTCGCAGCCGATATTCCTGCCGGGCATATCAGGACAGACCAATAGAGCAGGAAAAGCTTGACCAAATCTTTGAGGCAGCGAGACTTGCGCCATCCGCCAAGAATTTGCAGGATTGGCGTTTTGTAGTAGTAA
>CP070728.1:2210781-2254136 GCA_020351025.1 Planctomycetota bacterium
CCGGTGTCCATTTCACCTACGGCTTGCGGGTCAATCGGTGAATCAGTACCGGGAAGGTCTTCTATGCTCCAGTCGTGAGGCAGGTTCAATAAACGCCAGCAAGAATCGTCAAACTGTGCCTTTTCGCCACTTTCAACATCACCTCTATGAAAACGCCAATCGGCATCGAACAGTATCTGTAAACGCGGCTCTTCCGTTCCGGCCTTTTCTAAAACGTCCGCTCTCCTCGCCTGCGATGTGCCAGGCCCGAGTAAAAGCACCGGTAAAATCAACAATAAGAAACGATATGCTTTTTGGGGATTCATAAAAACTCTCCTAATACCCAGACTTGCTTTCTCACCACATTAATTGAATGAAATTCTTTTTTATCGATATAAGTTCTTTATGAAAAACAACTTGACCAAGGCAAAAGTGGCGATATTCAGCATAAACAAGAGACCTTCCTATTTCAAGAATTAACCAAAGAATTAAAGGTGTCCGGTATTTTTTTATTTAACGACGACTCTCTCGAATTCGGCCGCATCAAATAAGTTTACCCGCCATCTGTGTGGCTTAGCCGACCCAAAGCATTCTGGCGAGGCACCCAAAGCCTCCGCGGCCAGCGGAGCCTAATCACTCGCTAATACCTAAACCAGAATACCCGCCTGCCCCCAAGGGGCTTATCTCACTGGAACCACCCCAAAACCCAAACCATCAAGGCCCAACACTCTCTCCCCATATCTTATTAAAAGTTCGTAGTCCTTTCGACTAATCAAAAGGACTAGACCATTGCAAACTCTCCGTGCAATCCGTGCAATCAGTGATTTCAATCATTTGCGCATATAGTTGAAACCAAAAATCCAAATCTTCCAAAATTTTTTAATCCCTTTTACCAAAGTAACTAACCGCCTGTCCTGTGCGAACCAAAAGAGCATTTTTCGCACCAGTTGCGCAACATCGCCCCTAATTGAGGGGCAGACTCCGCTGCTGGTTTTACGTCTTCCTCCAAAATCCCGACATTGAGTTACTATATGCCAGATGAGCCACAAGCGACCGGCGAATAGGGACTAACTTGTGCCCTCCGTGGCTAATTCATCTTTGTGTTTTTTGTACCTTTTCGCTGCCAATTTTAATCATCCGCGTAATCCGCGATTAATATCCAAGACACCTGCAAAATTTGGCACTTTTTCGACATCCTTTGGCACCGTTTTGTATAACTTTTGCTCTATTTTGGCGAAGTTTTGCAACGTCTGGCAACATTTGGTTACTTTTGGCAACTTTTCGGCTTCACGCCACTAAAAACTAGCGCTTTTGACCGATTTTATTCTTGCCCATACCGCCCATTTTAGCAGTTTCAACTAATCTTTTTATAAGACTGATAATATTCAACCTTTCACAACTAATAATTGGCATTTCTAATATTTTTTTATCCTTGACTTTACCAAAGTCCGATAGTTAAATTAGGCCAAAAAGGCAATTTGGGAAGAAATATACTGAGCGGATTACGTTAACTAAGTTGGGATGGGTAAAATGAAGGAGCTATTCACTACCGGAGAAGCCGCCGATATCTGCCGCGTAAGCCAGCAAACTATCATCAGATGCTTTGATTCTGGCCGACTCGAGGGTTTTCGCGTTCCAGGCTCAAGATTCCGTAGGATTCCTCGCCTGAACCTCATAAAATTTATGAGGGAAAACAACATACCTCTGGATAACATCGAGTCCGGCAAAAAGAAAATCCTTATCGTCGATGACGACGCCGAAATCGTTGAGCTTATGGCTGACGTTCTCATTAGGGATGGCAGATTCGAAATAAAAACTGCATCGAGCGGCTATGAGGCGGGAATATCAACCCAGCAGTTCCGACCAGACCTGATACTGCTTGATTACATGCTGCCCGATATCAACGGCAATGTTGTATGCCAGACGATAAGAAAAAACCCCGAATTCGAAAACACGAAAATTATTATCGTAAGCGGCGTTGTTAAACAGGATGAAATTGACCAGTTGTTAAAATCCGGCGCCGAAGATTTTATAAAAAAACCGTTCAACATCATTGACCTTACTAACAAAATTACCGCTGTTTTAGAAACGAAATAGACAGTAATATTCGACTGAAAGTAAAAAGTTTCAGGTCGGCAGGCGTACATCCACAAACCGCGAACCGATAACCGCGACCCAAATACTAACAACTAAATACAAGGACACCTAAATGCCCGAAGAACCCACTGATGCAACGGTTGCCCCTCAGGTAGAACTGGTGATTCGTCGGCTCGATTCACTTTCAATCCTGCCATGCGTTGCGGCACAGTTTCTTTCTCTACTTCTCGAAGCTCAACCTTCAATGGCAGATTTAGCTGACATAATCGAATCAGAGCCAGCGCTTAGCGCCAAGATATTCTCGCTCATGCACGAGCAGGGTTTAAGCCTTGCTGACGAAAAGCCCTCAATTCGCCAGGCACTTGACAAGCTGCCGTTACACCTCATTCGCGGCACCGTTTTATCTGTCAAAGCTTACCCAGCCTTCGGTCAAGACAGTATCAGAGCCTCATTTAGAACACAACTCACAACACACTGCCTTGCGGTCGCCTGCTGCGCTAAAGATATCGCCGAAGTCACATCAGTTAACATAGATTCGGAGCTGGCATACTCAGCCGGTCTGCTGCACGATATCGGTAAACTTGCACTTGATGAGGCAATGCCGAGAAGCTTTAGCGGTATCATTGAACAGGCCAAATCGCAACTCGCCTGCAGCTGCAGCATTGAGCAAAAACATCTCGGCCTGGACCATACAATCCTTGGCAAGCGTTTAGCAGCCAAATGGCATCTGCCAAACAAAATTGCCCTTGGCATCTGGCTCCATCACAGCGACACTAAGGCAATTTCCCAAAGTATACCCGAAGCAAGAATTGCCCAAATCGTGCAATTAGCCGATTTAACAGCCCGTCAATGTAACATCGGCCAATCAGGCAGCTACGATACAGCGGACGCTTCAGGCGCGATATCACAGGCCCTTGCAATTACAGCCGTACAATTAGAACAAATTCGCCGGATTCTTCCCGACCAAGTTTCAGAAAAATGCAGAGTTTTGGGCATGGATTTACCAAGGCCCGAGTCAACCTATTGTGACATTGTTCAGACAACCGCAGCACAATTAGCAAAAAAGCATATGGAATTGTCGGCAGAAAATCGACAGATGCAAACTGCTTTGAGCCATTCCGACTTTGCAACAGATTTCCTGCTCAGTATCAACCCAAACAGCGAGCCAATAGATATGGCAGAAAACCTTGCATTGCGCTGGCAGAAATTTTACCAAACAGGTGTTGTTTGTCTGTATTTAACCCAACCAGCCGGCTCACAGTTTCTCCAAGCCGTTGTCGTAGACGACCAATCGCAAGCAAAAACAATTATATTAAATGCCCCCGCCGAAACACCGGCGGTACCCGAGGTGATTGCAAGTAACTTCGCGATTGTTAAAGCAGCCGATTACATTAACTGGCTGTTTGAACAATTAGCGGTTGACTTCGACTTAGAGCAGACGAAGTTGGTGCCGTTGCTTTCCAGCAGCAAAGCAATCGGTGCAATTGCTTTCGAACTTCGTCATCCGGTAGAAACAGAACATCTTGAAGAAAACCTCAAGGCAGCAACTTTCATAGCTTCCGCTATTTTGGATATGTCTTTTGCCCGCGTCGGCCAGCAGCGATTTGCCGAGCAGTTAGCACAGCTACTTGCCACACTCAAGAACTCTCATCTTCAGCTTGGCTCGGCGTCCTTGCTCGGCGCTCTGGCTGAGATGGCCGGCGGTGCAGCACATGAATTAAATAATCCACTTTCAGTGATATCCGGCAGAGCACAGATATTGGCCGAGAATGAGAGCGACCCAGAGAAAAAACGAATGTTAGAGCAAATTCGGCAAAATGCCAGCGAGATATCTACGATAGTCGATGACCTGATGACTTTTGCCAAACCACCGCAGCCAAGACCTACCAAGACAAACGTCAGACAAATACTTGACGAAGCCATGCAACTGACCGCCCAAAAACAAAAGGCTGAACAACTCGATATTAAAATTGAGGTCGCCGATGGCGTTGAAGATGTTCTGGTGGATTCAGCCCAGGTTGTATCAGCAATTGCCAACATTCTCTGCAATTGCCTTGAATCCTACAGCGACGAGATGGGCCCTATAAAAGTTACGACTGCTCTGGAGAATAGCGGTGAGTTTGTGAAACTGCAAATCATCGACACTGGGTGTGGAATGGACGTTGAAACTGTCCGCAAAGCAAGCCAGCCGTTCTTTTCCGCGAAACCGGCAGGGAGAAAACGTGGGATGGGACTGGCCCACGCACATCGAATCATCCAATTAAACAAAGGCACGCTGAACATAGCCAGCCAGCCTGGCAGTGGAACTACCGTGACAATCTGCCTGCCATGCAAGTAAATCATTGCTTTCTCTGAACGTTAATTTAGTTGCTTATATTTGGGCAGGAAGTTGTTATCTAATTGACTGATGTTGAGCTTAATTTACTCCATCTCCTTAGCCAAATCAGCTATGGCCTTAAGTTCCTTAGCGCTGAATGGTCCATTTGACTCTTTCGATTCTCCTGCCTGGCCACCGCTGTGACGTGGCGCCCCCTGAGTTTGTTTGCTTTTAGTGATTCGACGAAGGTGCCCCTCAGCCTGTTGGCGCTGAGATATTTCCTGCTTGAGTTGGTCATCTGCAGCTTTTAATTCTTTAGTTTGTTCCCCAACACGCTGCTCAAAGTCATTGCGGTATTTCTGCAATTCATTTTCCACTCGCTCGCGTTCAGCTGTCTGGTACTGAAGCTGCTCGTTCAGTACAGTTAATTCGACAGCTTGCTTCTTGAGGTGTTTTTCTATCTGCTCGCGTTGTTCGGTTTCCTGTTGAAGGTTTTCACTAAGGTTCTTTAGCTCTGCCCTTTGCTCTGCGAGGCACTGCTCAAGTTGCTCGCGGGACTTTTTCAGTTCACTTTCGGCTTGCCTGAATTCGTTGAGCTGGTGCTGAAGCTCTCCATTAGCCGCATTTAATTCGGCAACCTGCTGTTTAAGGCACTGCTCTGCCTCCCCGTGCCGGTTAGCTTCGCGTTGGAGTTGTTCAACCTGCTGCTTTAAGGTTTCGTTCTGTTCAGCGGTTTCTTTAAGTTTATTTTCGATTTGCTTGTATTCTGTGATATCTATAACAAAAACCATAAGCCCGTTAATATTGTTTTTCTCATCGGTTAACGGAATCATTTTGATTTTGGCGTGGAATTCTGTTCCATCCTTTCGCAGGTTTTTCACGGTACCGCTGGACAAGCCGCCACGTTTTGCCTGCTCACTCAAAAGAATGACTTTGCTTTTCATCTGGTCTGCATCGTAAAACATGCTTATCTGTTTACCAAGCAGGTCATTGCAGGTTTCGTAGCCATGCATCTTGGCCCAGGTTGTATTGACAAAATGAAGTGTCCCTTTGAGGTCGACGACAACAATCCCCTCGCACGCCTGTTCAGCAATCCTGCCCAGATGGCGTAGCATCTGGGCGAGTTGCTCACGCTCAGCAATTGCAGTTTTCCACTCACTTAACCTTCGTAAGACCATGAATACACCACGCTTAAAAGTCTAAACCGAATATTTCCTGCCAATTGCTCAGAAATTTTGCTGTCAGTATTTATACTCAGCAAACTCTCAGCAAACATTCGGATATTAATGCACCCGCTTTGTGAAAATTTTCCCGCCTTTCCCCAATTCAACTTTGGTTCTATGTATTCTGACAACTCTATATCCGTTCACTGTGTCTCCTTCATGGGCAACTTTGCCATAAATTATAGCGCAGGGGTTTTCCGCATTGTACATTATCCCGGTTACCATTGACCTGTTCACTGTTAAATAGTCCCAAACCCAGTTGCTTTTCCAGCCGGTCCAAAGCTGATAGACGAAAGCGAATACAATTACGTTAGATAACAACAAAAGCCAAAAATGCAGTTTACGTTTAGATGATGATATACTTTTCTTTTGGTTTACAACTTCACTTTTTGGCTGGACAATCTCCCTTTTTTGCTGCGCAGCCCCTTCTTTCACCAAATCGGCGCTTGTCACCATGTATCTCAACACGGTATTCTTACTCCACGGTTATCAATATACAGACCTAATATATTTCGACAGATTTAAAAAGGCACTTTATACCGCAACTTCAACGATTTATAACAAGTGGGTACAAAAAGCCACCCACAAAATAACCGGAAACGGCAGGGAGATGATATAAATTAAGAAATGGCCTATTTCCCTTTAAACCGGCGTTTTTGAATGTAAACAGATATGCAAAAAACCTGCAAATATTAGTCCGAAAATCCAGGCAAATTATGGTATCCATCCTCCCGCAGGATATATTCTCAAACCAACCTCAATCTATACAAAACTGATAACCGGTTATTTATAGGGCTATCTAGAGGCGAACCTTGTAAATATTTCTTTGCTCTTAAGGAAGCCTTTTAACAGGTCGAACTTAAAATCGAGGAGACATTAAAGTTAATTTTAAAAAAAGTGTCTGATGGACTACAAACAACGACATAGAAGATTGCGTCAGCTCATTAGCAAACTCAATAAAGAGCGCAAAAAGCAGGCCCAAAAAATAGATATACTCTGCAACGACTTCGTTACTGCCCAAAGAAACTTTATCAAAAAACTAAATGCCCTCAGTTTCACAGCGAATTTTTATGAGTCAATTGTCGGAATGGCCGACTTAAATAACCTTATTTTCATCGCCAGTAAACTCATTAAAGACGAAATTTCCGATGCAAATGTCGCTTTTTTTCTGCGCCAAGAAGATAACCACGAATTACACATGTTCGATAGCGACCAGCCAATCACTCTGGAGAAGCAACATTTGGAGAACTGCTTCACTGGCGAACTTGTGGACAACATCTGCAAGTCAAATAAGATATGTACACTCGACGATATGTTTGCAATGGGGCTACAAGGTAATTTAGTCAAGCTAAATAAAATTTCAGCAGTTACCATACCGCTGGGCAGGCCCGGGCAGTCATTAGGTTTTATATTGATTTACCGCTCCTCGGAAAAGATACTAACTCCTGATGAGCTAAACAACATAGCAGCTATAACCTCCGGGCTGTCGCGCGCTATTGCCTCCTGCCAAGTACTCTCTCATTTGGTAGACTGAGAATCCTGCTGCTTAACGAACGAAAAAGGAATTAACCCGTAATCCCCATAAGCTTTTACTTGCCCCCTAAGGTCCAAACGCCCAAAGCCACTCATCCAAGAAAATACCAAGGTCAGGCACATCAATAGTATCATCGTCATACAGGTCGTAATGGTCGTTAAAATCGGGCTCGCCGGAACTGCTCATCCAGGCTGAAGCCAATTTCGTATAATCAATGAAATCTACCTTTTCATCACAGTCGAAATCAGCGAAGCTAAAATAATATTCGTGTGCTCCGACATCCAACTGGTAACACCGAGGGATTGATGTTCCATAATAATCGCGCAGACCTGGGTCAATTCCGAACTCTGCCTGCAGGTCCAATCCTGTATTAATAAGAGGTGAATTATTCTGCAGTTGATACGCTGTAAGGCTGTGTAAATTACAGGGGTCGCCAATGGTTCCACCATTACCCGGATTGACGAGGCAGGGGTCCGCCTCAAAGCCAACATCGTTACCATCGTGCGTTTCCTGGCTTGTGGCTGACCGCCAAGCAGCCAAGCTGGTATATGTAGTACCACCCCAATAAATTTCGATATTATCACCGTATGTCCAGTAGCAATTACCCTTAAAACTCCAGCCGCCGGAGGTTGTGCCAACATAAAGAACACGTTTGTCCGCAACGGTTGTAATTATGTTATTGTAGATAGAGGTATTGTAAATACCCCCACTGTCAACCTGAATGCCTGCCCCACGCGTATCAGCCGAAACATACACAGTATTATTATATACATGTGTATCCTGTATACCACCGGATGAACCTGACGACCAAAAATGAATCGCCCCCATTGGGCCTCTGGAGCCTATTGCATCATTTTCAGTAATGTTATACCGACAAACGTTATTCGTAAAGGCTGAGGCGCCGCTGAATTGACAAATCAAATACCCGCAGCCCTCGTTATTATATGAATAATTGTATTGCATAAGAGAATTGTTACATCCGCCATCGATATCGAAGCCGCCGCCGTCCCCGCCGTCTGTTTTATTGTCGTGTGACTCACAAAACTGAATTACAACATTATTTGCCTCCCATGTCCAGATACCCAGTGGCCCACCACCAGGTGCATCACACAACCATCCATTGTTATAGGCTTCAGAGTACTCAATTATCGCTCCATCAACACCTGAGAGGACAACACCGTTTCCGGAATGCGGTTCTCTGCCGGGAATACCAGCGTTGTTGTAGATTTTGCAGTCGCCGACATAGATATCCTGATGCGCGCGATTCGACGGCTGGGGTGGCCACCAGTCATAAGATTCAATTCCAATACAGCCGTTATCATGGACATCTGAGTTGGTAATTCTGACATCTTTGAAGCCACTGTTGCTCTCGTTCCATGCGCCTATTTGAATCCCTCTTTCCCGATATTCGCTCACATTGACATTGTCGATTCGGACATACTCCAGCTTGACACCCCCACTTAAGTCGGTGTAAAAGAGAATGCCGGTGAAGTCAGCATCCACCGTCCGGCCTGCTCCAACAAAAACTAAATCCGTTATTTCAAATGCTGCACGGTTATATGCGAAAAAGCCCTTGCTTGTGCCCGAACTTATCGTTGCCCTGCCGGTACCATACGAGCTAATCGCAAGTGGATTACCCGGCGTACCACCATCCCCTGTATCAAAATACAAGGAACCGTTGAAGGTCTGGCCACCTTCAAAGAATATGCTGTCGCCGGTAGCAAAGTCTACAGTGTTTACCTTGCTGATGGTCTTCCATGCCTGCTCTGGAGAGGTACCTGGGTATGAATCACTGCCGGAAGGACTGACGTAGTAATCCGTGGCTTCAATGGACCCGCACTGCCACAGAAGCAGAATAAAAGAGAACCAATAAATGAAGCTCTTATACAAAACACACCCTCCCGAAAGCATAAAAGACTGGCCTTTTCATCGCCTGACCTTGCCCTCTTTAGCCTAGCTGAGCAAAATTAACAAATTGTAGTTAGCTTATATCAAATCTGCTGCTTCATATCAAGGCAAAAACGTCTATCGCCGCAGCTCAGGCCAAGCCTATCAATTTAATCAGTCCGCCATACAAGGCAGCGGCGACAATAATAAAAGCAGGATGGACCTTTGTCAGAACGAACAATAAGAATGAGACAACAACAATAAATAAATATTTCAACTGAAAAACCCGGTTTTTATCCACTAATTGTATCGCAACAGCAATTATCATTGCAAAAATGGCGAACTGAACCGCTTCCAAGCCAGCTTTTATGAATGGGATGTCCTTATACTTTGAGTAAAGCAACGAGGCAAGTATTATAAACAATATAGCAGGGAGCAAATTCGCTAAGTTGGCTACTATCGCGCCAGGGACACCTGCGACCTTGTAACCGGTATAAGTTGCAAATTTGATAGATATGGCACCAGGAATAACTCTTACGATTCCAAGGACCTCCAAAAACTCAGGTCTATCAAGCCAGTGATTGTTTTCGACGACTTCCCTTTCAATCAGAGGCAAAAAGGACTCCGCTCCGCCGAAGGCAAACAACCCGATTCTGAAAAATGCGATAAAAAGCTCAAGTAAAACCATTTTAAAACTCCTTACTATTTAGTGTCCGCCGCCGAGTATCATCTCCACAGCGTGCGGCAGGACGTCCAAAATTACTTCCAATGATTCTTTTGCCGCCTTTGCGCTACCAGGCAAATTAACTATGAGCGTTTTGTTACGAATTCCTGCAATACCCCGCGAAAGAACAGCATTTTTAGTCTGTTCCCACCCTTTGGCCCGAATTATTTCACTCAAACCCGGAACTATTCTCTCAGACACATCGTTCGTAGCTTCTGGAGTGACATCACGAGGTCCGGGTCCTGTTCCGCCGGTGGTTAAGACGACATTTACACCAACCTTGTCACAAAAATACTTTAGCTGGTCGGCTATTGCATTGAGATCGTCTTCAACAATCTTTTTCTCACATACTTCAAATTTGTTCCTGGTCAACATACTCTCTATTGTCCGTCCACTTACATCCTCCCTTTGCTCCCGTGCGCAACTGTCGCTTACTGTCAGTATAGCTATCTTAATCATCAGTTACCTCAATAGCATCGCCCACACTTACCGAGCCTGCTTTTATTACTTTTGTAAAGACGCCTTCTCTTGGCATAATACAGTCGCCGACCCTTTTAAAAATTTCGCATCGGTCATGGCACTTTTTGCCGAACTGCGTAATTTCAAGTTGAGCACTTTCGCCAACTTTAAGCTTGTCACCGATAGACAGATTGAGAAGGTCCATGCCTTCTGTAGTGATATTCTCGGCGAAATCACCTGGCGATACCTTCGCGCCTCTTTCGACCATTCTGTTTATAGACTCGACGGCGAGCAGACTTATCTGCCTGTGCCACTTGCCAGCATGAGCATCACCGATGATGCCAAAGTCGGCTCGCAACTGGGCTTCGGGCACATTAACCTTGCGTGTGCCTTTTTGCTTAGAAACGGATATCGCCTTAATCCTGCCTTTGTTTGCCAAACGCACCTTATTGCGTTTGGGGTCGCCTTTTGTAGTTGCCGCTTTTGCCACCTGTTTTCTCCAAGAGCTTTAGCTGACTTATTACCATATCCCTGCCTGTGTATTTGAGCATATCATAAATAGTAAGACAGGCAGCAGAGACAGCACAAAGAGCTTCCATTTCGACGCCGGTCTTGCCTGAGGACTTGACGGCCACTGTTACAGTAACGGATTTATCCTGCTCATTCATATTAAATTCAACATTGACAGATTCAATTAAGAGCGGATGACACATCGGAATTATCGCAGGCGTTGATTTTACAGCCTGTATAGCTGCTATTTTTGCCGTCGCAAGGACATCGCCTTTGATACAGCTGCCCAGTTTGAGGATGTCAAAGGCTTCTTCGCCAAGAACGATACATCCGGAAGCTTTTGCAGTTCTGACCGTAGCATCCTTTCCGCTTACATCTATCATACCACCATCGTTTGCCATCGCTTTCAACCTCCGACATTACGCATAGAGAATCCCACAGCAGGCGAATTCAATCTCGTGTACCTGTGCTTTTCTGCGATTATTTTTTTCATTAAAGCCAGTATCTGCTCATCGCTGGCACCGCTTCTTATGAGTCCTTTGATGTCATAAAGATAAGCAGAGTACAGGCAGGGTCTAACTTTTCCATCACTGGTCAGCCGAATCCGATTGCAACGCTGACAGAAAAACTCAGATTTGCCGCTTATAAAGCCAACAGAGCCGGCAGAATCCTTAGTCTTGAAATACACAGCCGGGCCACTTCCTTTAGTTCCTACTGTAGCAGTTAATGGCCCGAACCTGCTTTCAATATTCTTGCGAACGTGACTGTTTGGCACAAAAAACCTGTCAGGCTTAGCGCGTTTACTGGTTGGACAGTATTCTATAAACCTGACCGCTATCGGCATCTCGACGCTCAACTGCGCCAATGCAGTAATATCCTGCTCATTTATTGCCTTTAAGACTACAACGTTAATTTTAACCGGTGTCAGGCCGACTTTTATCGCCTTATTGATACCTCTTTTAACATAATCCAAAAGGTCGTATCCGGTAATGGTTTGGTAACATCCTCTATCTAAGGAATCGATACTTACATTTACCCTGTTTAATCCTGCAGATTTAAGCTCGTCGGCCACCTCCTCAAGCAGAACTCCGTTGGTTGTAAGTGTAAGTTCCTCTATATCGACAACTGTAACAAGCTTGTCCATGAGGGCTACAATGTTTTTCCTTACCAGTGGTTCCCCTCCGGTCAGGCGAACTTTGCTTACCCCACATTCAGCAAACAATCTGACAATACGGTGGATTTCCTCAAATGTTAAAACTTCACCACGTTTAATAAGGTCACAATCCCTTAATGGATTACAGTAGATGCAACGCAAATTGCATCTGTCGGTGACCGAAACTCTAAGATAATCAATACGCATCTATACCTGCCTGTTAAATATGCCTAACCGACACTACTGTTCCTTCTTTAAGCTCTGGGGCACCTTTAGGGATACAGATTAAACCATCGGCACCACACAGCGCACCAAAATGCGCAGAACCATGATACTCAACAGGCCTGGCTGTCCCCTTATCAGTAATTACAACCGGCATCCAGGATGGCCTTCCTGCCTTTTTTCTGGAGATAGACGCTTCCAGCGGCACGTTAATATCAAGAGGTTTAAAATCATAGCCCATCAGCTTGTAAAGAAACGGTTTTACCAAAAGCTCGCACATAACAAAGCCGGAAACGGGATGGCCGGGCATTCCAAAACAAAACACGCCCTCAGAGCAGCCAAAAACCGTGGGTTTACCAGGTTTTATCAGGATTTTCTCAAACTCAAGAACAATATTATTCTGCTTCAAAATATCAGGCACAAAATCAAAGTCACCAACAGAAACACCGCCCGAGATAAGAACGACATCATTTTCTGAAATGGCTTTTTTAACAGCTGCGTCGATAGCTTCTCTTGTATCCTCGACAATGCCATAATTTTCTGCAACAGCTCCGACAGCTTCGACCTGTGCAACAAGCTGAAAACTATTGCTGTCTCTTAGCTGGGGGACCGAAGGTCTTTGTGAGGGTTCTACCAATTCGCTGCCTGTTGCGATAACTCCCACTTTTGGCCTGATGGCCACGCAGGGATTTGCGCATCCAATTGCAGCCAAAGTTGCAATATGCTGAGGCTTTATAAGGGTACCCTTACTTAGAACTGTTTGTCCTGCTTTAATATCTTCTGCTTTGGCACAAATATTAGCTGCGGTTTGCTTTGCAGTGAACCGAACGGTGTTTTGAGTTTTTTTTTCAGTAAACTCAACCATTACGACACAATCAGCCCCTTGAGGGACTTCGGCACCAGTCATAATTTTGGCGCATTGATTCGGTCCGATTATTTCTTTAGGGTGAAGACCTGCTGGAATCATCTCTACTATAGTAAGTTCATTAGCAAGGTCCTGTCTTCGACAGGCGTAGCCATCCATAGCCGACTTATTAAAAGGTGGGATATCTATATCCGATTTGACGTCTTGGGCTAATACACGATTTGCCGCATTGGCAATATCAACTTTTTCAGTACCAAGCAGATATGCCGAGTTTAAAACAATCTCAAAAGCCTTTTCAAACGGTAGCATTGTTTCACCTTCCAGTAAACTGGCAGTAATCTTTCATAGTGTTGAGGTTTTCGATTTGGTGAGCATCATCCAAGTTTATATATTTAACTTTACAGCTGCCCAAAGCATCAATTATTCGATTGTTTCCAGATAAGAGGGCTTGCTGGATAGTTTTAAGCGCACTTTTTTTATAGAGAGCAAAAAGGGGCTCATATCGCGTCTCATCGATTCTGGGAACAACAGCATCAAAGCTCCTGCCCTGCCTGAGCAATGCTTTCATCAAATCAATATCAAGCTGCGGAATGTCGCACGCTATCACAAAATTGAGGTCGTTCGCGGAAGCTTTTATCGCAGAGGCGATACCCCCCAGCGGTCCATGACCTAGTATCTCATCCGGAATAACCTCTGCGCCAAGAAAGCTGTATTTGAATACATCGTTTGAACTGATAAGGATTTGATTAAAATGAGGACGAAGCTGGTCGTAGATATATTTAATCATCGGCTGGCCATTAATTGGCAGCAAACTTTTATTCCGTCCCATTCGAGCACTTTCGCCGCCGGCCATTATGATAGCCGTTGCCTGCATTTTACAAGCCCATCTGCCATTGACAAGTTCGAACTCGCCAACGCCGACATCAAATTTATCACCATCAAATGCTACAATTCTATCTGCGTACCGAATAACATTTTTGGCAGAGGGTTTGGGGCTTTGCTCGCTGCAACTTTTAACGACAACAAAAACGCCAGGTTCAACAACACGCCGAAGACTGTTCGACTCACAGACTGACACTGCATCATTACCAATAACCTTTAATAATTCATTTGCACCGTCCTCGAGATATTTTCTCAAGACTCTAAGCCAGAAAACCTTAGCGGCGCCGGCAGCAAGCATTCTGGAGGTGTCTTTGTTTGCCCGGCTGTCAGTTTCCTCAGTAATGTAGAAATGTCCTTTTAGTGATGAACAAACACCACAGCCCAACCCACCCCGGGGACAAGTGCCGTTGGCTTTCTGGACAGGGGTCACTTTTAAACCAATGATATTGTGCTTTAAGCCAAACTTATTAATCAATGAGCAGACAAACCTGGTTTTGCCGCTTCCCCTGCCGGTGGAGCCAACCATCAACATACCTGGAATTTTGAGCATTTCAGCAGCGATGGCTTATTCGCCCTTTCTCGAAATGTTTAGGCTAATCGTCTCAACGTCGCCAACACCTCGCAAAGATTTAGCCAAGCCGATGACGGTCTGAGAAATAATATTCTGAGCAAAGCTATTCAGCTCTATATCTTTGCCATTAACGCTCAATTTAACCTTAGCTGTGGGTTTTTGCTTTGGCTCACATCCCATCAATTTTTCTCCTTAACTACTACGCCAAGATTTCCCAAGAAACACGCAAATTATTGTAAAACCAAAGCTAATAACACTTATGATAAAGCAAAAGCCGGCAAAGAGCAAAACAAATGCAACAGAGGAGGCCATAGCTATCTGTGAAGTGCTTTTAGCAGCTCAAATTAATTGCCAGGGCGCAAACGTGGATTGCTTTATGTTGACGAGACCCAAAAAAGCATAGTTTGCCCTTAATTTTCTTGCATTATCAGTTTTTCCTGTTAGATTTAGGGAGCTGTCCCAAGAGTAGCTAAAAGGCAAGGGGCAGGTAGCTCAGTCGGTAGAGCAACGGACTGAAAATCCGTGTGTCGGCGGTTCAATTCCGCCCCTGCCCATTACTTTTTCCCCCATTCCAACTGTTGCCAAACAAGGACAGAGGAAGACAAAAACACCACAAGTTTTTGAATTTTTTTATAAAAAATTTTTAGAGATGCCGATTTTCAGCTTAAAAATGACGGTTCATCTACTAAAATCCCGTAGTTTCCACGATTGACATAATTTTGTCATGTTCGACAATATTAGATAACATATTGCATCTCCTCTTGAAACATCCAGCCGTAATGGCTGGTCGATGGGCGATAGCATCGGAGCGGAGCGCTATCGCCCTTTTTATTTTTTTGTCCACCGCGGTTTGACCAATGCTTCGATATCGGCCTTGATATTGTCCTGCAGTTCCGGGCAAACTGCCACGATTTCGACAAGGTCAGGGTCGTAGCTTTGAGGTGTCGATTTTACCGTGTTTTCGCGGGTTTAAGGGGTCAACCGGGGTTTCGTGGCTATACAAGCCTCAGTTTTATCAGAGGTTGCGCTTTTCCTACAACGGACGGACAATCGGTGTGTCGGCGGTTCGATTGCGCCCCTGCCCATTTATAACTTACCAGCCCCTAAATACTTACGTCTGATAATTTTTAGCAAGGCTGATTGATGATGCATTTCCTATCAAGGCAGCCAATGTGATTGCTGACCTTAATAGGCGAATTAAGGCCAATATTGGCCCTGACGGGGTTAAAAAACAAGGAAACATCCGAGATATCAAAAAAAAGGAAATTTTTTTTTAGAAAATCCTTGCAAAAATTCCCCATGGCTTTATAATTATATTTGAAAAGTATATAGGTCTTTTCTTCTTATACGTCTTGGTTTAGTGAGGCGGTGTATAAGATTATAAGTTCGTCCTAAATTTTTAAGCAAAAGCTGCCTCAGAGAGCTGGAGTTTTTATTAACTCCAGCTTTTTTTATGGTTTATGGCTAAGGGCTAAGCACCATTTGTTAATAGACAATCGGAGTCATTCCTTCGACGGGAGCGAGTAAGAAGCTGCCTCTAAGTCAAGAATTTATCATCTTAAGGCGAAACAGGTTCTTTATCACAGAGCTTTCCATTTATCAAGGCAGCCAAAAGGATATGTCTTAATCTCTCGACGCTGAGACTATCGAGGTAACTTTCGGTAAAATCCAACCTAAACCGGCCTTTGAAATTTTTGATTCGTCTTTTAAGTTCGTCCTTGCCTAAAGAAGCAATTGAAGTCGCGGTTTGATCAAAATATCTTTCTGAAGCCATTGGCCTACCCCTTGAAAATCTTAAGCTGGGTTCGTACCGTCAGTCAGTTTCGTCTCCACTGTCGAGATACTTTCGCGCGAAATTCTCCGAGCTGGTTAAAAACCCTAATATCAGCTTACTATAGAGGCTAAATTTTTTTGCCATTTTTCAGATAGTCTGATAACTTTTGGCTATGCAGACAGAAGAGCTAAATTATTATCTACCGCCCGAACTGATTGCCCAGCAACCCCTTGATGTACGAAGCGATTCAAAGCTGTTAGTTTTTAATCGCTCGAGCGGCAAACTCACAGACAGCATTTTCAGCAGGATCGGCGATTTTCTTCTGCCCGGCGATTGCCTGGTACTTAACGACACAAAGGTTTTACCGGCTCGCTTCTGGGGGCAGCGAACCAGGGGAGGCAAGCTCGAAGGATTATTTCTTGCCGAGAGCACTCAAGGCATCTGGCAAGTAATGCTTAAAGTCGCGGGAAAAATAAAGACAGGCGAGACAATCTATCTAAAAGATAAAGAAAACGGAGATTTCTGCCCGGCAACAATACTCAACAAGCCGAACAAGGGTATATGCCAGCTAAAGATAGATGTAGAAGGCAAGGCCGAAACTATTCTTGAGGAGATTGGCTTTCCGCCGCTGCCACCATATATCAAACGAGACAGAGACCGAAGCCAGGCGGAAAAAGACAAATCAAGGTATCAAACGGTTTACGCCCGGTATAGTGGAGCCGTCGCAGCACCAACCGCTGGACTACATTTTACTAATGAACTAATTGAGCAGTTAAAAACTGCACAAATAAGCTTTGCATATATAACGCTGCACGTGGGGATAGGAACATTTAAACCAATAACGACTGACAGCCTTGAAGAGCATAGAATGCATCAGGAATGGTTTTGTATTGATGAACAAAACGCGCGGATAATAAACGCTACAAAAGAAAAAGGGCATCGAATAATCGCTGTTGGCACAACCGCAGCGCGGTCTATAGAAACGGCGGCGAGCGACTCACGGATAAAAGCTACCAGCGGCACAACGAAGCTCTTTATCAAGCCGGGCTACAAATTCAAAATATTCGATGGTATGGTAACAAACTTTCATCTGCCTAAATCGACTTTATTAGCTATGGTGGCAGCCTTTGCCGGGTTGGAGAATATCCTGAGGGCATATAAGCACGCTATTGAAAAGCGATACCGTTTTTATTCTTACGGTGACGCAATGCTTATAATATGAGGGAGCGAAGACAAATAAAGGAGTAAGTAGTAAGCAGTAAGAAGTAAGTGAAAAGACGGGATTAAGCAGTAAGGAGTAAATAACTGAACGAAGACTGGGTCCGGAGCCCGCGCAGGAATTCGGGGCTAAATATAGAACGCCTGCGTGGGGATTCGAAGGTAAATGTTGGTTGCAACTTTCATTCGAAGACTTAGAATTAGTCGAAATCCCGTGTGAAATAGATTGTCTCAACATAACCGATTTTATGAGGGCAAAAGAAAGGAAAGAAGATGAAACAGCTTTTTAGTGTTTTTGTCATGATTTTTCTGCTAACAGGATGTACACAACCGCTGCAGGAAAGAAAGGATATTCAATCGGAGGGGGCCACGGGTATAGTCTTTAACGATATTAACCGCAACGGCAGACGTGATACGGGAGAGCCGGGCATAGCAGGAGTTCATGTATCCAATGGAAGAGATATTGCCGCAACGGACAGGGACGGCCGATACCGGCTTGAAGTAGAAGAGGGAATCATATTCGTGATTAAGCCGAGGGGCTGGATGACGCCGGTAAATAAAGTAAACCTTCCCGATTTCTATTACATTCACAAACCTGCCGGGTCACCGGCGGGCCTGAGGCATCGGAGAATCGGTCCGACGGGTCCAAAGCCGGAGTCAATAGATTTCGCTCTTTATAAACAAAGGGAGCCGAAACGTTTTGATGTTGTAATCTTCGGCGACCCACAAGCGATGAATGTAAAGGAGGTAAACTATATGGCCCATGATGCGGTGGAGGAAGTTGCGGGGATTGACGCAGCTTTCGGCGTATCGCTCGGTGATATAGTATGCGATAATATTGAAGATTTCGGCGCGGTCAATGAAGTCATCTCGGCCATAGGTCTGCCGTGGTATAACGTAGCGGGCAATCATGACATAAACTACTACGCTCAAGGAGATGCGGACTCACTTGAGACATTCAGCCGCATTTACGGTCCGGCTTACTACAGCTTCAACTACGGGCCGGTACACTTTCTGGTACTGGACAGTATCGTATCCTACAGAGGCGATGAAGAGCGGCTCAAATACTACGAGGGTCTGGATTCAAAACAACTGGAGTTTATTCGCAACGACCTTAAGCTGTTAGATAAGAGGCAGCTTGTTGTTCTGCTGATGCATGGTTCCGAGAACCTCTTCGAGCAGGGCAGGCGCGAATTATTTGAGGTTCTCGAACAACATCCGCATACGGTTTCCGTAGCCGGGCACACTCACAGGACAGAGCATCTATTTCTTGGCGAAGAGTCCGACTGGTACGGGAGCAATCCGCATCATTTGTATATCAGCGGCAGTGTCAGCGGTGCATGGTGGACGGGGGTGCCGGATGAAGTTGGTATCGCACACGCAACGATGACAAACGGCGTACCTAACGGTTACTCAATTTTGAGCTTTGACGGGAACAAGTATACGATTCGTTTTAAGGCATTTCGCAGGCCGGAAGATTACCAGATGAACATTTGGGCCCCGGAGGAAATTTGTGGCAACAAAGCCGTTGAAGGCGAGATTCTGGTTAATGTCTTCGCGGGATCGGAGCGTTCAAGAGTGCAGATTCGAATCGGTGAAAGCGGCAGGTGGACAGAGATGGAACGGGTCACAAGAAAAGATCCTTATTTTGAGCAAGTACTTGAGTATGAAAAAAAATACAACATTCCCCGTGCCTCCTGGGCGACGGAGGCATTAGAGACGGGGCATATCTGGCGTGCAGATTTGCCGGAGAACCTTCCCGAAGGGGCGTGCTTTATTCATATTCGTGAGACAGATATGTTCGGACAGGTGCACACCGGGCTTCGCTTGATAAGAATCAAATAAACTTCTATGTCGGCCGGATCCCTGCCCCCTTGGGGGCAAGGTTCACAGGCCCTCCGTCGCCAAGGCTATGGAGGGCAGGGATTAAAAAAAGGGTTGTGTATAAAAAGACAGAGGGGCATAATGGGAGGGGAAATGATAATCAGAGAAGAGAGGCCGTCTGATATTGAGGCAATAACGGAGGTGACGATAGCCGCTTTTAAAACCTGCCGATACGGCAATCACACCGAACAGTTTATTATCAAGGCATTGCGAGCAGCGGGAGCACTGGCTGTTTCTCTTGTTGCGGACGATGGGGGGACGGTTGTAGGACATATCGCGTTTTCTGCGGTAACGATTTGCGGGCAGAGGTACGGGTGGTACAGCATGGGGCCTGTCTCGGTGCGGCCGGACCGCCAGAGACAGGGAATCGGCAAATCACTGATTAACGAAGGGCTGCGAATGCTGAAAGAGGCCGGTGCGAAAGGCTGCGTCCTGGTGGGCGAGCCGGAGTACTACGAGAAGTTCGGTTTCAGGAACCTGCCGGAACTGACTCTCGAAGGGGTTCCGAAGGAGAACTTTCTTGCCCTGCCGTTCGGCGAGAACAGGGCACAGGGGCCGGTTGTGTTTCACGAAGGGTTCAGAAATCAGGGACCCCCTAACGCCCTTCGGGGTTAGGGGGTTAAACATGTGAGGTTTTCAACCTCATGAGGGGTGATCCCCTGCGGTGCAGTGGGGGCAAGATTGACAGTTTAGATGGAATTCGATACAATGATTTGTCAGGGGGCAGGATGTGGAGCAGGGTTGAGTACCGTAAAGGAGGGAGAGAGATGGAAAAAGTAAGAGCGAGAGATGCCGATTCATCTTGATGATTTGGATGTTGTTTGTGAGGTTGAAGGATTGGGTTCGGCGCTGGTAGTCGCGTGCAACATGTGCGCCGGGGCAAGTCTTGCGATGAAGGAGAATAAACCTTTCCTTCAGTTCTTCAGGAGCCTGTTAAAATCACCGCCCCTTGAGAGACACATCAGGAGATTGAGGTCCGAGTTGCGCGAGAGGGGCGTGAAGACGAAAAGATTCAAGAGCGGGGTCATTCAGCAATTTTTTCTTTGCTTATGGACATCACGGGAACGGAGCAGGCTTAGAAGATGCGCGAAAGAGTACGAAGCGGTGATAGTTTTGGGATGCGATTCAGCCATTGAAACGGTGGTCGATACAGTGAAGGGGACCGGCTGCAAGGTAGTTAAAGGGATGGAAGTTGCGGGGATTATGAACACCAAGCCGAAGTTTCATTTGCCGTGCGATATATCCTTCGAAGAGAGCAAAATAATTCCGATGTGCGACCAACACTGCAAGCAAATCAGAGAAAAATCGCAGCAGAAGGAAGAAGACGCGTCGGACCGGGATGCTTAGAAACCCCAAGCATTCGCGGGGGGGCGGCAACCAACAAGGGCGACTATTTTTTAACGAGAATGGTCCAGTCTTTGTTTATATCTTTCGGAGGTTTGCCGAGGTCGGTCTTTCCGGGGCCGGTGACGTTGGTGACGGAGCTTTTTTGCAATTGTCCGCCGGCGCGGGGATTATACCATCGGACGATATAGCTGCCGGCTTCGATAGTGAGGTTTGCCGAGCCACCTTCCGGGAGGTAGACGGCGTAGATTTGGCCCGGTTTTGCGAAGCAGAAGCCGGTTGAAACAAGAGAGTCGGCCGAGGACATCTGCTCGAAGGGCAGGTGCTCGTGGAAGAAGTCGAGGGCATAGCGGGTCTGGTCCCACATTATGTCACGGGAGCGCCAATCCTCGCAATTGAGGTCGTTGTGGGCGAATTTATAGCCGAAGTACCACTCGCAGCCGGCGCCTCCGGCCATGAGGTTTGCCCAGAGGCAGTTCTTGCGGGGCTCATCGTGGTCCGGGAAATCGGCATCTGGTTTTACTCCGTTTTCGCCCTCACCGTATTCATCGAGGCAGACAATCCACTTGTGGTTTCTGGCGGCGGAGCGCTCGAGCCACTTTATGGTTTCGGAATGGGTTTCGGAGCCGGTCTTATTCATTTGCAGGGACGTGCCGTCGAGGCTTTCAAATCCTAAGAGGGGATTGTAAACCTTGTCGTATTGCCGGGGGTAGGTATGGACGACGACGGGGTGCTGATAGGGGTCGGTGCTTTTGAAGTAAGCGGCGAAGGCCATTCGCTGGGCGTCGGTATTTGTGTTTTCTTCGCCGAGGTTCCAGACGAGGGCGGGGTGGTGGGCGAAGCGGGCGATGAGCTCGCGATAGTAGAGCTTTCGCTGGATGCCGAGGTCGCCGCCGTCGAGGCCCTGGTCGTTTTCGGTTTCCTGAGTGAGGACATGCATCATGAGGCCGAGTTTTTGCATGTGTGAGAAGACGATTTCCCACTGGTCGAGCTTACTGCAGTCGAAGCGGAGCCTTTCGTCGGGCCTTGTCCAGGGCCAGACGTCTTTGCCGTCGCCGCCGTCGAGGTTATAGGTGATGAAGTAAACGCTGTTCATGCCTTTTGAGGCGAGGTAGTTGAGGGCACCGATGATGTTTTTTCCTTTGCCGCCCTGCCACGTCGGGTCACCTTTTCGGAAGTCGGCGGCGTGGGCCTCGTAGCGGTGGATGAATTTTTCTCCGGTGGCCTCACCTTTTCTATCGAGGCCAGCGGTATCGAAGGTTGCGTCGAACTCGAAGTAGCCCAGGAAATTTTCGGGGCTGTCGGCGCCGCCTTTGAGAAAGTAGTCGCCGGTTTGGGCGAATTGCAGGTAATGGCCGCCAACATATTGCAGCCTTCCTTTTGCTCGGAAGTCGCGGCCGGTTTTGTCGGTATCAGCAATATCAATTGTCCCTGTTAAGCCGTCCAAAGGACCGGCTGAGCCAGCTCCCGGGTCAGGGTGTATTGCAATTTCGGGACCTGTACGAAATGAGACTATATAAGTCCAGTTCCCACTTTTGTGAGGCACAAAGTGCACCCGCCATTTGTTGCCGCTGGTTGCACTGCTCTCGCCAGCGGCGCCATCGGCAGCGTAATAACCAGGCACAATGTAACAATCCTGGCCATTGGCAAAAATGACATTCAACCGATAATCGAGAAACGGATTCGGCGTAGCATCCTCGCTCGTCTTTGGCCCATCAAAGGTAAGCGTAACTCTGTGCCATTTTTTTAACTCACCCGTGACGGCTGCCTCGTCATCCGCAAAACTGCTCGAGGTAAGCAAAAGGACAGCTAATGATAAAATAAGCAATAGGAACGTCACGTTATGAAGTTTACGCATTTTTCAACTCCGTCATCAAAATACTTTCCCATTTTTCATACGCCTGCCTATAGGCTGGTTCTAATTTCTCGTTGGGTTCAATGGTCTTAATTGGCTCCAAGCCCACAAAAGCATCTTCCAACCCATGATAAATACCGGCACCGATACCTGCGCCCCTCGCAGCACCTTGTGAACCATCGGTGTTATATAGCTGCACCAGGGATTGTGTGACAGTTGCAAAAGCCTCACCAAACAATGGGCTAAGGAACATATTAGCATTACCTGCTCGAACGGTTCGCACTTCAACTGCCACATTGCGCATTATTCCAAGGCCGTAATTCAATGCAAAAACAATACCCTCCTGCGCCGCCCTGAGCAAGTGGGCTTTGTTATGAATGTTAAAGTTCAAGCCATAAACCAACGCCCCAATATTCCTATTTTCCAGCGTTCTTTCGGCACCATTGCCATAAGGTAAAATCACAAGTCCGTCACTGCCAACAGGTACCTGACTGGCAAGTTCATTCATTTGCTCATAAGTAACCACATCTGCAATATTATTTTTCAGCCAAACATTCAAAATTCCAGCCCCGTTAAGGCACAGCAGCACGCCGTATCTTGGCGTATCAGGTGTATGGTTAACATGAACAAACGTGTTGACCCTCGAGTTGTGGTCGTAATCCGGCTTATCACTTATGCCATATACCACGCCAGAAGTACCGGCTGTAGCAGCAATTTCACCGGGATTCAAAACGTTAAGGGACAATGCATTGTTCGGCTGGTCGCCTGCCCTATATGATATTTTCGTCCCCGCTTTCAACTCTAACTCATCAGCCGCCTCTTTAGTCAGTTCTCCCTGCACCGAAAATGTCGGTTTAACCTCAGGAATAAGTTCTTTAGCAATCCCATAGTAATTCAGCACCAATTCGGCAAGGCCCTGTTGCTTAAAATCCCACATTATCCCTTCGGACAAGCCTGAGGGCGTTGTTAATATCCGGCCTGTCATCTTCATTGCGATATAATCACCCGGCAGCATTATTTTATAAATCTTAGAATAAATATCCGGCTCATTTTCCATGACCCACTTCAATTTGGAAGCTGTAAAATTGCCGGGTGAGTTAAGCAATGTTTCAAGGCATTTTTCCTCTCCTATTTCTTGCGCTGCCTTTTGGCCAATCTCGACCGCTCTGCTGTCACACCAGATTATCGCAGGCCTTAAAACTTCGCAATTCTTATCAACAACTACTAAGCCGTGCATCTGGTAAGAAATGCCAATTGCCTCAACTTCGGAAGCTTCAAATTTCGCTTTGGCCTTAACTTGTCGAGTAGCGGCCTTGACATTATCCCACCAGATGCCGGGGTGCTGCTCAGCCCAGCCTGGTTTGTGTGCAATAATCTCAAGTTCCCTGTCGGGAGAAGTAGCAGTTGCAACCACCTTTCCAGTTTCAGCTTTCAGTAAGGTCGCCTTTATCGATGAGCTTCCCACATCGTATCCCAATAATAGTGCCATCTAAAATACCCTTACTATTACCACAAAAAAATTATGTTTATGAACATGACGTTTTTTTTATGAGAGGAAGTACCTTCTTATCTATCTCAGATTCTCCCTCTCCAAGCTCTGCCTTGAACAGATACCACACTTCAACATGCTCTACTTTTCCACCCTTCGCCGGTATTTTTGCAAGCGGGCCAAGCGTCTCGAATTCCAGCATATCACCATCAGTGAAGGTTTCGGTATTACAGCCATAATCCGGATATGTCGCATCAGGATTGTATGGGTAGCGTTTTACGAAAAGCTGACCATTTAAGTAGTAAGCTCCCCAGCCTTGTTTATTGAGAAGACCTACTTTTTCTTTAGTTTTTGCGGTTAGGTCCTGCCTTAATTGGATGTACTTTTCGCCCCATGTCCATCGAGGGTCACTCATATCGGTAAAGTGCCAGAGAACCAGAGGACGCGCAGCAAGCAGATAATCAGGATGAGGCCGATACGGCTCCTGTGGCAATATTATTCTTCCTGTCGGCGCCATCGCAGTTAGTGCCCAAGGAGAGGATTCTATATCCCACTGATTATGGTTGATTAGACGGTGAAGCACTTTTACCCGACTTGACCTTGCGTCAAGGGTAACTTCAATTTCCTTCGCTATACCAGTCGTGGTTTCGACCGGCTGGCTAAGTTTCAAGGACTTCCCGTCCCATTCGTAAGTGATTTTTGAATTATCAGGATAGTAGGTTCTCTTATGGTCTTCAGGGCAATGCCACAGACGATGGCCTCCATAAATCCGCCATTGGTTACCGCCTGTTTTACCCATTTGGTCTTTGTATTCCTTGAATAAATTCTGTCCACCCACATAGCCAAACCGAACAATTCTCGGCCCGACATCCGTTGTTGCGATTAGCTCAACCTGACCGTTGGTGAGCATTATACAGTTTGGCCAACCAGCATAAGAGACCTTTTCCATTTTTACATTGTCTTGTTTTTGAATTTCCTGGCCAAACAACTGAACCCGGCCAGTAAATGCAAACAAAAGCACCAGCCCGAAGCCACCTATGATAACCTGACTTTTGGGGTAATATAGTCTTTTCATTTTTTTCTCCTAACAACTTTTGCAAAGTACCAAAAGATATCGAACCAAACAAAATTTGTTCTGACCTAAATTCGCATTTTTGTTATACTTTGTTACAAGCGCTTCGATATTATTTTGCGGTTGGCATCAGCAATTCGCTTGGGTTTCATCTTTATAATCGCACGGTCATAGGTCATCATCCCATTGACTTCGATTTCCACATCGGTTGTCTGTGTATATATTGCAGCCGATAGTCCCCTTTCTATCAATGGTTGTAACTTATCCAACAGATTCAGGTACGCCTCGGTCAGTTCTTTACGAGTTTCAAAGCTGCGATAGCCCCAATTCTTTTCATCCTGCCAGGTGTGGTCTTTGACCGGCAGGCCCAAGCCACCGAATTCGCCAAGGACGGCGGCGCGGCCCGATTCATTAGGTGGAGAAGCAGGACCAGGATAGCTATGAATGTCATGCACATCTCCAGCACCACGGTCGGCCCAGCCGCTGGCGTTATTAACCAGACGAGTCGGGTCATATTGTTTAATCAATTCGAGAATGTGCTCGGTTTTATACTGCCCCCAGCCCTCATTGAAAGGCACCCACATAACTATAGAAGGATGGTTACATAAAGCACCGATAATACGTTTCAACTCCAGTTCAAACTGCTGAGCAGACTCGTGACTGCGGTGGATGTCGGGGTCGTCTTTACCAATAAAGCGGTCTCCGCTGGGCATATCCTGCCAAACCATTAGGCCTAACTTATCGCACCAATAATACCAGCGTGCCGGTTCAACCTTTACGTGCTTGCGGGCCACATTGAAGCCGAGTTTTTTGGTAACTTCGATATCGTAGCGAAGTGCCTTGTCAGTTGGAGCAGTGTACAATCCATCCGGCCACCAGCCCTGGTCAAGAAGACCAAACATAAATAATGGCTTGTTATTCAGAAAAATCCGTGTGATACCTGCTTCATCCTTACCAAGTGATATTTTTCGCATACCAAAGTAGCTGCTAACGGCGTCGACTTTTTTGCCCGAGCTATCCTTCAACACTACTTTAAGGTCATATAGAAATGGTGAATCGGGCGACCACAGTTTCGTTTTTTTGATGGGTATGATGATTTCTTCTTCGACCTTGCCGACCGCTTTAGCCTTCGTGAACCATCCATCTTTCACCCCCATCTCGATACTAAAGCCACCCGCTGCATCTGAGCAGAAAGCAGTCACACGAACAATCTCAGCATCAATATCGGGAACAACTCTCAGCGATTCTATATAACCGCTGCTAACAGGTTCCAGCCATACTGTCTGCCAGATGCCTGTAACCGATGTGTACCATATTCCCTCGGGTTTTCTGACCTGCTTGCCGCGGGGTTGATAACCCAAATCTGTGGGGTCCCAGACAGAAAGTACGATTTCCTGCTGACCTTTTTTTCTAAGGGCATCGGTGATATCGAACGTAAAAGAGTCATAGCCACCACGGTGAGTACCAACCTGTTTGCCGTTCACGTATACGGTTGTTTCCCAGTCCACAGCGCCGAAATGGAGCAAAATGCGTTCACACTCCCATTTCGCAGGGACCTCAAAAGAGTGTCTATACCAAAGGTGCTTGTCTTCGCCCACTGTTTTCATTACACCCGACAAAACGGACTCAACCGGAAATGGAACAAGAATCTGCCCATCGAAGGTCGCAGGTTGGTGGTCCTCTTTCGGCCTAATGGCATATTCCCACAATCCATTAAGGTTCATCCAGTTTTTGCGAACCATCTGCGGTCGAGGATATGCCTGATGAACTTTATCGGCATTGACATTTCCCGCCCATCGTGTCATCAGAGGTCTTTTTGCTAACTCAGCCTCGGCCCAAATAGCTGAGCACACCATCAACACCACGGCAAAGCCAAAGGCTTTGAGAAAATCACAGCGGCTCATAGGGCTATCCATAGGAAAATCTCAACTTGTTTTCTGAAAGACGCTTTACGCTAAATAAATTTGGTCATTTGGTTTGATTTCGGGTATCTGGTTTACCTTGTCTTTAACATCATTTTTTTCTAAAGCGAAGCTCGGAGCGATTTCGATGAGGCAACCGACCGAGCCATCGGGCTTTTTAGGAACCGTGATACCTGCTGATTCGAGCCAGGCGGCGGCACGGGCAACTAACATCTGCTTGGTTGTTTCAGGGCTGTCGGGCCCGGTGGGATTTTTTATGGGGGCGAACTCTTCGCTTCGCAACGTCTCTAAAACTATCGACTTTGAAGCCAACGGCAAGGCATCAAAAACAAAACTTTCCAACTTTATAGCATTCGGTTCGGCAGGGTCTATCAACCTTCCCTGCTGGTCAACATGCGGGATTTTTTTGACAGCGCGGTGCAGGGGCAATGAAAAACCAGTAGTGTTTATTCTTTCAACGAAGGCACAATTGATAATATGGATTGCGATGCTACCGAGCTGGAAGAGTAATGAGCCGTCGGGATTGCGCTTTTCAGTTAACTCGGCAGGCAAATCACTATATTCGATAACGGTGACTTTGCCATCAACCAAACAGAAGTTGCCAATCTTTTCCTTTGGCTCAGATTTTATCAAGGCCTTCGAGGACATCTCGGCTTCATCGAGAGCGTGCAAACCGATAAATAGCGGGTCGAAAATATTCACAAGGGGATTGTCGACCTGCCAATAGCTCAAGAACCCTACGCCGCGCTTTTTCATATCTTCCAAGGCACCACTTTGGTAAAGTGCCTTAAAGCTACCCCCATGGCCATCAGGCGAGCAGGCAATATTGGCCTTGTCAGCCAGTAAGATTTTCCCGTCGAAATCAAAATTGGGCAATGTAGCCTGCTGAAATATAAAGACGTCATTTTCTCCCAGACCATAATAACCATTCGAGCGGAAGATTTCTTTGGTCTCGGCATAGTTAAAAGGACTGGTCATAATATACCAGGGACAGACAGCTTGATATTTTTCCGAGACCGCTGCAATGGTTTCGGCAAAGATTTGAAACAGGGTTTTGTTTTTGACCGGGCTAATAGGAAAATTCCCCTTCGGGCCATCAAAGCCGAGTCTGGTTCCCTGCCCACCAGCGACAACAAAAGCAGCAACCTTTCCGGCTGATATCAGCTCTTTACCCAATTCTCCAGCCTGCTCGTACCTGCGTTTTTGGTCAAGGCTGTCCGGATTAAGACCATAAGGCTCAACAGGAGCACAATCAGCAGCAACGGCAGTAAAGGCAGCTTTTTTAATGTAATTAGCAAGCCAATCGTCTATTTGAGAAAAATCGAGCTGACGTATCTGTGCAAGCAGATTTTTCCTCTGGGCAGCGTTTAGCTGCGCCCAAAACGACAAAAGATGGGCCTGATTACGGCCTCTCAGGAATCTCTCTATTTGGTTAAAATCTCTTTCAGCACACATATCCGTGATTCCAGGCCAATATTAAGCAAATCGCACAAATTTTCAAGAAAGGCAGAAAAATCACTGAAATTTATTTGACAAACAAGCTACTTTGTGCTAACATCCAAATTAAGATTAGGTAGGTTTGAAAAACTTATCATAATTTGAAATGTTATCATATTTACTTACTTCTTCATACCTTAAACCTGCCTACCTGAAAAAGACTTTTTAGGTTAACTTATAACATTGAGGCAGTCCCTAAACCGAGCAGAGAAAGTTAACTACATAAACCTTATGAGAAAATTGACTTTAATGAATTTAACCAGCCGTTCTTAGGTGAAAAAAATGTAAATTAAGTAGATTCGCAAAAAACAGGGCTTCATGCCCGTATGTGGCGGCAGTTAGCTGCATTTATCCATTAAAAATCGGTGTTAACTTAAGAGCAGCTGAATTCGCGAATCTCAAAAAAAAAGGAGAAGATTTATGAAAAGGAAAGGTTTTACATTAGTGGAGCTATTGGTCGTTATTGCGGTCATAGCATTGTTGATGGGTCTGTTGATGCCCGCCCTGGCAAGAGTCAGGCAGATTGCTCATCGAATGATATGCGGGTCAAACCTCTCCAGCATCGGCAAGGGATGCCTCCTTTATGCACAGGACAATGACGAGGAATTTCCAAAGGGAGGCGTTTGTGATGGTTTTATCGAATGGTCAGACCAGGGCAGAATAAAGGATGCCTTCGCAATGACCAGAGGAGAGGCATTCGGCAGAGGCTGCACAGCAACCGTTACAAGCGCTCTTTTCCTTCTGGTAAAGTACACTGGTACAACAACAAAGACTTTCAACTGCAGAGGTGACGAGAATATCAGAGAATTTACACTTGATGAGGTCTCCGCCGGGCTGCCTACCCATGTTGAAGAAATTACCGATGCTTGGGACTTCGGTGATTTCGAGACGTACGGCACGCTTTGGCCTGGACAGTATAACAGCTACGCCTATCATCTGCCCTACGATGATCCTGATGGGTATCGAGGATGGGCCGTCACCCCGATAAGTAGTCCTGAGAGTCCGCTTGCCGCCGACAGAAACCCCTTCCTGGACAGAAACGCTGTGCCTTACCTCAGCGATACCGACCTTGAGGATGCTAAGTGGATAACAGAAACTGGCGGCTACGAGTATTACTCTGATGAGGACAAAAAGGAACAAACGGCAGCTCACCAGCGTGAAGGGCAAAATGTCCTGTTCCAGGATGGTCATGTCTCCCACGAGAGGTGGCCCAATTGCGGCATTAACAACGATAACATCTATAAATTCTGGCCAACTGACCAACTGGAACGCCCCGAAGAGGAGGCAGATATACAGGTTGGTACTATAGCTTGCGAACCCTCGCAAAACGGAGACTACGGCCCGAAAATGGATGAAGACGCATATTTAGTGAGCGAAGCCAATGCGGACAAGGGCGATGACATTGGAAGAGCGGGGGGCTGACCGAAGACTCGAAGATTACAGGCAACTACAACACGACCAGAAAAGCAGGAAGTTTGCTTCCGGCTAATTTGCTTGCAGGCGGCCTTATGCAATAGAGCATAAGGCCGCTTCTTTACCTTCAATTTCTTATCCTGCATTATTCGAACAACAGCAGCTCCCGACAAAATACCCGAATATGCTCAGAAACAGATTTGTCTGCGGCTGGCATTTATGTTAGATTGTGCTCTTTAATTCTTATGGAGTGCAAAGTTGGGACAATCGCTCGTTTACAAGATACTTGCCAGCCACGTAGTCGACGGTAAAATCGCCTCCGGTCAGCCTATTGGCATTGTGATTGACCAGACACTTACACAGGATGCAACCGGCACGACCGCATTTTTGCTGTTTGAATCAATGGGAACGGCTACAGCCAAAACAAAGCTTAGCGTCAGCTATATCGACCACAATTTAGCCGGCTTTGGCCCGGAGAACCATAACGACCATTTATACCTGCAAACGATAGCCGCAAAAGCAGGGCTTTACCTCTCCAGAGCAGGCAACGGTATCTGTCACCAGGTCCATTTAGAACGGTTCGCCAAGCCCGGGCTGACACTGTTAGGCAGCGATTCACACACGCCAACCTGCGGCGGCATCGGGGCACTTGCTATCGGAGCCGGCGGGCTGGACGTGGCAGCGGCTATGGCAGGAGGACCGTTCTACCTGACCTGCCCGAAGGTCCTGGGTGTCAAACTAACCGGTAAATTAGGCAACTGGGTAGCCGCCAAAGACATTATTCTAAAACTGCTTGGCCAACTTACAACAAAGGGAAATGTCAACTGGGCGGTCGAATATTTTGGCGAAGGCGCTTCAACGCTATCTGTCCCACAGCGAGCAACGATAACGAATATGGGAGCGGAGCTCGGCGTAACAACGAGCATCTTTGCCAGCGATGAAGAAACCAAAAAATTTTTCGTCGCTCAGAAACGAGAAAAGGACTATCAACCGCTGACGGCCGACCCTGATGCCGAATATGACCGCATCGTCGAAATAAATCTGGCAGAGCTTCAGCCGATGGCGGCCTGTCCATCCTCGCCGGATAATGTCAAACCAATAACTGAAATAGCAGGCATTCAAACAGGACAGGTTGTGATAGGCAGCTGCACAAATTCCAGCTTTGCAGATTTAATGATGGTCGCAAGGGTGTTAAAGGGCAGGTGTATAAATAATATGGTCGAATTTGCAATTGCACCGGGCAGCAGACAAGTTTTAAATAACCTGGCTGAAAATGGAGCTTTATCTGACACGATTTCAGCCGGTGCACGCATCCTCGAGCTGGGCTGCGGCCCGTGCATTGGCCAAGGCCTCTCACCAGCTAATGGCGTGGTGAGCCTGAGAACATTCAACAGAAATTTTCCCGGCCGAAGCGGAACAACCAACGACCAGGTCTATCTGGTCAGCCCTGAGACAGCGGTGGCTTCGGCCCTGACCGGCCGAATCACCGACCCGCGAGACCTGCCAAAATTGCTTGGAATTGAATACCCGAAAATCGAAATTCCGGATGAATTCACCATCAACGACAATATGATAGAAAAGCCCCTGACTGAAGAAGAGGCGGCAAAAGTAAAAGTCATGCGTGGACCAACGATTGTCGTACCACAAATGGCACCGTCACTGCCTCAACAATTGCAGGGCCAAGTTCTGATTAAATGTGGCGACAAAATAACCACGGACCATATTATGCCGGCCGGCCGATACTTGAAACTGCGTTCAAATGTGCCGGAGTACGCAAAAGTGGTCTTCAATTGCTACAATGAACAAGGCAAACCAACATTCGCCGGCAGATGCCTTGAGCTAAAAGCAAAAGGTATCGCCGGCATCATCGTAGCAGGCAAAAGTTACGGGCAGGGCTCATCAAGAGAGCACGCCGCCCTTTGCCCGATGTATCTGGGCGTCCGGGCGGTGATTGCAAAAAGTATTGAGCGAATTCACAAAGCCAACCTGATTAATTTCTGCATAGTGCCAATAGAATTTGCAAAACCTGCTGACTATGACAAAATCAAAACTGAAGACCTGCTACAAATCGACAACCTGCTCAAAGCAATAGAACACAGCGACGAAGTTAAGATTATCGACGCGAGCAACTCATTCGAATTTGCCGGCAAGCTGACTCTTTCCGCCAGAGACAGAGAAATCTTGCTTTCCGCCGGACTGTTGAACTATACGCGCAAGAAAGTAAATGAATGAAAAGATAATAACTATTTTTGGAACCGGCAGGGCAAAGCCGGGCTCTTCAACTTACAAACTGGCATACGAAACAGGTAAACTGCTGGCCCGGGCCCGCTTCACTATCGCAAATGGCGGATACGGCGGGACAATGTTGGCTGCAGCCAGAGGAGCTGCCGAGGCCGGTGGGGAAACTGTCGGCATTACCTGCAAAGCTTTTGGGCGAGACAAAGCAAACGAATATATTACTCGTGAAATTGTTGCCGATTCACTTGATGAACGGCTCGATACGTTGATAAAACTCGGCCAGGCCTATATCATACTACCGGGAGGAACAGGAACGCTGCTCGAATTAGCAAAGGTCTGGGAATTTAAAAACAAAGGCTTTCTTAATGCAGACAAGCCAATTATACTTGTAGGCAAATTCTGGAAGCCCTTAGTCGATTTGATTGCAAGCGATGACCCAGACAGCAGCCAATACATAAAACAGGTAGATGAGCCAAGGCAAATTTTAGAACTGATATGAATAAAAGATACGCAATTTTGATTTTGGTTTTTCTTATAAGCTACACTGCGTTCGCAGCAACGAGGCAGGAATCTGTTCTGCGAGATGGCTTCGTCTTAGCCGGCGTAGATGGCAAACCGACCAAGGGCGAGGACAATGAACAATGGTTATTTGAATTTGATTCGGACCTAAGCGATGACCAAAGCCGAGTCTGCGCGGGGGCGAGCCTGGAACTTCTGCCATCATCCACACTCGAAAAAATGGCTACAGATATGGGAGACCGTACTACCACAAGCTACAGACTCTGGGGCAAAGTCACGAAATACAAGGGCAAAAATTTTATATACCCAATTTACTTCCTGCCCCTCAGCAAGGTCGCAAAGACAAAGCAGGCGACTCCAGAACAATCACAGCAGCAACAGCCGCAGCTAACAATCAACGAGCCGGATGATGCGTTAGCCATACCACAGGAGATAATCGCTAAACTCAAGACCCAAAAAACCTTCCGACCTGAGCAATTACAAAAAGGGCTGGAATTAAAGCAGGACTGTATCCTACCCGAAAGAACCGGTTTTATAACTGAAAAGGATGGAAAGCTCGTATTCGAACTCGACGCCCTTGGCAAAAACGTCCAGAAGATTTCGTTTCAGCTGCTTCCCTGCCAGGTTCTGGAACATCTCCAGCAAACGCAATCCGCCGAGCCTGACCCCGTACGATTCAAAATCGCAGGGATTGTTACCAAATATAAAGGCGAGAACTATCTGCTGCCGCAGCGGGCAATACGCGCTTACAGCCACGAAAACTTCGGCAGATAAAAATTCAGCTACAAAAAAGATAAAGGAAAAACCGTGAACGATGAACTCGACCAAATCCTAATTTCATACAAACAGCCAGATTTCGAGAGAAAATTAGGAGAACTCCGTATTGCAATAATGAAGGCAGCTGTGTTTGAGCCAGGTGACCCACGGTATACTCAAATAAAAGATATTATAGATGATGTCAAAAATCGTGGGGATGAAGCTGTGGCTGATAGTACCGCTAAATACGACAATGTAAAATTAACACCAGCGCAATTCCGTATAAGTAAAGAAGATTTGAAAAAAGCGCATAATAAAATTGATAAAACCCTTTTGAAATCAGTTCGGCAGGCAATTAACAATGTGAGGAAATATCAGGAAGAAATCTTTGTCGATAACGATAAAAGCTGCTCCAGTAAAACCGGCATAAAGTACACACCAATAAAAAGAGTTGGTATTTGTGTGCCGGGCGCAGCCGCCCCCCTGCCAAGCACAGTAATAATGACAGCAGTACCTGCGCAGGTAGCAGGTGTAGAAGAAATCGTTGTAGTTTCCCCGCCGAGATATAAGGGTAGCATTAATCCAGTAATTTTAGCAGTTTGTTATGAATTGGGGATTATTGAAGTCTACCGCATCGGAGGAGCACAAGCGGTAGCTGCTTTGGCATTTGGAACTAAGAGTATTGGGAAAGTATATAAGATAATCGGGCCTGGAAACATATGGGTACAGTTTGCAAAACGAGAAGTATTTGGTATGCTCGTTGATATAGATTCAATTGCTGGACCAAGCGAGGTATTAATAATTGCAAATGATACGGCAAATCCAGCCTGGGTAGCTGCTGATATGTTAAGCCAGGCTGAACACGCTCCTGGCAGCGCAACAGTTTTTACGGATTCAAAGATGCTTGCTGAAAAGGTGCTCGCCGAACTCAAAAAGCAGGTGGGGACACTAACAAGAAAAAAGGCAACTGTGGAGTGTCTGAAGGAATTCAGCTTTATTGCCTTATTCGAAAATATGGAGCAGGTGATCGCCGCCGCCAATGATTTCGCGTCGGAGCATTTGCAGATTCAATGCGGCGAAGATAGCCGAAAAATCGCAGATAAAATTAAAAATGCTGGAGCGATATTTATAGGAGATTATTCACCCGTAGCCGTCGGCGATTACTGGGCAGGGCCAAGTCATACGTTGCCGACCGGAATGACCGCAAAATTTTTCAGTGGTTTAACAGCCAATGACTTTATCAAATCGACGAGCATTATTGAATACGATAAGGAGAAATTGGCAAAATGTGCCGAGGATATTATCCGCTTAGCTGAGGCCGAAGGCCTCGACGCCCACGCAAAAAGCATAAAAATCAGACAGGAACGTTAATCATTAAACTTCCCAATAAAGTCTCTCCTGATAACGCCAGTAGAACCTCCCTATGAGATGAGCTCCTATCATCAGCAAATAGATGTTAACTAACTTAGCGACATAAGGCAAAATCTGAAATCGCGGCCAAATCATTGTCCTCGTAACAAACACCTTCGTCATTGCAATAGGAATACAAATTCCACAAAAGAAAACTAACAAAGCGCAGTACGGTAAAAATGAACTGAATATAGAACTAATTATCAGGAAAGGATTAAAGGCACGAATCGAATCGAACATAACAACAGCCAATAATGTCATAGGAAAAAGAAAAACAACAAAAAACATTAAAAGCCAGAAAACTCTGTCATTCAGCACCGGACCTAATAAGTCAAGGGAAATGAAGAAAACCATATGATACATAAAACGCCAAAAACCTATATCTACTCCCCTGGCACGCGAAATATAAAAATATATCAACAAACAAAAAAACGTATAACAACCAACTAATTTAATCACCTGCCCCAACATCTCGCCCGGACCCGGAGTATTTACCAGAACATCAGGAGCCCGCACATTACCTTCGGCACTATCGCGAACACATAAAGCTAAATACCAATATAAGTAAAGGGCAACAGTAACATTCACAATGATGCTTATACACAAAAATAAAACTGCAAAGATAAAAAAAGGTGCGAATACAATTGTCATTAAATTCATAAATCCCGTAAGGAGTTTCATCAGAAGAGGAAGGCCTATAAAAACTCCAAGCATCATCAGGCCTGCTTTATTTAAAGGATATAAAAAGATATCTATAGGCCATGGAAACTTACGCTGTGCCAGTAATTGTTCTTTTTGAACACCCATTGTGGGACTCAAAGCATGAAGAAGCTCACGTTCTTGCCTTGCCCGTTCTTCCAGCTCAAAAGATTGTGGAGGTACAGGTTCTGACGGCGGCTCTTCGAACATTAAAGAGTCAATGTCAGTTTTCTGAGATGATGATTCAACAGTTTGCCTATCCATCAACTGCTGATGGACAACTTGCGGGATAACAACAATACTTTTGCAATTAGGGCATTTCCCTTTTTTGCTGGCATGTATTTCTTGGACACTTATTTTCTGCCCACAGCTTTTACAGTGAAACTTAATTTTATTTGAGGTATCAGGTACAACACAAATATCATCGCATTTTGGACATTTAACCCGCTTGCCTGACAATATAGCTTTTGCAACGATTTTTTGATTGCAGTTTCCGCAGCGAAACTCAATCATTAAATCCTCTCTTTCCCAATTACTTCCACCTCCGCCACTTTTCCGGAAGCTTATGTTAAAACAAGCAATTACTCATTTGCCAAGTTGTATTTTATAAAACCCGCAGCTTTGATTTTCAATCGGCCTTTTCATCAGTTTCGTCAGATTTATCGTCCTCGACTGCACTATTAGCAATCAGCCAGTTATATAGTACGTCCGAACCCGTCGGGTCAAAACCATGTCCACAACCTTTGAACTCCTCAAACGTCACTTTAGCTCCCAGCCGTTTATAATATTGAGCTGCTTTTTGAGCTGAATGCAGATTTGCATCCTTTTCGCCAGCACCTATGTAAATGGGCTTGTCTCGCAATGCCCCTTTAGCTGCAGTTGTACTGATTAGATTCACACTTCGGCTCCGGCCTGCTGCAAAAATAACAGCTCCCGCCCAGACCTTCGGGCTACTTTCAATCATAGCTGAACCGTGCCAGCCGCCCTTGCTAAACCCCCCAACAAACAGCCGGTTCTCGTCAATTTTAAGATGCTTAGAAACCTGCCTTTTAACTTCTAAAGCGCTTCTGCGTTCCTGTCCCATGTAGTTAACGTACTGGCTTTTGGTCATCTTACCTTTTTCTTGCGGGACGTATCCCATGCCAATAATGATAAAACCCTTTCCGTGGGTGGCTTGTCTGAACGGCCAGGTCGTTGGCTGAGCATTCATCCCATGATAAACGAAAATCACAGGCCAATTACAATCATCCGCATAGCTGGTCGGGACATACACCAGGAAATGGTCGCCGCCGACATGTTTGTTATCAACATCGACGCGAACCTCCTCCCCCGGTATGAATCTTGGTGTCATTGACTTATTTGGCTTATCCGCGGCAAAAAGTAATGCAGCGCTATAGAAGTACAAAAAGCAAACAATTAGCGTAGAGGTTGAAAATAAGCGTTTATTAAAAGTCATGGAGAAAAAACTTCTTTCTGAATAACTTGTCTTGTTGTAGTAGCGCTTATGAAGTGCTGCTTAATTTTTCTTTTATAATCTCAGCTGCCTTAGCAAGGGCATCATCGATTTTTTGCGGACTTTTTCCACCCGCATGAGCCATCTGAGGCCGGCCTCCGCCGCCACCATCAATTATGGGGGCAATTTGCTTCACTATATCACCGGCTTTTAAGCCCTTCTTCACCAAATCATTGCTCATTCCAGCGAGCAAAGTAGCTTTACCATTATCTTCAAAGCCAAAAACAACCGCGGCAGATTTCGTTTTCTTTTTCAGCATATCGATAGCAGCCCGCACCTGCTCGACCGGTGCTGCCGACAACCGGCCAATAATCACGGATGTTTCTCCGATTTTCTTGCCCTTCTCCAGAAGCTTCTTTGCTTCGGCCATCGTATCAGCACCACGCAGACGAGCAAATGACTTGAGTTCCTTAGCAAGCCTTTTATTGTCCTCAACTAATTTACCGACTCTTTCAACCAATTCTTCCGCTGGTACTTTTAGCATTACCGAAAGCTCATCGATAATATTGCTGCGTTGTTCAAGATACTTAGTAAGCCCCGTGCCAGTCAGCGCAGTAATTCGTCGCACGCCTGCTGATATACTCTCTTCCTTCATTATCTTAAAACCTCCAATAGAGCCAATTCTATCAACGTGAGTTCCGCCACAAAACTCTTTGCTAAAAGCTCCACCGAGATGGTCCTTATTCTCAACGCCAACGGCCACCACGCGAACCTCAGCTCCATATTTTTCCCCAAATAGCGCCATAGCCCCGAGCTTTTGCGCCTCGGCCCTCGGCATAACCATACAAGTTACGGGACAATCCTCTGCGATTTTTCCCATGACCAGACGCTCGGTCTTTTTTATCTCGTCATTGGTCATTGCTTTAGGGTAGGTGAAGTCAAATCTTAAATAGTCCGGGCCAACGAGGCTGCCCTGCTGGGCTACCGATTTGCCAAGTGTCTGCTGCAGCGCCCACTGCAATAGATGAGTAGCGGTATGATTTTTCTTTATCGAGTCTCTGTCTTTACTGACGATTGCTCTTACTTTATCACCAACACTAAATGACCCTTCTGCAAGATGGCCCTGGTGAATTACACAGTTGGCAATCCTGGTTGTATCTTCAACAACAAACCGCCCGTTGTCCGATTCAATCATCCCGCAGTCACCTACCTGCCCCCCCGACTCGGCATAAAAACAGGTCTAGTCAAGAACAACTCCAACTTCGGCCTTAGCTTCGATACTGCCTTTATTCTTAAAGCTTCCAGTTTCAATCCATCCGAGTATCTTGCTATCACACCGGTCAAAATCGTATTTGTGCAGGTCCTCCGTTAAAGGCAACTCAGTATCAGCTACCATAAAAGCAGATGATTTCTGGGCTGCCCTCGCACGCTCCCTTTGCTCTTCCATCAGCTCATCAAATTTAGTTGTATCAACTTCAAGGCCCCGCTCTTTCCCCATAAGCTGTGTCAAATCAAGAGGAAAACCGTATGTATCATAAATCTGGAACGCATCTTCCCCGCTTATTGTTTTATCGGATTTCCCTGCAGCCCGCTCTGCAGCAGCTTCGAAAATTTCAATACCTCTATCGAGAGTCCTACCAAAAGCTGCTTCTTCTGATTCTATCACCGTTGATACGTAATCCGCTCTTTCTTTTATCTCACAAAACGCATCGCCCAGGCAATCAACAACAACCGGCACAAGTTTATACATAAACGGCTCGTGCATCCCCAACTCTCTGCCGAACCTTGAAGCCCTGCGGAGTATCCGTCGAATCACATAGCCCCGGCCTTCATTGGAAGGCGCAGCACCATCAGTTATCGCAAAGACAAGCGCGCGAATATGGTCAGATATAACCCTAAAAGCATTATCGATTTTGTTATTCAGGCGGGACGTATACTTGTGACCGGAGATTTCGCCAACACAATCATTTATGGGCATAAACAAGTCGGTATCGTAGTTGCTCCCTCTGCCCTGCAGCACCGCTGCGATTCTTTCCAAGCCGGCACCGGTATCAACATATTTGGCACCTAACGGGTCAAGTTTGCCGCCTTCATCCCGACTATATTGTATAAAGACCAGATTCCACAGTTCAATAAATCGGCTGCACCCGCTGTTAACAGCACATTTGTGGCCTTTGGTCTGTTTCATATCACAGCTATCGGGACCAAGGTCGATATGTATTTCGCTGCATGGCCCGCAGGGCCCAATATCACCCATCTCCCAGAAATTATCCTTTTTGCCAAAAGCCAAAACCCGCTCAGCAGGTATTGATGTTACTTTCGTCCACAGCGTGGTTGCTTCTTCATCCTCAGGCAGGCCGTCCGCTTTGTCACCTGCAAAAACCGTCGCCCACAAGCTCTCCGGGCCTATATCCCAAACCTTTGTAAGAAGCTCCCAGGCCCACTGGATAGCTTCGGCCTTGAAATAATCATCGAACGACCAATTACCCAACATTTCAAAAAAGGTGTGATGATATGTATCTTTGCCCACTTCTTCAAGGTCGTTGTGCTTGCCGCTTACACGCAGACACTTTTGGCTATTCGCCACGCGGTGATACTTCGGACTGGACAATCCTAAAAAGATATCCTTGAACTGATTCATTCCCGCATTGGTAAAAAGCAAAGTATCATCGCCAATGGGCATAATGGGCGAGCTGGGAACAAACTCGTGCTCCTTATCCCTGAAAAAATCTATAAAGCCGCTTCTAATCTGCTTTGCACTTAGCACTTCTTTACTTCCGCTTTTCGTATCTCGTCTTTCAGTTGCCGAGATACGCTTCAAACTAATCCTTTGGCAACAAGGATTTTATTTTTCAGTTCCTCACACAAATCCTTATTCTCAGCCAGATATTTCTTGGCGTTCTCCCTACCCTGGCCTAATCGGACATCGCCATAGTTCAACCAGGCGCCACTTTTCTCGACAACATTGCAACCGAGGCCCAAATCAATCAAATCACCTTCGTAGCTGATTCCGCTATCGAACATAATATCAAACTCAGCATCACGGAAAGGCGGCGCGATTTTGTTCTTTACCACTCTGGCCCTGATTCTGCTACCGACAGCTCCGCTGCTGTCCTTTATAGTTGCAATACGTCTTACATCGATTCGGACAGAACTGTAGAATTTCAGAGCCCTCCCGCCGGTTGTGGTTTCCGGATTGCCGAACATCACACCAATTTTCATGCGGATTTGATTTATGAAGATAAGACAGGTTTTGCTCTTACTGATGATGGCAGCAAGCTTTCTCATCGCCTGGCTCATCAATCTTGCCTGCAGCCCAATGTGAGTGTCACCCATTTCGCCTTCAATCTCCGCTGCCGGCGTCAGTGCCGCTACCGAGTCAACAACTATGACGTCTACGGAATTCGACCTGATTAACATCTCAGCGATATCAAGTGCCTGTTCGCCGGTGTCAGGCTGACTGACCAGCATACTGCTGACATCAACGCCCAGTCTCTTGGCCCAGGTTGTATCAAGGGCGTGTTCAGCATCGATAAAGGCGGCCACGCCGCCCGCGCGTTGAGCACTCGCAATAACGTGAAGTGCCAAAGTGGTCTTACCAGACGCCTCCGGGCCAAACAACTCTGTAGCCCTGCCGCGAGGTATACCCACTCCGCCAAGGGCAATGTCCAGCGATAATGAGCCGGTAGGAATGCCCTCAATCCTTGCGTAACGATGCTCATCCATCTGCATAATCGCACCTTGACCATATTGCTTCTCAATCTGTGCAATCACACGCTGCAGAGCAGCTTCCCTGCTGGTGGGTTCGGGCCTCAAACGTTCTATACCGGGTTTGCCTGTTTGGGATGTTTTTGTCTTTGCCATTTTACTTTTCTCCAATTCATCTCCTCCGTCCGTTATTCCGGACAAAGTGAGAAACCTCATTTTACATTTTCAGCTTCACATCTTATGCTTTATTGTAACTTATAATTTCCCAACCGTGCATAAATAGGACCGGTCGGCTTTAATTGGCTCTGATAAACCGAAACCGAATCAGCCGACACAGACCCGAGCTTAAAATCTCTGTAATCTTCGCTCGCTCGTGCTATCTCGACACCCGCCGCTGGTTTCTTTATTCTACAAAGGGTCAGATGACCAGAAAACTCTCTATTTTCTCGCGGCCAGCCTGCCAAAGACAACTCCTGCTCAAGCTCCTCTGCCAAGCGACAAAGAGCATCGCTTCCCTGGCCGGTTCCAACCCATAAGACCCTGGCACTTCTGCCGCCGAAATAGCCAACCGATTCTATATCCAGCTCGAAACCTTTGTGTCTGCTTGCAACGTTCTCGACTATATTACAGACCTCAACGACCTTTTCGTCTTTAATCTCACCCAAGAACTTCAGCGTCAGGTGCACGTTCTCCGGCTTTACCCATTTAACATCGCCCTTTTTTATGTCAGCGCTGCTCTGCAATCGCTCTTGCAAATCGCCTAAGCCCTTTTTAATCTTCTCATCAATATCTATCGCTATAAAAACCCGCATTATAACATTTTCAACTCGACTAAAAACTTGTTAATTTCCTGAGCGCTTCAAATCTGTTTTCGATTTCGCCTTTCTCTATCGCAGTCAGCCCTCGTAGAGAAAAATCCGCTATTGCAAATGATGCAACCACTGTACCGTAGACAACTGCTGTTTTCAACGATTCGAAATCGCAACTGCCGACCTTCGCCAGATAACCCATCATTGCTCCGGCGAAGCTGTCACCTGCACCCGTTGGGTCCTTGACTTCAGTAACCGGATAGGCAGGCAGAACAAATCTCCCACCGCCTGTTTCGCACAATATTGAACCAGATTCGCCCTTTTTGACGACAACGACGCGCGGCCCCATATTCAAAACCTTCTGGGCTGCACATATTAGATTGTTCTCGCCCGCCAGCATCCTTGCCTCGTCGTCATTAATTATCAGGCAATCAATTCTTTTAAGCAGCCGTTGTAAATCATCGATATGACCGTCGATCCAGCAGTCCATCGTATCAGCGGCAGCAAAAGTGGGTTTATCAACCTGCTCAAGCAACTGAAGTTGAAGTGCCGGCAACGTATTAGCAAGAAATATAAACTTACTATCTTTATATGCATCCGGCATAGACGGCGGTTCTTCTTCCAGAACGTTTAATTCAAGTTTATCTGTGGTCCTTTCATTCATATCTCCATGATAGGTGCCGGCCCAGCGAAAGGTTTTGCTACCCTCTCTAATCTCCAAACCGGTCAACTCGACATCTCTGCCGGCAAAAACCTCACCAAAATCAAATGGACAATCCGAGCCAATAATACCAAACAGCCGAACAGGTGAAAAAAAACTCGCCGCCATACTAAAATATACCGCAGACCCGCCAAGACAATTCTCACTAACACCATATGGCGTCTTAACATTATCAATTGCGATGGAACCCGTTACCAATAACGACACGAAATAATCTCCTTTAAATCACAGCTTTTCCTTCAACTATTTTTACTGTATTATCTATTCTCTTTAAAGTTTTCTCTTTACCTAACATCTGAACCGAATTGAAAATCGACAGGCTGATAGTAGTGCCGCAAATAGCCACACGCAGCGGCTGAGCAATCTTACCCAGACCAACCTCTTTTTCTTCTGCCAGACTCCGCAGCATATTCTCAATACTCTCTGTAGTAAATGGTTCTATAGCCGAGAGTCTATCCCGCACAACCTGCAGAACAGCCAGTCCATCATTTTTCAACAAAACCTTTTTAACTGCTTTATCATCATACCGGATTTGGTCATTGGCGATGAAAAGGAATCTGCTTTTATGCTCAATGTCAGCTAAGGTCCTCGCCCCCTCGCAAATCTTTATAATTTTCTTAAGAAGTTTATCGTCCGCACAAAGAACAGAAGACTGTATTGCCTTCAAATAATTCTTAAAATGCTCCAGAAGTTTCTCTTCTTGTAGCAAACGGATGTGCTCAGTGTTGAAAGCAAGTAGTTTCCTTCGGTCGAACAAACTATTTGCCTTTGTCAAGCGAGAAAGGTCGAAACAGGCAATTAAATCATCAAGCTGCATAATTTCACGGCCATCGCCGGGATTCCAGCCTAACAGCGCAAGGAAATTCACCATTGTCTCAGGCAGGTATCCGCTCCTGAAAAAATCCACCACGTTGATTTCCGGCAGATGCACTCCAAGATATTCTGCCATTGAATCAACACTCGGCATATCAGGCGTAGTCTTGCCCGCAACAAAGCTCTTTAGCTCTTCGACGCTGATACCTCCCGTCCTGGCAAGTTTTTCAAGGTCGATATCCTCTGCAGCTTTGATTGCCTTACGAAGTGCTTTAGGCCGTTCACGTTTGGATAGCTTTCCGCCACCCTCACTAACAGTAACCGAGATGTGCACATAT
>CP070728.1:2254236-2265586 GCA_020351025.1 Planctomycetota bacterium
GCGATAGATGATGTGCGGATTTATAATTATGCGTTAAGTGAAGAAGAAGTGAAAGCATTATATAAATCATCCTATGCAACGAATCCCCACCCGGCTGATGGGGCGGTGGTCAATCCTGAGAATGACCTGAAACTGAATTGGACACCCGGAACAGGTGCGGTCAGACACAAAGTATACTTTGGTGCTGACAGGGAGCAGCTGACACTTCTGGGCGAAGTTGAAAAACCCGGGTATGCGAAATTACAACCGTTAGAAAAGGACACCGATTACTTCTGGCGGATTGACGAGGTGCAGGAGGATGGCTCCGTTTTAACCGGAGATATCTGGAGCTTCAATACGGGTAAGCTTATCGCCTGGTGGAAGCTGGATGAGTCCCAAGGTCGAAGAGCCAATGACAGTGCCGGTGATAATGCTGGGATACTGGAAGGGGACCCAAGTTGGATCACAGGGCAAATCGGAAGCGCTCTGGAATTTGACGGAGTTGATGATTATGTTGATGTTGGGCGTTCTACGGATTTTGGTATTCGTGAACAGGTCACTATTGCTGCATGGCTAAAGACAAATGACGCCGGCAATGGCGAGGTAAATCCTTATGTAATAACAGCTAAATATGGTTTAAAGCAAAAGGCAAGTAATGTCCTGGAATTTTACATCTTTACCGACACCTGGCATGTAGTCTGGTTTGATGTAGATAACACATTTAATAGCAACTGGCACCATCTGGCTGGGGCCTATGATGGACGTGAGCTTAAGCTGTATATAGACGGAGTCGTGGAGGGTAGTACATTTCACACGGGGATTATGGGGCCGGATACCAGTAGTATTAGAATAGGGGGCGAACCGTGGCCTGCCCGGCGTTATTATGACGGTGCGATAGATGATGTGCGGATATACAATTATGCTCTTGGTGAGGATGAGATTAGAGCGCTTTACAACAAAGGCAAAAAGAGATAGCGGGTGAAAAGCAAAGGTATAACAAGTAGCGGTTACGGTCAGCTGCGGTGGGTGATATTACTGCTTTCGATAGCAGTGATATTGCCCACTGTTTGTTTGCTGTGGTTCATAGCTGCAGCGGTGAGAAATGAACGGCTGGCAGCGAGGCAGAAGCTAATCAATGTGTACGGGCAATACATTGCTGAGCGAAATGAGAAACGTGAAGAAGCAGAAGCTCTGCGGATTGAAAAAATTAACGACCATTGGGAAAGGGCTGATGGACGCGCTGAAGATTTCTTTATATCAGTGATACGTGACAGGCTGGAAAAAGATGTGATGGTTTGTGAGGGTTTAGTGGTTGTAAACGGAGATGGAGAGCGTATTTTTCCAACTTTGGCCACGGATACGGGTGAAGCTGAGAGAGGTGATTTGGTTTTTCAAAGGGCGCAATCCCTTGAGTTTGTAGATAGGAACTACACGGAGGCCTTTTCAGAATATTCGCAAAAAGCAAGGACAGAAGACGAGTATATTCGATTCAAAGCGATACTTGGACAGGTAAGAACACTTGTAAAATCAGGTAAACGCCGGGAAGCTATAAGGCTCTGCAGGGAGTTCGTATTTGACGAGAAGCATAGAGACAGCAAGGGTCCTGCCGGAATTGTTTTTGCAAATGCTCATATTTTATTGGCGAATTTACTTATCGGTGAAGAACAAGTTAATAAGGCACTACTTCAAAAGACGTTGGGACAGCTGCTTTTCATAATTGACAGGGGCAGGACACTACCTACCGACCAGAAACTTTTTCTAAGAAACAAGGTTTATGAAATTGCAAGGTCACATCCGGGTGTAAATCTGAAAAGTCCTTATGACCTTGACCATCAAAGGATTAGCGAAGCGGAGGGACTTAGCATAAGGGTTGCTGAGTCTTACCCTGATATGCGGCAGTTTTTATCCTGGCCGGAAGGCGGTTATCAGCTGCTGGATAGAGCAGGCGCTGATGTTTACGGGTTTCGGCATGGCTTGTGGTTGATTATAAGGTCCGAAGAGCAGGTTTTGTCCGAATTGAAGGAAATGTATAAGCGTTTTGAAAGTGACCAGGTTTCTTACAGAATAGTAAGCAATACTGGTGAATATATTTGCGGTGTTGGAAAGCCCGAAAGAGAAGTTTTTGTCAAGTCAGGTTTGGGTAAAGGATTCCCTGCATGGCAGATAGAACTTTATTTTAAGGATGGTGATATTTTCGAAAGTGCAGCGAGCAAGCAGGTGGCTTTATACACGTGGAGCGGTGCACTTGTTATTATCCTGATTCTTGCGGCCGGCGGTTTTGCAGGAAGAGCTGTCGGCAAACAGATAAGACTGAACAGGTTGAAAAATGACTTTATTGCTACGGTTTCACACGAATTGAAGACACCATTAGCCTCGATGCGGGTTCTGGTGGATACACTGCTGGAAGGCAACTATAAGGACCAGAAGCAAGCTACCGAATACCTGCAGCTGACATCAAAGGAAAACGAGAGGCTTAGCAGGTTGATTGATAATTTTCTTACATTTTCACGGATGGAGCGGAACAAACAAACGTTTGAGATGATGAAAGTAAGCCCGGCTGCAATTGCCCGGGATGCGGCCGAAGCCGTCGGTACTAAGTTCAACGATGGGCGATGCAAGTTTGATATAAGTATCGACGAGAACCTGCCGGAAATATCGGCTGACCATGATGCTATGGTGACGGTACTTGTAAATCTGCTCGATAATGCATATAAATATTCTTATGATGACAGGCAGATTAAGCTGAGAGTTTTCACCGAGGGCGGTTCTGTCTGTTTTGAGGTTGCCGACAACGGCGCGGGTATGTCGCGAAGGGCTGCGAAAAAGATATTCAAGAGGTTTTACCAGGTTGACCGCAGTCTTTCCCGGGGCAGCGGCGGCTGTGGTCTGGGTCTTAGCATTGTCAAGTTTATCGTTGATGCCCACAAAGGGACGATCAGCGTGTACAGCAAAGCCGGCAAAGGGAGTACTTTTACGGTCAAATTGCCAGCATCAAAACATGAGCGGTAAAATCAATAGACAGGAAAGTATATCGCGATGAAAAAATTAACCGATGGTTCTTTAATTGTGTTTACTTTGACAATTTTCAGTTGTATATCTTTGTCGCCGGCAGAGCAGGTTATTCAGAAGAATAAAGCTCCGGATTGGGTGTCTGCGGGTAAACCTGTCAAAGCTTCTCAAATCCCTAAAAAGGACTATCCATATTTAGCTAGGTGGGTGGAAGAGAATGCCAAATCTTCTGGGGACTATGTAATCGATCTTTTCAAAAGACACCAGGTTGTTATTGTTGGCGAGTTCCATCCTATCAAGGAGCACAAGGATTTCATTATCGAACTGATCCCGCGGCTGTACCACGAGGCAGGCGTGCGCTGCATCGGCTGGGAGTTTTCGAGGCACACCGATAATGAGCGGTTGGAGAAACTGGTCACAGCTCCAGAATTCAACAGAGAAGTCGCTTTGGAGTTTGCCAGAGACCAACTCGGACACGAATGGAATTCAAAAGAACATTGGGACTTTATAGAGAGAATCTGGCATTTCAACAAAAATCTCAAACCAGAACAAGAGAAAATGCGGTTCGTTGGCCTGGACATGGATGTGGATATGTGCCAATTCTTTATCGTGAGCAAAACTAAAGGCGAGGATTCGCCCGAGTTTCAGGAAATACTAACCGAGATTCTTAAGCGCGATAAAACGATGGCAAAACAAGTTGAAAAGGAAATTATCGAAAAGGGTCAAAAAGGGCTTGTCTTTGTTGGACGGTGCCATGATTTCACTCATTACGAATTTCCGCCACACATCAATGCTGGGCGCGATATCATGGGAAACCTTCTATACAAAAAGTTTGGGGATCGCGTTTTTCAGGTGTGGTTAGACGATGGCAGGCTCGCTCCTATTAATAAGGTTATGGTGCTAAGAGGTTATAAGAAGGTTGGCTTCAATCTTTATGCGTCGCCCTTTGCCAATATCTTAAGTGCCCCCAACTGGGATGCTCCCGAAGTCCCCTTGTCAAAGATCGCACGCGGCTACGTTTATCTGGGGCCGAGAAGCAGTCTGCACAAGAATACTCCTATCAAGGGTTTTGTCACGGATGAGATGTTCAAACGGTACAAACGATACTACCAAATCGATTTTGGGCGTACCTTTAAAGACGCTAAAGACGTAGACAGATATTTGCAAGCCCATAGATTTCCCGAACCATGAAAAGTACTTATCAAGAAATGTAAAAGAGGCCAGATGGAAACTGTTCTAATAATTGAAGATGAGGCGGCGATGCTGCGGGGTCTTAAGGACAACTTTGAGTTCAAGGGCTACCGCGTAATAACGGCAGTTGACGGTGAGGCGGGGTTAAATGCCGCACTTGATGGGAAGCCGGATTTGATTATTCTCGATATTATGCTGCCGAAGATAAACGGATACGAAGTGTGCAGGCTAATCCGCCAGGAAAATTTAGATATGCCGATAATAATGCTTACGGCCAAGGGGCAGGAATCGGATATAGTGCTTGGCTTGAATTTGGGAGCTGATGATTACGTCACCAAGCCATTCAGTATAAAGGAGCTTCTTGCCCGGTCGGCGGCATTTTTGAGACGCAGGCGACAAGGCGAGCAGGATGTTTACGAATTTGGCAAATACCGGCTTGATATAGCCGGGAGAAAGCTGACATATCGAGGCGAGGAAATCGAGCTTTCACCGAAGGAGTTCGAACTTCTGGAGTATTTTGTGAAGAAAGCGGGTCGTGCGCTTACTCGTGATGAGATATTAAATGCAGTCTGGGGCTATGATTGTTTTGTTGCACCTCGTAGCATTGACCGTTTTGTCACGATGCTGAGAAGTAAGATTGAGCCGGACCAGCACAGGCCGACGTTCATTCGCACTATTAGGGGGATAGGCTACAAATTTGAACCACCCGAATCAGGTCGCTAAGCTCGCGGGGTGGCGGTGGCTTCTATTTCGAAGAGGAGGTCCTGTCGGCAGATGTCGCAGATTGCGGTGAGCCATGGCCAGGGGAGATTGCTCTTTAGGCCGTTAAGTATCTTCTCAACCTCAACAGTCTTGCAGTAGGCAACGACCTGCACAACATCCTCATCCCGACAATTCATATCTTTAAGAACAGCCCGGACATTTTCAATGGTAGTATTGATTTGGCCTGTTGCATCGCCAATATTTGTCGTTGCACCTGTGACATCGATAGAGGCGGTTCCCGAGACAAATACGGTAGTTCCAGCAGGTGTGATTGCTTTTGAGGCCCGCGAGAAGGCTGAGCCGTATTCCAATGCACATTGCTGTTTTCCCACTGCCGGCAGGTACTGAATTGAATCCGTCGGCTCCAATACGGCTGCCAGGTCCATTGCGCATTTGCCTGCATCGGCAGGGCTGAGGCCTATTCCTGTGCTGGCAGGCAGTGATTGTCGGGTGCCTTCGCCGATTAAACCCCGCTCGGTGAAAAATTTATTTCTGACCTCATTAAAATCGTCGTACCAAGAGAGGATATCGCCGAGCCACATCCAGGTGCGGGGTACAGAGAAAAAATCTGTCCCGAATTTTTTGAGGATTGATTCGGCCTGTTCGAGTATAGCCCTTGCCTGTTCGATATTGTTAGTGAACTGGGGGGCAGAAATCTGCGAGAGTGTAAGATAGACCCGGCCCGGCAAGCGAAGGATGCGTCCGCAGAGTTTGCCTTGTGAATCAATCGCTTCCGGACGAATGTCACTTTTAACTGCGTGGACCTGGGTCCCGGCAAAGGGCCCGGACATTCCTTCTTTGCAGACCAAAAAACTCGGGGCAACTCCATCGTCAAGAGCACCATAGGTTTTTGACCGTACCTCAGAGAGAGTTTCCATTCCGCTTTGGGAGGCGAAGATGCGCTCCTGGAGGATATGTGCTTTTTTTGAACTCAGCGTATCTCGAATAGCTGAGAAGAATTCCTGCGATTGCTCCCGCAGGGGTGTTTTCCCACTGGGGGTTGCTGAAATGTAGATTTCAGTTGCTAAATCCGATTCGAGTTGGCGAATTTCTAAGTTTACGGTCATTTTTGTTCCACCACTATTTACAAATTATCTATGGCTTTGTTGTGTCCTCAGGTTCGTGCTTCGGTCAACTCTGTGCCAGTTAACGTAAATAATTAATGGCTTATTTTAAGCTTAGTTATCGCAAAAAGCAAGCATATCTGTCAGTCTTAAGTTTTATTGAAAAGCGGCTTCACGGGTAAGATGGTTTGTCAGTGGGTTATTCCCGCTCCCGCCATGGTTCAGGCGGTGCCCCAAGCCTCGGCGTGGCCATCGTTATAGGCATATCGACGGAGATTTTGCGAGAGCTGCGAACAACGCGCCCCAGTTTATCTTTTGTAACTTTGACGGGCTCGACGACAAGTTCCGGGACACTAAATGTATATAGGCAGGCGTCGTAAAATGTAGGGTCTTTTTGTGGAAGTAAAATGGGTTTATGTACTTTGCCGGTCTTATCGACATGGCTGAGATATATTCTGGTAAATACGCCATAGTCCCTTTTGCTGCTGAAGGCAATCCATCGGCTGTTGCTGGACCAGCTATGCCAGGACTCGCTTTGCTCACTGTTGATATCCAGTCGATAGTATTTAGACTGGCTGGTTTGCAGTGCGATCTTTAGGTCTATCAGGTATAGGTCGCTGCTTTCCTGATAAACGGGGAAGCAACCGTAGTCGCACATACAAAACAGCAGCCAACGGCCATCCGGGCTAATTCTCGGCTCGAGTATGCTAAGACCAGTATCCTGGGCTGAAAGTACAGTTTCTACTTCGCCCCATTGGTCTTTTTCAACATCATAGCTAATTCTCAGCAGGTCGTACTTTATTGCCTTATAGTGCTCTGGGAGCACCACGTTTCGGTTGTCCCACAGCTTAGGTGCGCTGCAGAAATACAGGTAGTTGCCATCCGGAGACCATGTAGGGTATGTTTCTAAGCGTTCCTTTTTGGAAAGCTGTGAAGAGACTTTTACAGTTCTGGAGTCAACGAGGTAGTAAGCCAGCAGGGAATCGAGGTCAATAACATCGCGAATCTCATTTCTGGCGGTATGGAAGAACTGGCCTGGTTTGTTGATAGAATATGCTGCTAATCGGCCGCTCGGGTGCCAGGAGATATATGAGAACTTTGTCCCGATTTTGTTGACGATATTATTCTCGACCAGCAGCGTGCTGCTACCGTATTCTTGGCTGCGGATGCCGATTAACATTTTGTTGGGATGGTTTTGGCAAAACGAGTGACAGTTAATGCAGCCAGCCTGAAAATGTCTATTATGCAACACGATGGATTCATCGAAGTTGCCCAGATTGCGCTGATAGATTCCCATTTGCCTCCAGATGTTGTGTACCGGGGGTATCTTCCTATATACCAAAAAACTATCAATGCTGTCGGTGGCGATGTTATTGGTAATGGTACGGAATCGGTTCCATTTGCCATTCCCTTTTTTTACAAAAATATCAAGATAGAGTTGCTCTCCTCGATTGTTATTTAAGAGCCGGTGCCACGGGTCCTCAGGAAGCATAATCTTCGGTGATTGAGTGAAGACCTCTATGGTCTGACCCTGTTTGGAGTAGATTTTTATGCAATAGTTTGTTCCATCTTCTCGTACCAGGAAGTTTAGAGGTGCGATGTTCGGAGGAATGATAGTCCCAAAATATTCGGGAAAGATTTTGGCGGGTCGGTCAATGGAGGTGTACTCTTTAATCGTGTCTTTGTTATTCCAAAGAGCGTAACCCGATGCAATTGCGGATGCTGCTGCAAAGATTGATATTGTGTATAAATATCGATAATTTATCTTCATTTGGGAAGACCGTAAATGTAGTAAAACATATAACTATTGCGATGGCTCCTTGATAGGTTACCGTAAGCTGTTTGTATGTTACCTCTGTAATAAGCAAGGATATGTTTAAAGTTTTCAAATCGGTGCTGCGAATCGAGGCTAATCTGGCGACCGTGCAGGTTTACCGGTTTCTTTCTGTCAGATATGTACAACAGAATTGCTTCTTCATAATGCCGGGGAAGCTGTGAATAATCAAAATCGTTCAGTCGGTCAAGGTTCTGTACGAACTTATCGAGTTGCTTTGTCAGCAGGTACCATGCCATGAGGTATTCAAAGGCCATACGGTTTTTCCTGTTTTTGCCTAACAGTTCTAACATAATCTGCTCGTTTTCAAAGACCTCCCAAGTACGGTCCTCCTCTACCATCATTCGCCGCAAACGCAGAATTTGGTCATCATTAGAGAGGTTGGGGTGGTCTTTAAGGCGGTCCAGGTAGCTATTGGCCCAATCAGCCTGAAATAAAGTTTTACTAAGCAGTCCAAGGTAAATCCTGGCAGCACTGTAATTTGCCTTGGCCATATTTATGAAAGCTAAGCGTTTTAAGATTAGGGGATGCTCTCCGACTGAACCGAGGGATTCAACCAATTCGTGCTCGGCCTTGTTGACGTGACCGAGTTCAAGGTACACGTCGAATTTCTTCCAGTATGCTTCAATGTGCTCTTCGATAGTCAGAAACAAGGTATGTGGTGTTTGATAAAAGTAGAACATCTCAGAACCGAGCTGACCAGTATGGTGCATAGCCCTATTGGCCGCATGGACTATAAAATAACTACTTGGCTGGCGGCGGGCAGCTCGAAGCAGCTTTGGCCACATCCGGTGGTAGGCATAGTAGTCAACCTCAAGCACGGTTTTCTGAACTTTGTCATGTGAGAAAAGGGTAAGGGAGCCGGCAATTATTAATAACAGGGATGTTCCAATAAACCATCGCAGTAGTGGCGAATCAGTATGCCATAATGGTTTTCTTGAGCGTAGCCTTTTTTTGCGTGGTGCTTTCTTAATCTTTTTCTTTAACTTGTCTGATTTTGCTTCACGTGAATTAACTTGTTGCTGTGCTAAGCTTGGCTGGTTCCTAACAAGAGCCCGCCAAAGTCCCAGACCAAGCATGGTCGATGGCAGGAGCAGGTAAAGTATGTAAAGCATTATTATTGCGATTTTATAACTTTCATATTTGGTAATTTCCCAGGACAAAGGTAGCGACTTGGTAAAGGCATCGTTAATACTTATGCTAAATGTAAGGGTGCCTTCAGCGTAGGGTATAACAGCAGCTGATAACAGATATACTATTGCCAATTGCCACCGGCGGCTAAAGAGCAATTCGTAAATAGCACACAGAGTCGCAAAGAGTAAATACGCAGCCCCGGCGATGTAATATACGATTACAGACAGAACCCCAAAAACAATCAAACTAACCAGCTTACTTTTTTGGGTGGCTTTAAGGTATAGATATACAAAGAATAACGCTATCGATAGAGCCATCATGGTGACAAAGTGATATGTATATCTATTGTAAGTTATTAGTATAAGTAGAGGTGGTATGAAACGAAGCCAGCGAAATCGATGGGCCTTTACGGCTTTGATAAAGTTATCTGTGCATGCACAAATCACGCATGCGACTACTGTTATAACGATAGCGCCCGCCCAGGAGAAATATAGGAACTGAGATAGAAAGGCCGAGAGGTATTCGACAGGACCGCCCGGGTATGAGGCAAACTGGAGGAAGAAGGCCCAGGTGCGGTAAAAAACGGGGAAATTTGTAATGATTCCACCGCCGTGGTAGATAAGGTGTGGGTTTATTTTGAGCCAGAGGTATAGGTAGAACAGAACAAAAAAGATAAGGCTTTGAGATAGCTGGCCAAGGTTTTGACTTGTTAGTTTCCGAGGCAAATTTAGCATTGTCTATCTAATCTAATAGGGTTTTTTGAAACTGTATTCTCGAGTTATAAGGACATTATAGCGTGCCCAGCGGGCGAATGCACACTTTCCTTAGCAAGCTGAGCAGATATAGTGTGTAGATTGTTATTTCAGGATTATAATAGATAGGTTATTAGGGTATTATTCCCGCTCCTGCCATGGTTCAGGAGGTGCCCCAACTCTGGGTGTGGCCATTGTTATAGGCATATCGACGGAGATTTTGCGAGCGCTGCGAACAACACGCCCCAGTTTATCTTTTGTAACTTTGACGGGCTCGACGACAAGTTCCGGGACACTAAATGTATATAGGCAGGAGTCGTAAAATGTAGGGTCTTTTTGTGGAAGTAAAATGGGTTTATGTACTTTGCCGGTCTTATCGACGTAACTGAGATAAATCCTGGTAAACAGGCCGTATTGTCTTTTACTGCTGAAGGCAATCCATCGGCTGTTGCTGGACCAACTGTGCCAGGATTCACTTTGGTCGCTGTTGATATCCAGCCAGTGGTATTTATACTGGCCGGTTTGCTGTGCAGTTTTTAGGTCCATCAGATATAAATCACTGCTTTGATGGTAGACGAGGAAGGAGCCATAATTGGACATGCAGAACAATAACCAACGGCCATCGGGGCTAATCCTTGGCTGGAGGATGCTCAGGCCTGTGTCCTGCGCAGAAAGTACGGTTTCCAAATCCCCCCACCGGTCTTTTTCAACGTCGTAACTTATTCTGAGCAGGTCGTATCTAACTTTGTCGTATTGCTCAGGGGGTATTTTGTTGCGGTCCGACCACAGCATGGGAGCGCTGCAGAAATACAGATAACGGCCATCCGGAGACCAGGCAGGATATGTTTCTAGGCGGTTCTTTTTTGAAAGCGCCGGTGAAGTCTTTACAGCCTTCGAGTCAACAAGGTAGTAAGCCAGCAGGGAATCCATGTCAACGACGCCGCGAACCTCATTTCTGGCGGTGTGGAAAAACTGATGTACCTTATTGACAGAGTATGCTGCCAGCCGGCCGCTGGGGTGCCAGGAGATATATGTGAACTTTGTCCCGATTTTGCTGGCCTTTTTATCCTCGATTAGAATGGCGCTGCTGCCATATTTCTCGCTGCGGATATCGATTAACATTTTGTCTGTTTGGTTCTTGTAAAACGTATGACAGTTAAGACATACGCCCTCATGAAATCTGTTGTCCAGTACAAGCGATTCATCGAAATTGCCCAAGTTGCGCTGATAAATCCCCATTCTCCTCCAGCCATTATGGACAGGATGGATCTTCCTGTAAACGAGGTAATCATCGATATCCTCGCTGGCGATTTCACTTGTAATAGTTTCGAAGCGAGTCCATTGATTGGTTTTATCTTTAGTGTAAATGTCAAAATAGAACTTCTGCCCTCGATTGGCACTTAGCAACTTCTTCCAAGGGCCGCTGGGAATTAAGATTCGCCCCGTTTTATTGAAGACATTAATGCTATTGCCGTTCGTCGAGGATATCTTCACATAATAGCGGCTCGCCTTCTCTTTGACGATAAAATTAAGTGGTGCAATGTTCGGCGGAATAAGAGTCCCGCTGTAATCCGGGTATATATTAGGGGGTCTGTTGACACGGGTGTATTCATCAATAGTCGACA